>NZ_JAGYWD010000002.1:0-895993 GCF_018587885.1 Pseudomonas sp. VS40 | reverse complement strand
TTCTTTTCGGCCACTTGATTGACCGCTTGGATTTTGAATTCTTCGGGATAACGTGGGTTGCTCATGGCACCTCCTAATTGGCCTCAGTTTAAGGCAAAGAGGTGTCTACGAAACCCGAGGCGATTCAGGTCGCTCAGACGATGAAGCCGAAAATGGTTATAGAACGCTTGGCCTAAGCGCTGATTATCGAATGCTCCGCGTTCCCAAAGAGTTAAAAACTCTTGATACGCAACGCGCTCAATTTCCAGTCTCGGCATGCTTTCCATATACACATCCATTTATGTCAGCGATGACCGAATCCTACTGGCGCCGGACAGATGCGGCAATGCGCGTTTGGGAGCGATTTTTAATCATCCGAGCTGGCTTTGGAGTTTTTACACACTCTGGGCCGAGAGCTGTCAGTCATAGCTGCTCCATGTTGACAGAGCTTCCGAAGAAAATTTTGACTAGGCTCTAGAACAATATTTTCAGGCAGAAAAAGTTCAAATATGCCCCCAGTTTTGCCCCCGGTTGCATCAGGTTTGCGAGCGATCGCGAGTGGCGATTCCTGACAGAGACCAAGATGGATTCGGATGGATTTCAGATCTTGCCGCCCAGGCAATTGGCGTCCATGACCGCTAGCTTGAAGTGCCCGGTAATGTGTTCATGCAATTGGAGATGGCCTTCGATCAGTTTTGTCACGCGTTGCGCAGGCGTCAATCTTCGCGTTTTGATCAGGTCAACGTGCGACAACAACGCGTGATACAGCTCCATCAGCCATTCAAATAGCATTGCCTCTTTGCTCTGTACATGTTGATAAATCGCTCTCGGGCTAATTCCAACGTGCGCCGCCAGTTCAAGCATGCTGACCGGGCTGAAACTGCGCTCCTTGAACACCTCCAGCGCCCGGCGCTGGAACTCCGAGCGGCTCAGCACGCCAGCCTCCACCGCCGGGTCATGTGGCGAGTACCTGCTGCTTGGCGATTTCCTGGTTGCGCAGGATGAATCGCTGCAACTTGCCGCTGGGGGTCTTGGGCAGTCGCTCGACGAATTCGATTTCCCGGGGGTACGCATGTGCGGCCAGGCGCTGTCGGACATGCAGGCGCAGCACCTCAGCCAACTCGGCGCTGGGCAGGTACTCACGGTTCAACACGATAAACGCCATGATCAGCTCCGTACGTTGCGGGTCGGGTTTGCCGATGACGGCAGCCTCAACCACGGCCGGGTGTTCGATGAGAGCACTCTCCACATCAAACGGCCCGACGCGATAGCCCGAGGTGGTGATCACGTCGTCGTTGCGGCCGACGAAGCTGATACTGCCGTCGTCATTGAGCTCAACGATATCGCCGCTCAAGTAATAACGGCCGACAAACGCCTGGGTCGGCATGCCGAAGTATCCACTGAACCAGCACAGGGGCGAGCGCTCGCGGTCCACCGCCAACACGCCAGGCTGGCCGGCCGGCAGTTCCCGGTGCTGATGATCGAGCACGACAATTCGATGGCCCGGCATCGCGTAACCGGCCGAGCCCTCACGAACAGGGTGCTGCAACCCATGGTGATTGCACAGCACCATGCCGATTTCGGTCTGACCGTAATGATCATGGATGACCACGCCGGCTTGTTCGGCAAACCAACGGATGACTTGTGGGTTGAGCGGCTCGCCGGCGCTGCTGACCACACGCAACTGACCTCGCGCCGCGCCGGCGAACTCCGCGCCCGCCGCGATCAGCAAGCGATAGGCCGTAGGCGAGCCGGCCAGGTTGCTGATCGCGTATTTTTTGATGATCCGGCAGGTGGTGTCCACCGAGAAAGCGCCGTCATAGAACAGCGTGGCGTGGCCGCACGCCAACGGGCCGGTGACCGCGTAATACAGGCCATAGGCCCAACCCGGGTCGGCCAGGTTCCAGAAACGGTCGTCTTCGCGCAGATCGATCGCTTCACGCATGTAGCCCTTGAAGGCCAGGAGGGCGCTCAAGGGCACCTCCAGCGGCTTGGCCGGCCCCGTGGTTCCGGAGGTGCACATCAGCAAAAACGGTGCACCGGCGTCCAGCAATTGCGGTGTGCATTGCGTCGGGTACTGATCCAGCGTACGC
Organism: Pseudomonas sp. VS40; assembly: GCF_018587885.1. Taxonomy (NCBI): domain Bacteria; kingdom Pseudomonadati; phylum Pseudomonadota; class Gammaproteobacteria; order Pseudomonadales; family Pseudomonadaceae; genus Pseudomonas; species Pseudomonas sp. VS40. Next base: position 893,921 of record NZ_JAGYWD010000002.1, on the reverse strand, counting down.
CAGAAGTCGTAATCGCTCGGATGCGCCGGGGCACCGTCGGCCACGATGATGGGCGGGCAGTCGCTGACATCATCCAGCTTGGGGCGGTTGAGGGCATCGGTCACGATCCAGCGTGCCTTCGAGCAACCCAACCGCTGCTCAATGGCCCTGGGACCGAAGGCGGTAAAGAGCGGCTGGTAGACCGCGCCGATACGCCAGGTCCCCAGAATGGCGATCAACAATTCAACCGTGCGCGGCATCAGGCCCGCGACACGATCTCCCGGTTGGACGCCTTGCTCGCGCAGGAAATTGCCGAAGCGCGCCGCGTGGTCCTGTAGTTCGCGGAAGGTGTGGCGCGTGGCGCGGTCATCCCGCGTTTCGCAATACAACGCGACGGCATCGCCCTCGGCGTGCCGGTCGCAACATTCGATACAGGCATTCAAGGCATTCAGCTCGCCGTGCAAATCCCGGGCGGCCAATTGTAGAAAGTCGAAAGAGTTCACTGCTGAGGTGTAATCGCGCATAACGCACCCGATTGTTATTGTTGGAATAGGTTGTGTGTCCACGCCTGCCGCGTGGGATGTTCATCTGATCAGTTGTGCATCATCTCGGCCGCTTGCTGGGTTGCCTGGCTGGTACGGGTGGCGAGTTTGCGCACTTCATCGGCGACCACCGCAAACCCGCGCCCGGCATCGCCGGCGCGCGCCGCCTCGATGGCGGCGTTCAACGCCAGCAGGTTGGTCTGGCTGGCAATGCCCTGGATGGTGGCGACAATCTGCGTGAGCTTGTTGAGGGTGTCCTGCATCACCCGATGCTGTTGTGCCTGCGCCTCGCGCATCGTGCTTTCTTCATGGCGGGCGTGGATATCGGTGATCGCGCCGACCACCCGCTGCGGGGAGCCGTCCTGCGCACGGCGGGTTTGCCCGCGGCCACGAAACCAGCGGTAAGTGCCGTTCTGGTGTTTCAGGCGATAGTCAACGTCGAAAGGGGTCTTGCCGCTACGGTCTTCAACATGGGCGACAAACGCCGCAATGGCCCGCGCGCTGTCCTCGGGGTGCAGGCGCGAGGTCCAGCTTTCCAGGGTGTTGGGGAACTCCTCGACGGTGTTGCAGCCCAGCAGCCGGCGCATTTGTGACGACCACCAGATGGTGTTCTTCGGGTTCGCCGGGTCGCCGGCCACCACCTCGATATCCCACAGCCCGTCATGCAGCATCTCCCGAGATATATCGAAGCGGGTGGCCGCCAACTCAAGGGCCTCGTGATGCTGGTGCTGCTCGTGGATATCACGCACGCTGCCGCCAATGGCCAGTGCCATGCCTTGTGCGTCACGTCGCGCTACACCGCTGACCCGGCACCAGCGATAGTCGCCGTCGCCGACAGGCTTCATGCGCACGTCCAACGCAAACGGCGTGCGCCCACTGCGATCGGCCAGATGCCGGGTGAGCGCATCCAGATGCACTGGCTGGTCTGCCGGGTGCAACTGGTCGCTCCATCGGCTCAGTTGATCAACCCCCTGGACCTGGATCGACGTCGGTCCCGCCCACTGCATGGCAGAGGTCGGCGCGGGGGCTGGGGTGCCCTGCAGTTCCAGTGCCCAGAACAGTTCATCCGCGCCTTGGCTGACCAGGTCCCAGTACGCCTCATGTTGGCGCGTCTGTTGGTTACGATCGGCCAGGTGTGCTTCCAATTGGGCGACTTGCGCAGCCAGCGCACGTGCCTGGGCCTTCAGGGTTTGCCGCTCCTGCAGCAGGTGGTCGACGCCGGTCAGCAGGCGGCGCAGTAATGGATTATTCGACGACACGGGCGCGCTGGCCTGGTCAGGTTGCTCCAACCTGTCGGCGAGCGGCGCCAAGACCCAGCGGGCGGTGCGGCTGAAAAAAAGCATAAACACCTCTAGCTCGGTTAAATGGAAGCCGTCGGGCTGGCCGACAAGGCACGGGTGTCAAAGGCCGTCGCCCCCGGCAGGGCGGGCCAGGCCGCCGGGCCCGCGGCGATTTCCTCGGGGCTGAGCAGGCAATGGTCGAGTTCGCGCTGCAACGCCTGTGTATCGAGGTCCTGGCCGATAAAGACCAGCTCCTGCCGACAGTCGCCGACCACGCCGTCCCACTTGGCCATGATGCCTTGCAAGCGGTATTCGTCCTTTGGCCATTGCGACGGCGCTATGAAGCTCCACCAATGCCCCACATAGTCCCACTGGAATTGCTTGCCGCTGTGCACCAGCAAGCCGGTTTCCAGGTGTCGGCTGGCAAGCCAGAAGTAACCTTTGCTGCGCAACAGGCGCCCGTTGCTCCAGGGGCGCTTGAGAAAGTCGAGCAAGCGCTGGGGGTGAAACGGTGCGCGCTCGCGGTACACCCAGGAGGTCACACCGTAGGTGTCCGACTCGGACGCCGTTGCGCTGTCAGGCTCCAGCTTGCGCATCCAGCCCGGCGCTGCCGCAAGGCTGGGTAGATCGAACAGACGGGTATCGAGGATGCTGGCCAACCTGACGTTGCCCTGGGTCATCGGCAGGATCCGTGCGGTCGGGTTGAGGCCCGCAAGGATCGCCCGCACAGCCTGATAGGCCGGCTCGTCGATCAGGTCCAGTTTGTTGACGAGGATCACGTTGGCGTACTCCACCTGCTCAATCAGCAGGTCCGCCAGCGGGCGTCTGGGCGCGTCTACCTGGGCATCGTCGCGGGCGACGCTGTCCGGTGACTCCAGCAATGCTTGAAAACAGCTGCCGTCGACCACCGTCACCAAGGTATCGAGCCGCGCCAGTTCGCTGAGGCTGAAGCCCTCGGCGTCAAGGAAGGCGAACGTCTCCGCGACCGGCATCGGCTCCGAGATCCCGGTGGATTCGATAAGCAGGTAGTCGAAGCGCTGTTGACGCGCCAGCGCGCTGATCTGTTCGAGCAGATCGGCGCGCAGCGTGCAGCAGATACAGCCATTGCTCATCTCGATCAACTCATCGCGGCCACGGTGCAGCGATACATCGCGCTGCACCTCTGCGGCATCGATGTTGATCTCGCTCATGTCGTTGACGATGACCGCGACTCTCAGGCCCTCGCGATTGCGCAGGATGTGGTTGAGCAGGGTGGTCTTGCCGGCGCCGAGGAAGCCGGAAAGCACGGTCACCGGCAGTCGGCCCGCCTGGGCGCCGTCCATCACACGTTCACCGCTGGACGGCCCTCGGCCGGGTCCAGGTAGCTTTCGAACAGGTCGACCACCACGAAACCTTCATCTGCCGCGTCGCCCCACAGGTCTTTGCTGTGGAACTCGACGTGGTAGGTCGGCTGATGCGCCGCGCTGGTATCGCCGTGACCGATGGCATCCGGGAAAGGCCATTTTTCCGAGGTGCGATGCAACACCACGCCCTGCTTGCCGCGTACGTAGGCCGGCATGCGGATATGTCCCGCCACATATTCGTCGCGCACCACCACCCGATCGCCGACCTCAAACGGTGCTCGCCCGGTGATCGCGGCACGGCCTTCAGCATGTGCCGGGTTCGCCAGCTTGAAGTGGCTACCCAGCGCCTGGTCCAGCTCGGCCTGGGTGAGCACGCCGGTTTCGACCAGCAGGGTAGCGGTCGCGATGACATAGCGTTCGTAGTATTGGGTGCCGACATGTTGGCGAACATCCAGGCGTTCGACAGCGTGACGCACTTCGTCCACGCTGAACTTCTTCAGCTGATCGACACCGATAAACATCAAGCTGTAGGCCAGGTGCTCCCAGTCCTGCTTGAAGACCTTCTTATAGTCCAGGCTATTGATGGTGTGAGGGACTTTGCCAAAGCCTTGGAAACCGCCGAGATCGTGGAAACCATCCATAATTGAAACTCCGGTAATTGAACGATGGGGCGTTGCTTGTCTCAATCAACGCGGGGCAGGGCGACGCCAATCAGCACGTCTTTGGTCACTAGGGCCTGAAGCTGCTCCTCGCTCATGTGCTCGGTGCCTTCAGGCCGTACCGGCAGCACCAGGTAGCGGCTTTCGGCGCTGGTGTCCCAGACCTTGACCACCATGTCGTTCGGCAGCTCGGTGCCCAGCTCGCGCAGGACGGTGCGGCCCTCTCGGACCAGGCGCGCGCGGAACTCGAAGCCCTTGTACCACTCCGGCGGCAGGCCGAGCACAGGCCAGTTGGTGCATGAACACAGGCTGCAGACAATCACGTTTTTCAGCTGGGGCGTGTCTTCCAGGGCGACGATGTATTCGCCCTGCGGGCCGGTGTAGCCAAACTGGGCGCAGGCGGCGGTGCCGTCCTTGAGCAACAGCGCCCGGAACTGCGGATCGACCCAGGCCTTGGCGACCACGCGGGCGCCGTTTTCCGGGCTCCAGCCGTGCTCCATCAATTGCGTGAGCTGCTCGACGTAACCCTGTGGGATGAGCTCCTTGCTCTTGAGGACTTGAAACAATGCCCAGGCTCTTTCGCCGGGTGTCGAGGTGCTCGCAGAAGTGGGCGTAGATGGACTCATTGAGGTATCTCCTATCAGTCAACGCGGTTGTGGAGTGATTGAAACGTGCCGGTCGTTCTTATTGTTTTGCAGGGTTGAAACTTAGAGCGTGCGCCAGTCCACCGCGGCTTCGAACGCCGCCGCCGCCTGGTAGATCGTGCCTTCAGCGTAGTGCCTGGCGATCAGCATCAAGCCGACGGGCATGCCGTCCACCGAGCCGCACGGAATCGACATGGCGGGATGTCCGGTGATGTCCTGAGGCGCGGTGTTGCCGATCATTTCCAGGGCACGCGCCACGTATTCGGTGATCGAGCAGTGCGCTGGCGGGTGCGGTTGGGCCGTGATGGGGGTGGTCGGCATCACCAGCAGGTCATAGGACTGCAATGCCTTGTCATAGCCTTGCCGGGCAAAGCGCGCCAGGTTCTGGGCCTTGGCGTAGTAACGCCCGTGGTAGTGCGTCAGGCCGTATTGGCCGACGAACATGCAGAGCTTGAGAGACGCGGACAATTGGTCGGCCTGTTCGCGCCAGCCGGCTTGTTTGTCCAGCAGGCCGATGTCGTACAGGCCTTTCCAGTTAAAACCGGCGCCGTTGCCATGCATCATCTGCATGGTCAGACCTTCGCAGCCGATGGGGTGCCACAGCGATCCCGCCAGGTTGTGTTCGGGAATGGACACCGGCTCGACCTGCGCGCCCAAGGCCTCGAGATGGGCGATGGCCTCGCGCACCTTGTCCGCCACGCGTGGGTCTTGATTGGCCAGCGCGAACCCTTCCTGCACGACGCCGATTCTGAGCCCGCTCACGCCCCGCCCCAGGTAGCTGCCATAGTCATCGACCTGCGGCTCTGCCTGGCGTGGGTCGAGGCCATCGGAACCGGCCATGGCCTGCAGCATCAACGCGTTGTCGCGCACGTTGGCGGTAATCGGGCCGACGTGATCGATGGTCGCTTCAATCGCCATGATGCCGGTGTAGGGCACCAGGCCATGGGTTGGCTTCATTCCGTAGGTTCCGCAGAAAGCCGACGGGATGCGGATGGAGCCACCTTGGTCGCCGCCTACGGCGATGTCCACCTCGCCGGCGGCGACCAGGGCAGCGCTGCCCGATGAGGAACCGCCAGCGGCGTAACCGTGACGATGAGGGTTGTGCACCGGGGCTGGGTCAGAGGTGTGGCTGCCCCCCGAGAGGCAGTAGTGCTCGCAGGTGGCTTTGCCGAGGATGGTCGCGCCGGCATCGAGCAAACGCGTGACCACGGTGGCGTCGAACGAAGGGACAAACCCCTCCAGTGGCGCGGCGCCGTTCATCATCGGGACGCCGGCCAGGGCGATGTTGTCTTTGAGAGCGACGGTCTTGCCCGCCAGCGTGCCTGAACTGGCGCCCATCACTTCCGTCTTGTAGTACCAGGCGTTGAGCGTGTTTTCAGTGTGCGAGGGGCGATAGCCCGCGCTGCGCTCGTAGCGCACCAGCGGTGTGAAATCGGGCAGATCATCGACCAGGTCGTACGCATCGAAACTGGATTGCATGAGCGCCAGATATTCGCTGGCTTGTTCGCGTGTCAGCTGTATGTGCAGGCTGGTGGCGAGGTCCTGCAGTTGTTCGACAGTCGGGCGGATGATGGCCATGAGACGTCCTGTTTCCTGAAGTGGGCTGGCAAATGTCTGTGCACATGTCTCGCGGCGAGGTCCTGCAAAGGTGTCCGCGTGACTGGGATCTGTGACTAAGCTATCTCTGGTGATCGAACGGCGCTTGGTTGAGCAAGACAGCCATTTGGTTGAAAGGGACGGGTGTGTCCCGTGAGCTTCAGCTGCCAGGGCGAACCCCGGCAGCAGGGCGTATGCCCTGAAGATCCAAACGGCTTATTTCTGGGGTTCAGGCGTTGCGTCTTGCGCAGATGACTTCTCGTGTTTGGGCCAGATAACGCCGACGCTTTTCATGCCCTTGGCGGGGTCCATTTCAGGGTGGGCGAGTACGACGTCCCGATAGGAGGGGCTACCTATCACCGCCGGCTTGAACTTGATGAGAAAGTCATTGACCTCTTTGCGCAGGTTCGCCGCCAGGTCGTAGTCGTTGTAGCACTCCTCGAGACAATCGAGCACGGCTTGCCAGTGCACCTCGGTAAGCCCCATGCCCCGATGTGCGGTGACCATGTCCCGCCCCCGGTATTTGGCGCTTCCGCCCCAGTGCTCAGAGAGGAAATCGACAAAATTGATGTGTTCTTTCTGGAACGTTGATTCGGACATATGGGCCCAGATGTGCCCGATGGCAGGGTGGCCCATTGTTTTTCTCAAGACGGCGCCGGCGAACTGATAGATAACGTCGTAGCCCCCGAGTCGCGTGTAGAGGGAGGGCTGTTGTTCCAGGGCGGGTTGTTGGTCGGTCATGTGTGATTTCTCCGTTTCAGTGGGGACAATCTCATTGGCTACGGCTGACGGGTACACGTTAGATCTGCTCTCGCGCACACGCTTGGCTGGTGAGGACAACCGTTTGATCCAGGCGGACAGGGGTCAGAAAACCCGTGCGTAACGCAGGTTCATGCGAAAGTTTTCCTTTGGCCCGTTCTCCACGGACAGGTCGCGGCCCAGTTGCAGCTGAAGCTGGTCCTTGGCGGTGACGAACTTGGTGGCGGTGACGCGAAAGTTGGTGGTCTGCATCTTGTCGTCCTGGTTGACACCCGCGACCTGGGTTTCACCGCCCCAGTTGTGGCCAAAGCCAATGGCCAGCGCGGTGGTCGGGTCAGGCATGTAGCGGCCCATCAACTGGGTTTCGTAGGAAACGTCCTGCTCCCTGCGGGCGGAGTTGGCGCCGAAGTCGTTGTTGTCGCCATACCAAATGGCATCGCCTACGAGGTCGACGGCCCACTTTTCCGAGAAGTGCTTGATGTAGGCCGCCTGGAGGTCAACCTTCCAGCGGTTCTCGCCCAGGTTGAGCGCGTCGTTCTTATCGTAGTTGCCGCTAGGCACGTAGAGGTAAGCAGTGGCGCCGAGGACGTCTTTGGCATCGTTTAGCGTGTATTTGAGCGGCGCGGTGAGAATGAGGTCGCCCACGCCACTGGTGTTGCCCAAGGCGGAAGCGTCACCGCCGCTTGAGACATGGCCGAAGGGCAACAGGAGTTGTGGCGAGACGGTGAGTCGCTCGCTCAGCTGGTAGACGTGCAGCAGTCGCAGAATGCCGACGTCGGAAGTCAGGTCGAAATCGGAACTGATTTTGTGGCCTTGGGCGTAGGCACTCTTCGTGGTGGAGTGCTGGTAGTAGAGCAGGCCAAGCGTTGCATCAGCGGGTAACTGCTCGTAGTCGCCAGGGGCTACCTCGACAGCGTGGGCGCAAAGGCTGGGGAGGAGGGCTGCAAGCGACAGGTAACGAAACTGTTTCATGGTCGAGGATCCTTTTTGCGGGCAAAAAGAGCCCCGCTATCGCCAGTCAGGCAAAGCGCAGGGCTAAAAGTGGAGTCAGGGCTGGCGTCAGGCGGGCGATACTTGCGCGTCGCGCAACATGCCGGTCTGCGGGTGGCAGTTGATGTACTCGAAGATCTGGCTCTTGGCGTCCGATACCGATACTTCGTGGTACAGCCGCAACTTCTTCAAGCCCGCGGCCACGCGAAAGAAGGTCACGAAAATACGCAGGTGGGTCGGGTGGGATTCGGCCCAGCGTTCGAGTTTCTCCACCGAGCGCCAGTGACCGATGTTGTAGCTGACGTCGAGAAAGTTGCCGTCCAGGTCGATATTGCGCACGAACCGGTTGCTGTAGCAGCCCAGCGGTTGGCCGTTGTCTCGCAGGAAGTCCATGCCGTCCTGCAAGGTCGGCAGGATTTCGTCGAGGTACAGCGAGCGCTCTTCAGCCTCGGCATCCGCCCAGTCCTGGCCGGAACGGATCAGCGTGAGGTTGTCATGCCCCAGCACCACCACGCGCCTACCTTTGGCCGGGTCACCGGCGATCACTTGCAGCTCGCTCGTCGGCTTCATCCAGTCCGTCTGCGAGATGGGGAAGCGGTCGCGCATCGAGCCCCAATAACCATGCTCTTCGATTTCGCCGCTGATGCGATCCATGACCGCGCCGACACCGGGTAGGTTGTCCTGGAAGGCGTACAGCGTCTCGAATTGCTCGGCGCGTGGTGCGCTGATCTCGCGAAAATAGCCAAGGCCGTCGTTGAGCCTGTCCTCTGATGCCCACCAGGCGTTGACCGGCGCCGAGCGCAGCCAGCGGCAGTGAGCCGCCGGGTCTTTCCAGTAGCCGACCACAATCAGGTTATCGAAGCCGCTGTTGTCGGTGTGGTGGGTCAAGTCATGGGTCTGCGGGCCATCGGCCAGGCTGAAACTTTCGACGATATGACGCATCGCCTGCAGCGCGGCTGCGCGCTGCGCTTCGCCGCGATACTGCACGCCGAAGTAAGCCATCACCACCTGTTCCAAATGCTCGTCGGCGCGTGCCACCCACATTGCAAAGGGCGGCTGGTACTCATCGGGCACGCGGCGAGACAGGGTGCGCGGGCATTTGAGATGTGTGTCGATTGCAGATTCCATGTTGAGCTCCTCGTTATTTTGGTTCAGGCCTACGGTTGGGCATCAGTACTTGGGCGGCTGGCCGCGCTTGGCGGCCTGTCGTCGGTGCAGCAGCTTCATCGCCCCCCACTCGATCAACCAATACGCCGACTCTTCAGGCACGAGGTCGCGCCTCTGCAGGAGCCAGGAGGTGTCAGCCAAGGGGGGTGAACAGGGTCGATGCATGGCGAGCCTCATCAGCGGGGGTTGAGTTGCTGTGAGGTGGAAATTAGGCGTGACGACGAGCAGCCGCTTGGTTCGTCGAGACAACCGTTTGGTTGGAAAAGACAGCGTAAGCAGGCGCGCGCGGGCATGATCGAGGTTGGTGCACCACCGCTGTAAACACACGGGGCCGTGCCTCTTAATGGGTAGGGCGAGGTCGTCACCCGGCATACGGGCGAGGGGAGACAATGTCGGTGACAGACGCGTGTCGATCACTCACCTGCGCCCGTGAAGGCGCCTGGCCTGTTAATTGCTAGCGCTGAAAAGCCGGTAACACCTTTTCCAGCTCTTACTGCATTGCTGTACCGAGGTCAGTGTCATGAATCCAAGTACTCAGTATTCGACCCTCGCTGTCGCCGCACCCCGTCGCTTTGAATACTGGAAAGAAGTGGTCTGTCGCCATTGCCTGGCGGCCGACAGCAAACCCCTGTCCCAGAGCAGTTTCGATGGCGCGCTCGCGGTCAATGCGTTAGGCGCTCTGGACATCTGTTCGCTGTCATCGCCACTGCATTACTGGGAGCGTTCCGAGCAGCATCTGCGCAGCGGTCCGGCCGACGATTTATGGTTGGGGTTTGCCCGAAACGGTCATGGCCAGATTGAACAGGGCGGCAGGAAAGCCAGCCTGGCAACCGGTAATTTGTTTCTTTATGACGCAACGCAAGCGTTCCGATTCAGCCTCGGTGGTACCGAAAACCACCTGGTGCGCATCCCGCGAGCCCTGCTCAGTGAACGCATGCCGCGTATTGCGGATTACACCGCGATGGTCCTCGATGATCGACGGCCTGGCGTGATCCCCTTGCGTGAAATGCTGCGCCACGCGGCCAATACGCCTGCTGCATTCCAGGATGAAGGCATCTCCAGTCGTTATTCAGAGGCGTTGCTCGACCTGCTGGTGATCAGCCTGGAACTTCAGGACCTGAAGGCCGTTCACCAGGAGCTGGACCTCTACGGCCGCATCATGCAGTACATCCAACGCCATCTGGCCGAGCCGGACCTGTCGATCGAGGTCATCGCCCAAGCCCACAATGTGTCTACCCGCACCGTTACGCGTGCCTTTGCGCGCTACCAGAAAACCCCTGCGGCAGAGATCTGGAGAGAACGGCTGAATGCCAGCCGGGAAGCGATCGAGCGTGGCCAGGTGCGCAGTGTCTCGCAGGCCGCGCTGGACTTCGGGTTTTCTGACTTCTCGCATTTCAGCCATGCGTTTCGCAAGGCGTTTGGGGTGGCGCCGAATACGCTTTTACGTCGCAATTGAAACTACCGGGTTTATAAAGTCGACGTGAAGATGGGCGTTCATGGGGATGGGCATGCCGAAGTACCCGAAATGTAATTCTCCTTCCTTCTCACATTCTTCATTGCCGGTTCTGCCCTGGCTTGCTGGATGCCGTCGGTACCCTTTTCCGCAGGCGCATGCATGCTGCTGCGGCTACCTTGGCCTCTATTCTGCTCAGTCTAGGATCCGACGCAGTACTTGGCAGGCCATTGGGGGCATCCTTTTCAAACTATCCATGCATACCCTCGGATATGCCCCTGGTGTGGCAATCCACTGGAAGTGGATGGGGCTCAATGGTCTGTGAAAAGGCAGAAATGATCAGCTGAACAGCCTGCCAGGCGTCCCCTAGAGACTCTCAGGGTCGCCGAAGAACATTTTGACTTGGCTCTAGGACGGTGCTTTCAGCTAAAAAAATCAAGTTATGCCCCCACTTTTGCCCCCATTTGCACCGGGTGTGCGAGTGATCGCGAATGGCGATTTCTGAAGCGGGGCGGGGTGGACGTGACTGGTATTCAGTGCGCCTCCGTATACTGGATGACCAACCAGAATCCGGCAAATCCCTGGTTGTTCGATGAGTCGATATGCGAACTACTTAGCCCTCCGAGATGAGACATATGGTGTGACGTCTCTGTCTTCTACCGCCTGAGGCTTGAAGTACTGCCCTTTGGCTTTCAGCGCATGGATGATGCGACGTTAGGCATAAGCGGTGCCGTATGAGGTGCTCGGGCCTTGGATGTTGAGTACCAATTCCCCTCCGTAGTTTCGCTCGTACCTCAATTCTCTCAAGGCTCCCGCCGCTTCACCATTTGCCTCGGCGATCTCGATCACCAATTCCCTTAAGGCCGATTGGTCGGTGTCTGGTAGCTCTGCGGAAAACTTGACCTGGCGTTGGCTTTGAAAGCCTCCGCCACTGGCCGAGCCTATTCGGTTAAATGTGATGTGGGCGAGCAGGACTACTTCCATGGTCTGAACCTTCTATGTGAGTCTTACTTTTTTGTCGTAGGGGGCAGCGTCAAGGCCAAGTGCCCCCCCTGGGTTCTTTCTAATTCGCACCCAGCAATGATTTACCGATTGCGTTGTAGCGGTGCGATGAGAAGGCCCCAAAGCGTCTCTGCACCGCCTTCTTGAGAAAGCTTCTGGTCTTGGCGAGTGTGGAACGCCATGCCGAAGGTTTTCAGGTACATGGACTGGTCGTCCGTATTTACGGTGAGCGCCTCGTTGTACGAGCCGCCGCCAAACGAGTCTCCATGGCTGTAGTAGATACCGGCACCCATCTGGCCGCCGGTGAACACTGCCGCTTTTGCACCCCCGTATGTGACGTGCAGGCTTCTATTGATTGACGTTGATGTTCCCGGTTGCGCCACTGATGTCGCGGAAGATTCCGAAAAAATAAAAAATATATATAAATCAATATGATGATTTTAATTCGCTACAAGCTCTGCGCTTTCGTCGTTTTATTGGCTGATTAATATCAAAGGGCCATATTGACAGATTGTTGGACGATATTTATTCTTTGCAGGATGTTTCAAGGACTGAACGCGATGACTAATGGATTAGTTGCACCTGCCCGCCTGTGCCTCATAGAAAAATTCCTGTTGTGCCCACCGGACCGTCTCACAACGGTTCTTGATCATGATTCTGCCTTTTGCCTGACGCAGTTGGACCTCAAGTCTAAGGTTTATCAGGTGCGTCAGGTACTCCGCCAACGTGCCCTTGAACCGGGGCAGGTCGTAGCGATCTGCATGTCTTCGAGCATGGAGGTGCTGACCGTGGTGCTCGCCGCGTGGGCCGAAAGATTGGCAATCGCGCTTCTGCCGCACGATTTAACTCATACGACAATGCGTGATGGCAGCGGGTTGGCCGCAATGCTGGAGTTGATTGAACCTGCGTTGATAATGACCAGCGGGACGATAGCGACGAAGTTGCCGGGCTCATGGTCAGACGTCGCCCTGACGGATGACGAGTTGCTCAAGCAGATGAGCGCGATAGCCGATTACGTCGATGAGCCAGCCTTGAGCCGCCCTGAAGACTTGGCGATTTTACAGTTCACATCTGGCAGTACCGGAATGCCTAAAGCGGTGTGCATCAGTCAGTCGATGCTCAGTTCCAATTGTCAGGCAATTGCCGAGCGTGTAAACGTCGACACGACCGACCGGATGGTCAGTTGGTTGCCGCTTCACCACGACATGGGGCTTTCCGCATTGACGCTGGCCTGGTGGTGTTCTATCGATCTGGTGCTGATGCCAACTCACGAGTTTTCTCGACAGCCCATGTCTTGGCTGCAGGCACTTTCTCGCTTCAAGGGTACCTTGTCACCAGCGCCAACTTCTGCATTTGCCTTGCTCAGCCGCCTCGCCGGACGCGTGCGCGAAGGTGAACTGGACTTGTCCCATTGGCGCTATGCCTGGGTGGGTGCCGAGCCAGTGTTTTATGACCACCTCCGTCAGTTTGAAATTGCCTTCGCAGTTCATGGCCTGCAAGTGGGTGTACTGCAACCGGCGTACGGTATGGCGGAAGCAGTGGTTGCGGTTTCACTCAACGCGCCTGGACAAGGTATGCGCGTTCGCTGGTTGGACACTCAAAGCCTGCACAGCTCAATGCTGTTCAAAGAGCAAGCGCCTGGCACTCCCGGCTCTGCACCTTATCTAGGAAATGGCACGGCAGTCGGTGAAACCGAATTTCGAGTCGTAGATGAACACGAAATTTGTTTGACGCAGGGCCAGCTTGGCCGGCTGCAGATCAGGGGCGACAGTATCATTCGCCGTTACTTGAAAATGGATGCGGTGCGACCCGAAGCAAAAGATTGGTATGACACGGGTGATCTGGGCTTTCTGCTGAACGATGAAGTGTTCATTACCGGGCGCAGCAAGGACTTGATTACGCGTGCAGGCGTCAACGTCAATCCGCACATTATTGAATGGGCGCTGGAAAGTGCCTTCAATTTAGCTGCCGGTTCTGTCGCTGCCTTCTCCTGCATCGACATTCAGCGTTCAAAGGAATGCGTTGTAGTGGTCATGGCGAGTAATGCTCTTGGCACTCGGGATCCAGCGGAGTTGCGTCGCGAAGTGGCGCAGATCGTTGTACGCCAAGCCGGCGTCCAGGTGGATGAGGTGCTGCTGATCCGCCGCTCGGAATTCCCTAAAACCACAAGTGGGAAAATCCAGCGTCAGGCATTAAGTCGACTGTATTTGAGTAACCGTTTGAGTTCTGCTGCCGTCACTACTGACCGCGTTTCCGCTTAATCATCTTTTACAACAGCACGGATTGCATACGTGCAAGGAGCACTTGTGTTTGATGTTATTTGCCAGACGATAAAAAGCCTTTCAATACAGGGAATTCTACCGGCTCATTTGAACAGTTCCGAGATAAAGGCTAACGATACGCTGTTGGACTTGGGCTTGGACTCAATGGGGCAACTAACGCTGCTCTCCGAGTTGAAAGGTCGTTTATCGCTGAGCTTGCCTGCCGACCAAGTTGATGCGACGACAACGCTTCAGGAGTTGGCGATGATACTTGAGCGTGCGAACACACTCGCGTTTTCCGCGGCGGTATAAAGGGATCGTCTATGTCCACTAATATGTCTGTAAAAATGCCGTGGTTCGTCAGTGCCAAGGTCGACACGCTGGCTATTCTGGTTGGAGGCCCATTGATTTCGGTCGCGCTGTTACTGGCTATTATGCAGGGACCGGCGTTTCTGGTGGGCGCGTTGTTATTTGCGCTGTTCCTAGATATTCCCCATGTACTGCATACGCACGTTCGATTGTTCGCTGAGCCGCAGGAATACCAGCGCCACAAAGTGCAATTCTGGGCGGGATTAGTTGTTATCACTGTCTTGTGCGTCGGCCTCTACAGCCTGAATGCTTTACCTTGGATTGTGGCGATCTGGGTTTATTGGCAGCCCTATCATGTGTGTAAACAGCATTTTGGTGTGGCGGCACTTTATGCGAAGAAGGCCGGGTATAAACATTCCACTTTGCCGATTCGCAACATGGTATTGGCCGGGTTTGCTGCGCCGCTGATTTATCGCATCACTCACGGTGGTTTTCATTTTGGAAACTACGAACTGTTTGAGCAGACGCTGCCGTTTGCGAACATCTCAATTCCAACGCCGGCACTCGCGCCGTTCTGGGCTTGGTTGGCATACGCTGTATTCGCAGCCACGACGCTTCAATTCCTGGTTGCCGAGCGGCGACAGCAGCGTCATCAAGAAGCCTTGCCGCGGTTCGTCTTGGTCATGCTGGCGGTTTCGCTGGGTCTGTATAACGCCGCTTACCTGCTGGTGAACGATCTGTACGCGCTTATTTTGATCGGTACCAGCATCCACGCGCTGCAATACCACTTGGTGTGCACGTCTACCGTAATGGCTGGACTGCGCCGAACTGAAACCCAGCCAGCCGTCACAGGCGCCTTGGGTGTTGCACACGGTTGGGTCAAGCGGATGGGGGCTAAACCGTGGATCTGGTTCAGTACGCTGGGGCTGGCCAGTCTGTTGGTGCTCAGCCTGGAGATGCCTTCCGTAGGGCTGGTACCGCTGATCATCGTTCTGCATCACTTCTATCTGGATGGTGTCATTTGGAAACGTCGGTGAAGCCTGTCGCAAACCTGGACGGGCGTACCTTCGTGGACGAGTTGCGCCCATTGATCGAGGACTTGCGACGCCATCATGCATGGCGCTATCGCTTGGACTTCGGATTGAGCATCGGCTTGTTCTGGGTCGCACTGTCCATGCTGGAAGGCGCCGGTTCTGTGACTTGGCCTTTATGGTATGGCACGGCGGTGTTCACGCTTTACCGGTCGGCCATGTTCATTCATGAGCTGAGCCATATGCCGCGCCGCGCTGTACCCGGGTTCAACCTGATGTGGAACCTGGCGTGTGGTATCCCACTGCTGTTGCCATCGTTTTTGTATTTGAGCCATATCGACCACCATACCCTTGGGCGCTACGGCACTCGCCAGGATCCGGAGTACCTGCCCTTTGAGCAGCAGTTTG
The DNA here is from genome assembly GCF_018587885.1 of Pseudomonas sp. VS40. NCBI lineage: Bacteria > Pseudomonadati > Pseudomonadota > Gammaproteobacteria > Pseudomonadales > Pseudomonadaceae > Pseudomonas > Pseudomonas sp. VS40. The sequence goes on along the minus strand of NZ_JAGYWD010000002.1, from coordinate 878,498 downwards.
GCCGCAGTGTGATCACCTTATTGGTCGGTACGCTTTTTACGCCGCTATTGCTGTTGGTACGTTTTGCAGTACTTGGCCCGGCCTCTTGGTGCATTGCGCGGCTGCGTCGGCGGGTCATCGAGCGATACAGTGCGGTCACCTTACATGCCGCCTACCGAAACACGGCGACGCGTTTTCGTAGCGCACGCGGCTACAACTACCTGCTGGAGATAGCGACCAGCCTTTATGCGTGGGGGCTGATCGCTGCAGCAGGCTCAGAGATGTTGCCGTGGTCGCGTGTCGGCCTGTTCCTTGCCGTCATTTATGGTGTGTTGTTCATCAACATGTTCCGTACATGCCTGGCGCATCGGTATGCCTCCAGCGGCGAACCGGTATCACTTCAATGGCAATTGGCCGATTCGTCGACCCATGATCGCCAGGGAAGTTGGCTGGAACTGCTTGAGCCCCTGAGCCAACGCTATCACGCCATGCATCATCTTTTTCCGGCATTGCCCTATCACTCTTTGAGACCAGCCCATGAACGAATCATGGTGGCCGAGGGTGTGGCGGCGGATCTTTATCGACAGACAGCGGGTCGGCTATCGCCCGTTTCGTCACCCTACAGCACAGAGAATCTTTCATGAGCCCTTGGCAGCAAATCAGTCCATTTGAGCAGCATGTGAATCCTGCGGTCGGCGAATTGATTCGTCGGGTAGGGCTCGACAAAACGTTTGTCCGCGGGGAGGGCTGCTACCTCTATGACGCACAAGGACGTGCTTACCTGGATTTTCTCGGTGCGTACGGTGCGCTGCCATTCGGCCATAGTCCGGACGCATTGCTGGCCGAACTGGCCAGCTTTCAACTGAGTCGGGAACCGATCTTTGTGCAGCCATCCTCCCTGGCGGCAAGTGGGTTGCTTGCACAGCGTCTATTAACAATCGCGCCAGGCGATTACCGAAGCGTGACCTTTCAAAACAGTGGCGCCGAAACGGTAGAGGCGGCACTTAAAGCCTGCCTTATCAAGACAGGTCGCAAGCGCATTTTGTCGACCCACCAGAGCTTCCATGGCAAGACGCTCGGAGCGCTTTCAGCGACAGGCTCGGATAAATATCAGGAAGGTTTCCAAGCGCCGTTGCCTGGTTTTGATTTTGTTGACTATGGCGACATTCAGGCCCTTGAAGACCAATTACAGCGCCACCCTGACGCCTACGCTGCAGTAATCATTGAACCGGTACAGGGCGAGGGTGGAATCAATCTGCCGCCGCCCGAGTACTTGCAGCAAATCAGGGCCGCCTGTGATCGCAGCGGCACCCTGTTGATTATCGATGAGGTTCAAACCGGACTGGGACGCACCGGGCAGATGTTCGCCAGTGCGGGGGTGCAAGCGGACTGCCTGCTGCTGGCGAAAGCCCTGGGCGGCGGGGTCATGCCGATCGGTGCCTGCCTGCTCAGCAAGAACGCGTACAGCGAAGACTTCCAGAACAAGCATTCATCTACGTTCGGCGGCAACACACTGGCCTGCCGCATCGGGCTGAAAGTGCTGGATATACTGGACGAACGTCAAGACCTGCTGGACAGCGTGCGAGATAACGGACGCTACCTGCTGGAACAGCTCAACGAGCTGGCGGCAAGACACGCTTCGATCATCAAGGAAGTACGCGGTGCGGGCTACCTGATCGGCATCGAGTTTGATCTTGATCGCAGTCACTATCCGCAATTCTACGGCGGCTTCACCGGCATCATGGGGGAGCAGGAAAGCCTTGTTCCCATTCTCGCAAGCTACTTGCTCAATGTTGAAGGTGTACGCGTTGCACCGACCCTCAACGGCGCGAACGTGATGCGTGTCGAGCCTCCCCTCATTGCCGGGCGAGCCGAGTGTGAAGTGTTTATCCAGGCGCTGGCTCGCACACTGCAATGGGTGGAGGAGGGGCGTACGGGCACATTACTTGCGCATCTGCTTGATGCTCAGCCCTGCTCGTCGGGACCACCGCCAGCGCCGCTGCATCAGATCAGCTTTACCGAGGCAGTGCCTGATAACCATTTTGCATTTGTTTTGCATCCCCTGGAGCTCTCGAACTATGCCGAATTCGATGAAAGCCTGAGTCATTATTCTCAACAGTCGTTGCGCATGCTTGAAGAGCGCTTGAATCCGTTGATGGACCCATTTTTCGTCTCTACGGTCGAGCTTACATCGCCTGCCACCGGTCGCAGAGTGACCGGTGATCTGATCATGGTGCCACGCTCCGCGGCGCAGTTGGCGGCGATGCCCGTTGAGGAGTCCTGTGAACTGATCGGCCAGGCCATCGACATGGCCAAGCAACGCGGTGCAACGTTGGTCGGGCTAGGCGGGCATACCTCAATCGTGACTGGTGGTGGCTTGCGTTTGTTGGATAAAGGCGTGGCCCTGACGACGGGTAACAGTTACACGCTGCTTACAGCGGTCGAGGCATCGTGCCGTGCGGTTGAAATGACAGGGCGCCGTATGCAGGACATGCGCGTTGCGGTTATTGGTGCCACCGGAAGCATAGGCTCGGCCATCGCGCGGTTGATTGCGATGCAGGCCGGACAGGTCACCCTGGTGGGTAACCCGATGAGTGCACGGTTCAATACGCCGCGCTTTGCCTCTGTCATTACTCAGTTGGTGAACTTCTGCACGCAGGGCGTGCCGGCGCCCGGCAGCGTACTTGCCGGAATCGCTGAGCGTTTGAATGAACACGATAGTGCGGATCTCGCAGCCTTGTTGTTGACTGAAAACGGTGAGCGTACCGCGCTGCGCTGGAGTAACGACATCAACCTTTCGTTGGCCGACGCTGACTTGGTACTGATTGCGACTAACAGCGCCGAGCGTTTTATCAGCGCCGATGACATCGCCGAAGGGGCCATCCTGTGTGATATCTCCCGACCCGCCAATGTCAGCCAGGATATCTCCAGTCGCCGGCCGGACGTGCTGGTGCTTGACGGTGGCATTGTCGAAATGCCCGGAGAAGCACGCTTGGGCTCACGTTACGGTATCCCGCAAGACCTCGCATACGCCTGCATGGCCGAAACCATGATGCTCGCCCTCGAAGGTATTTCCTGCCACACGAGCCTTGGTCTGGACCTCAGCAATGATGACCTTGAATTGGTTCAATCGTTGTCCGTGCGCCACGGTTTCATGCTGGCTGGATTTCGCAGTTTTGATAAAGCCCTCGATCCCGATCAGTGGCGCAGATACGCCGAACGATTCAGCACCGCTACCGCTGTCGAAACCATCTAAGAGAGTATCCGAGTATGCCCGTATTGGTAAAAACCACCCTCATCAAGGGGCGTAGCTGTGCCGAGGTGTTCGACTTCTGCATGGAAGGTGTGAACTTCCCGAAGATCTTCCCGGAGCGCGTTACCCCACTTGGAAACATAGATATTGCTGACCTGCGGATCGAGCAAGGGCGTCAATTCCGTTTCCGGCATTGGATGTTCGGGTTTATCCCTGCCAATTGGACCGTTGGCATTCGCGAAGTGAAAGACAACGAGTATTTCATTGATGAAATGATCAAGGGGCCTCTGAGTGCGTTCCGGCATGAGCATCGCGTTGAATCCGCTGCCGGGGGGACGCTTTATACCGATCGAGTGACTTATCACGCCATAGGCGGTGCGCTGTTTGAGTGGTTGTTTGTCGACGCCTATATGGACCGGATATTTGAAGCACGTCACCGCAACATGCAACAGCTTTTGGACCTCTCATGATTGCTGTCGAAGCAGTGGATACTGCAAAGCGGTTAAGGCAGTTTATCGACCTGCCTTTTCGTCTGTACGCCGACGACCAGCACTGGGTTGCGCCCTTACGCAGTGACATGAAACGGATATTGTCACCACGACATAACCCCTTCTTTCGCGAAGCGCAGATTGAGCATTTTCTGGCGCTGGATGATCAAGGTCAGGCCCAAGGTCGAGTCAGCGTATGTATTCACGCGGCATACAACCTGCGCTTTGGTCATGAGCACGTTTTTTTCGGTTTTTTTGAAGTCGCGCCAGACCCCGCCGTCACGAGGGCATTATTCAATGCGGTAGGTCAATGGGCGAGAGCGCGTGGCAAATCAAGGTTACTGGGGCCTTACAGTTATACCTCGACACAGGATGCTGCGTTGTTACTCGAGAACATCGACGGCCGGCCTCCCACGCTGCTGCAAACCTATAACCCGCTTTGGTACGCCGACGCTCTCAAGCAGGCGGGTTTCGAGTTGGCTTTCACCTTCAGCACGTATGGGGTTGACGTGGAGCAGTACCGTGCGCGACGCAAGGCCAGCCGCAGTGAAAAAGTATTGCCAGGTAGCCAGTTCAGTGTGCGCAGTGCTACGCGGACTGACTTGCGTTCGAATCTGGAGGAAATCCGCTGTTTGTTCAACAGTGCATTTGCCGAGAACTATGAGGTCGCGCCGATCTCCAAGGCCAGTTTCAAATTCCAGATCGATAGTGTGAAGACGTTTATCGATCTTGAAGGCATCAAGCTTATTGAATTGGACGGCCGGGCCGTAGCATTTTTCCTGATTTTGCCGGACCTCAACCAGATCTTGAGTCGACTCAAGGGTCATTTCGGTCTGTTCGACCTGCTCAAGCTAAATCGTTACAAGCGCGGCGTCACCGGTGGTGTCATCGCACTTATCGGTGCCGACCCATCCGTCCAGGGAAGTGGTCTAGGCCGGTTAATCGGCGATGAGATCGTGCGTTACGCCGAACCGCGCTTTCAACGTGTTGACACCATGTGGATCGACGACCGCAATCCTTCCAGCTACGTACTTGCACGTAATGTCGGAATGCGTCGGACCAAGCGCTACGGTGTTTTCGGACTCAATTTAGACCAAACCCCGGGTTAAACTGGAGCTGTAATCGAAATGGATAATCCCTTGATTTCTCTTGTGGGGCTGAAAAAATTCTACCCCAGCGGTGACGGGCGCAGTTTAGTGCTCAATGACATCAACCTGACGATACCTCGCGCCAGCATGACGGTGATCAGAGGTGTATCAGGCTCGGGCAAAACCACGCTGCTCAATGTGCTGGGCGGTTTGGATCGTGTGGATGAGGGGCTGGTCCAGGTCGCAGACGCACGCCTGAACGCCATGGACTTCAAGGCATTGACGCGTTTCAGGGCGGAGCGGGTAGGGTTCATCTTCCAGTTTCACAACTTGATCCCGACGTTGACGGTGAAGGAAAACGTGCTGACTGGGCTTGAACCGATCCGCTCAGTCACTTTGCAGGATCATGCGCGCGCGCAGGAATATTTGCGCAAAGTTGGTCTGCACGAACACGCCGAAAAATTCCCTTCAAAACTCTCCGGAGGTCAGCAACAGCGGGTCGCTATTGCGCGAGCGCTTATCAAGGAACCTCAGTTGATTCTCGCGGACGAGCCCACCGGCAGTCTTGACGAAGAGACAGGCATGCGTGTTTTTGAACTGCTGCGTCAGATGCAGGAAGAGAAGCAGGTCACGGTGGTCATCGTCACGCACAACCCCGCACTTGGGCAGCACGCCGATAACGTCTACGAGATGCGCTCCGGCAACCTGCACAGGGCCGAACCATGAACATGCTGATGCGGCATGTGCTTCGCTCGGTTCTGGTCATTCGCTATCGCTTGCTGACCATCGCACTGATCTGTGCCTCAACCTTTGGTGTGCTGGTGGGTGCCTATTCGGCGATCGACAGTCTGTTCGATACGGTTGAGGACATTCAGTCCCACGCATCGATGGCCGATCTGGAAGTCATCTTTGCGCCGGACGATCTGATCAACCTCCCGGCATTCGATGACATTGCTGGCGTAACCGCGACCCATCACCGCTTACTGATGCCAGGGTTGGTGCCTTTGGGCGGTAGTCAGCCGGTCGCAGGATTGATGGTGAGTGCCGAAGCCGCGGATTTCTCGGCGGTCAATCGACTGAAGGTCTTGCAAGGTCGCCTGCCTAATGCAGCGGACGTTGCAGGGATTGCCCTTGAGCGTAACTGTGCGAAATTCCATGCGAAGGGCGTGGGCGACCGTTTTGATTTTATTGCCGGCGCTGCCAGGTATCCGGTGGAGGTTATCGGCATCGTTGAAAGCCCAGAGTATCTGGTCGCGCCGCTGAACCCCAGTGTGTACGTGCCCAGCAATGGCTCGCTGTGTGTGTTGTTTGCTGACCAGGGCCTCATGCGCCAGCAGTTGGGTTTTTCAGCCAGCAACAGCTTATTGTTCAGCGTGTCGCCGCATGCGTCGATGAATGACGTCAAGCAGCGCATTACCGCGCGAGCGCAGTCGCGTCTGGCCGTCGATTACGTGCTGCCGCGCCAGGAGCAGTTCAGCCAAAAGTTCCTCGAGTTGGACCTCAATACCTTCAAGGTTTTCCTGCCGACGGTTGTGCTGATTTTTGCGCTGTCATCGACCTTGGTGGTGTTTTTCCTCATGTTCCAATGGGCCAAGGAAGAACGCCCGTTGATCGCGATGTTTCTCACGCTGGGCTATACGCGTCGACAGGTCGTTTGCGCTTACAGCCTGCCTGCGCTGATGCTGATTGTGCTCGCTTTGGTGCTGGGTTGCGGCCTGGCGCTGTTTGATATGTATGCATTCGGCTGGAACTATGCACGCGCCATCGGCATGCCCGAGCCACAGTTGATGTTCAAGCCAGCTTATCTATGGCGAGCCGGATTATTGCTGTGCTGCACCGTCGCCCTGGGCATGTACTTGCCGATGCGCTCGATCATTCGCATCACGCCGATGGACGCCCTGCGTGACGTTGGCGCAGGTCAGGAGCAAGCGTTTGCGCTGCGTATGGTCGCCTGCCTGCGTCATATCGGAGGACCGTTCTGGTTTCGTTATTCGTTGCGCAACTTGCTGCGCAGCTGGCGCATCAGCCTGGTCACGGTGCTGGCAATGTCGGCGAGTATCGCAATCACCATTGCCTTCTATATTTCCCTGACGTCCATGGAGCGAACCGCGATCAGCAACGTGGAGCGCGACAACTGGAGTCGCGTGGTCGATCTGGATGCGCCCTGGTGGGACGAAGATATCGGACGTCTCGAAGGCCTGGCGTCAGGCAGTCGCTGGTCGACGTTCGTCAAGGGCGGGGCGCAGGTTCTGGGCGGAGGGCAGCTGGATAACGCCAGTCTCCTGGGTATCGAGCCGGCAGACAGCGTGCGTCACGTAAACCTGATGGAAGGCCGGATGTTGTTGGACGGCGATCTTGACGCGCTGGTTATTGAACGCCGCATCGCCATCGCCCATGACGTCCACCCAGGTGACCGTTTGAATCTAAAAGTGCGAGGGAACGTCTATCCGGCCAAGGTCGTCGGGGTGTTTTCCGGGGCGCTGCCGGGTGAAGTGATTACGACGCGCCGCTTCGCTCAGCAAATGCTGTCACTGGATGAGCAGTTTACCGGCGCTTACCTGGTGGATGCGGGGAGCAGTGGCCTGGACGATGCGAGAATCTATGAGTTGGCAGGCGTGGTACGGGTTACGTCCAAGCAGAACATAGTCGCCTCCATCTTGGAGATCAGTTCGCATATCTGGGTGATCATTCACATCTCTGCGTTGATGAGTATTGCGATTGCACTGCTGTTTGCGGTGACCAGCATGAACTTCAGCATCGTGGGGCGTCGCGGCGAATATGGCGTGTTGAGAATTCTCGGTTTCAGCGACCGAAGTGTGTCGCTCATCATGCTTTGCGAAACCTTCAGCGTTGCGCTGCTTGCTGGCGTGGTGTCCATCCCGCTGGGCTATGGTCTCGGAGGCGTCCTCAATCACCGCCTGACGGACGTCTGGTTCAAGATTAACACCGACCCCGCCTTCAGTGATTTCTGGAGAGTCATCCTGCCCGCCTTGGTGATTATTCCATTCGCAGCAATGCCTGCCATTCGTCATGTATTGCGTATTCCCGCGGTAGACACGCTCAAACTCAGGAATTTTGGATGAACAGCAAACTGCTAACTGCCTTGCCTCTTTTAATGCTTTGCACATGGCCCGCCTTCGCCGACGATGCGCTGGCGGTCATGCAGGATTCTGATCGCCGTATGAAGGCACAGGACGAAAAAGTCGACTATCGCATGGAGCTGTTTGAGGGCGAGCGGCTGACCTTTACACGCCAACTGAGTCGCTTGGACAAGCGTATGAGCGACCGCATGGGCACCTTGGTACGGTTCACCGCGCCCGCGGCCGTCAAGAATGTTGCGCTGTTAATTGAGGACAGTGGAAAAGCCGCGAACGACATCTGGTCTTATACCCCTTCGACCAAAAGCTTGAGACGACTGGCCGGTTCTCAAAAGCAGAATTGGTTCATGGGGACAGACTTCACCTATGAAGACTTTGAGGACTACAAGCTGCTGAACTACACGTTCACCAGCCTCGCGACCTCCCAGCCCTGCCTCAGTTGGCCGGCATGCAGGCAGATTGAAGCGAAGGCGCGTAGCGAAGAGGCAGATATTTCCGGCTATTCACGCAAGGTCTATTACCTCGAAGAGCAGAGCCGTTACCCGGTGCAGGTTGATTACTTTAACCGCCAGGGGGTGCTGGTCAAACAGCTTAAAAGCGACGGCTTGCAAGTTGTTGACGGATTCAGCAGGCCTACGGCCCAGACCATGCACAATCTAGCAGCCAATAAGAGCACGCGGATGATTGTCGAGAAAGTGAGCATCAACCCTGGCATCTCGGATGCTGAATTCACTCAACGTGCCTTGCGCACTGAACACTGATCCCGAGAGTCCTGTATGTCGACTGAATCGCTGCAAACCCTGGTGCTAGAGTTGCTCGCCAGCACGCTGGAACTGGATATCACTGAGCTGGATACGCAACTGAGCATCGAAGAGCTGGGGCTCGACTCGCTGGACGTGCTGAAGCTCACCTACGCAATTGAAAAGCGATTCGCTGTCAATTTATCAGCGTACAGCCATACCGATATCAGCTCCGTGTCTCGCCTGGTGGAAATACTTGCTGAACGGCTGGCCTCCAAGTGAGCGGTTTCATGAACACAGTTGTCATCACCGGAGCGGGGTGTGTGTCACCGTTTGGTGTGGGTCGAGCGCGTCTTTGGGAGGGGTTGGCCACAGGACAATGTGCGATCGCACCAGTGCCTCGTTTGATCGACGTTGTCGGCGGAACATGTAACGCGGGGGCATTGCCGGATGATGCACTTGATGGCCTGTTCACGGCCAATGAGTTGTTACTGTTAGACCGCGCGAGTCAGTTTGCACTGCTGTCGGCGGCAGAGGCGCTGGCCATGGCCGGTCTCAACCCGGCCACGGTTGACCCCTACAGGTGCGCGGTCTACATGGGCACCGCCTTGGGTGGCAGCGAGTCGCTGCACAGCGCCTATCTGGATCTCTATCAGGCCGGCAGCGCTACACTCGCGCCGTGGACGGTGCCCCGGGTCATGGCGAATGCCGCAGCCAGTCACATAAGCTTAAAATACGGTTTCAAGGGCCCGGCGCTCACCGTCAGCACCGCGTGTGCCTCTTCCACACAGGCGATTGGCGAGGCTTATCGGTTGTTGCGATGCGGTGATGCAGACCTGGTGATGGCAGGTGGTACTGACGCATGTCTTAACGCACTGGTCTGGAAAGCGTGGGAGGCGTTGCGAGCCATGGCCCCCGATACCTGCCGGCCATTTTCCGTTGGCCGGCGTGGCATGGTGCTGGGCGAGGGGGGCGGGGTATTGGTTCTGGAGACCCTGGCGCATGCCCGAGCGCGCGGCGCACCGATACTGGCTCACGTATTGGGGTATGGGGTCAACAGTGACGCTGGCGACTTACTCAAGCCATCCGTGGAAGGCCCTGCTCAGGCCATGCGCCAGGCCATTGCCGACAGCTGCTTGCCCGTCGAGGCATTCAGTTACATCAACGCCCATGGCACCGGCACTTTACTCAATGACCGGTGCGAGACGGCGGCTATCAAACAAGTATTCGGCGCTCATGCGCCTTCGCTGGGTGTGTCATCCGTCAAGTCCTCGATAGGTCATCTGATGGGCGCTGCGGGCGTGGTCGAGTTGATTGGGGGGCTTATGAGCTCGATACACAATCAGATTCCCGGAACCCTTAATTACCTGGGGCAGGATGCCGACTGCGACTTGGACTATGTGACTGGGGGGGCGCGCGAGGCCAATGTGAAAGCGTGGCTGAAAAACTCCTTCGCGTTTGGTGGCCTTAATGTTTCCTTGGCTCTGGCTGCGCAGGGCGCTCAATGATTTTGGTCACCGGCGCCAGTGGATGCCTGGGCAGTCATATCGTGCGGGAGCTGCTGGAACAGGGTGAGCACGTGGCAGTGCTGGTCTTACCGAACGATCCAGCCGTGGCGTTGCAGAGCCTGCGCGAAGGTTTGGTCTGGCGCGAAGGCGATCTTCTGGATCCCGCCAGCCTCGGGTCCGCGCTTGAAGGCGTCACACAGATCTACCATGCCGCCGGTTTGGCGCTGCCTTACGAGTGCGAGCGCAAGCGTATGTTTGCGGTCAACGTGCAGGGAACGGTGAATTTGCTGCGGGCCGCTCGCGACGCGGGGGTCGAGCGCATCTTGCACGTATCGTCCATCGCTGCCGTTGGCTATCCGGCCGAGGAAGCGGACGAGTCAATGATCTATAACGGCGATGCATTTCGGCTGGCCTATATGCACAGCAAGCGTGATGCAGAAGATCAGGTTCGTGTTTTCTGTGCGTCGGGCATGGATATTGTCATTGCGTGTCCCTCTGCGGTCATCGCCTCCAACTGCGATGTGCTGCATGGATGGGGCAAGGTCATGCTTGATCTGCAGCTTCGACGCCTGCCGTTTATCCCACCCGGCGGCATTGCGGTCATCGGCGCGCAAGATCTGGTGAGGGGGCTGCTGGCCGTCATGGCCAAAGGCAAGAGCGGGGAGCGATATATCTTGAACGCTCATAACGTCAGCTATCTCGAATTGTTCACCTGCATGGCCGCTGCGATGGCCGTCGAAGCACCGCGTTGGCAGCCTTGCACATTGGGATGGATCGTCGCCCTTTTGCGGCCGTTGGACGTATTGCTCACGAGAATACCCCTCAGGCTCTCGGCCGATGTCGTTGCGTTGCTGGGCAGGCAGGTTCATTACCGAAGTGACAAGGCTCGTCGGCAATTAGGATTCGCACCGGCACAATCACTGGAGCATATGGTCCATGAGGCTGCAAGCTGGTTGACGAGTCGATAGGAGATTAATCGTTGAATGCATGGATGATGTTTGATCCTCAAGCACGGCAGGACACGCCTGCTGTGACTGAGTTGAATGCATGGTTGCAGGACTGGGCGAAACGCCTGGACTTTCGCCTCATGGATGAGCGCCGTTGCCTGCCGCCGCACTTGGTGCTGGCAGTCGGGAACCGGGGTTTACTGGGAATGCAGGTGCCCACCGACTATGGCGGCCGGTTGTGCTTGTCCAACTTCGAATTGCTGCGAGTACAGCGTCAATTGGGCGCCATTGATCTGACCTTGGCTTTTTTTATCGGTCTCAACAACGGGTTGGGTATCCGTCCTATTCAACGCTTCGCGGCGCCAGCTATCAAAGAGCGGTACCTGCCGCAACTGGCGAATGGTCGAATGCTCGCCGCGTTTGCGTTGACTGAGCGGGCGGCGGGCTCCAACCCGTTGGGCATGGCGGCCTGCGCGCGACGTGAAGGCAATGTGTTCAGGCTTGATGGGACTAAGTCCTGGTCAGGTTCGGCTGCATGGGCGGGCGTCATTTCGGTATTCGCCCGGCATATTGATGACCAAGGGCGTGAGCTCGGCTATTTGGGGCTCTGTGTAGATGCAGAGCAACAAGGTATGCGCCAGGGTAGCGAAGCGATGACGCTTGGCCTCAAAGGCATGGTGCAGAACCAACTGCATTTTGAAGCTGCGCTGGTCAACCAGGACCGAGTCCTGGGAAGTGCCTATGCAGGCCTGGCTGTGGCCAGCGACACGATGGCGTTCGGCCGGCTGGGTATTGCCGCTACCTGTGTCGGTGGGTTATGGCGGTGTGTTCAGTTGATGATCCGCTATAGCACCCGACGTAACCTGGGCGGCCACCCTCTTTGGGATCATGAGCATACACAACGCGTGGTTGATGACGCGCTCTGTGCAGCGACTGCAATTGGTAATTGGGTCGATGACCTGGCGCTACGACTGGATCAGGGCTTACCTGACGCTCCCCCCGAGGTCCTGGCAGCGACGAAGTGGTTGGCCAGCGAGGTGCTCGGGGAGGTCAGTGATAGCGCGCTGCAGATGCTAGGGGCTCGCGGCTACTGCGATAACAATCCCATTGGACAACTCTGGCGCGACGCTCGTATTACGCGTTTATTCGAAGGGCCTTCGGAAACGCTGGCGGCATTCATCGGTCAGCGCGTGCTGGAACAACCCAGCACGGTCATCGCCTACCTTGACCAGACTGCCCATGGCGAAATTACCCGAGCACGAATCCTGGAGTGGACCGCCGATGAGGTGTCCGCCTCGCGTTTATCTGCGGGTTCGCTCAGGTTGGGGGAGTGTGCTGCCTGGTTGATGCTCTCGTCGCAACCGCTGGATGAATTCTGTTGCCGTTGGGTGGACTATCGACTGGAGAGGGCGATGCACGCGTGGGAAAGAACACGTTTACCTATCAGAAAAATGAATTACTCAAGCGATTGGGCAACGATTGATGCAGGTCTTCAGGATTGCATCCAGCCCGGTGAAGAGCGCGAGATTGACCCTTTGCTTGCCTCACAGGTGAGCCTATGAAGGTACCGGCAGTGAAGGTCGGCCTTGCATTAGCGATACTGAGTAATGTCTGTTACGGCGACGCTCTCGACGCACTTGATTTCAACGGTCGTCTGGAAACCCGACAAGCGTTGACCCGCGAAGGCGAGTGGGGGCTCAACGAGTACTCCGCATTGTTGGGGGGGAGTTGGCAGGATGCATCGGGCTGGCGCTACAAGTTGCAAGTCAGGGCTTTGCAGGAAAATAAACTGGACGGCGACTATCACGAAGTCGAACCCCGTGAACTCTTCGCTGAATACCAAGGCGAACGATGTACCTCCACGCTGGGGATACAACAAGTCGTCTGGGGCAGCGCTGACCGGCTCAGGGTCCTGGACGTGATCCATGCGTTTGACCGTCGCGAAGGCTATTTCGGCGACTATGTCCAGCAACGACGCCCATTGGCCATGCTCAACAGTGAATGCTCGGTATTCCAGGATCAATCCTTACAGCTGCTGTTGATCCCCCAGACGCGTAAGGACCTCCTTCCCGATAGCGGTGCCCGTTATGCTGAAACCAGGGTCAGCGATTATTTGGGCAATATCCCTCAGACCGAAGCGGATGGTCCGGATTGGCGTAAACCTTCCGACTGGACACCCGCCTTGCGTTGGAGCGGCAACGCCCATGGGGTGGACTACTCCCTGAATGGCTGGCACGGCTGGCAGACTGAAGAGACCTCCTCCGCCCGGCTGACACCCGCTGGTCTGAGTTATCGAGAAGCACTGAAGCGTCGCACACTGCTTGGCGGCTCATTCGCGATGCCGATAGGGCCGGTGGTATTCAAGGGTGAAGCGGCCTTCGTACCTGACGCCTATCGTTACTCCCAGGCACAAACCGGCATCGTTGAGCTGGAGAAGAACCGTCAGAAGCAATTGCTGCTGGGTATGGATTACTTGAGTGGGGACTGGTTCTTCGGCATGCAGTACTACGACGTCTGGAAGGAGGCCGTGGCGCGCGCCGTCGATCAGGATCGCACGCAAATGATCAGCTTGGCGGTACGTCGCGAGCTGTGGCAGGGCCGGCTTTACCTCACCGCTTACGTTGCGCAGGACCTGCGCCTGGATGCGCAATATGCTTCTTTGGAAATGCGGTACGACATTGATGCCCACTGGCAGCTACGTACGGGTGTGGACATATTCGAGGGCAGTCAGCGTAGCTTCGGTTATTTTGACGAACAAAGCCGGTGGATCAATGCTGTGCGTTATTCCTTTTAGCGTGGACATGCGCTGCGTTAATGTGATTTTTGCGGGCGATGGCGACTCAGTCTAAGGGAGGACGTTTTGAGAATAGGGACGCATTTCCTTTACTAAAGACTCTCAGGATCGCCAAAGAACATCTGAATCCGCGATCGCAACCACCGCTCCCCCGGATCATTATCCTGCGAACCACGCCACGCCATGTGCAGTTCAAAGCTGCGCACCGGCAGCGGCGGGTCTTCCGCGCGTAAGCCGCCCGCCGAGGTCAAGGCCTCGGCCGCATAGTCCGGCACGGTCGCCAAGATATCCGTTCCCGCGAGCAATGTGCCGAGGCCGTTGAATTGCGGCACGGCCAGTACCACGTGGCGTTTGCGGTCGAGTTTTTCCAGTTCTTCATCGATGAAGCCGCTCAGGTCGCCTGCGAAGGACACCAGGGCGTGGGGGCGGGCGCAGAAGTCGTCGAGGCTCAGGGAGCCCGGTACGCTGTCGGCGCGCAGCAGTTTCGGCAGGCTGCGGCGCAGTACTTTGCGCTTGGCGTTGGCCGGGAGGTCGGCGGTGTAGCTGACGCCGATGGAGATCTCGCCGGAGGCCAGCAGGCCGGGCATCAGGATGTAGTTGACGCGGCGTACTACCAGGACGATGCCGGGGGCCTCGGCGCGCAGGCGTTTGAGCAGTTGCGGCAGCAGGGCGAATTCGACGTCGTCGGACAGGCCGATGCGGAACACGGCAGTGCTGGTGGCCGGGTCGAACTCGGCGGCGCGGCTGACGGCGGTGGAAATCGAGTCCAGGGCCGGGGAGAGCAGGGCGAAGATTTCGACCGCTCGGGCCGACGGTTCCATGCTGCGGCCGGTGCGCACGAACAGGGGGTCGTCAAACAACCCGCGCAGGCGTGACAACGCCGCGCTGATGGCCGGCTGGCCGAGGAACAGTTTCTCGGCTGCGCGGGTCACGCTGCGCTCATGCATCAAGGTTTCGAATACGATCAAGAGGTTAAGGTCGACACGACGCAGGTCGTTACGGTTCATCTTGTGTCCTGGAAGAGTCAGCAAACTTGACGAGAGCAGCCATATAAGAAGAATGACCGGCATGAATCTTACGGGTAAAGGCTGTTACTCTGCACAGGAAAATTGAGTTTTCTTACAAGCTCTGGGGTCTATTCCTCAGTTGCGGAATCAATGACAGGCATGTCGACTATTAATGGCGACCGGTGGTCTTACCCGGAAAGCCCAGATAGAGTTCATGGCATTAGAGGTTACTTTGACGAGGTTTGCGATGTCCCGCACGATCCGTTTTCACAAGTTTGGTCCGGCCGAGGTGCTCAAATGCGAAGAGCATGCAGCCGCGCAGCCCGCACCGGGCGAAGTGCAGGTGCGTGTCGAAGCGATTGGCATCAGCTGGTATGACATTCTGTGGCGCCAGAACCTGGCGTCTTCCCATGCACGCTTGCCATCCGGCCTGGGCCATGAGATGGCCGGGGTTGTGGTCGCCGTCGGCGACGGCGTGGATGACTTGGCAGCGGGCGATAAAGTGGCCAGTTTTCCGGCCGAAAGCCCCAATGATTACCCGGTGTATGGCGAACAGATCGTCCTGCCCCGTTCGGCCCTGACCCGCTATCCGGATGTCCTGAGCCCGATTGAAGCCAGCGTGCACTACACGCCGCTGCTGATTGCCTACTTTGCCTATGTGGATCTGGCGCGGGTCAAGCCTGGGCAGTTTGCACTGGTGACTGACGCCAGCCACTGCGCCGGCCCATCTTTCGTACAGCTGGGCAAGGCCCTGGGCGTACGGGTGATTGCCGCCACCAAGGACAGCGAAGAGCGCGAGTACCTACTGTCCCTCGGGGCAGAGAAGGTCATCGTCACCGAAGAGCAGGACCTGCTGATGCAAATCAACAAGTTCACTGATAACCGTGGCGTCGACGTGGTGTTCGACGGCCTGGGCGGCCCGCAGATGTCGCTGCTCGGCGATGTGCTGGCACCGCGTGGCAGCCTGGTGCTGTATGGCTTGCAGGGCGGTAACCAGACGCCATTCCCGGCGTGTGCAGCGTTTCAAAAGAACATTCAGTTCTTTGTGCATTGCATCGGCAACTTCACTGGCAAGCCTGAGCTGGGCATTATCCAGGACCAGGTGGCCTTGCAGCGGGCCCTGCGGGATATCAACCAATTGACCGCCGACCGTGTGCTGGTACCGCTTAAAACCACGGTGTTTCCGTTCAGTCAGTTTGTGGAAGCACACCGTTATATGGATGAATGCCCTTGCCGCGAGCGGGTTGCGTTGCAGGTTGAAGCTGTTTAAGCCGTAGGAAGATTCGCAAACGACGATGGCGCATGAGGCAAATGCGCCATTTGGCAGGGCTGATCCTGCACCGCCCATCAGGAGCCTGTCTGGCCCCTTAGCCCCTGGACCTCGCCTTTTTCCCTGACGCCGCCCTGAATTCCAGCGCGGCGTCTTTGTGTGTGGGTTTTTTACGTGCCGGCCGTCATTCATCTGCACTGGTTTTCGGCGTTGTTCTGTATCTATTAATCATTATCCCAGCACTGATAATTACGCCTTCACCTTCATCTCAAGGAATGAGCAATGAATGAATATCCGGCACTACTGTCGCGAGGGGCCGACACTAAAGGCGCAGCTTCCCTGTGGCCTCAGAGAATTAACAATGGGCGTATAAAGCTGCAATCCAGGAAAAGGGAAAGTTGCTGGGTTTATGTGTCGGACATTTCCTTTAATGGTGGGTTAAGAATCTGCAAGGACCTGTCGGAAAGATCCTAGGGTCGTGGCTGAATGCATTTTTATCCCGTAAATCCGGCGCTCTGGCGCGTCCATGGCTTTGGGGGCTTCCCGACGGCATCGGTGTTGTTTTGTTGCGCGGTGCTAATGTCTAGTCATCGGCGCACAAGTCTGTGTGCAGTTTTCTTACACGCGTAATAGGTCGAGCAAGTACTGTCAGCAGTTGCTTGGAACGGATATTTAAACTCAGGTAGTAGAACGATGAGCACTATTCACGAACAGGCTATGAACTATGTTTACCAGCAAGTTCTGCAACGTTTGATTGGCTACTTTAATCGCGCAGAGCGAACGGCACTCCAGTTGCTGGTCCAACGAATCGTTGTGGCGGCGGGCGGTATGGAACAGGTCGGGGATTACAAGGTGCTGGTGGCCCATGGGGGAGGTGAAGCGAGCACCTACACCCTGGCGTTGTTGCGTGCCGCGCAACTGACCATCGCCGGCCGTGCCCCCCGCACCTTTCACTTGCGGGTCGCGACGCTGCGCCATGCCGGGATGACCGAAGGCCGGCTCGACAGCCTCAACCTGGGCTATGGCCGCTTGTTTCTCCACGATGATCCCAGGGTTGAGTTACTGATGGTGGAAAACCAGGAAGTATTGCCCTTCAACCACCTGCGTCCCGCCTCTGCCGTCGGGCGGGAGATCAGCCAGCGCAACATGCTGATGATCGGCCACGTGACTTCGGGTGATTGCCGCGCAACTTTGTGCAATGACACCTACTTGGCACTCGGCGATTTCTATCAGCGCGTTACCACCTGCAATGGTGGGGTGCATGCCGTGGTCAACGGCGACTCCTTGCGCAAGCAAAGTCAGTTTCTGGCGTGGCTGAAAAAAACCGCCCAAGGCGCGGGGCTTGCCATCCCACCCAATTGGCCGGTGTCGCTCACGGGCCTGTTTGCGCGCATGGAGGAATGGAGCGCTGGCTATTACCGCGATGTGTATGGCGAGCATCATGTTGCGAGTGACAACCCCAGCAGGGCCGGCCATCGTCACTTGGCCTACATCGGCATTGCCGATCTGCTGGCGGATGTCGACACACAGCAGTCGCCGATGCTCAACGAGTTCATGGCCTATGCGCCCGACCCATTGGGCTTTCATTTCAGCCATCCGAGCTACTCCAACCCACAGTTGATGGCGCACCTGCGAGGCTTGCAGGCTCAATGCTTGCGCGATCTTGACTATGAGGAAGGCGTGCGAGGTTTTGTCCATCAGGCTTCCCAACGCATGCGCAGCGTGCAGGTGCCCGAAGAGTTGCTCGCGCGGGCTCAGAGCAGTGAAGGGCGCATCCAATCCAGAACCTACGCGCAGCACTACTTTGGCCTGGATGAAACACAGCTGATCTGCCTGCTGTTTTCTCCGTTTATCCATCATGGTGAGCGGCTGGAAGGCTATCTGCGCCAATGCCACCCGGGCATGCTCGTGGCCCTGCCAGAACTGCACAAGGTCCTGCAGGGCAAGCCGTCCGCCGAGATGTTGCAGCAGTGGGTCATCGATACCAGCGGCTTGCCGATGCCGCTGGTGCAACACCTGTACCGCAAGCGGCCGCTGATCGCTGGGAGCGGCCAAACAACCCACAGTGCGGGGGCCATGACTCGCGGCAGCGCGCAGGCCTGTCAATTGTCCGGGCGATGACACTGCGCGGCGAACGGCAGGCGGACTTCGCGTACCAGGCGGTTTATCGCTACATGATCACGCTGATCAACGAAGTAAGCACCAATGCCCGGGTAAAGCTGCCCTCCCTGCGGCAGTTGGCGGGGCGCCTGAATGTGTCGATCTCGACGGTACAGTACGCATACTCACTGCTGGAAAAGGAGGGGCGGGTCTACTCGGTGGCCAAGTCGGGCTATTACGCCTGGCCGCTGTCTTCAAACCCACAGGCGTGGGCTGGTGGAGATCTGCTCGACCGGCTCTACGCCGCAGCGCGCAGGCCGGGCATGGTGGTGCTCAGTGGCGATGAACCCGCGTTGCTGGCTTCGCTGGACAGCAGCCTGTTGCGCCTCGAGCGAGAGTTGGTGCGCCAGTACCCACAGCATCTGCAACCCTGGTCCCAGCCTTGCGGTGTGTGGGAGCTGCGCGCGGTGCTGGCGGCACGTTATACCTCGTCGCCGACGCGTTGTTGGCATGCCGATGACGTGTACATCGGTGCCGACCTGCGCGGTGTGCTGCACATTCTCATCGATGTACTGGGCCTGAGGGGGACCACGGTGATTGTCGAATCACCCTGCGACTGGCTGGTCCTGCGCCTGCTCCAGGATGCGGGGGTGCGCATCATCGAATTGCCCTGGATGCCGGACGGTCGCCTGGACCTGGTCAGCCTTGACCGCGTGTTAGCCACCGAGCCGGTGCACCTGGTGCTGCTGTCATCAAAGGTCAGCCTGCCGGCAGGCAGTGTGATGCCGCACCACGACCGCCTGGCCGTTGCACAAATGCTGGATCACTACGGTTGCTGGCTGCTGGAGAACGACACCTTTGGCGAACTGGGATTCAATCATCAACAGCCAGCACTGCGGGAGCTGGTGAACCCTGAGCGGCTCATGGTGTTTTCTTCGTTCGAGAAGATCCTGGGTTCGGAAGCGCCTTTTGGTTATCTGCTGTCCCGGCGCATGAGCAGTGAATTACAGCGCCAGTTCCTGCTGCGCGCCTTTCGTTTGTCGTCGATCCGCCAGCGCGCGATTGCGCGCCTGTATCAAAGCGGGCGAATCGACCAGCACCTGCGTGCATTGCGCCGAGACTTACATGAGCAGGCGCAGGCGATGAGCCAACGGTTGGACCAGTATCTGGAGGGACAGGTGAGCTTCAGTGCACCCGCTGCCGGGGCGACGTTCTGGTTGCACTCAACGCACCCGGTGGACATGCGCCAGGTATTCCAGCGGCTGCTCGGCCAGCAGGTGGTGATTGCGCCCGGTGAACTGTTCAGCGTCAGCGGCCTGCATCAACAGGATTTTCGCCTGAGCCTGACCTTTCATGGGCAGCCGGACCTCGATGCTGCCTTGGCGGCCATCGGCGAGGCGCTGCATCAGGCCCGGATGGGATGATTGCGTGAAGTTTCTCTCACTGTTGTAGGATCGATACCGTCGCGCAGGAGTCCAACTCTCAGTAAACTGCCGTTTTTTTCCCGAATCCTTCTTTCCGAGGTTTATGCATGACAATCAGTCCTTTTGCGGGCAAGCCGGCGCCAGCCCAGTTGCTGGTGGATATCCCGCGACTGGTTACGGCCTACTACACCGGCCAGCCTGATGCAGCAATCTCCACCCAGCGCGTGGCGTTCGGTACCTCCGGTCACCGTGGCAGCTCGTTTGAACTGAGCTTCAACGAATGGCATGTACTCGCTATCAGCCAAGCTATCTGCCTGTATCGCGAAGCCCAGGGCATCAATGGCCCGCTGTTTGTCGGCCTGGATACCCACGCGTTGTCGACACCTGCCGGCGCCAGCGCCCTGGAAGTACTGGCCGCCAATGGCGTGCACGTGATGCTGGCGCAAGGCGATGAATACACGCCGACTCCGGCGATTTCCCACGCCATCATCTGCTACAACCGTGGCCGCACCAGCGGCCTGGCCGACGGCATTGTCATCACGCCGTCGCACAACCCGCCGCAGAGTGGCGGCTACAAGTACAACCCGCCCAATGGCGGCCCGGCCGACACCCACGTCACCAAGTGGATCGAAGCCAAGGCCAATGAGCTGCTGGCCAATAAACTGGCCGGGGTCAAGCGCGTCACCCACGCCCAGGCACTCAAGGCCGATACCACCCATCGCCATGACTACCTCAACAGCTATGTGGCTGATCTGGTCAATGTGATCGACATGGACGCCATCCGCAGTGCCGACCTGCGCCTGGGCGTAGACCCGCTGGGCGGAGCAGGGGTGCGCTACTGGTCGGCGATCGCCGAGCATTACCGCCTGAATCTGGACGTGGTGAACACCGAAGTCGACGCCACCTTCCGCTTCATGAGCGTCGACTGGGACGGCCAGATCCGCATGGACCCGTCCTCCAGCTACGCCATGCAGGGCCTGATCGGTCTCAAGGAACGCTTCGACGTGGCATTCGCCTGCGACCCGGACCACGACCGCCACGGCATCGTCACGCCGTCCGGTGGCCTGTTGGCACCGAACAACTACCTGGCCGTGTCCATCGACTATCTGTTCCAGAACCGTCCTGACTGGCGCGCCGATGCTGCCGTGGGCAAGACCGTGGTCAGCAGCGGCTTGATCGATCGCGTCGCGGCGCGCATTGGCCGTCGCCTGTACGAAGTGCCGGTCGGCTTCAAGTGGTTCGCCGACGGCCTCTTCGAAGGCTCGTTGGGCTTTGGCGGCGAAGAAAGCGCCGGCGCCTCGTTCCTGCGCAAGGATGGCACCGTCTGGAGCACGGACAAGGACGGCCTGATCCCGGCACTGCTGGCTGCAGAAATGACCTCGCGCAAAGGCCAGGACCCGAGCCAGATTTACCGTGGCCTGACTGACGCCCTGGGCGAACCGTTCGCGATTCGTGTCGACGCCAAGGCCACACCGGCGCAGAAAGCCTTGCTGGGCAAGCTGTCGCCGGATCAGGTGACGTCCACCGAGTTGGCCGGGGAAAGCATCCAGCAGATCCTCAGCCATGCGCCGGGTAACAACCAGGCAATCGGCGGGTTGAAGGTGATGACCGAAAACGGCTGGTTCGCTGCACGGCCATCGGGCACCGAGGATATCTACAAGATCTACGCCGAGAGCTTTATTGGCGAAGACCACCTCAAGCAATTGGTGGAAGAGGCGCAGGTGCTGGTAGACGGCGCTATCAGCCAGTAACCCATTGTAGGAGCCCGGCTTGCCGGCGGTGGCGTTCGTAAGATCGCTATCGCCGGCAAGCCGGGCTCCTACAAAGTTAAGCGAGGTCAACCAAGACAATCTCGCTGTCTTCAATCGCGGTTACCCGCAACACCTGTTCATCCTCTACGGCGACACCGTCTCGCGCTTGCGCACGCACGCCGTTGACTTCAATCACGCCCGTCGCCGGTACCAGGTACGCACGGCGTCCGCTGTCCAGGCGGTATTCAGCACTTTCCCCGGCTTTCAGGTTCGCGGCCACCAGGCGTGCATCCGCACGAATGCGCAGGCTTTCGCTGTCCCCGGCCTTGCCACTGGCCAGCGTCACAAATCCTTCGCGATCCCCCTTGGGAAACGGCTTGGCGCCCCACGAAGGCGGCAGACCGGCTTCATTCGGAATGATCCAGATCTGGAAGATCTTGGTTGGCGTCTCTTCCAGGTTGTACTCGCTGTGGGCGATCCCGGTGCCGGCGCTCATCACCTGCACGTCACCGGCTTCGGTGCGGCCTCTGTTGCCGAGGTTGTCGGCGTGGCTGATCGCCCCTTCGCGCACGTAGGTGATGATCTCCATATCGCGGTGCGGATGCTGTGGGAAGCCGGTGCCCGGCGCAATGATGTCGTCGTTCCATACCCGCAGGTTGCCCCAGTGCATGCGCTTGGGGTCGTGGTATTCAGCGAACGAAAAGTGGTGATGGGCATCAAGCCAGCCATGGTGGGCGCCACCCAGGGAATTGAAAGGTCGAAGTTCAAGCATGATCGTCTCCTGTGGATGGCGCCTATGATCCTGCAGCTCATGATCGATAAAAAGCCGGAAATATGCCTGATTCCTATCAGTCGATTAGATGAGTTGGTGGCGTTTTGACTTTCAGTTCATCGCCTAACTGCATGACAGCAAAGCAATTGGCTGGAACTCAACCTCGATTCCGGCGACCATGGCGCACTTGTCTGAACCCAGCTCATCGCAGGAGTCCGCGTGTCGCAACAAAAGCCTGATCTTCCTCCCGAACTGCGCCCCTTGGCCGAAATGCCGCTATTGAAACGCCTGGCCGCGCGCCTGTTTGGCCATGGCTTGACCCGTTTACGCGCTCAGCACCGGTTTTCCTGGTTGCACGGGCAGGCCGACGGTTTTCGCAGTGGGCATGAGGCAGGTGTGGAGTACGGCTACCGCGAGGGCAAGGCCGATGGCATCGAGGAAGGCCGGCAAGTCTTGCTGATTCGCGACTTCCGCCCGGATGAGCACCGAGCGCCGGGTGTGGATGACAGCCTCTTCGATGATTGGCGCCTGCCGCTGACGGCCGAGTTGAAGAAACGCATCAAGGCTGACGTTGCGCGGTTACTGCCGGCCCACGCGCAGCCAAGCGCTGCACAGTGGAAGATGATCTTCAGCGATACGCCTTCGACCTCAGTGATAGCCGGCGCCGGTGCGGGCAAATCCACCTCCCTGGTGCTGCGTATTTTGCTCCTTACCCATTACCTGGGCTTCGAGCTGAGCTCAATGACGGTGGTGACCTTTACCCGTGAGTCGCGCAAAGACTTCATCAACAAGCTCATGGAAATTCTCAGCCTGTGGG
This sequence comes from Pseudomonas sp. VS40, assembly GCF_018587885.1. Classification (NCBI taxonomy): domain Bacteria; kingdom Pseudomonadati; phylum Pseudomonadota; class Gammaproteobacteria; order Pseudomonadales; family Pseudomonadaceae; genus Pseudomonas; species Pseudomonas sp. VS40. The sequence goes on along the minus strand of NZ_JAGYWD010000002.1, from coordinate 855,462 downwards.
GCCAACCCCTTGGCATGAAAGAAGCGCAGGCCGTGGTGCGAACCTTTCACTCGCGCATCCTGCCGATGGTGCGCAGCCTGCCGGGCTTTGAGCGCCTGCAAGCGTTCGAAAACCTCAGTGCAGGCTTTGAGGACGTCGACAGCAACCCCTTTGACCTGCGCATCAACGACGCCCAACGCCAGCAGATGAACGCCTGTTACCACCGTCTGCACGGCCAGCATGCGCGCTTTCGCGAGCTGATAGCGCCGCTGGCACGCCAGGGCCTGCAGCTCAAGGAGCTGGAGCGCGAGCATCCCGATGTGCAAAAGCGCGTGGCCGTGACCGAACTGGCGGCCAAGCGCGATGAAGAACTGTGCGATCTGATCGAAGACCTGTGGTTCCGCGCGGGTGCGTGGCCGATCAAGGGTATCGAGCCCAATCGCCAGACCCTGGAGATCAACGGCGCGCAGTTTCACTGCCATGGCTATATACCGGAGCTGGACGCCTGGGTGGTGCTGGGCTTTGACTCAAGGGAAAACGCCCAGATCAGCCGGCCAAATTCGAAATTGTCCGTACGGGCAGAATGGGCGGTAAAGCGCACCCTGTTTCAAGCTTTCTGCCGTAAGCCACTGATATGGCTCGATAGTTATGAATCTTCAAAGCGGCTCTTAAGCAGTTTGGCCGGTGATGCCAGCGCCGGGCCAGGCTTTGATTACAAGGTTAAGGGCGAACTCGCCTCTGCGCCGTTGCTGGACAGCTTTGTGATGGCGGCCGGGTTTATCGAAAACCTGGGGCTGGACGTGCCCACTGCGGTTGGGCAGATGAGTTTTGCCAAGGACGACCCGGACCGGTTCTTCTTCGAAGCGCTGGGCATCTTCTGGAAGGCCCTGGAAGATCACCTGTTGGACCAGTCGCCACCGATCATGACCTACAACCGCATGTTTTCGCTGTTCGGCGAAAACACCCCGGAAAACCTCAAGCTGCTCAGTGATCCGCTGTTGCGGCCGCTGTCGCATTTGATGATCGACGAGTTCCAGGACGTCTCGCCGCAGATTGTCTCGTGGATCCGCGCCAGCCTGCGCGAGATCCGCAGTCGCGGCCCGGCCATGCACGTCGGGCGCGGTGCCCAGCGCTCGTCGCTGTTGTGCGTGGGGGATGACTGGCAGTCGATCTACGGCTGGCGCGGGAGTTCGCCCAAGTACTTCATGGCGTTCAACCAGGAATTCCCGTCACCCGCCACCACTCGCGTGATGCTTGGGGAGAACTACCGCAGCCATCAACACATCATCGACGCCGCCGAGCACATTGTGCGGGCGGCACCCGCCATCCCCGGCAAGAAGGCCAAGGCCAGCGGGGCGCCCAAGGATTTGGTGCCCGTCAAGGTGCTGGAGCGCGATGATGCCGCATTGGGGCGGCAGTTGCAGGCGCACTACCAGCGCGGCGAATCAGTGTTAATGCTTTATCGAAAAAGTAGCGATAAGTTACTGATTCAAGAGCATATTCAGTCTGTAGTTAATGTGGATTCTAGCTTGCCACCCCAGGCACGCAGGCTAAAGCAACTGACCTATCACAGTGCCAAGGGGCTGCAGGCGGACGCAGTATTTCTGCTTGGGGATTGCCAGCACGTGACCAGCTCACCGTACAAGAACCAGGTGTACCGCATGGCCGGCCTGGGCAAGGACGGTGACAGCGAGCCGTACGACACTGCGCAAAAGGACGAAGTGTTGCGCCTGGCCTACGTGGGCATTACTCGGGCGGTGAGCCATTGCTATTGGTACGTGGAAAAGCCCGAAGGCCAGGCGGTGAATGTGCCGAAAGCGTCAGAGCGGGTGGATGGCAGGAAAGCCTTCTTCGACGACCAACGAACCCCAGTGTAGGAGCCGACTTGCCGGCCATGAGGTCCTGGAAAGACGTGGTGCTCCTCCGAAGCCAGCGCCTACGGAGGTCGGCTCAGGCCCGCAGGGACTGCGGCGGCACAAACGACTCCAATTCATCCTCCACCGCCTCGATAATCCGCTCTACATCGGCGGCGTTCATCACGGTGGCGCAGGGGATGCCGGCGATGGCGATCAGGGTTTCACCGCTGGCACGGTCGAACAGGCGGACGATCATGCTGCCGGGCGCATCCATGCTGCCCTCGAAGCCCATCGGATGAAAATGCCAGCGCATCAGCTGGCAGGCGTTGGGGAACGTCACTTTGTTCATATTGCCCACCTTGTTCATTGAGCGCTTCCTTTAGCTCGCGGCAGGGGGCCATGACCTTCACTGGTCTTGGCATCGAAGGGCTTAAAAATAGCATCCGTGCGCAGCCGCAAGGTGAGTTTTTTGCCTCCGTTCGGCGGTTGTTTTCGATAAGTTTGATGTGGATCATGTCCTACTTGAAATTGGGCAAAAGGCCACTAATCAGAAGTTCCAATTGGCCATTGATGGCCTTGGCAAAATTCGGCAATCTCCACGGTTTACCCGCCATAGAGCCGCCCATGCCCGACATCGCCCTGGACGATGACTCCCAGCACTCCCACGCCACTCGCGAGCTGGTGCTGCGCCATCACCTGTGTTGGCGCCACCGGGACCTGGAGGGCGTGATGTCCTACTACCACCCGGATATCCAGTACCACGACTTCTTCCAGAACCGTGTCGTCGGTTTCGCCGACTTGCGCGACTACCTGCAAGCCAGCATGCCACGCGAGGCCGACGAGGCGATCGAGCACACCGATCGCATCCGCGCCGATGGCGACACTGCGTTCATCCAGTACCGCATTACCTTGCGCGGCGGGCAGGGCTTGGTGTCGTTCCGCACCAGCGAGGCCATCACGGTGCGCGACGGGTTGATCTGGCGGGTCAACGAGTACGCCTCCCTGGTGCATGAACAGCCGGCCCAGGCCGCGCGGCCCTCGGTCAGCCGCCTGGGGCTGTCGCCCCAGCAATTGGGGCACATGGCCAATGACCTGCAGCAGTATTTCGAATGCAAGCAACCCTACCTGGACCCAGAGCTGGACCTGCAGCGGGTTGCCAAGGAGTGTGGCTATAGCCGCAACCAGATTTCCTACCTGCTCAACCAAGTGCTGGGCCAAAGTTTCTATCGCTATGTCAACCAGGCAAGGCTCCAGCATCTGCTGGCCGCGCTGGACAAGGCCGTCCTCCCGATAAAAATCGACGACCTGGCGTTTGCCGCAGGCTTCAATTCGCTGTCGGCGTTCTACAGTGCGTTTCGCCAGCACACGGGCCAGTCGCCCAAGGCCTACGTCAAACAAATTTCCCTGCGTGCACGCGCGCAAGACAGCCCCTGACAGCCCGCTCTAGGATCGACCCTATCGAAACGAGGTGGGGGAACCTGGCATGCCGGCATGGCGCACGATCAGTTTATGGATGGACCAGCTGGACGACCCGCTGCAAGCGCGGCCGGCGCTGGCGCATGACTTGGATGTCAACGTGGCCATCATCGGCGCCGGTTACACCGGGCTGTGGACCGCGTATTACCTGAAACGCCAGGCCCCCGAGCTGAAAATCGCCATCATCGAGGCACAGACCGCCGGCTTCGGCGCCTCCGGTCGCAATGGCGGCTGGCTGATGGGCAACCTGCTGGGGGAGGACCGCTTGCTTGCCGGCCTGAACCCCGAACAACGCCGCGCCTCGTTTGACCTGTTGCACGCCATCCCTGACGAAGTGGCCCAGGTGCTGGCGCGTGAAGGCATCGACTGTGACTACCGCAAGGGCGGCGCCTTGTACTGCGCCGCACGCTATCCCGAGCAGGAAGGCAGCCTGCGCCGCTACCTCGACAAACTCTATGCCCAGGGCCTGACCGAAGCCGACTACCGCTGGCTCGGCCCGCAGCAACTGGCCGAGCAGATCCGCATTGCCAAGCCGTATGGCGGCATTTATGCACCCCACGTCGCGACCATCAACCCCGCCAAGCTGGTGCGAGGCCTGGCGCGAGTGGTGGAGAACATGGGTGTAACGATCTACGAGAACAGCCCGGTTACCCACTGGCAATCCGGCAGCCTGCGCACCGCCAAGGCCAGTGTGCGCGCAGCCTGGGTGGTGCCGGCGGTGGAGGGCTACGCGAACACGTTGCCACTGCTGGGCCGTTACCAATTGCCGGTGCAGAGCCTGATCGTCGCCACGGAGCCATTGCCGGCCAGTACCTGGGATGAGATCGGCCTCAGCCACGGCCAAGCCTTTGGCGAAAGCAGTCGCCAGGTCACCTACGGCCAGCGCACGGCGGACAACCGCCTGGTGTTCGGTGCCCGCGGTGGCTACCAGTTTGCCGGCAAGCTGCGCCACAACTTCGACTTGACCGACAGTGAGGTGGAGCTGCGTCGCTACCTGTTCGGTGAGCTGTTCCCGCAGCTCAAGCACGTAAGGATCAGCCATTCCTGGGGTGGCAACCTGGGCATGTCGCGCAATTTCCGCCCGCACATGCTCTGCGACCACAAGACCGGCATCGCGCTGTCTGGCGGGTATGGCGGGGAGGGCGTCGGTGCCACCAACCTGGGCGGCCGCACCCTGGCCGACCTGATCCTGGGCCACGACACCCCGCTGACCCACCAGCCCTGGGTCATCCGCGAGCGTGGCCTGGAGGTACTCAAGCCCTGGGAGCCCGAACCCTGCCGCTGGCTCGGCTACAACGCGATCATTCGCAGTTTTGTCCATGAAGACCAGGTGTTGGCCAACCCCAATACCGCCCCGTGGCGCCGCAAGCTGGCGACCGGCGTGGCCGGGTTCATGGAAGGTTTTATGCACTAAGTCGTTTCACTCACACGGGAATACCCATGAGCATCACTCAATTCAAAGACACGCTGAACGCCCACCTGCCGGACTCGTCGCCCGTCGCCGTGCCGCTGGGTGAGCCCATTGCCGTGGCCTCGACCCTGAGCGTCGAGCGCAACGACGGCGTCGAGACCGGCATCTGGGAGTGCACCCCCGGGCGCTGGCGTCGACAGATCAAATCCCAGGAGTTTTGCCACTTTGTCCAGGGCCGCTGCACCTTCACCCCGGACAACGGCGAAATCGTCCACATAGAAGCCGGCGACGCACTGATGTTGCCGGCCAACAGCACCGGTATCTGGGATATCCAGGAGACCGTGCGCAAGACCTACGTACTGATGCTGCAAGCTTCTAGCTGCAAGCCTGAAGACTAAGAACTTGCGGCTTGCAGCTGAAAACTTACAGCTGCCTTTTTGCTCTCCTGCCATAAAAACAGCCCTAAAACCGCCAGGAAATCGAACCATGAAAGCCATTGCCCTGTTGCCCTTGATGTTGGTGGCCTCTATCAGCCAGGCCGCCGAGACGGTGAAAATCTACAACTGGTCGGACTACATTGCGCCGGACACCACCAAGAACTTCCAGAAAGAAACCGGTATCGGTTTCACCTACGACGTGTACGACAGCAATGAAACCCTCGACGGCAAGTTGATGACCGGTAAATCCGGCTACGACGTGGTGTTTCCGTCCAACCATTTCATGGCTCGGCAAATCCAGGGCGGCGCTTTGAAGAAACTCGACAAGAGCCAGTTGCCCAACTGGAAAAACCTCAACCCGGTGCTGCTCAAGGCCCTGGAAAACAACGACCCCGGCAATGCCCATGGCTTTCCGTACCTGTGGGGCAGTACCGGCATCGGCTACAACATCGACAAGGTCAAGGCGGTACTGGGCGACAACGCGCCGGTCGATTCCTGGGACCTGATCTTCAAGCCCGAGAACATGGCCAAGCTGCAGAAATGCGGGGTGGCGATTCTGGATAATGGCCCGGAGTTGCTGCCGGCCGCGCTCAACTACCTGGGTTTGCCACATCACAGCAAGAAGCCCGAGGACTACAAAAAGGCTGAAGACCTGCTGATGAAAGTGCGACCTTATGTGGCGTACTTTCACTCCTCGAAATACACCGCGGACCTGGCCAACGGCGACATCTGCGTAGCGGTGGGCTTCTCTGGCGACATCCTGCAGGCGGAAAGCCGTGCCAAGGAAGCCAAGAACGGCGTGAACATCGGCTACAACATTCCCAAGGAAGGCGCTGCGATCTGGTTCGACATGGTCGCCATGCCCGCCGATGCACCCAACGAAAAAGCCGGCTACGCATTCATGAACTACCTGTTGCGCCCGGAAGTAATGGCCAGCATCACCAACTACGTGCACTACGCCAACGGCAACCAAGCCGCCGACAGCCTGGTGGACCCGGCCATCAAGTCTGACACCAAGGTCTATCCGAGCCCGGAAATGATGGGCAAATTGTTCGCGTTGGAAGCGATGCCGTTGAATATCGACCGGGTGCGTACGCGAGTGTGGAACACCATTCGCACCGGTAAGTAAGTGCGACGCCCGCCCCCCTGTGGGAGCGGGCTTGCCCGCGAATACGGAGTGTCGGTCAATAAATCTGGCGACTGGTGTACTGCATTCGCGGGCAAGCCCGCTCCCACATTTAAACCGAGTACAACCTCGGGCTCATGGGTTTTCCAGGTCATGCCCCAACGACTGGATAAACAACGAAAACAGCTCCGGCTGTGACGAGATATCCAGCTTCGCGTACAAATGCCGACGGTGCACCTTCACCGTGTCCGGCGAGATGTTCAGGCGTTCGGCCATGGCCTTGGAGGAGAACCCGCGCAGTACCAGGCGGGCGATTTCCAGTTCGCGGTCCGAGAGCACGCCGCAGCCGAACTGACTCAACGCATCCCTGATCTGACTGTCCATCGCCGGCGCACGCTGGGTGCTTTGCTGCCAGTGCTGTTGCATCAGCGGTAACACCCAGGCGGCCACGGTGGTCATCAGTCCGGTCTCTTCAAAGCTGAAGCGCCGCTGCATGCCCAATGACAGCGACAAGGTCCCCGCGCCCGGCAATTGCAGAATGAATTGCACCTCGTCTTCCAGCACGTTGTCATGGAAGTAATTGAGGAAGTATTCACTCTGGCGAAAATGATCCGGCGCCACTTCCTCCAGGCGGTACACGCCGCTGGCGTAGCCCTCGCGACAGGCCTGGAAAAACGGGTCGAGCAGATACAAACCATTGAGGTACACCAGCATCGACGCTGGTTTGCTGCTGGGTTGGGCGTCGTATTCTTCGAGGGCCTGGGGCGGGCCATCCACCGGGTAGTAGATCGCCAGGGCGTTATCAAAGGGCAGGCACTGATGCAGCAACAAGACAAGCTGTTTCCAGAAACGCTCGGTGCCGATGTGCGCGACGGTGCGGCCCAGGCCGGCGTGCATGCCAACCTCCCGAAACAGGCTCATATGACAGGCTCCCGCCAGCAAAAGATCGGCCAAGGGTTCGGCTTTTGCCGGGTGGCGTCAAGGGGAGTACGCCAATAGGGGAATTGGCTGACATAAACGTCGTGTTTATCGTCCTCATCATTCAGCGGGAAACATATCCCGCGATGATCAGATTTTTCGTTTCTGCCTCACACCAAGAACAACGACAGAGGATAACGATATGAGCACTTCCCCCACGCCCGACGGCGTGCTGAAACCCACCTTGAGTGTCTTCGATGTGGTCGCCATTACCGTGTCGGCGGTGACGCCGGCCAGTTCTGTATTCGTCATTGCGCCTTTCGCCATCCAGCAGGCCGGCAGCGGCGTGTTCCTCGCGTTTGTGATGGCCGGTTTGCTCGCGCTGATGTTTGCCTTTTGCTATGCCGAACTCGGCCGCGCCCACAACAGCGCCGGCGGTGAGTACGTGTACGCCAAGCGTGTGTTCGGTGGCATGGCCGGCTATGCGACGTTTCTCACCGTGCTGGTGATGTTGCTGTTTATCCCGCCGGTACTGGCCACGGGCGCGGCGACCTACCTGAATAATGCCCTCGGCACGACATTCGACTCCCAGACCGTCGCCCTGGTGATCGTGGTGTGCAGTTACGCCCTGGGCATCCTCAACATCAAGCTCAATGCCTGGATCACCGGCACCTGCCTGTTGCTGGAAGTGGCGGCCTTGCTGGTGATCGTGGTGATTGGTTTCGGCAACCCGGTGCAACCGGCCAGCGTGCTGTTCCAACCGCAGATCGTCGAAAACGGCGTGCTGCACCTGGCGCCCTGGGCCCTGGTGATCGGTGCCGTGGGCATCGGCCTGTTTTCCTACAACGGCTACGGCCCGGCGGTGTTGCTCGCCGAGGACATGAAATGCGGCGGCAAAGGCGTGCACAAGGCGGTGCTGTGGTCCCTTGGCCTGGTGGTGGTCATCGAACTGGTGCCAATCACCGCACTGTTGATCGGCGCGCCGTCCCTGAGCGAGATGATCAGCAGCCCGGACCCTATCGGCTACCTGTTGACCAGCCACGGCAATGAAACCTTGTCGCGCCTGGTCAGCGCCGGGATTTTCCTGTCGGTGTTCAATGCGATCGTCGCCATCGTGATCCAGATCGGCCGCGTGGTGTTCAGCAGCGGGCGCGATGCGCTGTGGACGCCGACCGTCAACAAGCTGTTCACGCGTATTCATCCGCGCTGGGATTCGCCGTGGTTGGCTACGCTGTTCCTGGCGATTCCTTCGGCGCTGCTGAGTTTCAGCTCCAACCTGGCCGACCTGACCTCGTTCAGCGTGCTGCTGATCATGCTGGTGTACCTGGTGGTGGCGTTGAGCGCGCTGATGAGCCGGGTGTTACTGCGTGATCGCGAGCATCCCTATCGCATGCCGCTGTGGCCGCTACCGGCATTGCTCGCAGTACTGGGCGCGGGGTACCTGTTGGTCACCCTGGTGGCCGCCGCGTCGGTGCGGGACATCATGATTATCATCGGCCTGCTGGCACTGTCGGTGATCCTGTATTGCATCAGTGGCCGGTTGAGTCCGGTCTTCCAGAAATTATAAGGAGTGGTTATGCGCGCACGTCATTTGGGCATTACGTTGGGCCTGGGCACGCCCGGTGAGTGGAACGCCATCACCGACGTGCCAGGTGTCCGGGTCGGGCACAGCACGATCAAGACGCTTATCGACGGCAAGCAGGTGCGTACTGGCGTCAGCGTGATCCAACCGCGTGCTGGCGAGGCACGCCAGCAACCGTGCTTTGCCGGCTATCACGTGCTCAATGGTAATGGCGACGCCACCGGCCTTGAGTGGATCAGCGAAGCGGGGCTGTTGACCACGCCGCTGGCCATCACCAACACCCACAGCATCGGCACGGTACGCGACAGCCTGATCGCCCTGGAGCGCGAGCGCCTAGCGGACCCGGCGGTGTACTGGTGCATGCCGGTGGTGATGGAAACCTATGACGGCCTGCTCAACGATATCTGGGGCCAGCACGTCGGCCCCGAGCACGTGCGTGAAGCGGTGCACAACGCCGATACGGGACCCGTGCAGGAAGGCGCGGTCGGTGGCGGCACCGGCATGATCTGCCATGAGTTCAAGGGCGGCATCGGCACGGCCTCGCGGCGCTTGCCGGCGGAGCAGGGCGGCTGGACCGTCGGCGTGCTGGTGCAAGCCAACCATGGCAAGCGCCAGGAACTGCGGGTGGATGGCTACCCGGTGGGGCGCCGGCTGATGGAGATTCCCTCGCCATTTGCCGAGCAAGGCACACCGGGCATGGGCTCGATCGTGGTGATCCTGGCCACCGATGCGCCGTTGTTGCCGCACCAATGCCAACGCCTGGCGCAACGCGCATCGATCGGCATCGCCCGGACCGGTGGCGGCACTGAGGACTCCAGCGGCGACCTGTTCCTGGCGTTTGCCACGGGCAACCAGAATTTGCCGCCGGCGGACTACGGGCGCAGGCAGCTGCCCTTCAGCACAGCGTTGCAGATGGTCAACAACGACCATATCTCGCCGTTGTTCAGCGCTGCGGCGGAGGTGGTGGAGGAAGCCATTATCAATGCAATCCTGGCCGGGGAGGACATGCTCACCGATCACGGCGTCCTAGTGCCTGGCCTCAAGGGTGACGCGTTACTGTCGGCACTTAGCAAGACGGGTTGGAGTGTGTCCCGGTAATAGGGGCCACTTGAAGTTATTAATACAAGTAGTGGCTGTTTAATGTTGCCAATGACACCCTGGCAATATAATGGATCCAATAACTAACAGCGCCGGTCAACTTGATCGGCGTTAGTGCTATTTAATATTTAAATAACTGGGCGTTGTTTTTTGTCGGACAAACGCCACGCTGCCCAACAAACACGGCCTGTAACTTCCCCTAGTTGTAGGTTCGGCGGTTTTTAGTGCTGGAAAAGATGTAGACGAAAGATTTCAAGTTGTGTCAGTTTTCTTACGCCTTCAAAAGAGGCGAGTGATAGGACGATCTCGCCCGCGGGGTTCCTATCGATCAAAGACTGATGCACTTGCAAACAAGGAAGTACGTTTATGTCAAAAGTAAAAGACAAGGCTATCGTGTCGGCGGCGCAAGCCAGCACCGCTTACTCGCAAATCGATAGCTTCAGCCATCTGTATGACCGTGGCGGCAACCTCACGATCAATGGCAAACCCTCCTATACCGTTGACCAGGCGGCCACCCAGCTGCTGCGTGACGGCGCCGCGTACCGGGACTTTGACGGCAACGGCAAGATCGACCTGACCTACACCTTCCTGACGTCGGCCTCTTCGAGCACCATGAACAAACATGGCATCGCAGGGTTCAGCCAGTTCAACGCACAGCAAAAAGCACAGGCCGTACTGGCCATGCAATCCTGGGCGGACGTGGCCAACGTCACCTTCACCGAGAAAGCCACCGGCGGTGACGGCCACATGACCTTTGGCAACTACAGCAGCGGCCAGGACGGCGCGGCCGCCTTCGCCTACCTGCCCGGCACCGGCGCAGGCTACGACGGCACGTCGTGGTACCTGACCAACAACAGCTACACGCCAAACAAGACCCCGGACCTGAACAACTACGGCCGGCAAACCCTGACCCACGAAATCGGCCACACCCTGGGCCTGGCCCACCCTGGCGACTACAACGCCGGGAATGGCAACCCGACCTACAACGACGCGACCTATGGACAGGACACGCGCGGCTACAGCCTGATGAGCTACTGGAGCGAGAGCAACACCAACCAGAACTTCAGCAAAGGCGGGGTCGAGGCTTACGCGTCCGGCCCGCTGATCGACGACATCGCGGCGATCCAGAAGCTCTACGGCGCCAACTACAACACCCGCGCCGGCGACACCACCTACGGCTTCAACTCCAACACAGGGCGTGATTTCCTCAGCGCCACCTCCAATGCCGACAAGCTGGTGTTCTCGGTGTGGGACGGTGGTGGCAACGACACCCTGGACTTCTCCGGCTTCACCCAGAACCAGAAGATCAACCTCAATGAAGCGTCGTTCTCCGACGTTGGCGGCCTGGTGGGCAACGTGTCCATTGCCAAGGGCGTGACCATCGAGAACGCCTTCGGCGGCGCGGGCAATGACTTGATCATTGGCAACAACGCGGCCAACGTCATCAAGGGTGGGGCCGGCAACGACCTGATCTACGGCGGCGGCGGGGCGGACCAACTGTGGGGCGGCGCGGGCAACGACACCTTTGTGTTCGGTGCCAGCTCCGATTCCAAGCCTGGTGCTGCGGACAAGATCTTTGACTTTACCTCGGGTTCGGACAAGATCGACCTGTCCGGTATCACCAAGGGTGCAGGCCTGACCTTCGTCAATGCCTTCACCGGGCATGCCGGCGATGCTGTGCTGACCTACGCCGCAGGTACCAACCTGGGCACCTTGGCAGTGGACTTCTCCGGTCACGGCGTGGCGGATTTCCTCGTCACTACCGTCGGCCAGGCAGCGGTCAGCGACATCGTGGCGTGATGCACGGGCGCGGCGCTTCGGCGCCGCGCTTTACGGCTGGAGCAGCAAGATGCAGCGTTTTTTCACTTTGATCATTTGCATCGTGCAGGTGATGTTCGTGTCGGCAGGAGCCCACGCAATGGCGAGCAGTCTCGTATTACCCACCACCGCCCAGTTGGCCGGGCATTGGCAGTTGCACCAGCAGGGCCAAGTGTGCGCGCTGGACCTGTTGGAGCAGGCCAATGCCTTGGGCGGTGATGTGGCGTGCGTCGCGCAATGGTTGGGCGACAAGCCCCAGACCTGGACCCCAACACCGGACGGGATCTGGTTGATGAACGCCGAAGGCAGTGGCATTACCCACCTCAACCGGCAGAAGGAAGGCGAATATAAAGGGCGCACGCCCACTGGCCTGGAAGTTGTATTGCAACGTACACCTTAGTTGCGGTTATAAGCCTATCACTTGATTTTATTAGTTGACCGCTCCGTGCATCGGGGCTGGGGCAACTATTGCGCGTAATTTGCTTCAGGGAAGATAAAAAGCCATGGCGAAGTCCCATGCCGTCGCGCCGTTATTCAAGGCGCTGGGTGAATACAAAGGTATTTTGATCAGTGTGGGCTGTTTCACTGCATTGATTAACCTGCTGATGCTGGTGCCGTCGATTTACATGCTGCAAGTGTACGACCGCGTGCTGTCCTCCCAGAATGAAACCACCCTGGTGATGTTGACGCTGATGGTCGTGGGCTTCTTTGCCTTTATCGGCCTGTTGGAAGTGATCCGCAGTTTTATCGTGATCCGTATTGGCAGCCAGTTGGAGCGGCGCTTCAACTTGCGCGTCTACAAAGCCGCGTTTGAACGCAACCTGCAACGCGGCCAGGGGCACGCCGGACAGTCCCTGGGCGACTTGACCCACATCCGCCAATTCATCACGGGGCCTGCGCTGTTCGCGTTTTTCGACGCGCCGTGGTTTCCCATCTACCTGTTTGTGATTTTCCTGTTCAACGTATGGCTGGGCGTGCTGGCCACGGCGGGTGCCGTGCTGCTGATCGGGCTGGCGTGCCTGAATGAATACCTGACCAAAAAGCCGTTGGGCGAAGCCAGCGGTTACTCCCAGCAATCCACGCAATTGGCCACCAGCCACTTGCACAACGCCGAAACCATCCAGGCCATGGGCATGCTCGGCGCGCTGCGCAGCCGCTGGTTTGCCGTGCACTCGCAGTTCCTCGGCCTGCAGAACGCGGCCAGCGATACCGGTTCGGTGATCACTTCCCTGAGCAAGTCCCTGCGCCTGTGCCTGCAGTCGTTGGTGCTGGGCCTGGGCGCACTGCTGGTGATCAGGGGCGACATGACTGCCGGGATGATGATCGCCGGCTCCATCCTGATGGGCCGGGTGTTGAGCCCCATCGACCAGTTGATTGCGGTGTGGAAGCAATGGAGTTCGGCCAAGCTGGCCTATCAACGCCTGGATGACTTGCTGCGTGAGTTTCCCCCGGAAGTCGAGCAGATGAAGCTGCCGGCGCCCAAGGGCCAGGTCAGTTTCGAGCAGGTCAGTGCCGGCCCGCCGGGGCGGCGTATGGCGACGTTGCACCAGGTCAGCTTCAACCTGGGTGCTGGTGAAGTACTGGGTGTGCTCGGCGCGTCGGGCTCCGGCAAATCGACCCTGGCCCGTGTGCTGGTGGGGGTATGGCCGACGCTGGCCGGCACCGTGCGCCTGGACGGTGCTGACATTCACCGCTGGGATCGCGACGACCTTGGCCCGCATATCGGCTACCTGCCCCAGGACATCGAGCTGTTCAGCGGCAGCATTGCCGACAATATCGCGCGCTTTCGCGATGCCGACCCCGAGCAGGTGGTGCGTGCCGCGCAGCAGGCCGGCGTGCATGAACTGATCCTGCGCCTGCCCCAGGGCTACGACACGGTGCTTGGCGACAACGGCGGCGGCCTGTCCGGCGGCCAGAAACAACGCGTAGCCCTGGCCCGCGCGCTGTATGGCGGGCCACGCCTGATCGTGCTGGATGAGCCCAATTCGAACCTCGACACCGTCGGCGAGGCCGCCCTGGCCAGTGCCATCGTGCAGATGAAAGCCCAGGGCAGCAGCGTGGTGCTGGTGACCCATCGCTCCTCGGCGCTGGCCCAGGCCGACAAGCTGCTGGTGCTCAGCGACGGGCATCTGCAGGCGTTCGGGCCCAGCCAGGAAGTGCTGCGGGCATTGTCCGGTCAGCAGGAGGCGCCGAAGGAAAAACCCGGCGTGAGTTTCAGTCGTCAGTACCAGGCCGGAAGGAATCCAGGCGCATGAGCAGCATCACTGTTGAACCACGCTTCAAAGAGCGCGACGCCCGGTTTTTTGCGCGCATGGGTTGGCTGCTGACGCTGGTCGGTGCCGGTGGGTTTTTCCTGTGGGCCAGCCTGGCGCCCTTGGACCAAGGCATTCCGGTCCAGGGCACGGTGGTGGTGTCGGGTAAGCGCAAGGCTGTGCAGACCTTGAGCCCTGGCGTGGTCAGCCGGATTCTGGTGAAGGAGGGCGAGCATGTGAAACAGGGCCAGCCGCTGTTTCGTCTCGACCAGACCCAGCACCAGGCCGACGTGCAGTCCCTGCAGGCCCAGTACCGCATGGCCTGGGCCAGCGTGGCACGCTGGCAAAGCGAACGGGACAACCACACCAGCATCCGCTTTCCCGCTGAACTGAGCGCCAATCCCGACCCGGCCCTGGCGTTGGTGCTTGAAGGCCAGCGCCAGTTGTTCAGCAGCCGTCGCGAAGCCTTTGCCCGCGAGCAGGCCGGCATCCGCGCGAGTATCGACGGCGCCACGGCGCAGCTGGGCGGCATGCGCCGTGCCCGCAGTGACCTCACCGCCCAGGCGCAATCCCTGCGCGACCAACTGAGCAACCTGCAGCCCTTGGCGGACAACGGCTACATCCCGCGTAACCGGCTGATGGAGTACCAGCGCCAGTTGTCCCAGGTGCAGCAGGACTTGGCGCAAAACACCGGGGAAAGTGGCCGTGTCGAGCAGGGCATTCTTGAATCGCGTCTGAAATTGCAACAGCACAGCGAGGAATACCAGAAGGAAGTGCGCAGCCAACTGGCCGACGCGCAACTGCGCAGCCTGACCCTGGAACAGCAACTCACCTCCGCCGGGTTTGACCTGCAACACAGCGAAATCAATGCCCCGGCAGACGGCATCGCGGTCAATCTCAGTGTGCACACCGAGGGCGCCGTGGTGCGCGCCGGTGAAACCTTGCTGGAAATCGTGCCCCAGGGCACACGCCTGGAGGTGGAAGGGCACTTGCCGGTGCACTTGGTGGACAAGGTTGGCACGCACCTGCCAGTCGACATCCTGTTCACCGCCTTCAACCAAAGCCGCACCCCTCGGGTACCGGGGGAGGTCAGCCTGATTTCCGCCGACCAGATGCTCGACGAAAAGACCGGCGCGCCCTATTACGTGCTGCGCACCACAGTCAGCGACGCCGCGCTGGAAAAACTCCACGGCCTGGTGATCAAGCCAGGCATGCCCGCCGAGATGTTCGTGCGCACCGGCGAGCGCTCGTTGCTCAACTATCTGTTCAAGCCGCTGCTCGACCGCGCCGGCTCCGCGTTGACCGAGGAATAGACATGAAACCTGTGTTTATCGCCTTGTTGTTGACCTGCTCCACTGCCCAGGCGGCCATGGGCCCGTTCGATGTGTACGAGCAGGCCTTGCGTAATGACCCGGTATTCCTCGGCGCCATCAAGGAGCGCGACGCCGGCCTGGAAAACCGCGCCATTGGCCGCGCCGGCCTGCTGCCCAAGCTGTCCTACAACTACAACAAGGGTCGCAATAACTCCCGGGCCACCCTGCCGGACGGGCGCGGAGGCACTTATCACGACGACCGCAACTACAACAGCTACGGTTCAACGTTCAGCCTGCAACAGCCGCTGTTCGACTACGAGGCTTACGCCAACTACCGCAAGGGCGTGGCCCAGGCGCTGTTTGCCGATGAGAGCTTTCGCGACAAGAGCCAGGCGCTGCTGGTGCGGGTGTTGAGCTATTACACCCAGGCGCTGTTTGCCCAGGACCAGATCGATATCGCTCGCGCCAAGAAAAAGGCGTTCGAGCAACAGTTCCAGCAGAACCGGCATTTGTTCCAGCAAGGCGAGGGGACCCGCACGGACATTCTCGAAGCCGAATCGCGCTACGAACTGGCCACCGCCGAAGAGATCCAGGCGCTGGATGAGCAGGATGCGTCTTTGCGCGAACTGGGCGCCTTGATCGGCGTGCAAAGCGTCAACATCGATGACCTGGCACCGCTGAACCAGGGTTTTGCCGCGTTCGCCCTGACCCCGGCCAACTACGACACCTGGCATGAACTGGCGATCAGCAACAACCCCACGCTGGCGTCCCAGCGCCAGGCCCTGGAGGTGGCGCGCTATGAAGTGGAGCGCAACCGCGCCGGGCACTTGCCCAAGGTCACCGCATATGCCAGCTCGCGTCAGCAGGAGTCTGACAGCGGCAACACCTACAACCAGCGCTATGACACCAACACCATCGGCGTCGAAGTCAGCCTGCCGCTGTATGCCGGGGGCGGCATCTCGGCGTCGACCCGCCAGGCCAGCCGTGCCATGGAGCAGGCCGAGTACGAGCTTGAAGGCAAGACCCGCGAAACCCTGATCGAGCTGCGTCGACAGTTCAGCGCGTGTCTGTCAGGGGTGAGCAAGCTGAGGGCGTATCAGAAGGCTCTGGTGTCGGCGGAGGCGCTGGTGGTGTCGACCAAGCAAAGCATCCTGGGCGGGGAGCGGGTCAACCTTGATGCACTGAACGCCGAGCAGCAGTTGTACAGCACTCGGCGTGATCTCGCGCAGGCGCGGTATGACTACTTGATGGCGTGGACCAAGTTGCATTACTACGCGGGCAACCTGCGCGATACCGATTTGGCCAAGGTGGATGAGGCGTTTGGGCGTTGATTGTGGGGTTTGACAACAATAAGAGAGGGATCGATATGGGTGTATTTGACTATAAAAACCTCGGCAGCGAGGGCTCTAAGGCCTTGTTTGCGGATGCGATGGCGATCACGTTGTACAGCTATCACAACCTGGATAACGGTTTTGCCGTGGGTTACCAGCACAATGGCCTGGGGCTGGGATTGCCGGCCACGTTGGTCGGGGCATTGCTGGGCAGCACGGATTCCCAGGGCGTGATCCCGGGCATCCCGTGGAACCCGGATTCGGAAAAAGCGGCATTGGACGCGGTGCAAAAGGCCGGCTGGACGCCGATCAGCGCCAGTACCCTGGGCTATGGCGGCAAGGTCGATGCGCGGGGTACGTTTTTCGGCGAGAAGGCGGGCTACACCACCGCCCAGGTCGAGGTGCTGGGCAAGTACGATGACGCTGGCAAATTGCTGGAAGTCGGCATCGGATTTCGCGGCACCTCCGGGCCTCGGGAGACCTTGATCAGCGACTCCATCGGCGACCTGGTCAGCGACTTGCTTGCGGCGCTAGGGCCCAAGGACTATGCGAAGAATTACGTGGGCGAGGCCTTTGGCGGCTTGCTCAAGAATGTGGCTGACTACGCCAGCGCCCATGGCTTGAGCGGCAAGGATGTGGTGGTCAGCGGCCATAGCCTGGGCGGCCTCGCGGTCAATAGCATGGCGGACCTGAGTACCGATAAGTGGGCCGGCTTCTACAAGGACGCCAACTACGTGGCCTACGCATCGCCCACCCAGAGCGCCGGCGACAAGGTGCTCAATATCGGCTACGAGAACGACCCGGTATTCCGTGCGCTGGATGGCTCATCGTTCAACCTGTCGTCACTGGGCGTGCACGACAAACCCCATGAGTCGACCACCGACAATATCGTCAGCTTCAACGACCACTACGCCTCGACGCTGTGGAATGTGCTGCCGTTTTCCATCGTCAACCTGCCGACCTGGATCTCGCACCTGCCCACCGGCTATGGCGATGGCATGACGCGCATTCTCGAATCGGGCTTTTATGAGCAGATGACCCGTGACTCCACGGTGATCGTCGCCAACCTGTCAGACCCGGCGCGGGCCAACACCTGGGTGCAGGACCTCAACCGCAACGCCGAGCCGCACAAAGGCAATACCTTCATCATTGGCAGTGACGGCAATGACTTGATCCAGGGCGGGAAGGGCGCGGACTTTATCGAAGGCGGCAAGGGCAATGACACGATCCGTGATAACAGCGGGCATAACACCTTTTTGTTCAGCGGGCACTTTGGCCAGGACCGAGTGATCGGGTACCAGTCGACGGACACGTTGGTGTTCAAAGGGGTGGAGGGGAGTGTGGATTACCGTGAGTACGGCGGGGATACGGTGATCAGTGTTGGGGGGGATACGGTGACGTTGGTGGGCGTGAGTGGAGGGTTGGGCGAGGTGGTGATCGGGTAGGACTGGAATGGGCGGGCTTTCTGCGGCGGTGGGGCGATTTTGATGGGGCTGCTTCGCAGCCCAGCGCGGGGCAAGCCCGCTCACCACAGCAGCCCGCTCACCACAGCAAGCCCGCTTCGGGGGGATCAGTTTTCCTGGCGCACGGTGGCCACGTCGTCGGCCTTGACCCGTACACGCTTGCCGGCGATGTCGGTGAATTCGTAAAAGCCGTCGGCGGTCTTGGTTTTTGGGGTGTCCTTGGTCAAATACTGCGTGCCGTTTTGCAGTGTCACTACGGTTTGCGTTGCGCAACCGGCCAATACCAGAAAAGTGAGTGCAACCAGTGGCAGCCCCAAATTCTTCATGTTCATAACCCTTACCTTAACCTTGAAAAGTCCCACGCCAGAGGCCGCGGGCAACAAATGTTACGCCATCAACTCCCCCATCTGATCACTTTTATGCAAAAAGTTGCAGGCGCCATTTATCTGTTACCGATTGCAACCTGGCATTAGCGACGGCACTCTGTATGCATAACCAGTATTTGATCGCTGCGCACCATGGCCAATCCCCTTGAAGAACCGCTCTATTACCTGCATAACTTCCGCCAGGTCCTGCAATGGCTGGGGCAGCGCTATGCAGACTTGCTCGATGCTGACGAAGCGCATTTCATTCAGCAATTTGACAGGTTGCCGCAAGCGTCACAGGCGTTGTTGGTGCGCATGGTGATGCGCAAAGGTGTGCATTTTCGTGCGGGCAAGCTCAATTACCTGGAGATCGGTTGCCCCCATGCGGCAGCTGAGCCACTGCTGGCCCTGGGCTGGGTGGATAACGAATGCCTGCTGGCCTTTGAAGAGCTGTTCGCCTTGCTGCAAAAAGGCGAGCTGCTCGCAGCGTTCAAACCCTGGATCGACCAGCCCAAGGGTAAGAAAGCCGATTGGCTGGCAGGGTTGTCGGCGCACTTCACCGACAGCCGCTGCTTTGCCAACTGGTGCCCTGATCTGGCCGACACGTTGTACAGCCTCACTGTGATGGAACTGTGCGATCGCCTGCGCTTGATGTTCTTTGGCAACCTGCATCAGGACTGGTCCGAATTCGTGCTGGCGGACCTGGGCATCTACACCTACGAAAAAGTCGAGTTCTGCGCCGAATCCCGGGGTTTGCGCAGCCGTGACGACGTGCTGGGCTTTCTGTTCCTGCACCAGTGCCAGCAGGCCTTTGAAACCGGTGACGCACTGGAGGCGGTATTGGCCCAGGTTGCAACGCTGCAAACTGATAACCCTTGGCTGGAAAAACGCCGGGCCAAGCTATTGTTCCAGGTGGGCCAATATTGCGAGCGCACGGCCGAATTGGCGCTGGCGGAACGCATCTATCGCACCTGTGCCTACCCCGGCGCCCGCTCACGGTTGATCCGCGTGCTGGAACGCCAGGAGGACTACGTGCAAGCCATGGCCCTGGCGAACACCGCCCAACAAGCCCCGGAAAGCGCCGCCGAACAGCAGCACCTGCTGCGCGTGATGCCACGCCTGCGGCGCAAACTGGGCGAGCCGGCCTTGCCCAAGGTCAAGCCCCGGCCCGTCACGCGCCTGGACCTGGACCTCGCGCTCCCGGAACCGTTGATGCCGGTGGAATACTGCGTGCAGGCGCACCTCAGCGAGCCCGATGGGCCGGTGCACTACGTTGAAAATGGGCTGATCAATTCGCTGTTCGGCCTGCTGTGCTGGGACGTGATCTTTGCCCCCTTACCGGGATCGTTTTTTCACCCGTTCCAACGCGGGCCGGCGGATTTGCACAGCGAAGACTTCCACCCGCGCCGCGCGCCACTGTTCGCCGCCTGTTTCGAGCAACTGCAGGACGAGCGCTACAAAGCCACCATCCGCCAGCGCTACAGCGAAAAGTGGGGGATCCAGTCGCCCTTCGTGTTCTGGAACTTGCTCAGCGAAGAACTGCTGGAACAGGCCCTGGCCTGTCTGCCCGCCGAACACCTGCGCTACTGGTTTGAACGGCTGCTGCTGGACATCCGCGCCAACCGCGCCGGCATGCCGGATTTGATCCAGTTCTGGCCGGCACAAAAGACCTACCGCATGATCGAGGTCAAGGGCCC
This sequence comes from Pseudomonas sp. VS40, assembly GCF_018587885.1. Taxonomy (NCBI): domain Bacteria; kingdom Pseudomonadati; phylum Pseudomonadota; class Gammaproteobacteria; order Pseudomonadales; family Pseudomonadaceae; genus Pseudomonas; species Pseudomonas sp. VS40. Next base: position 835,340 of record NZ_JAGYWD010000002.1, on the reverse strand, counting down.
CGGCGATCGCCTGCAAGACAACCAATTGCGCTGGCTGGAGTTCTGTGGCGAATACCAGATGCCGGTGACCGTCTGCTATGTGCGCTGGGCAGCGTCCGCTTGAGCTACAGCGTTGCCGTGCGTGCGCTGTGTGAATTCACGGCCAAGGTCGGTGACCTCGACCTGCGCTTCACGCCGTCGCCCAGCGCCCAGGAAGGCATTGTCGGCCATCGCACCGTCGCCTCACGGCGCAGCCAGCACTACCAGAATGAAGTGGCGCTCGAGGGTGTGTATCAGCAGTTGACGGTGCGGGGCAGGGCAGACGGCTACGACCCGGACGCCAACCGCCTGGAAGAAGTGAAGACCTATCGCGGCGACCTCGACGCCCAGCCCGCCAACCATCGGCAACTGCATTGGGCCCAGGTCAAAGTGTATGGCTGGTTGATGTGCCAGAAACTCGGTCTTTCCGAGATCGACCTGGCGCTGGTGTACTTCGATATCGTCGGCGAAGGCGAGACGCTGCTCAACCAACGCTTCCACGCCAGTGAACTGGAGCCGTTCTTCAATCAGCAATGCGCACTGTTCCTCGGTTGGGCCCAGCAGGAAATGGCGCACCGCGAAGCGCGCAACAGCGCCGCGCAGACCCTGGCATTCCCCCATGCCGGCTTCCGCCCTGGCCAGCGCTCGCTTGCCGAAACGGTGTACAAGGCCGTCAGCACCGGCCGCTGCCTGATGGCCCAGGCGCCTACCGGCATCGGCAAGACCATCGGCACGATTTTCCCCTTGCTCAAGGCCCTGGCGCCCCAGCAACTGGACAAGCTGTTCTTCCTCACCGCCAAGACCCCCGGCCGCAAACTCGCCCTTGATGCTGCCGACGTGCTGTATGCCAGCAGCCCCGACCTGCAACTGCGCGTGCTGGAGTTGGTGGCGCGGGACAAAGCCTGCGAACACCTCGACAAAGCCTGTCACGGTGACTCCTGCCCCTTGGCCAAGGGTTTCTATGACCGTTTGCCCGCCGCACGTATCGCCGCGTCCAAGGTGCGCCTGCTCGACCAGCGCAACCTGCGCGACGTCGCCCTGGCCCATGACGTCTGCCCCTATTACCTGAGCCAGGAAATGGCGCGATGGGCCGACCTGGTAGTCGCCGACTACAATTACTATTTCGACTTTGGCGCCATGCTGTTCGGCCTGGCCCAGCTCAATCAATGGCGGGCGGCGGTGCTGGTGGACGAGGCGCACAATCTGGTCGAACGGGCCCGCGCGATGTACAGCGCCAGTCTTGACCAGTACCACCTCAAGACCCTGCGCGACACCGCTCCCGAGCCGTTGAAGAAACCCTTGCAGCGCCTCAACCGTGAGTGGAATGCGCTGCACAAGGACCAGCTCGCGCCCTACCAGGCCTACGCCGCACGCCCGGAAAAACTGCTGCAGGCCTTGAGCCTGTGCGCCAGCAGCATGGGCGAATATTTCAATGACCATCCCGAGTCACTGAGTGGCGACCTGCAAGCCTTCTATTTCGACGTGCTGCAATTTGCCAAAGTCGCCGAGCTGTTCAATGAACACTTCATCTTCGATATCAGCAAGCGTCAGCTCAGTGGCAAGCGCAGCAGCTCGACCCTGTGCCTGCGCAACGTGGTGCCTGCCGAATTCATCCGCCCACGATTGACCGCTGCCCGCAGCAGCGTGCTGTTTTCCGCAACCCTGAGCCCGCGGCATTACTACGCCGACTTGCTGGGCTTGCCGGCCGACACGGCATGGGTCGATGTGGAGTCACCGTTCAAGGCCGAGCAATTGCAGGTGCGTATCGTCGATGAAATCTCCACGCGTTTCGTGCATCGCCATGCCTCCCTGGAACCCATCGTTGAGCTGATCGCCCGCCAGTACACCGGGCAGCCTGGCAACTACCTGGCGTTCTTCTCAAGCTTTGATTACCTGCAACAAGTGGCGCAGTTGCTGGCCGAGCGACATCCGCAGATCACACGGTGGCAGCAGTCACGCGGCATGGCCGAAGCCGAGCGCCAGGCGTTTCTCGACCAATTCACCGAACACAGCCAGGGCATTGGTTTTGCTGTGCTCGGCGGCGCCTTCGGCGAAGGCATCGACCTGCCCGGCGCCCGCTTGATCGGCGCCTTCATCGCCACCCTCGGTTTGCCCCAACTCAACCCGGTCAATGAGCAGATGAAACTGCGCATGGGCGCGATATTCGGTGCAGGCTACGACTACACCTACCTGTACCCAGGCATTCAGAAGGTGGTACAGGCCGCGGGCAGGGTGATCCGCAGCCAGCAGGACCGTGGCGTGGTGATGTTGATCGATGACCGCTTCGGCGAAGCGCGGGTACGCCAGTTGTTGCCACGCTGGTGGGCGGTTGCATGAGTTATTCCCGCCATCAATGATGCTGGTGGCCCTGTGAGCAATGCCGCACGCTGGGCAAAACCTTCGAAAAGGTTATGCCCATGAGCCCGCAATTAATCCTCGTCAACGGTATTGAGTTAAGCGTCCACATAGCGGGCCCCGAACACGGCTCGCCGATTTGGCTGCTGCACGGTTTTCCGGAGTGCTGGCATTCCTGGCGCGAGCAGATTCCTGCCCTGGCGGCGGCAGGCTATCGGGTGTTTGCCCCGGAAATGCGCGGCTACGGCCAGTCAAGTTCGCCGACAGAAGTTGCCGACTATGAGTTGCTGACGCTGTGTGGCGATATCCAGCAGGCCATGGACCATTTTGGCCATGCGCAGGTGGTGATGGTCGGCCACGACTGGGGCGCGGTCGTGGCCTGGCACCTGGCGTTGCTCGAACCTGAGCGGGTCACGCGCTTGATCACAATGTCGGTGCCTTTCGCCGGGCGCGCACGGCGGCCGGTGATTGAAATGATGCGCGAGCTGTACGCCGACCGCTTCAACTACATCCTGTATTTCCAGGAACCGGGCGTAGCCGAACAGGAATTGAACGCCGATGTCGAGCGTACCTTGCGCCTGTTCATGCAGGACCAGGATGTGTTCCTGCAAAGCAAACCGGCGAACGCCAGGCTGCTTGAAGGCGTCGCAGCCCCCGGCGCCTTGCCGCAGTGGTGTTCCCAGGCGGATTTGGATATCTACGTGCAAACCTTCGCCGAGCATGGGTTTCGCGGCCCGCTGAACTGGTACCGCAACTTCGAGCGCAACTGGCAACGCACCGAACGCCTGGCGGGCAGGCAGGTGCTGCAACCCACGCTGTTCCTGATCGGCGACCGCGACCCGGTGGGGGTCTTCGAAGCTCACACGCTCAAGCGCATGCCTGACTCAGTGCCCAAGCTTGAGCAGCACGTGCTGCCCAACTGCGGGCACTGGATCCAGAACGAGCAGGGGCAGCGGGTCAACGCGCTGATGCTCGGGTTTCTAGGGAAAACTTGAAGGTTGCCCCCCGACCCGGTTGATCCACCAGGCGAATGCTGCGCCCGTGCAGTTGCAGGATACGGTGCACGATGCGCAAGCCCAGGCCGCCGTCACGGCGGGCGCCGCCGATAGTGAACGCGCGCAGGAACAGGCCTTCGCGCAGTTCCGCGTCGATGCCCGGGCCGCTGTCGCTGACCGTGACGGCCACGGCGTTGGTTTCGGGCGACAGGATGACTTCGATTTCGCCGTTGACCGGCGTATGGCGCAGCGCATTATCCAGCAGGTTGGTGAGCACCCGCTCGATCAGGCCCAGGTCAGCGAACACGGTGGGCACCTGCGGTGGCAGGGTGGCGGTGAGCGCAATGGCACGTGCTTCGGCGGTCAGTTCGAATTTCTGGAAGATGTCTTGCACCAGGTCCGGCAATGAAAAGCCTTCGATCACCGGCTGTACAAAGCCATGCTCCAGGCGCACCAACTCCAGCAACGACTGGGCGAGGCCGCCGACTTTGCGGCTCTGGTCGAGAGCGATGCCGAGGTAGCGGCGACGTTCCTCTGGGCTCAGGCTCGCGTCCTTGAGTGACAGGGTTTCCAGGTAGCCATGCAACGAGGCCAACGGTGTGCGCAGGTCGTGGGAGATATTCGCGACCATTTCCCGACGTTCCTGATCCTGGTGGGTGATGGCGCGCCATTGCTCGCCCAGGCGGTTCTCCATTTGCACGAAGGCGTGGTCGAGTACGGCAATTTCATCGCCGCTGTTCAGTTCGGTCGCAATCGGCTCGGACGGTTTGGGCGCGCCGTTGATGTCGAACTGGCCGACTTTGTCGGTGAGCTGGCGCAACGGCCGGGTGATCCAGGCAAATGCGATCAGGCCGGCCATCAGGCAGAGCAGGGCGACCAGGCCGATGGACCAGAGTGCAATCTTCAACGCCATGCCGGTGGCATCCTTGGCGTCATACACGTCGTGGGCTTCACCGAGCAGCACCACATACAGAAAGCCGGCCTGCTGGCCGCCGACCTTGAGCGGTGCCGCGCTGAATACCTTACGCCCATCGACGCTGCGCGGGTCGTCACCGAGGATCGGTAGCATCGCGCCGCTGAGAAAGCGTCGAATCGGCGTCAGGTCCACCTGGTCACGCAGCATATGCCCCTTGGGTGCGGCGTTGCCGACCACACGGCCGTCGATGTCGAGCAGGTACACCTCGACGCTGGGGTTGACCAACATCAGCTGGCTGAACAGGTTGCGCACCGCGTCGGGCTTGAGGCCGTCGGCGTCCATCAGTTGGGTGTCGCGGGCAATATGCGCCGCCAGGTCGCGGGACAGGCCTTGCACCACTTCCAGTTCGTGCATGTGGTTGGAGCGCACTTGCAGCCAGGCCGAGGTGCCGCAGCAAATCAGCAGTAATACGGCGAACACCACCGACAGGCGCTGGGTCAGGCTGAGCTTCATGGCGGGCTCTCGGCAAACTTGTAGCCACGGCCCCACACCGTGAGGATGCGTGCCGGGTTGGCCGGGTCAATTTCAACCTTGGCGCGCAGGCGGTTGATGTGGGTGTTGACCGTGTGTTCATAACCTTCGTGGCTGTAGCCCCACACCGCGTTGAGCAGGTCCATGCGCGAAAACACTTTGCCCGGCTGCCGAGCGAAGAAGTACAGCAGGTCGAATTCCCGTGGGGTGAGGTCCAGGCGCTGGCCTTGCAGGGTGGCGTCGCGGGTCAGCGGGTTGATGAACAGCTGGCCGAGGTCGAGGCTGCCGGCGTCCATTTTCAGGTTGCGTGCCATGGCGTCCACGCGGCGCAACAGCGCCTTCACGCGGGCCACCAGTTCCGGCATGGAGAATGGCTTGGCCAGGTAATCATCCGCGCCCAGCTCCAGGCCGAGGATGCGGTGCAGTTCGCTGGAACGTGCGCTGGTGATGATGATCGGCGTGTAGCGCGTCATGGCGCGGGCGCGCCGGCAGATTTCCAGGCCATCGACGCCGGGCAGCATCAGGTCGAGGATCAGCGCATCCCAGCCGCCTTGCTCCAGCAGGCGCAGGCCTTCGTTGCCGTCGGCGCTGTGCACCACCTCGAACTGTTCATCACGCAAGTGCAGGCAGATGAGGTCGGCAATATGGGCATCGTCCTCGACCACCAGGACACGTTTGGGCTGATCCATGTAGATAAACCTTCGCTTGTAGTCCGCGCATTGTGCGGGTTTTGCCACCGTGTAGTTATCACGAATTGTTTAACTCTGCGTGAGGATTCCGCGACTGTCCTACGGGCATGATCGCCTCATTGGTAACGGTAAGCACCTCTCATGTGGTGAGCGAGCAAGCTCGCTCACCACAGGCGCTGCGCCAGTCATAAATTGGAGAACATCATGTACTCACGCCGACAACTATTACTGGCCAGTGGCGGCCTCGGCGTCGCCGTCCTGGCCGGCGGCCTGATCAAACAGCTCAATATGGTCACCGAAGCCGAAGCCGCCGAAACCTTCGACGTCACCCACACCGACGCCGAATGGCGCAGCCTGCTGACCGCCGAGCAATACAACATCCTGCGCGAAGCGGGCACCGAACGTCCTTACACCAGCGCCCTCAACGACGAACACCGCGCCGGCACCTTCGCCTGTGCCGGTTGCGCGCTGGCGCTGTTCTCCTCAACCACCAAGTTCGACAGCCATACCGGCTGGCCCAGCTTCTGGCAGCCACTGGACAACGCCGTGGCCAGCCATACCGACACCTCTTATGGCGTGGTGCGCAAGGAAATCCACTGCCGTCGCTGCGGCGGCCACCAGGGGCACGTGTTCGATGATGGACCGGCACCGACCGGGCTGCGTTACTGCATGAATGGCGCCGCCATGACGTTCACGGCGGCTTAGGCCAATGTTATTTCAATCGTATAAGGGACGATCCCATGTGGCTTCTGGTTCTCGCGTACCTGGGCGGCGTGCTGACAATCGTCAGCCCGTGCATCCTGCCAGTTCTGCCTTTTGTCTTCGCTCGCACCGGGCAGCCGTTTTTGCGCAGTGGCTTGCCGCTGTTAGCGGGGATGGCGGTGACATTCGCCCTGGTGGCCTCGCTGGCGGCAGTGGGCGGCGGCTGGGTGGTGCAGGTCAATCAATACGGGCGCTGGCTCGCGTTGCTGTGCGTTGCCCTGTTCGGACTAACACTGTTGCTGCCGCAACTGTCGGAGCGCCTGACGCGCCCCTTGGTAGCCGCCGGCAGTCGCTTGTCGGAAGCCGCCGGGGCCGATGCCAGGCCGCGCCCAGGAGCGTCGTTCCTGATCGGCGTGGCCACCGGGCTGTTGTGGGCACCCTGCGCCGGACCGATCCTGGGGCTGGTGCTCACCGGCGCCGCGCTGCAGGGCGCCAGCATCGGCACTACCTTGCTGTTGCTGGCCTACGCCGCCGGTGCTGCCACCTCCCTCGCGCTGGCATTGCTGGTCGGCGGTAAAGTCTTTGGCTTCATGAAGCAATCCCTCGGCGCCGGTGAGTGGCTGCGCCGTGGCCTGGGTGCGCTGATGCTGGCCGGTGTGGCCGCCATTGCGCTAGGCCTGGATACCGGCGTATTGGCGCGGGTGTCGACCGCATCCACCGGTGGCCTGGAACAAAGCCTGGTGGACAAGCTCAACGCCAAACCGGAACAAAAGGGCGGGGCGATGATGGCCGGGGGCACGATGATGGCCGCCGCCAACCACAGCGACACCCTGCCGATCGAAGGTGTGCTGCCGCCTCTGGAGGGCGCCGTGCAATGGCTCAACAGCGCGCCACTCACGGCTGAAGCACTCAAGGGCAAAGTGGTGCTGGTGGATTTCTGGACCTACTCCTGCATCAACTGCCTGCGCACCTTGCCGTACGTGAAGGCGTGGGCCGAGAAATACCGCGACCAGGGCCTGGTGGTGATCGGTGTGCACGCGCCGGAATTCGCCTTTGAACGCGATGTGAGCAATGTCACCAAGGCCATGAAGGACCTGGGTATCACTTACCCGGTGGCGATCGACAACAACTACAAGATCTGGCGCGCATTCAACAACCAGTACTGGCCGGCCCATTACTTTGCCGATGCCAAGGGCCAGATTCGCTACCACCACTTTGGCGAGGGCGACTATGCCGAGTCCGAGCGGGTGATCCAGCAGTTGCTGCGTGAAGCCGGGGCCAAGAACGTTGCGGGTGGTTTGATCGAGGCCGACGCCAAGGGCGTGCAAATGGCACCGGACACCCTCGAAGTGCAGTCGCCGGAAACCTACCTGAGCTTCCAGCGCGCCGAAAACTTCGTCACCACCGGCACCCTGGCCACTAACCAAGTGGCGAACTACCCGGCCGCCGGCAACCTGGCCCTGAACAACTGGACCCTGGAAGGCCAATGGAACGTCGGCGGCCAGCAAGCCACCCTTGGCCAGGCCGGTGGGCGCATCGTCTACCGCTTCCACGCCCGAGACCTGCACCTGGTGCTCGGCCCTGGCGCCGATGGCAAGCCGGTACGCTTCAACGTCACGGTCGATGGCCAAGCCCCAGGCGCCGCCCACGGCACCGACGTCGCGCCGGATGGCAGCGGCACCGTTACCGAGCAGCGCCTGTACCAACTGGTACGCCAGCCAGGCGCCGTCAAGGACCGAACCTTCACCATTGAATTCCTCGACCCGAACGTATCGGCCTACGCCTTCACCTTCGGCTGACCCGAAAACCGTCACCTCGGTGATATGAAAACCCACCCCCGTAGGAGCCGCTTGCCGGCTCCTACAGTGGACTGTGCTCAGGAGTGAACGCTATGAAGATCTTCAGCTACCTGCCGGTGCTTGCCTTTGCCGCTTTCATCGGGCAAACCCCAGCCTTGTCCTTCGGTGCCTCCGACGATGCCGTCGCCATTGCGCCACCCGCCCTCGACCTCCCCGCAGACAGCAGCAACCTGCAAACCGCCGTGTTCGCCGGCGGCTGTTTCTGGGGTGTACAAGGCGTGTTCCAGCATGTGCAAGGCGTAAAAAATGCCGTTTCCGGCTACGACGGCGGCGCCGCGAGCACTGCGCAATATGAGTCCGTCAGCGACGGCAACACTGGCCACGCCGAAGCGGTTTCCGTGACCTACGACCCGAGCAAAGTCAGCTACGGCAAGTTGCTGCAGATCTATTTCTCGGTAGCCCACAACCCCACCGAACTCAACCGCCAGGGTCCCGACACCGGCACCCAGTACCGCTCGGCGATCTTCGCGCAGAACGCCGAACAGCAAAAAATCGCCCAGGCCTACATCGCCCAACTGGACGCAGCCAAGTCCTTCGACAAACCCATCGTCACCCACATCGAGACGGGCAAGACGTTCTACCCGGCGGAGTCCTACCACCAGGACTTCCTCACCGAAAATCCGTCCTACCCCTATATCGTGATCAATGACCTGCCCAAAGTGGCGCAACTCAAAAAGCTGTTCCCCGACCAATACCGCGCCGAGCCGGTGCTGGTGAAAAACCAGTAATCAGCCCTTGGCCTTGGCCAGGTACGGCGCCAGGCGTCGGCCCATTTCTTCACCCAGGGCCTGCAGCCCACTCAACGGGCGGACCATCACTTCAAACTCGATGATCTGCCCTTGTTCATTGAAGCGGATCAGGTCAATGCCCTTGAGCTGCTTGTCACCGACGCGCGCACTGAACTCCAGCACGACACTGTGGCCGTCGCCACTGGCCAGTTCGCGGTGATAGGTGAAGTCTTCGAATACCTTGATGACGGTGTTGAGGATCATCGACACCACCGGCGCGCCAGGGTAGGGGGTGTGAGCCATGGGCGAGCGGAATACGGCGTCCGGCGCCAGCAGTTCGGGCAGTGCGTTGAGGTTACGATCCGCCAGCATGGCGTGCCAGCGTTGCAGGGTCTGGGCGGCGGCAGGGGTGAGGTTGAGTTCGGACATGCGCGGTACCTGTTCTTATGATGGGAAGGCAGTTCACCTGCCCAACATAAGAGCGGTACCAAAGCAGGGTCAATCACCCGAATTGACAGTTAAGTGATCGCAATGAACAGGGTCAGACCACTTCCAGGTACGAGCTATGAATCGCCCGCGCCAACTCGCGCACGGTGTCGATGAACTCGGTGAGCCGGCTATGCAACCCGTCCTCCAGAATCTCATCAATCCCGGTGTACCTTAGCCGCGCCTCGAACTCCGCCGCCAACCGTTGCGCCGTGCGCCCATAACTGCCGGGCAGGTCCGCGAGGATATGGCTCAATTCTTCAATGCACGCATGCAGCGAGCGCGGCACATCGCTGCGCAACAACAGCAGTTCCGACACCGACCGCGCATTCAGTGCGTTCGGGTACAGCTCGGTGTACGCCTCGAATGACGACAGCGCACGGAGCAGGGCGCTCCACTGGTAATAACCGCGCGCGGACAAGTCGCTGACTTCTTCCGATTCCTCGCCGAACATTTCATAACGCGCATCCAGCAAACGCAGGGTGTTGTCCGCGCGCTCGACAAAGGTGCCCAGGCGGATAAACCGATAGGCGTCATTGCGCATGATCGTCCCGGAGGTCGCCCCACGGAACAGGTGCGAACGCTGCTTGACCCAGTCACAGAAGTGGCTGATGCCATGCCGCGCCAGGCCGCCGGCGGCGATGCTGCGCATTTCCAGCCAGGTGGCGTTGAGGTTTTCCCACATGTCGGCGGTGATGCGCCCACGTACCGCGTGGGCATTGCCACGGGCGGCGCGCAGGCAGTTGTAGATGCTTGCCGGGTTTTCTTCGTCGAGGGCGAAGAAGTGCAGCATGCGCTCGGCGTCCAACTGTTTATGACGTTCAAGGTAACTGTCCAGTGTGCCGCTGCTGAGCAACGACATGGCCAGTTCGTCCAGGCCATCGCTGCGTCCGGCCTGGGGCATCAACGACAACGAGTAACTGACTTCCAGCATGCGCGCCAGGTTCTCGGCACGCTCCAGGTAACGGGACATCCAGTACAGATCTGCGGCGGTTCTACTCAACATACTCAGCCCTCCACCACCCAGGTGTCCTTGGTTCCGCCGCCCTGCGACGAGTTGACGATCAACGAGCCTTCCTTAAGCGCCACGCGGGTAAGGCCGCCGGGCACCAGGCGGGTTTCCTTGCCCGAGAGTACAAAGGGCCGCAGGTCGATATGCCGTGGAGCGATGCCGTTTTCTACAAAGGTGGGGCATGTGGACAGGCTCAAGGTCGGCTGGGCGATGTAGGCGTGGGGCCTGGCCTTGATGCGCTGGCGGAAGTCCTCGATCTCGGCGGCGCAAGAGGCCGGACCGACCAGCATGCCGTAGCCGCCGGAGCCCTGGGTTTCCTTGACCACCAGTTCCGGCAGGTTGGCCAGGACGTGGGACAGCTCATCGGGCTTGCGGCACTGGAAGGTCGGTACGTTTTGTAGCACCGGTTCTTCATCCAGGTAGAAGCGGATCATTTCCGGCACATAGGGGTAGATCGACTTGTCGTCGGCCACGCCGGTGCCGATGGCATTGGCCAGCACCACATTGCCAGCGCAATAGGCGGCGACCAGGCCGGGCACGCCGAGCATCGATTCGGGGTTGAAGGCCTTGGGGTCAAGGAAGGCGTCGTCGATGCGCCGGTAAATCACGTCCACCGGCTTGGGCCCATCGGTGGTGCGCATGAACACCTTGAGGTCGTGGACGAACAGGTCGGCACCCTCCACCAGTTCCACGCCCATTTCCCGGGCCAGGAACGCATGTTCGAAGAACGCGCTGTTGAAGCGGCCCGGCGTCAGCACCACCACATTGGGGTTGTCCAGGCGGCTGGAGCTCTTGAGGGTCTTGAGCAGCAGGTTGGGGTAGTGGTCCACCGGCGCGATGCGCTGCTTGGCGAACACCTCGGGAAACAGGCGCATCATCATCTTGCGGTCTTCGAGCATGTAGCTCACGCCGCTGGGGGTGCGCAGGTTGTCTTCGAGCACGTAGTAGGTGCCGTCGCCATCGCGCACCAGGTCCACGCCCGAAATATGCGAGTAGATGTCGCGGTGCAGGTCCAGGCCGACCATCGCCTTCTGGTAACCCTCGTTGCCCAGCACCTGGTCCGCCGGAATGATCCCGGCCTTGATGATGCGCTGGTCGTGGTAGATGTCGGCGAGGAACATGTTCAGTGCGTTGACGCGCTGGATACAGCCGCGTTCGATCACGCTCCATTCACTGGCGGGGATGCTGCGGGGGATGATGTCGAAGGGGATCAGGCGCTCGGTGTCTTGCTCGTCGCCATAGAGGGTGAAGGTGATTCCGGCGCGGTGGAACAGCAAATCGGCTTCACGGCGACGCTGGGCCAGCAGTTCCGGCGGCGTATTCGCCAGCCAGCGGGAGAAATCCTGATAATGCGCACGGCACACGCCATCTGCGTCATTCATTTCATCGAAGAAAGATCGAGCCATTCCAGTACCTTGTCAGTGCCGAGGGACGCTTGGGTGGCACTGCCGTTTCAAAAAACGCATTTTTATAAGGGCCGTGGCTAAGGGTGCCAACGGGCCTGGTCCTTACTTTCTTATGGGGTCGGCTCTGGGTCGGGGGGTAACGAATGCTCCTGTATCCGGGCAGATGAAAGGATAAAGCAATGCCTGTGCCGGAACCGTACATTCCTTGTATTGAGCGGGCTTGCCCCGCGCTGGGCTGCGCAGCGGCCCCAGAAAGCGAGGGAGCGCTGCGCACTCCAACGCGGGGCAAGCCCGCTCACCACAAGGGGGCAGCGCCTGGCAGGCGCCCCGACTTGGTGCATGAACAAACTTGAACTTCACCTACCCCCGATTCTTCTAACGGGACTCGAACCTGTGTGGAGCACTGTCGTGCCCAGAATCATCTCGCCCAACACGCCGGAGTCGGCCCTGACCGACCACAGCGAACACAACGCCAAGATCTTCGGCTCGCCCAAGGACCGCCTCGATTTCTACCGGCGTGAAATCCAGTACGAAACCACCATCCTCGCCAACCGCACTGACGCCTACCTCACGGCGCAATCATTCCTGGTGATCGCCTTTGTGTCCGGCATGGGCAACCTCAACCCGGAGTGGGGCAAGCTGTTCACCTTGGTGGTGCCGGTGTTCCTGGTCTCGCTGGGCATTCTCAGTTCCCTCAATGCCTGGCCGGGCATCCGGGCCGCGTATGAAATCATCGACCACTGGCACTACAAGCAGAGCGAACTGCTGCGCAGCGAGCCGGTGATGGGCATGGCCTACGATGAATCGCCGCTGTTCTCCGAAATGGAGTCGTCCCACAAGGGCTACCGCAAGTCGCTGCTGTTCTCCATGCGGGCACCGTGGCTGTTCATGGTGTTCTGGCTGGTGCTGGGGATCTACGCGTTCTATATCCAGGTCGACAATCCGATCCGGTGAGCAATCGGACGGAACTTCGCCGGTCAGCCCGGCGCCTTACCTTCAGGCCCTGCTGATTTCCCACCGGCCTAAATTGAGGTGACCCATGAGCACAAGCAAAGACCCCCAACTCGATAACCGTAACGATCCGGCCATCGACGGCGGCGAACCGGCCCCGGGTACCGCTGCAGAAGCGCCCAAGGACCCGGTTCCGGCCAAAGACCCCAAGGCCAAGGAAAACGACTACAGTCCAGACTTCAAGCCCGAGCGCGAGCCCAAGCCTGAAACCGATGCTGATATCGACACCCAAGGCGGCTAGAGGAGACGGTCATGTCCAAAGAACTCGACGACGAACTCAACGATCCGGGCAATGAAGACCCGGGTTCCCTGATGGATGATGCAGAAGTGCCGCTCAACGACCTGGATGAAGCGGCAGACGTTGGCAATACCGAGCGTCAAGACTGAGCGTTCGCCTTGGCTCGTCGTTCATACCACACCAGCATCGGCTGGGTACTCAGGCCATGAACGACGATGCTCAGGGCAATCACTGACAAGGTCAGGTTGACCGCCACCGCGCTGCTGGTGCCGATCAAACCGTGGTTGAGCGCGTAGAACAGGTAGTAAATGCTGCCGATCCCGCGAATACCAAACCACCCCATCAGCCCGCGCTGCCGCAGATCGATCAGGCGGCCCCAGGGCATTGCCAGCACGCCCAGCGGGCGGATGACGCAGAACAGCAACGCCGCCACCGGCAGTGCACGCCAATCCCAATGGCTCGCCAGCACGATCCCCAGCACCGTCACCAGAAACACCTCCATTGAACGCTCCACCAGGCTGCCGAACGAGAGCATGTCGCCCATCATCACGCCGGCGGCGATCTGTGTGTCTTTCAGTTCGCTGACATCGCCTTGCAGTGCGCGTTCTGGCTCGACCTCCAGGTGGCCCACCACCGGCAGCGCCAAATGCTCCGACGGTGTCTGCGAATTCCCGGTGGAGCGGAACTCCGCCTGGCGCAGGCCAAGCCCCGCCGCAAACACCGACAGGAAGCCATAACCGCCCACCGCCTCGGCGACGACGTAGGCCAACGCGATCAGCGCCAGCGTCAGGTAGTCATTGGGCGAGAGCGTGCTGTCACTGTTGGTGATGCGCATCCACAGTGTCACACGGCCAATGCCGCGGCCCATCCAGTAGCCGATCAGTAACCCGGCCGGCACAGCCCAAAGCAGATTCTTCAGCACCCAGCCGCCCAGCCAGTCCCCGTCGAAACCACCGTGCTGCATGAACAGCAGGGCAAAGATCACAAAGGGGAAGGCCGTGCCGTCGTTCAAACCGGCCTCACCGGACAGGCCAAAACGCAGCGCGTCATAGTCTTGGGCGTTATTGACCTGCACCAGGCCTGCCAGTACCGGATCAGTCGGCGCCAGGATTGCGCCCACCAGCAGCGACACGCCCCACGACAACGCAAACAGGTAATGCAGCGCCAGGCAGATACCGAGGATGGTCAGCAGCATCACCGGCCCGGCCATGCCAAATGCAATGCGCCAGGTCCGGTGCTTGAGCGGCAGGCGCAGTTTCAACCCGCTGACGAACAGCGAAAACAACACCGCGACTTCCGTCAGGTGTTCCATCCAGCGTGCGGAGTTCTTGATATCCAAGTGCAGCAGGTCGACACCCAGCGGGCCGATCCCCACACCCAGCAGCAGGCACACTGCCGAAGTGGTGACTGGCATCCAGCGCAGGTAGGAGGAGGTGAGGGCAAGGGTGAGCAATACGGCGCCCAGAACGGCCATCCATAGAATAAAAGTCATCGAGCGTGTACCGAGGCCGTGGTCTGTTCAGGTTGGAGGACCGTGGCCGGTCACGGGTTCAATGTGATTGGATCAACTGCGAACCGATGGTTTTCAGGCGAATCATGTCCATCAACTGCCGCAACCCCGGCTGCGACTGGCGCCGGCTCGGGTAGTACATGCACAGGGGTTCACCCAGGCAGGCCCAGTCGGGCAGCACTTCCACCAAGCGCCCATCCTTGAGTTCCCGCTCGACGCGGTTGGACAGGCAGTAGGCAATGCCCACGCCTTGCAGCGCAGCGTTGACGATGGTCTCGGTGTCGGCCGCGCTGAAGTGGCCGGGCACATCGATACGCTGCTGACGCGCGCCGTTACCCAGCTCCCACTTGAAGGTGGTCTTGTCGCCCAGGTACATGCGGATGCAGGCGTGTTGCAACAGGTCTTTGGGCACCTGGGGCATGCCACGGCGAGCCAGGTAAGCGGGGGAGGCGACCATGATCCAGCGCAACTCACCGGTCAGCGGCACCGCGACCATGTCCTGGGGCACGGTGGCGCCGTAGCGGATACCAGCGTCGTAGCCCTCGGCGATGATGTCGATCATCTGGTCTTGCACGATCAGGTCCAGGCGCAGTTGCGGGTAGGCGGCGCAGAAATCCCCGAGGATTGGCGCCAGCAGCAACACCGCCGCATCCCGTGGCACGTTGAGGCGCAGGCGCCCGATGGGGGCTTCGCGATACAGCTCCAAGGTGTCGAGGCCGTCCTTGATAGTGGCAAAACCCTGGGTGAGTTTTTCTGCCAGCAGCGAGCCGGCATCGGTGGGTTCCACGGCCCGGCTGGTGCGATACAGCAGCTTCACCCCCAGGCGGGTTTCCAGGTTGCGCATGGTGTGGCTCAACGCCGAAGTGGTCACGCCCAGTTCGTGGGCGGCATGGCGGAAGCTGCGGCGGCGGATGATGGCCATGAACACGTTGAGATCAGCCAGTTCGGAACGATTGAAGGCAGCCATTTCAAGTCTCTAATGCAGGAGTTCGGCTGCATGCGGCGTTGAGCCCGATTCAACCGTGGATGACTTAGAGTAATTGTTTTTCTAAGCATTATTGCCGCCCACAGGATTTTTTTATGCACGTTGAGACCATCAGAATTGCCGGCATTGACCAAGCGGTCTCGCGCATCGCCCTCGGCACTTGGTCCATGGGCGGGCACCTGTGGGGCGGGGCCGATAACGAGCAGGCCATCCGCACCCTGCGGCATGCGCTGGCCATCGGCATCAATTTGATCGACACCGCACCTGTCTACGGGTTTGGCCTCTCTGAGGAACTGATCGGCAAGGCCCTGCGCGGCGTGCGCCACAGTGCGGTGATCGCTACCAAGGCCGGCCTGCAATGGGACAGCGGCAGCGCCCGGCGCAACGCCACGGCCCAGCGCATTCGCAAAGAAGTCGAAGACTCCCTGAAGCGCCTGGAAACCGACTACATCGACCTGTACCAGATCCACTGGCCCGACCCCTTGGTCGCCCAGGAAGAAACCGCCGATGAACTGGAGCGCTTGCGCCGCGAAGGCAAGATTCTGGCCGTCGGTGTGAGCAACTATTCCTCTGCGCAAATGGACGATTTCAGCCAGCACACTGCGCTGGCCACGGTGCAGCCGCCCTACAACCTGTTCGAACGCGCCATCGACAGCGAGATTCTGCCGTACGCCAAGCAGCATGCCCTGGTGGTGCTTGCCTACGGCCCGCTGTGCCGGGGCTTGCTCACTGGCAGCATGCACTCGGCCACGCGCTTTGCCGGTGATGACGTGCGCAAGCTCGACCCCAAGTTCAAGGCGCCACGCTTCGACCAGTACCTGGCCGCTGTTGCCGCGCTGGACCTGTATGCCCGTGAGTGCCACGGCAAGTCGGTGCTCGCCCTGGCCCTGCGCTGGGTGCTCGACCAGGGCCCAACCATCGCGCTGTGGGGCGCCCGGCGGCCGGAGCAGTTAAAAGGCTACCAGGAGGCCTTCGGCTGGCACCTGACCCCTGAAGACCTGACGCATATCGACCGTATTCTGGCCAGCACGATAAAAGATCCGATCGGCCCGGAATTTATGGCCCCGCCCAAGCGTTAACGACCTCTTTGGACCATAAACGACACGGCCGCAAACTTACCCATTGAACGACTGTTCAGTTTGAACTATGTTGACCGCATCCGCCCGTTTGCCACTCGACGGGTTCGCGCTGTTTCTTCTTGAACAAGAGGCTCTGGCATGCGGTTTTCCCCCTTCGTCGATCGAATTGCAGGGCAGGGCGTCGCCGCCTGGGACATCCACCACGCGGCCTACCAGGCCGCCAGCCAGGGCGAAGACATCATCATCCTCAGCGTCGGCGACCCGGACTTCGCCACGCCAGGTTTCATAACCGAGGCCGCCGTAAGTGCCCTGCGCGAAGGCGACACCCACTACACCGAGATCCCTGGCCGCCCGGCACTGCGCGACGCCATTGCCGCGCGCTACAGCAAGACCCTGCAACGCCCATTGGATGCCGCCAACGTCATCACCGTCGCCGGTGCGCAGAATGCATTGTTCGTGACATCGCTGTGCCTGTTGCAGGCCGGTGACGAGGTGCTGGTGCTCGACCCGATGTACGTCACCTACGAGGCCACGCTCAAGGCCAGCGGCGCAACGCTGGTGCGTGTGCCGTGCTCGCCGGAGTCGGGCTTTCGTCTGGACGCGCAGTTGCTGGCTGCGGCAATCACACCCCGCACACGGGCGATTTTCTTCTCCAACCCGAACAACCCGACCGGCGTGGTGCTGAACCCGCAGGAGTTGCAAGCCATCGCCGACCTGGCCGTCGCCCACGACCTGTGGGTGGTGGTGGATGAGGTCTATGAAAGCCTGGTGTTCGACGGCGAATACCACAGCCTCGCCGCACTGCCGGGCATGGCCGAGCGCTGCGTGGTGATCGGCAGTTTGTCCAAGTCCCACGCCATGACCGGTTGGCGCATCGGCTGGATCATTGCTGCGCCGCAAATGGTCGCCCATGCTGAAACCCTGGTGTTGAGCATGCTCTACGGGCTGCCCGGCTTTGTAATGGAGGCTGCGACCGCTGCAGTGCTGGCCCATGACCAAGTGACCCAGGGCATGCGCGAGATTTATCGGCGCCGGCGCGACTTGGTGGTGACGGGGCTCAGTGCTTGCCCAGGCATCAAGGTGCAAGCGCCGCAAGCCGGGATGTTTGTGCTGGTGGATGTGCGTGATACCGGCCTGGGCTCGCTGGATTTCGCCTGGCGTTTGTTTCGCGAAGCTGGGGTGTCGGTGCTGGACGCCGCCGCGTTCGGCGAGCCCGCCCAGGGCTTCGTGCGGCTGTCGTTCACCCTCGGCGAAGCGCGTTTGGCCGAAGCCTGCCAGCGCATCGCGCAGTTCGTCGCCAAGCTGGCCGGTGAGCCGCGTATCGCCGCAGCACCCAGAATCGAGGTGGTGCAACCGGCGCAAGCAAAGAAGATGATCGAGGTCATCGACCTGCATAAACGCTTCGGCAATATCGAGGTGCTCAAGGGCATTTCGCTCACGGCCCACGAAGGCGATGTGATCTCGCTGATCGGCGCCAGTGGATCGGGCAAAAGTACCCTGCTGCGCTGCATCAACATGCTTGAAGTGCCGGACCAGGGCAGCATTCATGTGGACGGCGAGAGCATCAAGCTCAACTACGGCCGTCCTGGCGCGCCGCTGGTGGCGGACGCCAAGCAACTGGTGCGCATCCGTTCGACCCTGGGCATGGTGTTCCAGAACTTCAACCTGTGGCCACACCGCACCGTGCTGGAAAACCTTATCGAAGCCCCCACCCAGGTGCTGCGCGAAAGCCGCGCCGAAGCCATCGAACGCGCCGAAGCCATGCTCGACCGCGTCGGCCTGGCCGCCAAGCGCAATGAGTACCCGGCGTTCCTTTCCGGTGGCCAGCAACAGCGTGTGGCGATTGCCCGCGCGCTGGCCATGCGGCCCAAAGTCATGCTGTTCGACGAACCCACCTCGGCCCTCGACCCGGAACTGGTGGGCGAAGTACTGCGGGTGATCCGCTCCCTGGCCGAGGAAGGCCGCACCATGATCCTGGTCACCCATGAAATGGCGTTCGCCCGGGATGTGTCGTCGAAAGTGGCGTTCCTGCACCAAGGCATGATCGAAGAAACCGGCTCGCCGGATGCGGTGTTTATCGACCCACGCAGTGAGCGTTGCCGGCAGTTCGTCAACGCGCATCAAACTCGCTAACTCCAGAAAAAGACGGGGCAAAAATCATGAAATCCAAGCGTATGGCAACGTGGTTGAGCAGTGCAGTGTTGATGGTGGTCGCAGGTTTCACCTGGGCGGCAGACAAGCCCATCGTGTTTGCGGTGGCGGCCGAACCCTATCCGCCCTTTACGGTGAAGGGCGGCAATGGCCAGTGGTCCGGCTTTGAGGTGGACCTGATCCACAAGCTCTGCGAAGGCATGAAAGCCGAGTGTCAGATCAAGGAAGTGGCGTGGGACGGCATCATTCCCTCGCTGCTGGCGAAGAAGATCGACGTGATTTTCTCCTCGATGTCGGTGACCGATGAGCGCGAAAAACAGATCGCTTTCAGCCGTGCCTACTACGACTCCCTGCTGGGTGTCGCCGGGCCCAAGGGCAGCGAAGTCGAGATCTCCCCGGCGGGCCTCAAGGGCAAGTTGATCGGCGTGCAGATCTCCACCGTCAGTGCCAATTACCTGAAGAAGTACTACGAAAACATCGCCGACCTTAAGTACTACGACACCCAGGAATCGGCCAACGCCGACCTGATCGCCGGGCGTATCGACTACATGATGGCCGACGACACCGCCATCGCCATGATGGTCAAGACCCCCGAAGCCAGCGGCCTGGCGCACATTGCCAGCGTGCCCTACGACCCGATCATCGGGCGCGGTGTCGGCGCCGGTTTGCGCAAGGAAGACACCGCGCTCAAGGCCCGGCTGGACAAAGCCATCGGCGAGTTGCTGGTGAGCAAGGACTATGACGACCTGTCGCAGCACTATTTCGGCTTGTCGGTGAGCCCGTGCAAACGCAGCGATACTCCGGCGTTCGTGAGCAAGACCTGTGACAGCCCGTACCAACAAGTCGCCCAGAAGAGCGAATGATGTTCGACCTTCTCAGCTTTGGCGAACAAGGGTGGGGCAATGCGCTGCTCAAGGGGTTATGGATGACCCTGCAGATCTCCGCCGGCGCCTTCGCGGTCGGCTTGCTGATTGGCCTGGTGGTGGCGTGCGCCAAGCTCAGTGCGCCGCGCCCCATCGCGCTGCTGATGCGCGGCTACACCACAGTGTTTCGCGCGGTGCCGGAGTTGCTGCTGATCCTGCTGCTGTATTACGCAGGCTCCATGGGCCTCAACGCGTTGATGCTGTGGATGGGCTTCGAGCAAGTGAATATCAGCGGCCCGCTGGTGGCGATCCTGGTGCTGGGCCTGGTACAGGGCGCCTATGCCTCGGAGATTTTCCGCGCGGCGATCCTGGCGATTCCCCACGGCCAGATCGAAGCGGCGCGGGCCTTCGGCCTCAGCGGGCTGGGCCTGTTCCGGCGGGTGACGCTGCCGATCATGGCGCCGTTCGCCCTGGCGGGCATGTCCAACCTGTGGATCAACCTGATCAAGGACAGCGCCTTGATCAGCGTGGTCGGCACCAACGAATTGCTCTATACCGCCAAGCAGGCGGCCGGCTCCACGCGCCAGTACCTGCTGTTCTACCTCACGGCCGCCGCCTTGTATTACCTGGTGACGCTGGCTTCCAACTACCTGTCCGGGCGCCTGGAGCGACGTATCCGTCGCTGGATGCCGGTTGTCGAGTGAGCGGCCCATGCCTGAATGGATAAGTTATTACGCCGGCTTGATCGCCAAGGGGTTGCAGACCACCTTGTCGTTGCTGGTGGTGTCGGCGGTGCTCGGATTTGCTCTGGCGGTGCTGGTCGCGCTGGCGCGGTTGTCGCGGCGCAAGTGGCTGGCGCGCGGGGCGCTGGCCTACACCAGCGTGCTGCGCGGCACGCCGCTGCTGATCCAGATCTACATTTTCTACTACGGCCTGGGCAGCCTGTTCGCGCAGTTCCCGATGATTCGCGGCAGCTTCCTGTGGCCGTACCTGCGCGACGGTTACTGGTACATCGTGTTTGCCCTGGTGCTGTCGGTCGGCGCCTATGTGGGCGAGGTGATTCGCGGCGGCCTGCTGGCCGTGCCCAAGGGGGAAATGGAAGCCGCCTCGGCCTTCGGCATGACCCCACGCCAGGCGCTGCTACGGGTACGGCTGCCACGGGCGATGCGCCTGTTGCTACCGACCCTGGCCGGGGAAACGGTGATGCTGCTCAAGTCCACCGCGCTGGCCTCGACCATTGCCGTGGTCGACCTGCTGGGTGCGGCCAACGTGGTGCGCGCGCAGACCCTGCAGATCTACCAGCCATTGCTGCTGGTGGCGGGGGTCTACCTGTGCCTGACCTTCCTGATTGAAGCCGTCTATGCGATTGCCGAACGGCGCGGCACGCCACTGCGCAGGTCGGCCGGATGAAACAGGACGGCTCGCTGCAAGGGATTGCCCTGTGTTCCCTGGCCTACGCATTCCTGGCGCTGCAGGATGCGGTGATCAAATGGCTGGTGGCCGATTACTCGGTGTTCACCATTCTGTTCTGGCGCAGCCTGGTGGTGGTGTTCGCCTGCGTGATGGCGGGGCGCGTGGGGCTGTTGCGGCGCGCGTGGACGTCGGTCAGCCGCCGCTTGCTGATCATTCGCGGGCTGTTGTCGTTGCTGGCGTGGTTGCTGTACTACACCGCCGCCAAGGACCTGAGCCTGGCGGAAATGACCACGCTGTATTTCTCCGCGCCGATCATGGTCACGCTGCTGGCGGCGCTGATCCTCAAGGAGCGCGCCAGTCGCGGCCAGTGGATCGCGCTGATCATCGGCTTTGTCGGCGTGGTGATCGCCTGTCGCCCCAGCCATCTGCTCGATCCGGTGCCCATCGCGCTGACATTGGCCGCCGCCTTGTGCTGGGCGTTTACCTATATCCAGTTGCGCCAGGTCGACCCGAGCACCTCGGTATTGGAGCAGATGCTGATCACCAACGTGGTGTTTGTGCTGTGCATGGCGGTGACCTTGCCCTGGACCCATACGCCATCGCCCACGCCGGCGTGGCTCGGCATGCTGGCGGCGGGCCTGGTGGGCGGTATCGGCCAGTTCCTGTTGTTTGCGAGTTTTCGTCGTGCTACCGCGACGTTGCTGGCGCCGTTCGAATACACCGGGTTGATCTGGGCGTTCCTGCTCTCAAGCCTGGTGTGGGGCACGCTCATGGAAGGTTCGCTGATCGTCGGCGCGGTGTTGATCGCCATCAGCGGCACCCTGGCCATGCTCAGTGCGCGGCACCCGGTGTCACAGGATGTGGTCGGCGCCGAATGCGCCGTGACGCAACCCCTGTACCCAGCCGCGGCAGATGTGCAGGCCGTTGGCGGGGCTGAAGGTGCCGGGGTTGAGGCACCCCTCGAGCCAGAGTCCGTCGAGCATCGCCGATAGGCCAATGGCCGCCAGGTGGCTGTCGTGGATCACCAGGCGTTCGCTGCGGGCCAGGTCGTCCAGCAGTTGTTGGATCAATGCCAGGTAGGCGTGATAGCTGTTTTCGTGGGACTGGTTCACGTGGGGCGAGTGGCGGATCAGGCTCCAGAACACCACCCACACGCCGAGCAGGTCGGGGTCCATGACCCTGGGCGAAAACGAGGCAGTGAGGAAGGCGTCGAGCCGTGCGGCGGCGCCATCCGCCAGCTCGACCTGTTCCCACAGGGCGGTGGTCAGCTCGTTGGCGAGCTTTTGGTAGGTCTCGGCGATCAGCGCGTCGATGCTGCCGAAATGGTGGTTGAGCAACCCCACCGAAACCCCGGCTTCGGAGGCGATACGCCGCACGGAAATCCCGGCGTGCCCGTCACGGGCCAGGCAGGTGAGGGTGGCGGCAATCAGCAGGTCGCGGCGCTCGTCGGGGTCGGCACGGCGCAGTTTGGAAGGTTCGACAGTCATGGACAGGCCTTTGAAGAAACACCACAGCGCTCAGGTTAGTTGAACACGTGTTCAATCTCTACCGATTAATTGATGAGAGGAGGGCAAGGCATGGCAAAAGACCTTTCGTGGCAGGAAACCGGCGACGCCGGCAATGCGCTGCACGTCGGCGCCTGGCGTTTCGACGGTGACGGCAGCGGGCCCAGGGTGCACCTGCAAGCGGGTGTGCATGCGGATGAAATCGCCGGCATGTTGGTCCTGCATCAGTTGTTGCCGCGCTTGCAGGCGTGTCAGGACCAAGGTCGCCTGAAGGGCAGCGTCACGGTGGTGCCCCAGGCCAACCCATTTGGTATCGGCCAGTTCCGCCAGGGCCGTTTGCTTGGGCGTTTCCATGAAGCCACCGGGCAGAATTTCAACCGTGCCTTCGACCATTCCCTGGCCATGGAACGCCCAGCGAGCAACCTGGCGCAGTGGCAGAAACGCCTGGTGCAACTGGCCGCCGAGGCCGACCTGGTGCTGGACCTGCACACCGATGACGAGGCGTTGCCGTACCTCTACATCCATCGCAGCTTCTGGCCCGACCAAGGCCTGGCGCTGGCGGCGGCGTTGCAGGTGGACCTGGTGATTGTCTGGGACGAGGGCGGCGATGGCTCCTTTGAAGAAACCATCATCAACCACGCATCGCCGCAACTGGCGGCCACCCTTGAGCTGCGCGGGCAAGCAGACGTCAGCGACGCCCTGGCGCAACAGGACGCCGATGGCCTGTGGGCCTGGTTGTGCATCAATGGCGTGATCGATGAGGTGGCGAGCATCGCCGAATGGCCAGGCGACGTGGTCGACATGGGCTGCATGGAAACCCTTCTCGCGCCCTGTGCCGGGGTGCTGGTGTTCGAGAAAGGCTTGGGTGATTACGTCGAAGAAGGCCAGCGTTTTGCGCGCATCATTGGCCGCCCCGGTGACCCCGCTTCGGAAGTGACCCTGCACGCAGCCCAGGCCGGGCGCATGGTCACCGCCCACCGCGAACGCCTGGTAGCCCAGGGCGCGGTGGTTGCCAAGTTCACCGGCACGCGCTTATCCGACAGCTACAGCGGCGGCGTGCTCGACCCGTAGCGGCGCCTGCGAATGCAGCCATTCACGCGGGCTGGTGCCGATCTTGCGCCGAAACGCACGGGCCAGCGCCGAGGGGCTTTCGTAGCCGACTTCATCGGCAATCAGGGCGATGGGCCGACCTTCACGCAGGCGTTTCTGCGCCAGGCTCACGCGCCAGCTCAGTACATAGTCGGCTGGGGTCTGGCCGACTACCTTATGGAAATGCGCGGCAAAACTGGCGCGGGACATGTTCGATTCCGCTGCCATTTCCTGCACGGTCCACGGGCGTTCGGGATGGTTGTGCAGCAGGGTCATGGCCCGCGCCAGGCGCAGGTCCGCCAGGCCCGACATCATGCCGGTGGTCATGCTGTGATAGGCCATCATGTGGCGCAGGAACTGGATCACCATCAGCTCGAACAAGCGGTTCATCACCGCCTCGCGGCCACAGTGTTCGGCAAAGGCTTCACTGAACAGCCAGTCCAGCGTACCGGCGATCATCGGGATCTGCTTGAGCGGCATCACGATGGTGTCGGTCAGCGCTACGGACAACGGGTTATCCAACCCACCGTCAAAACGCAGGGACGCCGCCACCACCTGGGCACGGTCAGCCTTGGTCGCCAGCAGGCGATGGGGCAGGGGACGCGGCACCAGCACCAGGCTGGGCTCGGAAATACGCAGGGTGGCGTCGGGCATTTCCAGGCTGGCCTGGCCGTCCTTGAGCAGATAGACCCGGCCCCGCTGCTGCACGTCGCGGGTGTCGAGGGCGCCGTGCAGGGGCCCACTATGAAAGGTATCGGCACCGATGCCGAAGTGCTCCAGCAGTGTGGACAAACGATCCATGACTCACCTGAATTGAAAAAGCGACCTTGTTTAGACGATCTGCGCCATATCGTCGACTATTAGCCTCCATTTGTAAAACACGCTTCGGCATCATGGCCTCACGTTCAACGCCTTGAGCGCCAACCCCAACGGAGCAAACGTCCATGAAAACCTTCAAGTTCTCCCGCGTCGCCGCCGCCCTGATCACCGGTGCACTCGCCCTGGGTGCCAGCACCGCCAGCTTTGCCGCCCCGCAAAAAGCCACGGTGGTGCTGGTGCACGGCGCGTTCGCCGATGCATCCAGCTGGAACGGCGTGATCGCCGGTCTCAAGGCCGAGGGCTACCCGGTAGTCGCCGTGGCCAACCCGCTGCGCAGCGTCAAGACCGACTCGGACTATGTGGCCGACATCGTCGAACACACCCCGGGCCCGGTGATTCTGGTCGGCCACTCCTACGGTGGCTCGGTTATCACCAACGCCGTGCATGGCAGCAACAAGGTCAAGGCCCTGGTCTACGTGGCCGCCTTCGCCCCTGAAAAAGGCGAAACCGCGTTCGAACTGTCCGGCCGCTACCCCGGCGGCACCCTGGGCCCGACCCTGGACAAACCCGTGGTCTCCAAGGACGGCGTGACCGACCTGTACATCCAGCAAGACAAATTCAACAGCCAGTTCGCCGCCGACGTGGCAGCCAAGGACGCCCAACTGATGGCCGCCGGCCAACGCCCGATCACCGAGGCTGCCCTCAAGGAACCGTCCGGCGACCCGGCCTGGAAAACCGTACCGTCCTACTTCATATACGGTTCAGCCGACAAAAATATTCCCGAGGCCGCGCTTAAATTCATGGCCGACCGCGCGGGCTCCAAGGAAACCGTGGATGTGAAAGGTGCGTCGCACGTGGTGATGGTCTCGAACCCGGCGCGGGTGGTAGCGATCATTAACGACGCGGCCAAGGCTAACGCGCAATAACCCATCACTGTAGGCGCTGGCTTGCCGGTGATGCAGGCGACACGGTGCAACAGGCAGACCGAGTCGATGCCATCGCAGGCCAGCCAGCGCCTACATTTGAACCGAGAACGGCTTGCCATATCGGTTGCTGCCTAACGGATAGGTACCCAGGTCACTGATCAAACCGCGACCCCATCCCCCTCAACCGCCGCATGGCACTGTCCAAATGCGCCCGCGCACTCGCCGGATCACCCTCACGCATCTGCTCATACGCCACCTGCGCCACCGCCGGGTCAATCGGCTTGAGCGCCTGCCCACTGGCCATGGCCTTCAATTGCACTTCAGCCGCGCGCTCCAGGTAGTACAAATCATCCCAAGCCTCGGCAATATTCGGCGCAGCCACCATCACCCCATGATTCTTCAAGAACAGAATATCGGCATCGCCCAACGCCGCCGCAATGCGCTGGCCCTCGCGGTTATCCAGGGCCAAGCCGTTGTAGGCCTCATCCACTGCCGTGCGCCCATAAAACTTCAACGCTGTCTGCCCCAGCCACAGCAAGGGCGGCCCTTGCAGCAGGCACAGCGCGGTGGCGTTGGGCATATGGGTATGAAAGGCGGCCTTGATGCGCGGCTGGCATTGATGCAACGGGGCATGGATATAAAACGCCGTGGCTTCCGGCGTGCCATCGCCGTCGATCACATTGCCGGCAAAATCACACACCAACAGACGGGATGCCGTGATTTCCTCGAACGCATAGCCGAACGGGTTGACGAAAAACAAGTCGTCATGCCCCGGCACCGTCGCCGAAAAGTGATTGCAGATACCTTCTTCCATGCCATGCAGCGCCGCCAGTTGCAGGCACGCGGCAAGCTCCACCCGCGCGTCGATGGCGGCAGGCGTGTCGAGGTTGAAGCGCCCGGCACGCGGGCCCAGGGAGGAGGGCGTGAACGTATGGGCCATGGTTCACCACCCCAGAGACTTGAACAGTTCGGGCACGCCGTCGAGGGTCGGCAAGATGGCATCCGGGGTGTAATCGGCGAGCAGTTGCCGGCCGGTGCCCCGGTCGATCCACACGCAACGAAACCCCATGTCCCGCGCGGCGGCGTGGTCCAGGTGCGGGCTGGCGCAGATGTGCACCACCTGGTCGAGGGTCACGCCGAGCTGCCCATGGGCATGGTCGAACAGGCGACGGTCGGGCTTGTAGGCCCCCGCCTGCTGGGCGGTGATGACCCGGTCGATATGGCCACCCAATTGCGCCACATTGCCGGCGATCACGTCATCGTCGGTGTTGGAGACAATGCACAGCTTGTAGCCCAGCGCCTTGAGCTGCTTGAGGGTATCTACGACCTCTGGAAACGGAGGCATGGCACTGATGCTGTCGGTGAGGATCGCACCGTCCTGCGCGTTGGCCGGCAGGCCCAGTTCCTCCAAGGCCAACTGCAAACCCAGGCCGGCGAGGGTGCGGAAATTACGGTGCGGTGGGGTTTGCTCCAGGGCGTGTTCGTGGTGGTCGTAGACGCTGATCAGGGTTTCAGGGTCGACCTGATGCGCGCCTTTTTCATCGAGGATCCGGTCGACGGCGGCGCGCAGGCCTTCATCCCATTGGATCAGGGTGCCGTAGCAATCAAACGTCAGCCACAGCGGGCGAAGGGAGTGTTCGAGCGGCATGGGGCACCTCTAGCAAAAAGTGGGCGAGCGCTTGAGCATAGGAAACCTGGTGGTCAGTTGGAAATTAAATTAACCTCTGTATCACAGTTGAATTATCGATATGTAGGTCGCCGCCATGTTTGATCTCGAACTCCTGCACACCCTGGTCTGCGTGGTGGATGAAGGCAGTTTCACGCGTGCCGCCGAGCGCGTACACCGCACCCAATCCACCGTGAGCCAGCAGATTCGCAAGCTCGAAGAAAGCGTCGGGCAAGTGCTGTTGGTGCGCGACCGCTCCGGCCAGCAAGTCAGCGCCACCGAGCACGGCGAGTTGCTGACCCATTACGCGCGGCGCCTGTTGAACCTGTCCCGGGAAGCCCGCGACGCCCTGAACACCGAGGCCAGCGTGGTGCCGGTACGCCTGGGCGTGCCCGAGGATTTTGATGCGACGCGCATGGCGTCGGTGCTCTCGGGCTTTGTCCGCGCACGCCCCGAAGCGCGCCTGGAGACGGTCAGCGGCATGAGCACCGACCTGCGCCGGCAGCTGGACAGTGGTGAAATCGACATCGCCTTGGTCAAGCGCGAAGCCGGCAGCGGCGAATGCCATGCCAGTTGGCCGGAGCCGCTGGTGTGGGTGTGCGGCCAAAGCCAGGACCTGCAGGCCGAAACCTTGCCCCTGGCACTGTTCCCCCAAGGCTGCATCTACCGCCAGCGTGCCATCCGCACCCTCGACAAGGCCCGGCGCAGTTGGCGCGTGGCGTTTGGCAGCCATAGCCTCACCGGCATCCAGGCCGCGGTGACGTCCGGATTGGGGATCAGCATCCTGCCGAAAAGCGCCGTGCTGCCCAGCCACCGGATCTGCACGGAGCTGCCGCCGATATTGCCCTCGGAATTGGCGCTGGTCAGCGGTGCGGAGCGGTTGAGTGCGACCCACCGAGGGTTGATCGAGTGTTTGCGCGAAGACATTTCAAAGACTCTCTAAGCGCTCCAGCAACAGGCGCTCCAAGGTGTCCGCCGGCAACGGCCGACTGAACAGATACCCCTGGATCTGATCACAGCCGGCCTCTTTCAAGAACGCCAGTTGTGCCTGGGTTTCCACGCCTTCGGCCACCACCCGCAGGTTGAGACTGTGGGCCAGTTCTATGATGGTGCGGGTAATCGCCGCGTCCTGGGGGTTGCTGGTGACTTCGCGGATAAACGCGATGTCGATCTTCAACGTGTCGATGGGAAACCGCCGCAGGTACGCCAGGCTCGAATAGCCGGTGCCGAAGTCATCGATGGAGATCTTCACACCCATGGCGTGCAGGCGTTGCAGGCTGGCGATGGTGTGCTGGGTGTTTTCCATCAGCGAGCCTTCGGTCAGCTCCACTTCCAGCCAATGCGGCTCGACCCCGGTTTGCGCCAGGGTGTGGGCGATATCGGCAATCAGGTCGCCTTCGATCAATTGATGGCCGGAGACGTTCACCGAGACTTCCACCGCACCGATGGCGCCGCGTTGCCATTCGGCAATCTGCTGGCAGACCTGTTCGATCACCCAGCGCCCCACGGGCACGATCAAGCCGATGTTTTCCAGGATCGGCACAAACACCGCCGGGGACACCGCGCCGTAGTCCGGCCTTTCCCAGCGCAGCAGCGCCTCCAGCGCGCATATGCGGCCAGTGGCAACCTCGACCTTGGGCTGGTAATGCACGGTGAATTCCTCACGCTCGACCGCCAGGCGCAAGGCGTTTTCCAGGTCCTGGCGGGCCAGGTCATGCACGTTCATGCCGGTTTGCTGTGGCGTGAGTTCGCGTGAAGGGTCCGCGCGATCGCCGCGCGCCTTGAGCCGTAACAGGTTGCGCACCCGCAGCCACAACTCGACACGCTCCACCGGTTTGCTGATGAATTCCTCGGCACCGGCCTCCAGCCCGCTGACCCTGGCGCTCGGTTCACTGAGGGCCGACAGCATGATGATCGGTATGCCCGCCGTGGTTTCATCGCCTTTGAGCTGGCTGGCGACTTCGTAGCCGTCCATGCCCGGCATCATGATGTCCAGCAGGATCAGGTCGGGTGGCCGCTGCGCCACCAACTGCAGGGCCTCTTCACCACTGCCGGCGGTCAGGGTCTGGTAGCCCTCGTGTTGCAGCAGGGTTTCCAGCAGCTTGCGCACCTGGGGTTCATCATCAACGATCAACAGCGTTGCGGGTTGGCTGGCCATGGAGAGGACTCATAGGAGAGGGCGGATGGACTGTTGCAGCAAGGTATCGATCACCTGATACAGCTCTTTGTAGCGCAGTGGCTTGATGATGTACGCGTCGCAACCGGCGAGCCGGGTTTTTTCGCGGTCTTCTTTCATCGCCATGGCCGTCAGGGCGATGACCGGAATGTACGCGGTGAGTGGGTCGCGCTTGAGCAGGGCGGTGGCGGCCAGGCCGTCCATGCCCGGCAGCTGGATGTCCATCAGGATCAGCGCCGGTTGCTGTTCGCGGGCCAGGGTCAGGCCGGTCTCGGCATCGGGCGCCCACAGTACGCTGTGACCCGCATTCACCAGCAACAGGCGCGCCAAGCGCATGTTGGCTTCATTGTCTTCAACAATCAGGATGTTGGCCATTCGGCCTCCAGGGCGCGGTGCAGCGGCAGCCAGACCACAAACCGCGCGCCCTGGCCTTCGCGGCTGGCCACGGCGACGCTGCCGCCATGCAGGTCGGTCAGGCGCTTGACCATTGCCAGCCCCAGGCCCGTGCCTTCGAATTTGCGTGCCAGGCTGCTGTCGATTTGGCTGAACGCCTTGAACAGCTTGTCCATATCGTCTTCGGCAATGCCGATCCCGGTGTCGCTGACGCTCAGCTCAAGGAATTGTCGATGGGGGCCGGCGGGCAACTCAAAGGTGTACACCGGCCAGTCGCCGGGGATCTGCCCGACCTGTTCGCGGGTTACCTGGCGCACGGTCAGGGTCACTGAGCTGCCGTGCTCGCTGAACTTCACCGCGTTGGCCAGCAGGTTGTAGACGATCTGTTTGGTCTTGCGCAGGTCCAGCGCCAGGCAACCGAGGTCCTCGGGGCTTTCCAGCTTCAATTGGATGCGTTGCAGGGCTGCCTTTTCGCGCACGATCAGCAGGCTGTTGGCCAATAATCCCGCCAGTTCCACCGCTTCCAGCTCCAGCGCCATCATCCCGGCCTCGACCTTGGACAGGTCGAGGATGTCATTGATCAACGACAGCAGGTGCTGGCCACTGGTGAAGATGTCGCCGATGTATTCGCGCTGGGTCTCGCTCATGTCGCCAACCAGGCCGTCCTTGAGCGCCTCGGAAAAACCGATCACCGCATTCAAGGGGGTGCGCAGCTCGTGGGACATGGTCGCGAGGAACTCGGACTTCATGTGGCTGGCGTGCTCCAGCTCCAGGTTCTTATCTTCCAGCGCGCGCTCGAAGCCCTTGCGCTCGGCTTCCTCCTGCTTGCGCGCGGTATTGTCGGTGCCGATCAGCAAGTAGCCGATGATGGTGTCATGCCGGTTGCGCAGGGCGGTCACCGAGACCATCGCCGACAGGCGACTGCCGTCCTTGCGGATGTAGGTCAGCTCGTAGATGTCTTCAATGCCCCGGGAGGCCTTGAATACTAATGCCTCGAAACCCGGCGTGATCGGCGTGTCCAGCTCCAGGCTGAGGGCAGCGGCGCGGGTGATCAGTTCGACAGGGTCGGAGATGTCGGCAGGGGTGATGCGGTTGACCACATCGGCGGCGGCATAGCCGAGCATGCGTTCGGCGCCGACGTTGAAAATCTGGATCACGCCTTTCTCGTCGGTGGCGATGCTGGAGAAGTAGGCGCTGTTGAAAATCGCGTCTTGCAGGGCGCCGGTCTTGAGCAGGGTTTTCTGCCGTTTGAATTCGACGATTTTTTCAGCACGCGACTGCGGTTCGGGTAACGGTGTGTCCATCGCTTGGGCGTTCCGTGACGTTCAGGCCCGCCGTCGTCATGGGGCGAGGGCGCAGAGCATGCTCACAGAAGATCGCTTGGGGGCGATGAGGAGGAGATGAGGTGCTTGGACAATAGCAGAGATTGTGGCGTTTTGATGGCGGGGTGCGGGTTATTTCCCTCCGAACGGATATCTGCGTGCAAATAATCAGGGTTTTCGGAGTTACGCTGGATGAAACGTTTCATCTAGCGATAAATGGTCAACGCAAGCGCTTGCGTAATGAAATGTTTCTACATTAGAGTCGGGCCACGCAATGACAAAAATAATAAAACCAGGAGCTCATTCATGAGCCTTGAACCCTTGCTTGAGATGCAGGGCATCAGCAAAACCTTCAACGGTTTGCGCGTGCTCAAAACTGTCGGCCTGAAAGTCTACCCCGGCGAAATCCACGCCTTGATGGGGGAGAACGGCGCCGGCAAATCGACGTTGATGAAGATCCTCTCCGGCGCCTACCAAGCCGACCCCGGTGGTGAAATCCGCATTGCCGGCCAGCTCATCCCCACCTTCGACCCCGCCACCGCCAAAGCCCTCGGCATTGCCGTGATCTACCAGGAATTGAGCCTGTGCCCAAACCTGAGCGTGGCCGAGAACATCTACCTGGGCCGCGAACTGCGGCGCGGCTGGACCATCGACCGCAAGGGCATGGAAGCCGGTTGCGTCGAAGTGCTGCAGCGCCTGGGTGCGGAGTTCACCCCGGCAACGCGGGTCAGCAGCCTGTCGATCGCTGAGCGCCAACTGGTGGAAATCGCCCGCGCCTTGCATGCCCACGCCAAGATCCTGGTGATGGACGAACCCACCACGCCCTTGTCATCCCGCGAGACCGACCGTTTGTTCGCGTTGATCAAGCAGTTGCGCAGCCAGGGCCTGGCGATCATCTATATCAGCCATCGCATGGCCGAGATCTATGAGTTGTCCGACCGTGTGTCGGTGCTGCGTGACGGCCAATACATCGGCGAACTGACCCGCGAGGCGCTGTCGGCGGAAGTGCTGGTGAAAATGATGGTGGGCCGCGACCTGTCCGGTTTCTACAAGAAGGAACACGCCGCCTATAACCCCGGCAACGTGGTAATGCGCGTGCGCGACATGGCCGATGGCAAGCGCGTACGACACTGCAGTTTCGATTTGCATGCCGGTGAAGTGTTGGGCATTGCCGGGCTGGTCGGGGCAGGGCGCACCGAACTCGCGCGCCTGATCTTTGCCGCCGACCCGCGCACCTCGGGCAGCCTGGAAGTGGTCGGCAAGCACGTCACGCACTTGCGCACGCCGGCAGATGCGATTCGCGCCGGCGTCGTCTACCTCACCGAAGACCGCAAGGCCCAGGGCCTGTTCCTGGACATGAGCGTGGCGGACAACATCAATGTCTGCGCCTGTGTACCGGATGCTTATGCCGGCGGTGTGCTGGATCGCGGGCATGCCGCGCAGCGCGCCACCGACGCGATCAAGTCGCTGTCGATTCGGGTGGCCTCGGGCAAGGTCAATGTGGGTGCCTTGTCCGGTGGCAACCAGCAGAAGGTGCTGTTGGCCCGGCTGCTGGAGGTCAAGCCGCACGTGTTGATCCTCGACGAGCCCACACGCGGCGTCGACATCGGCTCCAAGTCCGAGATCTACCGCATCATCAATCAACTGGCCCAGGCCGGCGTCGGCATCGTGGTGATCTCCAGCGAGCTGCCGGAGATCATCGGCACCTGCGACCGCGTGCTGATCATGCGCGAAGGCCAGTTGGTGGCTGAAGTCGGCGGCGCGTCAGGCCAGGTTATTTCCCAGGAACGCATTATTGACCTCGCCACCGGTGGCGATCAGGTGGTTGCCCATGGCTGAGTTGACTATTGCAACAACAGGTAAGGCTGAACGCGCACGCGAGTTGATGCGCACGGTGGGCATGCTACCGGTGCTGATCCTGCTGCTGGTGGGCTTTGCCCTGGCCAGCGAGAACTTCCTGACGGTGCAAAACCTGTCGATCATCACCCAGCAGGCCTCGGTGAACGTGGTGCTGGCGGCCGGGATGACTTTTGTGATCCTCACGGCGGGTATCGACCTGTCGGTGGGCGCGATCCTCGCGGCCTCGGCCGTGGTCGCGCTGCAGGCCTCGATGTCGCCGCAGTTCGGCATGTTCGGGATTGCTGCCGGTATTGGCTTTGGCTTGCTGCTGGGCTTGGTTAATGGTGGGTTGATCGCTTTCATGCGCCTGCCGCCGTTTATTGTCACCCTCGGCGCGCTGACGGCCATGCGTGGTCTGGCGCGGCTATTGGCGGATGACAAAACCGTATTCAACCCGGACCTGCCGTTTGCCTTTATCGGCAATGACTCGGTACTCGGCGTGCCCTGGCTGGTGATCATTGCCGTGGCGGTGGTGGCGCTCTCGTGGTTCATCCTGCGGCGCACCGTGATGGGCGTGCAGATCTATTCGGTGGGCGGCAACCCGGAAGCGGCGCGACTGTCGGGGATCAAAGTGTGGAAGGTGCTGCTGTTTGTCTACGCCATGTCCGGCGCGCTGGCCGGGTTGGGCGCCGTGATGAGCGCGTCGCGGCTGTTTGCTGCCAATGGCCTGCAACTGGGGCAATCCTATGAGTTGGACGCGATTGCCGCGGTGATCCTTGGCGGCACCAGCTTTACCGGTGGTGTCGGCACCATCGGCGGCACGTTGATTGGTGCGCTGATCATCGCAGTGCTGACCAACGGCCTGGTGCTGTTGGGTGTGTCGGATATTTGGCAATACATCATCAAGGGCATCGTGATCATTGGCGCAGTGGCGCTGGATCGTTATCGCCAGTCCGGTGCGCGGACCTGAGTTCACTCCTACAACAATCACAAGAGAGACCCGCATGAACCTTAAACGCATGTTTCCCGTCATTGCCTTGGCTGCCTTGATGTCCCAAGCCGTCGAAGCCCGTGAGTTGAAGGCCCTCGGCATCAGCATGGGCTCGCTGGGCAACCCGTATTTCGTGACCCTGGCCGACGGCGCCACCGCCCGCGCCAAAGAGTTGAACCCCAGCGTCAAGGTCACCTCGGTGTCGGCCGACTATGACCTGAGCAAGCAGTTTTCGCAGATCGATAACTTCATCTCGTCCAAGGTCGACCTGATCCTGATCAACGCCGTCGACCCGTCTGCGATGGCCTCGGCGATCAAGAAAGCCCGTGACGCCGGCATCGTCGTGGTGGCCGTGGATGTGGACGCCAAGGGCGTGAACGCGACCGTGCAGACCGACAACGTCGAGGCCGGCAAGCTGGCGTGCCAGTACCTGGTAAACAAGCTTTCCGGCAAGGGCAATGTGATCATCCAGAACGGCCCGCAAGTCACCGCCGTGACCGACCGCGTCAAAGGCTGCAAGGCCGCGCTGGCCGCCGCGCCGGATATCAAGGTGCTGTCCGATGACCAGGACGGCAAAGGCTCCCGCGAAGGCGGACTGAACGTGATGCAGGGCTACCTCACGCGCTTCCCGAAAATCGACGGCCTGTTCGCGATCAACGACCCGCAAGCCATCGGCAGCGACCTGGCGGCCAAGCAGCTCAAGCGCAGCGGCATCATCATCACCTCGGTGGACGGCGCACCGGACATCGAGAACGCGCTGAAAACCGACTCGCAGATCCAGGCATCGTCCAGCCAGGACCCGTGGGCCATGGCGCAGACCGCAGTGAATGTGGGCAATGACATTCTCAACGACAAAGCCCCGGCCGAAGCGGTTACCCTGCTTACGCCAAAATTGATTACCCGTGACAACGTTGCGACGTACAGCGGTTGGTCGAGTAAACATTGATCTAGCCAGAGGAACAGCGTCGTGGTCACCATGGATGACGTGGCAAGCAGGGCGGGGGTGTCGACGTCGACGGTGTCCCACGTGTTGAATGGCACCCGCAAGGTCAGCCCGGCCACGGTGCAAGCGGTGCAGCAAGCGATCCAGGCATTGGGCTACATCCCCAACACCCTGGCGCGCTCGCTGGCCCGTTCGAGCACCAGCACGATTGGCGTGGCGATTTCGGCGCTGTCCAACCATTACTTCAGCGAGACGGTGCACGCGATTGAAACCGAGTGCGCCAAGCACGGCTACATGATGCTGTTTGTCGACACCCATGACGACCCGGTGCAGGAGCTGCGGGTGGTCACGGCGCTGCACCATCGGCGGGTGGACGGAATCTTGCTCGCACCGTCCACCGGCTCCAGCGCGCTGGAGTACCTGCGCGCCAACGAGGTGCCCACGGTGCTGGTGGACCGCATGATGAGCGAGCAATTCGATCAGGTCGGGGTGGAGAACACACAGTCCACCCAGGCACTGGTCACGCACCTGATTGAACACGGTCACCGGCGCATCGGCTTTATTGCCGGGCGAGCGGGGCTGGGGACTACCGATGAGCGCGTCGCCGGTTACCGTGCAGCATTAGCGGCGGCGGGCCTGGCGTTTGACCCGCAGTTGCTGGTCAACGGTGGCTCCAGCAGTGAGCCGGCACATGCGGCTACGCGGCAGTTGCTGGCCTTGACGGCGCCGCCCACGGCGATCATGGCGGGCAATAACCTGATGACGCTTGGCGCCATGCATGCCCTGCGCGATGCGCGGATAGACGTGCCGGCGCAGATGGCGCTGGTGGGGTTTGATGATTTTGACTGGGCGGACTTTTTCGTGCCGCGCCTGACCTTGATCGCGCAGCCGGTCCAGGCCCTTGGCGCCCAGGCCGTGAACCTGCTGTTGCAGCGCATGGCCTTGCCCGGCGCGCCGACCCACAGCGTGCGCCTGGCGCCGAGCCTGCAAGTGCGTAATTCATGTGGCTGTATTGGATTGGAATGACCCACGTATGAGCAACCCCGTATCCCTCGGCATCGACCTCGGCACCTCGGAACTCAAGGCCATCCTCATGGACCTCGACGGTACGGTGTTGGCCCATGCCGGCGTGCGCCTGAATGTATCGCGGCGCCACAGCGGCTGGTCCGAGCAGGCACCGCAAGACTGGTGGCAGGCGTGCGTGCAGGCGCTGGCCGAATTGCGCGGACACGAGGCGTTTACCCGCGTGGCCTGTATTGGCCTGTCCGGGCAGATGCACGGCGCAGTATTGTTGGACGCGGATAACCGCGTGTTATACCCGGCCATACTGTGGGACGACTCCCGTGCCATCGCCGAGGCCGAGCAGTTGGGCGCAGGCTTTGCCGACGTCACCGGCAGCCTGCCCATGGCCGGCCTGACCGCGCCGAAGCTGCTATGGCTGCAACAGCATGAGCCAGAGGTGTTCAAGGCCATCGATTGCGTGCTGTCGCCCAAGGACTACCTGCGGTTGTGCCTGAGTGGCGAGCGCATCAGTGAGATGTCCGATGCAGCCGGCACCTTGTGGCTGGATGTGGCCCGGCGTGAATGGTTCGCCCCCCTGTTGCGCGCCACGGGCCTCTCGCCCGCACAGATGCCCCGGCTGGTCGAAGGCGGCGCCGCAAGTGCCGTGCTGACGGCGCAGGGGTTAGGCTTGTCGCCCTCGGTGGTCATCGCTGGCGGCGGTGGCGATAACCCGGTGGCGGCGGTCGGTATCGGTGCGATCAATGCGGGGGATGGATTTATCACCCTTGGCACCAGCGCGGCCATTGTGGCCATCACCGACCACGCTGCCGGCAACCCGGCGAGCGCGGTGCACAGCTTCTGCCATGCCTTGCCTAACCGCTGGTACACCATGGGCGCCATGCTGGCCGGCGCCAGTTGCCTACGCTGGGTCACGCGGCTGACAGGCACCCTGGACGAGCAGACATTGCTGGACCAGGTGCAGACGCAATTACCGATCGAACAGACCGTGCCGCTCAGTACACCCTTGTTCCTACCGTACCTGGCCGGTGAACGCACACCCCATAACGACCCGCTGCTGCGCGGTGGCTTCATGGGCCTGGGCCACGACTGCACACCCGCGATGCTCGGTTATGCCGTCATGGAAGGCGTGGGGTTCGGCCTGCTGGACGCATTGCGCGCCGTGCAATCGGCCGGCGCCGACGTGGGCGCGTGCGCTCTCGTGGGCGGTGGTGCCCGCAGCGGGTATTGGGCGCAGTTGCTGGCGAATATCCTGCAACGCGAAATCTTCACCCTGCACGGCAGTGAACTGAGCGCCTGCATTGGCGCCGCGAAGCTCGGGTTTTTAGCGATTGACCAAGGAGAGGCGCTGGTGCAAACGGGTATGCCAGTGAAGGCGCGATACGTGCCGGACGCCAGGCAGCAAGCCGTGTTGGAAGCGCGCTACCGCAAATTCCAAGGGCTGCTGGCCGCGGCCAAGGCACTGCACGACTGAGCGCTGTAGCTGCCCGCAATAACCAAAGTTCTCCACAACGAAACCACGATGCGAAGCGAGCTGATCTTGATGTTGCTCTTGATCTTGATCTGCTTTTGATGTGCTTTTGATCTAAAGCGCCCCATCAAACACGCTGGCCGGAATCTGACAGGGATTTGGGGGGTAAACCGGCAGGGATGCCGGTTTAGCCGCCCCGCGCCATGGATGGCGCGTGGCGGCGGCCCCCCAAATACCTGTCGGATTACGGGCACACCGAGCCTAGGCGAGGTGCCGAGTGTGGGGCAAGAGCCTTTTGCTTACTTTTGGGCTTTTCAAAAGTGAGCCGCTGTAAGAGCGGAACCATAAGCAGCCGTTACCCAAATAACGGATATGTACACCGCACCACCGCCTTCGCAGGCAAGCCAGCTCCCACATTTTGGATTGCGGGGGTGACAGTTAGATTGTGGCGGCTGTCAGGCCGCTTTCGCAGGCAAGCCAGCTCCCACATTTTTGGATCGCGGGGGTGACAGTTAGATTGTGGCGCCTGTCAGGTCGCCAGCGGGCGTAAGTCCAACACCCTACCCAGAACTATGCAGACACCAGTCCACCCAAGACAGTCAACAGCGTCGTATTGCCCTTGAGCACCTGGCCATGCTCAAAACAAATCCACCCCTCATTGAACCCATCCACCATGCGCATACGTGGCATCGGGTTCTGCGCACCTTGCGAACGCAGCAGGGTTTCCCAGCTATCACGCGCGACCACCTCGGCGCGAACGTCGCGGCCCAGCAATTGCGCCAGGGTAAACGCGATATCGTTCGGGCTCACCCATTGGCCCTCAAGCTCCACCACA
Source organism: Pseudomonas sp. VS40 (assembly GCF_018587885.1). Taxonomy (NCBI): domain Bacteria; kingdom Pseudomonadati; phylum Pseudomonadota; class Gammaproteobacteria; order Pseudomonadales; family Pseudomonadaceae; genus Pseudomonas; species Pseudomonas sp. VS40. The sequence goes on along the minus strand of NZ_JAGYWD010000002.1, from coordinate 797,398 downwards.
CGGTGACCGGCCCAATCCTGTTGCAATAACTGCGCAGCCACCGTGCCGATATCCGCCGTGGCGACCATTGGCACAGCCTTGTCCAGCGGTTGCAGGAAGCTGTGGATCACCCCGTTTTCACGGGCGGTTGTCACGTCGTACAGCGCGTTCTCCATGAACCAGGCCGGGCGCAGGAAGGTCACGGGGATGTCGAGGGCGCCCAGGGCTTGCTCCATCAAGGTCCGCTGGGTCAGCAGGTTGAGCGGCTCGGCCTGGGCACCGATGGTCGACAGGCACAGCACCTTCTGCGGCGCGGCGGCCTGCAGGGCCTGGGTGACCGCACTGATCACAGCGCGGGCTTCGGGAAAGCCGGGCTGCGGGTCGAAGCCGGGTGGCGGCAGGATGAACACCCCGGTCGCACCCTTGAACGCGGCGGTCAGCGCCTGGGCGTCTTCCATGTGGGCGAATACCACTTCGCAACCCTGGTCAGCCCAGTAGGCCGCCTTGCTCGCATCGCGCACCACGGCGCGAACGGGCTGGCCTGCCTTGATCAGATTGTGCGCCAGGGCGCCGCCGACTTTGCCTGTGATTCCGGTAATGACATACATGAGCTGCTCACCTGTTGGTCCAAAGAGTGGAGCCAGGATAAAGACCGCCCAGTGGTGACAGAATACCTATTCAGGCATTGCGCTGATGACTCGGAATCACGAATCCCCCAGGGGCGGCAAGCGCCGTTTCACCGGGGTTTTCTTGACGATGGCCGTGTTGGTTTCGGCATAGGCGTTCAGCTTATCGAGCAGGCTGTCCAGGTGATCCATGGTGCGCACATGCAGGCGCGCGATAAAGCAGTCGTCACCGGTGACCTTGTCGCACTCAGTGAATTCCGGGATCGCCTGGATCTGCCGCTCCACCTCATGCAATTTGCCGGGCAGTGGGCGGATGCGCACGATGGCCTGGAGCAGATAGCCGAAATGCTTGGGGTCGATGTCGACGGTGTAATGGGTCAACACGCCGCGCTCTTCAAGGCGGCGCAGGCGTTCGCCGACACTGGGTGAGGACAGCCCGGTAATCCCGGCCAAGGCCTTCAGGGACAGGCGCGAGTCGTCCATCAAAGCCGCGATCAGTTGCTGGTCGATGGTGTCAATCATGTTGTTCACCTAATAAGTAAAGGCAACCCTGGCCTTTGGCCTTTTTTAGTCGCTGGAGCCAGTCCCAAGCAGATTGCCATAATTGAGCCTCACTTGAGGAGCCTCATACATGGACACATCCATCCGTCGCGGGTCGTGGGAAATGATCGCCGCCATGCTGATCTCGGGCACCATTGGCTGGTTTGTACTGGTGTCAGGCGTGTCGGTGATCGAAGTGGTGTTCTGGCGCTGCGTGATCGGCGGGCTGACGCTGTTGCTGGTCTGCGCGTTGCTCGGTTACCTGCGCCTGGACCTGCTCAATTGGGCCAAGCTGGGCCTGGCGATGCTCAGTGGCGTGGCGATTGTCGGCAACTGGTTGCTGCTGTTCGAATCCTATTCGCGCGCATCTATTGCTATCAGCACGGCGGTGTACAACGTGCAGCCGTTCATGCTGGTGATGCTGGCGGCGGTGTTCCTGGGTGAAAAGATCACCGTGCAGAAACTGGCGTGGCTGAGCGTGGCGTTCCTGGGAATGTTGGCGATTGTGACTGCCCACGGCGATCAACAGACCGGCGACGATTACCTCACAGGCATCGCGTTGGCGTTGGGCGCAGCCTTCCTGTATGCGATTGCGGCGCTGATCATCAAGCGTCTGAAAGCAGTGCCGCCACATTTGATGGCGTTGATCCAGGTGACCACCGGCGCACTGTTACTGGCGCCGCTGGTGCCGTGGAATAGCCTGCCGGTTACGACCAATGCCTGGGCGGCACTGGTGACGCTCGGCGTGGTGCATACCGGCCTGATGTATGTCTTGCTGTACGGCGCGATCCAGAAGTTGCCGACAGCCCTGACCGGCGCGCTGTCGTTTATCTACCCGATTGCGGCGATCTTCGTCGATTGGATCGCCTTCGGGCATCGCCTGGGCTGGCTGCAATGGCTGGGGGTGGTGGCGATCCTGCTGGCGGCCGCCGGGTTGCAGCGGGGCTGGTGGTGGCCCCGCTCCCAGCGTGTCAGTGCGTACCCTGGAAAATGATGTTTTCCGGGTTGAAATGCTCCACCACGCTGCCCGGCTGCGGCAGGCCGAGGATATGCCCCTTGATTTTGCCCACCACGTGCATCTCGCAGGGTTTGCAGTCGAACTTCAGGGTCAGCACTTCATCGCCGTGGATCAACTGCATCGGCGCGACCTTGGTCTTCACGCCCGTGACCCCCTTGGCCTGTTTAGGGCACAGGTTGAACGAGAAGCGCAGGCAGTGCTTGGTGATCATCACCGGGACTTCGCCGGTTTCTTCGTGGGCTTCGAAGGCAGCGTCGATCAGCTTCACCCCGTGACGGTGGTAGAAGTCGCGGGCTTTCTGGTTGTAGACGTTGGCCAGGAACGACAGGTGCGCGTCCGGGTACACCGGCGGCGGCGAAGTCTCGGCCTTGCGGCCACCGCGTGGGTGAGCGGCGACGCGGGCAGCGGTCAGCGCCTCGATCACTTCGCGGCGCAGGGCCTTGAGCTGTGAGTTGGGGATGAAGAACGCCTGTGGCGCATCCAGCTGGATATTGGTCGCGTGGTACTCGGTGGTACCCAGTTGGCCGAGCAGGTCGCGCAGGGTGTCCAGCGCCTGTTCCGGCTTGTTGGCCACGCCGAACGGGCCGGGCAGGGTGATGCTGGCGCTGATGCCTTCTTCGCTGGTGGCGGTGACGTGCAACTGCTCTTCGCGCAGACGTGCGGTCCAGGTCAGGCCGATACGGCGCTCGGATGAGGTCTTGAGCAGCGCCTGTTGCCAGTTGTGGTCCAGGTTACGGTTCAGCGGGTGGTTCGGGCGCAGTTGATGCAAGCCCGCCGGCATTTCATTCGGCTCGACGCGGTAGCGGTAGCGCTTCTCGCCGTCTTCCTCGAACTCGCCTTTAGGCTCGGCGATATTGGCGCGGAAACCCACCACTTCACGCTTGACCAGCACGTTGAGGCCATCGCCGTTGGACAGCGGCTCATGGGTGACCACCTGCAGGTCGCGCTTGCCGGCTTTTTCCACCACACCCACCGGCAGGCCGGTGAAGGTCGGGGTGTCGAAGGCGCCGATGTCGACCTTGCGGTCAGTCACGAAATAATCGGTGCTGCCACGGTGGAAGGTCTTTTCCGGGTCGGGCAGGAAGAAGTGCGCGGTGCGCCCGCTGGAAGCGCGGGCCAGGTCCGGGCGGTCTTCAAGGATCTCGTCGAGGCGCTGGCGGTAATAGGCGGTGATGTTCTTCACATAGCCCATGTCCTTGTAGCGGCCTTCGATCTTGAACGAGCGCACCCCGGCTTCGACCAGCGCGCGAATGTTGGCGCTCTGGTTGTTGTCTTTCATCGACAGCAGGTGCTTTTCAAAGGCCACGACGCGACCTTGATCGTCTTTGAGCGTGTACGGCAGGCGGCAGGCCTGGGAGCAGTCGCCACGGTTGGCGCTGCGGCCGTTCTGCGCGTGGGAGATGTTGCACTGCCCCGAGAACGCCACGCACAGGGCGCCGTGGATGAAGAATTCGATGGCGGCATCGGTTTCGTCGGCGATGGCACGGATCTCTTGCAGGTTCAGCTCACGGGCCAATACCAACTGCGAGAAACCGGCCTGGTCGAGAAACTTGGCGCGGCCCAGGGTACGAATGTCGGTCTGGGTGCTGGCGTGCAGCTCGATGGGCGGGATATCCAGTTCCATCACGCCCAGGTCCTGCACGATCAACGCGTCGACGCCGGCGTCGTAGAGCTGATGGATCAGCTTGCGCGCGGGTTCCAGTTCGTTGTCATGCAAGATGGTGTTGATCGTGGTGAACACGCGCGCGTGGTAACGGCGGGCGAATTCCACCAGTTGAGCGATGTCGCTCACATCGTTGCAGGCGTTATGGCGCGCGCCGAAGCTCGGGCCGCCGATGTACACGGCGTCGGCGCCATGCAGGATAGCCTCGCGCGCGATGGCGACATCGCGGGCAGGGCTGAGCAATTCCAGGTGATGCTTGGGCAAGGACATAGTTTTTTTAGTCAGGCTTGTCACGGTTGAGGCGCGCATTGTAGCTGTGAAATGCCTGACCGGCACCCACTCAGGCCTGAGCGGCCATCGCGGTGACTTCCACGCGCATACCATCGACCGCCAACGCCGCCACGCCAACTGCCGCGCGCACGGGCCAGGGCTTGGCGAAGAAGCGTTTGTAGACCTCGTTAAAGGCAGCGCGGTCGGCCATGTCGGTCAGATAAATGGTCAGGTGCATCACCCGGTCCATGGAGCTGCCGGCCTTTTCCAGGGCGACTTTCAGGGCTTGCAGGGTGCATTCGCTTTGCAGGGTGATGTCGCCCAGTTCCAGGCTGCCATCGGCGCGGGTCGGAATCTGGGTGGACACCAGGATGCCGTTGAAGCCGATCACGTCCGAAGAGATCGAGTCGGCATCGGGGTCCGGGGTGTAGTGCAGGTCGTGGTTGGCCATGGGCGCCTCTCGTTGGCAGGTTCAGAAAGGCGCCCATGGTCCCCGAAAAATACCGCAGGGGCAAACTACGCCCAGCGGCGGAACAGCACGCTGGCATTCACGCCGCCAAAGCCGAAGCCGTTGGACAGCGCGTATTCAATGGGCATCGGCCGGGCTGCGCCGCGCAGCAGGTCCAGGCCATCCGCAAGCGCGTCGGGGACTTCCAGGTTGAGGGTGACCGGGGCGACCTGATCGCGCAGGGCGAGTACGGTGAAGATGGCTTCGATACCGCCCGCAGCGCCCAACAGGTGACCGGTGGCGGATTTGGTCGAGCTGATCGCCGGGCTGCCGTTAGCGCCAAATACCGTCCTGATCGCCGCCAGTTCGCCTTTATCGCCCACTGGTGTGGAAGTAGCGTGAGCGTTCAAGTACTGCACCTGGTCGGCATCGATACCGGCCTGACGCAAAGCCTGCAGCATCGCGCGGCGTGCGCCGTCGCCGTCTTCCGGGCCGGCGGTCATGTGATAGGCGTCGGCGCTGGTGCCGTAACCCACCAATTCGGCAATCGGCTGTGCGCCGCGCGCCAGGGCGTGCTCCAGGTCTTCGATCACCAGGATGCCGGCGCCTTCGCCCATGACAAACCCGTCACGTGCCTGGTCGAATGGCCGCGAAGCCTGTGCCGGGCGGTCATTGAAGTCACTGGACAACGCCCGCGCCGCCGCAAACCCGGCCAGGCTGACGCGATGGATCGCCGCTTCGGCGCCCCCACACACCGCCACATCGACTTCACCGGCCCGAATCATCCGTGCCGCGTCACCAATCGCCTGCACGCCTGCCGCACACGCGGTCACCGGCGCGCCCAGCGGCCCCTTCAAACCGTAGTTGATCGACACATGCCCGGCGGCCATGTTGCTCAGGAAGGAGGGGATGGTGAACGGTGACAACCGCCGCGGGCCCTTGCTGTCGGTGGTGCGCACCGCATCGGCAATTGCCGGGAAGCCGCCGACGCCCGAGGCGATGATGGTGGCGGTGCGTTCCTGCGCTTCGGCGGTAACGGGTGCCCAGCCGGCCTGTTTCAAGGCTTCATCTGCCGCCGCCAGGGCGAACAGGATGAAGCGGTCCATCTTGCGCTGCTCCTTGGCCGCCAACAGCCGGTCGGGGTCGAACCCGGCTTGCGGATCCTGTTGCACGCTTTGCACCTGGCCGCCGATGCTCACGGCCAGGTCTCCGATCAGTTCTTCCGGCAGGCGACGAATGCCCGACTGCCCGGCCAGCAGGCGTTGCCAGGTTGACTCCACGTCAGCGCCGAGCGGCGTCAGCGCGCCCATGCCTGTCACAACGATGCGTTTACTCATGATCAATCGACTCCGGTTGCGTTGAGGGAACAGACCCTATGGACGTCACTATCATAATGAAAGTAACATGGCATCACGTAAATAGGCACCGGCCCAAGGAAACGCCCATGCAACGCAAGTCCCTCACCCGCGACGAATGCCCCATCGCCCGCAGCCTCGACCGGGTAGGGGAGTGGTGGAGCATCCTGATCATGCGCGACGCGCTGCAGGGCCTGCGCCGCTTCGATGAGTTTTCCCGCAGCCTGGGCATCGCGCCCAATATGCTCACACGCCGCCTGAACGCGTTGGTGGAGGCCGGCATGCTGGAGCGCCAGGCCTACAGTGAGCGGCCACCGCGCTATGAATATGTGCCGACGGCAAAGGGCGAGGATTTCCGCATGGTGCTGATGTCGCTGGTGGCCTGGGGCAACCGGCATTACGCCGAGGAGGGCACCAGTGTGGAGTTGGTAGAGCGTGCGACAGGCACGCCCGTGCAGCCGATGTTGGCGCGTGCCGACGGCCAGCAAGTACCGCTTGATCAGTGCGTGTTGCAGGCCGGCCCGGCGGCGAGTGCCGGCATGCGCGAACGCCTGGCGTTGCTTGATGCAAAGCGCTGATCACGCAAGTATTTGACGCCAGAAAATAATCCTGAGAGTGCGCGTAAAGTCGCGTATTTCCCAGCCGATAGCGAGGTGAGACACAGGGTTCTCCGCACGGCTGAGGGTACGTCCATGTTCAACACAGCACTCAAGACAGCACTGTCGGCCAGGACGGCCGAAGTCACCGAGTACAAAGGACTGATCGCCGCACTCGAACGCTCCATGGCCGTGGTCGAATTCGACCTGAACGGCAAGGTATTGCGGGCCAACGACAACTTCCTCAAGACCCTGGGTTACAACGCCAGTCAATTGGCCGGTAAATCCCACCGCGATTTTTGCCCGCCGGCGCTGACCGGCAGCCCGGCCTACAGCCAGTTCTGGAGTGATTTGAAGGCCGGCAAGTTTGTGTCCGGCACCTTCAAGCGCGTAGACAGCAACGGCAATACGATCTGGCTGGAGGCCAGTTACAACCCGGTGCTGGATGAGCGCGGCCAGGTATTGAAGGTGGTCAAATACGCGCTGGACGTGACCAGCAAGGTCGAGCAGGAGGCCGCCACCCGCAGCAAACTCACGGCCGTGGACCGGGCGATGGCGGTGATTGAGTTCGATTTGAGCGGCCAGGTACTCGACGCCAACGCGAACTTCCTCAACGTGATGGGCTACAGCCTGGCGGAAATCAAAGGCAAACAGCACCGCCTGTTTTGCGAGCCGGCGCTGATCAACAGCCATGAATACGCCGACTTCTGGCGGCGTTTGAACAACGGCGAGTTCTTCACGGGCCAATTCAAGCGCCTGGGCAAGCATGGGCATGTGGTGTGGCTGGAGGCGAGTTACAACCCGGTGTATGACGGCGACGGCAAGCTGGTCAAGATCGTCAAATTCGCCAGCGACATCACCGAGCGCGTGGAAAAGTTCGAAGAGGACTCCCGTGGTGCGTCGCGGGCCTACCATATCTCCTCCGAAACCGAGCGTTTTGCCGAACATGGCACCCAGGTGATCCAGGAAACTGCCAGCGAAATGCGCCGCATCGCCGACAACATCGGCGCTTCTGCACGGCTGGTGGGGCAACTGGGCGATCGTTCCGAGCAGATCACCGCCATCGTCAACACCATTCGCGGGATCGCCGACCAGACCAACCTGTTGGCGCTCAATGCGGCGATCGAGGCAGCGCGCGCGGGGGATCAAGGGCGGGGCTTTGCGGTGGTGGCCGATGAGGTCCGGCAACTGGCCGGGCGCACCAGCCGCTCGACGGCGGAAATTGCCGAGATGATCGGCATGATCCTCTCGGAAACCCGTGACGCGGTGACCAGCATGAACGCCACCCAGGAAGGCGCGCAACGCGGCGTCAGCCTGGCTGATCAGGCCGGTTCGGTGATCCTGCAGATTCGCACCAGCACCAGTGACGCGGTGGAGGCAGTGAGCATGTTTGCGTCGAAGCTGGATGAGTCGGAAGTCATTCCCAAGACCGCAGTGGGTTGGGTGGGCTGATGTAGCCCAGTGGTGAGGGAGCTTGCCCCCTCACCACAAAGGCCACTTACAGCAGGGTAAAGGGATAGTCGACGATCAACCGCAGCTCATTGAGATCACCATCGCGCTGGTCGGCGTTTGAGGCCACGATCGCATCACGCAGGCGCAACGACAGGTTTTTCGCCGGACCGCTCTGGATCACGTACTTGGCTTCCACATCCGTCTCGTGGTGGGCGCCATCGGCACCGTAGTCACCTACGTAGGCGCTTTGGTCCGGTGTGTGGGTGCCATTGATGTCGGAACCGTTGATGTAGCGCGCCATGAAACTCAGCCCCGGCACGCCATAACTGGCCACGTTGAGGTCATAACGGATACCCCACGACTGCTCGCCCGGGCCGTTGAAGTCGCCCCATTGCACCGAGTTGGCCAGGTACACCGAATCACCGCCTTCGCCCGCACCGTTGTTGCCAGTGCCGATGTAGTCGAACGGCGTGTCGCCATGCACTTTCTGGAACGACAGCGTCAGCGTGTGCGCCTGCAGGAACGAGTAGGCTGCCGCCACCGAGTAGGTGGTGTTGTTGATTGCCCCGGCCTTGGCGCTGCCCGTGTCGAGGGTGCGGTACAGGTTGCCGTCCAGCGCCAGGGACTGGTCATGCGCCAGCGCAATCACGTAGTTGAGGTTGGTGTAGTACTGGCGCCAGATGTCTTCCAGCTCGCCGGCATACAGCGTGGCGCTCAGGGACGGGGTAAAGGTGTATTTGCCGCCGACAAAGCTTGCGCTGTTGGCGGCGATGTTGGCGTAGGTCGCATAGATATCGTGGTCATGGTTGCTGGTCATGCCGCTGTTGGTGCTGGTGAAGTGCCCGGCTTCCAGGTCCAGGCCGGCGATTTCGCTGCTGGTCAGGTCGAAACCGGTGGCGGTCTGCGGCAACAGGCGCGTGCCACCGGTGGCGAAGACGGGCGCGGTGGGCTGCATGTCACCGAATTTGAGTTGGGTCTTGGACACTTTGATTTTCACGGCGGCGCCGACCGAGCCGTAGGCGTCTTCGGGATCGCCGTGCCGGTCGGTCGGCAGGTTGCCGGTGCCCGCGTATTCATGGGTGGCATCCAGTTTCAGCCCGCCGTAGGCATAGGCATCCACCCCGAAACCAATGGTGCCTTGGGTAAAGCCCGAGGCGTAGTTGAGCATTGCGCCTTGGGTCCAGTCGCGGTTGTCAGCCCGACCGCCTTCACGGTTGCGGTTCATGTAGTAGTTGCGCAGCAGCCCGGTGATGCTGCTGCCCTCGATAAACCCCTTGGCATCTGCCTGGTCGCTGACGGACTCTGCAAAGGCCATTTGGCTGATACCGGCACACACCGCCAGTGCTAACAGGCTCGACTGTTTAATCATGTTGTGACTTCCCCGGAATAATGAACGCGCGCACAGAAACACCGCACTTATTGGATGGTGCATAACGTGGTATGGGCAGATGTTTGCAGGTGAGCTGTTACGGTTTTTTATTGTGTTCGGCATGGTTGCCGAGGTTGATTCTAAGCCCAGTCTGCGCGGCCTGTAGCGGTCTTCCGGATGAAACTCGATTAATTAAACTTCACGGTATTTAACCTGCCGCGGGTGTAGCGTTGGGCCTGTCTTAGCCGCTCTGCTTCGACAAAATCCTTTGGTTGCCGCCGCAGACTCTGCGGCGGATTTTTTTGCGTGGGCAGTATTTTCAGTGGGCGGCTTAGTTGAACTCACTTATGCTGCGCAACACTGTTGGCTTAACCCGTCGAGACGCTGCATGAGCCTGAAATCCACCCACTTGCCGGCGCTGATCGCGTTCGAATGTGTGGCCCGTCATCTGAATTTCGCGCGGGCGGCAGCCGAGATGGAGGTCACGCCGACGGCCATGTCCAAGACCATCAAGCAGCTTGAAGCGCAATTGGGTGTGCGCCTGTTCAACCGCACCACCCGCAGCGTGGCGCTGACCGAGTCCGGCAGCCAGCTGCTCGACACCCTGGCACCGGCACTGGAGCAGATTCGCTTCTCGGTGCAGCAAGTGCACGACACCGCCAGCCGCCCTTACGGCGCGTTGAAGATCAACAGTTCCTACGTGGCCTATGCCTCGCTGATCGAGCCGCATGTGGCGGCATTCCTGACGCAGTACCCGGATATCACCTTGGATATCGCCCTCGATAATGGCTTGAGCGACATCATTGGCGAAGGTTTCGATGCCGGCATTCGCCTGGGCCAGGCCTTGCAGCGCGACATGATCGCCGTGCCGCTGGGCACGTCGCAGCCGATGGTGGCCGTGGCGGCGCCCGCGTACCTGGCGTGCTCGGCACCGCTGGACACACCCGAAGACCTGCTGGCCCACGACTGCATCCACCAGCGCCTGAGCAGCCGCGGGCCGTACATGGATTGGACGTTTCGCATCGGCAAGGCCACTGTCGCGATCGAGGTGAAGGGGCGCCTGGTGCTGGATGAAATGCGCACCACCTTGTCGGCTGCGCGCCTGGGTTGCGGCGTGGCCCTGGTGTTCCGCCCGTTTGCCCAGGCGGATATCGCCAGCGGTGCACTGGTGGCGTTGCTGGAACATTACGCGGCGCCCGCCGAGACCTTCCACCTGTATTACGCCAACCGTGCGCAAATGCCCGGAAAGCTCCGGGCATTTATCGACTTCTTCCAGACCCGTAACCGTCAGGCCACCGAGTAGCCGCCATCTGCCAGCAAGGCATGGCCGGACACGTAGCTGGCATCTTCCGACCCTAGGAACGCCACCACCGTCGCCATCTCTTCGGCCGTGCCAAACCGGCTGGCCGGGGTGCTGGCGGCGAAAGCGTGCTGGGCATCCACCGACGGCCAGATCCCGCGATGGTGGAACGGCGTCTCGATCAGGCCCGGGCACAGCGCGTTGACCCGCACGCCCCGCTTGAACCATTCGATGGACGCGGTCTTGGTCATACCGACAATGGCGTGCTTGGTGCCGATATACAGCGCGGCATTCTCGAAACCGATCACGCCGCCCATGGACGCGTTATTGATGATGCTGCCAAAACCCTGTTCGAGCATGACCTTGGCTTGGTACTTCATGCAGTTGAAAACCCCGCGCACATTCGGCTCGAACACCAGGTCGAAGCGTGCATTGTCCTGTTCGACCAGCGGCGCGAACACGCCTTCGGTGCCGGCATTGTTGAAGGCGATGTCCAGCTTGCCATAGGTGTCCACGGCAAATTTGACCATGGCGATGATGTCGGCTTCGCGGGTCACGTCGACGACGATGGAGGACGCGGTGCCGCCATTGGCAGTGATCTCGGCAACCACGTCGTCCAGCTCGCTCTGCCGGCGGGCAGCAGCCACGATCTTCGCGCCGCGCTGGGCCAGGACGACAGCGGCCGCGCGACCAATGCCGGAACTGGCGCCGGTGATCAGCGCGACTTTGCCTTCGAGTTGACGGGAGTTGGAAAGGGTCATGGGAAGCTCCGTTTGTGTGCTGCGCAAGGCGGTGTGCTTGCGCTTTGGAGCACAGGTTACGTCGCGTGATTACCCCTGATAATCCACGCAAATACACACGAGTTATGTGCTATGGGTTCACAGTGCTCAACGACACATAATGGCTGGAGGAGGAGGGCAGTGATGGTTTCAACGTGATGTTCCCGTGGCTGCCGGGAGGCTTGAATGACGTTGTCGACAAGGTGGTTCCAGCGCTGCAGGCACGCGGGATTTTTCCGTCGCAAGTATGAGGGCACGACCTTGCGCGAGAACCTGGGGTTGGCTCGGCCGGGGAATCGGTGTTTTTACCTGAGCGGGAAAGGAGGGGTGTTGCACCCCTCGTCCCGGCTTGCGTATTACTCTTTGACGTCCATGAACTCTTCAGCCCAGGCCACGTAGTTTTCAGGCAAGGTATAGGTGTGCGTCAACTCGGTAGCACTGAGGTTATCGGTGCTGTGGGTCAACTGGCGCTGGGCACGCAGGCTGTCGTAGGTCGCCTTGATCGCGGCAAAGTAGGCACCATGGCCGGCAACCACCACACGCACACCGAGGCTGGCCAGACGCTTGGCGTCATTGAGCTTGGGATTGCCATACGTCACCAGCATCAGCGGCACGGTCAGGTTCTCGGCGATCTTCTCCAGGTGCTCGAAATCCGCCACACCCACCATGCAAATCCCATCGGCACCGGCTTTCTGATACGCCAGGGTGCGCTCGATCACCGCCTCGGTCGGCAACACACCAGCGTTGGTGCGGGCAATGATCGACAGCTCTGGATCAACACGGGCTTCCAGCGCCGCGCGTACCTTGCCGATGCCTTCTTCAATGGAAATCAGGTCGGTGGACTTGCGCCCGAATTGCGCGGGCAGCAACGTGTCTTCAATGGTCAACGCGGCCACACCGGCACGCTCAAGCTCTTCGACAGTGCGCATCACGTTCAGCGCGTTACCGTAGCCATGGTCGGCATCGGCGATGAACGGCAACTGGGCAACACGGCCAATACGGGTGGCTTGCTCAACGAACTCACTCAGGGTGATCAACGCGAAATCGGGCGCGGCCAGTACCTGCAACGAAGCAACGGAGCCACCGAGGATGCCGACTTCGAAACCCAGGTCAGCGGCAATACGCGCGGACATCGGGTCAAAGACGGACGCGGTTTCAACGCAGGTTGGGGTAGCAAGCAATTCACGGAATTTGCGGCGCAGGGCTGAGTGAGAAATCTTTGGCATGGGCTTTCCTGGTTCTGGTCATCGTCTTGTGACGATCAATGTCTATTCGTGGTGGAGTGAGATTAACATGCAGAAGAGCGGGGGATGATGACGTTTCAGCATTAGGGTTATGGAGAGGCGGGAATGGCTCCAGAGCAAAAATGGGGTTAGCATTCCGCTTCACTCGGCTTAAACAGCCTGTTTTTCAGATCAGGGTCGTATCGTGGAAAAGCTAAAACGCCTTCAAAGTGGAATCGAAGGGCTAGACGCTCTGCTCAAGGGTGGGCTGGTAGCAGGCGCTTCATACATCATCCAAGGGCGCCCAGGGTCTGGAAAAACGATCCTTGCCAACCAGCTTGGGTTCCATCATGCGAACAATGGAGGAAGGGTTCTGGTCGCCACGCTGTTGGCCGAATCACACGACCGACTCTTTCAATTCCTTTCGACTCTGAGCTTCTTCGACGCTTCCAAGGTTGGCGCCGAAATCCAATTTGTCAGTGCGTTTGACACGTTGGAAAACGACGGACTGGACGAGGTGGTGAAACTGCTGCGGCGCGAGATAAGCCGTCAAAAAGCCACAGTGATGGTAGTAGACGGCTTGCTCAATGCGCGCTCCAAAGCAGATTCGCACATCGATACCAAGAAATTCATTTCCGAGTTGCAAGGGCATGCCGCTTTCGCAGGTTGCACAGTGCTGTTTCTCACCAGTTCCCGTCTGGACGACGGCAGCCCTGAGCACACCATGGTTGATGGGGTGATTGAGATGGGCGAGGAGCTGTTCGGCACTCGGTCAGTGCGTCGAATTCAGCTTCGTAAAACTCGCGGCAGCTCAGCAATGACCGGTCTTCACGAGTGTGAAATTACCGAAAATGGCTTGGTGGTTTACCCGCGACTCGAAAGTCTCTACAGCCACCCGTCGTCTCCCGACAGCGCCGACATGACCCGTATCGCCAGTGGGATTGAATCACTGGACGACATCCTGGGCGGGGGGCTGCACAGTTCCAGCGTGACTCTGGTAATCGGCCCTTCCGGTATTGGTAAAACCACCCTTGGCCTCAAATTTCTGGCTGAGTCGACCGTGGAAGCGCCGGGCCTGCATTTTGGCTTCTACGAAAGCCCGGAACGGTTGCGACTCAAAGGCCAATCACTCGGTATCGATATAAAGGGCATGGAAGGCAGCGGCGCCTTGAGCATTGCCTGGCAGCCTACTACTGAGGGGTTGCTGGATGGGTTGGGCACACGACTACTGAGTCTCGTAGAAGAGAAGGGCATCAAGCGCGTGTTTCTCGATAGCCTTAGCGGTATGACGCGAGTCTCGACGAATCCCGCACGGATTACTGACTTCTTCAGTGCACTGATGAACGAGCTGCGATCCAGGGGCGTTACGGTATTTGCCTCCTGGGAAATGCGCGATCTATTTGGTTCCGAGGTCAGCGCACCAAACTCTGACCTGTCTAGCATCGTCGACAACCTGATGCTAATGCGGTTTTCTGAGAATCACTCTGAACTAAGCCGGACGCTATCCATTCTTAAGGTAAGAGACAGCTCTTACGATCCCTCACGATTTGAGGTCATCATCCGTGATTATGATGTTTTCCTGAAAAAGGCTTCAAGACATGAACCATCGGTCCCCGCTGAGTCATCGCCCGGTTCAATTTCTTAAGCTTTTGTGTGGGTTGAATTAACATGACCACCATCCTGGTCGTCGACGACGAGTATTTGATCGCTGATATCCTTAGCTTCGCGCTGGAGGATGAGGGGTACATGGTCGTAACGGCGAGCAATGGTCGAAAAGGACTCGAGGTTCTCGAGAGAGAACGGCCTGCTTTGATCATTACCGACTATATGATGCCGGTCATGGACGGCGAGGAATTCGCCACCGCCATTCGAGCGCTGCCTGCGGCAAATCAATTGCCGATCATCTTGATAAGCGGTGCTCAGGCGCATATCGGAATAGAGAGATCGGATCTTTTTGATGCTGTATTGGCCAAACCCTTCAACATCGACTTGATCATCGCCGAAGTCAAAAAGCTCCTGGCAGCTGATTAGTCAGCTGCTGGAGCAGGGTCAGCTTTTGCTGCGCCGGCAACGCTCCGAGCAGTAGCGCACTTCATCCCAGCAGCGTGCCCATTTCTTCCTCCACGTGAAGGGAAGTCCACAGGTCACGCAGGTTTTTACGGGAAGCTCACTCTTTTTCACAGATATAACTACCGGCTGGGTCGATCACTCAATCACGTCGACAAGAAGAGGCGTGGTTATCATTATCCTGATCACTGTGTGACAAATGAATATTCCGTTTTTTGTTTCCCTGGATGGGCCCAAAGGCACCGGCAAAACTACGCTGTTGGAGGCTGTAACGGCAACGCTGAGGGCGCACAGCAAGAAAGTCATCCGACTTTGCGAGAGAAAAAGCGATCCCTACAGAAGGGAAACCATGGCCCTGGTTAACGAACTTGCCAGAAAGCCCTCGCGGGATCTGGAATGGGCTGTGTGCGAGCGTTTTGCCGAGAGTCGCAGCTGGATATCCCGGAACGTACTGACTCAGCAGCCGTTGGACAGCATTATCCTGATTGATCGCTGGTATCCGTCCGATGCTGCGTTTCGACACACCATCTCGTTTGCAGAGATTCTCCAGTTGAACCGGGAGCGGGACGTGCGAGTGCCGGATGTGCATGTCGGCGTTGTCACCGCGCCGGATATTTCGTGGGCAAGGGCAGCTGCACGGTCGCGAGGATTGGGCGGTACGGTAATCCAGAAGTATGCAGAGCATGTTGCATGC
Source organism: Pseudomonas sp. VS40 (assembly GCF_018587885.1). Classification (NCBI taxonomy): domain Bacteria; kingdom Pseudomonadati; phylum Pseudomonadota; class Gammaproteobacteria; order Pseudomonadales; family Pseudomonadaceae; genus Pseudomonas; species Pseudomonas sp. VS40. Next base: position 782,019 of record NZ_JAGYWD010000002.1, on the reverse strand, counting down.
ACAGAGATGTTCGAGCAGGCCGTTGCGGAGCATGGCTGGGTGATGTGCCGGAATGAAGGTGCGATCGAAGACGCAGTGAAGCAGGTGGTTGCTGAGATCTACAAAGTCGCTCGGTGACACGCGTAGCGTAATACATCATTTAACAAGTGGGCGATGTCAGATGTTCATAAGCGGCTCATGAGCCTGAAATTACTGGCTAACCGCTCTAGAAATTAATGCGCCTGTTCATCGATCGCTGTTCATAACGGCTCAAGCGATTCGCGAGCTAGGCCAAGGATGTGGGAGATAAATCGAGCTCTGAAGTAAGTAGAGTGAGGAATGAAGGACAAAGTACACGTTGCGCAGACCTCCATAGTAGGCTGATGAGCTTTCCTAAAAATCGAGCGATTCGGCCGTGCATCTGCGCGGCAGCGCCCAGGTCTTATACATAGAACGTTGCAATCAGACGTCATCTATTGGCTCGATGTAGTTCTGATACAGCTTGAGCAGCAGATGAATGAAGAGAGCTCCGAAAACGACATACTCGAAAATATCAGATCGAATCAGGTAGCAAATAACATCGCTGCACATCGTAAATCCCCTTACGTCTAACGTACAATCAATAAATTTGATTGCGCATACTTATCGCATCATTAGGATAAGCGAGATACTTTCTCTAGTAGATGCAGCTTAAAAAATTATCAATATTTACTTTTGAGAACTTATCAATGTGAAGTGGCAGTTTTTTAGCCGAGTGCTTTATTAGTTGCAATTTTGTGACTCTTTAACCAACGTTGCACTGAACACCTTTTCATTTTGCGAGGCAAATGCGGCAACTCCTTTTATTATTGCTTTGGATTCCAAGCGGCCTGTGATCAGTTCCTTATCAATTGTGTCTAGATCAAATTTATCGCCATCTGGAGCGTAAGCGAGTAAACATAATGTTGACAAGTCAATATCTTTACCAGATAGATTGGCAATGGTAACTAAAAAGATTTTGGTATATGCCGACTCACTCCCTATTGATATGGACCCTCTGGATTGCTCCGTCGCATATATAACGACTTCATTAAGGTTGGCTCCAATCGAACCAAGGCAAATATTCGATATACCCATAAATGCTATTGGGATTATTTTTTTCATAAGCACACCATTTTGAATGAATGATTAGTATCCAGGCTTTGATCCTAGATTAGAGCTATCCGTTGCATTCGGTTTTGCAAATTCTGTAGTTTGGGTTGTTTTTATCATAATGGCTGCCCAATTGTTAATTCATTAGATTTTGCTGTTGGTGAGACAGAACTGAATCTGTGCGCTGTCAATTTTTAGGTTGATCTTTTACTTAATTTTTTTTGCGTTTCAGATGTGCGGATTATTTGCATTTTTCAAAAATTTATACCTCTATAAGTTCTCGCATAAAATTAATGCTTTAGTTTTTTGCTTGTTTTTCGATGTCAATTATTCTTATCGCCGTCAACCTCTGGACTGTGAGCTGTTTACTAGCTGTCAAACGTCTATGAGGAGTGTATTTTAAGGCTGTAAACACATTTGTTGTATTGTAGATCTTTGTGATATCTCGCAGCATTGATCTAATGCATCCATGTTCAACTCCTTACGCACATGACCAAATACTTTTCCATGCTGTCATAAAATTATAAATTTGGTCAGCCGGTTAGAGGTCTATTAGAAATCACTATTTCGACGAGGTTTGGCATTGCGGAGCTTATGCCTTTTTCGACTGCTGTCATGATATCCTGAGCCTCTGTTACTCGCTGCGCAGGTAAACCGTAACAAGCGGCCAATGCCATGAAATCAATAGTGGGATCAGTTATGTCCATGCCAATGAAACGGTTTGTTCTGGCGCTGCGGAAGTGAGCTTGCGCACGAGTATAGTTTTTTAATATGTTGTATTCGCAATTGTTCATCACCACAAATGTTACTGGCAAACGTTTATGAGCGGCAGTCCACAAGGCTTGCGGGGAATACATTGCTGAGCCGTCGCCTACTAGGCACACTACGGGAGTTCCTCTTAGCCCTAGGGAGGTACCAACTGCCGCGGGCATACCCCAGCCTAGAATCGCACTGCGTGTAAAAAGATATTGGCAAGTAGATGGTGAGTCCAAGCATGCCCTCACATGCGCAATGGTAGCTGGTGCCTCGTCAATAATTGGGATGGACGGCCCAATTGCCCGCAGCGTCTCTCTTGCAGCGACGAAAGGTGTTGTCACAAGTGCATCTATTTCCTTGTTCGCACGAGTATTGATTTCTACACGACGTGCTTCGCGCGCTTCTATCGCCTGGGTGTATAAAGTGGCTATCTTATTTTTATGACGCAGGTATTTGAGCCGAACTAATGGTAGCAGAGCTTGAAGTGACTGCCGCAGCTCTCCTACTACGCCAAGGGCAACGTCATGAACCCGGCCAAGTTGATTTCCGTCAAGGGTCAATTGATAAAGCTTGCACTGACGTGGGATAGCTGGCCCCTCGGAATAAGGATAACTGATCAACGAATGGCCGCCCAACACAAACACTGCGTCAAATGGTGCAAGCGTCCTCTGGATATCAGAAGCCCTCGGCGGCAAGGTGCCTTGCCAGTAAGGATGTGAGGTCGGAAATGGAATGTGTCCTGGCCAAGAAGAACCAAATACAGGCGTGCCGAGCACTTCCGCAAGCGCAACAACATCTAGGCCAGCACCTGCGGTAAATACTTCGTCACCCACCACCAGCGCTAGACGGCCGGGTATAACGTCAGCCAATGCCTCGGCTAAGTCATCTAGCCTGGCGATGTAACCTCGCTCAATACGAGACGGCTGGCCTGCTTCCATCATGGTGTAGCGTTCCATTACATCGATGGGTAATGAAAGAAAAACAGGACCTGCCGGAGCTGTACGACAGTCTTGGAACGCACGGCGCAGCAACATAGGGATATGTTCAGGATGTAGGATTTCCTCCGCCCATTTGACATTTGGCCGAGCAATACTCACCAGGTCGCCATGTAACAACGGGTCGGTGACGCCATGGCGGGTATCTTGCTGGCCAGCGGTGATCACCATGGGGGTGTTTGCCATTTTGGCGTTGAGAATTGCACCCATGGCATTACCTAGGCCGCCGGCGGTATGCAAATTAACGAAGCCAGGGCGACCGCACGCTTGAGCATAGCCGTCGGCCATGGCGACTACGCTAGCTTCTTGCAAGCAAAGTATGTAATCAATTGTCGCGCAGTCGGAAAGCGCATCAAGCAGCGGCAACTCGGTGGTTCCGGGATTTCCAAATATATGACGGACGCCTTCACTTTCTAGTACCTCCACGAACAAGTCTGCGCCACGCTTTTGGCCTGAGCGCAAGGCGGGGATGTCGAAGGTCGTTTGCATAAATTAAGTCCTCCTACTTTCCAGGTATAGGTTGTGTGTCGGACCGCATCCACTCATTGGGCGTTGCAATCCCACTAATGCAACATCAACTAATACCAATATTTACGGCCAAGATGAAGTTCAATGTTTGAGTCGCTTAATTCGATAGCCGCAGTTTTGTTCTGGCGCTGCAGCACGACAACCGGCTTGAAAATCTGCAATCGGCTAAGGCGGTTAGCCTTTCGCCGTCGCCGCGACTGCAGGGAGAGCGACGTCGCGAGGAGGAAGCCATGTATACTGCGAGTCCCACACGCTGCCTAGCTTTCGCATCTAGAAATTTTAAAAAACATAAAACCTAATGATTTAGGCTCAACCGTGTATATCGGAATGACGCATTCAAACCAAACTTATGGCTGCCGCAGAAAACTTGTCGAGATATGTTGCGTATAAATATTGTATGCCGAACTCCATCATTAGCACCCTTCGAACCTCGATAATTGCTACGACGTATCGCCAATCCAAGATAATTGTATTTCTTAATTGCTGAAAACTATTTCGGCGCCATCAACGAGGCCGCGAGTGTGCGATCAGCACCATCAAGTTTTAGCGCTGACTCTTCCTGAAGCATATTAGTTATAACCGAACTTAACGTGTTGCTGAAGACAGAGATTTGGATTTGTATATTTTGGGATTTGAGATTTCGTGTATTTTCGCTAAGTGACTGGTCTCTTGCGACACTTTCAAGTTCTTGAATTTTTTTATCAATCTTTTCTTGAAGATCTCGAATTGCTTTCAGATAATTTTTTATTGACTTTGGGAGTTTAGCAGCATCAATATCGGGATGCGTACTCTTCTCTTTGTCGGATTTTACTTTTCCTTCAGGTGATAATACCACTGAGACACTTTCAGGCGATGAAGAGTAGGCAGTTGTAGTTTTTTTAGAATTCTCATTGTGAACTTCGAGAGGTCCTAGCTTTACAACCGGCCTTAAAGATAGGGGTGTAGATGACGCGTCATTAATGATGCTCATAATTACTCCCTGATTGTGAGATGATCGTTGTGCCTACAATATTAGCGAATGCGGGCGAATTTTTTGTCTTGCAAGTGCAACGGTATTTTTTAGTAAAAGCAAAATTTTCGTAACCACTAGTGGAGCTCCCTCGGGCCGTTGAAATCTCGCATAGCCAGAACTCATCGTCAAGCTTGTTGCACATAAAAAACAAATATAACTGCACCGGGATGAAATATTTAGTGAGGCTTATATAAATTTCGTATTAGTTAGGGTCGACTGATAATACTTTTGGATATCGATATATATGCATACACAGTCCATCAGTTTGAGCGGGCGCGATCACGCTAATTGCTAGAATTTGCACGCACCAACGTAACTCTACCCATCGACTTTTATATCTTGGGTCGTACGGGAACGCCTGCGACCTAGCACCTGAATTTCTAGTGGATTAATCCGTCCCGATATCAATGTCAGCATCATCCGCAAGTAGCCGCAGACTTACCGCGACAAGGTGGCAGCACCAATTCCCCCATATATGTACCGCCACGCAAACCAGTGGTTTTTAAGCAACAGCGTCACGTGTTCGAAAGAAATTGCCGCCATGCCTTTACCCGTCACGCCTGTCTATGAGGTGCGCTTAGGCGCGTTGCGCAGGGAAGCGCCGGAGTGGGCGACCGTATTGCTCAGGGAGATCGTAGTGCAGTTAGCCAGCATGCTAGAAAATACATTGTTGGGCTATTTGCAGGCGCTCCGCCGTCAACAGGTGCGTAGCGGCACTTGCCTCAGTGCGCGGCCTGATGAGTGAGCACCCGGACAAGGATCACAACGCACCAAAGCGGCCACGTTACCGGCTGGAGCGGCCAGTTGCGGAGTCCTGTCAGTCGTCACACAATGAGCAATGAGCGCGCGTGGCAGTAACCGGGCCGCTATCTGTTCGATAACGGCCTGAAAGCCCGGTCAACTAAATTGGTAGTGGACGGTAACTCGCCGCACAGCGCCGGGGGGCAGAGCTAGCAAACCCGTGCACCGCGCGGATGAGTCTTTTCGCCAACACGGATGTGGCGACGCACTTCCACGTGATGTTCTTTTTTTACGACTTATTGCTACAAAGAAGAACGAGTAAAACCAAAGGAAACGAGGCTTTCGTAAAACTCCTTGCTTTGCGCCGATCGGCATTCATCGGATTTGATTGTTGCAATTTAAGGTAAAGAGATGTCCACGAGTCCTGAGGTTATTCAGCTAGGTCAAAACACCGCTGCGCAAGCGCACGGCATCCCGGGCAGGGGGCAGGCCAAACATTCGCGCATAGTCACGGCTGAATTGAGACGGACTCTCGTAGCCCACGCGGTAACCGGCTGCGGCAGCGTCCAGCGCCTCGGCGACCATCAGGCGCCGGGCTTCCTGCAGCCGCAGAAGGCAGCGAAACTCGAGCGGACTCATCGACGTTACCGCTTTGAAATGAGCGTGAAAGGTGGAGCGGCTCATGCCGGCGATGTCGGCAATATCGTCAATGCGTAACGGTTTTTGGTAGTGAGCGCGGAGCCAGGTAATCGCTTTGGCAATCTGGGAGAGGCGGCTATCGGCCTTAGCCATTTGCAACAGCATGTAATTGCCCCTGCGGGTGAGGAGCCGATAGAGCACCTCGCGCACCACCAGCGGAGCCAGTTCAACTGCGTCTTGTGGAGTGTCCAGTAAGCCAGCCAGCCTGGTCACGGCGTCGAGTAGCTCCGGTGTATTACCATGGAGCTCTATGCCGGTCGATACCGGGGAGGCTTTCTCGCAACGGCTCGGCGTATCACGCAGGGCTAATTCGCTCAGCACCTGCATGTCGAGGTCAAGCACCAGGCACAAATAGGGTTTTGACTCGCTGGCTTCGATGACCGAGCCCATCACCGGAATGTCCACTGAGGCCACTAGATAGTTGGCCGCGTCGTAAACGTAGGTTGTGGTGCCCACCAACACCTGCTTACGGCCTTGCACGATGTAGCAGAGAGTAGGCTCATATACTACGGGCATGGGCACTGTTGGGCTGTCGGAACGCACAAGAGTAACGCCTGTCAATGGCGTCGAGTGAAAGCCATTTGAAGGTGCATGACGGCTGATGATATCGATCAGCTTTTGCCGCGGATTCATGGTGTACCTCAAAACGCTCTACGACAGAACGCGCAATAGTTCGGACGATGATGCAAGGATGCAGGACGATCCGGCTAGGTACAAGTCGTCGTTCCCACGCAAAATCCCTCCCAACAGAAGTCAACCTTTGTTTCGTGAGGAGTCACAATGTTTAGCCATTCAGCACTAGATAACTATCGTCTGCTCGGCCGTTCCGGCATTCGTGTTTCCCCTCTCGCATTGGGCACGATGACATTTGGCTCTGATTGGGGCTGGGGGACGGACGATGCAGGAGCCCGGCAAATATTCAACGCCTATGTCGAGGCTGGCGGAAACTTTATCGATACCGCTGTCAATTATACGAACGGGGCTTCCGAACGGATTCTTGGCCAGCTCATGAAGGGTCGCCGTGATCGCCTGGTTATTTCTACAAAGTACACCATGGCCCGTGACCCCGGTGATCCCAACTCAGGCGGCAATCATCGGCTTAACTTGATGCGTTCGGTTGAAACCAGCCTTAGTCAGCTAGACACCGACCGTATAGAACTGCTGTACCTGCATGCATGGGACTTCACCACAAGCGCGGAAGAGGTGATGCGAGGTTTGGATGACCTCGTACGCAGCGGCAAGGTTCTGTATCTGGGAATCTGCAACACCCCCGCGTGGAAGGTAGTGCAGTTGCAAGCGCTCTCAGAGCTGCGCGGTTGGTCGCCCCTGGTGGCCTTACAAATTGAATACAGCCTAGTGGAGCGCACGGTGGAACATGAGCTGCTGCCAATGGCTCAAGAAATGGGGCTGGGCGTAATACCGTGGTCACCCTTGGGCGGCGGCATTCTGACCGGTAAATACGGGCGTAACGACCTGAGCCCAAGTAACGAAGCCGGCGTAGCGTCACAACGCAAGGGCGTTATCAGTTCATCGGGGCACTTGACCGAGCGTTCATTGCAAATCGCCAGTGTGGTGGTAGATATTGCTGAGGAAATCGGCGCAACGCCTTCCCAAGTTGCGCTTGCGTGGACGTTGCGAAATCCGGCCGTGGTGGCGCCCATTATCGGCGCGCGAACGTTACGACAAGCCGAGGACAACTTGAAGGCACTGAGCATAGAGCTGGCAGAATCTCATATTGTCCGCTTGGATCACGCAAGTGCGCCGGAGCCAATTTTCCCGAGTCGGTTTGTTGCCACACCGATGGTCCAGCAGCTCATATTCGGCGGCGCCAACGTGCAAGATCGAGACTATTAAGAATCGCAAGTAGCAATGAGCAATAACTCCTGTCTGTCAGTAACGCCATCAATAACACATGACTGAATTTTTTTGTTGTCATCCTGTCGAGATATTCAAGTAGGCTTTTCATCTCTGGAGGTTCCTAATGTCGTCTGCATCGTTATCAGTAGGTTTTTTGCTCTATCCCGAGCTTACGCAACTTGATTTAACAGCGGCGTACGAGGTATTTGCCAGGGCCCCTAATGTCGATGTCCACTTGATCTGGAAGACCCAAACTTTAGTCAAGTCAGATCTGGGATTGGAAATCATGCCTAACGCGAGTTTTGAGGCACACCCCAAACTTGACATAATTTGCGTTCCGGGTGGCCCTGGACAAATTGCATTAATGGATGATCAGGAGACGCTTGACTATCTGCGGCGCACTACAAAAGATACGAAACTCATTACCTCCGTATGTACAGGATCTCTAGTATTAGGTGCCGCCGGCTTACTTGAGGGATATCGAGCTACATCGCATTGGTCCTCCTTGGATCAGCTATCTCTATTCGGTGCGACGCCCGTCGCGGAGCGGGTTGTTTGGGATCGTGACAGAGTAACCGGTGCAGGCGTGACGTCAGGTATTGAATTTGCACTGACAGTCATTGCGGACACTCACGGGCGTGAAATTGCAGAAGAAATTCAGCTTCAGATTGAGTACGACCCAGCACCGCCTTTTTCGTGTGGTTCGCCAGAAGGCGCGAGTCGGGAATTGCTGGATAAGCTGAGCGTTCGTAACCGCGAGTTTATGCTCAAGCGACGTAACGCAGCAGAGCGGGCTGCTGCTCGTCTGCAAGCTTTGAGTTGATTAAATGAGATAGGATTTGCACTGGGATCCTGAAGTAGTCTACCGAGCGGCTTGCTGCGGAGCCGCCAATCATACGTACACCCACTGGCATCTTCTCTTTTTGTCTAACGCAGGGACGCTTATAGTCGAAAAGCTCGACGGTTTGCTTAGCGTAAAATTGGTCAAAAGCAGCCTAAGCGAAGTGAATGTAAGCGGACGGCGACCACACTTCGAAAATTTCTGAATTTAGAGCGATATGTTCTGATTGCATGTAATGCCGCAATCTTGGCGACTAGTCTATATAAAATATGGTGCCCTATCAGTGGTTGCACAGTCAGATAGGCATCCACCTTTGCCGCAGTATGTCGGTATCTCATTCGCCCGCCGCGTCGGCAGGCGGGGGGGAACTTTCTTTCGATGCGCGTATCGACCATGACCATTCACCCGTGCTCACTGGTCAAGCTCATAATCTCCGCCGCTCGTTTGCCGATGCGAAGCGACCCGGCACACAGCCATCGTATGCTACGTCAGCAAATAGCTGCGCGCTGCGGGAAAACTAGGGCTAGCCGAGAGTATGCGTCTGATTGGTAGAGTCACACATAGGCGGAAAAGCAAAGGGGGTAAGCCGCGGAGACCTCGCTGTGCTGAAGTTCGAGGTAAGCCATAAGGCTCCAAGTGGGAGCAGAAGGTAGTGCGCGGCGACCTTTATAGTTGGGGGGGGCTTGTGAACTTGCTTCTAGTCGATTGCAAAAAAGTATAGGGTTTAGTGGTTAAAAGTATATTAGTAAATTATGCCCGCATTAAAAACTGTTCGGCGATGACTTGCCATACTCCAAAGCAATCACTCTCATATCTAATAAATTTAAAGAATTTAAGAAAAGTTTTTGTTAAGCTAAAAATACCGGAGTGCTGCTGATTGTAGAAGCACGATAAAATCAAATTTACTTCGCAGAAAAATCTATGTTATATGTTTTAGGGCTTACTTAGCTGGCTTAACAGCAAGCATTAATATACGTAATTTTTGTTCCGCCCATAATGACGTTTATGTACGCGTGCTGTACCTCCTTATTCCTTTCAATATGCAAAATATTAGTTTGATCAAGCAGCTATACGTTTGTGTAGATTTGTCATGCGGGCTGTCGAGGACGATTCACATATGAATAATCGATTGGAAGATAAGGTCATCGTTATAATAGGTGCCGACAAGGGGCTAGGAGGGGTATTGGCGCGCGTTTTTGCGTCAGAGGCAGCGATCGTAGTGGTAAATTATTCTGTGAATAGAAAGTTTGCGGAGAGTTTGGTTGCAGATATATCAAGTAAAGGAGGGGAGGCTGTTGCAATTCGTGGAGTTACAAGCAATGCTACAGAGATCGAGGACCTATTTAAAACAGTAATCCAGCTTTACGAAAGATTAGATGTATTGGTAAATAACTCAGAAATTTATAACCCTCTGCCTGCAGAAGAAAAATCAGATATTTCTTTTCCTGCGCATATGGAGTTCAGCACTTATACTTACCTTATTGCTATAGATAAAGCTGCGAAGTATATGGTTAGGGGAGGGAGTGTGTTGAATATTTCTTCATTAGAAACTTTTTCTCCACCATCAAATTCTTCTCTTTTGGAACCAGTTAGCCGAACAGTAGAGAGGCTTACGTTAGCACTATCTAGCGAATTGGCTGCGCGCTCGATTCGAGTAAACATGATTAAGGCAAAAATTTTTTTTAATAAGGAGCCGAGCGAGCTCGGTAGACATGCATGTCTCAGCGAGCACATAAAAGGGAGGGTGCAATTATCAGCGGAGCGGGTAAAGTCAACAAATTATCCAAATGATGATATTTTATCGACCGCAGTATTTCTTGTCTCTGACGAATCAAAATGGATCAATGGAAAATTATTTCTATCTTTCGGCAGTTATCCTGGATAACCACGGAAGAGTGGCTGATTTATAGGCGTGTCTACAGAAAATCTCGATAAGTTAACGTTATGTGTGAAAGCAGAGTGATTCACCTTCTGCATCAGGTATAAACGACTTCGGATCTGCCCCAAAATTACAAAGCGCCTAAACGTTTCATTTGACGCTTTGTAATTTCAGAGACAGATGTGAATCTTATTCAGTGCCGGTCACTATTATGATCTTGGCGCCCAATTTTCCGGTGCTAACGTGAAACCTTCGAAATTAAATGCTGGTGATACAACACATGACACTAAGGCCCAGCCTTCATTTGCCTCTGCTGCCTGCCATTCATTTGGTAGGATAAGAAGTTGTGGCGTTTCACCTTGTAATACGCTAGAACCCAACATCCGACTTGTTACTGGTCCCGCCTCTGTGATTGCAGTCTTCAATTCAATCGGATGCCCTGCATGCCAAAGCCAGATTTCCGCAGCATCTACGCGGTGCCAGTGTGATTGCTGCTGATGCTCAAGCAGAAAGTAAATTATTGACGCGGTACTACGTTGTCCTCCGTAACTATCGGCTCGCCAAGTTTCTCGATACCAACCTCCCTCGGGGTGGCGAACAAGCTCAAGTTCTTTAATGATTTCATATGGACAGGTCATAGTGTCTCGCTTATGGATGAAGTTTAGCCACCGGCGTTCCTAATTTCGATTTGAGCCCAGCTAATCCACGGGGCTGAATGCCAACGATGGTTTGGGAGGCATCAACCTGTTAGCTGTAGGCATATGCGAATCTAGGTTATCTATTCCAACTGGAACGGTTATGTTATATAGTAACATTTACTGGGGTGTCAACCGCTTATCAAGATTATGTTGGAGGGTGCGAGGTCCATAATGATGAGCATAACAACCATTTAGGGTATTCACTTAAAAGTAATGCGAGTAGTTATCATTTCCTGGAGGTGGAAGTAGAGCTGCCTGGCGCATTAAAAATATTTTTGTCTGGAATTGATCTTCAGCCCTATAGAGCTGTCTTGGTCTGCCATAAGAGAGAGGCAAGTTTACTAGTAGAAAGAATTGAGCGGTGGGATTGATATATTTTTTCTTATTTAATTTAAAAACATCGTAGAGGTGCCTAGGATGGAGCTCAGACATTTACGTTATTTTGTCGTTGTTGCTGAAGAACAAAGCATGACTAGAGCTGCGCGTCGCCTAGGAATTCAACAGCCACCACTAAGTATCCAAATTCGCAATTTAGAGCGCGAACTGGAAGTTGAACTATTTGACCGTTCACCTCGTAAAGTTCAGTTAAATGAAACAGGGCGCTCTTTCCTATATGATGCGCAAGCGATACTTGAGGACGCGGAGCAAGCCATTGTTCGGGTTCGCCAAATCGCGCGCGGTGAGCGTGGGCGAATCGTTGTTGGATACACAAGCGCTATTGGTCTGCACGGTAAAATACCCGACATCGTAAAAATATTTAACCAGAAATTCCCAGACATCATAGTCGTGCTGGAAGAGGTATCAGCCTCAAATGCGTTTGAGGCTGTCACATCTAATTGTTTAGATGCGTTATTTACCTGGTCCACAGCAGCGAGTTTTCATATGCTCAAAAGCAGAGCGGTTAGCGAAGAACGAATGGTTTTAGCTATACCTAAAGAAAATTCGGCTTGGACTGATAGTAAAGCCATCAATACATTTGAAATTAAAGATCAGGATCTCTATTTTGACAGAAATATATGCGGTGCGCGGGTGCAAGTTTTTTTTGCAGATTCGAAAAATCTAAGATTATTACCTCGCACTTTTGAAGACGTATCACAATTACTCTCTGTTTTAGCAATCGTAGCTGCTGGAAACGGGATTGCGCTTGTACCGAAATATATGGAAGCGTTTTATTGTGAAAATGTTTATTATAAAGATTTAGTAGGAGGCTCTATATTATCAGTACCTCTGAATTTGTATTATTTTGAGTCCTCGCAGGACTCATATACCTATCGGCTCGCTGAAGTTGTGAGCGATATTGCTCAGGCGCAGCTGAGTTTCGAAAGTCGGGCCCAGGACGTCACCGATCTTCAGTAAAGCCAGCACAAATAGTGTAAACATTTACGATTTTTCACATCTCGCTAGCTACTTGGCGGCTATTATCTTTAGTAGGTAGCGATTAATGACAACTGTAAGTAGTCGAGGAGATGGCAGTGATAGAACTTCATACGCGAGTAAATCGTAATAATAATGATACGCTGACACGAGTCCTTGAGGAGAAGAGGGCAGTTGAGGAGGAGGTCGATACCGGATCGGCTACAGCACGCGCCATATACAACCACAAATACGCCGTTATTTTTGACGCTATCCTCGCGAAACATGCGAGTGATGCTGGGCAATCTAAGCTTTAGGAGTGTTAAAGACAGGATAGGTTAGCTCTATCTTATCAATCGCCATGCTGACTCCTTTGCCTAGTGCATCTGCGTGTTGATGTTTCATCAAACGGGGGATTTCGAGATTGAAAAGCATCGCCACTAGCTTTTCTTATGGTCGACTTTGTTGCTGTATTCAATAGCACAGTTGTAGCGTGTTTTTATGATTGATTAGTGAGTAAGTAATAGCGCCGGATTGAATCTGCAATCAGAAAGTTAGTCATGACTGTTGGGATACCCATAACTAATGCAGGTATGGAGGGTAAATCACTTGCCCGATCCGTGGCTGAATTTGAGATGAGAGGCTTAAATATAAATGATATGCTATAACGTAGTTTTTTGCAATGATCCAATTGGCCTCTTGTCCCCGTTACAAGAACTTAAGGGTTCCGTAGGTCTAGAAGCCAGCCTTTAACTACGGGCTCATGTTTTTTCAATCACAAGAAAGCTATCAGCGGCTGATGTTAGCGGGCTGAGGCTCTAACGATATCAAGTCCGTAGATCTCGGCGAGAAATATCAATGACTCTAAAATTTAAAGTAATATTATTGGTGACGTTGCCTTTATTAGCGTTTGCAGTGATGGCCGGAGGCGTAATAATTAAAAGCTTGCATGTACTGGGTGATGAAGAGGTCAGTGCCACTCGAGAGCGAATGTTAGAGGATAAGCGGAAAGAGTTAAGAAACTATATGGCGATAGCCACTGGTGCAATTAGAAATATCTACGAAAATTCCATTGATGGTGATTTTGACAGCAGAGCCAAGGCTATTGAGATCCTGTCAAATATCAAATATGGTAATGGTAGTTATTTTTTTGGCCAAGACTCTAATATAATTACTCTATTTCGTAGTAATAGCACAGCTGTTGTCGGAAAAAATTTTCGTGATGAGAAAGATACTCACGGAATCTATGTGAACCGTGAGTTGGTACGAGCGGCTAAAGACGGTAGTAACTACATATTTTATTCTGCGCCTGTTCCAGGCGATGACAAAATATTGATACCAAAGCTCGCATTTAGCACTTACCTTTCAAAATGGGATCTGGCTCTAGGTACTGCGATCAATCTTGACGACGTTGATAGAGAGGTGTCTACAATTCGCCGCGAAATAGAAGCTCGAATTGATTACGCAATTTTAGGCATCGCTATAATTTCTATTATTTCAGTTCTGCTATTTAGCGCCATTAGTACTATTTTGGTCGGCAACTTTCTTCGTCCGTTGCAAAAAATTAAGGAGAATTTTGATGACATAGCAGCAGGTGAAGGAGACCTGACTCAGCGTCTGAGGGTGCATAGTCGCGATGAACTGGGTGAACTAGCTCACTCTTTCAATAGTTTCGTAGAAAAAATTCATGGCCTTGTCAGACAAACAGTTGAAATGACGGTTTCACTTTCGTGCCTTGCATCTGAGATTACAACACAAGCTGCTGGGTCTGAGAAGTCTATGGCACAGCAACAGAGTGAAACCGATTTAGTTGCCTTAGCTATGAACGAGATGTCTATAGCTGCAAATGAAGTTGCAGGCAGTGCGGAAAGCTCTGCTGACGCTGCATATGACGCTAACGAGTTAGGAGTGTCGGCAAAAATTGTGGTTAGTGCAAGCCTTAGCCAAATCATTTCTCTGGTAGGAGATATTCGCTCAAGCAGTACAAAGCTGGACGTTCTCCAGCAGGATGTTAATAGTATAGTTAAGGCATTAGTCGTAATAGATTTTCTCGCTAAAAGAACAAACCTACTTGCGCTTAATGCTGCAATTGAAGCCGCTCGCGCGGGAGAGGCTGGTCGCGGCTTTGCAGTGGTCGCCGAAGAGGTTCGCGCTTTATCTGATCGTACCCAGCTAAGCGCGAACGAAATAGGTGAACTAATTGGTCGGTTGCAAGCCGGCACACAAGAAGCTGTTATTGCTATGCGTAAATCAAGTGGTGCTGGTGATCTTGCAGGCGAATACGCCAATAATATCGACACTTCGTTAGACTCTATTGCAAATTTAATAACCGCGGTGAGCTCCCTGACCGCGCAAATCACCAGTACTGCAAAAAACCAGCAGTCCGTAGTTGAGGACATAAATCGCAGCGTACAGAAAATTGCGGAAAGCGGAGGGCGCGTCGCTCAAGAAGCACGCACTGGAACTCAGACCGCCCACAAACTTACCCAACTTAGCAAAGCTCTAGAAGATCTTATGAGGCAGTTTAAAATTTAAATTCGTCACTGAGTGCGTGCTTAGCGTTTCATGATTAATTGAATCATGGAGCTGTCGCATTTGACCTAAAAGAAACTATGTGTCGCTGATATAGGGGCTCGTCTCGACGTGTCAACGCATGGCTTTTATGATTGGATAATGCGCTACAGCAAATCTCAAGAAAACGGTAGAACGGCCTAGATTTTCCAATTCGTTTCAATGCACGGATTGCAACCTTTTACGACAGACCCTATTCTGATTTTGAGACCAGGGTTCGAGGTGCAACCGAGCGGATTTTTCCCTCACTGTTTCAGTTTAATTAGGAATACTTCGACTGGCTCAGCGACAAACCGCGGTTTGGTGATAGTGGCCGCTCGATTACCACACCATCGCAGCGATAGGCGACGGGTTAGGTCAATCCGCGCCGGGTAGCTCGTGATCAGCTTGATGCGATTTACAAACGCTAGCGCCAGTGAGCGGTCTGCAGGCGGTGTTCCCCGAACTTGGTGCCCGCCCGGATCGGATCAAAATAGCCGCCCTTGATGGTTAGGCTTAGCGTAACAACGGTCGCTTACCAACCTTTAATCAGCGCCAAACCAATATCGGCTCGGTTAGCTTCGGTTTAAACAACATGCTGTGATGAATACTTGGACTTCTTGTAGGAGTTCTTCGTCCTCTGCCGTGCCCCCCATAAATCCGCCATGCGGCATGCCTTCTCCAAGATAGAACTCTACCGGTACCCCTGCCCGGCGCAATCCACGATGTAGGCGCGCTGCGTTAGATAGGAAAAGATCACGAGTACCAGTTTGCAGGAAAGTTGGCGGTAGTCCTTCAAAGTTGCCAAACAGAGGCGAGAGATAAGGATCGGCTAGGTCAGCCCCTGCAGCGTAGAGCTGATTAATCTGCATAAGCGGTAGAGGAAGCACCACATCAATATAGCGGTTGGTATGAAAGCTGTCCCCAGATTCAGTCAGATCGACTTCTGGCGATAGCAGTACTAGCCCTGCGGGCATAGGCAGGCCCTCATCGCGCCCGCGTAGCAGCATCGCCAAAGCGAGATTGCCGCCAGCAGAACGCCCGATGAGGACAATTTCATTTGGCGAATGCTGGCTCAGCACATACCGATACGCCTCGAGGCAATCATCCAGTGCGGCAGGATAGGGATGTCTGGGCGGCAACCTATAATCAACGCCATAGCAGGAGATGCCGTATCGGTCCGCTTGCTGCTGCGCGCTCACGCGGCATGCTTCGCCGCTGCCGAAGAGGAGGGCACCGCCGTGCAGATCGATACAGGCATGCTTCGGGCGAATCTCGCCTTTAGGGGTTGCGACGTGAATTTCGGCGTTCCCGATTATCAAAGTCTGGACATCTGCGTGTAGTTGCTCAGTTGAGCCTTTCACGGCTAACTCGTATTGACTATTCACATACTCCTGAAGTGTTTGCCATGCGGCGGTATCATCCGCCGCTGGCAGTTGGTAGAGGGCATTAACTGGCGTGCCCTGTGCAGTAACCAAATTTTGTAATTTGGCCTTTGCCTGGGGGCTGATCGAAATAGGGAAGGGAACAATACGATCCTGCAACAATATCCCGTGATGGGGGTTGGTGATCTTTGCATCCGCCATGAGGGGCTCCAGCGCAATAATTGAAATACTTTAGACTTTTCTGTGGTTCGTGGACCTGGTGTCGATCAGCGTGACTTGTCGCCCTAGTTGGCACCCGCCAGCGAGCCTTTGGGCGCGCAAGCCGAGCGTTATCATTAGGCTGCTCTATCTGTAGGTCATTGCTATGGACCTGCTGGTTGTGGCTTTCCATTTGGATCTTGGCCTACACCCTCTACAGGCCAGCGACTCAGCCTTAACAGCCAGGATCTGAGTCAGCGATACGTTAATGGCTACGTGCTGCTTGTTACTGTCGTCGATCTGCGCTTGCGACCGGTCGGCGGAAGCATAGCTAACTCCGCAGCGCTCAGGGTCAGATGTGCTTTCATTGGCTCGACCCTTCAGGCTGGGCCAGTTCGGGCTCAACGTCGACGCCGTATACTTCGATGGAGGCAGATCCGTATGTTAGCGGTGATTGACAAGATTTGGCAGACTAGCCTAGCTGGAAAGTTGGCTAGGTCATAGTCACTTACAGTTGTATCAACGCCTAATATATCTGATGCGGTGTTCAACTATACCGCCCGGTTATTTTAATGAGTTCCACCTCTTTTTCTGAAGCTTCTGATCAGCTCCCCTTGTCCGACAGCGAACGTTGCTCTGAATAGCCATCCTTGTCCTTCCAAAATGATATGTTTTTAGTGACTGAGGACTTGAGCGAAAAACTTCCGAGCTCTGGGAGATCGATTTTCGACGTCACCAAAAAGGACTCCGTTGAGCAGTCTTCGATGATTCGCCCTTGGTCCAAGAAGATCACCCGATCACTCACCTTTCTAGCGAAACCCATCTCATGGGTCACGCACACCATCGTCATGCCGTCATTAGCGAGTTTGACCATCACGTCCAAAACTTCACCGACCATTTCCGGGTCCGGAGCCGAGGTAGGCTCATCAAACAGCATGGCGACGGGGTCCATGGTTAAAGCGCGGACGATTCAGCCGTAGGATGGAGCCAAACTGAGACTAGGACGCCGGACCGTAAAGCCCAGCTCTCAAAGCATCCTCAGCAATTTCCGACAATCCTCAAAGGCGGAAATCGGGCATAAGGAGGAGGGCAGCCATTGATCCTCAGCTGACCAGCTTCGAGCGACTGACGTGGCGGTGGTCTAGCAGCAGTAGGTAGAGCGAGCACTCCTTCGCACATGTCGGTGTACGATATCGTCTAAAATATTTCGGTCGAGAACGGAGCTAGCACCCAATGAGTGATGCATTGCCAACTACTTTGATATGCCGGGATCCAGGGGATAGCAGCGGGGACATCGTCATAGATCTCCCACCGAATATACTAGCGGCAATGGACGTCGGTTTGGGTGATTTCTTAAGCATCGAGTTGGTCGACGGATCGATAGTGCTAAAGCCAATTCGTCGAATCAAAGCTGAAGGTCGGGTTGACTCAGATTGAGCAGGCCGGTAGCTCGCCCATCTGAATCTCAGGACGTTCGAGTAGCACTAAGATGGAAGGAAATATCCAAATGCAGGAACAATTCCGCAATTTAGATTTTTACTTCTCTGAAATTTCGATCTTCACTTCCGGGTACCGTCGAATCAGTGGCTTAGACAGCTTATGAACATCTATGACATGACCTGTCGTTTAACATAATATACATTATGCGAACCTTCGGAACTATCCGTTAGCAGCTCTGTACGACGCATTTCACTAAGCGGCCTGCAACCACCACCCGCAGATTCAAAGCAGCCACCGTCGCCCTCGTTGATCTGTCTTCGTTCGCCCCCTGGGCAGTCCGACATTTACGACTAGTCAGCGCACCGTTCACCAACACTGTGGTGAAATTGATAACGTTGCCCGTCGTAACGCATTACTGGAAAACAAAAGCCCGGGCCGCCGACCTCGACATCAGGCCAACCATCATTGCCTTTGCTGGCGAGAAACTGAGCGACACCGTTTTCTTCGAGCATGAGTTTCCAATGACCGTCAGATTGCTGGCTGACTAGATAAAATCCAGTGCCCGCTTGCCCATAACAGTCAGTGCTGCCTTCGGTAATCAACGCATCCGGCCGGCCGTCACCATTCAGGTCCTTAACCAGCTCCATGGTTGCCGGCGTGTAGCTATCAGTTGTCTCGATTTCGCACTCCGACGTCTCTTGATTAAATCCAGCAGCGCGGAATGCTTTTAACTGCTCGCTACGCGGTAGTTCATCTGCCAGCGCTGTAGCACTGGTCATGAAACATGCCACCCACAGACCTGATTTAAGCCGTCCCAGCATATAGACCGTCCCTTTATGAAGCCCAATGTGAAGTGTCGCGACTGTACCCGCACTAGCGTAAAGGATAAAACGAGAAGTGCTAAAGGGTTCGCTACGCGCAATCAGGGGCAGTGCCCGTCAGATTTCAACAGGCAAAACCCCTGTCTGGCTCAAACCTGAGCAAAGCCTCCGTCGACAAACATTTCACTGCCGGTCATGAAGCTGCTCTCATCCGATGCCAGGAACAACGCGGCTGCGGCAACTTCTTCAGGTTTGCCGATACGACCCAGAGGAACCTGCGCCGTCATGTCGTCGATGATCGCGTCCTTCTGGCCCGTACCCGACAACGCCAAGTCCAGACCCGGTGTCGAGATCGGGCCTGGTGAAAGTACGTTGACGCGAATGCCGGTGCCTTTCAGGTCCAGCGCCCAGCTCCTGGCGAAATTTCGTAGCGCGGCCTTGGTAGCGCTGTACACGCTGAATGCCGGTGTGCCCATTGTGCCGGTGGTCGAACCGGTGAGGATCACTGAGCTGCCAGCGCTCATCAGGGGCAACGCTTTTTGTACGGTGAACAATGTGCCTTTGACGTTGATACCAAAGGTACGGTCGAACGATTCCTCTGTGATCGATCCGATCGGCTGGAAATCTCCCAGGCCTGCGTTGGCGAACAATACGTCAACCCGGCCCTTGGCGGCCTTGACCTGGGTAAAGATGCGCTCCAGGTCGTCCAGGTTTGAAATGTCGCCCTGGATGGCGATGGCTTCAGGGCCGATCAGTTGCAGCGCCTTATCCAGTTCTTCCTGGCGACGCCCTACGATGACCACCTGCGCGCCTTCTGCTGCAAAGCGAATGGCGGTTGCCAAGCCGATGCCGCTGTTGCCACCGGTCACCACTGCGATTTTCCCGTTGAGCCTGCTCATACTGAACTCCAATGAATTAGGTTGAGGCCTAACTCTAGATCTGCGCTATTCTTTTGAATAGTATGCACCTTTAAGTAAGTACCCCCATTGGAGCCAAGCCATCATGGCCAATAACTCATTCAACTGTGGTCTGGAAGCTGCCCTGGCGGTGATTGGCGGCAAATGGAAGCCTCTGGTGCTGTTCAACCTGGCCCAGAATGTTCATCGATATGGTGAATTAAGACGCGCAATTGGCGGTGTGACCGATAAGGTGCTGATCCAGCAGCTCAAAGAGTTGGAGCGCGACGAGATCATTGCCCGTGTGGACTTCCACGAGATACCGCCGAAGGTCGAGTACTCCCTGACACCCTTCGGGCAATCCCTTGCCACGGCGCTGGGCGCGTTGTGCCAGTGGGGCACGCAGCATATGCAAACGGTTGAGCGTATCGCCGAACGACGTACGTCTGCCCTCTCCCAATCCTGAGCCCCCTGCCCTGATTGCCAACTCAACTAAATGACTATTTAGTTGAGTTAAATCAATAAGTTACAGCCTAAACCGATCGACGGACCGTGACAGCTGGCCTGCCAGGCTGGACAACTCGTCTGTTGTCGACGCTGTCTGGCCAATGACCCGGCTATTACTCTCCGACATCCCCGCAATCATCTCCACCTGGTGAGCAATTTCATTGCTGGCCAGGCTCTGCTCCCCGATGGTGCGGGAGATATCGTTGACCATCTCGGTGGTATTCAACGTGGCTTGGAGAATCTCGCGAATTGCTCGCTCCACCTCGGCGGTCACCGACATGCCCTTATCGACCTGTGCAACGCCCTCCTCCATGCTGGTGACCGCTTCCCGCGTGCTTTGCTGGATGCGCCCCACCATGCTGGCAATCTCCTGGGTCGAAGCACTGGTGCGCCCGGCAAGGCTGCGCACTTCATCGGCGACTACCGCAAAACCGCGCCCCTGCTCGCCAGCGCGGGCGGCCTCGATGGCGGCGTTCAAGGCCAGCAGGTTGGTCTGGTCGGCAATCCCTTTGATCACCTGGATAATGCTGAAAATTGCCTCAGACTCTTTGTCCAGCGTACGGATCACCTGGGCCGATTGCTGCGCGGAACGGGCGATGCCATCCATGTCGCTGACCACTTGATGAATCACCCGGCCGCCGTCCTTGGCCAGGATTTGTGCCTGGTTGGCCATCTCTGAGGCGCGCCCGGCATGCCGAGTGATTTCCTCGATGCTGGCGGTCATTTCACTCGCGGCAGCGGCCATGGTACTGGCTGCGGCGCTTTGTTGCTGGCTGCTGCCGGCGACTTCATGGCAGCCGTGGCTCAGTTGTTCGCTCATGCCGTTGACGCCGTGGGCGTTGCTGCGCACCACTTCGATCATGCCGCGCAGGTCGCGTTGCATGGTGGCGAGGCTGCGAATCAACGCGCTGGCTTCATCCTTGCGGCGGGGTTCGACGATGGTTTCGCTCAAGTTGCCATGGGCGATACTCTCGGCAATGCGGCTGGCCGTGTGCAGCGGCCCCATGATGCTGAGCATCACCCACCGCCCCTGTGCCAACAGTAATAGCAGACTGGCGATCAGCACCACGCCCAAGGTGAGGTTGGCATTGCTGATGCTCTGCCGAGTGCCGGCACTGGCCTGCTGGGTGTTGTTCTCGATCTGCTCGCTGAGCGACGCCATTTGGTCTTCAAGCTGGCTGAACGCCGCGTTGAACGTCCCCAGTTCACCGCGGGCGGCGTCGGGATTGTCGAGTGCCAGGGCGACGATGCGCTCGCCGGTGGCGATGTAGTTATCCAGACTGGGGCGGATTTTTTCCAGGCTGGCCTTGAGCGCATCGTCCAGCGGCAACTTGAGATTGTCCGCGAGCACCTGGCGAAAATGCTCGGCGTGTTCCTGCAACGAGCTGTTGACCTCCGCTTTGCTGCTGGTGCTCTTGCCCAAGCCCACCAGCATCGCCGACAGCACGTCCGCGCGCAGGGCGTCGTGCATCATGTCGGCTTCCATATGGTTACGCAGCACGGTCATGCTGAGTTCGCTGCCATACACCGCAGTGCCCATCCGGGTGTTTCCCAGGTAGCCGGCCAGGCTCATGATCAAGGCGGTCAGCAATCCGGTCGCAATCAACAACATCAAGCGCAATTTGATCGTCATGCAGGTATCCCCATGGCCTGGACAGGCGGCTGGGAACCCAACCGCTTGAGCGTCTATTACCGTTATCGGCAACAGTTGGCTATTAGTGAAGCCCAAGTCAGGGGATCTGCGCGTTTCCCTTGCGCGGACATGCAAGGGAAACGGTTGCCAAGGCTACGCCGAACGAAAATGTAACAACTGTGTAATCGTCACCTTGTATACCCACGGTCGGCTCACTAAGCTGGCCGATCCCTTGATGGCGCCGGAAATTCCATGTCTCGAAGCATCGCCCACCTCGCCCTCCTCCTGGGCTTGATCACCGCCGTCGGCCCCTTTGCCATCGACATCTACCTGCCCGCCTTGCCGACCCTGGGCGCGAGCCTGCACGCCTCGCCGGCACTGGTGCAGATGAGCCTCACGGTGTTCTTCGTCATCGTTGGCGTGTGCCAGCTGTTTTACGGGCCGATCAGCGATGTGTTCGGGCGCAAGCCGCCGATCTACGCCGGCCTGGTGATTTTTGCGCTGGCCAGTGTTGGCTGCGCCCTGGCGCCGACCATCGAAACCCTGATCGCCTTTCGTGCCCTGCAGGCGTTTGGCGCGTGCGCGGGCATGGTGATTCCGCGCGCCATCGTGCGGGACCTCTACACCGGGCATGAAGCCGCGAAACTCATGGCCTTGCTGATGTTGGTGATGAGTGTCTCACCGATCCTGGCGCCGCTCGCCGGCAGCCTGGTGATATCGTTGTGGAGCTGGCGTGAAGTGTTTGCCGTGTTGGCGGTGGTGGCCGTGGCGTGCCTGGTGATGACCATCGTGCAACTGCCCGAAACCCATCCGGCCGAGCGCCGCCTGGGCAAGACCCTGGGCAACGCGTTCAGCAGCTACGGCGCGTTGCTGCGTGACCCGGTATTCATCGGGCTGTCAGTGGTATGCGGTTTTGGCCTGGCGACCTTCTTCGTGTTTATCGGCAGTGCGCCGTTCGTGTACATCGAGCATTACGGCCTGACGCCAACGCAATTCAGCCTGGGGTTTGCGCTGAATGCCGCCTCGTTTTTCGCCATGAGCCAACTCACTGCACGCCTCAGTGCACGCTTTGGCCTCGCGCCGCTGATTCGTTGGTCGGTGGTAGCCGTGGCAGCGGTCATGACCGTGCTGGCGGCCACCACGCTGTGGGTCGACAGCCTGGCCTTGACGATGACGCTGCTGTTTATCGGCTTCGGTTTTCTCGGGCTGTTGCTGCCCGCAGCGGGCGTGTTGTCGTTGGAGGATCATGGCGCGGTGGCGGGTTCTGCCTCGGCCTTGCTCGGAGCGATCCAGATGATCACCGCCGCCGTGTCCATGACGCTGGTCGGTGTGTTCGCCGATCACACACCCGCGCCGATGTTAATCGGCATCGCACTGTGCGCTGTCGCGGCGATGCTCACCACGCTGTGGACGCTGCGCCGACTACCGGCTCACTTGGCGAGCGCCCCGCCCTCCTCCTGATCGCTGCCCAATTGCGCCAGGTACGGCCACGGATAAATCCCGCGCTGGTGGCCATCGCTGAACACCAGTTGCACGCCATAACCCTGAGGGTGGACCTCCACCACCCTCACCGCTTCCGACACCATCGGTGGGCTGCCCCGTAGCCGAAACGCCCGGCACTGCGAGCAGGGGCATGCACGGCGCAGGCGTGCATGCTCGATCCATTGGGCACCGTCGGCCCACTCCAGGCGCAGACGGCCGTCGCGGCCTTTGCCAATGGCGTTCGGCGCGGCGGTCATTGCAGCTGCGCCAAGGCTATCCGCACGGCCTTGCGCACTTCCGGGTCGCCATCGTCGGCTGCATCACGTAACGCCGCCAATGCCTGGCGATCGCCCAATTCACCGAGTGCCAGGGCGGCCTCCTTGCGCAGGTTGCTGATGCTGTGGCCCAGGGTCTGGATCAACGCCCCCAGCGCGGGGAGATAACGCAGGCGGCCAAGGCTGCGCGTCGCCCGCAAGCGAACCTGCCAGTACTCGTCCGCCAGCGCTGCGACCAACGCATCCCCCGCATTGAGGCTGCCGACTTTGCCCAAGGTGGTTGCGGCTTCCTCCCGTACTTGCCAGGCCGGGTCCAGCAACGCCTGGTGCAGCGCCGGTAGAACCTGGTCATCGTTCGCCAACCCCAGGGCGCCGGCGGCAGCGCGGCGGACCTCGGTGTCGGGATCGCTGCTGGCCAGGGTCGCCAGGGCTTCAAGCGCAGGCAGGTGCTTGAGCCACCCCAGCACGCCCACCGCTTCACGCCGAATACCCGCGTCGGCGTCCGCCAATGCCAGCAAGGCCGCCGGCGCCGCCGCTGCCAGGCGCAGCTCACGCAATGCGCGGAATATCGCGGTGCGCACGCTCACATCGGCATGCTCGGTCCAGGGCAACAGCAATGCCCCCGCCTCGGCGGTTTTCAATACGCTCAGGCTCTGGGCGGCCGCCTCGCGCACGGGCGGTTCGGCATCTGTGAGCGCCTCGCACAACGCCTGCACCACCTCGGCTTCTTCCCAGGCTTCCAGCAAGGTGGCGGCCTGGGCACGCACGTCCACGGAGGGATCGTTGCGCAGGCTGTCCACCAGCCATTCAAGGCCGTCGGGGTCTTCAAGGTCAGCCAAGTCGATCAGGGCAATGCGGCGCATGCCGGCGTCCGGGGCTTGCAGGCGCGGGCGCAGGGCTTCTATTTCCAGGTTATAGGTCATATGGCAAATCGCGGTGTTGAATGATCGGTGGGCAACCCGAGCGGGTTCAGGCGTGGCAACTGGCGGCCATCTTCATGGTGCAGCAGTTCCAGGCAATGACGCTTGAGGTGAGTGAATTCGGGGGTGGTCATCAGTTCGGTATGGCGCGGCCGCGCAAAGTCCAACGAGAAGTCTTCGATAATGCGCCCTGGGCGCGGGCTCATTACCAGGATGCGATCGGCCAGGAACAGCGCTTCATCAATATCGTGGGTGACGAACACCACCGTGGTGCGAATGCGCGTCCAGATATCCAGCAGCAAGGCCTGCATCTTCATGCGAGTCAGCGCGTCCAGCGCGCCGAACGGCTCGTCCATCAGCAACAGGCGTGGGCGATTGATCAGTACCCGGGCGATTTCCACGCGCTGCTGCATGCCGCCCGACAGCTGGTTCGGCCAACGCTCGGCAAATCCTTCAAGCCCGACCAGGGCCAGGATCTCGTCGGCTGCCGCCAACCGCTCAGCCTTGGCCACGCCGCGCATCTTCAAACCGAACGCGACGTTCTCACGCACGCTGCGCCACGGGAACAACGTGTGCTGCTGGAACACCATACCGCGTTGCTGGGACGGGCCGACCACTGGCTGCCCGTCCATCTGCAACGTGCCCTGGCTCGGCACCAGGTGGCCGGCCAACGCGCCAAGCAAGGTCGATTTGCCGCAGCCCGACGGGCCGAGAATGCACACGAATTGCCCCGGCTCGATCCTGCAATCCAGTGCCTTGACTGCCTCGAATGCCTGCGCCTGTTCGCCCAGGACAATGGACAAACCGCTGATTTCAATCCGACCTTCCATCAGGCTTTACCTCGCGAACGGTGCCAAGGGGTGAACACGGCGCCCAGGCGCTTGACCAGCCAGCTGCTGCCCATGCCCAGCACGCCGATCAACAGCATGCCGACCACAATGTCGGCATAGTTCTGGATGGTGTATGACTCCCAGGTGTAATAGCCGATGCCGAACTGTCCGGAGATCATCTCCGCCGTCACCAGGCAGAACCACGACGTACCCATGCCAATGGCCAGGCCGGTGATGATGCTGGGTGCGGCGCCCGGCACCACCACTTCCCGCAGGATCGCGCCCCGCCCTGCCCCCAGGCTGCGTGCCGAAGCGATCAACCGTGGATCGACGCCCTCGACGCCGTGCACGGTATTGAGCAGGATCGGAAACAGCGCACCGGTAAAGGTGATGAACACCATCGACAGCTCCGACGATGGAAACATCAGGATCGCCAACGGTATCCACGCCACCGCCGGAATCGGTCGGATCACTTCCAGGGGTGGCAGCAGCACATCTTCAGCCCATTTCGAACGACCGATAGCGATGCCCAAGCCAACCCCCACCAGCACTGCCGCCAGGTAACCTTCGAACACCCGGGTCAGGCTCGCGCTTAAATGCCGGGCCAGCTTGCCCGAGTCCGCCAACCCCAGCGCCGCCTCCAGCACGGCGCCTGGGGTGGGTACGTTGGCAAAGGTCACCAGCCACAGGTTCCAGTGGTGGCTGGCAGCAAGTTGCCAGAACAACAGGCACACCAGCAGTGACGCTGTGCGCGGCAACCAGCGATAAGCAGCAGTCGACATGGGCCTATTCCTCTCAGCGACCGACCACGGCCTGCGCTCCGGCCGTGGTGAAGTCAAACACCTTGCCGCCCTGGGCATCCGCGAACTGCTGCGCCTGGCCCTTGAGCAGGAATGCACTCAACGTGCCTTGGCGATCACTGGCAAACCACGCCTGGTTGGCGAGCAGCTTGATGCCGCTGTCTTCGGCCTGGGCGTAGACGGCACGCACGTCCTTGCCGTCTTTTTTCAAACGGGCCAATGCACTGAACGCAGATTCGGCAGACGCGTAGTCACGCACCTTGGGCTCGCCTTTCACCCAGATTTGCGCCACGTGTTTCCAGTCGGTGATGGGCTTGCCGGTCAAGGCGTCGTTGGCCTTGAGCGGGGCCTGGGCGTAATTGCCCAGCTGCGCCTGATAGTCCAGGCCGGACGCCTTGAAGGCGGCGCGGATGTACTGGTCATCGATAAAGGTAGTGAGGTCGAGGCCACGGTCGGCTTTTTTCAGCAGCTTGAGGGTGTCGATGGCGGTGCCGACAGCCTGGCGGTATTCCGGCTTCCAGCTCAGGTCACGGGTTTGCACGCCAAGCGGGCCGTGGAACAGGTAGTTGACCTCGGCTTCGACGCCGGTGACTTTTTCGATCAGTTCGCTGTATTTCTCCGGTTCCGCCGCCAGCAACTGGTTGGCTTCGATAGTCGCACGCAGGTAGGCGACGACCACTTCCGGGTACTGGCGGGCGTAGCTTTCATCCACCAGCGCGCCGTGGAAGGTCGGGGTGTTGGACTGCGAACCGTCATAGATCTTGCGGGCGAAACCCCGGTTGGGGAACAACTCGGCAAACGGCACGAAGTCGGCATGCGCCTCGATCTTGTTGGCTTGCAGCGCCGAACCCGCCACTTCGGGCGCCTGGGCGATGATGTTCACATCCGTGAGTGGGTCCCAGCCTTGCGCCGCGACCGCCCGCAACAGCATGCCGTGGGCGGTGGACGCGAACGGCACCGAAATGGTCTTGCCCTTCAGGTCGGCCAACGACTGGGCGCTGGACTCGGTCGGCACCACAATGCCGTTGCCACTGCCTTTGATATTGCCCGACAGCACGCTGATAAACAGGCTGTGCTTGCCTGCGCCCTCAAACGCCACGCCGTTGAAGGCGCCGGGGAAGTCGGCCATGGCGCCGAAGTCGAGCTTGCCGGCCACCATTTCGTTGGTCAGCGGTGCGCCACTGGTGAAGTTTTTCCACTGGATATCGTAGGTGGCGTCCTTGTACTTGCCGTCATGGGGCAAGTACTTGTCCAGCAGGCCCAGCTCGCGGATCAGCAAGCCGCCAGCGACGCAGTTGATGGTGGTGTCCTGGGTACCGATGGCGACCCGGATGGTCTGTGCCTGTACCGACAGGCTCAAGGAAGCCAGCACCAGGCCGGCCAAAGTTGCGCGCAAGAACATTGGGTGTTTCCCCTCGAATCATGGTTATAGGCATCGTCTCCGCCGCGATCTGGCGCGGTGGGAAACGAGGGGGGTACGGCGTTGGCGTCCGGTGTTGGCGGATGGCTTGGAGTCGAAACGCTCAGCGCAGCAGGTACGGGATCTCGACCTTCACCGCGCCTGTGGGGCAATCCTTTTCACACGGCATGCAGTACCAGCATTCGTCGAACGCCATATACGCCTTCTGTGTTGCGGGATTGATCGCCAGCAGGTCCATCGGGCAGACGTCGACGCACACCGTGCAGCCTTTTTCGGCAATGCACTTGTCTTCGTCGATCGTCACCGGCGCGTTGGAGCGAAAAAATATTTCCTGGGGTTGGTAGGCCATTTCACGGTGTCCTTAGCACTTTGTGGTTGTGCTGATTGTTGTGGTGAGCGGGCTTCTGTGGTGAGTGGGCTTGCCCTGCTCACCACAGAAGCCCGCTCACCACAGAAAGCCCGTTCACCAGAGATTGAGCTTCAGGCCGCATCAGCCCCCACGCGCAGGCGGTCGTAGGCTTGCATTTCTTCGGCGTCCAACGGAATGACGTAGGGCTCCACGGGTTTCTTGAAGCTGACCATCTGCCCGTCATCGCCCTTTTTCAGGTGGCAATGGCAGAACCAGTCGGCGTCATTGCGCAGCGGGTGATCGACGCGATGGTGGTACAGGCCCCAGCGGCTCTCTGCGCGGAACAGCGAAGCGCGGGCGGCCATTTCGGCGCAGTCGCGGATCACGCTGGTTTCCATGGCGCGCATCAGTTCGTGGGGGTTGTGGGCTTTCATCTGGTCGAGGTCGCGCTGGATATCGCTGAAGCGCTGCAGGCCGATTTCCATCTTGCGGGTGACCTTGGGCGGCTGCAGATAATCGTTCACGAAACGCCGCAGCTTGTACTCGACCTGCGCCGGCGGCAGGCCGGTTTCGCGGTCCAGCGGCGCGTAGACGCGGGCCTGTTCTGCGGCGACTTGCTCGGTGTTTACCGCGCTGAATTCTTTCTCCACCACATACTGGGCGGCGTTGGTACCGGCAAACCAACCGTAGGTAAACGCGCCCAGCATGTAGTTATGCGGCACCGCCGCCATGTCGCCGGCCGAATACAGGCCTTTCACCGAGGTTTCGGCACGCTCGTTCACCCACACGCCGGAGGCCGAATGCCCGCTGCAAAAGCCGATCTCGGAGATGTGCATCTCGACCATGTCGCTGCGGTAATCGGTGCCCCGGTTGGCGTGGAACTGGCCACGGCTCGGGCGCTCGTTGCTGTGCAGGATGGTTTCGATGTTCTGGATGGTTTCCTCGGCCAGGTGGTCTAGCTTGAGAAACACCGGGCCATTGCCGCTTTCGAGTTCCTGGTGGAACTCCCACATCATCTGGCCGCTCCAGTAGTCGCACTCGATAAAGCGCTCGCCCTTGTTATTGGCGGTGTAGCCACCGAGCGGACCGGTAACATAGGCGCAGGCCGGGCCGTTGTAATCCTTGATCAACGGGTTGATCTGGAAGCACTCCAGGTTCGCCAATTCGGCGCCCGCGTGGTAGGCCATGGCGTAGCCGTCGCCGGCATTGGTAGGGTTTTCATAGGTGCCCATCAGGTAGCCCGACGACGGCAAGCCCAGCCGGCCCGCCGCGCCGCAGCACAGAATCACAGCCTTGGCCTTGATCACCTGGAAGTCGGCGGTGCGGCAATCAAAGCCCATCACGCCGTTGACCGCGCCTTCGCTGTCAGTCAGCAAGCGCGTGCACACCAAGCGGTTGGTGATAGTCACCCGAGCACGCTTGAGCTGGCGGTACAGCACTTTCTTGATGTCATGGCCCTCCGGCATCGGTAGCACGTAGGCGCCCATGTGGTGAACCTTTTTCACCGCGTAGTCGCCGGTCTCGTCCTTTTCGAACTTCACCCCCCAGCGGTCCAACTGCTCGATGGTCTCGTAACTGTGGGTGGCATAGGCGTACACCGCTGCCTGGTTGACGATACCGTCGTTGGCGATGGTGATTTCCTTGGTGTATTGCTCAGGCGTCGAGTGACCGGGGATGATCGCGTTGTTCAGCCCGTCCATGCCCATGCTGATCGCACCGCTGCGCTTGACGTTGGCCTTGTCCACCAGCAACACACGCAGCGCCGGGTTAGCTTCTTTGGCCTTGATCGCCGCCATCGGCCCGGCTGTGCCGCCGCCGATCACTACGATGTCGTATTCCAGCTCCAGGGTTGTGCGGCTCACGGGCGGCTTCCTCGTTCACGGTCGATGCGCAGGCGATACTGGAAGGCGTCGCCACGGTAATACAGGTGTTCAAAGTCCACCGGCTGGCCGTCGGCGGTATGGGTCAAGCGCTCGATGTGCATGATCGGCGAGCCCGGTTCCACGTTCAGCGCCTGGGTCAGGTCGCTGTCGGCCAGCACGGCGTCGATGGCCACATCCGCATGCCCCAAGTGCAGGCCGCAGTCGTTTTCCAGGATCAGGAAGATGTCGCGGGTGACCAGGTCAGCCTTTTCCAGGCGCTCGCCGAGGGGTTGCGGCAGGTAGGTGATTTCCAGCGACACCGGCTCTCGGTTGATCAGGCGCACCCGCTTGATCTGCGCAACCACGGTGCCCTCCTCCACGCCCAGGCGCTCGGCCACCTGCTTGTCGGCCGGCACGAAACGAAAACTGCGCAAGCGGTTGATCACTTCATAACCGCGCTCGGTCATCGACTCGGCCAACCCCTGCAAGGTGCTGACGTTCTGGTAGGCCTTGGGCTTGGACACAAACGTGCCTTTGCCATGAATCTTGTAGATCAAGCCCTCTTTCTGCAGGTCGCCCAATGCCTGGCGCACGGTGATGCGGCTGACTTTGAAGCGCACGCCCAACTCGCTTTCTGAGGGCATTTGGGTGTTGGGCGCGTATTCGCCGTCGAGAATGCGACTGCGCAACAGGTCGCGCAGCTGGGCATGCAGGGGAATACTGGACAGTGGAGAGAGGCTGGAATCGTTCATCAAGGTCACTTGTCATAACGAGTTATGACGTGATCTTAAGAAGTCTAATGGCGGCAGCGGAAATACCGTTTATGCATAAGCTTAAAGCCAACCACTCGTCGGGCTTCAGCGGCATCCGTTACAACTATCGCCCGGCATGTAACTACTAACCCCATAGCCCCTTTGCACTGCTATGGAGATTGATATGACTGACTATCCTCGCCCGCCCTTCGCCCCTCAAGCCCAAGCTGTTCCAGGTGCGCAGAAAAAAATGGACCCGTACCCCGACTGCGGCGAGAAAAGCTACAAGGGCTCCGGCCGGCTCGCCAACAAGATCGCGCTGATCACCGGCGCCGACAGCGGCATCGGGCGCGCGGTGGCTATCGCCTTTGCCCGTGAAGGCGCCGACGTGGCCATCGCTTATCTGGACGAGCATGAAGACGCCCAGGAAACCGCACGCTGGGTCGAAGAGGCCGGTCGCCAATGCCTGTTGCTGCCCGGTGACATTGCGCAGAAAAGCGTGTGCCAGTCGTTGGTGGATAAAACCGTCGAGCAGTTCGGCCGCATCGACGTGCTGGTGAACAACGCCGCGTTCCAGATGACCCACGAGTCCCTTGAGGACATCGAGGACGAGGAATGGGTGAAGACCTTCGATATCAACATCACGGCGATGTTTCGTATCTGCAAGGCGGCCTTGCCACATATGAAGGCCGGCAGTTCGATCATCAACACCAGCTCGGTCAACTCCGACATGCCCAAGCCGACGCTGCTGGCCTATGCCGCCACCAAGGGCGCGATCGCCAACTTCACCGGTGGCTTGGCGCAGTTGCTCGGTAGCAAAGGGATTCGGGTCAACAGTGTGGCACCGGGGCCGATCTGGACGCCGCTGATTGTGGCAACCATGCCGGATGAGGACGTGCAGAGCTTCGGCAGCGAAACCCCGCTGGGGCGTCCGGGCCAACCGGTGGAAGTGGCGCCGATCTATGTGCTGTTGGCCTCGGATGAAGCCAGCTACATCTCGGGTTCGCGATATGCGGTGACTGGCGGCAAGCCGATCCTCTAATCCTTGCCCCCCCCTGTAGGAGCAGACTTGCCTGTGAAGGCGGCTGCCCTCTAACTGCAAGTGCGCGATCCAAATGTGGGAGCTGGCTTGCCGGCGATTGCATCACCTGGGTACAACTGAGCTATCGAGGTCGCTGCATCGCGGGCAAGCCCGGCTCTCACAGGGATTGTGTTGGCCAATCCTACAGATCGAACCGATCCACCGCCCGGCGCCGCTCATTGTCGTCGCGCACGTCATAGCTGGCGGTGGTCTGGATATTGGTGTGATGTGCCAGTTTCTGCGCGATCGACAGGTCATGCTCCTCGATCACCCGCGTGATAAACGAACGGCGAAAGTCATGGGGCATGATCTTCACGCCCACCTGCTCACCGCGCTGGCGGGCGATGTAGTAGATCGCATGCTTGGTGATGCGCTCGCGGGTGATGTGGCTGCCGCGGCGGATGCGGTTGAACAGGAAGCTGTCATCCACCTCGCCTTCCTTGAGTTGCTCGCGACGAAACGCCAGCCACGCCTGCAGCTTGGCGAACGCCCAGTCCGGCGCGTATTTGATCAGTTCCTTGTTACCCTTGCCGATCACCCGCAAGCTGCGCTCTTCGAAATTGATCTGCGCCAGGTCGAGGTTGACCGACTCCGACTTGCGCATGCCGGAACCATAGAGAATGCCGATCACCGCCGCGTCCCGCAGGCCCTGGGGCCGTGGGTCGGCGGCGCAGACTTCCATCATTTCGCGGATCAAGCTGCGCCGCAGGTTGCGGCCCTGGCCTAAACGGGTGCCCGGCGCAGCCTTGACGGTGCGCATGCGCAACAGGTGTTCCTGGCTGATTAGGTTCAGGCGCCAGGCTTCGTTCATCACCCCACGCACGGCATTCACGTACAGCGAAGAGGTGTTCGGCGCATAGCCGTCCTCGCGCAAGGCGGCGACCAGGGCGATCACGTGTTCGGGTTGCAGCAGGTGCCAGTCGATGTCTTCGAGGTTGATATCTTCAAAGCCCAGGCGGTCGGCCGCATCTTGCAGCACGTAGCGCATGGTCAGCTGGCTGGAGGGCGCCAGGCGGGTGAGGTAAAGGGTCAGCGGGTTGCGGATAGACTCAGTCAAGGTAGATCAGCCTTTGGATTAAATAACTCGAACAAGCCTTTGTTTAATCGAGCTATTTAGTGAATTGGCGAAGGCCGAGTCTACCCCAGGACCGGCCCTCGCACAAAATCATGGGGCCGTGTCGTCTTCATCGATGGGCTCTTGTGGCTGGACCTGGGTCTGGCTCCACTCGCTGTCCTGCTTCTGCATCAGCGCGAACCAGTGCTGGCGCATGAACGTCAGGTACGCGTCCGGCGCCTTCGCAAAGTCCTTCTCGTCCCCATAACAGCCTGGCAGCGGCAACTCGGTACCCTGTTCCTTGTACTGGCTGACCAGCGCCTGTTGGCCGGCCACGCTGCAATCCTTGGGCAGCGGCATGCCGCGCAAGGCGCCGGCCTCTTCGTCCCACCAGGCCGCGCCGAACCGGTCGACCCCGCGCAGGCGGTACTTCTGCGATTTGCCGACATGCATGATCAGCTTGAATTCATTAGGGCTGACATCGCTGGTGCAGGTCCGCGAATAGCCCACGGTAGCCTGGGTGATGCCATCGCCGGCGAGGTCAGTGACCTTGGTCGCAGCCCTGTCAAAACGCAGCGCGGCGTCAAATTCGCAATGCTGCACGTCGTCGTAGAGCATCCACACGCGTTTGGGGCGGTTGCCGTCGATCAGGTATTGCGCCGCATACACGAATGCCGATTGGGTGCCGTCGTCGTCGCGTTCGCTGACTTGCTCGGCGAGCACCAGCAGGTTCTTGCCTTGCTTGTCGTCCCAGGTGTAGGCCGCGATCTGCTTGCCGCGCACTTCCACACCGTCCGGCACCTGGTCGATGCTGGTCAGCGCCACGCCGTCATCGGCCTGGACCGTGGTGACACACGCCACGCTCATCAACAACCCCATCAACGATCCCATCAAAGCAGGCCGCAACTGGCCGCGTAAAAGCTGCACGCTATTCATCCGATCACCCTGGCAAGAGACGGCTTACTTTACCGGCACTTGGGGCGCATTGCAGAGAAGATTCTTCACTAAAATTCGATAGCTCGGCGCGCACGCCCAAGTTGAACCAAATGCCCGGCAGACCGTTCCTATTTCGCTGGCCAACTAAAGTTCGCAGCCCGTTAGTTGCCTAGCTGAACCCTAGCTGTCTACCTGTCAAATAAACGAGTTTTTCATCTGCCTTTCATATCGGTTCCACATTTTTGCGCTTAATCTTGAACACAGCACTTCATAGCAAACCGCGCTATATCGTCTAACCTCTTGATTACGCTTCATCTTTGTCGCCGTTCTTTAACCTGCGGCCTGGACTTTTGCCCAATGATTGCTGCTGTTGCCACGCTCCAAGTTGCTCTAACCCCGAGGTCATGAATCTTTGAAACCCTACCCTATTCATTGTGTGTCGATCGTCATCCCGGTCTACAACGAACAAGAGAGCCTGCCTGAATTGCTGCGTCGTACGACGGCAGCCTGCAAGCAACTGGCCTACGAATACGAAATCATCCTGGTGGATGACGGTAGCCGCGACAATTCGGCCCAATTGCTGGAAGACGCCGCCGCTGAAGACGGCAGCAACGTGGTGGCGGTGATCCTCAACCGCAACTATGGCCAGCATGCGGCGATCATGGCCGGTTTCGAACAGTGCCGTGGTGAAGTGGTGATCACCCTTGACGCCGACCTGCAGAACCCGCCGGAAGAAATCCCGCGCCTGGTCGAGCAAGCTGCCCTGGGCTACGACGTGGTTGCCACCGTGCGCAACAATCGCCAGGACTCGGCCTTTCGCCGCTGGCCTTCGCGCCTGATCAACCTCGCCGTGCAACGCTCCACCGGCGTGGCCATGACCGACTACGGCTGCATGCTGCGCGCCTACCGCCGCACCATCGTCGACGCGATGCTCGCCTGCCGCGAACGCAGCACCTTTATCCCGATCCTGGCCAATGGCTTCGCCCGTCACACCACCGAGATCCTGGTGCACCACGCCGAGCGTGAACACGGCGAATCCAAATACAGCGCCATGCGCTTGATCAGCCTGATGTTCGACCTGCTGACCTGCATGACCACCACCCCGCTGCGCCTGCTGTCCATCGTCGGTTTCAGCCTGGCGGCGCTGGGCATGTTGTTCGCCCTGGCGTTGATCGTCATGCGCCTGGCCTTTGGTGCCGACTGGGCGGGCGATGGCTTGTTCGTGCTGTTCGCGGTGCTGTTCGTGTTCACCGGTGGCCAGTTCATCGGCATGGGGCTGCTGGGGGAATACCTGGGCCGCATGTACAGCGACGTGCGTGCCCGCCCGCGCTTCTTTATCGAAAAAGTGCTGCGCAACCAACCGGCAGCACCGGCTCCCGTGGTCGTCGTCGACGGCCTGGTGTCCTCCCATACCTCTACTTCTGCTGATCAGGTCTAAACATGAGTTCAAAAGCTGTTGTATTCGCGTATCACGATATTGGTTGTGCAGGCATCGAAGCGCTGCTCAATACCGGTTACGAAATTGCTGCTGTGTTCACCCATGCCGATGACCCGAAGGAAAACAACTTCTACGATTCCGTGGCCCAACTGTGCGCGCGCAACGGTATTGCGGTACACGCCCCGGAAGACGCCAACCACCCGCTGTGGATCGAGCGCATCGCCAAGCTGAGCCCGGACTACATTTTCTCGTTCTACTACCGCAACCTGCTGAGCGAGCCACTGCTGGCCACCGCGCGCAAAGGCGCGTTCAACCTGCATGGCTCGTTGCTACCTAAATACCGTGGTCGCGCACCGGCCAACTGGGTACTGGTCAACGGCGAAACCGAAACCGGCGTGACCCTGCACCGCATGGTCAAGCGCGCGGATGCCGGCGCGATCCTGGCCCAACAGAAAGTCATCATCGAACGCAGCGACACCGGCCTGACCCTGCACGCCAAACTGCGCGACGCCGCCAGCAACCTGCTGCGCGATGCCCTGCCGCAATTGGCCCAAGGCAAATTGGCAGAAACTGCCCAAGACGAAAGCCAGGCCACCTACTTCGGGCGCCGCACCGCTGCCGACGGCAAGCTGGAGTGGAAGAAACCCGCTGAAGAACTGTTCAACCTGGTGCGCGCCGTGACCCAACCCTACCCGGGTGCCTTCTGCGCCGTGGGCGAGCACAAGCTGATCGTGTGGCAAGCCGACGTGGTCAAGGGCAACGAAGGCCTGGCGCCGGGCCGTGTGATCAGCGTCAACCCGCTGCGCATCGCCTGCGGTGAAGACTCTCTGGTGATCAAGTCTGGCCAGCGCAACGACAACGGCCTGTACCTGGCCGGCCCGTCCCTGGCCAACGAGCTGGGCCTAGTCGACGGTTCCGTGCTGCGCGGCGCCGAGTCCGGGCGCAAGCCACGCCGTACCCGCGTGCTGATCCTCGGCGTGAACGGCTTTATCGGTAACCACCTGTCCGAACGCCTGCTGCGTGACGACCGCTACGAAGTCTACGGCCTGGACATCGGCTCCGACGCCATCGAGCGCCTGCGCAGCCACCCCAACTTCCATTACGTGGAAGGCGACATCAGCATCCACACCGAGTGGATCGAATACCACATCAAGAAGTGCGACGTGGTCCTGCCGCTGGTGGCCATTGCCACGCCGATCGAATACACCCGTAACCCGCTGCGCGTGTTCGAGCTGGACTTCGAGGAAAACCTCAAGCTGGTGCGCTACTGCGTCAAGTACAACAAGCGCGTGATCTTCCCGTCGACCTCCGAGGTCTATGGCATGTGCCAGGACCAGTACTTCGACGAAGACACCTCCAACCTGGTCGTCGGCCCAGTCAACAAGCAGCGTTGGATCTACTCCGTCTCCAAGCAACTGCTGGACCGCGTGATCTGGGCCTACGGCGCCAAGGGCCTGAACTTCACCCTGTTCCGTCCGTTCAACTGGATGGGCCCGCGCCTGGACCGCCTGGACTCGGCACGTATCGGCAGTTCCCGCGCCATCACCCAGCTGATCCTGAACCTGGTGGAAGGCACGCCGATCCGCCTGTTCGACGGCGGCGAGCAGAAGCGTTGCTTCACTGACATCGCCGACGGCATCGAAGCCCTGGCGCGCATCATTGATAACGACAATGACGCGTGCAACGGCCAGATCATCAACATCGGCAACCCGGAAAACGAAGCCAGCATCCGCCAGTTGGGCGAAGAGTTGCTGCGTCAGTTCGAAGCGCATCCGCTGCGCGGCAACTTCCCGCCATTCGCCGGTTTCCGCGACGTGGAAAGCAAGGCGTTCTACGGCACCGGTTACCAGGACGTGGCGCACCGCAAGCCAAGCATTGAAAACGCCAAGCGCCTGCTGAACTGGGAGCCGACCGTAGAAATGAGCGAAACCATCGGCAATACGCTCGACTTCTTCCTGCGCGAAGCCATGCTTGAAATAGCGGATAAGAAGTAATGCAGGCAGGTCTTCGCATCGACGTCGATACCTACCGCGGCACCCGTGAAGGTGTGCCACGGTTGCTCGAGTCTCTGGATGAAGCAGGGGTGAAGGCGACGTTCTTCTTCAGCGTCGGGCCGGACAACATGGGGCGCCACTTGTGGCGCCTGATCCGCCCGCAGTTCCTGTGGAAGATGCTGCGTTCCAACGCTGTGGGCCTGTATGGCCTGGATATCCTGCTGGCGGGCACCGCTTGGCCGGGCAAGCCGATCGGCCGCGACCTGGGGCACTTGATGCGCCAGGCCAAGGCGGCCGGGCATGAAGTCGGCCTGCACGCCTGGGATCACCATGGCTGGCAAGCCAACACCGGGCGATGGAGCGAAGCGCAGCTGGTCGAGCAGATTCGACGCGGCGTGGAGACCCTGAGCGACATCCTTGGCGAACGTATCGACTGTTCAGCGGCCGCCGGTTGGCGCGCCGATGAACGCGTGGTGCACGCCAAGCAAGGCTTCAATTTTCGCTACAACAGCGATTGCCGGGGCACCAGCCTGTTTCGTCCAACCCTGGCCGATGGCAGCGCGGGCACCCCACAGATTCCGGTGGACCTGCCGACCTTCGACGAAGTCGTCGGGCCGGTGGTGGCTGCCAAAGACTTCAATGGTTTCATCCTCGACCGCTTTGGCGCGTCGAAGCTCAACGTCTACACGATCCACGCAGAAGTAGAAGGGATTCTGATGGCCAATGATTTTCGCCAGTTGCTTGCCCAAGCGGGGCAGCGCGGCATTGACTTCAAACCCCTGGGCGAGTTGTTGCCCGCCGACCTGACCACCCTGCCCCAGCAACACCTGGTGCGCGGCGCCTTGCCTGGGCGTGAGGGTTGGCTCGGAGTGCAACAGGCATGATCCGCCGTTGGGCCTTGCCCCTGCTCCTGTTGGCGTTTGGCGTGTTCTACCTGCTGCCGTTGGCCACCCACGGCCTGTGGATCCCGGATGAAACCCGTTACGCGCAGATCAGCCAGGAAATGCTGCTGACCGGCAAGTGGGCGTCGCCGCACTTCATGGGCATCCGCTACTTTGAGAAACCCGCAGCGGGCTACTGGATGATTGCGCTGGGGCAGGCGATCTTCGGGCAGAACCTGTTCGGTGTGCGGTTT
Organism: Pseudomonas sp. VS40; assembly: GCF_018587885.1. Classification (NCBI taxonomy): domain Bacteria; kingdom Pseudomonadati; phylum Pseudomonadota; class Gammaproteobacteria; order Pseudomonadales; family Pseudomonadaceae; genus Pseudomonas; species Pseudomonas sp. VS40. Next base: position 743,792 of record NZ_JAGYWD010000002.1, on the reverse strand, counting down.
GCGTCGGCGTTGAGCACCGGTTTGAGCATCCTGTTGGTGTACTTGGTGTCGCGCCGGCTCTGGAATGACCCGCAGAAAAGCCTGATCAGCACCGTGCTGTACATGAGCTTTGTCAGCGTCGCGGCCCTGGGTGGCTATGCCAACCTCGACCCGCAATTCACTTTCTGGGTCAACCTGACCGGCGTGGCCCTGTGGTTTTGCTTTGACAGCACCACCCGTAATGGACGGCTCGGCGCCTGGGCGCTGTTGGGGTTTGCTTGCGGCATGGGCTTCATGACCAAGGGGTTCCTGGCCTGGTTGCTGCCGGTGTTGATCGCCCTGCCCTACGCCATTTGGCAAAAGCGCTTTCGTGAATTACTCGGTTACGGCGTCGTCGCGGTGGTCGTGGCAATCGTCGTGAGCTTGCCATGGGCGCTGGCTGTGCACCTGCAAGAGCCCGACTACTGGAACTTCTTCTTCTGGCACGAGCACATTCAGCGCTTTGCCGGCGACGATGCCCAGCACGCCGAACCGTTCTGGTATTACCTGCCGCTGCTGGTCGCGTTCTGCCTGCCGTGGGTGGCGCTGTTGCCGTCCACCTTCAAACAGGCCTGGCAGGACAAACGCAGTGCAAAAATCGGCTTTGTGTTGCTGTGGCTGCTGATGCCCCTGGCGTTTTTCAGCCTGGCCAAGGGCAAGCTGCCCTCCTACATCATGCCGTGCCTGTTGCCGCTGGCCTTGCTGATGGGCCATACCCTGGCCGACAAACTGGCCCAGGGCCGCTACCGCGCATTGCGTATCAACGGCTGGCTGAACCTGGTCATTGGCGTGGTGGTGCTGCTGGCGTTGAGCTGGTTCCAGCTGAAGAAGCCGGTGTATGAGCATGGGCAGGAAACCTTCAGCCTGGTGCTGGTGTTCACCTTCCTGTTCGGCTGGATCCTGGTCAACCTGCTGCAAGCTGCCCAGCCGTTGCGCCTATGGGCGGCGCCGATCCTCGGCAGTTGGCTGATGGTCGCGTTGCTGCCGGCCGCCTTGCCGCACTCGGTGGTGTACAACAAGACGCCTGACGCATTCATCATCGACCACCTCTCCGAATTGCAACCCGCGACCGCCCTGCTCAGCAATGACCTGGGTGCGGCGTCGGCGCTGTCGTGGCGCCTGGCGCGGCCGGACGTGACGCTCTACAACACCGTCGGTGAAGTCAAATACGGCCTGGCCTACCCGGACGCCGGCCATCACAAGGTGGACACCACTCAGGTCCAGCAGTGGATGAGCGAAGCGCGTAAAAACGGTGCGGTCGGCGTGGTGATGCGGGTCAAAGGCGACGATGAAATCGCCGAAGTGGCGCTGCTGCCCACCGATGGCAAGCGCTATGAGCAAGGCAATATCGTGATCCTGATCTTCCCGCAGGTGACGCCTTGATCACCCTGCTGCTGTTATTGGCCGCGTGCCTGCTGACCTGCATGGGCCAGGTGTCGCAGAAGTTCGCCGTGGAACGCTGGCGTGACCTGCCGGATGGCTGGGCGTTGAAACTGCGCTCGCCGTGGTTGTGGTCGGCGCTGGTGTGCCTGGGCCTTGGCTTGCTGGTATGGCTACTGGTGCTGCAGCGCCTGGAGGTGGGCATTGCCTACCCCATGCTCAGCCTGAATTTCGTGCTGGTCACGCTGGTGGCGCGGTTTGTCTTTCATGAGCCCGTCGACGGCCGTCATTGGCTGGGGGTGGCGCTGGTGATCGGCGGTGTCGTGCTGTTGGGGCGCCACGTATGAGCCGGGTGCAAGGCTTTGCCCTGGCCCTGGGCAGCGTCGGCCTGGTGAGTGCCGCCCAACTGGGCATGCGCTGGAGCATGACACGCCTGCCGCTGCCCAGTGACTGGCTGGAGGCGCTGAACCACAACAGCATCGACCTGCGCGCGCTCGGCATGGTGGCCCTGGCGATCCTGGCCTACGCGCTGTCGATGCTCTGCTGGCTCGGTGCACTCAAGCACTTGCCACTGGGCCGTGCCTATTCGCTGTTGAGCATCAGCTACGCCCTGGTGTACCTGCTGGCGGCCAGTCTGCCGGTGTTCAACGAAGCTTTTTCCGTTTCAAAAACCCTCGGGGTGGCTTTGGTCATCCTCGGTGTGCTGGTTATCAACTCTCGTCGTGCTAGCGCTACAAGTCCCAGGAATGTCCCATGAAAATCAGTGTATTTGGTAGTGGTTACGTCGGTCTGGTACAGGCCACCGTATTAGCCGAAGTCGGTCACGATGTGATCTGCATGGACGTCGATCAGAACAAGGTCAAGCTGCTGCAGCAAGGCCATGTGAGCATTTTCGAGCCGGGGCTGGCGGCCATGGTGAAGGAGAACCTGGAGAGCGGGCGCCTGCACTTCACCTTTGATGAGAAACTGGCCGTTGAACACGGCGAAGTGCTGTTTATCGCCGTGGGCACGCCTTCGGATGAAGACGGTTCGGCGGACCTGAAGTACGTGCTGTCGGTGGGCGATGCCGTCGCCCGTCACCGCAAGGAGCCGGTGATCCTGGTGGAGAAGTCCACCGTACCCGTCGGCACCGGCGACACCCTGCGCGCCCATATCGAAAAAGCCCTGCACCTGGCGGGCCGGCACCTGGAGTTCGATATCGTCTCCAACCCGGAATTCCTCAAGGAAGGCTCGGCCGTGGCCGATTGCCGCCGCCCGGACCGCATCATCATCGGCTGCGAGCGCGAAGAAGTGCGCGATGTGATGCGCGACCTGTACGCGCCGTTCAACCGCAACCATGACCGCATCATCTTCATGGACCTGCGCAGCGCCGAGCTGACCAAATACGCCGCCAACTGCATGCTGGCGACCAAGATCAGCTTTATCAACCAGATCGCCGAGCTGGCCGAGCACCTGGGGGCGGACATCGAAGCCGTACGCCTGGGCATCGGTGCCGACTCGCGCATCGGTTACCACTTTATCTACCCTGGCTGCGGCTATGGCGGCTCGTGCTTCCCCAAGGACATGCGCGCCCTGATCCACAGCGCCAAGCAGGCCAACTGTTCCAGCGACCTGCTTGAAGCGGTGGAAGCCATCAACCAGCGCCAGAAGAGCAAGCTGTTCGAACGCATCAATGCGTTCTTCAAGGGCAACCTGCGCGGCAAGACCTTTGCCTTGTGGGGTCTGGCGTTCAAGCCCAACACCGACGACATGCGCGATGCACCCAGCCGTGTGCTGATGGAGGCCTTGTGGGCCGCCGGCGCCAATGTGCGCGCCTTCGACCCGGAAGCCATGCAGGAAACCCAGCGTATCTATGGCGATGATCCACGGCTGATGCTGATGGGCACGCCGGAATCCACCCTGGGTGGCGCCGATGCACTGATCGTCTGCACCGAATGGCAACAGTTCAAGGCGCCAGACTTCGACCTGATCCACCAGCGCCTGAAAACCCCAGTGATCTTCGATGGCCGTAACCTCTACGACGGTGAACGCCTGGCGCGCAAAGGCTTCCAGTACTACCCGATCGGGCGTGGCGACTCCTGCCAGTTGCCGATTCCCCAGCAGCAGTGGGTGGCTCAAGAGGCAAAACAGGCCGTGGAAGCCTGAGACGTGAACAAAGCTCAACCGTCCCTGTTAAACCCAACGATCCGCCGGCAATCCCTCGGTCTGGGGTTGCTGGCGTTGTTGCTGTTTATTGCCGGCAGTTGGCACCAGGCGATTATCGGCTTCGACTCCCGCTTCGTGCTGTTCGCCCAGGAAATGCTGCGCCATGGTCCGGGCTTTTTCCCCACCACGTACGGGCAGCCCTATGCGGATTACCTGGCGACCTCGACGCTGTTGACGTGGCTGCTGTCATTGCCTATCGGCCAGGTCACCAGCCTCACGGCCTGGTTGCCCACGGCGATAGCGTCGGCGGTGATCGTCATCCTGGTGTACCGCCTCACGGCGCCCTACTCCCAGCGCTGGGGCCTGCTGAGCATCGCGCTGTTGTTGCTGAGCAGTACCTTTATCAGCGAAACCCGCTCCGTGTCCCTCGACCAGATGCTGGCCGCAATCGCTTTGGCGGTGTTCTACCTGGGCTATGCCCATGACCACTTCGGCGCGGGTAAACGCCTGCCCTGGTTGTTCCTCCTGCTGATCGTCGGTTTTGCGGTGCGTGGGCCGATTGGCCTGGTCATTCCGACCGGCGTGCTGTGCAGCTATTACCTGATCAACCGGCAATGGCGCCAGCTGTTCAGCTTCGGCTTGATCGCGCTGGCGCTGCTGGTGGCCTGTGTTGGGCTGTTGCTGTTGATGGCCAAGCTGAGCGGCGGCGAGACGTTCATGCAGGACGTGATCCGCATGCAGTTCCTTGGCCGGATGGATGGCAGCGAGGGCTCCAGCGGTGTGCTGTATTACTTCACCAGTTCCCTGGGCAACTACGCCATGGCGTATCCGCTGGCCGTGCTGGTGCTGCTGGCGATGGTAATCAGCGGGCGGCGTGCGCCGGGGCCGGCGTTGCAACTGGTGTGGTACTGCGCGGCGGCCGGGTTGCTGGTCATACTGGGGCTGTCGATTCCCCAAGCGAAAAAGGCACGCTACGTGCTGCCGATGTTGCCCATGGCGGCGATCATTGCCGCGTATCCGTTCCAGGTGGCACACGGGCGGCTCTTTGCCTGGCTGCGCGGGCTGATGCTGGGCATCTGGACCCTGTTGCCGACCCTGTTGATCGCCGGCCTGCTGATTGCGCGGCCGCGTTACCCAGAGCAATTGAGTCATTTGGGGTGGGTGTTCGGTGTGCTCGGGGTGCTGCAGGTCTTGGCAGTGCTGGCGCTGTTCAAGTCGCAGGTGCGCCTGGTCGGGCCTGCTTTTGCGGCCGTGTTGGCGGTGTGGGGCACTTATATCTTCGTGGTCGAACCCCTGGAGCGCAGTGTCTACGACACACGCACCTTTACCTTGGAGGTGCACGAGCACGTCATGCAAGAACGGGCGCCGGTGGTGCTGCATGGGTTGGGCAAAGACGCCAAGGCGATCAAATACATGGTCAACCTCGATTGCGACCAGGTCCCGTTGTTTACCCAGAAGGCGGCTGACCTCAAGCCCCTTCAGGGACCCGCCTGGCTGGTGATGAGCGAAGCCGATTATGAAGGCTTGCAGGACCCGCGCTTTCGCTCCATCACCCCGACCCTGGCCGGGGAGTTTGACCGTAACCCTTACGTGCTGCTGCACTTGGCCAAAACCCCGCAACCTTGAGCCCTGTGCCGGCGCTGCCGGCACGGAATACTCCTACACAGCTTTACGTAATGACTGGTGCCATTTCGCTTTCCTGCGCTTAAAACCGGACTGTAAACTCGCCCCGGTGCGGTATTCATGTACCGCAACAGGTGATGGGTTACAACAAGGACGTTGAAGGAGAATGCCGTGCCAGATGATGTATCGCTTGATTCCCCGGTTCTCTCGCGCAGTGATCAGGTGCATATCGGATACCTGCCCATGCCCTCGCTCGATCGGTTGATGGGGTTGCGCGATGCCCTGGTGGCGTTGAAAGGGCCATTGGCCAGTGAGCCTGGGCTACAGGAAGACCTGCAGCGACGCTTCTTGGACGAACACGTCAATAACCGCGTGCTGGGTAAGGTTCGCTGCTTGCCCTCCGGTTAAACCACCCCACAGTTCATTAATTTTGCATTCAACTATCATTAATATGCATTGGCACGACGTTATCAAGGCGGGCACACTGCACGTGTTCCTTCCCCCAAATGTAGGAACTTTCAAAGGGCTTTTCCGGGCAACCAGACAAGCCTTTTTTTTGCCCGCTGTTTATGGATCCCCCTCAATGCTCGCTCGCTGGTTCCCCGCTGCTATCAACACCCGTCCGACTGAATGGAGCCGTGCCGCCATTGGTATGGCCCTGGGCACGCTATTCAGTGTCTGGTTGTGCTCCCACGTCTTTGGCATGGACGTGGCCCTGCACCTGCTCGGCCCCCTCGGCGCTTCGGCGGTGTTGTTGTTCGCCGTGTCATCCGGTGCCTTGGCGCAGCCTTGGTCGATCATCGGCGGCTACCTGTGCGCGGGCGTCGTGGCATTGCTGGTGAACCGCGTGCTTGGCCCGTCCCTGGGCAGCGCGTGCCTGGCGGCGGGCATGACAGTGGTGCTGATGTGCTGGTTGCGCTGCCTGCACCCGCCGGCCGGTGGCCTGGCCATGACGCTGGTCCTGGCCGACCCCGCCTCCGCCGCCCTGGGCTGGTACGAGCTGGGCGCGGTGCTGCTTGGTGCCGGTGCCCTGCTGAGCTGCGCCCTGGCTTACAACAACGCCACGCGCATGCGCTATCCCAAAGGCGCAACGGAATCACCGGCGCCAACCCTGGCCCCCACGGCCGCAGTAGACCCTGCAATCACCGCCGCCGATCTGAAACTGGCGCTGGCACAAATGGAGCAGTTCTACGACGTGGCGCCCACCGAGTTGGAGCAATTGATCCACGCGGCGCAAACTCATGCCCGGCGCCGTAGTATTGGTGAAGTGCTGGCCAGTCGGGTGCCCTGAGGCCCTCACCTACTCCTGCATAAATGCAAAAACGACCTGCATGATTGAAGGTTGTACTGGGCAAATTTGCACTGGTACGATCGCGAGAGGGTTCGTTCGCGAACATCTTGATAAAGAACAATAAAAGCAGGGAGTTATCGATGACTGCTCAGGTTACAACCGAAGCAAGCCACGCCGGAACACTTCAGGACGAAGTCCTCGCCGAGGTCCGTAACCATATCGGCCACCTCACCCTCAATCGCCCCGCCGGCTTGAATGCCATTACCCTGCAGATGGTCCGCAGCCTGACTGCCCAGTTGCAGGCCTGGGCCGAGGACCCGCAGGTGTACGCCGTGGTGCTGCGCGGCGCCGGCGAGAAAGCCTTTTGTGCCGGCGGCGATATCCGCTCGCTGTATGACAGCTTCAAAAACGGCGACACCCTGCACCAGGACTTCTTCGTCGAGGAATACGCGCTGGACCTGGCCATCCACCATTACCGCAAGCCGGTCGTGGCGCTGATGGACGGGTTTGTCCTGGGCGGTGGCATGGGGCTGGTGCAAGGCGCCGACCTGCGCGTGGTGACCGAGCGCAGCCGCCTGGCAATGCCGGAAGTGGCCATCGGTTATTTTCCCGATGTGGGCGGCAGCTACTTCCTGCCGCGTATTCCCGGCGAACTGGGGATTTACCTGGGCGTGACCGGCGTGCAGATCCGCGCCGCCGATGCGTTGTATTGCGGGCTGGCTGACTGGTACCTCGACAGCCACAAGCTCGTCGACCTCGACCAGAAACTTGATGGCCTGCAATGGCACGACTCGCCGCTCAAGGACCTGCAAGGCGTGCTCGCCAAGCTTGCGGTGCAGCAATTGCCCGATGCGCCGCTGGCTGCCTTGCGCCCTGCCATCGACCACTTCTTCGCGCTGCCGGATGTACCGAGCATCGTCGAGCAATTGCAGCAAGTCACCGTCGCCGACAGCCACGAATGGGCCCTGAGCACCGCCAGCCTCATGCAAACGCGCTCGCCGCTGGCCATGGCCGTGACCCTGGAGATGCTGCGCCGTGGCCGCCGTCTACCGCTGGAACAGTGTTTTGCCCTGGAGCTGCACCTGGACCGCCAATGGTTCGAACGCGGTGACCTGATCGAAGGTGTCCGCGCGCTGATTATCGATAAAGACAAGAGCCCGCGTTGGAACCCGCCGACCCTGCATGGGCTGGCCCTCAGCCATGTGGAGAGCTTCTTTCATCACTTCGAGAAGGTTGCGAGATAAGCCATGCAAGACATTGAATACACAGAAGAACAAGTGATGATCCGCGACATGGCACGTGACTTCGCCCGTGGAGAAATCGCGCCCCACGCCCAAGCCTGGGAAAAAGCCGGCTGGATCGATGACGCCCTGGTGGCGAAGATGGGTGAACTGGGCCTGCTGGGCATGGTGGTGCCGGAAGAATGGGGCGGCACCTACGTCGATTACGTCGCCTATGCCCTCGCCGTGGAAGAAATTTCCGCCGGTGACGGGGCCACGGGCGCACTGATGAGTATCCATAATTCAGTGGGTTGCGGGCCAATCCTCAACTACGGCTCAGATGAACAAAAACAAACCTGGTTGGCAGACCTCGCCAGCGGCCAAGCAATCGGCTGCTTTTGCCTGACCGAACCCCAGGCCGGCTCCGAAGCGCATAACCTGCGCACCCGCGCCGAATTGCGCGACGGCCAGTGGGTACTCAATGGTGCCAAGCAGTTCGTCAGCAACGGCAAGCGCGCCAAACTGGCCATCGTGTTTGCCGTCACCGACCCTGACCTGGGCAAGAAAGGCATTTCCGCGTTCCTGGTGCCCACGGCCACGCCGGGGTTTGTGGTGGATCGCACCGAACACAAGATGGGCATCCGCGCCTCGGACACCTGCGCGGTGACGTTGAACCAGTGTACCGTGCCCGAGGCCAACCTGCTGGGTGAACGTGGCAAGGGCCTGGCGATTGCGCTGTCCAACCTCGAGGGCGGCCGCATCGGCATTGCCGCCCAGGCATTGGGCATCGCCCGTGCAGCGTTTGAAGCGGCGCTGGTCTATGCCCGTGATCGTGTGCAGTTCAACCAGGCGATCATCGAACACCAAAGCGTGGCCAACCTGCTGGCCGACATGCAAACCCAACTGAATGCAGCGCGCTTGCTGATCCTGCACGCCGCGCGACTGCGCAGTGCCGGCAAGCCGTGCTTGTCTGAAGCGTCCCAGGCCAAGCTGTTTGCCTCGGAAATGGCCGAGAAGGTTTGCTCGTCGGCGATGCAGATTCACGGTGGGTATGGGTATCTGGAGGATTACCCGGTGGAGCGCTACTACCGGGATGCGCGGATCACGCAAATCTACGAAGGGACCAGCGAGATTCAGCGGATGGTGATCGCCAGGGAGCTCAAGCACTACCAGCTTTAATTGACACAGTGCAAAATCAATGTGGGAGCGGGCTTGTTCGCGAAGGCAGTGGATCAGTGATGAAGATGTCGACTGAAACACCGCCTTCGCGAGCAAGCCCGCTCCCACATTTGAGCTCTAGTGTTCACACAACCGCGTTACTTGTCCTTGAACTCGGGGGCGCGCTTGGCGACGAAGGCGGCCATGCCTTCTTTTTGATCCTGGGTGGCGAACGCTGCATGGAACACGCGGCGCTCAAAGCGCACGCCTTCCGACAGGCTGACTTCGAACGCGCGGTTTACGCTTTCCTTGACCATCATGCTGATGGGCACCGATTTGCCGGCGATCAGGGCCGCGACTTTCAAGGCTTCTTCCAGCAACTCATCGGCCGGCACGATACGCGCGACGATGCCGCAGCGCTCCGCTTCCACCGCGTCGATAAAGCGCCCGGTCAGGCACATTTCCATGGCCTTGGCCTTGCCCACTGCGCGGGTCAGGCGCTGGGTGCCACCCATGCCTGGCAGGACGCCGAGGTTGATTTCCGGCTGGCCGAACTTGGCGTTGTCACCGGCCAGGATGAAGTCGCACATCAATGCCAGCTCACAACCGCCACCCAAGGCGAAGCCGTTAACGGCGGCGATGATCGGCTTGCGGCGGTTGGCCACGCGGTCACTGTCGCTGAACAGGTCGTCGAGGTAGATCTGCGGGTAGGTCAGCTCGGCCATTTCCTTGATGTCGGCGCCGGCGGCGAAAGCTTTTTTCGAGCCGGTCAGCACGATGCAGCCGATTTCAGGGTTGGCTTCCAGGCTGTCCAATGCCTGGTTCAACTCACTGACCAGTTGCGCGTTCAGGGCGTTCAAGGCTTGCGGGCGATTGAGGGTAATCAACCCGACACGGCCCTGCACGTCGAGCAAAATGGTGTCGTAACTCATGTATCGGCTCCTTAGAGATTGCGTGAGATGACCATGCGCTGGATATCGCTGGTGCCTTCGTAAATCTGGCAGACCCGCACGTCGCGGTAGATCCGCTCCAGGGGAAAGTCGTTCAGGTAACCGTAACCGCCGAGGGTTTGCAAGGCGGCCGAACAGACTTTCTCGGCCATTTCCGAGGCAAACAGCTTGGCCATCGAGGCTTCCACCAGCGCCGGCTTGCCGCTGTCGCGCAGGGCGGCGGCGTAATGCACCATCTGCCGGGCGACCGCGATTTGCGTGGCCATGTCGGCCAGGCGGAAGGCCACGGCCTGGTGCTCGATGATAGGTTTACCGAAGCTTTCGCGTTCGCGGGCATAGTCGCGGGCCGCTTCGAAAGCGGCGCGGGCCATGCCCACCGCTTGCGAAGCGATGCCCACGCGGCCGCCTTCGAGGTTGGCCAAGGCGATCTTGTAGCCTTCGCCCTCCTCCCCCAGCCGATTGGCGACGGGTACCTTCACGTCTTCAAACAGCAACTGGCAGGTGTCGGACGCATGCTGGCCGAGTTTGTCCTCGACCCGTGCCACGCTGTAGCCCGGCGAGTCGGTCGGCACGATAAACGCGCTGATCCCGCGCTTGCCCGCTGCAGGGTCGGTCACGGCAAACACAATCACAATCCCGGCGTTCTGCCCGGAGGTGATGAATTGTTTGCAGCCGTTCAACACGTAATGGTCACCTTCCAGGCGCGCGCGGGTTTTCAGGCTGCTGGCATCGGAGCCGGCCTGGGGTTCGGTGAGCGCGAAGGCGCCGAGCATGGCGCCGCTGGCCAAGGGCTTGAGGAAGTGCTCTTTCTGGTGGTCGCTGCCGAACGTGAGAATCGGCACGCAACCCACCGAGTTGTGTACGCTCATGATGGTCGAGCACGCACCGTCACCGGCGGCGATTTCTTCCAGGGCCATGGCGTAGGCCAGGTAACCGGTGTCGCAACCACCCCATTGTTCCGGCACCAGCATGCCGAAAAAGCCCAGCTCGGCCATTTCACCGACGGCTTCCTTGGGGAAGCAGTGCTCGCGGTCCCATTCGGCGGCAAAGGGCTTCAGGCGCTCCTGGGCAAATTGCCGGGCCGCGTCGCTGATTTGCAGTTGTTCGTCATTGGGCAGCATCTGGGCTCCTTAATACAGGCATTCGACGGCCATGGCCGTGGCTTCACCACCGCCGATGCAAATCGCGGCGACACCCCGCTTGAGGCCTTTCTGGCGCAGGGCCGAGAGCAGGGTCACCAGGATCCGCGCACCGGAGGCGCCGATCGGATGACCCAGCGCGCAGGCGCCGCCATGGACATTGACCTTGGCATGGGGGATTTCCAGCTTGCTCATGGTGACCAGGCTGACCACGGCAAAGGCTTCGTTGATCTCGAACAGGTCGACCTCGCCCAGGTTCCAGCCGGTCTTGGTCATCAGTTTGCGAATCGCACCCACTGGCGCCACCGGGAACAGCCCCGGTTCATCGGCAAACGCGGCATGCCCATGGATAACCGCCAAGGGTTTGAGGCCACGTTTTTGCGCCTCGGACTGACGCATCAGCAGCAAGGCCGCCGCGCCGTCGGAAATCGAGCTGGAGTTGGCGGCGGTTACAGTGCCACCTTCGCGGAAGGCCGGCTTCAGGCTGCTGATCTTGTCGAGCTTGGCCTTGGGCGGCTGTTCGTCATGCTGGATGGTTTTTTGCTCTTTGCCCACGGTGACCTGCACCGGCACGATTTCCGCGGCAAAGCTGCCATGGGTGATCGCCTCTTGCGCACGGGTCAACGAAACGATGGCGAAGGCGTCCTGGGCTTCGCGGCTAAAGCCGTTATGCAGGGCGCAGTCCTCGGCAAAGGTGCCCATCAGGCGGCCTTTGTCGTAGGCGTCTTCCAGTCCGTCGAGGAACATGTGATCGAGCACCTTACCGTGGCCCATGCGGTAACCGCTGCGTGCGCGGTCCAGCAGGTACGGAGCGTTGGACATGCTTTCCATGCCCCCGGCGATCACCACATCGACGCTGCCGGCCAACAGCGAGTCATGGGCCAGGATGGTCGCTTCCATGCCCGAGCCACACATCTTGTTGAGGGTGGTGCAACGCGTGGATTTGTCCAGCCCCGCGCCCAAGGCCGCCTGGCGCGCCGGCGCCTGGCCGAGGCCGGCGGGCAGCACGCAGCCAAACAGCACTTCATCCACGGCGTCAGTAGCGATGCCGGCACGCTCGACGGCGGCGCGAATCGCGGCAGAGCCCAGTTGCGGCGCGGTCAGGCCCTTGAGGTCGCCCTGGAACCCGCCCATGGGCGTGCGCACCGCGCTGACAATTACGATTGGATCAGTCATGGGTCATCCTCCTTACTTGGCCGCCATGCGCAAGGCACCGTCGAGACGGATCACCTCGCCATTGAGCATGCTGTTTTCAATGATGTGCCGCACCAGTGCGGCGTATTCGGCAGGTTTGCCCAGGCGCGGCGGAAATGGCACGCCGGCGGCCAGGGCGTCGCGCACTTGCGGGGTCATGCCGGCCATCATCGGCGTTTCGAAAATACCCGGGGCGATGGTCATCACACGGATACCAAAGCGGGCCAGCTCGCGCGCGGCCGGCAGTGTGAGGCTGGCGATGGCGCCCTTGGACGCGGAATACGCTGCCTGGCCAATCTGCCCGTCGAACGCCGCCACCGAGGCGGTGTTGATGATCACGCCGCGCTCGCCGTCGGCATTTGCCTCGGTCTCGGCGATGGCAGCGGCCGCCAGGCGCAACAGGTTGAAGCTGCCGATCAGGTTGACGTTGATCACCTGGGCAAAGCTCGCCAGAGCGTGAGGGCCGTTCTTGCCGAGGATTTTCTCGCCACGCACCACGCCGGCACAATTGACCAGCCCGTGCAGGCCGCCAAAGGCTGCGACCGTGGCCTGCACAGCGGCTTCGGCAGCGGCTTCCTGGCTGATATCCGCGACGGCACTGCGCGCGTTGTCGCCCAGCTGCCTGGCCTTGGCGGCCACGGCCTCGGCATTCAGGTCGACCAGCATCACCTTGGCGCCGGCGGCGATCAGCATCTCGGCAGTCGCCGCGCCGAGGCCCGATGCGCCACCGCTGACCAGGAAAATCTTGTTTTCAATCTGCATTGTTGTTCCCTTGAACGGTCCGAATCGTCGAAATAGTCGCCCCGCAGCGCGGTAGCGGCAATGGTCAAAGCCTTCAACCTGCCTGACTGTTTTGGCCAGTCATCGACCTCGCCGATCAACCGGTCAGCCCAAGCGATTGGACGCCAGCGATACTTGCTCCTAACCTGAGCGGCTGCACCCCCCAAGAAGCCTGCCCCTGAATGATAGTCCGCCCCAAACCCAACCTCCTGGGCATCCTGTTTTCCCTCAAGGGCTCGATCGCCAAACGCATTGCCCTGCGCAGCCTGCTGGTGACCTTGTTGGCCTCAGTGATCGTGCTGGTGGAAACCCTGCACCCGGCGTATTTCTCCAAGGTCAACGCCACGCCGTTCACCTTGCTTGGGTTGTCGTTGTCGATCTTTATGAGCTTTCGCAACAACGCCTGCTATGACCGATGGTGGGAAGGTCGCAAGCAATTGGGTCAGATGGTCATCGATGTTCGCTCGCTCATCCGCGAAACCCAGGTGCTTGGCGACCCGGTCGAACGCGCGAGCCTTTTGCGCAGCCTGTGCGGCTTCGCCCACGGCCTGATCGCGCGTTTGCGCCATGAAGATGAAGCCCAGGCGATAACGCCCTGGAGTACCTTCCAGGCCAATCACCCCAACCTTCCCGACAACCTGCTGCAACGGGTGGGCGCCAGGTTTTCCGAACTGGCCGGGCAAGGCGTGATCAGCGAATGGCGCTACACTCAGCTGGAAGCGCGGTTAGTCAGCCTCAGCCAAGTGCAGGCCTCCTGCGAGCGGATCAAGAGCACGCCACTGCCCTTCCCCTACACCCTGCTGCTGCACCGCACCATTTACCTGTTCTGCATCCTGCTGCCGTTTGCCATGGCCGAGCCGCTGGGCTGGTTGACGCCAGTGTTTACCGCCATCGTCAGCTACACGTTCTTCGGCCTCGATGAAATCGGCGATGACCTTGAGGACCCGTTCGGTTTCGACGAGAACGACCTGCCCTGCAATGCCATCCTGCGTACCCTGGAACGCGAGGTCTTGGCGGCCCTCGGCGCAACCGACCTGCCGCCGCCCCTGGAGCCGGTGGAGTACGTGCTCACCTGACGCGGGTTTGACACCTGCCGTGGTCTGGCCGAAGCTGATGGCTTTGTATTAGCTGCCCAAGCTTTCGGACGCCTGCATGTCAAAGTCACGCCGTTACTCCCTCATCGGCCTGTGCGCCCTGTTGTTTATCGTATTGATCACCTGGTATTTCTCCCGCACCACCCCGGTGGCCGTAGCGCCCGCCATTGCCCATGGCTATTCGAAAGCCTTGAAACAGGCGCGTAACGGTGAGCCCGGCGCAGCGCGCGTGCTGTATCAGCAACTGGGCCGGCCGGACCTGTCGCCCGAGCGCCGCGCGGCGTTGCATGCCGAATTGCCCAACTACCCCAGCCCCCAGGCGTTGAAGCTGGCGGACAAAGACTTGGCCAGCGACTCACCGCGGGTGCGTGAAGCGGCCATCCACAGCATTGTCGGCCTGGTGCCGACCGGCCAGCGCACGCTGCTGCTCGGCCCGGTGCTGGATGACCCCGAGCAGGAGGTCCGCTTTGCCGCCGCCAATGCCTTGCTTGGCTTGTCTCCCGATACCCTGGGCCTGTACTTCGGGCCGTTGCAGCAAGTACTGGATGAGTTCGTGAAAAAGCTCAAGGCCCAGCCTGAAACCGCAGAAGGCTGGATTCAACTGGCGCGCCTGTACATCCACAGCGCCCTGTTGCCAGACGCACAAAACGCCCTGGAACAGGCCATGCGCCTGCAACCGGACAACCTGCAAGCCGTCGTCTCGCAGATCGAACTGCTGGACAAACAGGGCAAGACCGACGAGTCCCGCCAACTGCTGGCGCGCCAACTGGCCGCGCACCCCGAGTCGGCCTACCTGCAACACGCCCTGGGCATGTGGCTGTTGCACCATGGCGAACGTCCGTACGCGCTGCTTGGCCTGTCCAAGGCGGTGGAGCTGGAGCCGGACAACCAGGATTATCGCTACGACCTGGCCACGACCCTGCACGCCCAGCAGGAATTGGAAGCCGCCCAGCGCCAACTCGAAGACATCATCCAGCGCCACCCGGCCAACCGAAAGGCGCGGGTATTGCTGGTCAATTACTGGAAAGAAAGCGGCCAGTTGCAGAACGTTCAGGTGCTATTGGCGCAACTTGAACAGCAGAACCCGGACGATCCCGCCTTACAGCAAGGCTTGTAGGCGGGCTTACAATTTTTTGTAAAACGCGGTCCAGGCCTCATTTCTCCCGCAACAGGTTGAACCGCCGCAAACCGCTACGGTCAAGAGAACATGGCGCGTCCTAATGGGCGTGCATCCTCTACTCGTATGTGACCTGAGGGCACTTCTTGTCTACATCCACAGCGCAATTATCCGAAAAAGCGGCCACTGGCATTGAAGGTCTTGATGACATTCTTGCTGGAGGACTCTCGCGCAGCCACCTGTTCCTACTGGAAGGTGAGCCCGGCACCGGCAAGACCACGGTCGCCCTGCACTTTCTGCAAGCAGGGGCCAGGAACGGCGAGCGATCGCTGTACATCACCCTGTCGGAAACCGAACGCGAATTGCGACAAGGCGCCAAGTCCCACGGCTGGGACCTGGATGAAAACATTCATATCTTCGAACTGACGCCACCCGAAAGCCTGCTCAACGCCGACCACCAACAAAGCCTGCTGTATTCCTCCGACCTGGAACTGGGCGAGGCCACCCGGCAGATCTTTGAAGTGGTAGAACGGGTCAAACCGACCCGCGTGGTCATCGACAGCCTCTCGGAAATCCGCCTGCTGGCCCAAAGCTCGCTGCGCTATCGCCGGCAGATCCTGGCGATCAAGCACTACTTCGTGCGCTACGACGCCACTGTCCTGTTGCTGGATGACTTGACCACCGAATCCCTCGACAAAACCGTGCACAGCGTGGCGCATGGCGTGATCCGCCTGGAAGAGCTGACGCCCAACTATGGCGCCGAGCGCCGGCGTGTGCGGGTGGTGAAGTACCGTGGCCAGAAATACCGTGGCGGTTTTCACGACTTCACCATCATGCAGGACGGCGTTCATGTGTTCCCGCGCCTGGTAGCGGCCGAGCATCGGGGCGGTTACCAGCGCGAGACCTTGAGCAGCGGCATTGCCGCGCTGGATGCACTGATGGGCGGCGGTGTCGAGACTGGCTCCAGCAGCCTCATCCTCGGCCCTGCCGGTACCGGCAAGTCGCTGATCTCGATGATCTTCGCCGCTGCCGCCGTGGCGCGGGGTGAGAAAGCAGCGCTCTTTATTTTCGATGAAGAACTGGGGCTGTTGTTCGAGCGGATGAAAAACATGGGGATCGACCTCGCGGCCCTGCAGGAAACCGGCAACCTGCTGATCGAACAGGTCGATGCCGCCGAACTGTCACCCGGTGAGTTCTCACACCGCGTGCGCCGTTGCGTGGACGAGCGTGGCATCAAGACAGTGGTGATCGACAGCATCAACGGCTACCAAGCCGCCATGCCCGAAGAAAACGCGCTGATCCTGCACATGCACGAGTTGCTGCTGTACCTGAATCGGCGCGGCGCGGCGACGTTCATGACGGTGGCGCAACACGGCCTGGTCGGCGATATGCAGGCCCCCGTCGATATCACTTACCTGGCGGATACGGTCATTCTGCTGCGCTACTTCGAAGCGCTGGGCAAGGTGCGCCGCGCCATCTCGATCATCAAGAAACGGACCGGTACCCACGAAGCCACGATTCGTGAATACCGCATCGGCAGCAAGGGCATGACGGTGGGCGAGCCGCTGGATAACTTCCAGGGCGTACTGCGCGGCATCCCGACCTACATGGGCGCCGGCTCCCCCTTGCTCAAGGATGAGGGCGTGTGACGGGCCTACTTCCAGTCTCCGAGCGGGCGATCGTACTGGCACCGATGGGCCGCGATGGCTCGTTGGCGCTGATGATGCTCAACGAAGCCGGGTATGCCGGCATCGTCGCCAGCAACCTGGAGGCATTGTGCGAGGCACTCGATGATGGCGCCGGGCTGCTGATCATCGCTGCCGAGGCGCTGCGTGGTGTCAATCTGGAACCGCTGTTGGAGTACTTGCACCAGCAACCGGCCTGGTCGGACCTGCCCATCGTGTTGATGACCCATCACGGCGGCAGAGAACAGAATGGCTCATCCCATCTCAGCGGCTTGCTCGGCAACGTAACCTTCCTGGAGCGCCCCTTCCACCCGGTGACGCTGATCAGCCAGGTGAGCGCCGCCCTGCGCGGCCGCCGCCGGCAATACGACGCCCGCGACCGCCTGATCGACCTCAGCGAAAGTGAACTGCGCCTGCAACGCACCCT
The DNA here is from genome assembly GCF_018587885.1 of Pseudomonas sp. VS40. Classification (NCBI taxonomy): domain Bacteria; kingdom Pseudomonadati; phylum Pseudomonadota; class Gammaproteobacteria; order Pseudomonadales; family Pseudomonadaceae; genus Pseudomonas; species Pseudomonas sp. VS40. The sequence goes on along the minus strand of NZ_JAGYWD010000002.1, from coordinate 726,571 downwards.
GGAGACGCTTGAGCAGCAGGTAGAAGAACGCACGGCGCAACTGCGCAGCAATGAAGAGGCTTTGCGCCAATCCCAGAAAATGGAAGCCGTCGGTCAGTTGACCGGCGGTATCGCCCACGACTTCAACAACATGCTCACCGGCATCATCGGCAGCCTGGAGCTGCTGCGAAGGCGTGTGTCCCGTGGCAAGTTGGACGACCTCGACAGCCTGATCGACCTGGGCGTCACCTCGGCTAACCGTGCCGCCGGCCTCACTCATCGCTTGCTGGCGTTCTCCCGCCGCCAATCGCTGGATTCCAAACCGGTTGAGATCAACCAGTTGGTCACCTCCATGGGCGAGCTGCTGCAACGCAGCATCAACGAAAGCATCAAGTTGGACATGCGCCTGAGCGATCAACTGTGGACGGCCGAGGCGGACCCCAATCAATTGGAAAGCGCCCTGCTCAACCTGGTGATCAATGCCCGGGATGCCATGCCCAATGGCGGTAGCCTGACCGTAGAAACCACCAACCGCCACCTCGACAGCGTGTTTACCGCCGCCTATGGAACCTTGAAACCGGGCGATTATGTGGAACTCAGCGTTAGCGACACCGGCTGTGGCATCCCAGAGAATGTCATGGGCCGTGTGTTCGATCCTTTCTTCACGACTAAACCCATTGGCCAGGGCACGGGCCTGGGCCTGTCGATGATCTACGGGTTTGTCCGCCAGTCCCATGGCCATGTGACCATCCACAGCGAAGTCGACAAAGGCACGACTGTCAGCCTGTTCCTGCCTCGGTTTGTCGGTGACATCGTTGCCCCCGCAACTGTCGACCCTGCGGCGCTGCCCTTTGCCAATGCGGGCGAGACCGTACTGATCGTTGAGGATGACCCTGCCGTACGCGTCCTGGTGAGCGCAGTGTTGAAGGAATTGGGGTATGGGTATGTCGAAGCCGGAGACGGCAGTTCGGCTGTGCCGATCCTCGAGTCCGACCAGCGTATCGATTTGATGATCAGCGACGTGGGGCTGCCCGGCATGAACGGACGCCAGCTGGCGGAAATTGGCAGGCAAATTCGACCTGACCTTAAAGTGCTGTTTATCACCGGCTACGCGGAACATGCGGCAGTGCGCGGTGGGTTTCTTGATCCGGGGATGCAACTGATCACCAAGCCATTTACCTTCGACCTGCTGACAGCGAAAGTGCGCGAGATGATCAAGGCCTGAAACGGGGACTCGCGTCGCAAGTCCCCTTCCCTCATTGGGTTCAATCGATTCGATCGTAGACCTGTTTCTTCATGGCTGCGTCCAGCACTTGGGGCGGATACCCGCCTTCGATCAGCTCGAATGTACCATCCGGCTTTATATCAATGCCGGACGCTGTGGCAATGACCGTTGACTGCGGCTGCCTGTTGATGATGCTCAACAGCGGCTGTTGATCGCCGAGTGTTTGTTTCAATGAACTGGCCAACCCCTGCGCGCTGCGGGCGTTATCACCGCCAACGAAGATTACCTTGCCGCCATTGGCCAACGACGCGTCCAGCTGTTTCAACATTGGCAACATCGCTGGGTCGGCGACGCCGCCTTGCAGGTGGATCAACGTACGCTTGTGGTAGATCCCATCCTTCAGGTCGGTCAGCACCACCAATGCCGTGCAATCGCTGATTCCCCGGGTATACAGGATCGAATTGGCATCCAGGCGTTGTGCCGATTCGGTGACCGGTACATAAACCTTCTCCGGAACCAACGGTGAACCCGCGAGCAACTGCTGGCCACTCTGCGTCGTGGACGTATCAATGGGCGCCTCGTACAGCTGCTTGACGGGGCCGTCGTGCACGCTCGCCTTGCTCGTCCACCCTTCGTCATGGGTACTGACCCTGAACTCGAGCTTGTCAGGGTGGGTGCTGTAGGTGCGATAAGGGGTGGCCGGCTTTTTCTGGGTAAACAGGGCTTGCAGGCCTTCGTTCATGGCGCTTTGGGTGGGAAACGTGGCAAGGCCCAGGTTCGGGTCATAAAAAAAGAACTGCTTGTTCACGCCATCAACCTTCACGCCCGCCATCATCGCGTGACCCGGTGAATCGATCATCAGGGTCGTGGACGTGGTGGCGCGGCCCAGTTCGGCGATCAGCTCATCGTGGGATACTTGCCGCACTGGGTTGCCGGCGTGGAACACGGCCGGGGTGCTCACCTGTTTCTGTACGTCCTGCAGTGTCTTGGTAAAGGTTACAGAAGCTGGATGAGTCGGTTTTGCGGCGGCGCTGAACATGTTTTCAATCAGCGTTTGACCTTTGCCCTGCTCGAGCGCCGAGGCCATGATCTTGGAGAGCGCGGCACATTGGCCTTGGGACAGTGAATCCACCTGACTGAGGTAAAACAGCTGGGGATTGGCGGTGAATGTGCCACCCGCCGCATCAATGAGCGACTGCGCCTGCTTTACCCCACTGAAGGCATGCTGCACGGCAAGGCGCTCGCGCTGGCGTACCAGGGCGCCAACCTGCGCCGCCGTCAGGCCGTCGGTCTGTGCCAACTTCATGACCTGCTCGGCATTCAGCCGGGAGGAAAAGCCCTTGATGCTATAGGGGTCACCCGCGTTGTAGCCGTTATTGAATGCGGTGCTGGACGGCCCGTTCCTGAGCTTTTGTTCGAGCGCCCTGAAGTTTTCGCGAATGCGCCGGGACGGTTCGGACAGAGCCGGCGCGGCGCCTTGCCAGCTTTGCAATCGCTCGTCAGTGGCCCGCAATGAGGGCGTAAAATCATCCACCGCGCGCTGTCCACCTGCGGGGCTGTAGGCGTGCCATTTGCCGTTGTGCAACACGGCAATACCCTGGACGACGTCGCCATTGACCTTATATACCCCCATCGCGGCGGCGTCGTAGGCTCGACTGGCTTTAAACACGTCATAGTGCCCCGCAGTGCCGCGTACCTGATTTATCACCGCCCTGAAGCGGTGCGCGCTTGCACGGCCCACGCTTGCGACGGCATCCTCGACGCCCGGAATCGGGCTCAACGCCCCGACAGCGCTACGCCCAAGGATCCGGCCGACACTCCAGGCCTTGGCTGCCGTGGAGCCAACACCACTGACTGCACGCGCCACCCGTCCCGCCGCCGAAGCGCCGGCAACGCCAAAGCCCAGCGTATCGAAAAACAGGTCTTGAATGCCGCCGTCGACATCGCCGCGATTGAACTTGGTAATGGCCCCATAGAGCGGGATCAGCCCGGTTATAAATTCGCGAATCTTTCGAATGGGCGGTATTTCACTTTCAAAGGTCGTCAGGCCCCTGGTCTCCCTGACGATCTTCTTACGCACCTGATCGTACATATTGTCCCGCACCAGTTGCGCAATACGAAAGGTTCGGTCGCTGTGAAAGGTCTGGGGAACACCCGAAGTATCGCGTTGTTCGGCGAAAAGCTGCGCGTCCTCCGGCTGGGTCGACACTTTTTCTATATAACGTCGATCAGCTGGAATGTCGGCATAGGTCGTGACCGAGATCTTGTCATCATCAAGCGGCCTGGGGTGCACCTCGAATCGGTATTCGAAGGCCCGATGGCCAACCGGGAAATCTTTCTCAAGGTCAGGCCTGCGGATGATCTTGTGTTGATTGGGATTGACTTCGTAAACCCTGAACTCGTCCTCGTGTTGGGCACGGACCAGCAAAGGTTTCTGCCCGTCCGGCTGGCCACGGCGCCAATACGGAGGAGACTTGGATTGATGGTGGATCAACTCCTCACGGTAGACCTCGACCTTGCCATATTCAATGAATTCGCGGTCCTTCAAGGGCAACTGGGTGAGCATGTACACGATGGCGTCAAACGAGCTGATTTCCAGTTGATCCAGATGCTCGTTGACCTTCGTCTCGAATTGCTGGTTGAAGTCAGGCAGGTTCAGGGTTTTCGCTTGATTGACGATCTGGGCAATGGGTACACCTGGATCGTTCGACGCCCATTGTGCGGTCACGACTCGGGGTATTGGGGCTGCGCGAAATGCGTTCCTTGGGGGAATGACTTGAGGTGCATCCAGCAACTTGCCCTCAACCGCCAGGTCCACCACGGAATAAGGCCCAGGCTCATCTTTGTCACGTGGTTTGCGGTAAATACATTTTTTTTCGTAGTCAGTATCGGCGCCAAAAGTTTCCTTGAGCCAATCCAGTGTCATCTGTTTACGATCGGGTATATCGGAACGCTTGATCACTGAGGCCCGGGACAGCCGGAGCACCTCTTCATCGAAGGCCTTGCGTATGCGCGACATCTGCGCGGGGGAATGGTCGTCAGTCGGGCTGGCAGGAAGGATGCCTCGGCAAACCGCCCAGTCGATGATTGCAAAGTCCTGGGCCTGCTGGGCAACGCGTTGATCGGCGCGCGTGACCGGTGCAATGTCATCGAACGCCATGACCTGGGCATAGCTCATTGTCGCGACACTGCCAGGCGACTGGGCCTCGATGCGTGCGACTGCCGTACATAGGCTGACCCAGCTGTGGGAGCCATAGACGACCCCGGGCGGGATATCCCTGACCAAGAACTGCGGGGCCTTGCGCGCGAGTAACAAGTGGGCCGCAGCCGGTGCCATGGCTTCGCTGGCGCTGCTGCGGGTCATGAGATGTTCGGTCAAACCGGCAACGACCGTCGAGGCGGGTTGACCCCAGAAGCGGCTGTCGTCCAGGTCAAAACCCGCCACTCGATTGCGCGGTGGCGGTTGTACGCTGCCCAGCAAGCTCTCTCGGTCGAGCGAGACTTGCAATCCCGCCAGGAGCCAATCGGTATCGCTGCCGGGCGTTGAACCCGCGTCAACCTTGGCGCGCAGTACACGCCCGACCTCTTGGGCCGCCGGCGAATTGATCAATGCACTGATCACGCGTTCGGGTTCGGCGGCCTCAGCCTCGCTCAGTCGCAGCGTGCGTGTCAGCAAACCAAACAGTTCCGAGTCAGCGGGCAGCTCCAGTGCTTGCACCGGGTGGTAGTACACCGCCAGTAACTGCTCGTGGGACGGCGGTTGCAACCAGGACATCGCTCCGCCGTAATCACCCAATGTTTGCGTCGGGAGGGGGGCTCGTCGGACGTAGCTCAACAGGTTCTTCAACGCGTCAAAATCGGTGGGCAGGTTCCAGCCGTGATCCTGGATAAACTGCTTGAGGGTGACCTTATCCCCCGCTCCAAGCCTATTGAACTGCGCGTAGGTCGAGCTCGGTTCGACCTCCATTGTGTGGACCTGGAGGAGATTCGCGATACGCTCGTTGAACTGCTGGTCCACCTGCTCTTGCGTCATCCCCGGAGGGTTCAGGCGTTTCTGCTCCCTGAACAATGGAAGTTGCTGGTCGAGGCCTGTCAGCACCGCCTGCGTAAAATGCTCTGCGTTTTTATTGTCCGGCGATACCGCCTGCCCCCTTGCCTGCAAAGACGCGTTCACAGGGGGTTGAATGGCGCGTTTGGGCCGGGAAGTGACAGCGGTTTGCAGCGCGGGCGTCGATCTCGGCGGGGTGTTCGATACAGGTTGCGCGTCTGCTGGGAGTGGCGGGCTCACGGAAAAGTCCGGTGAGCGCATATTCACAGTGATCATTTCGATTTCCGGCCTCAGATAAACTCATCGAGCCTTCAGGGCACTGAAGGCAGAAAGTGGTCGTACTGAGTGCAGAAAACGAGGGTCATGAATCCACGGAGTGCGCGTTAAAGCATGACCGGATGTATCAGGCGCAGGACATCACGCGAGTAAGCGCTGGATATGCTCTTGTAGCGTATCCAAGTCAAACGGCTTGGCCAGGATCGGCGCGTTGCGCGTGATCGGGCTGTTGCAGTCGAGAATTTCCTGCGGGTAACCACTGATGAAGATCACTTTCAATTCCGGCCGCAACAGCAGCGCGGGCTCGGCGATCTGCACCCCGGAAATCCCGCCGGGCAAACGGTAATCGGTGACCATCAGGTCCAGGTGTGGCTTGGAGGCAAGGATTTCGAAGGCCTGCTCCCCATCGATTGCCTTCAATACCCGATAGCCCAGGCCCGCCAGGTATTCACCCAGCACAAACATAATGGATTCATCGTCCTCGACGATCAGAACGACATCTTGTGCATCTTCACTCATGGGAAGCCTTTGTCCGGTCAATTGCTGCAATTACGACCATGGGGTCACGCAGAGGTTGCGTCGAGGTGACGATTGATTTCATGTCGACGCCTGCAAGGGCAGGCACACCCGAAACAAGGCGCCCTCGCCTATCTGGCTCTCGACCTCGATAGCGCCACCGTGGGCCGCAACGATCTGCTCGGAAATGAACAGCCCCAGGCCCAGCCCCGCCGCCACTTGGCTGGCGGAAACCCGTTCGAACTGCTGGAAAATACGCTTCTGGTTGTCTTCGCTGATGCCAATGCCGTGGTCGCGCACTTCCACACGGGCTTCGCCGTGTTCGCTGTACACGCGCACCTCTACCGGGCTCTTGGCCCCGTAGCGCAGGGCATTGGTCAGCAGGTTGGTGACCACCTGCTCAATGCGGAACTCATCCCAGTTGCCTTCCACCGGCCCATCGGCCACCAGGGTCATGGTCGAGTCCGCCGCCGCGACCTGGGGCGCGAAGTTTTCCACCAGGTTGCTCACCAGTTGTGTCAGGTTAAAACGCGCCGGGCGTATCGACAGTTTGCCGGTGCGGATGCGCGATACGTCGAGCATGTCCTCAATCAGTCGGATCAGGCTCTGGATCTGGCGTTCATCGCGGTCGACCATGGCATGCATTTTGTCCAGGGTGAACGCGGCGGCGTTGTCGCGGGCCAGGTGCATCTTGCGCAATTGGGTCTCAAGGATCAGCCCGTTGAGGGGCGTGCGCACTTCGTGGGCAACGATCGACATGAAATCGTCACGCATGCGCACGGCCTGCTCCAGCTCGGCCTGGGTGGCCTGCAGGCGTGCCAGCAGCTGTTCCTGCTCGCGACGGCTGCGCTCCAGGGCTTCGACCTGTAGCTTCATGGCCTTGCTTTGGCGGTACAGGTCGACGAACACATTGACCTTGCTCTTCACCGCGTGGATATCCAGCGGCTTGTGCAGGAAGTCCACGGCGCCGCTTTCGTAGCCCTTGAAGGCGTAATTGAGTTCGCGGCCGGCGGCGCTGACGAACACAATCGGGATGTTCTTGGTTTTTTCGGTACCGCGCATCAATTCGGCCAGCTCGAACCCGTTCATGCCGGGCATCTGCACGTCGAGAATCGCCATGGCGAACTCGTGCTCCAGCAACAGGGACAAGGCCTCGTCGGCGCTCAATGCCTTGAACACCTGGCGGTCCTCGCGCTTGATCAGCGCTTCGAGGGCCAGCAGGTTTTCCGGCAGATCGTCGACGATCAGCAGTTTGGCCTGGACAGTACTTAACATGGGGAATATTCCAGGGAAGCCAGCAATGAGCCAATGTGGCTCAACGTCAGAATGTGGTCAGGTGTATGCAGCGCCAGGGCTGCACGTGGCATGACAGCGACACGTGCTTCAGTGGGTTCTTGCACGACGGTGGTACCACCCTGCTGCTTGACGTGAGCCAGGCCGCGGGCGCCGTCATGGTTGGCACCGGTCAGCAGGATCGCCATCAAGCCTTTGCCGTAGGCATCGGCGGCGGATTCAAACAGGAAATCAATCGCCGGCCGCGAATGGTGCACCCGGTCTTCCTGGCTCAGGGACAGGCTGCGGTCTTGCTCCACCGACAGGTGATAACCGGGGCCGGCAAAGTACAGGGTGCCGGGCTTGAGCACTTCCTTGTCCCGCGCCTCCACCACCGGCATGGCAACCCGACGGTCAAATACCTCGGCCAATTGGCTGCGGCGTTCGTCCGGCAGGTGTAATACGGTGATGATCGGCAAGCCGAAGTCTGCGGGCAGTTGGCCAAATATTGTCAGCAGCGCCTCCACGCCACCGGCGGAGGCGCCGATGACGATAGCTTCTATGCCCCGGACCGATGCCGGGCTGGCAGACGCTTGGCTCATAGCTTCCGGTAGATCCGTTCCTGTTTGACCAAGGGTTCGAACTGTTTGCCGAACGCGGAGAAATCCAACGTCTCCTTGCTGCCCAGCACCAGGAAGCCGCGATGACACAGCGACTCGTGGAACAATCCAAACGCACGATCCTGCAATTTTTTATTGAAGTAAATCAATACGTTGCGACATGAAATTAACTGAGTTTCTGAGAATACACTATCGGTCGCCAAGCTGTGGTCGGCAAAGGTGACATTCTCGCGCAGCGTCTTATCGAAGATGGCGTAATCGTATGCCGCCGTGTAGTAGTCGGCAAATGAACGTTGCCCACCAGCCTGCTGATAATTGGCGGTGTAGGCGCGCACGTTCTCCAGGGAAAAGATGCCCTGCTTGGCTTTGTCCAGCGACGCCGGGTTGATGTCGGTGGCGTAGATGATCGTTCGCTCCAGCAACCCCTCTTCGCGTAGCAGGATGGCCATGGAGTACACCTCCTCGCCCGTGCTGCAACCGGCGATCCAGATCTTGATCGACGGGTAGGTCTTGAGCAGCGGCACCACCTCCTGGCGGATCGCCAGGAAGTGCGACGGGTCGCGAAACATCTCGCTCACCGGGATCGTCAGGAACTGCAGCAACTGCATGAACGCGGCCGGGTCGTGCAGCACGCGCTCCTGCAAGGCGGAAATGGTCGCGCAATCAAACTGGCGCAGGGCGTGGGCCACGCGGCGCTTGACCGACGCGCCGGAGTAATCCCGGAAGTCGTAGCTGTACTTGAGGTAAATCGCCTCGATCAACAGGCGCAGCTCAATGTCGCTGCTTTTTTCCAAAAAACTTCGCTCCACTTAAATGCGTTCCATCTTCGGTAGCCATACGCGAATCAGTGAGAACAGACGATCCAGGTCGATCGGTTTGGCCAAGTAATCGTTGGAGCCGGCTGCCAGGCAGCGCTCCTGATCGTCCTTCATGGCCTTGGCCGTTACCGCGATGATCGGCAGTTTCTTCCAGCGCGGGTCCTGGCGGATCAAGGCAGTGGCCTCGTAACCGTCCATTTCCGGCATCATCACGTCCATCAGCACCAGGTCGATATCGTCGACTTCATTGAGTTTATCGATGGCTTCACGGCCGTTACGCCCGATCACCACCACCGCGCCTTTGTGCTCCAGGGCACTGGTCAGGGCGAAGATGTTACGCACATCGTCGTCCACCAGCAGGATCTTGCGCCCCTCGAAGACTTTATCGCGGCTGCGGGCGGTCTTGAGCATCTTCTGGCGATCATGGGACAGCTGGGATTCGACTTTGTGCAGAAAGAGTGTGACTTCGTCCAGCAGGCGCTCGGGCGAGCGGGCGCCCTTGATGATGATCGAGCGCGAATACTTGCGCAGTTCGGCCTCTTCATCGCGGGTCAGGTTGCGACCGGTGTAGACGATCACCGGCGGGAACGAGCAAATGTCCTCGGTGGCCATGCGCTTGAGCAACTCGTTGCCGAGCATGTCCGGCAGCTTGAGGTCAATGATCATGCAGTCGTAGATATTGGTGCGCAGCAGGTCCAGGGCGGCCTGGGCGTAACCGACGTCGGTGATCTCGATGTCATCGTCACCGATCAGGCGGGCGATGCTGTCACGTTGCAGGTCATCGTCCTCCACCAGCAGCACGCGCTTGACCTTCTGGGTCAGCTTGGCTTCCAGGCGCGCGAACACGTCCTTGAGCTCTTCGCGGGTGGTTGGCTTTACGGCATAACCGATGGCGCCCATGTGCATGGCGGCTTCCACGCGATCTTCCACGGAAATCACGTGCACCGGGATATGCCGGGTGTTGGCGTGTTCCTTCAGGCGTTGCAGTACGGTCAGCCCGGAGTGGTCCGGCAGGCGCATGTCCAGCAGGATCGCGTCGGGAATGTACTCCTCGGCCAGGCTGTAGCCTTCGTCGGCGCCATGGGCCACCAGGCAGTTGTAGCCCAGCTCGTGGGCCAGGTCGAAGAGGATGCGCGCAAAGTTCGGCTCATCCTCCACCACCAGGATGCAGCGCGTGGTGAACGGGGCCTTGTCGCGGTCGTCGGCAAAGCGTGGGATCTGGCTGGCATCGGCCACCGGCAGCGGCGACACCTTGACGGCGACCGGAACCGGTGCGGGCGCCACCACCACTTGGCGGGGCTGCTCGATCGGCGCGGCGTCTTCTTCGCGTTCTACATACTGCTCCGGCAATACCAGGGTGAAGACACTGCCCTTGCCTGGCTCGCTGGTCACACTGATATAGCCACCCAGCAGGGTCGCCAGGTCGCGGGAGATCGACAGGCCCAGGCCGGTGCCGCCATAGCGGCGGTTGGTGGTGCCGTCGGCCTGGCGGAAGGCTTCGAAGATGCTTTCCTGCTGGTCCGGGGCAATGCCGATGCCGGAGTCGCGAACCGTGAAGGCAATGCCCTCCCCTGACGCGCGGGACACCGACAAGCTGACCTCACCCTGCTCGGTGAATTTGACCGCGTTGGACAGCAAGTTCTTGAGGATCTGTTCCAGGCGCTGGCGGTCGGTGAACAGCATGGTCGGTGAGCCAGCCTGCACGTCCACCCGGAACCCCAGCTTGCGGTCGGCCGCCAGCGGCTCGAACATCCCGCGCAGGCCATCTACCAGGCGTGCCACGCTGGAATTTTCCGGACGCACTTCGAGCTTGCCGGCCTCGACCTTGGAAATATCCAGGATGTCGTTGATCAGGTTGAGCAGGTCATTGCCAGCGGAATAGATCGATTCGGCAAACTTGACCTGCTCGGCGCTGAGGTTTTCCTGGGGGTTCTCGGCCAGCAACTTGGCCAGGATCAGCGAGCTGTTCAGCGGTGTGCGCAGCTCGTGAGACATGTTGGCGAGGAACTCGGACTTGTACTTGCTGGAACGCTGCAACTCTTCGGCGCGGTCTTCCAGCTCAAGCTGGGCCTGGTTCAGCTCAATGTTCTTGCGGTCCATGGCGTCGCGTTGCTCGGCCAGGGTCTCGGTCTGCTCGGCCAATTGTTCGTTGGTCTGCTCCAGCTCGGCCTGCTGGGTTTCCAGGTGGGCCTGGGACTCCTTGAGGATGCGCGACTGTTCTTCCAACTCTTCGTTGGCGGTCTTGAGCTCTTCCTGCTGCACTTGCAACTCTTCGTTGAGCTGCTGGGTCTCGGCCAGCACTTCTTGCAGACGCTGGCGGTAGCGGGCGGCTTCGATCGAAGTGCCGATATTGCCGGCGATCAGTTCCAGCAGCTCTTCGTCGCGCTCTTCCAGCGGGCGCAGGAAGCCCAGCTCGATCACACCATTGACACGGTCATCATCGCTGGTGGGCATGACCAGAACGCTGCGGGTCGGGCCTTCGCCCAGGCCGGAGCTGACCTTGAAGTAATCCACCGGCACATCATCCAGGCGAATCAGCCGATCCAGTTGGGCGGCTTGGCCGACGATGCCTTCGTCACTGTAAATCGCTTGCTCACGCTGTTCCTGCTCGCGGGAGAAGCCATAGGTGGCCACGCGCTTAAGGCCGCCGTGTTCTTCTCGCACGTACAGCGCGGCAACAGCCGAGCCCATGTACTGGGCAAAAAATTGCAAGATATTGCGGCCGAGCATATTAAGGGTGAGCTGGCCAAGCACTTGTTCAGCCAGTTCGGTCTGGCCATTGCGCAGCCAGGCTTGCTGCTCGAGCCGTCGCGCAATCTTCTGTTGCGACGCGAGGTTTGCGCTATAACTCTCTGATAAAGCTAGCAAATTCTTGCGGCCGATATAGGCCAGGAAGCCACTCAAGCCGAGCACGAAGGCCAAGTACAGGGTGACGCTGATTACCGTGGTGCGGGTAACTTCCTCATTACGGGTGATGCGGAACTGCTGCTCCATCGCCACCGCATCGTCGTATTCCTTGCGGATCTCATCGGTCAAGCGTTTGCCACGGCCGGCCTTGACCGCGCTGCGGTAGTCACCGCTGGTGCGCTGCATGTCAATCATCGACTGGGCGTACTTGTTCCACTCGGCCTGCAAGCCTTCCAGGCGCTTGAGGCGGTCCACCTGCTGCGGATTGTCGGCTACCAAATCTTGCAGGTTGCGCAGGTCGGCAATGATGCGCGGCTTGGCAACCTCATACGGGTCAAGGAAATGCTCGTCGCCGGTAATAAGGAAACCGCGCATGCCGGTCTCCAGGTCGACCGTCAGCTTGGACGACTCATTGAGGTTGTTAATGACCCGGTCGGTGTGCTCCACCCACTGGATCACCGACAGCAGATAGGTGATCAAAACGACGAAAAACACCGCGCTGAGCACGCCCACACCCAAGGGCAATGCCACGTTTCGGCTTAGGAGGTTACGAAAGCTCTTTTCATCGACGGACGACGCGGGAGTCATGGGCATGCCTTGGCCAAATACGGAAAAACCGGGAGTTTGCCCCAAAGTGACAGGCAAAACCATTTTTCTAGAACGGTTTTGTACAGATTCCTACAAAGGAACAGGCTATTCTCTCTGGTCTTTTCTATCGCATTGTTTTTACGGCCAGCGGGAACTTGTCACGAGTGCGCGCTTACTCAAGGAAGAGGCCTGACAGAACGGCCGCGTGTAAATCCTCGCCTTTTTTGGGAATTCCATACTATGTCCGCAGTCACCTCCACCATCCTTGTTGTTGAAGACGACGCCATCGTGCGCATGCTGATCGTCGATGTCCTGGAGGAGTTGGAATTCAGTGTGCTGGAGGCTGCCGACGCAGAAGAAGCGCTGGCAGTGGTGAATAGCACCGAGCAGGTCATCGACCTGATGATGACCGACAATGGCCTGCCAGGCATGGATGGCAAGGAACTGGCAGAGCATGTGCGCAAACTGCGCCCCGCCCTGCCCATCCTGTTTGCCAGTGGCTACGCGGAAATCGACGTGCCTGCCGGCATGCAGGTGATTGCCAAGCCGTTCTCCATCGATCAATTGCGCGACAAAGTCAAATCGATGCTGCCCGACGCCTGAGCCCCGCTGCCGCCCAATCAGGGCGGCCACTTGCGAGCATAGCCTGCCGAGGGGCTGATACTTGCGCTCCACAGGCACCTGAACCTTCGATTCGAAGAACGACACTCACTGGATTCTCATCGGTTTTGGTGCGGGCAACGCCTGGAAAGCCGGCAGTAACCTGTTCAATGCCTCTGTCGAGCTACAGTGGACAGTGGCGAGCCAGGGTGACGGCTCGCCCGAGTTCACGCTGCTCGCAGGGATTAACGTGACGTTCGACAAATAAACCGGTTTACTCGGCGGTTTAATCCCACGCCCTTAAAAAAGATCTCTGGAAGGACGCTACAACATGATTGGAAAACCGACGCGCCTGCTGTTGGCGAGCCTCTCGATTCTCATGAGTACCGGCGCCTGGGCCGATTTCACCGCAACCCCCAGTGAAGCCCGGGCCATCGCCAAGGAAGCCTATTTGTATGGCTACCCGGTGGTGGAGATGTACAAGACGCTCTACACCCAAGCCGTCGACAAGGGCGGGGCCAACTTCAAGGCGCCGTTCAATCACATCGGCAACACTGCCCAGGTGTTCACGCCCAAGGACACCGCCTTCGTCACCCCGAACTCAGACACGCCTTACTCCTTCGTGTGGCTGGACCTGCGCAGCGAGCCCCAGGTGCTGACCCTGCCCAAGATCGAAGACAACCGCTACTACTCGGTGCAGTTGATCGACCTCTATACCCAGAACTTCGCCTACCTGGGCACCCGTAGCACCGGCAACAACGGCGGCCACTACATGATCGCCGGTCCCGACTGGAAGGGTCAGCAGCCGGTGGACATCGACCGTGTGGTGTACAGCGAAAGCAATATCGCCTATGCCCTGTACCGCACGCAGCTGTTTGATGAAAAAGACCTGAACAAGGTCAAGCAGATCCAGAGCGGCTACAAAGTGCAGCCGTTGAGCAGCTACGTGAAGCAACCCGCCCCCGCCAAGCCGCCGAAGATTGAATGGCCCAAGCCCATGGCAACCATGACCGAGGGCCCGCAACTGTTTCGCTACCTGAACTTTATGCTGGCCTTTGCCGCACCGCAGGACAGTGAAAAAGACCTGCTGGCGCGGTTTGCCAAGATCGGGATCGCCCCGGGCGCACCGTTCAAGGTCAAGGAATTGACCGCCGAACAACGCAAGGCCCTGGAAGACGGTATCTCGGATGCCCGCGCCGAGTTCGCCGCATTCAAGAAGGACAAGATTGACACCCACCAGGTCTCCAGCGGTGAGCTGTTCGGCAGCCGCGACCGCCTGAAAAACAACTACCTGTACCGCTACGCCGGCGCCGACATGGGTATTTTCGGCAACTCCGCCGACGAAGCGGCTTATCTCGGCTACTTCGTCGACAGTGAAGGCAAGCCCGCCAACGGCGCGCGCCACAGCTACACCGTGCATTTCGCCAAGGACCAGCTGCCACCCGCCGACGCGTTCTGGTCACTGACCATGTATGACGCCAAGACCAAGCTGCTGGTGCCCAACCACAAGAAACGCTACCTGATCAACTCGCGGATGCTCTCCAGCCTCAAGCGCGACGCCGATGGCGGCCTGACCCTGGCGCTGCAGCACCACGAGCCACCCAAAGCCGAACAAAGCAACTGGTTGCCGGCCCCACCGGGCCCGTTTTATGCCGTGTTGCGCATTTACCTGCCCAAGCCTGAGGTGGGCAACGGTCAATGGAAGCTGCCGCCCCTGACCCCACTCAAGTAACACCGCGTGCCCGGTCGCGACAGGGATTGACCGGGCATTGACGACTCACGCGCCCTGATGCGCAGCTTCCTCAACCTGTGCCAAACCGGTAATGTGCGCGCGATTGTTTAGGGAGTTGCACCGCACATGACTTGCTGGAATGTCCTTGGCCTGCCGCCGGATGCCGATAGCCGCACGATCAAGCGCAGCTACGCCGCGCTGCTGAAGCAAACCCGGCCGGATGATGACCCCGAAGGGTTTCAACGCCTGCGCGAAGCCTATGAGGCCGCGCTGGAGTGGCACCAGGGGTTGCAGGAAGCCGACGAGGTGGTCATTGAAACCCGGGGCAACACCCTGGGCGAGCAGTATCAGGCGGCAATGGCCAATGGCAGCGCCCTGCACTTTGAAATCCACCTGTTGTTGCGCGATATCGAGAACGATCTCAGCCCCGACGAAACCCGCTGGGCGTTTGCAACCTTCAACTGGCTGACGGCCTGGCAGCGCCTGGAACTGCCCGGCGAGTTGATCGAAAAGCTTGAGCGCAAACACCGCGCGGCATTGCAGCAACCCTTGCGCCAGGCCCTGGAGCAAAAAGACGAAGCCGCCTTCCTGGCCGCCTACGCGGCACGCACGGAGTGCCCCTGGGTGAACAATCACCCGCATGCCGAGTGGTTCAACCAATGGTTGGCGCGGCTGCTGGTGCACAGTCATTACTGGTCGAGCGCCGTCTTCGAGGCGGTGTGTACCGGCCAGAACTGGCACGGCGGTGCAGATCATGAATGCCCTGCCGGCGACTGGGCGGTGCTGTTGCGGCGCCAACAAGCACCGGCCTTCATCGCGCGCCAGCGTGTCATGGCCAGCGAGCCGCCCTTCAGCCCACAACAACGGGCCGCGCGGTTGCTGCTGGCACCCATGAGCCTGGGCCAGCGCCGCGCATTCGCCCAGCGCCTGGACGAGCACGACTGGAAAGCCTGCCAGACGCTCAGTGCCGATATCTACGCCGAGCACGTGGCCGAAGCCGAAGCCATGCCCGGCGGTACCGTGTATTTCTGGCAAGGCTGGGACACGGCCATGGACACCTGGCCGTGGATCGTCGCACTGTTCCTGAGTTGCCTGGTGGGCGTGCTGGTAAACGCCGACCCTCTGGTTGGCCAAGTAGTGCCGACCCTGGGCTACGGCATCCTTTGGGCAGTCGGCGCGGTGATCGGCGCCGGGTTGGCCTGGCAGGTCTGGCGGCCCCTGGCCCACCAGTATCGGGTGCTGGATGAGCAGCTCAGTGCCCGCCTGCCACGCGCGCTCAGCCCGACTCACTTACCGTTGCTGCCGATACGCGACCTGGTGCCTGGGCTGATCCTCGCCGCCGCGCTGGGTTATGCGTTCGGGCTCTTTGCCAGCCTGACTCTGGTGGTGGCCTTGGCCGCCATCGGCGTGGCCAAGCGACCGTTCATGGATCATCACACTCCGTGGACCACCCGCCATCCCCGCTGGAGCGCGCTGGGCATGGTGCTGTTCTTCGTCTGCGGGGTTGGGCTGTACGTCGGCTTGGTGCTGCTCGACAACCAGCACCTCGTCACCCGTAACCAGGGCCTGCAACAGTGGACCGAACGCTTGTGCAGCCGCATGCCACGCTCGGCGCCGGAATGCCAGGCCCCTGCGACCCACGCGCAGTGGTATGGCCAGGAGGCCAAGCAATGAATCCGAAATGGTTGTTTCCCATCGGCCTGGTGCTGGGCCTGGGATTGCTCGGGGTTGCCGGCGCCACCAAGCCGCTGCAACGCGTGCAGTTGTGGCTGGACCAGCGCGACAGTCCCTACACCGCCACGGCCAGTGCGCTGGCGCCGATTATTGACTGCGTGAACCGTATCGACCGGAATACTCGCCTGGCCTACTACCGCATGCAATCGCCACAGCCCGAAACGCCCAGCCAGGATAAGTTCGGCGACCGTGACGAACCTGAACCGAGGCATATCCAGGCGGCCGTCTGCTCGCAGCTGTACACGCTCAAACTGCAGCGCCAGCAGCCCGGCAGCCATTTGCTTGAGCTCGCCACGACCTATGCCGACAAGCTGAATTCATTCACATCCCTGGCGGACATGGTCGAGCCAGTGCAGATCAATGGCATGCCGCCGAACGTGCGGCAAATGGTAGCGCAAGCCATGAACAATAGCCTGAAAGGGCAATTGGACCAGCGGGGCGAAGCCTACCTGAAGGCATCCGCCGCGTTGCGCAACCTGTTGGAAGAGGAAGACATCCGTGTGCGCCCCGCCCAACTGGCACTGCTGGAATCACGGTTTGGCCGGGACCTGCATTGGCACCTGCTCAACCATATGATCGCGGCCCGCCAGGCAGTGAACCAGATCGACAAGGGCGTGCGCGACGCCAGCCTGACGCCGCAACAACTGCTCAGCCTGATCGATACGCTGCAACAGGCCAGCGACGCCAGCCAGGCCTTCCTGGTAAAAATGCCGCGCGACAAGCGCAAGGAAGAGGCCATTCACCTCTGGTACGCCACCCGCTCCTCCGCCGACGACTACCTCAAGGCATTGCGC
Organism: Pseudomonas sp. VS40; assembly: GCF_018587885.1. Lineage (NCBI taxonomy): Bacteria > Pseudomonadati > Pseudomonadota > Gammaproteobacteria > Pseudomonadales > Pseudomonadaceae > Pseudomonas > Pseudomonas sp. VS40. The sequence goes on along the minus strand of NZ_JAGYWD010000002.1, from coordinate 709,462 downwards.
ACCCTGCACCAGGACTGGCTGGACCACGCCACGCCGCAGCGACTGAGTGACGATTACTCCCTTGTCACCCGTCGCTACGACATCCTGCTCAGCTTCTACAACCGGCCGGCGAGGAACGTGTATTAGCCGCTAGTGCTTTTTCAGCTTCAGGAACGACTGATGCAGGTCCGACGCCCAGCCATCGATCACGCCTTTCACGTCGTCGGCCTTCATCACCTGCGAGTCATTGGCCAGTGGCTTGCCGGTGCCTTTGCGCACCACCTGGGCAATCACCTTGCCACTTGAACCGTCGAGAAACTGCGCCTCGGTGCCCAGGGTGGTTTCCTGATCCCGGATGCCGGTGCCAGTGCTCACCGCCGCCGCGACCAGCGCCACCGGGACGAATTCATAGGGCTTGAGGCCTTCGGTCTTGCTGCTCACGGCGGTGATCGCCGCACGCACCACGATCACGCCAGGGCCAGGGCCGTTGGCCAGGGGCAGGGTTTTTTCCAGTTCACGCTTGAGCGCCTGGTTGTAGTAAGTGTTGATGCCGTTGAGGGTACTGTCGGGGATTTTCGTGGTGGCCTGGGGCTTGGGGTAGAACTGGGTCGGCTCGATGTACACCGCCGTGTAGCGGCTCAGGTCCAGCTTGGGATCGACCCAGCGCATCACCTCGGCACCCGAGGGGGACTTGGCTTCCCTGAGCTGGCTGTAGTCCGAGAGAAAGCCGGAGTACTCATCCGGTTGTGTGACCTTGCTGGCACAACCGGTCATGGCGATCGACGCCACGCACAGCGTACTGATCATTAGCCTTAGTTTCATCATTGAACTCCCTGGCGATCATCATCGAGACATGGAGCTGTAGGTATAGCCAATCCTGGCCAATTCGCCTTATTTCCAGCGTCTGTATGACAGACCTGCCGACCCTGTAGGCGCCGGCTTGCCGGGGATGATCATCAACGATAACGCGTACTATCAGCCACGTTCGCGTGGAATCAGGCTCTGCAACTGCGAGGCGAGGAAGTTGGCGTCGAAGCCAAAGGTGTCCGGGTCTTTCAGGCCGTTGGTTTTCTTCCACAGCCAGTCGTTTTTGTCTGCGGGCAACACCAATGACACGCTGCCATGCCGTGCAGCAGTCAAGCCGATGACCGACACGGAGATCAACCCGCCCGCCCCCATCACATCCGGTACGAATTCAACCGGTTTGCCGGTGATCTGCACGGTCAGTTTTTCGGTCTTGAAGGTCGACGCTTCCACCGGCAAGCTCGGGCCACTGGCGACATAGGCCTCGCGGCGCACCTCCAGCAACCCCACCGTCTTCACCGGCTCAAGCCATTGCTCGATCTGCCCGAACAACTCATCGAGCTTTTGCGCCCAGCGGGCGGACTGCACATCGAATTGCTGCTTTTTATGCGCTTCGCTGTCGGCGTAATGACGAAGCATCTCGCCCAATTGCTGTACATCGTCCATTGCGGAGTTCCTTGGGTGAGCCAGGTTGCGAAGCCTGATCATGGCAGATGCGCTGTCTCTGCGTATGATTAACGCCCGCACGCCTCATGCCGGTTGCCCCGCGTACAGCCCAGTGCGCTGTGGTTGCCCTGGGCACCGCCGAGGGTGACGTGGCACCACTCGCTGCCATTTTTATCGACACCCAAGATGCCGATAGGGTTGGCCGCGCGCCAGGGCGCAGCTTCTATGGGGCGACAATGCGCTTGCAGCGCAGTGCGTTGAAGATTCAGGTGGATAGGTATAAACCGGATCAGGTGGGCCAGAAGCAGCGATTTCAGGCCAAATAAACTGATCCGCAACAATGAAGTTTTTCTGAGCCTGTTTTGTTTTACCCACGCTTCCTACAGTGCCGTCACTTGGAACCGTGGGAGGACTGAGCATGAGCACCGCAACAACTGGGCAGGCCTACAACTACAAGGTCGTGCGCCAATTCGTGATCGCTACCATCGTCTGGGGCGTGGTGGGCATGGCCATGGGCGTGTGGATCGCCTCGCAACTGGTCTGGCCCGAGATGAACCTGGACCTGCCCTGGACCACCTTTGGCCGCCTGCGGCCCTTGCACACCAGCCTGGTGATCTTCGGTTTTGCCGGCAGCGCACAGTTTGCCGCCAGCTATTACGCGGTACAGCGCACTTGCCAGGTGCGGTTGTTTTCCGACCGCCTGGCTGCGTTTACCTTCTGGGGCTGGCAGTCAGTCATCCTGATCATGTTGATCAGCTTGCCGCTGGGCTACACCACCACCAAGGAGTACGCCGAGATCGAGTTCTCCGGCGCCGTGTGGATGGCGGTGGTGTGGGTGGCGTATGCCATCGTGTTTTTCACCACCGTGGTGCGGCGCAAGACCCGGCATATCTACGTGGGCAACTGGTTTTTCGGCGCGTTCATTCTGGTGATCGCCATGCTGCATGTGGTCAATCACCTGGCGATTCCGGTGGACTGGTTCAAGTCCTACCCGGTGTATTCCGGCGCGACAGATGCCATGGTGCAGTGGTGGTACGGGCATAACGCGGTAGGGTTTTTCCTGACCACAGGCTTTTTGGGGATGATGTACTACTTCGTGCCCAAACAAGTCGGACGCCCGGTGTACTCCTATCGCCTGTCCATCGTGCACTTCTGGGCGCTGATCACCCTGTACATCTGGGCTGGCCCGCACCATTTGCACTACACCGCGCTGCCGGACTGGGCGCAGTCCCTGGGCATGGCGATGTCGCTGATCCTGCTGGCGCCCAGCTGGGGCGGGATGATCAATGGCATGATGACCTTGTCCGGCGCCTGGCATAAATTGCGCACAGACCCGATCCTGCGTTTCCTGGTGTTGTCGCTGGCGTTCTACGGCATGTCGACGTTCGAGGGCCCGATGATGGCAATCAAGACGGTCAATGCCCTCTCCCACTACACCGACTGGACCATCGGCCACGTCCACGCCGGCGCACTGGGCTGGGTGGCGATGATCACTTTTGGTTCGCTGTACCACATGATCCCCAAAGTATTCGGCCGCGAGCAAATGCACAGCGTGCCGCTGATCAACCTGCACTTCTGGCTGGCGACCATCGGCACGGTACTGTACATCGCCTCGATGTGGGTCAACGGCATTACCCAGGGCCTGATGTGGCGGGCAGTCAACGATGACGGCACCCTCACCTACTCGTTTGTCGAGGCCTTGCAGGCCAGCCACCCCGGGTTTGTAGTGCGCTTTGCCGGGGGTGTGTTCTTTCTCAGCGGGATGCTGCTGATGGCCTACAACACTTGGCGTACGGTGCGGGTCGCAGACCTGAACATGGCCCAGCTTGACGCCAGGATCGCCTGAGATGTGGAGCCTGCTGATGGTGGTGTGCCTGTATGGCGCAGTGGAGTACTGCCTGCATGGCCAGTGCGACAAGAGCCTGGAGGATGCCAGCCTGATCCCCTTTGCCGATGACCCGGAAGTGGCGCGGCGCGTGGAGTTGGCGACTGGCAAGCAGGTCAACGCGGTGGCGCCGCAAGCGCCGAGGCCAGGCTGGGTCAACCAGGATATGTGAACTGCACCGGTCATTTCGCCGCTAACTGCGTATGACTAATCCACGGCTGGTGCGTAAGGTGAGGCGACTTTCCTTGTCAGGAGCTTCGCATGCGCACCATCGGCCTTATCGGCGGCATGAGCTGGGAATCCAGCGCCGAGTACTACCGCATCATCAACCAGCGCGTGCGCGACCAGCTTGGGCCGCTGCGGTCGGCGCAACTGTTGATGTACAGCGTGGATTTTGGCCCAGTGGAGCAGGCCCAGCATGCCGGTCGCTGGGACGACACCGCGCTGATCCTCGAAGATGCCGCGCGCCGCCTGCAGGCGGGGGGCGCCGAGTGCGTGGTGCTGTGTACCAACACCATGCACCTTGTGGCGCCGCGTATAGAAGCGGCGGTGTCGATTCCGTTCCTGCACATCGCGGATGCAGCCGGTGCGGCGGCCGTGGAAGCCGGCACGCTCACGGTTGGCCTGCTCGGCACCGCGTTCACCATGGAGCAGGATTTCCTCAAATCGCGCCTGGCCGCCCAGGGCCTGACCGTGCTGGTGCCCGAGGTGGACGAACGCCAGGCCGTGCACCGGATCATCTATGAGGAATTGTGTGTCGGCGTGATCAGCGCTGCGTCACGCAAGGTGTACCAAGGGGTGATCGAATCCCTGGCCGCACGCGGAGCCCAGGCGATCATCCTGGGTTGCACGGAAATCAGCCTGCTGATCAAGCCCGAACACAGCGACCTGCCGCTGCTGGACACCACCGAGCTGCATGCGCAGGCTGCGGTGGCGTTTGCCTTGCAGGACTAAGCGGACTTGCGCAGGCGGGCCATGCTCACGGTGTCGACAAACCGGCCGTCGCGCAGGGCGTAATCGCGCAATACGCCTTCGACCTCGAAGCCGAATTTACGGTACAGCGCCTGCGCCGCCTCGTTGTCGGCGTATACCGTGAGTTCTACCCGGCGCAGGTTCATCCAGTTGTCGGCCACGTCCAGCGCGGCCGACAACAGCCGCGAGCCGACGCCCTTGCCCTGCCACGCGGTCGCCACGCCCATACCGAACGAACCGACGTGGGCCTGACGCACACGCAGGTACTGTTCCAGGCCCAGCTGGCCGATCACCTCACCACCGTGCACAGCCACCAGCTGTAGCCGCCGTTCGTTGTCCTGGACCAGCCTGTTACGCCACGCCTCCACCGACTGGAAAGGCATTTGCAGCACCTGACGGCACACGGCCGGTTCGTTATAGAGCGCCGCGACCCCTTCAAGGTGAGCCTCGGTAAAGCGCTGGATCACGATAGCGGGTTCAGGTGCGTGCATTGTGTTTCATCCTTTGAAAGACAAGTGGCCCGCCAGTGTAGGGGGCGTTGTCGCCCGATGGCTAGGGGGCTGTATGGGTCGACCACAGCGCCGGCCAATCACCCGAAGCCACTCCGGTGCAGCGCGGCATCATGCGGAACTCGCTGAGCCGCAAGCGCTCGCCGTCAAATACCCAGGACCCTGTGCCGCCGCAGTCACCGATCCCACGCAGCTTATAGAAATAGCTCAGGGTGCCGGTGGCTTCGTCATACCACACTGAGCCCTGCAGCGCGGCGCCATCCAAGGGCAGCGGCTGTATGGCAAGGCTGGTTTCGTCGTAGGGCGCCTGCCGTTTACGGCTGTTGACGTCGTACTCACAGTTGTAGGCTGCACAGTCATAACGCACCACCGTTATTGCCTGTTGCGCCGTCAGCGCCCCAGCCGTTGCCTCGGGTTCTCCCTCCTCCGGCCTAACCGCCTGCAACGCAGCGGCCATCAGGCTCGCCTGCTCTTGGGTGGTCAGGGCGGGGGGTGCAACAAACTTGCGCAGTACCGGCGTCGACATACGCGGCGGCACGTCACTGGCCGCGCCCTTGCCTGTTCGGGCCAGGGCCGTCACGTTATCCACCCGCCCCTGTACCGCGTCCATCAACAGCAGCGAAGCACTCAGCCCGCTCAGCGACACATGCGCCTGCTCATCACCCGGCAACTGCAAACGTTGCCCGTTGCGCAGACGCTGCAACCAGCGACGCGCCGCAGCGTCTTCGATCACACCGTAAGACTGCACCTCGGGATCACCGCCCTGGTCGTCCAGCTCGACGTGCAGATCCCGGGTCAATTCCAGACCAAGGGGCTTACCGTCCAGCAGCAAGGTGGAAAGGTCGACGTCCTGACCTCGATGATCAAAGCGCAGACGCAAATAGCCCTCTGGCCCAGCCTGATGCCAGAGGTGCAATGTCAGCGAGCTGTAGTCCTCTTCATCCACGCCACTGGGCGCGCTGAGCGCATGACAATTGCGCAGGTTGTCGCAACCGACCACCCACTGCTTGATCTCGCGCAGCAGCGGCACGGTTTCAGCGGGCGTTTGGGCGAAGGTTGGGGCAGCGGCGCTGGTGAGTAACAGGGCCAGGAATGCAGGGCGAAGCATCGGGACTCTCCGTGTCAAAAAGGCGCGGATTGTCCCATGTTCGCGCTTGCGCGTCAGCGCTTACTGGCGATGCGCCACAGCCGCGCAATATCGGCTGCGCGTTCGCTGAGCAAACGCGGTGCTTCGCTGCACGCTTGCTCCAGGCTCATCGGCCCGGATGGCAACGCGAAAGCCGCGTCTACAGCATGGGCGTACATCTGCTCGTAACCCTCGCCCAATGTGCCGGCAATCACAATGACGGGCACCTGGTGTTGCTGGGCGATACGCGCCACGCCGAACGGGGTTTTGCCGCGCAGGGTCTGGGCGTCGAACCGGCCTTCGCCGGTGATTACCAGGTCGGCGCCACGGACGGCTTCGTCCAGGCCGACCAGTTCGGCTACCACGTCAACGCCGGCACGGAACTGCGCGCCCAGGAAAGCCTTGGCGGCGAAGCCCAGGCCGCCGGCGGCGCCGCTGCCGGGTTCGTCGCGTACATCTTTGGGCAAGACGTTAGCGCAGTGATCGGCGAAGTGGCCGAGGGCGGCGTCCAGTTGCTGGACTTGCTCGGGACTCGCGCCTTTTTGCGGGCCGAAAATCGCCGAGGCACCGTGGGGGCCGCACAGCGGGTTGTTGACGTCCGCGGCGATGTCGAAGCGCACCTGTCTCAGGCGTGGGTCGAGTTGATCAAGGTTGATATCGGCCAGGCGCGCCAGGGCCAGGCCGCCAGGTGGCAGCGGCTGGCCTTCGGCGTCGAACAGCTGCACGCCGAGCGCTTGCATCGCGCCTGCGCCGCCATCGTTGGTGGCACTGCCGCCAATCGCCAGGATGATGCGTTCAGCGCCAGCATCCAGAGCCGCGCGGATCAGTTCGCCGGTGCCATAGGTGCTGGTCTTGCACGCATCGCGCTGCCCTGGCGGTACCAACTGCAGGCCGCTCGCCTCAGCCATTTCGATGATTGCGGTGTGGCTGTCGGCCAACCAGCCCCAATGCGCTTCGACCGCTGCACCGAGCGGGCCGCGCACCGTCTGGTGACGCAACTGGCCATTGCACGCCGCAAGCACCGACTCCACCGTGCCTTCACCGCCATCCGCCATCGGGCACTGGATCAATTGTGCATCCGGCCAGACCTGGGCCAACCCGGCGGCAATGGCCTGGGCGACGCCTTCGGCGCTCAGGCTGTCCTTGAACGAGTCGGGGGCGATGATGATTTTCATGGGCTTTCTCCGGTTTTTATAACGCCCATGCTGCCAGTTGGCACCGCCGCTGACGCCGGTCCGATGCACAAGTCCGGATGAGCTTTGTTGTTCATTCCGACAAAGATTGGGGCAACAATTGCACGCCGAGGTACAACGCCAGCATGCCATCCAGGGTCAATGGGTCGACACCGCTGAGTTCGGCAATGCGCTCCATGCGGTAGCGCAGGCTGTTGCGGTGAATGCCCAGGGCATCGGCGCAGGCCTGGCTTTGCCCGTCGTGATCGCACCAACTGCGCAGCGTTGCCAGCAGTTGGCCGTTGCCGTCCTTGGCCAGCACTTTACGCAGGGGGTTGAGCAGCTCGTCGAGGGCATCGTCGTTGCGATGGCGCCAGAGCATCACTGGCAGGCGATAGCGGTTCAGGGTCAACAGCCGTGACTGCGGCAACACATCGCGGCCATAAGCAAGCAGATCGCCCACGCGGCGATAGCAACGACGCAGCCCCGCCAGCCCATCCGCCTGGCCACCGACGGCAACGCGCAGGATATTCCAACCGTTGCCTTCAAGTTTTTCCAGCAGCCGTGGGTTGTCGACCTGCACCGCCGCCGGCCGGCACCACAGCAAGGAATATTGCGCCGAGCTGACGCACCAGCTGTCCGGATAACGCGAGGTCAGCCAAGCGCTCAAGGCTTCCGCCGATTGCCCCGCGCCCAGTTCGAACAGGTACGGCGTACGCGCCATCTGCGGCTTTAGCCCCAGTTGCTGGGCCTCGTCCACCAGGCGCGGCGAATCGCCGGTTTCGGCAAGCAGCAGGGCCAGCAGGTCATCACAGCGCTGGCGTCGCCATTGCTGCTCGGCCTGTTGGTGGCGGTGACTCACCAGCATTTCGGCGGTCATGCGCACGAGTTCGGCGTAGGTGCGCAGGCCTTCCGGCTCGCCGGTAATGCCAAGCACGCCGATCAGGCGGCCGTCATGCAGCAATGGCAGGTTGATGCCTGGCTGCACGCCCTTGAGGTGCTTGGCGGTCTGGCCATCGATTTCCACTACACGGCCATTGGCGAGCACCAGTTGCGCGCCTTCATGGCGGGTGTTGATACGCTCAGGCTCGCCGCTGCCGAGTATCAGGCCCTGGCTGTCCATGACGTTGACGTTGTAGGGCAGGATCGCCATGGTGCGATCGACGATATTCTGCGCCAAGTCATGATCCAGCTCGAACATGGGGCTAATTTCCTAGAAAGCGATGGGTTGTTCATCAGCACAGCGCAATAGCTGCTTCACTGTGCGCAAGCACAAAGACAGCGGCGTGCCAGGTGGTCGAGACTCTTTGGGCGATCAACGTTACCTTCGCATCGCAAAAAATCATAATAAAGAGAGACTCCCATGTCACAGAGCGCCGCAGCCACACTGGCCACCGATGACGATAAAAACGCGATCTACAAGCGCATTACCCTGCGCCTGATCCCCTTCATTTTCATCTGCTATCTGTTCAACTACCTCGACCGGGTAAACGTTGGCTTTGCCAAGTTACAGATGCTCGATGCACTCAAATTCAGCGAAACCGTGTACGGCCTTGGTGCCGGGATCTTCTTTATCGGCTACGTGCTGTGCGGCGTGCCGAGCAACCTGGCGCTGACCAAGTTCGGTCCACGGCGCTGGATTGCGTTGATGATGATCGTCTGGGGCACGCTGTCCACCTGCCTGCTGTTCGTCACCACGCCGACGCATTTCTACACCTTGCGCCTGTTTACCGGTGCCGCCGAAGCCGGCTTCTTCCCTGGCGTGGTGCTGTACCTCTCGCAGTGGTTCCCGACGTTCCGCCGTGGGCGGATCATGGCGTTGTTCATGTCGGCCATCCCGGTGTCCGGCCTGCTGGGCAGCCCGTTTTCCGGCTGGATCCTCAACCACTTCGCGGCCGGCCAAGGCGGCCTGGCCGGTTGGCAGTGGATGTTCCTGCTGCAAGGTATCCCGACCGTGATCCTGGGCGCCCTCGCCTACTTCCTGCTCAGTGACAGCTTTGCCAATGCCAAGTGGCTCAAGCCCCACGAGCGTGCGGTCCTGGAAGCCGACCAGGCGACCGACCTGGCCAACAAGCCGAAAACCACCACCGATTCGCTCGCCGAAGTGTTCAAGAACCCGGCGATCTGGGCGTTCGGCCTGATCTACTTCTGCATCCAGAGCGGCGTGTACGCGATCAACTTCTGGCTGCCGTCGATTATCAAGAACCTGGGGTTCAGCGATAACCTGGTGATTGGCTGGCTCAGTGCGATCCCCTATCTGCTGGCAGCGGTGTTCATGTTGCTGGTGGGGCGTTCCGCCGACTTGCGCAAAGAGCGTCGCTGGCACTTGGTGGTGCCGATGTTGATGGGCGCTATCGGCCTGGTGATTGCGGTGAACTTCGCCACCACCCCGGCGATTGCAATCCTCGGCCTGACCATCGCCACCATGGGCGCACTGACCGGCCTGCCAATGTTCTGGCCGGTGCCCACCGCCATGCTCAGTGCCGGCGCGGCAGCAGGTGGCCTGGCGTTGATCAACTCCATGGGCCAAATGGCCGGCTTCCTCAGCCCGTACATCGTCGGCTTTGTGAAGGATGCCACCGGGTCCACGGATGTGGCGCTATACCTGCTGGCAGCGGTGATCGTCGCCGGTAGCGTATTGGCGCTGCGGATGACCCGTACCCTCAAGGCGTAACCTTGCCCTGTAGGCGCCGGCTTGCCGGCGATGAGTAGAGGCGTCTACACAACACTGTGGCAAACACGGTAGCCACAGTAGCCATGGTAACCGTGGTAACCACGATGCGAAGCGAGTCGCTCTTGATCTTGATGTTGCCTTTGATCTTAGGCGCCCCGTCAAACACGCTGGCCGGAATTCGACAGGGATTTGGGGGGTAAACCGGCAGGGATGCCGGTTTAGCCGCCCCGCGCCATGGATGGCGCGTGGCGGCGGCCCCCCAAATACCTGGCGGATTACGGGCACACCGAGCCTAGGCGAGGTGCCGAGTGTTGGGGCAAGAGCGTTTTGCTTACTTTTGCGCTTTTCAAAAGTGAGCCGCCGTAAGGGCGGAACCAATAGAAGCCTTTACCTAAATAACGGATATGTACCCGATCAGATCCAGCATCCAGGTCGGCTGTCAGGCCGCCTTCGCAGGCAAGCCAGCTCCCACATTTGGATCGCGGGGCAACAGATAAACAGTGGTCGTCTTTCAGGCCGTCCTCACAGGCAAGCCAGCTCCTACAGTTAGATCGAGGGGTGATAGGTAGATTGTGGTCGTCCATACGAGCGCTGGCGGGAGCAAGCTCCCTCGCCACAGGTCCAGCGCCGTACTCAGAACTGTATAGATAGCTATGCCCTGAAGGCCTACCCCTCAGCCGGCGCCGACAATTACGTCAGAGCAAACCGCCGCCGTCGATGTCAATCACGGCACCAGTCATGAAGCCATTCTCCATGGCCAGCACATACCCCGCCGCGACCTCATGCGCCTGGCCCACGCGCCCGACCGGCAATGCGCCGCCCGCCTTGGCGAACATCGCCAGGCGCTGTTCTTGCGCCAAGCCTGCATACGCCGGCGTATCGATGACCCCCGGGCTGATCACGTTGACCCGACGCGGTGCCAGCTCCTTCGCCAACTGCTTGCCCAACGCTTCAGTCGCCGCGTTGATACCCGTCTTGATGAACTGGCCCGGCGCCAATTTACGTCCCAGTTGCCCAGAGGTCAGGCTGATGCTGCCATGTTCGTCCAAAAATGGCAGCGCCAGCTGAATCGCCCGCAGCGAGCCCCAGAGCTTCACATTGAAATTTTCCTGGGCCTCGTTCAGGTCGGTCTCGACCAGCGGCTTGGCACGCACGCTGGGGCCGGAGGTGTAGACCAGATGGTCAAAGCGTCCCACGGTCTCGAACAGGCGTTGCAGAGAACCCGCATCAGTGACATCCACCGGTTCGCTGCGCAGGCCATTTTCCACGCCAGACACCAAGCGCCGCCCGGCCAATACCACCTGCGCGCCCCGCGCGGCCGCAGCCTTGGCCACGGCGGCACCGATACCACTGCTGCCGCCGATCACGATGACGGTTTTGCCGTTGAGGGAAGTAGTCATGGGGAAATTCCTGAGTGAGAAAATGAGCGTTCATCTTCACAGCTTGGCAATCGGCGAAAAATCCCGGTAAAACGACAAGATCTTTAAAGGATTTTTACAAATGAGCTCGACCCTCGACCTAGAAGTCTTCGTGCGCACCGCCGACACCGGCAGCCTGTCTGCCGCCGCACGCGGGCTCGGCCTGACCCCGGCCGCCGCCAGTATCGCCCTCAAGCGCCTGGAAACCCGCTTGGGTATTCGCCTGCTGGCACGCTCCACCCGCAGCATGCGCCTGACCGAGGAAGGTCGGCGCTACCTCGAGAGCGTGCGCGTCGCGCTGGAAGCCCTGTCCGAGGGCGAACAGGCGATCAGGCAACAGGGCCAGAGCCTCAGCGGGTTGTTGCAACTGGCGGCGCCCTCGGATTTCGGGCGCAATGTGTTGCTGGGCTGGCTGGATGAATTCAAGCTCGAACACCCGAATATCCGCCTGCAATTGCTGCTCAACGACAGCAATGCCGACCTGTTCCGCGACACGGTCGACATCGCCCTGCGGTTTGGCGTGCCAAGGGATTCCAGCCTGGTGGCGCTGCCGGTGGTGCCCGATCACCACCGCATCCCCTGTGCCAGCCCGGCTTACCTGGCGCGCCATGGCACCCCCCTCGCTCCAGCTGACCTGGCGCAGCACAACACCCTGCGCTACATGCGCCAGGGCCGGGCCAACAACACCTGGTATTTCCGCCAGGGCACGGTGCTGCAGGAGGTCGAGGTGTCGGGCGATTACCTCAGCGATGACGGTGAAATCGTGCGGCGCTGGGCGTTGGCCGGTCACGGAATCGCCTATAAGGCCAATCTGGACATTGCCCAAGACATCAAGGCCGGTCGACTGGTGCCCTTGCTGCCGGATTGGCAAGGCGAACCCACGCCCTTCAACCTGATGTGCCCTCACCGCCTGCAAGTGTCGGAACGCGTGAAGGTGCTGCATCGCTTTTTACAGCAGCGTTGCCAGACATTACTGAGCCCATGAAGAAACGCGCGCAGGGCTTGTCCCAGAGCGGCTGAGTCTGGTATTGCATGGGTACATTTCCCGCCTTGAGGAGTTATCCATGATTTACCGCACATTGGGCCAGTCCGGGTTGAAGGTGAGTGCCTTGACCCTGGGCACCATGATGTTTGGCGAACAGACCAACACCGAGGACTCGCTGCGCATCATCGACAAGGCCTGGGACCAGGGCATCAATTTCATCGACACGGCGGACGTCTACACCGGCGGTCGCTCCGAGGAAATCGTCGGCGAAGCCATTGTGCGCAATCGCCAGGATTGGGTGGTGGCGTCCAAGGTCGGCATCGGCCCGGTGGACGGTTTGCCCAACCGCAGCGGCTTGAGCCGCAAGCGCATTTTCAACGCGCTGGAGGCCAGCCTGACCCGCCTCGATACCGACTACCTGGACATCTATTACCTGCACCGTGAAGACCACAACACGCCGCTGGAAGTAACGGTATCGGCGATTGGCGACCTGATCCGCCAGGGCAAGATCCGCTACTGGGGCCTATCCAACTATCGCGGTTGGCGCATCGCCGAGGTGATTCGCGTGGCCGAGCGCCTGGGCGTCGACAAACCGGTGATCAGCCAGCCGTTGTACAACATCGTCAACCGCCAGGCCGAAGTGGAACAGATCACCGCGGCAGCCGCCTACGGCCTGGGTGTGGTGCCTTACAGCCCACTGGCCCGCGGCGTGCTCAGTGGTAAATACGCCCCGGACGTTACCCCTGAAGCCGGCAGCCGCGCGGCGCGCCAGGACAAACGCATCCTGGAAACCGAATGGCGCGTGGAATCGTTGCGCATCGCCCAGCAGATCCAGCAGTACACCCAAGGTCGTGGCGTCGGGATCGTCGAGTTTGCGATTGCCTGGGTACTGAACAACTCGGCGGTCAGTTCGGCGATTGTCGGGCCGCGTACCGAGGCGCAGTGGGATGCCTATATGGGCGCACTGGAGGTGAAGATCAGCGCCGAAGATGAGGCGTTTATCGATTCGTTGGTGACGCCGGGGCATTCATCCACGCCGGGGTTCAATGATGTGGGGCATTTCGTCTCCGGTCGCATACCACGCGCATAACCCCTCCACTTTGTAGGAGCGAGCTTGCTCGCTCCTAAAAAAGGTTGCGAGAAATTCTCCTGAAAAACGCCCTAAAACAGCGCAACCCTCTCCCGCCAAAAGCTCCATAATCCCCTCATCTTTTGTATCAACGGTTTTCGCGAGGACAGTGTGTCTAAAGGTGTTGTGTTATCGGTCTTGGCCTCGGTGTTGTTTGCCGTGATGTATTACTTCACATCATTGCTCACGCCCTTGAGCGGCCTGGAAATTTTCGGCTGGCGCATGTTGCTTACGGTGCCGTGCATGACCGTCTTCATGATCGTCAGTGGCGAATGGCGGCGCGTGTGGGAACTGGTGCGCATGCTGGCGGACAGCCCGCGCCTGATTGCCGGCGTGTTGCTGTCATCCGCGTTGCTCGGCGTACAGCTGTGGCTGTTCATGTGGGCGCCACTGAATGGGCGCAGCCTGGATGTGTCGGTGGGTTACTTCCTGTTGCCACTGACCATGGTGCTGACCGGGCGGCTGGTGTGGGGTGAACAACTGTCCTATCTGCAACGGATCGCCGTGTTTTTTGCCGCCCTCGGTGTACTCAACGAGTTGTACCAGGCGGGTGGATTCTCCTGGGCGACGCTGGTGGTGATCATTGGGTACCCGGTTTATTTCATCGTGCGCAAATACCTCAAGACCGACCACCTGGGCGGGCTCTGGCTGGACATGGCGCTGATGCTGCCGGTGGCGTGGTGGTTTGTGCAAAGTGGCGAGCAAGGCTTTTCGGTGATGGATGCGCACCCGAAACTGTATGCATTGATACCGATGCTGGGCCTGATCAGTGCATCAGCGCTGGTGAGCTATATCATCGCCAGCCGTTTACTGGCGTTCAGTCTGTTTGGCTTGCTCAGTTATGTGGAGCCTGTGTTGTTGCTAGGCGTGGCATTGATCCTGGGGGAAGGGATCAAGGGCGGCGAATGGTTGACCTATATCCCGATTTGGCTGGCGGTGATGGTGCTGGTGTTTGAAGGTTTCAAGCACTTGGTCCGCCAACGCAAAGCCTGATGCGCAGGCGATAAAAAGCCCGGCCGGGGTCACCCTCGGCCGGGCTTTTTTACGTTTAGTCGGCGGTCAATACACCACGACGCACCTGGTCACGTTCGATGGACTCGAACAACGCCTTGAAATTGCCCTCACCAAACCCATCATCGCCCTTGCGCTGGATGAATTCGAAGAACACCGGGCCCATCAGGGTTTCCGAGAAGATTTGCAGCAGCAGGCGCTTGTCGCCTTCGATAGACGAGCCGTCCAGCAGAATACCGCGTGCCTGCAGCTGATCCACCGGCTCGCCGTGGTTCGGCAGGCGGCCTTCGAGCATTTCATAATAGGTGTCCGGCGGCGCGGTCATGAAGCGCATGCCGATCTTCTTCAACGCATCCCAGGTCTTGACCAGGTCGTCAGTGAGGAAGGCCACGTGTTGGATGCCCTCGCCGTTGAACTGCATCAGGAACTCTTCGATCTGCCCAGCGCCCTTTGACGATTCTTCGTTCAGCGGGATGCGGATCATGCCATCCGGTGCACTCATGGCCTTGGAGGTCAGGCCGGTGTATTCGCCCTTGATGTCGAAGTAACGCGCTTCACGGAAGTTGAACAGCTTCTCGTAGAAGTTGGCCCAGTAGACCATGCGGCCGCGATAGACGTTGTGGGTCAGGTGGTCGATGACCTTAAGGCCCGCACCCTGCGGGTTGCGCTCGACGCCTTCGAGGTACACGAAGTCGATATCGTAGATCGAGCTGCCTTCGCCGAAACGGTCGATCAGGTACAGCGGCGCGCCACCAATGCCTTTGATCGCCGGCAGGTTCAGCTCCATCGGGCCGGTTTCGATGTGGATCGGCTGGGCACCCAGTTCCAGGGCGCGGTTGTAGGCTTTTTGCGAGTCCTTGACGCGGAACGCCATGCCGCACACCGACGGGCCATGTTCCGCCGCAAAGTAGGAGGCGATGCTGTTGGGTTCGTTGTTGAGGATCAGGTTGATCTCGCCCTGGCGGTACAGGTGCACATTCTTGGAGCGGTGGGTCGCGACCTTGGTGAAGCCCATGATCTCGAAGATCGGCTCCAGGGTGCCCGGGGTCGGCGACGCGAATTCGATAAATTCAAAGCCCATCAGGCCCATTGGGTTTTCGTATAGATCTGCCATGGTGGCACCTCATCATTCTTGTAATAAATACTGAATTAATTGCGAGCAAGGATGAGGTTGGAGGGCGGCGCACAGGAAAGGCCTCGCACGCTGCGGGCGAGGAAGTCACCAAAGATGAGGGGGGAGCCGAGTAGCTTCATGGGGGCATCAGTCTCTGACGGCTTAGGCTTGCGTGAGCGCAAGTCCATATTCTTGTATGCGTAAATCGATTCTACACAGCGTAACAGTGTTTGTCCGTAGTCTTATCAAATCCCCATTGCCCTGGCAGGCGCAAGAGGTTTGTTGCACAGGTAGATGCCCAGCAGGATCACCGCCCCGCCAATCAGCATGGACAGGGTCAGTTGCTCGTCCAGCAGCAAGGCGCCACAGATCACCGCCGTGAGCGGGTTGAGCGCGATAAAGACCCCGGAGCGCGTCGCGCCGATACGCCGGATGCCATCGTAATAGCCGATATAGGCCAGTGCCGAACCCAGTACGCCCAGGTACATAAGGCTCAGTGCCTGGGGCCAATGCAGGCTGCCGATAGCCTCCAGGCTGAACCGGCCCATGCCCAGCGTGGTGAGTAAGAGCATCAGGGTGCCCAGTAGTATGGACCAGGTGACCGTCTGCAGCGGGCCAAGGCTCTGGTTCAAACCTCGGGAAAACAGCGAGTAGACGCCCCACCCTGCTACGCACCCGAAGATCAGCACGTCCCCACGCCAAGCGTTGGCTTGTGCGTTCAATACCTGTGGGTTACGGCTGACGATCACCGTGGCTGCGCCCGCCAAGCACACTGCAATGCCCATGATTTTGCTGGCTCCCAGGCGCTCCTTGAACAGCCACCAGGACGCCAGGCCGATCACTGCCGGGTTCAACGCCACAATCAATGAGGCCCGCGACGCGTTGATGTAATGCAACCCATAGAAGAAACACAGGTTGTAGAAAAAGATGCCGAAAAAACCCAGCACCGCCAACTGCCCCATCTGCCGCAGGTTTGGACGCGACAAGGGTATGCGCGCAAGTCCCATGAACCCCAGCAAGGCCAGGCTCGCCAGTCCAAACCGCAGGCTGGCCGCCAGCAACGGGTCGAGTGCCCCGCTCAAAAAGCGACCGGCTACGAACGTGCCGCCCCAGATCATGGTGACAGTGGCCAACTTTATGTAAGTGATGCGATCCGACGAAGAATGCACGGGCAGAGGCTCTAGTGGCTTGAGGACTTTGGCATTCTTCTGGTAATACAGTGTCATCGTAAAATGAGTGATTACTCATGACCCTGACCCAATTGGAAATATTCTCACTGGTTGCCGAACTGCAAGGCTTTACCAGCGCCGCCCACCGCCTCGGGATCAGCCAATCGGCGGTCTCCCATGCGATCAAAGGCCTCGAGCAGGAACTGGGGGTGGCATTGTTCCGCCGCCACCAGGCCCAGGTGGAGCTCAGTGATATTGGCAAGCAGTTGCTGGGACGCGCCCGGGCAATGCTGGGCTTGGCCAATACCCTGCAACAGGAAGCGGCGGATGCGCGCGGCATGAAACGCGGGACCCTGCGCATCGGTTCGTTCGGCCCAACCTCTTCGACCTACCTGCTGCCAAAGATCCTCAACCGGTTTCGCCTGGAGTACCCAGGCATCGAAGTGCACGTCGACGAAGGGCCCGACAGACAAGTGATCCAATGGCTTGATGAACGCCGGATTGATATTGGTTTTGTGGTGCTGGACCAGGAGCGCTTCGACACCTTTGCGTTGTTCGAAGACCAGATGGTGGCGCTGCTGCCGGTCAATCACCGGCTGGCAGCCCAGGAACAGGTGAGCCTCAAGGACCTGTGCAGCGACCCTTTCGCGTTGACAGAGGCGGGCTCCACTGAGCTGGTGGTGCGCCTGTTCAACGAGGCGCGGCTGACGCCGAATGTGCGATATCGCTGCTCACAATTGCTCAGTACCCTGGAAACCGTAAGCCGCGCAGAGGCCGTCAGCGTGGTGGCACAGGCTTCATTGCCGACCGCGGCCGATTCGCGTTACGTGCAGCGCGCGCTGTCGCCCCGTGTGCCGCGTCGGGTCGGCCTGGCGGTACTGGATCGGCGTCAATCTTCGCCGGCGGCGCTGGCTTTTATCCGTATTGCACAAGGGCTTGAGTGGTAACCGCGCAGGCTCGGCGAGCTTATTTTGTCCCAGCCAACTATCATCGACTGAATCTGATCCCTGCAACAGGCCGTGCCCTTCATGCCCCTGACCGTCAACGGCCCGCGTAAACGCGCCACTCGTTACTCGATTACGTCGCTCAGCGCGTTGCTGCCGATCGCGCTCGGGGTGGTCATTCTGCATTGGCAGGCTGAACGCACACTGGAACAAAGCACGGCGCAGACCGCCCAGGAGGCGGTGCGCCAATTCGACCTGATGCTCGACAACACCGCCCTCGCCGCCCAGGCCTTGCTGCCGTTGGCGGGGCAGCCCTGTGATAACGGTGCACAACTGGCCCTGCGCGAACAAGTCACGCGGCGGCCGTTCGTGCGTGCGACCACCTTGTCCTGGCAGAAAAACATCTACTGCAGCTCACTGTTTGGCAGCAACTACGAATCACCGGTCAACCCGGACGACTACGTGGATGGTCGCTTATGGTTGATGAACGGCAACCCGGTAACGCCCGATACCGCGCTGCTGGTTTACCGGCTGGTGGACGGTGACAAGGCCGCCTTTGCGTCGATTGATGGTTACCACCTGACCAACGCCCTGCGCCTGATCAGCCGTTATGCCCACCTGGTATTGCAAGTGGGTCCGAACTGGCTAAGCGGCGACGGCAAGGTGCGTGACACCGCCGTGCCGGTGTTTGCCGTGGCCCATCACCAGCTAGCCTCCGAACGCTATCACTACAGTGTCGAGGCCGGCATGCCGGCCGGCGAGGTGTGGCGCTACATGCAGGCCCGATACCCGGCGCTGTTCAGCCTGGTGCTGTTCTTTGGCGTGCTGGCAGGCGTGCTTGCGCATTGGCTGCAGAAGCGCTCTTCGGCACCGACCCATGAGCTTCAGCGCGCGCTGGGCGCCAATGAATTTATTCCGTATTTCCAGCCAGTCGTACGAGGTGACACCCGCGAGTGGGCGGGATGCGAAGTACTGATGCGCTGGCAACATCCCAAGGAGGGCTTGGTGCGCCCCGACTTGTTTATCCCCCTGGCCGAACATTCCGGCCTTATTGTGCCGATGACCCGGGCGCTGCTGCGCCAGACCGCCGCGCAACTGGCGCCGCATGCGGCGCGTTTCAGCCCTGGCTTCCACATCGGCGTGAACATCACCGCACGGCACTGCCAGGATCTGGCGTTGGTAGATGACTGCCGGGAGTTTCTTGCCGCCTTTGCCGTGGGCCAGGTGACCCTGGTGCTGGAGTTGACCGAACGCGAGCTGATCGAGCCTACGGATATTACCCGCCGCCTGTTCGACGCCTTGCATCAGCTGGGGGTGATGATTGCCATTGATGACTTTGGTACTGGCCATTCCAGCCTGGGCTACTTGCGTAACTTCAATGTGGACTATTTGAAGATCGACCAGAGTTTTGTCGCCATGATCGGTGCCGACGCACTATCACTGCATATTCTGGACAGCATCATAGAACTGTCCGGCAAGCTCGACTTGGGCATCGTTGCCGAAGGTGTGGAAACCGCTGAACAGTGTGAATACCTGGCCGCACAAGGCGTGGATTTTCTCCAGGGCTACCTCTTCGGAAAGCCTCTACCCTGTGATGAATTTATTAAATCACTGGCCAGCCATTGAATAGCCACGCACTACCTGTGTGGAAAGAATGTTATTTAGACAAAAGACATGATTTACTCGAAGCGCATTAACTACTACAATTTTTCCTGCCTGTGCAGAACTCGCGAGACGACTTCTTTTCTGGGTCGCCTTAAAGCGCTTGGCTTATAGCTTTGTCTGCAGTTGATATCAGCCAAATACACTATTGGAGTACAGATTTTGTCCAGACTCGCCGAATTTCGCGCAGCAGAAAAAGCCCTTCAAGAGCAGCTTGCCCAGCTGGAATCCCTGAAGAACGACGCCGGCCTGAAGAAAGAAATCGAATTCGAAGAAAAGCTTCAAGCCCTGATGAAGACCTATGGCAAAGGCCTGCGCGACATCATTTCCATTCTTGACCCCAACCCGGGCAAGTCCAGCGCCGCTGCCGCTACCGCACCAAAACAGCGCCGTGCACGCGTGGTCAAGGTTTACCAGAACCCGCACACCGGCGAGCTGATCGAAACCAAAGGCGGCAACCATCGCGGCCTCAAGGCCTGGAAAGAACAGTACGGCGCCGCCACTGTAGACTCCTGGCTTCGCGGCTGATTGCATCGCACTAATAAAGAGCCCCGCTTATGCGGGGCTTTTTTATTCAAGGGTTCGAAATCGAACTAAAATAACGTTTCATTATGTTCAAAACCGACGCGCACGCCACACTTAAAGTTTCAGGCTGTCGCGCACTGAACTGACTTCGTCCTTGCTGGCTTCGTAAGCATCAGCCTGGCCTGCGTATGAAAAAACATAAGCCTTATCGGCATCCACCGCGCCCACCAATGTTTGCGAAATTACGTGGCGCCCGTTTTCGGTAATCACGCAAGTAGTTTCCAGCGCGTCAAGACGGCTCAGTGTTGTAGGGTGCATCTTGCTGCACACACTTTGATAACCGCCCTGGGCAAAATCTTTCTGGATCGACTTGCGCATCTCCAGCAATACCCCCTGCAGATTAACCTTATGCCCCGCTTCAATCGGTGTGCCGGTCAATTCGATAACCATCAAGGTCGCGCCGTTTTCATCATTCTTGATCGCCCGCTGCCGAGACACCGGCTGTGGTGTTACCGGCGCCTTGTCGTCGGGCACGACTTCTTCGACTTGCCAACCGCTGGGCCAATGGATTTCGGGGTCGGCCGCCATCAACAAGGGGCTGGCCAACAACAGACACACCGTACTCAACAGCCGTTTGCGAAGTTCAATCATCACGAAAAACACCCAAGGTCCAAGCATTAAAGTTTGGCCCCCGGTCGCCCTGTGTCGCAAGGCCTGCGTGGGCTTTTTCATTTGGCGCATGGGGCGAGCCTTGCGTATCATGGTCCGGCTGCACGGATGCCAGCCGCAAGCCAAGGAACCGCTCACATCTTAGAGCCGCGTTTGCCCCATTTTTTCTGGAGGGCCCATGAGCCTGCACGAACTGAACACTTTCCCGGGCGTCACTGCCCAACCTGACACCGCCACCGCCAACTTCGTGTTCAACCACACCATGCTGCGGGTCAAGGACATCACCAAATCGCTGGACTTCTACACGCGCGTCCTGGGCTTTTCGCTGGTCGAAAAACGTGATTTCCCAGAAGCTGAATTCAGCCTGTACTTCCTGGCCCTGGTGGACAAATCCCAGATTCCCGCTGACGCCGCCGAACGGACCCAATGGATGAAGTCGATCCCAGGCATCCTGGAACTGACCCACAACCACGGCACCGAAAACGACGCCGACTTTGCCTACCACAACGGCAATACCGACCCGCGTGGCTTTGGCCACATCTGCATCTCCGTGCCGGATATCGTCGCAGCCTGTGAACGTTTCGAAGCCTTGGGCTGTGATTTCCAGAAGCGCCTGACCGACGGCCGCATGAAGAGCCTGGCCTTCATCAAGGACCCGGATGCGTACTGGGTCGAGATAATCCAGCCCGCACCGCTGTAACGAAAAAAGCCCCATGATCACTCATGGGGCTTTTTCATTTCCGGGGCCCTGGGTTTAGGCCGGGGCGGAGGTACGGATCAAGTGATCGAAAGCACTCAGGGAGGCCTTGGCGCCCTCGCCCACCGCGATCACGATCTGCTTGTACGGCACTGTCGTGACGTCACCGGCGGCAAATACGCCTGGCAGTGATGTCTCGCCACGCGCATCGACAATGATCTCGCCGCGCGGTGTCAGCTCCACGGTACCTTTGAGCCAGTCGGTGTTAGGCAGCAAGCCGATCTGCACAAAGATGCCTTCCAGGTCGAGGGTCTTGAACTCGCCACTGTCGCGGTCCTTGTACGCCAGGCCAGTGACTTTCTGGCCATCGCCTTTCACTTCGCTGGTCAGCGCGCTGGTGATCACGTCAACGTTCGGCAGGCTGTAGAGCTTGCGCTGCAACACGGCGTCGGCGCGCAATTTGCTGTCGAACTCGAGCAAGGTAACGTGGCTGACGATACCAGCCAGGTCAATGGCCGCCTCAACGCCGGAGTTACCGCCGCCGATCACCGCGACACGCTTGCCTTTGAACAACGGACCGTCGCAGTGCGGGCAGAAGCACACGCCCTTGGCCTTGTATTCCTGCTCGCCCGGCACTCCCATTTCTCTCCAGCGGGCGCCGGTGGCCAGGATCACAGTCTTGGACTTGAGGGTCGCACCGCTTTCGAAGCGAATTTCGTGCAGGTCACCGGTGTTTTTCGCCGGGATCAGGCTGCTGGCGCGCTGCAGGTTCATGATGTCCACGTCGTACTGGCGTACGTGGGCTTCCAGGGCGCTGGCCAGTTTCGGGCCTTCGGTTTCCTGAACCGAGATAAAGTTCTCAATGGACATGGTGTCCAGCACTTGCCCACCGAAACGCTCGGCAGCGACACCGGTACGGATACCTTTACGTGCCGCGTAGATCGCCGCCGCCGAACCGGCTGGGCCACCGCCGACGACGAGGACATCAAAGGCGTCCTTGGCGCTGATTTTCTCGGCGGCTTTTTCGATACCGCTGGTGTCGAGCTTGGCGAGGATTTCTTCCAGGCCCATGCGGCCCTGGCCGAAGTTCACACCATTGAGGTACACGCTTGGCACCGCCATGATCTGGCGTTCGTCGACTTCAGCCTGGAACAGCGCGCCGTCGATGGCGACGTGGCGGATGTTCGGGTTGAGCACGGCCATCAGGTTCAGCGCCTGGACCACGTCCGGGCAGTTCTGGCAGGACAGCGAGAAGTAGGTCTCGAAGCTGAACTCGCCTTTGAGGGCGCGAATCTGTTCAATCACTTCGACACTGGCCTTCGACGGGTGGCCACCGACTTGCAGCAGGGCCAGCACCAGCGAAGTGAATTCATGGCCCATCGGGATGCCGGCAAAACGCAGGCTGATATCGGCACCCGGGCGATTGATGGAGAACGAAGGCTTGCGCGCATCATCGCCATCGGTTTTCAGGGTAATCAGCGTAGTGAGGCTGACAACGTCCTGCAAAAGGGCAAGCATTTCCTGGGATTTCGCACCGTCGTCGAGGGAGGCGACGATCTCGATCGGCTGGGTGACCCGTTCCAGGTATGACTTCAACTGAGCTTTAAGATTGGCGTCCAACATACGGGCGATTTCCTATTAATTCGGTTTATTGCAGACAAAAAAACGCCCGAGCGAATCTCGCCCGGGCGTTTTTGGGGGCGGATGCAGCTTACTTAAGTGCGGATTTCCGCCCTTGAGACTTCACAGACTTAGATCTTGCCGACCAGGTCCAGGGACGGAGCCAGGGTGGCTTCGCCTTCTTTCCACTTGGCTGGGCACACTTCGCCTGGGTGGGCAGCGACGTATTGAGCGGCCTTGATTTTGCGCAGCAGCTCGGAAGCGTCACGGCCAACACCGCCGTCGTTCAGTTCAACGATCTTGATCTGACCTTCTGGGTTGATCACGAAAGTACCGCGGTCAGCCAGGCCAGCTTCTTCGATCAGTACGTCGAAGTTGCGGGAGATGGTCAGGGTTGGGTCGCCGATCATGGTGTACTGGATCTTGCCGATGGCTGGCGAAGTGTTGTGCCAGGCAGCGTGGGCAAAGTGAGTGTCGGTGGAAACGCTGTAGATTTCGACGCCCAGTTTCTGGAATTCGGCGTAGTTGTCAGCCAGGTCTTCCAGCTCGGTTGGGCAAACGAAGGTGAAGTCGGCTGGGTAGAAGAACACAACGGACCACTTGCCTTTCAGGTCAGCGTCGGACACATCTACGAAGTTGCCGTTTTTGTAGGCGGTAGCTTTGAACGGTTTTACTTGGCTGTTGATGATAGGCATCGTTGACTCTCCGTCAGGTTTGTAAAAGGGGTAAAGAAGTTGATGAAGTGAATCCTACCCACTCTCTCGGCCGATGGCTCATTGGCAAACCTCATGCTGACGATTGGTTTTCCCTATCAGGTGACTGTATTAATAGAAGAAATCTCAAAGCAGCGGCTGGGTTGCCAAGGTCATGCCCAGAAATGGCGTCGCTTCAACATAGCGCATGGCAGATTTCATGTCGCTCCAGCCGACGTAACTCATTAACGACTTGATATCCCAGCCGCTGCGATGGGCCCAGGTGGCAAAGCCGCGACGCAGTGAGTGGCTGGTGTATTGCTCGGCGGGTATGCCGGCGCGCTCCAGCGCCTGGCGCAGCAGCGGGATGACGCTGTTGGGGTGCAGGCCCTCCTCCCCCAGATTGCCCCAGCGATCAACGCCACGAAACACGGGGCCGCGCACCAGCGCCGAGGCGCTGAGCCATTCGCTGTAGGCCTGTACCGGGCACAGACGCAGCAACGCCGGGGTGTGGTAGGTCTTGCCCAGGTTGTCGCGGTCGCTTTTACTGCGCGGCAGGTACAGGCTGATACCGGCACCGGGCGTCGCCTGCACCTGTTCGATCTTGAGGCGGCACAGCTCATCGCTGCGAAAGCCGCGCCAGAAACCCAGCAGGATCAAAGCTGTGTCGCGCTTGGCGCGCAGCAGCCGAGCCTGATCCTGTGCCTGCGCCGCCTCTTTCGCCTCTCTCTCAAGAGACGTCACCACTTGCTCCAGATGCTTGAGCTGCAAAGGCTCGGCCTGCTTCTCCTGAGCCGGGTGCACAGCACGAATACCCTTGAGCACCTTGCGCACCACCGGCGCCTTGGTCGGGTCGGGAAACCCCTGGCTCGTGTGCCACTGCGCCAACGCCGAGAGCCGCAGCTTCAAGGTGTTCACGGCCAGCACCCCGGCGTGAGCAACCAGGTACCGCGCCACGCTGTCGCTGGTCGCGGGCAGGAACCCGCCCCAACTCACTTCGAAGTGCTCGATGGCTGCGCGATAGCTACGCCGGGTGTTATCGCGGGTGGCGGCATTGAGGTAACGGTCCAGATCGCTCATGGGAGGCCTATTCGTACTGCTGGCAGGTGCTTTCGCGGATTAAACGCGTATGACACGGGATAATACGCCAATATCCCATCTGTTAAATGATGAATTTAAACAGGTTTTTATTCGTGTTACAGTACGTATATACATACCACGTACCACACTACGAAATCGACGGAGACCCCATGGCTCGCGGCGGCATCAATAAAGCAGTAGTTCAAACGGCACGCCTGGCGATCCTCGCCCGTGGCGAAAACCCCAGCATCGACGCTGTACGCATCGAAATGGGCAACACCGGTTCAAAAACCACGATTCACCGCTATTTGAAGGAGCTGGACGACAGCGAAACCCGCGCCACCATCACCGAGGCGCCCATCGACGATGAGCTCGGCGAATTGGTCGCACGGCTGGCACAGCGCTTGAAAGACAAGGCCCAAGAGCCAATCGACCTGGCCCTGGCACAGTTCGAACAGCAAAAAGCCGCCCTGCTCGCCCAGATAGAGGCGCTTGAAGACGCTCATGGCCAGCTCAAGCAACAGTTTGATATCCAGGCCGCAGCCCTGGCAGAAGAAAGCGCCGCTCTGCAAACCGCCAGCATCAGCCTGCAGACCGAGCAAACCCGTAACGCCGGGCTGAGCCAGGCATGCAGCGATTACGAATTACGGATCAACGACAAGGACGAACAGATTCGTTCGCTGGAAGAAAAGCACTTGCACGCCCGGGAGGCCCTGGAGCACTACCGTACAGCGATCAAGGAGCAGCGCGAGCAGGAACAGCGCCGCCACGAAGGCCAGTTGCAGCAGGTCCAGGCCGAATTGCGCCAGGCACAGCAAAGCGCCATGGTGCGTCAGGATGAGATCACCCAACTGCATCGCGACAATGAGCGACTGTTGATCGAGCATCGGGTGACAGCGAAGGAGTTGGCCGCCTTGCAGGAACAGTCCCGCAAGGATCAGGCCCAGCAACTCAAGCTGAGCGAACAGGTCGGTCTGATAGACAGCGAGCGCACCTTGCTTCAGGAACGCCTACGGGTGGCCGTGCTGGAAAGCCAGTCACGCCAGGAAGCACTGACCGAACACCAGCGCAACAACAAGAACCTGGAACTGCAGTTGATCAAGGCCCAGGCCAGTATCGAGGCATTGCGTCTGGCGGCCGCCGTTGCAACGGCCCCAGAGGCAAGCCCCAACGGCTGATCAGCCTGTCACGGGCGTGCGCATGGTGACGAACTCTTCCGCCGCCGTGGGGTGCACGCCGATGGTTTCATCGAAATGCTGCTTGGTCGCGCCCGCCTTGAGCGCGATCGCCAGGCCTTGCACGATTTCACCTGCGTCCGGCCCCACCATGTGGCAACCCAGCACTTTGTCGGTGTCGGCGTCGACCACCAGCTTCATCAGGGTTTTTTCCTGGCACTCGGTCAGCGTCAGCTTCATTGGCCGGAAACGGCTCTCAAAGATCTGCACCCGGTGGCCCTTCTCTTTCGCGTCTTCCTCGGTCAACCCCACGGTGCCGATGTTCGGCAGGCTGAACACCGCCGTCGGGATCATCGCGTAGTCCACCGGGCGATACTGTTCGGGTTTGAACAGCCGACGCGCCACGGCCATGCCTTCAGCCAGGGCAACCGGTGTCAGCTGCACACGACCGATCACATCACCGATGGCCAGGATGGATGAATCGGCGGTCTGGTACTGGTCATCCACCTCAACGAAGCCGCGCTTGTCGAGTTTGACGCCGGTGTTCTCCAGCCCCAAGTTGTCCAGCATCGGACGACGCCCGGTGGCATAGAACACACAGTCGGCTTCCAGCACGCGGCCGTCTTTCAACGTCGCCTTGAGGCTGCCGTCGGCTTGCTTGTCGATGCGCTCGATGTCGGCATTGAATTGCAGGTCCAGGCCACGCTTGGTCAGCTCTTCCTTCAGGTGCGTGCGCACCGAGCCGTCGAAGCCGCGCAGGAACAGATCGCCGCGATACAGCAGGGTTGTCTGTGCACCCAGGCCGTGGAAAATCCCGGCGAACTCGACGGCAATATAACCACCGCCGACAACCAGCACGCGCTTAGGCAGCTCCTTGAGGAAGAATGCTTCATTGGAACCAATCGCGTGTTCACGCCCTGGAATCTCTGGAATCTGTGGCCAGCCACCCGTAGCGATCAGGATGTGCTTGGCAGTGAAACGCTCGCCATTGATCTCGACCTGATGCGGATCAACCAGGCGCGCATGGCCTTCATGCAGGGTCACACCGCTGTTGACCAGCAGGTTGCGGTAGATGCCATTGAGACGGTTGATCTCGCGGTCCTTGTTGGCGATCAGGGTGGGCCAATCAAAATTCGCCTCGCCCAGCGACCAACCAAAACCGCTGGCTTGCTCAAAGTCTTCGGCAAAATGTGCGCCGTACACCAGCAGCTTTTTCGGCACGCAACCAACGTTGACACAGGTGCCACCCAGGTAGCGGCTTTCCGCAACGGCCACCTTGGCACCAAAGCCTGCGGCAAAACGCGCCGCACGAACACCGCCAGAACCGGCGCCAATTACATACAGGTCAAAATCGTAGGCCATTTCACTCTCCTCGGCAGGACATCAGCATACCGACTTACATGGGGCTGAAAAACGAAAAAGCCACCCGAAGGTGGCTTTTTTGGAACAGGCTGCTTACACCGTGGATCAGTAAGCCTTGCCAGTCTTGTAGAAATGCTCGTAGCAGAAGTTGGTCGCCTCGATGTAGCCTTCAGCGCCGCCGCAGTCGAAACGCTGGCCCTTGAACTTGTAGGCAATGACGCAACCGTCTTTGGCTTGCTTGAGCAGGGCGTCGGTGATCTGGATCTCGCCGCCTTTGCCTGGCTCGGTTTCTTCGATCAACTTGAAGATATCCGGGGTCAGGATGTAACGACCGATGATCGCCAGGTTCGAAGGTGCGTCTTCCGGTGCCGGTTTTTCAACCATGTCACGTACGCGGATCAGGCCATCACCAATGTCATCACCGGCAATAACGCCGTACTTGTTGGTTTCGGTCGGGTTCACTTCCATCACTGCAACGATGGTGCAGCGGTATTTCTGGTAGAGCTTGACCATCTGGGTCAGCACACCGTCGCCTTCCAGGTTGACACACAGGTCATCCGCCAGGACCACGGCGAACGGCTCGTCGCCGATCAGTGGGCGACCGGTCAGGATGGCGTGGCCGAGGCCTTTCATCTGGGTCTGACGGGTGTAGGAAAACGAGCACTCGTCGAGCAGTTTGCGGATACCGACCAGGTATTTTTCCTTGTCGGTGCCCTTGATCTGGTTTTCCAGCTCGTAGCTGATGTCGAAGTGGTCTTCCAGCGCGCGCTTACCACGACCGGTCACGATGGAGATTTCGTTCAGACCGGCATCCAGTGCCTCTTCGACGCCGTACTGAATCAGTGGCTTGTTCACCACCGGCAGCATCTCTTTGGGCATGGCCTTGGTCGCTGGCAAGAAGCGAGTGCCGTAACCGGCTGCTGGGAACAAGCATTTCTTGATCATATGGGTCCTTACAAAGGGCTGTGCGTACGGAATTCGGCGCAGTCTAATCAGGCCGCAGTCACCTTACAATGGGTCCTGCTGGCGTTGCGATGTCATCATAGAGAAAAAATGTCGGCGTAAGTTCCGCTCAAGTTGCACAGCGTTTTATCAATGGCACGGCAAAAAATGCCTGCACCTCAGTATTTCCAAGGTCTGCAAGCTTTTTAACACGCTTTCAGGCCCAGAATACTGACCTGGAATAACTTGCGCGGCCCCGCGACATTTGGCGCTATCATTAGGGCCTTGAACCAAACCACGAGATACTTGATAGATGTCAGAACCAAAAGGCGTGAACGGCTACCTGATCACCAAGCGAGCGGACGGTTGGCACTTGATCAATTTCCACGGCGACAGCGTCGCAGGCGCATTCGCGACAGAAAGCCAGGCTATCGCCGTGGCTGAAGTGTTCGTGGACGAAGCAGGCCATGCGTCGAGCAAGCGGCCCAAGGGCAAGTAAGCTTCAGCGCACTGTGCAAAAAGCCCCGATGAACGGGGCTTTTTTGTGTTTGTCTGTACGTAGATGGCAGTTCGCTATAATCTCGCCGAAACGCCCCACGACAGTGTCAGCGCCCCTCCAACACCCTTTATGATGAATACACATGAACAAGATTCTGGCACTGACTGCGGTACTGGCGATTGCCGGCTGCACCACCACCTCTGACGTCTACCTGAAAAACGGTGAACAAGGCCTGACCATCGACTGCTCGGGCGAAGCCAACTCCTGGGCCAGCTGCTACGAAAAGGCTGACGCCTCGTGTGCGGGCACTGGCTACCGAATCGTCGGCACCGAAGGCACGCCTTCGCTCAAGGAAAGTGAAAAGACCCTGGGCCAGGACGTCGGCAACTTCAAGAGCCGCAGTGTGGTGGTGGTCTGCAAGTAAGCGTTACGCCTACAGCTGAATATCGGCAAACTTGATGCCCAGCCCTCGGATGGTCTCTACCAGGTCATCCAGGCGCGGGAACGACTCGACTTCGTCCTGATCGTCGACCAGGAAAAAACTGCGACCGCCGCTTTTCTTGAAGAAGACGATCCATTCGCTCAGGTCAGCGGGGTTCTGGATGATGTGAGTGGCCGATATCTGGCCTTCGGCCTGGCGAGCCCTGACGTGTTCACGCTTCATAAAAGACTTCCCAAAAAAGACAAATGCCGCACAAACCGAGAGTTCGCGCGGCATTTTTACATATTGGGTGAGAGTTTAACGGATGCCCTACCGTACCGGCACGTCTTCTGCTGATCGGATCGCAAAGCCGGCGCACTTTACACCCCAAAAAAAAGCCCGGTGCCACACATGCGGAGCCAGACTTTTTATCGGATTCGAAGTCGTTGGGCCAAACAGGCCTTGTCAGCCGGAGATACAGTCTTCGCCAGCCTTCTTCACGTCACCCGGACGAATCGGCACATTGGACATGCTCTCGTAGAGTTTAATGCTGCTACCACTGGAACGTTCATCAATTTCGAAAATCGCCGAAGGATCGGCTGAGAATTTTTGCGGTACGATTACCTGCACGCCACCGTCCTTATGCGGTTCGATCTGCGGCGGCCGGCGGGTTGCGGACAACTTTCGTACGACGCACGCAGCGTATTCCTGTGGTTTCTTCCCGGAAATGACCGCCAAGGTCGGCGGGGTCTGCTTGATATCTGCAACCGAAGCACACCCACCAATCGCCAGGGCCAGAACCAACACACTCCACTTCATACAAAACCTCCGATAAAGACCCTACGACAGCAGGAATGGTATTTTTCTCCCGCCAACGTAGGATTTATCCCTGATAACTCGGTAAATAACTGTTTTAAATTGTCGACGTCGTTGAAGACGGGCCGATAATAAACGCGCTGGGGCTGATAAACTCCATCTTAACCTACGTATCGTTCTGATTTTTCAGAAAAAGCCCTTCTGGAGACACCCTCATGAAATTTATCCACCAGCGCGAGCACCTCAACGAGGGAGACATTGTCGTCATCGAATGTTCGCAGACTTGTAATATCCGCCTGATGAGCGATGCGAATTTTCGCAGCTTCAAGAACGGTGGCCGCCACACCTACCATGGCGGCGCCTTTGACAAATTCCCGGCCAAAATCACCGCACCGAGCACCGGCTTCTGGAACATCACCCTGGATGTGGTTACACGTCGCGCCATCAGCGTGACCCGCAAACCCGCGCTGTCCCACAAGATCCGCATTGTTCGCCGTACCAGTTCCAAACTGAGCTGACCCGAACACCCCACAGGAAATCATCGTGACCGCTACCACCAAATACGTGATCAAGTACAAGCTCAACGGCGAACGCCGCTTTGAGTTCGCCCAACTTCAGACCAATGACGTAGAAGAAGCCAAGCAAGCGCTGGCAAAGATTCACGATGCCAGTGACGAAATCACCGACATCACCGTGAGCAAGGCGCTGTAAGCCAATGCCTGGCCCCACCGCCGACCTGTTCGCCGATGATGCCTTGCAGCAACCTGCAGGGCGCGAGCAAATCGGCGAACAGTCCTACGTATTAAGGGGTTACGCCCTGCCCTGGATTGAGCGCCTTCTGCCGGAACTGCGCCAAGTGCTGGCTCAATCACCGTTTCGGCAGATGGTCACGCCCGGTGGCTTTACCATGTCGGCCGCATTAAGCAGCTGCGGCGACCTGGGCTGGACCACCGACACCTCCGGCTACCGCTACTCGCCACTCGACCCGCGCACCCAGCAGCCGTGGCCGAACATGCCGGAGGTCTTGCGCCAATTGGCTAGCGTGGCGGCGGCAGAAGCCGGCTTTGTCGACTTTGCGCCCGACGCCTGCCTGATCAACCGATATGTGCCAGGCGCAAAAATGTCCCTGCACCAGGACAAGAACGAGCGTCGCTACAGCGAACCGGTGGTGTCGGTGTCCCTCGGCTTGCCGGCGATTTTCCTGTTTGGCGGGCATGCGCGCAGTGACAAGACGCGCAAAGTCTCGCTGTTCCATGGCGACGTGGTGGTCTGGGGTGGCGTGGATCGCCTGCGCTTTCACGGCGTGATGCCGATCAAGGAAGGCGTGCACCCCATCATGGGCCCGCAACGCATCAACCTGACCTTTCGCACCGCCGGCTGATTTGACCGCAAGCTTCAGAGTGCCAGGTCTTCACGGCACGACTAATCTGGCCATGATCCGTCAAGAGTGCCGACCATGACTACCGAACTAGACCCCCGCTGGGCAGCCATCCTCGCCCGTGATCCCAAGGCTGATACGCTGTTCGTCTACGGCGTGAAGACCACCGGCGTGTACTGTCGCCCCAGCAGTGCCTCGCGCTTGCCGCGCCCGGAAAATATCGAATTTTTCGACACCCCGGCGCAGGCCGAAGCTGCGGGCTACCGCGCCAGCAAACGCGCGGCCGGTGACCAGACCCAGCTCGCAGCACAGCATGCGCAACTGGTGGCCGACGCCTGTCGCCATATCGAGCAGGCCGACACTCCGCCCAGCCTGAATGCGCTTGCGCTGCAAGCCAACCTCAGCCCCTTCCATTTTCATCGCGTGTTCAAAGCCGTTACCGGCCTGACCCCCAAGGGCTACGCCAGCGCCCATCGCTCACGCAAGGTGCGCGATAGCCTCAAGGCTTCGCACTCGGTGACCGATGCGCTGTATGACGCGGGCTTCAATTCCAACAGCCGCTTTTATGCGTCGGCCAATCAACTGCTCGGCATGACGCCCAGCGACTACAAAGCCGGTGGCACCAACAACGCGATCCTGTTCGCCGTCGGGCAGTGCTCCCTGGGTGCGATCCTGGTGGCACAAAGCGCCCGTGGCGTGTGCGCGATTCTGCTGGGGGATGACCCGGATCAGTTGGTGCGCGACCTGCAGGATCAGTTTCCCAAGGCCGAACTGGTGGGCGCCGACCAGCGATTCGAACAATTGGTGGCACAGGTCGTGGGGTTTATCGAAGCGCCGGCGCTCGGCCTGGACCTGCCGCTGGACCTGCGCGGCACGGCGTTTCAGGAACGCGTTTGGCGAGCCTTGCGGGATATTCCACCGGGGAGCACGGCCAGCTACGCACAGATCGCCAAGCGCATCGGCGCGCCGACGTCTTTCCGTGCCGTGGCCCAGGCCTGTGGCGCCAACAGCCTGGCAGTGGCAATCCCTTGCCACCGCGTGGTGCGCAGCAATGGCGAGCTGTCGGGCTATCGCTGGGGTGTGGAACGCAAGCAGCAGTTGCTCGCCCGCGAGCAGGCGTCGAAGACCTAACGGATACCGATGTGGATCAGCGCCAGGTACGGATTGCCTCGACGTACTGCTTCTGGGTGTTCTGCAAAGCCCTCTCGCTTAGAGCTTCAGTTTGCGTTTACGAAACTCAGCGACCTTATGCCGATTGCCACACAGCGCCATGCTGCACCAGCGACGCTTGTGGGCCTTGGTCCGATCATAAAACCACAAGATGCATTCCGGATGCTCGCAGCGGCGGATCAGATTGAAATCCCCCTCCACCACTAACGTGGCGGCAGCCTCGGCGATCGGCGCCAGGAACTGCTCCGCTGTTTGCTGCTTGCGTTGACGCTCGAGCCGGGGCGCCTCAGTGGCCGCCCAGACCAACTGCGGATGGCTGACGGCCTTGCGTAAGAAGGCGTTAAGCGCCGCAGGGTTGCCCGGTTGCCGGGCTTTACGGGCAGCAACAAGGTCGCGGATTACTTCACGCAGTTCTCGCGCAGCGCTGAGTAAAGCACCGGGTTCAAATCCTGGAATGCTGTCCTGTTCAACCCATTCCACGCGCGTCAACCAGGCGGCTACGTCAGCATCGGCTTGCCAGAAATCCCACGGCACCCCGTCGATATTCGCCAGGGTATTGAGCATATCCAGCACCGGGTCATCGGCGAGGACGTAGGGTTCCGAGGGGGCGGTAGTCGGCGGGGAAACAGTCATGGTCAATCCTCAGGTGAGCGCTGGCATCGTAACCCCTATTTTACTTATTGGGTAGTTACACACGACAACAAGCTAACCTGAATAAATTATTTGACAGGTTACTTTTTTAAGCGCAGTTTTTGAAAACAGTAACCCTTAAATCAATCCAATCCAGTTACAAAGGTGCTTTGATCATGACCACTCCAGCTCCCATCGTTCATTACCGCCACGTCGATGTGGACGGCGTACGCCTGTTTTACCGCGAGGCTGGCGATCCGTCGGCTCCGGTCATGTTGTTGCTGCACGGCTTCCCCAGCTCTTCGCATATGTACCGTGACCTGATTCCGCTGCTGGCCACGCGTTTTCGAGTGATCGCCCCGGACTTGCCTGGCTTCGGTTTTACCGAAGTGCCGGCCGAGCGCGATTACCACTACAGCTTCGATAACCTGGCAATCACGATTGGGCATTTTGTCGATGCGCTGGAACTGAGCCGCTACGCCCTGTATGTCTTCGACTACGGCGCGCCTGTGGGTCTGCGCCTGGCCGTGGCTCACCCGGAACGGGTCAGCGCGCTGGTGTCGCAGAATGGCAATGCCTACCTGGAAGGCCTGGGGGATGCCTGGGCACCGATCCGCGCCTATTGGGCCGAGCCGAGCCAGGCCAACCGAGAGGTGATCCGCAACGCCGTGATCAGCCTGGAAGGCACGCGCTACCAGTACCTGCACGGCGTGCATCAGCCCGAGTGGGTGGCCCCGGAATCCTACATGCTCGATGTACTGCTCATGCAGCGTCCCGGCAACGATGAGATCCAGTTGGACCTGTTTCTCGACTACCGCAACAACCTGACGCTGTACCCGGCGTTCCAGGCCTTCTTCAAGGCCAGGCAAGTGCCGACACTGGTGATCTGGGGCCAGAATGATCCGTTCTTTATCCCGCCGGGTGCCCATGCCTATAAAACCGACAACCCCAACGCTGTCGTGGAACTGCTGGACACCGGCCACTTCGCCCTGGAAACCCACGCGGCGCATATCGCCGAGCGGATACACGCGGTTCTCGGCAACGCCATCCATTGATGGCACACCACGAAACCACGCTTTCGTCCAGTGAATAAAACAGACTGGCCGGGTGCCAAGGGCCCTGTTAAAACAGCGAAAAGCCTCATTAACGCTGGAGAAGCAACCCATGAGCACCTGGCCAGACACCCGCCTTCTCGACCTGCTGGGCATTGACGTGCCGATCATCCAGGCCCCCATGGCCGTCGGCACCACCACCGCCATGGTCATTGCCGCCAACCAGGCGGGCGCGCTGGGCTCATTGCCGGCCGCGGCGCTGAGCATCGAGCAACTGCGCGACGCGCTGACCACCATCCGCCAGGCCAGCCCACGCCCGATCAACGTCAATTTCTTCTGCCATCAACCGCCCGCGCCGGATGCCGCGCGCGATCGACGTTGGAAGGCGTTGCTGGAACCCTACTACCGCGAACTGGGTGCCGACTTTGACGCGCCAACCCCGGTGTCCAACCGTGAACCGTTCAACGAAGCAGCGTGCCAGGTAGTCGAAGCATTCCGCCCCGAGGTCGTCAGCTTTCACTTTGGCTTGCCGGAAAAATCCCTGCTGGACCGGGTAAAGGCCACCGGGGCCAAAGTGCTGTCTTCGGCCACTACGGTGGAAGAAGCCGTCTGGCTGGAACAGCACGGCTGCGATGCAATCATCGCCATGGGCAGTGAAGCGGGCGGGCATCGCGGCTTGTTTCTTAGCGATGACCTCAACACCCAGATCGGCTTGTTCGCCCTGCTGCCGCAAGTCGTCGACGCCGTCAGCGTACCGGTGGTTGCGGCCGGTGGGATCGGGGATGCACGCGGGATTGTCGCGGCCTTTGCCTTGGGTGCCTCGGCGGTACAGATCGGTACGGCTTACTTGTTTACGCCCGAAGCCAACGTCACTGCGTCCCACCACTACGCGCTGCGGCATGCCCAGGCCAGCGAGACCGCGTTGACCAACCTGTTCACCGGTCGCCCGGCGCGGGGCATCGTCAACCGGGTGATGCGTGAACTGGGTGCGATCAACCCTGCTGCGCCCGCCTTCCCGACCTCCGGGGGCGCACTGATCCCGCTCAAAGCCAAGGACGAAGCGGGCTTCAGCAACCTGTGGGCCGGCCAGGCACTGCGCCTGGGCAAAGACATCAGCACCTATGAACTGACACGTGAATTGGCCGAACAGGCGCTGGCCAAGTTCAACTAGAACCCTTACCCAAGGCAACTTTGCACTGTACCGGCAATGGCCAACCGCTATATATTCCCATACATAGCGGTTGAGCCTTCTACCTAGAACGAGCCGTATAGCCTCAAAGGAGCTGCTTCATGACGATTCACGCCTCACGCCTGGCCATCCTGATCGCTGCCCTGGCCTTTGGTTCGGCGCATGCCGATGAAGTCCAGGTGGCCGTGGCCGCCAACTTCACCGCACCGATCCAGGCGATTGCCGCCGACTTCGAAAAAGACACCGGCCATAAACTGGTCGCTGCCTACGGTGCCACCGGCCAGTTCTACACCCAGATCAAGAACGGCGCGCCGTTCGAGGTGTTCCTGAGCGCCGACGACACCACCCCGCAAAAACTCGAAACCGAAGGCGACACCGTCAAGGGGTCGCGCTTCACCTACGCCGTCGGCACGCTGGCACTGTGGTCGGACAAAGAAGGTTACGTCGACGCCAAAGGCGAAGTGCTGAAGAAAAACGACTACAAGCACCTGTCGATCGCCAACCCCAAAGCCGCGCCTTACGGCCTCGCCGCCACCCAGGTGTTGGCCAAGGAAGGGCTGACCGAGAAGGTCAAGGACAAGATCGTCGAAGGCCAGAACATCACCCAGGCCTACCAGTTCGTGTCCACCGGCAACGCCGAGCTGGGCTTTGTCGCCTTGTCGCAGATCTACAAGGATGGCAAGGTCACCAGCGGTTCGGCGTGGGCTGTCCCAGCCTCGATGCACGACCCGATCAAACAAGACGCGGTGATCCTCAACAAGGGCAAGGACAGCGCAGCTGCCAAAGCCTTGGTCGAGTACCTGAAAGGTCCTAAAGCCGCGGCTGTTATCAAGTCCTACGGATACGAGCTGGCCCAATAAATGCCGTTATCGAGTGCCGATTTTTCGGCTATCTGGTTGACCATCAAACTGGCCTCACTGACCACCGTCATCCTGCTGGTCATCGGTACTCCGATTGCCCTGTGGCTGTCGCGCACCCGTTCCTGGTGGCGCGGTCCCATCGGCGCGGTCGTCGCCTTGCCGTTGGTGTTGCCGCCCACGGTGATCGGCTTCTACCTGCTGTTGACCATGGGCCCCAATGGCTACTTCGGCCAGTTCACCCAATGGCTGGGCCTGGGCACCCTCACCTTCAGCTTCGCCGGGCTGGTGATTGGCTCGGTGATCTATTCCATGCCGTTTGTGGTGCAGCCGTTGCAAAACGCCTTCTCCGCCATCGGCACACGCCCACTGGAAGTGGCCGCGACCTTGCGCGCCAACCCGTGGGATACCTTTTTCAGCGTAATCCTGCCGCTGGCGCGGCCAGGGTTTATTACCGCTTCCATCCTGGGTTTTGCGCACACCGTCGGCGAGTTCGGCGTGGTGCTGATGATCGGCGGCAATATCCCGGACAAAACCCGGGTGGTGTCCGTACAGATCTACGACCATGTGGAAGCCATGGAATATGCCCAGGCCCATTGGCTCGCCGGCGCCATGGTGGTGTTCGCGTTCCTGGTGTTGCTGGCGCTCTACTCCAGCCGTAAAACCAAGATGGGCTGGAGCTGATGTCGATGATTGATGTACGCCTGCACCTCACCTATTCGGGCTTCGCCCTCGATGTGGACCTGCACCTGCCTGGGCGCGGCGTGACCGCGCTGTATGGGCATTCCGGCTCCGGCAAGACTACCTGCCTGCGCTGTATCGCTGGCCTGGAGCGGGCCGAGGACGGTTTTATCCAGATCAACGATGAAGTCTGGCAAGACAGCCGTCAGGGCGTGTTTGTGCCTGCGCATAAACGTGCGCTGGGGTATGTGTTTCAAGAGGCTAGCCTGTTCCCGCATCTGTCGGTGCGGGCCAACCTGGAGTTCGGCCTCAAGCGCATTGCGCGCCAACAGCGCCGTGTGGACATGGTACAAGCCACCGAATTATTGGGCATTGGCCACCTGCTCGACCGCCATCCCCAGCACCTTTCCGGCGGCGAGCGCCAGCGCATCGGCATCGCCCGCGCACTGCTCACCAGCCCGAGCTTGTTGTTGATGGACGAACCCCTGGCAGCCCTCGACAGCAAGCGCAAGGGCGAGATCCTGCCGTACCTTGAACGCCTGCACGATGAGCTGGACATCCCGGTGCTGTATGTCAGCCATGCCCAGGATGAAGTGGCACGCCTGGCCGATCACATCGTGCTGCTCAGCGATGGCAAGGCCCTGGCCAGCGGCCCCATCGGCGAAACCCTGGCGCGGCTCGACCTGCCCATGGCTCTGGGCGACGACGCGGGTGTGGTCATCACCGGCACGGTGAGCGCCTACGACGAACACTACCAGTTGCTCACCCTGCAATTGCCTGCCAGCGCCCTGCACATGCGCGTCGCCCATGCTCCGCTGGCACTCGGCAAGGCCCTGCGCATCAAGGTGCAGGCGCGTGATGTCAGCCTCAGTCTGCAAGCCGAGGAGCACAGCAGCATCCTCAACCGCCTGCCGGTGACGGTCACCCAGGAGATCTCGGCGGACAACAGTGCGCATGTGCTGGTGCGCCTGGAGGCCAGTGGCACGCCGTTGCTGGCACGCATCACGCGTTTCTCCCGCGACCAACTGCAATTGCACCCTGGCCAGACGCTATGGGCGCAGATCAAGGCGGTCGCCGTGCTGGCGTGAACAACCTTTTGGCACGACCGCAAACGGCTGCGGTCAATCAGACATACCGGCCTGATTTGTTGCCAAGGAACCCGCCTCATGTCCGACTCTGCGCTGCCCCGCGACCTGCATTACGTTGACGACACCCAGCCCGGCATCCGCCGCAAGACGGTGCGCGGCAAGTTCCAGTACTTCGACCCCAAGGGCGTGCGCATCACCGACGCCGATGAGATCAAGCGCCTTAACGCCTTGGCGGTCCCTCCCGCCTACACCGACGTGTGGATCTGCGCCGACCCGCGTGGCCACTTGCAAGCCACGGGTCGCGACGCACGTGGGCGCAAGCAGTACCGCTATCACGCGCGTTGGCGCGAGGTGCGCGACAGCGACAAATACTCGCGCCTGCAGGAGTTCGGCAACGCCCTGCCGAAATTGCGTAAACAGCTTGAAGCGAAAATCGCCGAGCCCGGCTTCACCCGTGACAAAGTCTTGGCCACGGTGGTGATGCTGCTGGATGCCACGCTGATCCGCGTCGGCAACACCCAATATGCGCGCGACAACAAATCCTACGGGCTGACCACCCTGCGCACCCGCCACGTGGATGTAAAGGGCAGCGAGATCCAGTTCCAGTTCCGCGGCAAGAGCGGCGTCGAGCATCAGATCAGCGTCAAGGACCGGCGCCTGGCCACGGTGGTCAAACGCTGCCTGGAATTGCCGGGGCAGAACCTGTTCCAGTACCTGGACGAAGACGGTGAGCGGCACACCGTCAGTTCCCAGGACGTGAATGAATACCTGCACAGCCTTACCGGTGCAGACTTCACCGCCAAGGACTACCGCACCTGGGCCGGCACCGCCATGGCACTGGCCGTGTTGCGGGAATTGGAGTGGCAGCCCGAGTCCGATGCCAAGCGTCATGTCGTGGCGATGGTCAAGGACGTCGCCAAGCAGCTTGGCAATACCCCGGCGGTGTGCCGCAAGTGCTACATCCACCCGGCCGTGCTGGAGCATTTCAGCCTGGGTGAACTGTCCAAGCTGCCCAAGCCAAGGCTGCGCAAAGGGCTCAAGGCCGAAGAAGTGGCCTTGGCGATGTTCCTTGAGCAACTGGCGGAAAACTTGCCGAAGAAAGCCAAGGCGGGTTAGGCTCTGCCTCCCTTCTGACGCACGGGACGACCGCCGACGTGAACAACTAAGCCTTCCAAAATGTACCTGCAACGAGCCGCCTGGCGCGCTTGTTGGCCTGTTCGACATTTTTTTGGAGGTGCTGATGACTGACGTCAACCGGCTGCCCGTGCTTGTTTCCCTGCAACATGTAACCTTCCAGTTCGCCAATGGCGAGACCCTGCTGGATGATGTGTCCCTGTCCATCGACCACACCCCCACCGGCATTGTCGGGCGCAACGGACGTGGCAAAAGTATCCTGGCCAAACTGATTGCCGGGTTGCTCTCGCCTTCCTCCGGCACGCTCAGTGGTGCGTCCCGTGTCACCTACGTACCGCAGAGCGTCGAGGTGGCGCCCGGAGACACCGTGGCTGATCTCACCGGCACCCTGCCGATCCTGTCAGCCCTTGAACGCATGGCTCTAGGCGTTGCACAGGTCGATGACCTTGCGTTGATCGACGACCGCTGGGACCTGGCTGAGCGACTGCGCGGCGCCCTGGATACAGCCGGCCTGGAAACACTCACTGCTCAAACGCCGGCCGAGCAACTCAGCGGCGGCCAATTGGCGCGTGTCGTGATTATCGGCGCGCTGTTGGCCGCACCCCAACTGCTGGTGTTGGACGAACCCACCAACCACCTCGACAGCGATGGCCGAATGTGGCTGCTGCGTATGCTTGGCGAATGGCGTGGCGGCCTGGTGGTGGTCAGTCATGACCGGCAATTGCTCAATGCCATGGCGCGCATCATTGAACTGTCGCCGCTCGGCGTCCACGTATATGGCGGCAACTACGCGACCTATCGGCACCAGCGCGACGCTGAACAACAGGCTGCCCATGCCGCGCTGGAACACACACGCCTGGCACGCAGTCGTGAACGGCGGCGCCTGCAAAAGGACCATGACAGCCTGCAACGCAACGCGGCACGTTCGCGCAAACATGCCGAGACGGCCAATGTCGACCGTTTTACCAAAGCGCGCTGGAAAGGCGCCGCCACAGAAATCGTCAGCACCGTGCGCAGCGCGCACTGGCAGCACAAACATGAACTGGATGCCCAGGTGCGCGACGCCTACGAACGGGTCGTGGATGAGACCCCGACGCTGTTGGCACTGCCCGCGTCGGCCGTGCCCAACGGTCGCCAGGTGCTGTCCCTGGTTGACGCGCACTTGCCGTGGCTACCGTCGACGCATCTGAACGTCCACCTTGCCGGCCCGGTGCGGGTGGCTGTACGTGGGCCGAACGGTTGCGGCAAGTCCACGCTGCTCAAGGTGTTGGCGGGAGAATGGCGACTGGTCAGCGGCGAATGCAGCGTGCAGGTGCCCAGTGCCTATATCGATCAGCACCTTGCGCTGCTCGACGACCAACGCTCCCTCGTCGAACAGCTCAACCTGCTCGACACACCACTGGCCGAAGCCGAACTGCGCACACGCCTGGCCTTGTTGCAACTGGATGCCTTGCGCGTGACCCAACCCGTCGGCCAACTCAGTGGAGGTGAGCGTTTGAAGGCCGCGATGGCCATCGCCCTGTGGCGCGAAGTACCGGCGCAACTGCTGCTGTTGGACGAGCCAACCAACCATCTGGACCTGGAGTCGGTGATGGCTTTTGAGCAGGCGTTGCAAGGGTTTACCGGTGCGATGCTGGTGGTGTCCCATGACGCGGCATTTGTACAGGCGATCCGGCCCACGCACTACCTGGACTGGCATCCTGCAGGTTGGTGCCTGGAGCGTGCCTGAGGTCATTGCATGCGCGCCGAAAGCGTCCTACCGTAGTGGCCGGATAATCTCACCGAGGAACCCGGCCCTATGCTGCCTTCGCCACGCAAGCCCTACGCCAATGCTGCACTGGCCCATCGACAGCGCTGGCGCGGCCGTGTCGGGCTGATGCTGGTGGCCAGCCTGTCGGTGCTGGCGGGCATGACCGATGCCATCGGCTTCATGGCGAGCGGCGACTTTGTTTCGTTCATGAGCGGCAACACTACGCGCCTGGCGGTGGCGATCAGCGCGGGTGACTTGGGCCTGACCGGGCGCTTGTTGTTGCTAGTCGCAACATTTGTGCTGGGCAATGCGTTGGGCGTGGTGGTCAGCCGACTCAGCCGTCGCCATGCCCTGCCCTTGCTGTTGTGTATCGCTGCTTTGTTGTGCGGTGCGGCGTGGCTGCCTTTCGCGGATACCCTGGCGGCGCTGCTGGCAGCGATCATTGCGATGGGCATGCTGAACGCGGCGGTGGAAGAGGTAAACGGCCTGCCCGTGGGGCTGACTTATGTCACGGGGGCGCTTTCGCGTTTTGGTCGTGGGCTGGGGCGCTGGCTGCTCGGCGAGCGCCGCAGTGGCTGGCGCGTGCAGTTGATCCCGTGGGCCGGAATGTTTGTGGGCGCAGTGATCGGCGCGCTGTTGGAGCAGCAGATGGGCTTGAAGGCGTTGCTGGTCAGTGGGGTATTGGCGGGATTGCTGGGGCTGATATCCCTGAAAATTCCCCGCCGCTGGCACCTGGGCTACATGCCGCGCTGAACAAAGGGGATGCTCGCCCGACGTTTAGGCCTCGACGTCCGTGTACTGGTAAAGAGCCATCATGTCGGGCGAGCGGGTGCATCATAAGCTAATGCGTCGTTGCTGTCGTGCCAGGCATTTCCTAAAACGACTTAGGCAACAGACTACAGGCAGGTCGCGAGTGCGGCCAAACGACGCTTGGCCGGCATGTTGTCTTCTGCGGCGTAGTACTTGATGGTGGAGCCGGTGCCCGCGCTCTGCACGTCGACAAAGTAATCGCCTGCGGTGGTGTAGACAGTAAAACCACCCGCCCCGATCGGCTCCTTGAAGCCGCCGGCGTCAACGCCGAACACGCTTTCGTCCTGCCAGCCGAACTGCACGCATTCGGCAACGACCAGGGTGGCCTTGTCCGAAGCCAGGGTTTTGTAAGGCACACCGGTGCGCGCTTCTTTCATCTTCGAACCCGCGCAACCGGCCAGGGCCGCCAGTACCAGTGCGCCAATTACCACCTTGTGCATGCCATTGCTCCATTGGAAAAAAACGCGACTGTACCATTGCCGCGAGCCGGACTGACGGCTGCATGAACTTTGTTTCACGGTAAAGGGTGCAGGCGCCGCCTATAGTGGCCACGCTCATTTTTAGAAGCCTGCCTTCTGCCCGCCCTCCCGCGGGCTTTTTTTCGCCTGGGTTTTAGAGCAGCCAGCGAAACAGATAGAACAACGCCATGCTCAGCAGCACAGTCATCAGCACATTGCGCGTCCAGAACATCAACGCCACCGCACTGATGCCTGCCAGCAGGTACGGGTTGGCTGGGCTCAGGTTCAGATGATGATCCGCCAGGAAAATGATCGGCCCGCAAATCGCCGTGAGCATTCCCGGTACGGCGAACCCAAGGAACTCCCGCGCGCCACGGTTGAGGCGCACCGGCAGGCGCGGCTCAATAAAGAGGTAACGGTTGAAAAAGACCACCAGGCCCATCGCCACGATCATGATGTAGATCATTGCTGCCCCACTCCCAGTCGCTTGCAGGCATAACCCGCGCTCATGCCCAGCACGCCGGACACCACCACCGCCGATTCCCAATGCAGGAAACTGAGCCACACCGAAAACACCAGTGACACCGCCACGCAGACCACCGTGGGGACGTCACGCACCACCGGCGTGATCAGCGCGATAAAGGTGGCGGCGATGGAAAACTCCAGGCCCAACTGGTCAAGACCGGGGATGCTCTTGCCGAGCACGATGCCTGCCAGAGTGAACAGGTTCCAGGCGATATAGAACGTCAGCCCCACACCCAGCGCATACCAGCGGTTGAAGGTCTCACGGTCGTAGTGGCTGACCAGTGCAAAGAATTCGTCGGTGAGCAGAAAGCCCAGGCTCATGCGCCAGCGGGTCTTGAGCGGCGACACAATTGGACGCAGGTGCATGCCGTAGAGCAAATGCTGGGAGGTCAGCAGCAAGGTGGTCAGTACGATGGAGATCAGGCTGGCGCCGCTCTTGACCATACCAATGGCGACCAGTTGCGCCGCACCGGCAAACACAATGGCGGACAACCCCTGGGCTTCCAACGGGCTGAACTGCGCATCGATGGCCATGGACCCGGCCAGCAGTCCCCACGGCGCACAGGCCAGGGACAGGGGAATGACGGCGATAGCGCCGCGAGCGAAGGCGTAATGAGGTAAGGCGGTAGGCATGGAAACGGCTCATCGACAAACAGTCGACAAGCATGCCAGCGCAACAAGGGGCTTGTCTTGAACGATCTTGCTCAGGCGAGCCGGACCGACACCTGCTCCACCGAATCACGCGCTTCGCGCAACTCATAGGCATCCTGGTTGAGCCGGTGAATGGTATTGAGCAGGCGCTGGCGCAGCACTTCATCACCGAGTTTTTCAACGGCGCGCATCAGGTCGAACGCGGCGGTTTCGTTATTTTCCGCGACGGAATCCAGGGTCTTGCGCAGGTTGCGAGTGGCACGGGTCACGCGGGTTCTTCCTTCATCAGCAATGGGCAGGCACTTTAGGACATTCGTGTTTCATTTTAATTTCAAACACTTGTGGCGGATTCCACGGCATTTGATCCATATCAATTGAAACAGGGTTTGACTGATACATATGGAAATCCGTATATTCGAATAACCATATATACACAGGCCTTGGCCATGTCGGACCTCATCTCCCCACCCACCCTC
Source organism: Pseudomonas sp. VS40 (assembly GCF_018587885.1). Classification (NCBI taxonomy): domain Bacteria; kingdom Pseudomonadati; phylum Pseudomonadota; class Gammaproteobacteria; order Pseudomonadales; family Pseudomonadaceae; genus Pseudomonas; species Pseudomonas sp. VS40. Next base: position 665,896 of record NZ_JAGYWD010000002.1, on the reverse strand, counting down.
TTCAAATGCCTGGCCGATGCCACCCGGGCACGCCTGACGTTATTGATCCTGCGTGAAGGCGAACTTTGCGTGTGCGAACTGATCCATGCCTTGGATGACAGCCAGCCCAAGATCTCCCGGCACCTCGCGCAACTGCGCAGTTGCGGGTTGCTGCTGGATCGTCGTCAAGGTCAATGGATCTACTACCGCATCAACCCGGCATTGCCCGAGTGGGTAACCGAAGTGCTGCATACCACCCTACAAGCCAACCAGCCATGGTTGCACAACGACGCGCAGCGTCTGGATGCAATGGGCGACAGACCACAACGGGCCAGCACCTGCTGCTGAGCCATCGGAGCCTTTATTCATGCTTGTCGCTATTGCCATTTTCATCTTCACCATCGTCCTGGTCATCTGGCAGCCCAAAGGTTTGGGCGTCGGCTGGAGCGCCACGATGGGCGCGATCCTGGCCCTCGCCTGCGGCGTGATCAGCCTGGCTGACATTCCTGTGGTGTGGCACATCATCTGGAATGCCACCGGGACCTTTGTCGCGCTGATCGTCATCAGCCTGTTGCTGGACGAGGCCGGTTTCTTTGCCTGGACCGCCCTGCATGTGGCGCGCTGGGGGCGCGGACGCGGCCGGCGATTGTTTGCCTATATGGTGCTGCTGGGGGCGCTGGTGTCGGCGCTGTTCGCCAATGACGGTGCGGCGCTGATCCTGACGCCGATCGTGATGTCGATGCTGCTGGCGCTGCGCTTTTCCCCTGCGGCGACCCTGGCGTTCGTCATGGGCGCGGGCTTTATCGCCGACACGGCGAGCCTGCCGCTGGTGGTGTCGAACCTGGTGAATATCGTCTCGGCGGATTACTTCAAGATAGGCTTTAACGAATACGCCGCCGTGATGGTGCCGGTGAATTTCGTCAGCGTCGCGGCCACGCTGGCGGTGCTGCTGTGGTTCTTCCGTCGTGATATCCCGCAGACCTACGACCCCGCCGACCTCGAAGACCCCGCCAGCGCCATCCACGACCGCGCCACTTTCCGCGCCGGCTGGTGGGTGCTGGGCATCCTGTTGGTAGGCTGCTTTGCCCTGGAGCCGTTGGGCATTCCCATCAGCGCGATTTCTGCTGTGTGCGCCGTGCTCCTGCTGGTGATCGCGGCCAAGGGCCACAAAATTTCCACGCGCAAAGTGCTGAAGGAAGCACCGTGGCAGATCGTGATCTTTTCCCTCGGCATGTACCTGGTGGTCTACGGCTTGCGTAACGCCGGCCTCACCACCTACCTGGCGACCTGGCTCGATACCTTCGCCACTTACGGCGTGTGGGGCGCGGCCATGGGCACCGGCGTGCTGACGGCGTTGCTGTCCTCGGCGATGAACAACCTGCCGACGGTGTTGATCGGCGCGCTGTCCATCGAGTCCAGCCATGCCGTGGGCGTGGTCAAGGACGCGATGATCTACGCCAACGTGATCGGCAGCGACCTGGGCCCAAAAATCACCCCCATCGGCAGCCTGGCCACCTTGCTGTGGCTACACATCCTGGCGCGCAAGGGCATCACCATCACCTGGGGCTACTACTTCAAGGTCGGCATCGTGCTGACCTTGCCGGTGCTGTTGATCACCCTCGCCGCCCTCGCCTTGCGCCTGAGTTTCTAAAAGGAGATCGCTCCATGAAAGTCCTGTTCATGTGTACCGCCAACAGCTGCCGCAGCATCTTGTCCGAAGCGATGTTCAACCACTTGGCGCCAGAAGGTTTCGAGGCGATCAGCTCCGGCAGCTTTCCCAAGGGCCAGGTCCTGCCACGCAGCCTGAGCACGTTGCAGGCCGCCGGCATCAGCACCGAAGGCCTGTACAGCAAAGGCAACGAAGCCTTTGAAGGCAGCCCGCCGGATGTGGTGATCACGGTGTGCGACAAGGCAGCCGGCGAGGCGTGCCCGGTGTATTTCGGGCCGGCGGTGAAGGCGCACTGGGGGTTGGAAGACCCTTCGGATGTACAGGGTGACGATGCACGCGTGCAGGCGGCATTCGACGCCACGCTGAAGACCATTGCCACTCGCTGCCGAGCATTTTTCATCCTGCCGTTTGCCGAGCTCAGCCCAACTGAACTCAAGGCAGAACTCGCTCGAATTGCCGAGCTGTAATCGGAGGCCCCATGACCACCCTGCCCAACCTGGACCTGTCCCTGCTCCCGTCAAAATCGGACGGCTCAGCCCAACCACCGCGCATCCTGCTGCTCTACGGCTCGACCCGGGAGCGCTCGTTCAGCCGCCTGCTGGTGGAAGAAGCCGCACGCCTGTTGCAGCACTTCGGCGCGCAAACGCGCATCTTCAACCCCAGCGGTTTACCACTTCCGGATGACGCACCCAGCGATCACCCCAAGGTACAGGAACTGCTGGAACTGATGCAGTGGTCTGAAGGCCAGGTGTGGTGTTCGCCCGAGCGCCACGGTTCGATGTCAGCGGTGTTCAAGGCGCAGCTCGACTGGGTGCCGCTGGCCCTTGGCGCAGTGCGCCCGACCCAGGGTAAAACCCTGGCGGTGATGCAGGTGTCCGGCGGCTCGCAGTCGTTCAACACGGTTAACCAGTTGCGCGTGCTGGGGCGCTGGATGCGCATGTTCACCATCCCCAATCAATCCTCGGTGCCCAAGGCGTTCATGGAGTTCGACGATCAGGACCGCATGAAGCCCTCCGCCCTGTACGACCGCGTGGTCGATGTAATGGAGGAACTGGTGAAGTTCACCCTGCTGCTGCGCGAGCGCCCGGACCTGGTGGACCGCTATTCGGAGCGCAAGGAAAGCGCCGACGAACTCTCGCACCGCGTCAATCAACGGTCGATCTGAGCCCGCCTGCCCGCGTATGCTCGTGCCTGTCTCCTGACTGAGTTGAATCAATGAGCGCCGTGCGACACGCCTGGTTGGGCCGCTATGAAATCAGCAGCACCGCCTGCACCGGCCTGACCTTTGCCCGCCATAGTCATGATGAATGCGTGATCGGCGTGAACCTGCTGGGCGAAGAAAAAGTCTGGCTCGACCGTCGGGAGTTCCACGCCGGACCCGGCTCCATCACCTTGTACAACCCCGGCCAGATTCAGGGCGGCGGCGCGGCAGACGGCGCGCCCTGGCACTTTGTAAGCCTGTACGCCACCGCGGATCAATTGGCGACGGACCTTGGGCTGGCGCACCTGGAGTTTGATCGTTCACTGTGCTTCCAACCCGACCTGGCGCTGCGACTGGCGACGGCGATCAAGGGCGCGTTGAGTACCGACACGCTGGTTCGCGAACTGAATGAAGAGGCGTTGGTGCTGCTGTTGGGGGAAGTCGTGGATATCAGCGGTGTGCGTCTGCCAGGCAGCACCGGCACCGGCAAGCCTCTGATCAGTCGCGCCCAGGAACTGCTTGCCGAGCAACTGCATCAACCCCTGACGCTGGACCACCTTGGCGCCGAGGTGGGCCTCTCCAAATTCCACCTGCTGCGCGCCTTCCAGAAAGAAACCGGGCTGACGCCCCGTGAGTGGGCCATGCAACTGCGCACGCGCCGCGCCAAGGGCCTATTGCGCAACGGCATGGCCGCTTCCGACGTCGCCCATCACCTGGGCTTTGCCGATCAAAGCCACCTCAATCGGCACTTTCGCTCCGCCTACGGCATCACCCCGGGTCTCTATCAAAGCGCTGTTAAACGCTGAACAGCGCAATCTGGTCCAAGACACCACCTCGGCTCATCCTCACACTGCCTGCCATCTCTTGAAGGAAAGTGGGCATGCTGACGATCTTTTTCTACGCACTGGTATTCGGTTTTGTGTTCTGTCTCTCACCCGGCGCGGTGTTGGCAGAGACTTTGCGTCGTGGCTTGCTGCATGGCTTCACACCGGCCTTGCTGGTGCAGTTCGGTTCACTGGTGGGCGATGCAGTGTGGGCGATAATCGGCCTGACCGGTATCGCTTTGCTGATCCAGCATGACGCCGTGCGCGTGCCATTGACGGTGGTGTGTGCGCTGTACCTGGCTTGGCTCGGCATTCGCAGCCTGATCGACGCCTGGAAGCTACCTGAGTCAGACGATGCACCCGCCAGCACTCGGCAAAATGCGCTGGCGGTGGGCGCAGCGATTTCACTGGCCAACCCGAAAAATATCGTCTACTGGGGCGCGTTGGGCAGCGCGCTGTCAGGCATCGTCGGCACCACGCCCAGCCACGGGCAGACGCTGATGTTCTTTGCCGGGTTCATGTTGGCGTCGGTGCTGTCGTGCTTTCTAATCGCGGGGCTGGTCAATTTGTTGCGCCAGAACGCGTCACCGTTGTGGCAACGTATCAGTTATGGCACCTGTGGCGTGGTATTGATCTATCTGGCAGTTTTGGCCGCACAGGGTATATGAAGTTATATATCCGCTAACTTCCGAGTGCCTCTTGTCTGAATGAACTCTGAACGCCGGACAATTTAATTAATCATGCGTTGACATTTTTTAGCCTTCTGAGTAGATTGCCCGTGCCCGCAACTGGGGCCTTTTTTAAACCTCACAAAAGAAGCCAATGGACACAGTATCTAGTCGCTGTCCGAGCACCGCTTACGCGGGCATCGGGCGCCAAACCCAGAATATGACAGGACTCGCCTCCCCGGTCCGGTAAGCTGCGCTAGAGCTCGATGCTCCACCGTAACTGCCTCGCCGGTCGCCCGTCCGGTCCCGAGGTGTGTTATGACCTTGCTAACCCTTGCTTTGCCCGATGTACGCACCCTGGCCGCCGCCCTGCGCGCCAAGCTGTGCCGCGAGCCTGTTGGCTTTTCGCCAACTCGTTCAGCCTTTGCTGCACCCTCCCCCCAAGTGCGCCCGGCCCCTCCGCTGGCGCACTGGCGTGTCTGCCCTGCCACCGGCCACCTGGTGCAGCAGTGGGATCACGCCGACCCTCAAGACCCACAAAGACCGCAGGTTTCCAGACTGGCCCAAGCCGGCCTGCTGCTCGGTCTTTACCTGAGCGCTCGCGCCGCCTGAACCGGCTGGAAACAGCAACTTCTCCATTAAAACCTGGAGTTCTTTATGAACACTTCCAGTTGTAACTCGCTGCGCGCGTTTTAACTAACGCCGCAGTAAACGTTATGTAAGCACCTTATTTAAACCGATCGCGAAGTTAGCGACTCGGCATGCTTTCGCTCGCCTGTTTGCAGGTAAGTACCGGGTATGTTTTGTCGAAAATTGGCGACAGGAGTACAGACAATGAGCGCCGTAAAAAACCCGCCGCTGCACAAAAAGAATGGCACCGACGCCGACACCAAGCTGTCGATGCGTGCCGCCCGCGAAGCCCATAACGGCCTGTCGGCCACCCTGGCCAACGTGCGTGCCACCCAGGACGGCCTGACCGAACTGGATGCCAGCGCCCGCCTGCAACGCGAAGGCTACAACGAAGTTGCCCATGACAAGCCACCTCACGCCATCGTCCAGTTCCTGCAGGCACTGAACAATCCGTTCATCTATGTGCTGCTGACCCTCGGCGCCATCAGCTTCTTCACCGATTGCTGGCTGCCGATGCAGGCAGGTGAAGACGCCGACCCGACCAAAGTCATCATCATCATGACCATGGTGCTGCTCAGCAGCCTGCTGCGCTTCTGGCAGGAGCACCGCTCGGCCAAGTCCGCCGAAGCGCTGAAAGCCATGGTGCGCACCACGGCGACCGTGCTGCGCCGTGAACAAGTCGGTTCGCAACCCACCCTGCGCGAAGTGCCGATGCGCGATCTGGTAGCGGGCGACATCGTGCAGCTGTCGGCCGGTGACATGATCCCCGCCGATATCCGCCTGATCGAGTCCCGCGACCTGTTCATCAGCCAAGCCGTGCTGACCGGCGAAGCCTTGCCGGTGGAGAAGTACGACACCCTCGGTGATGTCACGCACAAATCTGCCGGGCCGGTGGCTGCCGATCAAGGCAACCTGCTGGACCTGCCGAATATCTGCTTCATGGGCACCAACGTGGTCAGCGGCCGTGCCAAGGCCGTGGTGGTGGCCACCGGGCCGCGCACCTACTTCGGCTCCCTGGCCAAGGCGATTGTCGGCTCGCGGGTGCAAACCGCTTTTGATCGCGGGGTGAACAGCGTCAGCTGGTTGCTGATCCGCTTCATGCTGGTGATGGTGCCGATCGTGTTCTTCCTCAATGGTTTCTCCAAAGGCGACTGGGGCGATGCGTTCCTGTTCGCACTGGCGGTTGCCGTCGGCCTCACCCCGGAAATGCTGCCGATGATCGTCAGCGCCAACCTGGCCAAGGGCGCCACTGCCATGGCCAAGCGCAAAGTGGTGGTCAAGCGTCTCAACGCGATCCAGAACTTCGGCTCGATGGACGTGCTGTGCACCGACAAGACCGGCACCCTGACCCAGGACAAGATCATCCTCGAACATCACGTCAACGCCTTCGGCCAGCGTGATGAGGCGGTACTGTCCCTGGCCTGGCTCAACAGCTACCACCAGAGCGGCATGAAAAACCTGATGGACCAGGCCGTGGTGCAGTTTGCGGAGCAGAACCCCAAGTTCAAGCTGCCGTTCGCCTACAGCAAGGTCGATGAATTGCCGTTCGACTTTGTCCGCCGCCGCCTGTCGATCGTGGTCAAGGATGCCGCCGACGACCAACTGCTGGTGTGCAAAGGCGCCGTGGAAGAAATGCTGAGCATCTCCACGCATATGATGGAGGCTGGCGCTGCCGTGCCCCTGGATGAGCGTCGCCGCGAAGAATTGCTGGCGATTGCCAACGACTACAACGAAGACGGTTTCCGCGTGCTGGTGGTGGCCACCCGTCACATCCCTAAATCGATGGCGCGCCAGCAGTACACCACGGCTGATGAGCGCAACCTGGTGATCCAGGGCTTCCTGACCTTCCTCGATCCACCGAAGGAAACCGCAGGCCCGGCGATTGCGGCGCTGCAACAGATCGGTGTGGCGGTCAAGGTACTGACCGGCGACAACGCCGTGGTCACCAGTAAGATCTGCCGCCAGGTCGGCCTTGATCCAGGCCAGCCGCTGCTGGGTGCTGAAATCGAAGCGATGGATGACGCCACCCTGCTGCGCCGCGTCGAAGAGCGCACCGTGTTTGCCAAGCTGACGCCGCTGCAGAAATCCCGGGTGCTCAAGGCGCTGCAAGCCAACGGGCACACCGTGGGCTTCCTCGGTGACGGCATCAATGACGCCCCGGCGCTGCGCGATGCCGATGTGGGTATCTCGGTGGACAGCGGTACCGACATTGCCAAGGAATCGGCCGACATCATCCTGCTGGAAAAGAGCCTGATGGTGCTGGAAGAAGGTGTACTCAAGGGCCGTGAAACCTTCGGCAATATCATGAAGTACCTGAACATGACCGCCAGCTCCAACTTCGGCAACGTGTTCTCGGTGCTGGTAGCCAGTGCGTTCATTCCGTTCCTGCCGATGCTGTCGATCCACCTGCTGCTGCAGAACCTGATGTACGACATCTCCCAGCTGGCGCTGCCGTGGGACAAGATGGACAAGGAATACCTGGCCAAGCCGCGCAAGTGGGATGCGAAAAACATTGGTCGCTTCATGATCTGGATCGGGCCGACCTCGTCGATCTTCGACATCACCACCTTTGCACTGATGTGGTACGTGTTCGCGGCCAACAGCGTGGAAATGCAGACCCTGTTCCAGTCCGGCTGGTTTATCGAGGGCCTGCTCTCGCAAACCCTGGTCGTGCACATGCTGCGCACCCGCAAGATCCCGTTCTTCCAGAGCACCGCCGCCTGGCCCGTGTTGATGATGACCTGCGTGGTGATCGTACTGGGGATCTACGTGCCGTTCTCGCCGCTGGGCACCCTGGTGGGCTTGCAACCGCTGCCGATGGCGTACTTCCCATGGCTGGTGGGCACCTTGCTCAGCTACTGCTGCGTCGCCCAACTGATGAAGACGATCTACATCCGCCGCTTCAAGCAGTGGTACTGATCTCCCCCGCCGTTTAAACGGTGGCGGTCGCCCGGCCGCCACCGTGTAACACAAGGAATACCTTATGCGCGTCTTGATCTGTGCAGGTCGTCATTACGCCGACACCAAAATGTCCCGCCAAGTGCTGGACGCTTACCACCGCCTGCGCCCGGTGCAGGTTTTGATCCACGGCGGCAACCAATTCCTCGGCAGCGACGTCGAGGACTGGGCGCGGGAACTGGGCATAGATGTGGTGCGCTACCCGCCCAACTGGCAACGCCACGGCAAGCAGGCTGAACGCCAGCGCAACCATTTCATGCTGACCGATAGCCGCCCCGACGTGGTCATCGCCCTGCCGGGCGGGGACGACACCTGCGAACTGGTCTGCCAGGCCAAAGCCAGCGGCATTTCGGTGCTGACCGTAGAAAACTGAATTCAAGCGAGGTGCATCATGCACAAAAAACACACGCCCGAGCGCCAGGACGGGTTTGCCAAATACCGTGCCCGCCACTATCGAGGCGCACGCCACACCTTATTGTTGTTGCCGGCGGCCAAACGTCGCGCACTGCAACGCAACTTGATCTTTATCGGGCTGACCCTGGGCATTCTGTTGGCGATTGCCTTGCTGTCGAAGGCCCACGCGGCCGGCGGTGCCTATGTGGTCGACGACGGCGCAATCAACGCGCCAGGCGAATGCAACGTCGATGCCTGGTACACCGCCAACCGACACGATGGCAGTACCCACACTGAAACGCTGTCACCGGCCTGCACGTTCGCCACAATGCCCTGGATGCAATGGGGCGCGGCGGTGTCGCGCGCCACCCATACGGGCCAGGGCGAAACGCAGGTGAGCCCGCAGCTCAAGGCCCAGGTGTGGTCACGGGAAGACTTGGGTCTGGAAATGGCCGTGGCAGCCGGCGCGCATTTTGCGCTGGACCGCCGGCACGGTTTTGATGGCGCCGACTTCAACGTCCCGCTGACCTGGCAGCCGTTGGAGGCCCTGCGACTGAACCTGAACGCCGGCTGGTCGCATGCCTATAACGACGGTGACCAACAACATCGCCTGACCTGGGGCAGCGGCGTTGAGTACCAGGTGGCACCGGTGTTGACGCTGATCGCCGAGCGTTATGGCCAGGAAGGCGGCGATCAGGCGTGGCAGGCCGGGCCTAGGTTTCACTTGGGCGAGTTTGTCGACATTGACCTGGTGGTCGGGCGCAGCCTGATCGGCGAGCGCGCGCAGTGGTTGACCACCGGTGCTACGTTGCGTTTCTAGTGGCTTGGCAGCACCTGTGTGCTGGCTTGCCCGCGAAGGCGCACTCTCTAACTGTCACCGCGCAATCCAAATGTGGGAGCTGGCTTGCCTGCGATGGCGGCCTGACAGCCGCCACAATCTAACTGTCACCCCGCGATCCAAATGTGGGAGCTGGCTTGCCTGCGAAAGCGGCCTGACAGCCGCCACAATCTAACTGTCACCCCCGCAATCCAAAAATGTGGGAGCTGGCTTGCCTGCGATGGCGGCCTGACAGCCGACCACAAACTAACTGTCGCCCCGCGATCCAAATGTGGGAGCTGGCTTGCCTGCGATGGCGGTGGTGCGGTGTACATATCCGTTATTTGGGTAACGGCTGCTTATGGTTCCGCTCTTACAGCGGCTCACTTTTGAAAAGCCCAAAAGTAAGCAAAAGGCTCTTGCCCCAACACTCGGCACCTCGCTTAGGCTCGGTGTGCCCGTAATCCGCCAGGTATTTGGGGGGCCGCCGCCACGCGCCATCCATGGCGCGGGGCGGCTAAACCGGCATCCCTGCCGGTTTACCCCCCAAATCCCTGTCGAATTCCGGCCAGCGTGTTTGACGGGGCGCCTAAGGTCAAAAGCGAGATCAAAAGCGAGATCAAGATCACGATCAAGAGCGGCTCGCTTCGCATCGTGTGTACGGGGTGGGTACGCGGTTTTGTAGGAGCTGGCTTGCCAGCGATGGCGATCGTTCATTCAACGACAGGGTTGGATGTTTATCCGCTATCGCAGGCAAACCAGCACCCACATTCGTCCCGGTTTCATCTGGACGCTCTCATTTCAGTCAGGCCTTGGCCTGTTGTTCCAGGTGCAGCTGCAACTGCGGGTCGATCTGCAGCTGCCCCGCCAGGTCGTCGAGGTAATTGCGCTCGGCATCCTGTTGATCATCCACCAGCATCACACTGGCCAGATAGACTTCCGCTGCCACGGCAGGGTCGCTGGCAAATTCGGCGAAATCCACGGCATCCAGGGGTTTGGCGACTTCGGCTTCAAGCCATTGCTTCAGTAGCGGATCGTCGGTATGCCGGCCCAGTTCACTGGAAATCAGTTGCTGCTCTTTTTCATCGATGCACCCATCCGCTTTGGCGGCAGCGATCAAGGCGCGTAATACGGCATGGCTATGAGCCTCGGCGGCGGGGCCGTCAAGCTGGTCGACGGTCTGGAAGGCTTGCTGCGGCGCATTGGCTTGCTGGCGCTGCCAGGCTTGGTATGCCTGGAAGGCCGCCATGCCCAAGGATGCCAACGCCGCGTAGTTCATGCTGCTGGAGCGCCCCTGGGCAGGACGGCCATTGGCGGCACCACCCAACATGCCGCCCAGGCCTCCCAGCAGACCACCTAAACCACCCAAACCGCCACCCGCCGACGCATTGCCGGTGCTGGTGCCTTTCAACAGGCCGCCGAGCAGCCCACCCAAACCGCCCGAGGAAGCACCGCTCCCTTGCCCGGCACGCAAGAGTTGCTCGAGTAAATCGCTGGTGTTCATGGTGTCACCCTCCCAGGGTGCAGTATTGGCGTCTAACAACCATAGCCCGCTACTGCCGGAACACCATGACCGCCGGGCGGGCACGGCCTATCATGACGACACCGTGCCTTCGAGAGAAAACCCAAGTGAACCGCATTGAGCACATCGGATTGATGGCCAGCTACAACCAGTGGATGAACCGCAAGCTCTACGACGCGGCCAGCTCGCTGTCGGACGCGCAATTGTCGATGGACCGACAGGCTTTTTTCGGCTCGATACTCGGCACGCTCAACCACCTGGCCTTGGGCGACACGGTCTGGCTCAAGCGGTTTGCCCAGCATCCGGTGGGCTACCCGGCACTGGCTCCGTTGAGTGCCATCGCCACACCGGTCGACCTGAAGCAGGTGGCGTTTGCCAATATCCGCGAGCTTGCCACCCGGCGTGCCTGGCTGGACCAGCTCATCATCGACTGGGCCCAGAGCGTGCAAGAATCCGACCTGGATCATCGCTTGCACTACCACAACATGCGCGGTACCGCGGCCGATAAAGACTTCTTCAGCCTGCTGGTGCATTTCTTCAATCACCAAACCCACCACCGGGGCCAGGCAACCACCTTGCTGACCCAGGCGGGGTTGGATGTGGGGACTACGGATTTACTGGCGCTGATTGACTGAACTCGGCATACGCCTGCAGCAAGCGCGCAAATGCTTGGGGCTCGGGCAACTGTTCAAAACTTTCAACCGCCCGCGTGGAGACCCAGGGCAGTTTTTCGCGGGTCCAGGTCTCCATGAACGGCACGTAAGTGTTCGCGTTATCCAGCAAGGTGGCGCGCACATTGACGAATTCATCGATGCCATGAGGGCGCGTGAACAGCCAGCTCATGCAGTGCGGGCAAAAGTAGTGGCGGTCTGCGCCGTGCAGGCCGCCAATCACCGGGCAACCCTGGGTGACCGTGAACGCGCTGGCGGGAATCAACGCGCTCAGGGAAAACGCGCTGGAGGACATCTTCTGGCAACCGGTGCAATGGCACGCCATGGTCATCACCGGGGCGGCACTCACGCTGAAACGCACACGCTCACAGCGACAGCTGCCTTCACGTGGCGGGGTGTCGACGCTCATCATGGCTTCCTTTTTATTGATGGGGGTGCGTGGCAGGTTAGCGTCCCGCCCCAGGGTTGAACAGGCTTGCAAAACAAAACCGAACCCTGTCTCGCCGCAGGGGTCGAAATCCCAGGTGCCGGGAATTATTACCTCCCGCCCTCCCCGCGCGCATTGTGGGTCTACCGATGCGCGTACCCCAAGAAGGAGACGCTTACATGGTCATTCACTTCAAGGTCGCAGGACACTTAGCCTGTGGCCACCACGGCACCAACCTCCCTTCCAGCACCGAGCTGAACCGGGTCAAATGCCGCACCTGCCGCAACACCGAAGCCTACAAGGAAGCGCGCCGCACCCAGCGCAACGCCGCCCGCCGCGCCAACCGCAAAGCCAAGACCCACACCGCAATTGATTGGCGCAGTGCCTGGACACAACGCCTCACCGACCTGCCTGGCTTGCAGCGCCTGCCACGTGGCTTCAGTGGGCAGCCATTCGTTTAGGCCATTGATGCACATTGGCCCGGAGTGAGGGCACTTACGCCCTCACCCCCAAACTGTCTTCGACGAGCGATGTCGCATTGGCCTGTGAGGCCAAGCGCATTTGCGCGGGACAATAGGCATTCTCCGATCTACCGCCGAAAACCTTTCTAGATCACTGATCTAGCAAGCTTTTTCGTCGACCTCGCAATGCAACAAAGCCACCGTTCGACCTTGCGCCTAAGCGCCTGGATCTATATATTCCCAACCCTGCAACAACGCGCTGCCGCCCGAATGGCGAAACTGGTAGACGCATGGGACTTAAAATCCCCCGCTCGTAAGGGCGTCCCGGTTCGATTCCGGGTTCGGGCACCATCTTTTGTTTCACTGACAGCCAGTAAAGTCCCTGAAACCCTTTAAAACCCGCCGCTTGGCGGGTTTTTTCGTTTCTGGCATTCCATCGGCTATCTGCTGAGTCCAAGGGTAGGTTTTCGGGTGGAAGACAGGGTGCTAAAAAGTAGTACGCTTATGCCGCCTACCGCCTCGCGATTAGCTACCGGCGTAGCCTGAGGAGATCCTTTGTCCACTTCCACACTGACTTCGCACATCTTCAGCACGCCTCGCCATACGACGCACTATCTGGCGTCGGGCCCGGTCGAGGGGCCGTTGATGATATTCCTGCACGGCTGGCCGGAGATTAGCCTGATCTGGCGCGCGCAGATGGAAGCCTTCGCTGCCGATGGATGGCATTGCATTGCACCGGACATGCGCGGCTATGGTCGTTCATCTTCGCCAGCAGACGTCAAAGCGTACACCCTTGAAAACATCGTGGCGGACATGGCAGCACTGCATGACCATCTCGGTGGCCTGCCCGCCATTTGGGTAGGCCACGATTGGGGCAGTGTCGTAGCGGGCGAACTGGTCGCTCATGAGCCGCAGCGCAGCCGCGGCGTTGTGCTGGTATCGGTGCCCTACTTCCCGACGACGAACGCGTTGCCGACGCTGGTCCCTCTGGTTGATCGCGCGATCTATCCAGAGGACCTGTACCCGGACGGTCAATGGGACTATTACCGCTACTACAACACGCACTTCGCGTCCGCTGTCGCTGACCTGGATGCGGATAAAGCTGCCTCGTTGGCGTCGATTTATCGGCGAGGCGACCCGGCAAGCATCGCCAAGGTTGCATCCAATGCCGAAGTGACCCGCAAAGGTGGGCGGTTTGGCCAAGCGCACCAGGCCCCACCCACTCAACCAGACCTCGCGCTCTGGCCCGCGGCGGACTTCGCTGTACTGGTCCAGACGTTCGAGACGCATGGTTTCCGCGCGCCCTGCGCATGGTATTTAAACGACGCTGCCAACGTCGATTATGCCAATCGGTCACTCAATGGCGGCCGCCTGTCGTTGCCCGTCCTGTTTGTGAACGGCGATTACGACCCGATGAATACCATCAAGGGCAATCAGTTGGGCGAGCCAATGCGCGCGGCCTGCGCAGACCTCACCGTGACCAGCCTACCCGGCGGTCACTGGTTGCCGGTGGAGTGCAAGGCAGAGCTGGTTGAGGCCATCAGTGCTTGGTTAACGGCAAAAGGCTAGCAGCGTTGCACTGCTTTCGGGTGATCTGGAACCTGAATCGGGTTGGACGCAAGGGAACGATCTGAAGCCCGGCACCCTCTACTCATCAGCAGCCAACTGCCCAGGCCGCACCCGTTGCCTTCTCCAGCCACCCCCTGCGGATGAGTCCGCGACCCACCCAGAAAGGTCAGCCGTCATGTCTTACGATTACCAGGGTATTGCCAGCGTCATCACTGCATCCCGTCACATGGGTACGCACTCAGACGAACTGCTCAATGAGGCGGTGAATATTCAACTGACCAGCAGCGGCAAGCCGACCATCGCGCGCCTGAGTTTCGACGCCCCCCTTCAATGGCCCGCCCACCCCAACGCTGTGGTGGTCAACTTGCCGGACGGTACGTCGGTCGGCGGTGTGATCGCCGAGATCGAAAAATCAGTCGATGGCCCTGGCTGGGTGACGTTTACCGTGGATGACTGAGCCGCCGGAGGCCGCCGTCGCTGTACGCTGAAGAGCAGCCGCCCTGTGGACACAAAAATCCCGACGTCAAGGTCGGGATTTTTGTGTCCACAGGCTTATCAGTTGTCGGGATGCTCGCTCGCGACCGAGTCGGCAGCATCCACGTCCGACATGTCTTCTTCGAGTGGCGCCTCGTCGTCCGACGGGAGCGGGATATTATCCTCGTCACGCTTTGGATCATGCCCGGTCTCGTTGTCCGTGCCGCGGGTCACGGCCTGCTGTGAAATGTTCCCTGGGGCGTTTTCATTGATGTCCATACTGGCTCTCCACTCAGACGCTCGGGTTATCCGCGCTTACTAGTCAGAGGCGTCACGGCAGCCGGAGTGCCCAGCATTAGACGAATGGTGAAAAGACACGGCCCCAGGTCAAGCCAGTGGTTGCAAGGTAATACTCCAGACCTCTTTGCCCTGCACGGTCGCCTGCGCAACAGCCAGCACTTCAAACGAGCTGCCCGGGGCGAAGGTGTATTCAATTTTGTTAGGGTCATCCGACAGCGCGGTGATGTAACTGACCGTATCCCAGACCCAGGCATTATTCGGCGGGTTCGCGATCAGAATGATGCCGTTCTGGTACTGCATCGCTTCCGTCAGCGAACTGCCGAAACTCCAGACCATCTTGGTGGTGATGACCTGGCCGACCTGGATATACGTGCCCAATGCGGCTTCCAACGGGATCTGCAAAGGCGTGCCCACGGGCCCCTCGTTAAGTGGGCATTGCTGGAACTCAATACCGAAATGTTCGGTGCCCAACTGAGCAATATCGACTTGCCCGCTGAACAACTGGGGCTCGCTCACAATACTGGTGCGTGGCAAGGACTGGAACGCAGCACACAGCAGGCGGTTTTCGACCGCACTGAACGTTTGCAAGGCAGTGGCGACTTGCGCCAACTGGCTCTCGACGTTTTGCAGGGAGTTGGCTGGCACCATCAAGAACGACCTCATGTAGTCCACATTTTGAGGCGTATAAGTCCCCCAGTTGGACGCCCAGATCGCCTCGGCGATGCTCGCTTGATCAAGCGGATAAGGCGCGGTACCGACGCTGGTGTATTCAAATATTTTCATTAGCACCAGGCGGGTAAAAGACGCCGTCGTCCAGTCATACACGGCCATCGCGAGCTGGAAGCTATAAGGCGTGAACGGAAACAGTTGCAGCCCCAGCGCCGTTATCTGCGCGGTGGTTTTGCCAGGCGCATCGGGAATGTTCTGATAAGGAACGTAGTTGTCCGCGATCAATTGGTTGAAATATGCGACGTCGGCTGCGGCAATATCCGGCAAGGGTTTCAACTGACCCGACAACGTGATGCCCTTGCTGGCCTGGGTGACGCTGAATACGCCATTTCCAGGCAGGCTCAGCGTGAGATCGACGCTGGGGCTGGGTGTGTAGTCGACGACCTGGCCATTGAGGTTGACGAAATCCATGACCGGCCCATTCGGAAAGCCATTCTGGAAGTCGGTCACGTCAAGAAAGCCCTGCCCCTCCACGATCAAGCGGCTGGATACACCTTTACCTCCGCGAATCACACTCAACGGCTCGCCGTCGCTGAACCACAGCGCCGCGCCAGACGGGTTATTGATGCTCTGGAACTGCCACATGCTCAGACTCCTTTCGATCAAGCCGATTTTGCCAAGCGTGCCAGCGCAGTGTCGCTGCCCATTGCCTTCATCGCCAAAGCCACCAGGGTCAGCGTTGGATTGGCCGCAGGCAGCGTGGGCATGACACTGTTGCTGACGATGTAAAGGTTATCCACGCCAAACACTTGCAACTGAGGGTTAACCACCCCCAGGTTGGGGTCGTTGGCCATCCGCGTGGTGCAGGCCACATGATCGCCCCGTTGGGGGTAAGTGCCCCACCCCACATCGGTGCAACCCATTTGCGCCAGGACGGTCTTGAGTTTATCCACGTAGATCTGTGCTTTCAGGGGATCAAACAACGGGTCAGGCGTGTAGATTGAGGTGCGCGGCAACCCGAAACGGGTAGTACCCACTGCACAGGAGACCCGGTTGTTGAACTGCGGGATCGCCGACAGGTTGCCATACAGTTGATACTTGGCGGGCGCGGTGCAAGCGTCGCGAATCTGGCTGGCGCTATAGCCCTGAGCCATCATCAGGCCCACATCGATATTGGGCGTTTCATAGTTCATCGATATGAAAAACTTGCCGTCTTTCTGATACTGAGGTGCGTCGAAGGTCCGTGAACACAGGCTGGGGAACCCCAACTCTTCCTCAAACTTCTGGGGGTTGGGCGCAGTACCTGAGGCATAAAAAAATTGAGTCGCACTGACAAAACGGCCAACCAGATCGCGGTCGTTACCGATCCCCTTGGGCCAGTAAGTCGATGTGGACGCCTGGAGCAACTTGGGAATCTCAAACGCGCCGTTGCACAGGATTACGTTCTGGGCGTCCAACAGCACGGTGTCACCCGTGTTCATATCTGTGTAGGTAACACCCGCCACCTGTTGCCGGTTGACCATGCGGATCGCCGTAACAGCCGCTCCGAGGCGCAGGCTCACGTTGGGGTTGTCGGCCAGCAGGGCCAGCGGCTGGTCACCTGTGAAACGGCCCGCTACCGGGCAGTAGTCGCAGGTACCTGTGGTGCGGCATGGGCCACCCATTCCATTGGCCTGCCCATAGCGCGCCACCGGTAAATGCCCAAATCCTATGGCTGGGCGAACGCGAGCAAACGCCTGAATGAATGGCCCTGCCGAAATCGGATAAGGCGCTGCGCCATAGGGATAGGGTTGGCTGCGGGGCGGATTATTGTCGCTGGAGTCACCACTGGCGCCCAAGTACCGCTCGGCCTGGTTGTAGAACGGTTCCAACTGATCGTAGCCAAATGGCCAATCGATGCCCTGCCCGGTATTGCTGTAAAGCGCAAAATCTTCAGGTTTGAAGCGCGGTACCCAGCCCCCCCAATGCAGCATGGTGCCGCCGGCGCCGAATATTCGCCCACCCTGGATATTCCAGGGGTTGGCTCCGGTGGCATCGAAGTCTGCCGCCTGGTCGTAAAAGGCGGCATAGGGGGTATTGCCGGTACCGCCACCTCGTGCAACATGATGAAACCACCAACCGGGATCGCCCATGGGAATGCTTGGCCCGGTTTCTAAAATGACCACGCCCGGGTGGTTTGCAAACCGGCTTGCCATCAGGCTGCCAGCCACGCCGGAGCCGACGATCACGATGTTGGCTGATTCATTACGCACCTTGGCCATGATCGCCTCCCACTGGTTGGGTCTGCGCTTGAATGTTAAGCGCGCGATAAGGTGGTGGTTTATTCAGAAACGACCCGCCGCCCATCCAGCCGTTGTAGTTCATGTAGCCGAACGTTTTGAAGCCTCCAAATGCGATATTCCAGCGCATGAATTCAAGCAGCACGTAGTTGGCCACCGGCGAAGGATTGCTGGATGAATAAGGGTTTTGATTGATCAGCGCCGCCAGGGCAAAGGTAGGTGTGTGGTATTGCTGGAGAAGCGCTTGGTATTCGGCAATGGTTTGCCGGTAATAACCCAGGTAAGCGGGGTCGCGTTGCATTTGCCATTGCAGCGCTTGCTGAAACTGCTGCTGTGGCATTTGGCAATCGGCGGCGGTGCCCCACTTCTGGCCGATAAAACCGAACAAACTCCAAAGCACATTGATCTGGTCTTGTTCCATGCGGAGATTCCTTTTTCCGGCGTGTATGTTGTTCCCTGCGCCGCGATTCGCTTACAACAGGATCGGGCGTCGACTCATGCTCTGCGAACACGTAATGTTTGGCTACTGACGTTTGGTAATAACCCTTATTCCAATCTAATGGCCACACGCCATGATCTAGAGGGATTGCCTGTCGAACCCCTGCTGTAGCCCGTCTATGCTGGAGCGAGACGCCCAAACCCCGCAATGATCCCCCCTATCGGAGACCCGACATGAATCCAAACGCCACCGCCCTTGTCCTGATCGAGTTCCAGAACGACTTCACCACACCAGGGGGCGTGTTCCATGACGCCGTCAAAGAGGTGATGCATCAGTCCGACATGCTGGCCAACACCGCGACCACGGTGCAACAGGCGCGCAAGTTGGGCGTCAAGATCATTCACCTGCCGATCCAGTTCGCCGATGGCTACCCCGAACTGACCACGCGTGACTATGGGATTCTCAAAGGCGTTGCCGACGGCAGCGCGTTTCGCGCAGGCAGTTGGGGGGCCGAGATCACCGATGCAATTACGCGTGAAACCGGCGACATCGTCGTGGAAGGCAAGCGCGGGCTGGATGGGTTTGCGACCACGGGACTGGACCTGGTGCTGCGCAACAACGGGATCCACAACCTGGTGGTGGCAGGGTTTCTGACCAACTGCTGTGTCGAGGGCACCGTGCGCTCTGGCTACGAGAAGGGTTACAACGTCGTGACCTTGACCGACTGCACGGCGACCTTCACCGAGGAGCAGCAAAAGGCTGCCGAGAACTTCACCTTGCCAATGTTTTCCCAGGCACTGCGGCATACCGAGTTCCTGGGCGCTTTGAGCGCCAAGTAGGCAAAAAAAGGGGCGACCGATCAATCAGTCGCCCCTTTTGCTGGATGCCTGCTATTGCGCTCAACCGTTCAACGTCAGCCCCGGATAAGCCCGCACCGGCACCCTGTGGCGCTGCGGTTGCTGGCGTGCAAGCTGTGCCTGGACCTGTGCGACGGCATCCAGCACACGCTGTGCCCATTGCTCGTCTTGCGGGTCCACCACTACCACGCGAAAACCGTGATCGACGCCTTCAAGCTGCACACCCTCGGAGTCATCGACATGCAGGTCAATGTCGAAGGCCGGTGGGAATTTCGACGGCGTGCTGGTCAGCCCACGCTCGGCGAGGGCCTGGTTATGCCGCACGCTGTTGACCACGCCATCGACGTGGATGCCATACAACAGCAACCAGCGACGGATGTAGGACGGGGTGCGACCGGACGAGGTGTAGACCCAGACACTGCAGCCCTGGCGACGCAGTTCGCGGGTCAGGGAGCGGGTGCCGCTGCGCAGCGGCTCACCCAGCCAACGGTGCACACAGGCCGGCAAGCGGCTGTGTTCGGTCGCGCTGTGGTGCAGTTGGCAGGCCAACGTGTCATCGATATCGAATGAAATACGAATGCGCTGACACTTGAACACACGCGTGATTGTGTCGAGCACTGAAAACCTTCCCATCATTGGCCCCCCTGGTAGGCGGGCGCTGGTGCGTCGCGGAGGAAAAAACCCATGGGGTCAGGGGCCTTATCTTCCAGGAACGCCGCATATTTTTTCTTGATCTTGGGCAATTCGTACAACGCCATGACGCCGTGCTTGGCCGAGTTGCGTATGACCGAGGACGGGTTGAAATAGCCCTCGGCGTTGTCCAGCGTCAACACGAAAGGCGCCAACCCCTCGCGCATCAGCAGGTAACTGACGATCAACGACCCACTGCGGTGGTTGCCTTCAATGAACAACTGCGGCTTGCTGAGGACCCGCACATAGACACCGGCGGCGCGCTTCCACACTGATTCGTTATGGTGCTTGCAGTACCAGTTGTACAGGTCCTTGATGCCGCCCTCGACATTGTTGAAAAAATGCACTTCGGTGGCAGCCAGGTGCTGGGCATATTCCCGCCTGCGTACCGGGTCTGTGCCGCAGAGTACGGTGGCATTGATCTCCAGCATCAGGTTCAACTGCTGGAGGTCGAACAGGTCGACACCGCGCGCCACATAGTCGTCAATCAGGGCATAGCCTTCAAGTACATTCTGCAGCACTTCGTCTGTCAGTGGGTCGCGTGGCTCGGTGAAGTCCCGGCTGAGCTGGGCAAAACGGCCCTGTACCTCACGCAGTGCGCGTTCGATCGCGAGCAAATCAAGACGACGTGTTGCAGTCATTGGCAATCCTGAAAACGGTGGAAGGCGGATCAGCTGAATTTGCCGCTGATGTAGTCCCCGGTCATTTGTTCGCGCGGGTTTTCGAAGATCTGGGTGGTCGCGCCCATTTCCACCAGGTAGCCGGTGCGGGTGCCCTGGGAGATGTCCACCGAGAAAAACGCGGTGGTATCGGCCACACGAATCGCCTGCTGCATGTTGTGCGTCACCAGGGCGATGGTGTAGTCCTTTTTCAGCTCGACCATCAGTTCCTCGACCCGGCGCGTGGCAATCGGGTCCAGTGCCGAGCAAGGTTCGTCCAGCAACAGCACTTCCGGCTCGGTGGCGATAGCACGGGCAATGCACAGGCGTTGCTGCTGGCCGCCAGAGAGCGACAGGCCGCTGACCTTGAGCTTGTCCTTGACCTCATCCCACAGCGCCGCGCCTTGCAGGGCGTGCTTGACGCGATCGCCGAGGTCGCCCTTGTAGCGGTTCAGGCGCAGGCCAAAGGCCACATTGTCAAAGATACTCATCGAGAACGGGTTCGGCTGTTGGAACACCATGCCGATGTAACGGCGCACGACCACAGGGTCAACGCCCTTGCCGTAGACGTCCTGGCCGAGGAAGTGCACATGGCCTTCGAAACGGAAGCCCTTCACCAGGTCGTTCATGCGGTTGAGGCTGCGCAGCACGGTGGATTTGCCGCAGCCGGAGGGGCCGATGAAGCCGGTGATTTTGTTCTTTTCGATCGGCACATGGCTGTCACGCACCGCCATGAAGTTGCCGTAGAAAATCTTGTCCAGCTTGCAGTCCATGACCACAGGCGACTGGGTGATAAACGGAGCGGCTACTTGCGCAGATGACATGTTCAAAATTCAGGTGCTCCCGTTCTTAGTACTTGGGCTTGCCGAAAATACGGCTCACGATATTCACAACCAGCACGATCATTACCAGCACCAACGAGGCCGCCCAGGCGAGCTCGAGCTGGTTGTCGAAAGGCATGCCGGAGAAGTTGTAAATCAACACGGCAAGCGACGCCGTCGGATTCATGACCGCCAGGCTGCCGTCGTGGTAGATCCAGTAGTTACTGAACAGCGCGGTGAACAATAGCGGCGCGGTTTCGCCGGCGGCGCGTGCCACGGCGAGCATGACGCCCGTCAGGATCGCGGGCATGCCGGTGGGCAAGACGATTTTCCAGATCACCTGCGAACGGGTGCAGCCCATGCCATAGGCCGCGTCCTTCATGATCTTGGGCACCATCTTCATCGACTCTTCAGCCGTCAGCACCACGATAGGCAACATCAGTACAGCCAGCGCCACGCCACCGGCGGGTGCCGAGTACGTGCCGGTGGTCATGACCACCAGGGCGTAGGCGAACACGCCGGCCAGGATCGAGGGCAAGCCGGTGAGCATCTTGGCGGCAAAGCGCGAAGCGTTCGCCAGCTTGCTGTCCGGGCCCAGTTCCGCGAGGAAAATCGCCGCCAGGATGCCGACCGGCACAGCGATGGCGGCGGCAATACCGACCATCACGAAGGTGCCGGCCATGGCGTTGCCGAAGCCACCGCCGGTCTCGAAGCCGGTGGGTGGCAGCTCGGTGAACACTTCCAGGCTCAGGCGCGCGCCGCCACGGGTGATCAGCATGTAGAGCACGGAAATCAGCGGCACACTGGCCAGCAGCGCGCCGAACCACACCAGGGTGGTCAGCACCAGGCTGCGCAGGGCACGCCCTTCAAACCGGCGCTGCAGGCTTGGCATGGCGGTGATTGGAGACGAGAGGTCAGTCATTACTTGGTACCCCGCTGGGCGTAGACCATGATCATCGAACCGATGATGTTCACCAGCAGCGTGATGAACATCAGCACCAGTGCGGCGTACATCAACACTTCGATCTCGTTCGGGCCGGCTTCGGGGAAGTTCAGCGCCAACAAGGCCGCCAGGGTATTGGCCGGGGCGAACAGCGAGAGGGAAATGTTGTTGGCGTTACCCACCAGCATGGCCAGGGCCATGGTTTCACCCAAGGCGCGGCCCAGGCCCAGCACCAGCGATCCGAAGATGCCGGTGGCGGCAGACGGCACCATGACCTTGAGAATCGCTTCCCAGTGAGTGGTGCCCATGCCGTAGGCGGCTTGCTTGGTTTTCATCGGGACACCCGTGAGGGCGTCCTGGGACACGGCAGCAATGGTCGGCAGAATCATGATGGCCAGCACCAGTGCAGCTGGTAACAGGCCCGGCCCGCTGAGGGACGTGCCGAAAAAAGGAATCCAGCCGAGTTCGCTGTTCAGCCACGCGGTGAGCGGGCGGATGGCCGGGATAACCACATAAATGCCCCAGAGGCCGTAGACTACGCTGGGGATGGCTGCGAGCAATTCGACGATGGTGCGAAACACCGCCGCGAGTTTTGCTGGCAGGAAATCCTGGGTGAGGAAAATAGCCATGCTGACGCCAAAAAAGCCTGCGATCAGCAACGCAATCAGGGCGCTGTACAGCGTGCCCCAAATCGCGGGCAGAATCCCGTACTTGCCTTGGTTAACGTCCCAGACACTGCCGAACAGCACGTCAAAGCCATGCTTTTCCATGCCGGGAAGTGCCTTGCGCCCTACTTCGAAGACCAGCGCGAAAACCAGCGCCAGCACCAGCACTACGCCTATGCGTGCAAGTGCACGGAAGGTGCGGTCAACCACAAAGTCCTTCGTGGACGGCGGCTGGCACGCAGAATCCGGGTTAACCGGTACGACAAAAGGTGTGTTCATTGGCTAATTCCGGAACAAGGGGGGAACGCTTCCGGCATGGCTGACAGCCCATGCCGGAAGCGGCCTGGCGAGCCTTACTGGATGTTGGCGGAAGCTTTGCGAACCTGGTCGACAACCGATGGCGGCAGTGGGATGTAGCCCATCGAATCGGCGATTTTCTGACCTTCGGTCAAGCTGTACTCGACCATTTCACGCATGGCTTTGGCTTTGGCTGGGTTGCCGTTGTCCTTGCGGAAGATCATCCAGGTGTAGGACGTGATCGGGTAGGACTTGGCGCCATCCGGGTCCGGCAGCCAGGCCACCAGGCTTTCCGGCATTTTCACCGCGGCCAGGGCTTCGGCGCCGCTTTCGGCGTTCGGTACCACGTACTTGCCGGCCTTGTTCTGCAACTGGGCAAAGTCAACCTTGGCCAGTTTGGCGAAGCCGTATTCGATGTAGCCGATCGCGCCTGGGGTCTGGCGCACAGTGGCGGTCACACCATCGTTCTTCGGCGATTTGATGAACTTGTCGCTGGCGGGCCAGTTGACGGTGTTACCTTCGCCCAGGTCTTTCTGGAACTCAGGGTTGATCGCAGCCAAGTGCTTGGTGAACACAGCGGTGGTGCCGCTGGAGTCTGCACGTACGACGACGGTGATCGGCATGTCTGGCAGTTTCAGGCCTGGGTTGGCGGCAGCGATCTTCGGATCGTTCCACTTGGTGATTTTGCCCAGGAAGATGTTGGAGTACACATCGCGAGGCAACTTGAGCTCTTTAGGATTGCCCGGCAGGTTGAACGCCAACACGATTTCACCGGCAGTCATCGGCAGCAGTTGCGCGCCTTCGGCAACCTTGGCGATGTCTTCGTCTTTCATGGCCGAGTCGCTGGCGGCGAAGTCGACGGTTTTGTTCAGGAAGTCCTGTACACCCGCACCGCTACCTTTGGATTGGTAATCAACGGTGACACCCTCGGTTTTCTTGCTGAAATCCTTGAACCAGGTGAGGTAGATCGGGGCTGGGAAACTCGCACCGGAACCGGTCAGGCGGATGCTTTCGGCAGCAAACACCGAGGTGGCACTGAGAGAAACCGCAACGGCGAGTGCAGCAGACTTCATCAGACGTTTCATTCAGGAAAATCCTTGTGAATTACGGGCTCGGGAACTCTGCAACAATCTTGTTACGGTTTTATGAACGTGGAATGGCAAAACGCCTTGTTGTCCCCCTCTCCCACCGCAATCGCGCGATTTGATGTCATTGGTTAGTAACAAAATGCGACTAAGACTTTGCCATCTCCCACCACGCGAGTTCCGCCCATGTCCTCAATAGAAGACACCTTGATGCAGCGCATCCACCGTGAGTTGCTGGATCACAGTGACGAAGAACTGGAACTGGAATTATCCGAAGACGGGCATGACCTGAACGCGCTGTTTGACGAGCACGTAGGAGAAAGCAGCGAAAAGGCCGCACGGCGGGTGTATTTCAGCGAACTGTTCCGCCTGCAGGGCGAATTGGTGAAGTTGCAAAGCTGGGTGGTCAAGACCGGCCACAAGGTGGTGATCCTGTTCGAAGGGCGTGATGCCGCCGGCAAGGGCGGTGTGATCAAGCGCATTACCCAGCGCCTGAACCCCAGGGTCTGCCGCGTTGCCGCCCTGCCCGCGCCGAATGACCGCGAGCAGACCCAATGGTATTTCCAGCGCTACGTCTCGCACCTGCCGGCCGCCGGTGAAATCGTGCTGTTCGACCGCAGTTGGTACAACCGCGCCGGTGTCGAGCAGGTCATGGGGTTTTGCAACGAGGACCAGTACGAAGAGTTCTTCCGCACGGTGCCGGAGTTCGAAAGGATGCTCGCCCGCTCCGGTATTCAACTGATCAAGTACTGGTTTTCGATTTCCGACCAGGAACAGCACCTGCGTTTTCTCAGCCGCATTCACGACCCGCTCAAGCAATGGAAACTCAGCCCCATGGACCTGGAGTCTCGTCGGCGCTGGGAAGCCTATACCAAGGCCAAGGAAATCATGCTCGAACGCACCCACATCGCCGAGGCGCCGTGGTGGGTGGTGCAAGCCGATGACAAGAAGAAGGCCCGCCTCAACTGCATCCACCATTTGCTCGGGCAGATGCCGTATAAAGAGGTCGAGCTGCCGGTGATCGAGTTGCCGCAGCGCGTCAGGCAGGAAGACTATTCGCGCAGCCCGACGCCGCCGGAACTCATTGTGCCGCAGCGCTACTGATCACCCACACGTGCAGGCAGGCGGCATCTCGCATCCGGATGTTCGCCCGCCTGCCTGTTTTTTTCAGACCCGTCTTAAATCATCCCGTGCCTGACAGCGATACGCTGGCCCCTTCCCTACCCCTCTGTGGAATGCGCCCGGCGCACAGCTGACAGGTACCCCGCCATGATCGACAAACACCTGCGGATCCTCATCGTGGATTCCCTTCATGCCCATGTCATGCAGATCGAAAAAATGCTCAACCGCATGGGCTATCACTGTATCGCCACCGCCAGCAGCGACCGGGAGGGCCGGCAATTGAGCCGTGCCGGGCTGAGGCGTTTCGATGTGCTGTTGGCCGCCGATCACATGGTGCGCAGGCCCGACATGGGCGGGTCGGCGTTTGACGCCTACGCCATCGCGAACGTGTTTATCTATGGCCGGCCTGCCGACAGCGAACGGGTGAACCTGGCCAGCCACGGTGAGCGTTACTGGCGCTGCGGCTTGCCGGAATACCTCGTGCTGGAGTGGTTCATGGCCCGCTCCAGGCGCAGCCTGCCGCAGGCTTGCGACAACCCTTCGCAAGCGCCTTGCACGGAGTCACCCGGTTACTTTGCACTGCCAGGCGCAAGGTGACCGAGTTCCGGCGGGGTCAGATCGGAGCGCTGCTGACGACCCTCAGCGCCAACCCTTCATACGCATCCAGCGTGATGGTGAACTCGCCGTCTGCCGTCAGGTCACCCTCGACCCGTTCATTGATGATGTCCACCACCATCCCCGCCGCGATATCCGGCAGGTTCAGGGTCTCGGTGATCGGCGTGGCGCCGAAGTTCAGCGCGGTGATTTGTATGCCTTTGCCGGCGGGCAATTCATGGACCATCACCAGCAGCCCTGGGTTTTGCACTTCCGGCACTTGAATCTGGCGGCTGGCGGCAATGTCGTAGGCACGGCGTACCGCGAGAATTTTCTGCAGTTGCGAGGCAAATGACTCGGGGTCCTGTAATTGGCTGTTGAGGCTGCCATACAGGCTTTTCGAGCGCGGCATATGGCCGGCGGATAATTCGGCGTCCGGGTTCAGGTCCACCAGGTCATAGGCGCCGCGATGAATCCAGCGCGTGTCGCCATCCTGCATCAAGTGTTCGACCTCTTCGGCCGCCAGCGGCAGCGCGCCCACCAGGTCCCAGCCTGACAAGGCAAACACCCCTGGCTGCATGGCGTTGTACATCACCAGCAGCAAGTGGATCTGGCGAATCTGCTGGATGTCCGCGGGGGTGATCGCGTCCAGGTCCCGAATGCCCAGGGCGGCCGTGATGATACTGGCCGTGGTGCAGGACACGCCGTTGGTCACGAACTTGAGGTTGTACGGCGCATGCTCGCCCGCCAGGCGTTCGTACATCTGCTCGCGGATGTGCTCGCGCAGGATGTTGCCGGGAAAGGTCTGGCCCTGGTACAGGAAGGTGTCGTGGGCATGCAAGGTCCAGAAGTGCACCAGTTCGAGGGTCAGTTCATCGTGGTTTTGCAACGCGTGGATCAGCGAGCCGGGGTCGATGCCCTGGCGGTGCATTTCACGCAGCATCAGGCGCAGGAACTCGGCATCGCCCATCAGCAACGCGTGCTGGTACGCAGGGCGGGTGATGAAGTCGTAGGACAGGTCAGCACCGCCGTGTGACATGGACGCGATGTCATCCACGGTGAGGTTCAACTCCTGGAAGCTGAAACCGCCCGCCTTGCGAATCGCCCCACCCAGCAACTGGTTGCCGGTGATCGACAGCGGATGGCTCTCGGACCAGGCCGTACCGTCCAGCTTGCGCTCCACGCCGAGGAAACCATTGGCGTCCAGGCGCAGGATCTTCGCGCCCATCACGTCGATGGCATGCAGCGCATCGCCAATGATCATCTGCTGCGCGGCGAAGGTCGGGTCCAGCCAATTCAACGACGGCTGGCCTTCCTTGAAATAATGCAGGTACACCCAGCGGCGCGGCTTGCCGTCCACGCCCAGCACTACGTCCGTCGCGCTCCAGTCGGTTTCCTTGACGCCGGGTTCGAAGAAGATCACCCGTTGCAACTGGCCGACGATGTAGTGTTTGTCGCGCAATGCATCGACCTGCGCCGGGCTGAGGTTCTGCGCGTCGCGGCCCTCGGCGACGTCGGGCAGCAACGGCCAGTCTTCTTCGCGGATTTCCACCATGTGGTAAAGGCCGGGATAGTCCTCGTACGCCATCTCGGCCAGGCGGAAGTCCGCGCCCTTGCCGGTGTGGGACGGGATCACATCGTCGATGATCACCGCGTTGTGCGCCGCCGCCATGCGTGTCAACGCCTGCAACTGTGCCTCGGTGCCCAGCTGCGGGTCGATCTCGAAGCTGATGCGGTCGAAATTGCCGTCGATGGTCGGCGTGTGCTGCATGCCGCTCAGGCCGCCGGACTTCTTCAGCGGGCCGTTGTGGATGCCCTGGATGCCGATCTTCGACAAGGCGTGCCACAGCGCCTCATCGCCCAGCGCCTCCAACACCGTGCCGCCTTCGCGGGTCACGATCGAGGCCGGGTAGGCGGTGAACCACACCGACGACAGCGCCGAAGCATCACGGGGCCGGGTCTGCGCGTAAGGCTGCTGCCACAACCGGCCCTGGCCCGAATAGAGCTTGGCCCGCTGGCGTGCCGCGTGCAGCATCGATTGTTCCACCAGCCAGTTCACATGGTTGTTTTCAGCCGCCGTCATAAGCTTGGTACCTGTCGTCGTGAAGCATTGCTCGTGAACATATGAGGCTTGTGCGGGCCATTCGTTGCATTGCGATGAGGCGATGGCTGGGCATCGCCCACTGTAGGCGGTGATCGTCAGTGGGTGTCGCGATACTGCCTCGGCGTAAACCCCGTCGACGCCTTGAACTGCCGGGTGAAGGCGCTGTGGTCGGTGTACCCGCACTGCAGCGCTACCTCGGTGATCGGCAGGTCGGTGTGGAGCAAGCGGTGGGCATGCTCCAGCCGCACTTTCTGGATCATCTGCCGGGGCGTGAGGTGGAATACGCGCTTGCAATAACGCTCCAGTTGCGCCACGGAAATCCCGGCAATGCGCGTCAGTTCACCCAGGGTGACACGGCGGTTGAAGTGCGCGCGGATGTGCGCGTCCACGGCGGCCAGGCGTTGGTAAGCCGGGTGGCTTTCGCTGGCGGTTTGCAGGTCGACCGAGATACCGGCCAGGCCAATGATCGCGCCCGAATGGCTGTACAGCGGCCACTTGTGGGTCAAACACCAGCCGGGTTCGCGGGTGCCGTACAGGTGCAGTTCCAACTGATCTTCCAGCACAAAGCCCTGCTCCAGCACGCGCCGGTCCTGCTCGGTGTAGCCCGGCCCCAGTTGCGCAGGAAAGACTTCGGCACTGGTCTTGCCCAGCAGCGGTTGCAGCTGCTTGAGGCCGCAGCGCTGCACCAGGGTGCGGTTGGCGAGCACATAGCGGGCCTGGGTGTCCTTGATGAAAATCGCCGCATTGGGGATCACGTCGAGCATCGGCAATAGCTGCGCGACACTGCCTAATAACTGTTCGATGTCTTTGGGGTTGCTCCCTTGGCAAAGGCTCGCAAACGCGCTCTGCATCATGACGATTGATCCCCATTGTTGGCCTGGACGGGTAGCAGATTGCACGATGCCCGGCGCCCTGTCGAGCCACCAAAACTGTGCTGATTTCGTCATC
The DNA here is from genome assembly GCF_018587885.1 of Pseudomonas sp. VS40. Classification (NCBI taxonomy): domain Bacteria; kingdom Pseudomonadati; phylum Pseudomonadota; class Gammaproteobacteria; order Pseudomonadales; family Pseudomonadaceae; genus Pseudomonas; species Pseudomonas sp. VS40. The sequence goes on along the minus strand of NZ_JAGYWD010000002.1, from coordinate 637,161 downwards.
GATGCCAGCAAAAAACATCAATCGCGCCGCCGTTCATGAGTTCACTGTATGGCCACTGCATGCCTATCCAATAACTCACAAGAAGGCGACGCTATGTCAGCTCAAGGCAAGTTCAAGAAACAGCTTTCCCTGATGGACCTGACCTTTATCGGGTTGGGTGCCATCTTTGGTTCGGGCTGGTTGTTCGCAGCCAGCCACGTATCCGCAATCGCAGGCCCGGCGGGCATTATTTCCTGGCTCATCGGTGGTTTCGCGGTACTGCTGCTGGGCATTGTGTACTGCGAACTGGGCGCCGCATTGCCGCGTGCCGGCGGCGTGGTGCGTTACCCGGTCTACTCCCACGGTCCGCTGCTGGGCTACCTGATGGGCTTTATCACGCTGATCGCGTTTTCCAGCCTGGTGGCCATTGAAGTGGTCGCCTCGCGCCAATACGCCGCGGCATGGTTTCCCGAGCTGACCAAAGCCGGCTCCAGTGACCCGACCACCCTCGGCTGGCTGGTGCAGTTCGCCCTGCTGTGCCTGTTCTTTATCCTCAATTACCGCAGTGTCAAAACCTTCGCCATCGCCAACAATCTGGTGAGCGTGTTCAAGTTCATCGTGCCGTTGCTGGTGATCGGCGTGCTGTTCACCTTCTTCAAACCGGCGAACTTCCAGGTGCAGGGTTTCGCGCCGTTTGGGCTGTCGGGCATCGAGATGGCGGTGTCGGCCGGCGGGGTGATTTTTGCCTACCTGGGGCTGACGCCGATCATCTCGGTGGCCAGCGAAGTGAAGAACCCGCAACGTACGATTCCGATTGCGCTGATCCTCTCGGTGCTGCTGTCGACGGCCATCTACGTGCTGCTTCAGACCGCCTTCCTTGGTGGCGTGCCCACGGAAATGCTCGCCAATGGCTGGGCCGGGATCAGCAAGGAACTCGCGCTGCCCTACCGCGATATCGCCCTGGCGCTGGGCGTGGGCTGGCTGGCGTACCTGGTGGTGGCCGACGCGGTGATCTCCCCCAGCGGCTGCGGCAATATCTACATGAATGCCACGCCCCGTGTGGTGTATGGCTGGGCGCAGACCGGCACGTTCTTCAAGATTTTCACGCGTATCGATGAGAAGTCCGGCATTCCACGGCCCGCGCTGTGGCTGACCTTTGGCCTGTCGGTGTTCTGGACCCTGCCGTTCCCGTCCTGGGAAGCACTGATCAACGTGGTGTCGGCGGCGCTGATCCTCAGCTACGCCGTCGCCCCGGTCACCGTCGCCGCACTGCGCCGCAACGCACCACAGATGGCGCGCCCGTTCCGGGTCAAGGGCATGGCGGTGCTGGGCCCGCTGTCGTTCATCATCGCCGCGCTGATCGTGTACTGGTCTGGCTGGGGCACGGTGTCCTGGCTGCTCGGCCTGCAGATCCTGATGTTCGTGGTGTACCTGCTGTGCGCACGCTGGGTGCCGACCGCACACATCAACCTCAAGCAGCAAGTGCGCTCGTCTGCCTGGCTGATCGGCTTCTACGCGGTGACCATCCTGCTGTCCAAGCTCGGCAGTTTTGGTGGCATCGGCGTGATCAGCCACCCGCTTGACACGATTGTCGTCGCCGCTTGCGCACTCGGCATTTACTACTGGGGCGCAGCCACTGGCGTGCCTGCTCACCTGGTACGGCTGGAACACGAAGCCGATGAAAGCGAAGCGGTCGACGAACCTCACGCGCCGCTGACACCCGCGACTTACTGATTCAGGAGCCTTTTATGAAGCGACTGCATGTGATCGACTCCCACACCGGCGGCGAACCGACGCGCCTGGTCATGAGCGGTTTCCCGGCGCTGAACGGCGCCACGATTGCCGATCAACTGCACAGCCTGCGCACTGAGCATGATCAATGGCGCCGCGCCTGCCTGCTGGAACCGCGTGGCAATGATGTACTGGTGGGCGCGCTGTATTGCGAACCCGTTACGCCAGGTGCGATCTGTGGCGTGATCTTCTTCAACAACGCCGGTTACCTCGGCATGTGCGGCCACGGCACCATCGGCCTGGTTGCGTCGCTGCACCACCTGGGCCGTATCCAGCCCGGCGTGCACACGATCGACACGCCCGTTGGCCCGGTGGCGGCCACGCTGCACGAAGACGGCAGCGTAACCCTGCGCAATGTGCCCGCCTATCGCCTGCGCCAGCAGGTGCCGGTGGAAGTGCCGGGGCATGGCGTGGCCTACGGCGATATCGCCTGGGGCGGCAACTGGTTTTTCCTGGTGTCGGACCATGGCCAACGCTTGCAGATGGACAACGTGGATGCGCTTACCGACTACACCTGGGCGATGCTCAAGGCTTTGGAAGAGCAAGGCATTCACGGTGCAGACGGTGCACTGATCGACCACATCGAGTTGTTCGCCGACGACGACCACGCCGACAGCCGCAACTTCGTGATGTGCCCCGGCAAAGCCTACGACCGCTCGCCCTGCGGCACCGGCACCAGCGCCAAGCTGGCCTGCCTGGCCGCCGATGGAAAACTCCAGCCGGGTGAAACCTGGACCCAAGCCAGCATCACCGGCAGCCAATTCGAAGGCCGCTACGAATGGGACGGCGAGCACATCCGCCCCTTCATCACTGGCAGCGCCTACATGACCGCCGACAGCACCTTGCTGATCGACGAGCATGACCCTTTTGCCTGGGGCATCTGAGCCCTTCCCTGTTTGTACTGAACGTTCCAAGGAGTTAGAACAATGAGCGACAACATCTTCACCGGCTGCATCCCCGCCCTGATGACCCCGTGCACGCCTGAGCGCAAGCCCGACTTCGACGCCCTGGTCGCCAAAGGCCGCGAGCTGATCGATATTGGCATGAGCGCCGTGGTGTATTGCGGTTCCATGGGCGACTGGCCGTTGCTCACCGAGGCCGAGCGCCAGGAAGGCGTGGCACGCCTGGTGGCTGCCGGTGTGCCGACCATCGTTGGCACCGGCGCGGTCAACAGCCGCGAAGCCGTGGCCCATGCTGCCCACGCGGCCAAGGTCGGCGCCCATGGCTTGATGGTGATTCCGCGCGTGCTGTCCCGTGGTGCCTCCGCTACCGCGCAGAAGGCGCACTTCTCGGCGATCCTCAAGGCCGCGCCAAACCTGCCAGCGGTGATCTACAACAGCCCCTACTACGGCTTCGCCACCCGCGCCGACCTGTTCTTCGAACTGCGTCGCGAACACCCGAACCTGATCGGTTTCAAGGAATTCGGCGGCGGTGCCGACCTGCGCTACGCCGCAGAGCACATCACCTCCCAGGACGATAACGTGACCCTGATGGTCGGCGTCGACACCCAGGTGGTGCACGGTTTCGTCAACTGCAACGCCACCGGCGCCATTACCGGCATTGGTAACGCCTTGCCTCGGGAAGTATTGCAACTGGTCGCGCTGAGCAAAAAAGCCGCCAAGGGCGATGCCAAGGCCCGTCGCCAGGCCCGTGAGCTGGAAGCGGCGCTGGCGGTGCTGTCGTCGTTCGATGAGGGCTGCGACCTGGTGCTGTATTACAAGCATTTGATGGTGCTCAACGGTGATAAAGGCTACGCCCTGCACTTCAATGAAACCGACGCGCTCAGCGACGCGCAACGTCGTTACGCCGAACACCAATACGCGCTGTTCCGCCAGTGGTACGCCAACTGGTCGGCGGAACAGAACGTCGCTTGATGCCTTGCGCGCCGCTGCGGCTTTCGCAGCGGCCCACCTTCTTTTTCCAGGACGACCCCATGACTCTGACGGGCAAGATGCTGATCGGTCAGCACGCCATTACCGGTAATCGCGAGGCAATCCGGGCCATCAATCCGGCCACCCAAACGCCGCTGGAGCCTGCTTACCTGGGCGGCAACGGCGAGCATGTCGAACAGGCGTGCGCACTGGCGTGGGCGGCGTTCGATGGGTATCGCGAAACATCGCCGGAGGCGCGCGCCACGTTCCTTGAAACCATCGCCACGCACATCGAAGCGCTGGGCGATGAATTGATCGACCGCGCCGTCGCCGAAACCGGCCTGCCCCGCCCACGTATCCAGGGCGAGCGCGGGCGCACCTGCGGGCAACTGCGGACCTTCGCCCGCACCGTACGCGCCGGGGAATGGCTGGATGTTCGGGTAGACACCGCACAGCCGCAACGCCAGCCCCTGCCGCGCCCCGACCTGCGCCAGCGCCACATCGCGTTGGGCCCGGTGGCGGTGTTTGGTGCGAGCAACTTCCCACTGGCCTTCTCCGTGGCCGGCGGCGACACTGCCTCCGCGCTGGCCGCCGGTTGCCCGGTGGTGGTCAAGGCCCATGGTGCCCACCCTGGCACCAGTGAACTGGTGGGCCGGGCGGTAGCGCAGGCAGTCAAGGCGTGTGGCCTGCCAGACGGCGTGTTTTCGCTGCTGTACGGTTCGGGCCCTGAAGTCGGCATTGCGCTGGTCACCGACCCACGCATCAAGGCAGTTGGCTTTACCGGCTCGCGCAGCGGTGGCCTTGCCTTGACCCAGGCCGCGCAGGCCAGGCCCGAGCCGATCCCGGTGTATGCGGAAATGAGTTCGATCAACCCCGTGTACCTGTTTGCGGCCGCACTGGCCGCCCGGGGTGAAGCATTGGCCCAGGGTTTCGTGGCGTCATTGACCCAGGGTGCCGGGCAGTTCTGCACGAACCCAGGGTTGGTGATCGGGGTGCAAGGGCCGGCCCTGGATCGCTTCATCCGCACCACCAGTGAGTTGCTGCCGAGTTGCGCGGCGCAGACCATGCTCACCCCCGGTATCGCCAGTGCCTACGCTTCCGGCGTGAGCGCATTGACCGAACACGCCAAGGTTGTCGCACAGGGTTTACCGGCGATGGGCCCGAACCAGGGCCAGGCCCATGTGTTTGTGACCCAGGCGCAAGCATTCCTGGCCAATCAACACCTGCAGGCGGAAGTCTTCGGCGCGGCGTCGCTGATAGTCGTCTGCGCCAACAATGAAGAAGTGCGCCAAGTGTCCGAACACCTGGAAGGCCAACTGACCGCCACCCTGCATCTGGACGAAGACGATCTGCCAAGCGCCAAAGCCCTGCTGCCGGTTCTGGAGCGCAAGGCCGGTCGCTTGCTGGTCAATGGCTGGCCGACAGGCGTGGAAGTGTGTGATGCCATGGTCCACGGCGGCCCCTTTCCGGCCACTTCGGACTCGCGCAGCACGTCGGTGGGCACGGCGGCGATCCAGCGCTTCTTGCGGCCGGTGTGTTATCAGGACTTCCCCGACGCGTTGCTGCCTGAAGCGCTCCAGCACGGCAACCGGCTGCTGTTGCGGCGCCTGCTCGACGGCCAGAGAGAGGCATAGGCGATGTCCGCACCCGATACCGTAGTGGTTGGCGCCGGCATTATCGGCGTCGCCTGCGCGCTGCAACTGGCGCGTCAAGGTCGGCACGTGCTGGTGGTCGACCCCCAGGATCCCGGCATGGGTGCCTCCTATGGCAACGCCGGGCACCTGGCGACCGAGCAGGTGTTCCCGATTGCCGACCTGTCGATCCTCAAGCGCTTGCCTGGCATGCTGCTGGACCCCATGGGCCCGCTGCGCCTGGATTGGAAATACCTGCCGCGCGCACTGCCCTGGTTCCTGCGCCTGCTGCTCAACCTGCGTCCGGCGAGCTACCAGCGCACGGTCGCCGGGATCCGCGCGCTCAACGAAGGCAGCCTGGGCGCATGGCAGCGCTTGCTGCACAGCATTGGGCGCCCGACGTTGCTGCGCAAGGATGGCTCGTTGCAGGTGTATGAACAGGCCGACTCACGCCCCGCCCTGGAGGCCCTGCAACAGCGCATGCAACAACAGCAGGTGCCCGTGGATTACTGGTCCGGCGAGGCCATACGCCAAGCCGCACCGCAATTGAGCGACAACATCCAGGGCGGGCTGTTTTTTCCCGGCACCGGGCACTTTCTCGATCCTTATCAGGTGGTGTGCGAACTGGTCCAGGCCGCCAAGGCCAGCGGCGTGCAATTCCTCAAGCGTCGGGTACTGGATGGGCGCGTTGAAGGAGACGGCGTTTCCCTGACGACCGACCAGGGCCCTTTGTTGGCGAGCCAGGTGCTGATCGCCTGTGGCGCCCACTCGGCCGCGCTCACCGCCGCACTCACCGGCAAACAAGTGCCACTGGACACGGAACGCGGCTATCACCTGATGCTCCCCCACGAGCAGCATCGCCTGCCGTTTGCCGTCACCTCCCTGGAACGCAAATTCATCATGACCCCCATGAGCGACGGCCTGCGCCTGGCCGGCACCGTGGAGTTCGCCGGCCTCAAGGCCCCGCCGAACATGGCACGTGCCTGGCAGTTGCACCGGTTGAGCAAAGGGTTGTTCCGCGAGGACTTGAGTGCACGGGATGCAACCACGTGGATGGGGTTTCGGCCGTCCCTGCCGGACTCGCTTCCGATTATCGATCGGGTGTGCGAAGGGAAAGTGTTGCTTGCGTTCGGGCACCAGCATTTGGGGTTGACGCAGGCGGCGGTGACGGCGGAGTGGGTCGGTGAGCTGGCGAGTACGAAGCCGACACAGCCGTTGGCACCTTATCGCCTGGATCGGTTCTGAACCACGCAGACCGCCTCACCACAAAGGGGGCGGAGTGCTTACTCAACAATGGTTTTTTCCGCCGCTGCGTTGAAGATGGCCTCGGCGATTTCCTCAATTTCATCACGCATGCATAGCTTCTCCAACCAGCCCGTCGGAATGCCTTGCACGCCATAGAACGCACCCGCCAACTGACCAACGATGGCGGCAGTGGTGTCAGCGTCGTCACCCAGGTTCACGGCCGCCAACACGGCATCGGCGAAGCTGTCCGTGTGCTGCACACACCACAGCGCCGCCTCCAATGAGGCGACGGCGTAACCGGAACCGGTGATCTGCTCGCGGGGCTTGTTGGCATATGCCCCTTGGGCAATTGCCACGACGTTTGGCGCAGTCAGGTCGGCACAGGGGACGCTGAGCAGGTGCGCCTTGGCCGCCCCGTTCAAGGCGTTACACATTGCCCGCGCCAGCACCACGCAGCATTCGATTGCCTCCTGGGCGCCATGGGTCGTACGGGAGCCCTGACGGCAAAAGTCGTCGACGCTATGCAGGTCCGGGAAGCAAAACAGCACCAGCGGTGCAAGGCGCATCATCGAACCGTTGCCCGCAGAAAAAGGGTCGGTTGACCCTGCGAACGGGTCGCCGTTTTTCTCAAACGCCCCCAGCGCCGTGCGCACGGTCATGCCGATGTCGAAGCAATCACCCGTGGAGCTCAGGTAGCCCCACTTCCACCAATTCAGGTAGCGCCCCATCTGGTCAGCCGCATCGAACCCCCCTTTGCGCAGTAGGCTTTCAGCCAGGCACAGCGCCATTGAGGTGTCGTCCGTCCATTGGCCGGGCTTCAGGCTGAACGGCCCTCCCCCCACCATATCCGTGACCGGTGGGAATGTGCCGCGAGGCATGAACTCGACAGTGGTGCCAACCGCATCGCCACACGCCAGGCCGAGCAAGCTGCCGCGATAACGATCCAAAAGTGTGAGAGACATGGGTCTTCCTTGAAAAGATATTGAGTCAGGCACCACTCTACTTGACCAAGCGCTTCTCCTTGGAGGGGCGATATCCGAAATACGAGCTGTAACACTTGCTGAAATGACTCGGCGACACAAACCCACAGGCCACCAGCACCTCCACCTGGGACAACTCGGTGTGTTGCAACAGCCGCCGCGCCTCGGTTACACGCAGCTCCATGTAGTAGCGCTGCGGGGTGGTGCCCAGTTGTTCCTTGAACAAGCGCTCCAACTGGCGCCGCGAGCGGCCGGCGTAGACGGCCAACTGGTCCAGCTCCAGGGGTTCTTCGAGGTTGGCGTCCATCAGCTTCACCACTTCACGCAGGGGCGCGCTGACGCTGACGTTTTCGGTGGGCTTGATGCGCCGGTAGCGCGATTCTTCGAAGGCCAGGATGTCTTCGATGCCTTCGACCAGGGCCTTGTCATGCAGGCCCTTGATCCAGTCCAGCGCCATATGGAACGCGCCCGACGGGCTCGACGCCGTCAGGCGATCGCGGTCGATCACATAGGGCTCGCTGGTGACGTGGGTGGCCTTGGACACTTCTGCCAGCGCCGGGCGATGTTCGGGGTGGATGGCGCAGCGGTAACCCTGCAACAGCCCGGCGCGGCCGAGGAACCACGAACCGTTCCACAACCCCGCGAGGCAAATGCCATGTTCGGCGGCGCTGCGCAGCAGGTGGATGAAGTCTTCACTGGCCTTGAGTTCGGTACGGAAACCGCCGCAGATCACCAGCAGTTCCAAGTCTTGCAGCGCTGCTACGTCGAGGCGCGCGTCGGGGCGGATCACTAGGCCCAGGTCGCTGATGACTTCGCCATCGTCCCAACCGAAAGTGCGCGTGGCGAACAGGTCTGGACGCAGCAGGTTGGCGGTGACGAGGGTGTCGAGGGTCTGTGTGAACGCGGGCAGGGAGAAGTGTTCGAGCAACAGGAAGCCAACGCGGGTGACCGACGCCGGCTGCAAGGTTTCGTTGAGGTAGCGCAGGTTCTTGCCCTTCATGCCACCGCTGAATTGACGTCTTTCCATCGAGGGTTGGCCCACTGTTGTTTTTGATGCACTGGGCGCCATCTTAGGGGCAAACGCGTTGCCTGTCTCAGGCACTGAGCCTGAAAAAACCGTAACCCTTCAAAGCCCCCGGCAGAACAGTCGCAAGCGTATCTGATACGGTTTTTTCTTTGCCATCTGCATCTGTATCGAAAAGCCGCCTGGACGGACAATAGCGCCATCCCCACCCCCTTCCCTTAGGAGGCCTTATGACCAAGATGGCACTTTTCCTGTTCGGCTTTTTGGTACTCACCATCGGCATCGGCCTGCTGGCAACCATCTCACCGGTTTGAAGCGGCCCTTAGCTGACAAACAGCATCGGGTACAGTGACAGCACCAGCAACGCCGCCATCGACCAATTGAACAGCCGCAACCAGCGGGGTTCACGCAACACGTTGCGCAAGCCGCTGCCACAGCCGACCCACACGCATACACTGGGCAGGTTGACCACGGCAAACACCAGTGCAATCACCAGCACATTGGTGACGTAGCCTTCAGCCGGCGTATAGGTGGTGATGGCCCCCAGCGCCATGATCCAGGCCTTGGGGTTCACCCACTGGAACGCCGCCGCGCCGAGGAAGGTCATGGGCTTGCCATGCGCGTCATTGCTGTCGGACATACAGCCCGCCGTCGCGATCTTCCACGCCAGGTACAGCAAGTACGCCGCCCCCACGTAACGCAACAACGTGTAGGCCCATGGGAAGACCTTGAACACCTCGCCCAATCCCAGGCCGACCGAGATCACCAGCAGCATGAAGCCGATACTGATCCCCAGGGCATGGGGCATCGAGCGGCGGAAGCCGAAGTTCACGCCCGAGGCGAGCAACATGGTGTTATTGGGCCCCGGTGTGATCGAAGATACAAAAGCGAACAGTACAAAGGCTGACAACAGGCTGGTAGACATGATCATGAAGCGGCATCCGAACGGGGTGGTATGCCTGCGACAGTAGAGGGTTAACGACCGCCCTGCCCCATACAGCCATGGGCAGATTGAGGCATACACTTTTTTACCAAGGCTTTCACAAACCTTTCACAGATGAAGGCCTATGGTGAATCCAGCTCCTAATGAACATCCTTTTAGCCCGCGCTCCCCACGCGGGCTTTTCTTTGCCTGGGGTTTATCGCAGGCAAAAAAAGAGGCAAGCCCTTCATCAAGGCTTGCCTCCAGTTTCTACCCGTCAGCGCGGGCCGCCACCGCCAGGGCCGCCGCCCTGACCGTGCCCGCCACCATGACCACCGCCGCCGCCACCACCGGGAGGCATGAACATCCAGCAGCCCGACAAGGTCGACAACAGCGCGACAACCACTGCCGCCTTGGTTACATAACTCAACTTCATGACCACACTCTCTTACTTGACGAGATTGACTTCTCGCTGGGTATGACAGTGCAAACTCAAGTGCGTCACGGCTATCGTGTAACCTGTTGGTAGGGTTTGTAAGCCCGGCGGTACAAGCTGCCGTCAGTTCTGCGGCCGCTGTTTGGTCGAGTCCAGCTCGGCTTTTTTGGCAGTGCTGATTTCGGTGATTTGCGCCGACTTGGCGATCGCAAAATCGAATGTATCCTGCATCTTGGCAATGGCATCGGTGGCGGTGCCTTTCAGCCCACCGTTGGCCGCCCAGTCGAAGTTCCACACGCCCGACAGGTTATCGGCACCGGCCACGTCGTGGGTTTCGATGGCGGTGAACACATCGGGGTGACGCTCCATGTACTTGGCAGCATCGGACACCTCGGCAGGCACTTTGCCCGAGGCATTGTTGGCCAACTGGGTCAGCTCCTGCTTGGTGATGGCCGACTTGCCGGTCTGGCGCATATAGTCGGCAATCACTTTGCTGGACTTGGCAATGTTCAACTTGTCATCGAACGCCGAAGGTGACGCTTTAGGCGTGTTTGCCCCGCTGCCGGCGGGCGTTACGGTAGTAGACATCGGCGCTGCTCCCCTGAAGGTACGAATGAAATCGTCGTGCTGACGATAGCCTGGCGCCGACGTTAGCATGGGCAATGGGCCATTAATCTGTGCTTCACAACAATTCACAAGGCCATGGTCTGCGGCTTCTGTGAAAGCCTGCCAATCCATTACCATGAACCTGTATTCATGCTGATTAATTGCCAGCCCCCGACCCGGACCCCAGTCATGAGAGATCTACCGCCCACCGCCACGCTGCGAGCTTTCGAAGTAGCGACCCGGCACGCGACGTTCACATCGGCCTCAGAAGAGCTGCATGTGACCCAGAGCGCCGTCAGCCACCAACTCAAGCACCTCGAGGACCTGTGGGGCCTGCAGCTGTTCCAGCGCGGCAAGGCGTTGCGGCTGACCCCGGCCGGGGCCGCACTGGCGCCCATTGTGCGCGAGTTTTTCATGAACCTTGAGGTCACGCTGGCTGACCTCAGGGAACAAAAAGGCCGGGTTCGCCTGAAGGTCAGCACCACGTATTCGTTTGCCTTGAAATGGCTGCTGCCCAGGTTGCCCAGCCTGTCGCAGCAACATCCGGAAATCCTGATTACGCTGGAGACCAGCGACAAGGCCATCAAGTTCTCCAGCTCAGACCCGGATGTGGCCATCCGGCTGGGCAACGGCAATTATCCCGGCCTGCACTCGGAATTCATGCTCCGCGAGCAGATCTTCCCAGTGGCCAGCCCGGATCTGCTCAACCGTTTCGGCGCGCCCCACGAGCCCGCTGAGCTGCTGCGTTACCCGCTGCTGACGCGCGACGGTGCAGACCTGGTGCCCAAGTGGGAAGCCTGGTTCGAACATATCGGCGTCAGCATTGCGCCACTCAAGGAAAGTGTCAGGTTCGCTGACACCAACATGACCATCGAGGCGGCGCTGCTGGGCCAAGGTATTGCGCTGGCGCGAAGCGGCCACGTTGAAGCTGAAATCAATGACGGTCGCCTGATCAGGCTGTTTGAGCTGCCGTTCGCGTCGCCGGTCGGCTACTACTTTGTCTGCCCCAAAGGGATTGAAACCCAGCCACACATCATCAGCTTTCGTAACTGGCTGTTGGCCGAGTCGATGCAGGCACAGCAAAATTATCAGTGATACATGAACAATCACTCATGACAGGATGAAAGGACTTCGCTGTTAAACACGCCCTTGCGGTGTTTAACATGGCGCATGCCTTTACCCATCGTTCTACTCATCCTCTTCGCCGCCCTCTTGCATGCCAGCTGGAACGCATTGTTGCGTGTCGGCGCCGACAGGCTGTGGTCAATGACCATGATGTGCGTGGCGGTCGCCATCGCCAGCAGTGTCATCGCCGTGTTTCTCGCCCCTCCCGCGCCAGCCAGCTGGCCCTACGCTGTCCTGTCGGGCGTGTTGCACGTGGGCTATAACCTGTTCCTGGTGCGAAGCTACAAGGTGGGCGACCTGGGGCAGACGTACCCGATCGCCCGCGGGTCCTCACCCATTCTGATCACGCTTTGCGCCTTGGTGTTTGCCGGTGAAACGGTCAGCACGAACGCTCTCATCGGCATCGTGCTGGTATCCGGCGGCATTATTTCTCTGGCCTTCAGACAGCGCAGACTGGCGGTGCCCAGCCTGCCCTACGCCCTGGGCACGGGGTTTTTCATCGCGGCCTACAGCGTCACGGACGGTGTTGGCGCGAGGCTGTCCGGCGCACCGATGGCCTACACCGTATGGATGTGTGCGCTCTGGGGCGTATTGATGCCCCTGGTGTACATCGGCCTGCGCGATACACGCAGCCTCTTCGCCCCGCGCCCCGGTGTCATCACAGCCTTGATCGGGGGGCTTGTGTCCCTCCTGGCCTACGGCATCGTCATTTACGCCATGTCCCACGCGCCGATGGGCGCCGTTTCGGCCCTGCGCGAAACCAGCGTGCTGTTCGCGGCATTGATAGGTTATTTGTTTTTGGGCGAGTCGCTGACCGTCCGCAAAGTCCTGGCGTGCGTGGTCATTGCGACCGGCACGATGCTGATAGGCTGATCGTTCACCCCTCAAAGGAGGTTCAAGCAATGAGTACTGTGTCTTCGACACCGCTGATTCTGATTACCGGCGGCAGCCGCGGTGTCGGCGCGGCAACCGCGCGCCTTGCAGCGGCGCAAGGCTACGATGTCGCGATCAGCTACGTCAGCAACGAGGCGGCCGCGCTCGGCGTGGTGGCGGATGTGCAAGCGTTGGGGCGCCGCGCCCTGGCCATCCGCGCCGATAGTGCGGACCCCGGACAGGTCGCGCAGCTGTTCGCAGCCATTGACCAGACGTTTGGCCGTATCGATGTGCTGGTCAACAATGCCGCGATCATTGCCCTGCAGTCACGCTTTGAAGACCTCGACTTTGCCCGCATGCAGCGCATCTTCGCGATCAATGCCATCGGCCCGATGCTGTGCGCGCAGCACGCGGTGAAACGCATGTCGCTGCGCCACAATGGCAAGGGTGGCAGCGTGATCAACGTGTCCTCGGCCTCCGCCCGGCTGGGCAGCCCGAACGAGTATGTCGATTACGCCGCCTCCAAGGGTGCCCTGGAGACGTTCACCACCGGGCTGTCCAAGGAAGTCGCGCGCGAAGGCATACGCGTCAACTGCGTACGGCCTGGGCACATCTACACCGATATGCACGCCAGCGGCGGCGAACCGGGGCGTGTGGATCGGGTCAAGGACAGCATTCCCATGGGCCGTGGCGGCGAACCCGAAGAGGTGGCCCGCGCTATCCTGTGGCTGGCCGGTAAGGAAGCGTCGTTCATCACCGGGACCTTTCTGGATGTGACAGGCGGCAAGTAGGCGGTAACCGCCGATTAACGGGAGGCGTGCTGGTCCCGGTGCCGGGCCAGCCCTTCCAGGGTGAACCGCGCTTGCATCAGCACCACCTCCCGTACCTGTTCCATTTCCTTCTGGTTCACTTCGCTCCACTTCAACGCCTCCAGCAGCTTGGGCTTCTGGATGCGGAACGCCAGGCCCTGGGTAAACAGCGCCATGGAATGGATCACCGTGCGCTCATCCTCCAGCGCCAGGCCGGCCACGCGTGCGATCAGTTGGCGGATGACCCGCGCAATACGCGCCTTGAAACGCTCCTCGAACGCCATCGTTGCGCTTTGCGGGCACAAGCCGGCCTGGTGGCGATCCATGAACGCACGCCATGCCGTGGTTTGCGGGCTGTCCTGGATGGTTGAAACCACGGTGCCCAGGATGCCCAGCGAGGCGTCGATCAGCGCGTTGTCGCCGGAATCGGCATCGGCCAGCACGCTTTCCGCCGCCTCCACCGGCGGCGACATCTTGCGCCACAGCAGCGTGATCAAGTGCTCGACGCACGCCAGGTACACGCCTTCCTTGCCATCGAAGTAGTACTGGATCGCAGGTGCGTTGACGCCCGCAGCCGTGGCGATATCACGCGTGGACGCGCCATCGTAGCCACGCGCGCCGAATACCTCGACGGCCGCCTCGATAATGCGGGCGCGGGTTTCTTCGCCGCGCTGGTAGCCACCCTCGGCGGCAGGTTTGTGTCGTGCCATGTGCAGCTCCATTCGAATACCGGACCAAAATATACCAGTTGACAAAAATTCGCGAAAAAAGGAATTTATTCCACCTGTTATAAATCTGGAGTGACCTCGATGTCGGCTGCACCTCCCTCCCCTCAGGTCATGCCTGAAGAAACCGTCAACGGTCAACGCGGTAAAGCCCGACGCATCCTGCTCAGCCTGGCCGGCATTGCTCTATTGGTCGGTGTGTCATGGGCCGCTTGGTGGTGGATCACCGGGCGCTTCATCGAGACCACCGACGATGCCTACCTGCAAGCCGACAGCATCAGCGTGGCGCCCAAGATCAATGGCTACGTGGCCGAAGTGCTGGTGAGCGACAACCAGAACGTCAAGCGCGGCGATGTGCTGGTGCGCCGGGATGCGCGCAAGTACCAGGCGGTGAGTGACGAAGCGTCCGCGACCATTGCCGCGCGCAACGCCGACTACGCCAAGGCCCAGGCCGACCTGGTGCAGCAGGACTCGACCATCGCCGAAGCCCGTGCCCAGTTGCAGGGCGCCGAAGCCGATGCGCGGCATGCGCAGACCGAAGTCGCGCGCTACGCGCCACTGGCCCGCTCCGGCGCCGAACCAGAAGAACGCCTGGCGCAACTGAACAACCAACTGGCACAAGCGCGCAGCACGGTGGCGGCCAAACAGGCGGCGCTGCGCTCCAGCCAGACCCGCTACGGCACGCTCCAAGCCCAGCTAAAGCAGGCCCAGGCGCAACTGGGCGTGGCCAAGGCCAGCGAGGCGCAAAGCCAATTGGACGTGGACGACGCCGTCATCCGCAGCCCGCTGGACGGTCGCGTGGCCGACCGGGGCGTGCGCGTGGGCCAGTACGTGCAACCCGGCACCCGGTTGCTGACGGTGGTGCCGATCAGCGCGATCTACCTGACCGCCAACTACAAGGAAACCCAGATCGGTGGCATGCGCCCCGGCCAGACCGTCACCGTGCACGTGGACGCCCTGCCCGGCCGCGACCTGCAAGGTCACATCGACAGCCTGGCCCCCGGCACCGGCGCGCAGTTCGCCTTGCTGCCGCCGTCGAACGCCACCGGCAACTTCACCAAGATCGTGCAGCGCGTACCGGTACGCATCGCCCTGGACGTGCCGGACGACCTGCGGGCCGCGTTGATGCCTGGCCTGTCGGCCACCGTCGAAGTCGACACCCGCACCCACGCTGCGGACGCCAACCATGGCTGAGGCGATCATGGCCGGGGTGGCCGCCGAGAAACCGCGCAACGCCTCGCTGACCGACTGGATTGCTGTCGCCGCCGGTGCATTGGGCGCACTCCTGGCCACCCTGGATGTGTCGATCACCAACTCGGCCTTGCCACAGATCCAGGGCCAGATCGGCGCCACCGGTACCGAGGGCACCTGGATAGCTACCGGCTACCTGATGTCGGAAATCGTCATGATCCCCCTCGCCGCCTGGCTGACCCGGGTGTTCGGCCTGCGCCGGTTCCTGATCGGCACCGCGTTGATGTTCACCCTGTTCTCGATGTTCTGCGGCCTGTCCACCAGCCTCGGCGCGATGATCGCCGGGCGCATCGGCCAGGGCTTCGCCGGTGGCGCAATGATCCCCACCGCCCAGACCATCGTGCGCACGCGCCTGCCACCGCATCAACTCGCCATTGGCACCACGATGTTCGGCATGACCGTGATCCTCGGCCCGTTGCTCGGCCCAGTGATCGGCGGCTGGCTGACGGAAAACATCAACTGGCGCTGGTGCTTCTTTCTCAACCTGCCCATCAGCATCGCGCTGATTACCCTGCTGATCACCGGCCTGCCCAGCGAGCGCATGAACCTGCAACGCTTTATCAGCGCGGATTGGCTGGGCATTCTGGGGCTGGCCATGGGCTTGAGTTCGCTGACCGTGGTACTCGAAGAAGGCCAGCGCGAGCACTGGTTCGATTCGCTGCTGATCGTGTGGCTGAGCATTGCCACGGTCACCGGTTTTTTCCTGATTGCCGTGGGGCAATTGCGCTCCAGTACCCCGATCCTGCGCTTGCCACTGGTGCTCAACAAAAGCTTTGGCAGCGTGTTGCTGATCGGTACGGCGGTGGGTGCGGGGCTGTATGGCACGGCGTATCTGGTGCCGCAATTTCTCGGGATTCTGTCCGGCTACAACGCGCAACAGTCCGGCTCGATCATGTTGTTGTCGGGCATTCCTGCATTCCTGCTGATGCCGATCCTGCCCAGGATGCTCGGCCGCTACGACCTGCGCTGGATGGTCGGCGCAGGCCTGCTGCTGTACTGGGCCAGTTGCTTTGTAGACACCCTGTTGACCGCCGACAGCGTCGGCCATGACTTTATCTGGTCACAACTGCTGCGCGGCTTCGGGCAGATCCTGGTGATGATGCCCCTCAGCCAGTTGTCCATGCGCTCGGTCGACACCAAGGACGCCGGCGATGCGGCCGGGCTCTACAACATGTCGCGCAACCTCGGCGGCACCATCGGCCTGGCGTTGCTCGGGGTGTTGATGGACCGGCGCAGTCACTTCCATGACGACCGGCTGCGCGAGGGCATCCTGGCCAATAGCCAATTGACCCAGGACCAGATCGCCAGCAACACCGCCAGCTACCTGGCACAAACCGGCGACGCCTCCACCGCCTCGTTGCAAGCCATGGCTCAACTGGCCAATGACATCGCGCGGCAAGCGTCAGTGATGGCCTATAACGACTCGTTTTATGTACTGGGACTCGCAATGCTGGCGTGCCTGCCCCTGATCTTCATCCTCAAAAAGCGCACGGTACAGCCATGATTCTTGCTCGCTCTTTGCTCCCGCTCCTGACCGTCGGCCTGCTGTCCGCCTGCACCGTAGGCCCGGATTACCAAGGCGCGCCCGATACCGCGCCCAAAACCCTGGCCGCCGGGCGCTTGCCCCATGCCGACAGCCAAACCCCCAGCACGCCGGCTGTGGCGCAGTGGTGGCGAACACTGAATGACCCGCAACTCAATGAGCTGGTCGACATGGCACTCAAAAACAGCCCGGATATCGCCACCGCCCAGGCACGCTTGAAGCAATCCCGCGCGAGCCTCAGCGGTGCGCGTGCCGACGCCATGCCCAAAGTCACCGGCGACGCGGCGATGCTAAAACTGCGCTCACCCGACACCTCCGCACTCGGCGGCGGTGGTGGCGGACGAGGCCCACTGACGCTCTACCTCGCCGGCTTCGACGCCAGCTGGGAAGCCGACCTGTTCGGCGGCACGCGCCGCGCAGTCGAAGCGGCGCAGGCCGAAGCCGATGCGGCCCAGGCACAACTGGCCGACGCCCAGGTGCAACTGGCGGCCGAAGTGGTGCAGGCCTACACCGACCTGCGCGACCAGCAAGCGCGACTGGCCTTGGTCGACGCCAGTGTCGACATCGAAAACCAGGCCCTTGACCTGACCCAGCAACGCCGCAGTCGCGGCGTGGCCTCACAGCTGCAACTCGAACAAGTCCTCACCCAGGCCGAAAACACCCAGGCCCAACGCCTGCCCTTGCAAGCCGCCATCGTTGAATCCCTGGATCAGCTCGGTCTGCTCTGCGGCCAGGAACCCGGTGAACTGGACAGCCGCCTCGCCATCGCCAAGGCCCTGCCCGCCATCCCCGGCGTAGTGCCCGTGGCCGACCCCGCCACCCTGCTCAAGGCCCGCCCCGACATCCGCGTCGCCGAACGCAAACTGGCCTCCAGCAACGCGCAGATCGGCGAGAAAACCGCCGACTGGTTTCCCAAGCTCAGCCTGATGGGCGACCTGTCATTCTCCGCCGGCGATCCCGGCCACCTCGCCCGCAAGGACAACGGCACCTGGCTGATCCTGCCGCGCCTGACCTGGAACGCGCTGGACTTCGGCCGCGTGGCCGCCAGCGTCAAAGGCGCCGAAGCCGGTCGCGACGAAGCGCTCGCGCAGTACAAAAGTGTGGTACTGAGTGCGCTGCGCGACGCCGATGTGGCCCTGGCGCGGTACGGCCATCAACGCCAGAACGTAGTGCTGTTGCGCAGTGTGGAGTCCTCGGCGGTACGCGCGGCGGACCTGACCCGCCAGCGCTACCGAGCCGGCACCGCCAGCACCCTGGATTGGCTGGATGCGGAGCGTACCCGCTACCAGGCCCAGGAGAGCCGGATTTCCGGGGACGCGGAGTTACTCAAGGATTTTGCTTCACTGCACAAGGCATTGGGGCTGGGCTGGACGTTGTGAAACATCAGGCGTTTGATGGGAGCAATTCCATTCAAGACCGATCTGGCGGAGATCGGGATGGATATCATGGGGTTTGACCTGAAGCGGGAGGGGCAATAAATGAAAGAATTGATCCAGGGGCTCGACGGCCCCAGAACGGCACAGCAGGAATTGTTCTACGACCTTGAGGACGCCGCCGCTGTGATTGGGTGGTCGGTGGTTGAGTTGACCGCTTTGGCCGCCAGCGGTCGCACGCCGGATGAGGCGCTGGCGCTGATGAAAATCTGCGCGTTGCTGGCAGCGCAACAGGAAAGGCTTCACGCTTATGCAGGTGAGGTGAAAGACCAGCGCATCGCCAGGTCTGAAATCCTGTAATCACAGAGGGCATATCCCAATGGCGCGCCGCCGACGAACAACGTGAAAGAATTCACATTTATTGACGTTGAACATTGAAGCTCAAAATTTGACCAAATAGTATTTTGCCGCAACCGAGCACACACCTTTATACGGATATTGCTCTGCACCAGCTCGGGAGCCACGCGCGTGCAGACAATAAAACATTGAGGTTTGCCATGCGTCTTTCCAAGCTCGCTCCATCCACCGCCCTGTTCAGTCTGATCGCCCTATCCGCACAAGCCGCTGACTTGAGTGCCCTGACGGGGGCTCTGTCCTCTGCTCTGGGTGGTGCAAACAACACCACTAATAACACCAATTACTCCAATAACGCCTCCTCCTGCCAGCAACAGGTCCGCGACCTGCAGGCGAACATCAATGCAGCCAATGCCAAGGGCGATACCTTGCGCGCAACCGCCTATCAAGCTGCGCTGACCCAGACAAACAAGAGCTGCAGTAACGCCAGTTACAACACCCAGGCCCAAGTGAATACCAACCCGCAGCACCAACAAAACGTGAACAAGGCAGCGGATGCGATCAATGCAATCGGTGGGCTGTTTAAATAAGCCGGAAAGTCGTGTGCGAGAGGCCCGCAATTGCGGGCTTTTCTACGCCTGCGGGACGGACCATGCAAAAACCTTGATCGGCACGCCCGTACTTTCGCCCAGACAATAAAAAACCCCGTAGACGTTAATCTACGGGGCTTTCAAGAGTGGAGGCCGAGGTCGGAATCGAACCGGCGTAGGCAGATTTGCAATCCGAAATAAAACACATATAAATCAAACACTTAACAAAAATAAATTTCCGCAACTGTAATTCGTCAAAAAGGCTGGAGACCTTTGCTTTCGCGACGCTCATTTTTCATTGCGGAACTGATTTTTGATCCAATATTGGTTGGCTAGAGTACTCACAGTCGCTTTACACAACTCGCCGACCGCGTAAGAAGACAGGCAGATATCGGCCAGAAGCAGACGCTCATTTGTTAGGAAAAAGTCTGTCTCGTTTCCGCTACCTAGTTCCAAATCACTGAGAATTTTAAAAAATCGAATCACCTCGTTAGACCAACTGAAATCGTAATTTACGGCAGAGCGTGGATATAATTTAAGCTTGGCTTGATCATGTGATAACGTCAAATCAAAAGTCGTACACGTAAGTACTGACGAATGCATCAAATTAGCCCTAAACGGTTTACTTGATATCAGCTTCACACTTTCTCAAAATATAGGTTCGGCGCATATCAAATGGTGGCAATCTCACAATAAATCTTTGAATTGTAAATCCAGCTAGTAGAAACCCGTCTTCAATTTGCGAAAATGAAATTGATTTTGAAGCGTCAGCATTTCCTTTGCTTCGATCAAAGCCTCGTATCTGGCTGAAAAAACCAGGTTTTCGTTCGACTTCAACGGCAAGGATTAGGGAGTCACGCGTGATTCGGTGAAACTCTAACAACCTACGTGAATTGGTAGGGCGACCACAATATGAGTGGAAAGGCTGCATTGAAAGAATACAATCAACCGACTCGCCAGGAAGATCTATGGTACAAGCCGATGAGTGAAAGATGCGTACTCTCTCGACAACTTTCGAAGAATTTTTATTCCAAGCACTCACTAATTTTTCGGAAGAGTCATCTGCGGCATAAATTCGACGATAGGCTTTCTCTGCCAGTATCGGCCACAACTGACCGTCACCACAAGGTGAATCGAGTACAAACTTTGGCTCGCCAGCCAGTAATAGAGCTCTGCGAATAATAAGTCGATCCCACAAACTGGAAATCGCTTGCAAAAAACCAGCCTTCACCACTTTCAAACGTCTAAATCTAGGCATATTAGCCCCTAACTTATTAACCTCATAATTTAAAAGCAAAAAGTTATGCAACAACAAAGCAATATCGACTCGCGAATAATATAATGCGCGAACACCCTTTCCTCATATCTTTATTTATTTTTTTCTTCAATAAAAAATTTATGTGCGTAGTTATTGTATTTCCTTGAACAAGCAGTATCGTGGATTGCATTGCTCTTCGGGCTTACAGGTAAACGACTATCAATCAGTTTGTACAGTTCACTTTCTACCGGCCAGTTGCGCATAAAACGCGCACGATCCCGAGTAAATGCTGGTGCAAAGCTCGCAAGACTTCGGTGTTGGCACATCGCGTCCAAATCAATTAATGACCAACGGTCCTCATCCCACAGCAGGTTATGCCCCTTGAGGTCACCGTGGCTAATACGAAAGCGGATCAACTCGCCGAAAAGGTGCTCAAGCGCCAATATCTCGTTTTCCGGTACCCCACCGCACTTAACATAGGGCGCGAAGCGTTCCGTGATATCTGGGCCGGACAAAAACTCTGTTATCAAGTAAGCGCGACCACGTAGGCCGAAGAACCGTTTTTCCAGAACCGCGAGTGGTTTAGGTGTAGGAATTCCTAGAAGACTTAACCGATTAGCTTCGCGCCAAGAGCACCAAGCCCGGCTTGGGCGCCAGAAGCGCTTGAGCCAGTGGAAAAAGCCCTTGATGTTGTAGCGTTTAATTACCAATTGCCGGCCATTCACTTCGACCATACCCACCGTTGCTGAGCGACCATTCTTGTAAAGGTGGCATTGGTGAAGCAAAACATCGGCTTGATTCAATGCATGCAGGACCTCAAACTGGCTCTCTTGAAGAAGCGAGAGCAACCCAGAATCTCCATTCAAATGGCCTAAATTCATATATCTAGGATCTTTTTTACTCAAGACGTTCTTCATGATTAGGGCGTTTCACTTGACATTTTTTTCTGTAAAATCTCGCAGAGGCACTAAAGGCTGCTTCTGAGCTCGCACAAGCGCACTATTGACTCTCTAAATGATTACATCTCCAGAAAAATCACGACTAAACCTGTGGGCACTTACCACTGTCGTATTAAATTCAACTGCTCGCAAATGACTTTGCTTAGCGCGCGCCTCACTAAACCAGACAATCAACGCAAAGGAAAATCTGTTCCAACGCTAACGCTTCAATTACAGGAAGTCAGCACGCACAAATCAAATTCCGCCAGTAAATCTCCGAAAATAACTCATGATATTAAACCAGTTCTTTGATCGAAAACCCAAAGGGGTCCTTACGTAATCATTTGCGCCCACCTCGGAAGTATAATAGCTAACTAGAATTGATCTACGACTGACATCCAGAGGTGTTTGCAACGCCTGCGGATGTCCGTGATAGCTATTTTTCTCCGAATTAAATATTACACAACGATTATAGCTCGGCGAAATCCTCTTTACACATCGACTCAAGCCTGAACCCCACATTTCCAGGTCGCCGCCGTATTCATCGCGCCAGTCTTCATTCAGATAAATAATCATATTCACCCTGGGCTGGAGATTTAGAATCTCATGAACTCCAATATTGGATTGCGGCTCGACAAATCCACCGCTTCTAGTTTCAATTAGCCCACCATTAGAGAAATAGGGATCGGGAATCAGCCCCTTAATTCCGGTTAGACTTTCAAGGAACTGCAGCATTGGAGCCGAATTCAATGAATAAAAAAATCTTGAAATATACGAATCACACATGTAAGGACTTGCGCAGCGTGTACGATATCCCAGGTAGCCTTGCTCAAAACATTGCTCTAATTCACCCTTACTAGGAAAACTAGCACATACCTTTCTAATAACCGATTCTGACAGACAATCATCAACCACCAAATGAGGAAATGGGTTCGAATTCCTATAGGTACTTAACAGCGCATGCCCAAAGGCCCTTACACTATCATAATCAAACGAACGCTCGGGGTTAAGCGAGATCGGCAACTGCGCACTTATATACATGGCATTCTCTTTTTTTATAGAATCACACCACTGAGTAGCGTGACTATAATTAAAATCACAACCAGAAAACTCACGGCGATCGTTTATCAGTCGCGACTAGTAAATGGAGTCGTGTTTTTGTAGTCCCGAGGTTCTTCAAGTTCACCAGTGGTCATGAATCCACGCGCAGCGAACGTGACTACTATAAAAACAGTTACGCCCGCAATTTTTATCAACCGTCCCATCGCACGTGGACGTTCGGTGGAACGTTTGTACATGCGCGGAAGTAAATCCAGCGAATGAGAACGTTTGTGTAGCCAAACTGCAAGAATATGGCCTACACATAAAAAAAGTAGTGTGTACGCCAATACCGCGTGCAAAATATACGACCAAGGCGTACTCGCCCATCCTGCAAGGTACTCGCGGGTGGGGAACACTTGGGGCAGCTCAATGCCGAAATAGGCATTTCCGTACTCATGCAGGTCCGCAATAGCGATACCGCTTAGACAAGCAAGCACTATTACGATATAGAGCGCTATATGTCCTAAACGGGCCCCCGCTTTACGAAATTTCGATATGACACCAGGCATCGCAGGGCTCGAAAAGATGAGCTTCAGTCCTATCCGGACAATCAAAAGTCCCAGCAGAGTAAATCCGATCGATTTATGAAGATCGCGAATAGCGCCCTGACGGTCCTCCTCAACAAAATAAGGCACCCCCTCCACATTAGTCACCAGAACCCCCGTTAGCCACATCAATACAAAACCGAAGGCCATTATCCAATGAAGCCCCCTAATATAGCGGTGATATATTTGTGCCGCATCAGGCACATTATTTACCGAGTGCGTTGTAGTTTGGTCAAATGCTTTTTTCATAAAACCCTCCTGGGGTTAGATCTGCGTATTGCACTAAGGATTTTCCCAACAGCCAGCCACACTCGTACGCCATATAAACAACGGACACGTATGCCGAGCGTTAGTTCTTAATTCAAGCCATGCAAACTTTTTTCTTTCAATTCAGACTTAATCTTTAAAGTCCACTCGCACATTGAAGGAATTGAAAGTGCGATTGATGCTCAGTCGCCAACCACAGTAATTACTTAACCGCTGAATTATAGCTAGACCATAACCGAAGCCAGGTGATGGCGCTCGCCCGCTTCCAACACCGTTGGAGATATTCAAATGGCAGGCATCCACATGGAGCATTACAAAATCCTCACCGTGGTTTACTGCATTACCCATCAAGTTACTAATCAAGACCTGAAGCGCGCTGGGCGGCGCCTCGATGCTTAATTGCGGATCGATCTCCAGGCTCACGTGTTGCCGCTTGCTTTCAATTAGACGCGCATACTTTCGTTGACAAGCCTCAACAAGTGGCAAGATTGGCACCGACTGAATTGGTAGACGCTCATCCTCTCGACCCAGATAAAGAAACAGCTGCACCATGGTTTCCATTTCACTGCTGGCCTGTTCCAAGCGGTCGAGGTTGCGCGCTACTTTATCTTCATTGCATTGTGGCAGACGCAACACCGCCAAGCTGTTACGCATCACGCTCAATGGCGTACGCAATTCGTGGCTGGCGTGTCGAGTGAATGCACGCTCACGGTCCAACGTTTCATGAAGGCGTCCGATCAACTCGGTCAGCGCACGACTAAGCGTCCCGATTTCGTCGCGCCGTTCATGTCCAGGTAAGCGGGTATCTGCCTGCCAGCCTCCTCTAACCGCATTGGCAAGAAGTGTAATGGGCGCAGCGAGATGGCGAGCACCGATAACTGCCATCAAGGTACCTGCGATGACTACCAGACCCGCGATCGCCCAAATAATGCTGCAGAGCATACTGGTATGACTGTCTAACGAACTTAGTTGAGACTCATCCAGTTCGACGTAGAGTTTTTGTCCCGCGGCCGCCAAATATACCACCCGGACATGGGTCCGCTCGTCAATAAGTTCATAACTTCCTGGTATCAGATCGCGGTAATTCGACGGCAGATGCACATCCTTTTCCCAGTAACTACGTATGTAGCTGGTGGACGGAAGTATAGCGTTTCCCGGATCCTTGATATAGCTCTGCTCAAAGCGTTCAACTTCTTGATCCAGATATCCATTCACCACATGATCTTCAGTCAACGTAATCGAGGTGAACACTAAGACGCTGTACAGCGCAACGACGAGCACTGTGAATGGTAGTAGCGTGTAGAGTACCCGCGCGAAGTACGTTTTATTCGGGTATAGCAAGACGATATCCCCTGCCGTGGACCGTTTTGATCAAATCACGCTTGAATGGGCGATCCAATACTTGGCGCAACCTATAGATATGCGTGCGTAATGGATCACTTTCCGGCAACTCATCCGGCCACAAAGCATTTTCCAGTTTTTTGCGGCTAACAGCGTTGGGCGCGGCCTCTGCCAATAATGAGAGCAGCCGTATGGGCACGGTTTGCAATTCGATAGCGACGCCCTCACGATAAACTTTGTGTTGCTTCAAATCGATTAGCAGTTCCCCACACTTTTGTTGCTCAACATTAGCGGGCAACTTACCGCGCCTTAACAATGCGTGCAGCCGGCACACCAGTTCCTGGGGCTCAAAGGGTTTGACAAGATAGTCATCAGCCCCAGCTTCGTACCCATCCAATTTATCTGCCAGCGTGTCACGGGCGGTCAGTAAAAGAATCGGTGTTTGATCCTGACGCTTCCGCAGTGCCTTGCAGGCGTGCAGTCCATTTAGTCTTGGCATGGTTACGTCCATTACAATAGCGTCGTAACGGTGTTGCACCGTGCGCTCCAGACACGCTTGCCCGTCAAAAGCGAAATCAACCTCAAACCCTACTTCCGTCAAGTAATCGGCAAGCGAGCCTGACAAAGTGTGATCGTCTTCCACCAGCAGCACATCAATCATGGTTAAGCCCCAGATATCACGGCGTGTTTGCATTCAGTGTAGTGCCGTCCAGCGGATCTGATGAGCACGGGTCAGGCGTACACCCATCGCCCTTTCGGGATTCCACACCTGACAGGTTTCTGCTAGGTGCTTCTGTAGCAACCACCATTCGTACGTCGTGAGTAAACATCAGGCTAGTCGCCATGTTATTTACCGCAAGCGGACCAGTATGACTGGCCAGAAATAACATAAGTATGCAAAGCACTGCTGTGTACCACTTCATTACGAGGTTCCTAACGGGTTTAGCCAGTAACCTAGCGAAGTCCGTGTGACACAAATGTGACCCGGTTTGACAACCGATTCACCTTGCGCTGCATAGCATCGTCCCTATGACGACTCTCCCCTCTACTTCGACCATCACAGCCCTACTCTGCCGGTTCTTGGGCGTTGGGGCCATCGCAACTCTGGCCCATCAACTCGTTTTCATTCTGATGCTCATGCTAGGAGCGCCTTGGCTTGGCAGTGTCTGCGGTGCTGCAGTAGGAGCAGTAGTTAATTTCTGGCTGACTCGCAAAGCCTGTTTTGTAGCGCAAAACGGCAAACGCTTGCAGCCATATAGGTTTGTCTACGCGGCGCTCGCGCACAATTTCGCCAACGCAATTTTGATGTCCCTGCTGCTGCGGACAAGCCTACCGCCCCTTTTCGCCCAAATGCTGATCACAGGCGGCCTGACCGTGGTCAGTTTTTTCATCCATCGCTACTGGACTTACAACCATGTCGACCTCACCCACATTCGCTCAGGGCGTTGAACCTTGCCTGAGCGTTATCGTTCCGTGCTACCAGGAAGAGCGCGTTCTCCAAGCATTTCACCAACGTATTACTCGGGTGTTTCGCTCGCTACCCGTTTCATGCGAGGTGCTTTATATCAACGATGGCAGTACCGATAGAACTCATGATCTTTTAGATGAATTCGAGCTGAACGACTGGGTACGCTGCTTACACCTAAGCCGCAATTTCGGAAAAGAGGCTGCGATGCGTGCCGGCATTGATCACGCCCGCGGCCAGGCTGCAATCTTTATCGACGCTGACCTGCAAGACCCGCCGGAGTTGATTGCGCAAATGGTTGAGCATTGGCAGCAAGGTTATGACGTCGTCAATATGCAACGCACACGACGCGATGGTGATAGCAGAATGAAGCGGCTAACTGCTGGTCTGTATTACCGGGTCATGCGTGGTCTGGTGACGCGCGGGCAAGTACCGTCTGAAGTCAGCGATTTTCGCCTGATTGGTCCCGCGCCGCTGGCAGCCCTAAGAACGATGGAAGAACGCTTAAGTCTGTTCAAAGGCCTGGTCGGTTGGGTGGGGTTTCGCACTGTGGAACTACCTTACGAACGTGCCGCTCGCGTAGCGGGAAACTCGAAGTGGAATTACCCAGCTCTACTTGATCTGGCGCTTGAAGGTGCGCTTGCATTCTCACGCAAGCCACTTCGCTGGTACAGCTTAGTCAGTGCGGTGACTTTTGTAATGTGCGTCGGCTGGATGATCGCTGCGGTGGCCGCCGGCAGTTTTTCCGTGACTCACCTCTTGCTGGCAGTCAGCGGACTGCTATGCATCGGGGTGTCAATGTTAGGCGAATACCTCGGAGCCACCCTGCTGGAGGTAAAACGTCGGCCGCATTACGTACTGCAAAAAAAAACGGGCATCACAAATAAGCCGCTAGCACGAAATTTTCAGCAAAGGACTCACTCATGAGAACGCCCGCACGTATGTATATGTTGTGGGCGGTGCTGGTGTTCATCCTCTTACTGCGGCTAGCAGGACTCGGCGCGTACCCACTGATGGATACCTCAGAGGCGCGTTACGGCGAAATGGCGCGCAAGATGCTTGAACTCGGAGACTGGACCACTCCTATGTTCGACTACGGCGTACCCTTTTGGGGCAAACCGCCTCTGTCGTTCTGGACTCAAGCATTAAGTATGCATTGGCTGGGGGTCAGTGAGTTTGCTCTGCGCCTACCTGCCTGGCTGATGCAGGTACTCAGTTGTGCATTGATCGTTCATTTCGGCCGTCGAGAGCAGAGTTTGGAAGTTGGGCTGGTCGCCGCGGTTATCTACTGCAGTTGCACCCTCGGCCTTTTGGCCGGAGGAGTAGTGCTCACTGATCCGGCACTGGCGTTCGGTCTACTACTGGCTCATTTCGGGTTGTGGTACGGCATCAGTCGAGGCGAACGCAACTCTGCTCGACTGGGTTTTGTCGGATTGGGCTTGGGCCTGATCGCAAAAGGACCGCTTGTTCTGGTGCTGTTTGCGATTCCCGTATTCGCCTGGGTTGCCTATTGGCGCCTATGGCGACAGTTCTGGCGGCTTCCGTGGTTCACTGGCTTGTTCGTCATGCTGCTCATAGCTCTTCCTTGGTATGTAATTGCAGAGCTTAAGACCCCGGGTTTTCTTGACTATTTCCTGATAGGCGAGCACTGGAAACGTTATGTAGTTAGTCAATGGAGTGGCGATCTCTATGGAAATGCCCACGCCCATCCTCTCGGTACCATTTGGCTCTATTTAATGGGAGCACTGGTCCCGTGGTCGTTGTTCATTCCGTTTTTTTTTATACGTCGAGGAAAACGTGAAAGCGACAGTGCCCACCTGAATGGTTTTCTCTGGTGTTGGGCTTTGGCGACGCCGATATTTTTCACAATGGCCGGTAATATTCTCTGGACCTATGTGCTTCCCGCGCTGCCAGCGTGGGCTTTGCTATTGGCCAGCACGCTTAATCATCGACGTGTTATCGGTGATGCTTCGATCGCTTGCATTGCCCTCGTACTACCTGTTCTGAGCACTCTGTTGGTAATGCACGGTGACCTTGAGCTTCGGCCGCAAAACCAGCGGGACTTAGTGAAAACCTGGAACCGAGCCAATGCGAGCGAACCTGGCCAGCTATTTTATCTGGGACGCAGGTCATATTCCGCCGAATTCTACAGCGCCGGTAAAGCGCGCAACGTCAAATCCGTTGAGCAGTTGCCTTACGACAAGATGTTCTACCTTTCGCGACGGCTACGCGATTTGAAAAATCCTCTGCCTGCATCGTTGAGCTGCAGTGCAATTGCACAAAGCAATTCCAGTCAGTTGCTGCGTTGTCGGGCTGTCCCGACTGAGTCCCTATCATTCAAGGAAGTCCCAAACTCATGAACAAACGCTCTACTGTCGCCCACAAAAGACTGGTGCCGCGCAGAGGCTTTTCCTTTGTCTGGAAATCCTTAGTGGCGCTGCTGATAATAATCCTTTTCCAGTACTCCAAGATGGCTGATGCGCTCGCCCAGAATTGGCATGCTATTACCACTTCAATTCAAGTGCGCAATCACAGCGTCTGGCTGCCTGACTACCGCTTTGTCCAGCGCGTTGAGCTTCCGGGCATTGATTTGAACGCCTCAGACATCGTGTATGTAGCAGCACTGAAGAGCTACTTTGTACTGGTCAACAGTCCGGCACAACTATATGAATACACTGAGGATTTCACTCTCAAAGCGCGTTATGAACTAGCGGATTTTCAGGATCCAGAGGCCATCGCCTATGACGGCAATGGCAATTTGCTTATTGGCGAGGAGCGTCGGCAGAGCGTGGTCACATTGCCGCTCACTCGTCTTGACAAACCGATTGCACGCAATAATTTGCAAGTGGTAAGCCTGGATACCTCGGCCCATAACAATCGCGGGCTCGAAGGAATCGCATTTGATCCGGAGAGCAAAGTATTGTTCGCCTCACGCGAGGACAAGCCCATGCGCCTCTACGAAGTGGCGGGAATCAGTACCTCGCCCGATCAATTACAGAGTCCTCAGCTTGACCAGACAGTCGCATCCTACCTTACAGTTCGACGCCTGCGTGTAAGCGACATCTCAGCATTACACTATGATCGGCAAACGCAACATCTGCTGGTACTAAGTGATCAGTCAGGTTTGTTGGTCGAACTTGATAGTGCTTACGGCAAGGTGAGTTACATGGAGCTCGCTGGAGGCCTCAATGGCCTGGATCAAAGCGTTCCACAAGCGGAAGGTGTGACGCTGGGCCCAAATCGAGAAATCATACTAGTGAGTGAACCCAACCTTCTATATCGCTACGTGTCAGATGCCCCGCGGTCATTTAACTGAAATCCAATCCAAGGACGTTGGCCGAACAAACTGGAATTCTGAACGGAGGGCCGGGACTAGCCAAATATCATGTTGTGATAACAGCATGTACAAGATGGCGGTGCAAACTGAGGCTTGACCAAGCGAAACGGCGGTCGAAGTCAGGTCATCGCTGACCGACCACTATTGGCCGGTGGCCATCGGGCGTATCAGTGTTCTCATAAATTACCGGTGCAGCGCTTTGGCAGTAGGCTTCACATCGTGCGCGCAAGGACGATATTTATTACTGGTTCGGCGATGACAACGCCCCACGCCATCGTGTTGTCCACGGCAAGCGGCCCGCTCACATCGAGACGAGTCGCTTCTTCGTCCAGCTCTAAATGCCACCGGAAATTGCTCCATTCGGTAAGGGAAGGTGGCCGGATTGGATGTTGACGCATCATGCCCGGCCGCTCCTTTTACTTCGGTGTAGAAACTTCTTTTACATAGGCCTGACAGGCCCGCAGTGCGATCAATCCTTGGTCGCCGGCATCGGTGATTCCGATAATTCGTTGAGCATGCGCTGGGTCAAGTTGGGCGCTTGTGGTGCCATGAACCACGCGGCCGGTGGCGGTGGTGGCAGGCACTGAACTGTTGCTTTTGGTATCGGTGGCGGCGAGGACGACTGACAACCGCAGATCAGCAGTAGCCAGGCGATCACGCAGACGAGCTTGCTTGGTTTGCTCATCGGTTAATTCCTTGTAATGGGTTTCATCTTTGTCTTGCAGGCGTTGCTCAAGGGCGAAGCGCTTGTCCTGCTCGTTGCGCTGTTGGGCAGCAGCAGCCCGGGATAACTCGCCGAGGGTGTCAGCGTGCTGCCTGGCCTGGCGCTCCAACTGCTGACCGTAACACCAACCTTGCGCGGTCCAGGCCAACGCAGCAGATCCGACCGCCAACATCACCAGCAATGTGCTGACCGCCACGAGCCGGTATCGCGTCGGGATCAGGTCGAAGAGACGCATAACACCGCCCTCGCCCGGCCCCACAGCTGCAGCCGATCTTCCAGGCCGTTGAGCCCGCCATTGATACGGCGGGTGATGGTGTTGAACTGATCTTGATCCGTGAGTGCGTTCAACCTGTTCACCGACCAGAACCACGCTGCCGACTCAGCCGCCCATTGCGGCAGCTCAAGCAGCTCAGGCGTGCGCAGTAAACGCTCATCACCAAACAGCGCCAAGCTGCAGCGCAAGTAGTTGTCATGACCGGTAATCTGGATCAGCCCACGGCCGCGACAATCCGACAACCGCAAGGAACTCAAGCCGCTAAGAAGAGCATTTGAGAGCACCCCTATTGAGTCGATCACGCCTCAAGTAGTAGCGCAGTACCGTGACGCCAGGACGGCAAAGGTCAGGGCCAACCGTGAGATCGCTCTGCTCTCCCATGCATTTACCATTGCACGCGAATGGGAGGTGACTGACAAAGCAAACCCTTGCTTTGGCGTTCGCCGCAACAAGGAAAAGCCACGGGACTATTATGCCGGTGAAACCGTATGGAACGCGGTATACGCGGAAGCGGTACAGGAGCTCAAGGACGCGATGGATCTGGCCTACCTGACCGGCCAACGTCCCGCCGATGTGCTCAAGATTGCAGCCACCGACTTGAACAATGGCTTTTTGCTGATTGGTCAGGGCAAGACCGAAAAACGTCTCCGTCTTCGTTTGGAGGATGCCGGAATCCAATCCGGACTGAGTAGCTTTATCGACGACCTGCAAGAACGCAGAGCCGTCAATGGAATCCGCACGTCAACCTTGATAACAAACGCTTCTGGACTTCGTATGAGCCAGCAGATGCTGCGTAATCGGTGGGACGACGCACGAGAGAAGGCAGCAATCAAAGCGTTAGCTGATGGTGATCCTACGCTGGCGACGAGCATTCGTCAGTTTCAATTCAAGGATATCCGGCCAAAAGCTGCTAGCGAGATCGAGTTGACGCACGCGAGCCGCCTACTAGGTCATTCCACAGAGGAAATGACCAAGAAGGTATATCGGAGAGTCGGTGAAATTGTGAAGCCTACGAAATGACCCGTTGCTACCTATACGATAGGCAGAAAACGGCCAAAAGCGGACGGTCATTCTGTCTGTCGGGCGGAACAGTGCTTGGACATGGGACGCCGTTAACTCGGCACGTTCCAGATTTCGGCGGCTCTGGAGTTGGACAACGCGGTCATAGCGACCCAAAAGGTCGCTTAAGGTTTCACGATAAGCGAACTTTTGCAGCGGCTGATACCGAGGTCAACACCGATACCTAAATCGATGAGACGTTACATACTTAATCTGAAATAGGATTTTCTTAAGCAGGCGTAGTCCTAAGACCTACATGTGTGTAGCGGCTTTAAAAAACTTTGCGGACACCAATTTATGAAGCTCCCGACACAATATCGATCCCGGGTAGGGAGAATTGGTTGCGAACAAGATCAATCATCTGCCGTAATCCCGCTGGCATCTGCTTACGACTTGGATAGTAAATACACAACGGCGGGCCCTCCGACATCCATTGCGGCAGTACAATTTCCAGCTCTCCTCTTTCGACGTAACACTGCGCGAGGGCCTCGAGCATATACGCGAAACCAACCCCATCAACAGCGGCGCTGATTCGAGCACTAGTCTGATTTAGGCAAACTGACCCTTTAACTTCCAATGAAATCATTGACTCGCCGCTGCCCAACTCCCAGTTGAACAAAGTCCCATCACCAAGACGATTAAGGATGCATGGAACGTTTAATAGGTCTTGAGGTACTTTCGGCCTACCATGGAGCCTCAGACAAGCAGGAGACGCCACCACCACCCAATTCAAACGCGGGGTCAATGGCACTGAAATCATATCTTTCGGCACGCGCTCGCCATAACGAACACCCGCGTCATAGCCCTCAGCAACAATGTCGACGAAACGGTCGTCAACACTGAGCTCGAAATCGATCTTGGGGAACTCGGCCATAAACTTGGCCAGCACCGGTCGGAACAAAAGCGGCACAGCATCCTGCAACGCGTTCACCCGCAAGGTACCTATCGGAAAATGCCGAAGTACCTCCAGCTCGCCCAGTGCTTCGTCAATAGCCGAAAACCCCGTCTCCAGCCGTTTCGCCAGCACCGCACCGGCCGGTGTTGCGATCAACGCTCGGGTAGTGCGGTTAAATAACCGCACCCCCAGCCTGTTTTCAAGCTTGCGCATGGTATGGCTTAGTGCCGATGTGGTGACTCCCAGCTCAACGGCAGCCTTTCGGAAACTGCCCCAGCGCATGATAGTGACGAAGACACGCAGGTCCGCCAATTCCGATCGGGCATTCCTAGACATGCTCGCCCCCTTCCTTTTCGGCTACTCAGAGTGCCGACGATACGCGCCAAAGATCAGTCCCGCCATCCACCGCGTGGATGTTGATCGCAGCCAATTCTTCAACGGTAAAATCAAGATTTTTCAGAGCACCCAATGAATTGTCGAGTTGTTCAACTGTCCGCGCACCTATCAACGCTGAGGTGACAGCCGGATCACGCAACACCCACGCAATCGCCATCTGGGCTAGGGTCTGGCCGCGCTCCTTGGCAATTTCGTTCAACGCACGAATACGCTCGATGTTAGTATGATTAAGCATCTCATCACGGAAAGAACCGTTGCGCGTAATACGCGAATCGGTCGGAACACCCTGCAGGTACTTGTCGCTCAACAGTCCCTGGGCAAGCGGTGAGAAGGCGATACAACCAGTTCCCAATTCCGTAAGCGTGTCGAGCAAACCGTTTTCAATCCAGCGATTGAACATCGAATAATTCGGCTGATGGATAAATAGCGGGATACGCTCTTCTGCAAGGATCGCGGCGGCCTGTCGCGTCAACTCTGGCGAGTAGCTAGAAATGCCGATGTACATAGCCTTGCCTTGTTTATGGACTTGCGCCAGTGCTCGCATTGTTTCTTCAAGCGGCGTAGTAGGGTCAACACGATGCGAATAGAACACATCGACATAATCGAGCCCCATGCGTTTGAGGGATTGGTCGAGGCTGGCAATCAGATACTTGCGACTGCCTCCAATTCCGCCGTACGGACCCGGCCACATGTCCCACCCCGCTTTCGTCGAGATGAACAGCTCATCTCGGTAAGCCTGGAAATCCTGACTCAGGATACGACCAAAGTTTTCTTCGGCTGATCCGGGCGGCGGGCCATAATTGTTGGCTAGGTCAAAGTGCGTAATTCCCGCATCAAAGGCGCGGCGCAAAATCGCGCGGCCGGTTTCGTAAATATCAGTGCCCCCAAAATTTTGCCACAGGCCAAGAGAAATAACAGGCAGGTCGATGCCGCTTCTACCGCAACGGCGAAAAGGCATTTGACCATTGTAGCGTTCTGTTGATGGACGATAAGTCATGATGGGTTCTCAGTAGATGGACGGAAGAAAATCCGGCTCAGACGAAGCCAATTACAGGAAAATCATACCGACTCAATATCCTTCCAGGGCAGGACAAAACTCAACAATTCGGTGAGCTGCGCTCAACTATCATGAGATATAAACCGAAGACTGAAACCATCTAAAAAAGCCTACCGTGCTAATCAACAGCATCACCCACTCTTGAACACGACTTAGCGCGAAAACTTCTGCGGTACTGATGCATTGAGCGCTCTCGCACGAAGGGCACAGAAGTTCTAATCAGGAGGGTGGTCGGTATAGCAATGCCGCCCACGATAAAAACGCGGTGCGCAAACGGCCACTACCATAAAGTTATGTCTCTATTTTTTAGCGTAACTCACTCCAAATGTAATACATCGAAAGAGTTATTGTATTAAATGCGCGCTCAACAAAAAAAATTCAACACGACTGTGAAAATCACTCAAAAGGCCTTGCGCTATTATTCAGCTTCTTCCATTTGGAGCGCTTAGAATGTTAAAGCCTTTAGCGAGACGAACCTTTATCAACCTACTGTTGGTTACCGCAATGGGAGGCGCTGTGGCCAGCCCAACTTATGCTGACTCACCACTTACACAAGCAACAAGCTTTAAATCTTATAGCAATAAAGATTTTTATAAGAACGGCGTGTTCCAAAAAGATGTCGCCAAGGCCGCGGTACGCGAAATGCTCGAAACCTTTCACGAACCTTGGACTCCGTTAATGGAAAGTAAAATATGGGTGAGTGATTTCGGACTGGGTGACTACCAACATGTTGGGCTGGCAAGCGTGACCTGGTTTAACAACCAAGAACATGGCTATTTCGCAATGTCTATGTATCTGTTGCCGGGCCAAATGATCCCTGAACATATCCATCGACCCATAGTTTCGCCACCAGCTAAACCGGCGAAAGATGAATCGTGGAGAGTTTTCCATGGTTGGGTTTACAACTTCTCAGAGATCGGCACTCCGACACCGAACCTTCCCGCCATTCCAAAATCTTTCGGGCCAATAATAAGTAAAAACATGTCGGTACTACACGCCGGTGATATAGCATCACTGAAGAAGACCGAGACCTGGCACTTCATGATGGCGGGACCGCAGGGCGCACTAGTGGATGAGTACGGTAGCAACCATGACCGCCGAGGGTGGTTTTCATCCAATCCTAAGGTTCATCCGACCGACTGAAAACTCAGTAGGAGGGTCGCTGCTCGCTCAGCCACCCTCCCTCTCAACGCTTTAATGACGACTCAAGGCTGCAAAGTGGCGACGGATGTTTTTGCCTGCTCTGGAGTCAGCACCGCCTGGCCTGCGGGCCTTCCGCTGGCTGACAAGAGCAGTGCCAGGACATCTGCATAATCTTTATCGCTCATACTTCCCGGGTCATTCGCAGGCATTTTTGTCGAGATAAAGAAATAAAGCTCACCCAATGTTTTCATTTTAAAGGAGGCAATCGAATATGGATTTCCGGGATTGCTGCCATGACATTTCGAGCAAACATTTGAAAATATTTGCTGCCCATGACTAACCTGCGAAGCGGTGAAGGATTCGATGGGCTCTGCAACCGTCACCTTCGGCAACACACTAAACATCACAAAGCTTAGATAGAAGCCTATTCGAATACTCATATAAACCTCGTTGAGATAAATGCATAATATTGGGCTTGCCCTTGCGCCGTTCAGCGTTTATTTGAACGTGCTCTATCCTGCCATCTACAGCGAAAAATATATATTCCAGCAACAGTGAAAAATATTCAGCGACTTAGTGATTGGAGTTCATCACTCTATGACAAGCTTAACACCGCACTACTTAGGCGAACTAAATATAACTTGCGCAGCGCTTTCCAGAAATATGACGGCGCAACTAGCGGGCTTAGATCTCTTTGGGCTATGGAGTGTATTTTCTAAGTCTTGCGCATACACTGATCGTCACAGCCCTATTTATTTAGATTTTGAGAGGTACAGCAAAAAAAAAGGACGCGCCGTATAAGACGGATGAAGGCGCTACAAATTTACGCGACGGAGTATTAGTTGAAAAAAACTTGGCACTCTTAGTTGATGCGACATATTAGCCACAAAGCAAATATCCCATAACCTACTGCCAAGTCCTTTTCTCAAAATAATAAAAGGTAAACAGTCATAGTAATAATCCACGAGCTTGGGCACAGCCTAGTCTGAGAGGCCACTTTTGGCCGTTAGCTGCCTGTCGTCAGGGGCAGCAGTCGACCACGAAAGAGCCTTCGACCTCGATATAGGCCGAGATGCCACCCCCTTGTCCGACGCGATGGATTGGAGCGCTTAGGTTGCATCATGATCAGTTGTCGATGCTCGAAGGTATGCGCGACGAACAACCCCGGCCTAATTCATCACCCAGAACGGGTTAATCATGAGCAACCGCTTCCGAAATGACAGAAAATCTATCCAATAAATAAAGCTGCCCAGTGTCCCCATCAAACTTCGCACGCTACTTGCAAATCAGTGGTGCTATTTTTTTTACAGGCTCCCGATGCGGCGCGCCATCGAGAATGCTTAGTTTGCTGATCTCGAATTTGCAGCCGTTCGATGTATTGCTCACTAGGACAACTTCATATTGCGACCCAGGTTCAGTGCGAAAGCTTAAACCGCCAAGGCAGCGCCCTGGGAAATGGGTAACAGCAATGTTGATCGTTTGACCTCCTTTGAACGAGTATTCTGCTGCCTCTCGCGAGTTCGGATCGGGAGAATCAATCATTCCAATTCTTTTGGGCTCTCGCGCGCGCAGTGACTCTATAAAGTTGTCGACGTGATTGTCAGAAACCACAAGTGCACCGTTGTTGCAGTCTGTCTCGGGGTATAGGTTAATCCACCCCATCTCTCGCGGCGAAACAAAACGAACCTTAGTTGAAGATTCGCTACTGCCCTCGACTATTGGAATATTCTGAGACACACACCCTGCTGTTCCGACGAGCAATAACAAACTAAGAAATGATAAATTTAACCTCATGCTCCCCTCCTTGGATTTAATCAAAGGTATTTGTTTCTTTATACTCAGCTTTGACCGCGGCTCCGTCCATCACAGGTTTGGCTGTGAATAGATAGGTCTTGCCAGGTTTGGCTTCGACTCTAACCAAGGGAAAGGCTATGCCGTATCCATAATTGATTCTTAATGCTACACCGTATATCCCAGGAGCCACTTTTATTTGACCGTAATCCACAAGAGAATTGGGCTCTAACACAGGTTTTCCCACGACTGGATATATAGCAATCACAGTGGTTGATAATCCGCCCCAAGACCAATCATTATCGGACTTGAAGTAGGCGCTTGCATCATTAGCAAGCCCCTCCGCTCCACGAGCCACAACTTTTTGTGAGCATCCTGATATCTGAACTGCAAAGGCGAGTACACTTACAAGATAGAAAAGTTTTTTCATGGCTTCCTGCCAACTCAGACAACGTTAAAGTCGGAAATAACGCTCATACGAGATTTTAAAAGTGGACATCGATGATCGAAACTGCTGACTTTAATGAAAAGCAACATGCTGACCTCACTATTATTATATTTAGGATCGCAGTTTGCGACCGTCTCAATTTTCATCTCTTCAATAATATTCCCATTGAAGAGCTAAACAATTCATAAAATGATAGGGCGATTTGATATCACACTGCCACTGCGCAGTCAACGTCTTGTTATGGTCCGTATAGCAGGCAGATTTTGCTGTCGCCTGCGGCATTTTCAGATTATGAATGAGGAACAGTTGGTGGAGATGAGCCATCGGCTCTATAGGTCAGTGCTCGATGCCCGCTTTTGGCCGTTAGTGGACGCTTAGGCTCCTTAGTCTCGAGCACAATCTCACGTACAATCGAGGAGAGGGATACCGATAACGGCGTCTTGAATTTCCCGAAAAAAGGTAGGGTTGCGGAAGCGATCCGAAAAATTGCGGAAGCGATGACCAAATCCCAGACAATAAAAAACCCCGTAGACGTTAATCTACGGGGTTTTTAAGAGTGGAGGCCGAGGTCGGAATCGAACCGGCGTAGGCGGATTTGCAATCCGCTGCATAACCATTTTGCTACTCGGCCTCAAACGATCAATGTCCCAATTGCTGACACTCACCGCATAAAAACTTGAGTGGGCTGTAAAACCCTGCCTCTACTCTAACTCATTGAATACATTGAAGTTTTTAATGCTTCGTTGCGTTCGATGGGCGCCATTATGTACGTATTTACGTATGCGTGCAACCCCTTGATTTCAAAAATATTTCGTATTGGCATCAAGGGGTTGCGCGCCTGCCCTACTCCTTGATGCGCAGTTGTTGGTACTGCGGGTCGGCCTTGATTTGGGCTTCGGTGAAGGGTAATGGGCTGAGGTTTTTCTGGGAGAACGCTTGGGTCTGGTCCTTGGAATGCGCGGAAGCCGGGTTAGCGGACTCGGAAAATGCGAGGACGCCCTGGGCATGCGGGCCTTGGTCGTCGAAGGTGACGATTTGCAGGTAGCTGGTGCCACTGACCACTTCGCGTTTGCCGTCGGCGCGGGGCACGGTTTGCATGGCGTTGTAGATTCCAAGTTCCTGCGGGCCGCCGTGGATCGGGGTTTGGCCGGAAACCTGGATGTCGCCCCATTTACTGTTGGCGGTCAGGCCGAGTTTGGCGACGTCGGCCGTCGAAGCCAACATGGCTTCGCGCAGGGCCTCGGCGACATCGGCGCGGTCGATGGCCAGGCCGCGTGGGGTGGTGAGGGGCTGGGCCGGGTCGAAGGCGACACGCCAGGCGTCGGGGATCTGCTGCAGGTGCTCCACCAGGTTGATGAAGTGCACCAGGCCAATGCCGCTGTCGAGGTTGGCGCGCTGGTCCCAGTTTTTCAGGCTGCTGCACAGCGGCTGCAGGGTGGCGGCGTCGGCACCAAGGTGTTTGGCGCAGAACTGCAGCAGGTCGGGCAGGACTTGGCCGGCCAGGTACACCTCGTTGTCCATCACCATGTTTTGCAGGTCGGTGACGCTGATCGGTTTTGTCAACGATTGCAGGCGCTGCAGGGCGAAACGCGCGCGCGGGCCGAGGCCGATGTGGTCTTGGCTGATCACCGGGGAGAACCCGGTGAGCGGCGCCTCGGGGTTGGCCAGCCACGCCGAATCGTTGGAGTGCTGGACGTAGTCGGTGCGTTGCAGTTGCGGCAACTGGTCAGCCGCAACGATGCCGGGCTGGGCGGCGCGCGGGTCGATGTCCCAGGCACAGGCACTGCGGGCGCCGTCGAGCATGATCAGCTGCAGGCCGGCGCGCGGGTCGCTGCACTGCGCCAGTTTGGCCGCGCTGACGTTGGGTACCACCGACTGGTTCATATACAGGCTCTGGCCCTGGTCATCGGCGGCCAGGGTGTTGACCCACGGAATGCCTTGCAGGGTGTGCACCGAGGTTTTCAGCTCTTCGAGGCTGGAGGCGCGGTTCATCGCGTACCACTGTTGCAGCACGCGGTCGTTGCCCAGGTTGGCGTCACGCAGGCTGAAGGCGTACTGGCTGTCCCAGTCGAGTTTGCCCGGCCATTGCACCACCGGACCGAATTGCGAGCTGTACACCGCGCGCGACTGGTCCTTGAGGCTGCCATCCGCTTGTTTGACCTGCACGGTCAGCGTGGTTTTATCCAACGGCACCGATTTGCCGTCGAGCAGGTAGCGCGTGGGATCCTTGGGGTCCAGGGTCAGGCGATAAAGCGTGAAGTGTTTGGACGTATCCACCGTATGGGTCCACGCCACATGCGTGTTAAAGCCGATATTGATCACCGGCAGGCCCGGCAACGCAGCGCCCATTACATCCAACTGACCGGGGATGGTCAGGTGCATCTGATAAAAACGCATGCCCCCCACCCAAGGGAAATGCGGATTGGCCAGCAGCATGCCGCGCCCATTGAACGAGCGATCACGCCCCACCGCCACCGCATTACTGCCGCGATCAAAGGCGAAGCGCTGCTGGTTGGCGGCAGCAAGCTCAAAAGCCTTGGCGTTGGTTTCCACACGGGCGGTCGCTTGAGGCGGCGTCGCGCCGACCAGAGCTTCGGCGAATTGCCCTACCCCGCCTTCTACCAAAAGCCGACGGGTCAATTTGACCAAATCCGCCGCCACCAGTGGTCGCACCCAGGCCGCTTGGCACTGTGCGGGAGCGCCCTGCTCTTTCAGGTAGCGGTTGTAGCCGGCCACGTAACCTTCGATACGCTGTTGGATCTGCGGGCTTTGCGCTTTCCAGAACGCGGCGACCGATTCCGGCGTATTGAGCCACGTGAAAAACACATCACTGGCCAGGTTATTGCGCTCTTCCAGGGTCGCCTGCTCAGGGCCGAAATACTTCGCGCGCTGGCCATTCACCGTGACCACTTCGTTGGCCAGCAGGCACAGGTTGTCCTGGGCGTAGGCGTAGCCAATGCCAAAGCCCAGGCCACGCTCATCATTGGCGCGGATATGCGGTACGCCGTAACTGGTACGACGGATGTCGGCCGACGCTTGCGTCACGTGTTCCCGCGCCGAGGCGGCCAGGCTCAGCCCCAGCAACACCCCGGCCACATACACCCTGGACAACCCATTGGAAATAATCACGCAGACTCCACCGTCAGATTTAACCGCCTCACAAGGGGTAACAACCCCACCGTAAGAACGCAAATCACCGGGAATAATTTAGCGCGAGGGCAGGATTATTTAAGGCAGCGCGAATGTGACAAAACCGATACCGACAAAATTTCTACATCCGGCACTTCATGATTTTGCACGCTCGTTCGTCTTATTAAGTAAGAGCGCTCATTTTTTCCTGATCAGGCTCTGAAAAGGAGTTTTTGCATGTACAACCCGCAAGTGCCCACGGATGGACATTCATCGGCTGCCGAGGCCAATTTTGGCAACGGCACACAAGCGTTCGGCAAAGCGCCCGAACAACAAGGCAACCAGCGTATTCGCCACCTGCTCA
The DNA here is from genome assembly GCF_018587885.1 of Pseudomonas sp. VS40. Taxonomy (NCBI): domain Bacteria; kingdom Pseudomonadati; phylum Pseudomonadota; class Gammaproteobacteria; order Pseudomonadales; family Pseudomonadaceae; genus Pseudomonas; species Pseudomonas sp. VS40. The sequence goes on along the minus strand of NZ_JAGYWD010000002.1, from coordinate 596,501 downwards.
AGTGTTTTGGCTTGCGCACCAGCCTGATCCGGCTGAAGGTCATCGACGCCCTGCTCACCGCTGCCGACAACCAGCGCACCCTCGGCGTGCGCGGTGTGCACAGCCATTTGCTGGAGCTGGGCATCCCGTTGTCGTTTCTGAGCGTGCGCGAAGTGCTCAAGCGCCTGTGCAGCGAGGGCGTGATCACCCTCAATACGGATAAAAGCTACAGCCTCCATGAAGAGGCTGCCAAGGTGCTCGACGGTCGCGCCTGAGGGGCGACCTGTCGCTTAGAGCTTGACCTTGCGGCGCATGATGCCGTTGATCACCACCACAACCACTGCGACAGCGATGGCGATGGTCTGGAATGTCTTCTCACTGATAACCCCGGTGTTCTGCAAGTAGGACAGGCCAAACATCGTCGCCAGTACGGCCAGGGCAATCAGAATCGAATATTTCAAGCGCTGCTTTTGTGTCATGACGGGGTCCTGTAGACGTGGCATGGATCGGGATAAATAGGCGCCCATATTACAGACGATGAAAAACTTTGGCGCGTCTGACACGCACCTCGATAAACCTTCCCCTCCGGTAAAGCTGAAAATATTCCCTCACACTACAACGCTGACGCTGTAGCGGGCACGGGACTCACTGCATACAACCGCTTCATCGGCCCTCATCTACATCAGATCTTGCAAACCACGGTACCTACAGACGGAACGTGAACGGGCGTTTTCCGCACCTAGCAATGCGCCAAGGGAAAGCCCCCCGTTAACAGGCGCTTACTCTCAGCACGTCTGAATAGGTACCCGAAGTTGACTAATCTTGATACTCGCCCTTCTGGACAACTGCCTCCCACCCCTTACAGCTATCACCCTTCTCTCCAACCGGAGCGCTCCCTCTCCGCCCTGCAAGGCACTGCCACCAATGGCGTCGACTCAGCAGGCACACCACTCCATCCGAATCCGAATGAAAGCCCAGGTACCGGGAGCTTTAAACAACAACTGGCAGACCAGCAAAACTTCAGGACCCTGGCACGCGAACTCATTGAGCTGGCCAGGTGCCTGGATGAAACTGTGCCCCCACATGCGATCCTGACTGCGCTCAAGGCCACGCCGATGAGTGTCGCCCCCGGCTCGACCTCCTCGGATGAGGCGGGTAGCAGCACCACGCTGGAAAACTACATTGCCACCAACGGCCTACCCCTACCTGACAGCCGTTCTTCCTTGACCGAATTGGCCAATGCCTTGATCGACAGAGCCCTGGAACATCCTCTGGGCAATTTTGGTGGTGCCTTGAGCTGGCCCCTGCCCTTAAGCACAGATGAACAACAGCGCCTGCGCCTGAATGCCATGTACCACAAGCACCACCTCGGGGATAAGCGCTCGGTCGTGCAATCCAAAGGGGGGTTGCTAGAGTTTTTGCGCTATGAGGCGCCACTTCTTGAAGGCGTACTGAATGATCCCATCAAAGTGCTGGAGGCCCTGGTCGGTTCGGCCCAAGGGCAATTGATGGGAGCAGCCCTGCAGCAACGCATGAACGGGGCTCGCACTGAAGACAGTGCGAACGATTACCTCATGGCGGCCATGATTCTGCAGTTGGACCCGCAATACTTCACCGAAACTCACCCCAATAAAGTGGCTGGTTTTGATGTATCCAGCGACGCACATTGGGGCAAACCCTTATCGACCATTGTGGACGACTTGAGCACTTACCTGAGCGATATCGACAAAACGTCGCCCGAGATGGCCAAAACGGCTGCACACCTCCTGCTGTCAATGAAGGCCCCCGAACTCCTGATAAAGGATGTTCCAGGCACGGTGGTATACGGCAGCGCAGCTTGGGTCAGGCTGGCGGTCGCTGCAGCATCGATAGAAGTCCAGACACCTGGAAAAGTACAAAACATGACCTTTGCCCAGGTCATGGCCGAGGCTGATAGTGCCGGCCTCGCCGATCTAAGCGCCACTCAAAACGCTCAGATTGCAGCCCTGCGGGTATGGGGTTTGGCCAACGGCATTCTTTCTCCGGCGCAGGCCGGGCGGTGCAACACAGCCGATATCGAGGTGGCCAGAACCGCGTTCAATCAACAGACCCTTGATCAGGTAGAGGCCTCCAGTCTGATCCAGGCCGAAATGCCCAGCCGTAAGGATATCGCCCTCGCTCGTCTTAAAGAGCGGTTTGGCGAAGACGTGCCGTTTGAAGAAAAACTGCTGAAGGTCCATGACACCAAGCAACCCTTCGCGCAGCCGGTCTACGACCCTAATCGAGCCCCTGCCGGCCTGTTCTCGCTGCTGGACATCGCCATGAGCGGGTTACACAACTACGACTGGATAAGCCAAGATAAACGCATCAACACTGCGTTGCAGGGCAAGTCGCTCAAATTCGATGTAAAGGCCGAATTTGACAACCAACTGGCTCAAGCCATCGACGACAAGAAAAAGGGCATTGGCGTAGCGATCAAACATATGATTGCCCAGCTTCCACTGGCAGACAGGCAGAACCTCGAGTACGGGCAGCTTGAATTCTATCAACTCGACACCTACCGGCTTGGCACGGGTTTCACCGGCCGGACTCTCGAGACAAAGAATGAAAAACTGTACGTTAAAGCCTCGGGCGCGAATGGCGACGCCGTGTATGAGCTGGACCTGAAGCGGCAATCCATCACCCAGGTCGATGACAACGACCTGACCCGCGAGCGCCAACGTAATGGCAGTCTGGTCTATCCCATTCAAAAATTCACACCGCCTGCTCATGCCGACTTCAGCCAGAACACACAAGCCGAAGTGCCACTGCCTACCCCCTCCAGCTTCACAAGCGCTCGAACCAAGGCCATCGCAGATGCCTTCGTTGAACACCTTGATATTGATAACCGGAACGTGATCAAGCAGGCCAAGGGCGCCTCCACCTTCGATAAGCAGATGGACGCCGAATGGGGCGTGACCCATTTTTTCCTGGACTTCATTCCCCTCAGATCGGCGATTCGCAACTTACGCAACGGTGACTACCTGGATGGCGCGATAGACCTGGTGATGGACATCTTCAGCTTCGTCACGGCCGGCTTAGGGGCTGCTGCGAAAGCCGCCAAAATCGCCACCAAGGCTGTCAGCCTGTCGAACAAGGCTTTGCAGCTGTCGAAAATTGTCGGGACCACGGTGATCAGTGAGCTCAACCCGCTCAGCGGGGTAGGCGATCTATTAGTGGGAGGCACTCGCCTCGTCAGTAAAGGCATTACGAAGGCCAAGATCGCAGCAGGGTTGACCAGCCCCACCTACGGCACTGTCACTTGGAGTTCTTTCAAGGTCGGGGACCGTACTCTGGAGACCAGCACCGTTCTGGTGAATGGTAAAACTTATGCGTACGACCCGGTCAAGAGGAGGCCTTATGGCTCCCCCCTGGCACAACCCGACGTACTGGACACCTTGAGCCCCAAGTCTCCAGACACGCACTCCCCCAGACAGTCGAACAAGCGCCATCGATACAACCCCATGAATACCGACGCTCGTCCAATTCGCCTCGCAGAACCCTTACCCAAGGGCGCCTACGTAGAAAGCCTGAAAGGCACATTCGAACCTGACCATTTCAAACCTCACACCAAGATGGCAACCAAGGAAAAGTTCAACAAGGAAATGAGAGAAAGCTATGAGGCCCTTGACGAAACAGGATTGCCGCCGCGTCCTGTTATCCCATCAGTGCCCGAACCCATCACGGTGCAAGAAACGTTCGTAAAGTCTTTCAAGGCCTCAAATGGCGTAGTCTTGGGAGAGTCACATAAAGAGATGGCCAGTTTTAAGGTGCTGTTTAAAAACATAGACACATTAAAGAAGCAAGGCGTCAAGAAAGTGTATTTCGAAGGGTTTATCGAATTTCCGTGTCCGAAAAGTTTTTTGGATGACGGTATTGGCTTTCTCGGAGATGGCAAAACGAAACGCACTGACCCGACGTTTAAAGAACTGTGCGAGAAACTACAGGCCAATGACATACAAGTCATTCCCCTGGATCACTTCTACCTCACACGGCACAAAGATCTTCCCCGCCACCTGCGGCCGCAGCTGACAACGCCCATAGGCACGAAAACCCGCCTCGAAGAATTCAACTACTTTGCCTCAGAGACCATCCTGGCGAATTCCGGGACTGAGAAGTGGGTCGCGCTGGTGGGGAATTCGCATATGAATACTTCCGAGAACGTACCAGGCCTCGCTGAATTGACAGGCGCTATCGGCATCGCTGTGTCTAACAAAGCAGGTATCCAAGGAGCGTACGGGACGAAAGTAGTGGGTCGCCCCCAGAACAAAACAAAACCAGTAGGTTTCGACGGCGGTGTTCCGGGCGATCTGCAAATTTACGTACAACCGTAGACTTGCTCACCGCCCTTCCGCACACGACGGCTCGAGGAGGGTCTCTGGCCGTCGTTTGATGAGTCAGCCGGCATGCACCCAACGCCGGTGTAACCAGCGCGCAAACGCATCCAGGGCAAAGCCCAACAGCCCGATCAGCAGCACCATCGCCATCAGCTCCGAATAGGCCAGGCGATCACGGGTGTCGAGAATGTAATAACCCAGCCCGGCGCTGACCCCGAGCATCTCGCACGGCACCAACACGATCCACACGATACCAATCGCCAGGCGCACGCCCGTCAGCACATGCCCGACAACGCCAGGCATAATCACCCGGCGCAAGGTTTCCCAGCGGGTCGCACTCAAGCTGCTGCTCAACTGCAACCAGCGCGGGTCCAATTGGCGCACGCCTGCGGCGGTGTTGAGCATGATCGGCCACACGGCGGCAAAGGCCAGCAGGAAATAGATCGGCTGGTCCCCTACCCCCATCAGCATCACCACGATGGGCATCCACGACAACGGCGAGATCATGCGCAGGAACTGGAAGGCCGGCGTGGTCGCCGCCTCCAGCTTGCGCGAACTGCCGACCAGCAAGCCCAGCGGGACACCGACCAGCAAGGCCAGGAACAGCCCGACAACAATGCGCTTGAGGCTCACTGCAATGTGCAGGTACAGCTCACCGCGCCCGAGCAATTCCCACAGGCTACTGAAGGTGGCGGCCAGGGAGAAACGCACGGACAACCCATCAGATGCGCCAAACACCTTCACCCCCAGCCACCACAGCAGCAGCAACCCCGCCAGGCCACTCAACCCAAGCAACCAGCCCGGGATTTCACGGTTTTTCAAACGCCGATCTCCTCGCGTCGCGCATAGCCGTCCGGCAAACCAAAGGTCCGCATGCCGCCCACCGCCTCGATGGCGTTGCGCACAAAGCGGTCATCCACTAGGTCCTTAGCGACGAACGCCGGGTCAAGGTCGACGAGGAATTTCTTGTCGCCCTCGATCAGGGTGTCCTTCAGGCGGCGCACCAATTCCTCGGTGTAGCTCGGGAAGGGATAGGGCTGGAAGTCGATACGGTGCTCATCCCAGTTCCCATGCTGGATCGCACCGTCGGCCAGGTAGGCAGCACGGTCAGCGGCGGCAGGCGCCAGCACCTTGCTCAACACCGGCTCGGCATGCGGGGTGTAGCGGTTCGGGCCGTCCTTGGACAACAGCTTCACCGCCTCTTCACGGTTGTCGCGGGTCCAGACCTGTGCCTTGACGATGGCGTTCACCACCTTCTGCGACCACTCCGGGCGGTTGGCCAAATCGTGCTCGTGCATAAACACCACGCAGCACGCATGGTTGCGCCACACGTCGCCGGTAAAGCGCTGTACCCGGCCAACCTTGAGGTTTTCTGCCAGGGCATTGAACGGCTCGGCGACGATGTAGCCGTCGATGCGCTTGCTGGCCAAGGCCAGTGGCATGTCCGACGGTGGCAACACGATCAGGTTGACCTCATTGGCCGCCATCGCGCTGCCCGCTGTTCGCGCGACCGGGGTCAGGCCGTTGTCGCGGAACAGTTGCTGCACCACCACGTTATGGATCGAATACCAGAACGGAATGGCCACCGATTTGCCGCCCAGTTGCTTCACATCAGTAATGCCCGGCGACACGGTCAAGCCCGAGCCGCCCACATGGTTCCAGGCCACCACTTTGGCCGGTACCTTGCTGCCATACCGCGCCCACACGGTCATCGGTGACAACAGGTGAATCACGTTGACCTGGCCCGAGATAAACGCCTCGATTACCTGCGCCCAACTGCGCAGCAGCACCGGGCGCTCGGCCTTGATGCCTTCGGCTTCGAACAGGCCATTGTTATGCGCAACCAGCAGAGGCGTGGCGTCGGTGATCGGCAGGTAGCCGATGCGTACCGGTGCATCCGGCTCGCTGGCGGCGCGGGCTTGCAGGCTGTTCAACAGCGGCAAGGCGCCGGCGGCACTCAGCACCGCCGAGAGTTTGAGAAAGTCGCGGCGCGAGTGGGTCAGGTCATCCAGGCACATGGGCAGGCTCCAGCAGGTCAAGGGGGTTGGGTTGAGGGCGGCTCGCCTGCCGTAGGGTTTTAAGAATGTCGATGCGCAACGCGCCGATGGCTTCGACCTGTTCCTCCCGTGGTTGCGGCAGGTCGATCAGCCACTCGCCCAACGTCCGCGCCGGGCGGTTACCCAGTAGCAGGATGCGGTCGGACAACAACAGCGCTTCATCAATGTCATGGGTGATCAGTACCGCTGCCGAACCTTGCTCGCGATTGACCTTGAGCAGCAGGTGCTGCATGTCGGCGCGGGTCACTTCGTCCAGGGCGCCGAAGGGTTCATCCAGCAACAGCACTTGGGGTTGGCGCGCCAGGCAACGGGCCAGCGCCGTACGCTGGGCCATGCCCCCGGAAAGCTGCGCCGGGAACTGCTGGCGCGCATGTTCCAGGCCAACGGCGGCGATGGCGTGATCAACGCGGCGGCGACGTTCGTCGTGGCTCAATTGCGGCTGCCGAGCGAAGTCGAGGCCGAAGGCGACGTTCTTTTCCAGGCTCAGCCAGGGCAACAGGCTGGGGTCCTGGAAGGCCACGGCCACGCGCGGATGGGGGCCGTCCAACGGTTCGCCCAACGCCCGCACACTGCCGCCCTGCGGGGCCTGCAGACCGGCAAGCACCCGCAACAGACTGGACTTGCCAACACCGCTGGGGCCCAGGATCGACACCACTTCACCGGGCTGCAAGTGCAGGTCAAAGCCCTGCAGCACCGGCCCGCTGGCATACCCCAGGCAAATCCCCTGGGCGCTCAGTACGGCACTGGTCATAGGTTGGCCTGGCGCTGCAACTCGGTGCGCAATTGCACCAGGCTTGGGGTCACGATCGGCACAAACGCCGACTCGCGCCAACGTCGCGCAAACCCACTGCCGTGGGCCGTGAGGTAGGCCTTGCCGCCGCTGGCTTGCAGTTCCAGTTGCACAGCGCTGGCGGCTGTCTCGGCCAGGGCGATGCGCAGCTTGAACAACGGCACCGGCTCGGCCGCAAACCGCCCGGCCAGCAGGCCGCTCTTGAGGTCGGTGACCAGGTGCTCCAGGGTCACGCGCAAGGTTTCCAGTTCTTCGCGCAACACCGTACGGGTCGCGCCCAGATGGTTGGCCACTTCCGCCAACGAGCGGCGGGCCAAGCCAATGGCCAGGCCACACTGCAAGCCCAGGAACGCCGGGCGCACCGCCGGCAGAAACTTGCGCGCATCCTCATGCAGCAGCCAATCGCGGCTCAACGCCACGCCTTCCAAGCCGAGGGCGGCAGTATTGCTCGACTGCAAGCCGAGCAGTTCCAAGTCACTGGAGCGCTGCAGCCCGGCCACTGAATCGGGGATGGCCAGGATAAACGGCGCGCCGCCCGCAGCGTGCTCAATGGCAGCGGCGGCGACGAAGCCGCTCTTGCGCAGGTTGGTCACCCAATGCAGGCGGCCGTTGAGGGTCCAGCCGTCGTCGGTGGGTTCGGCGCTGATCTGCAGGGTCTCGATGCCCGACAAGAACTTCATGGCATTGGACAGGCCCGTCGCACCCGCCAACCGGCCACTGAGCAAGTCCGGCAGCAGCCGCTCGCGCAGTTTCGCATTGGGGCTTTGCAGCAGGTATTCGATGAACGATCGCTGGCCCCAGCATACGAATGCCGCCGCCAGGGAATGGCTGGCGACATTGGCAATGGCTTCCACCGCGCCTGCCACATCACCGCCCAGGCCACCCAGTTGAGTCGGCACGCCGATGCGCAATACGTTGGCCTCTGCCAGCCGTGGCAGCACTTCCTGTGGGTCGCAACTGCCCACATCCAAGGCTTGCGCCTGGATGTCGAGCCAACGGCTCAAGATGGGGTCAAGCATTCAAGTCTCTCCTTGTGCAGCAGGTGGGCCAGGTTCAGCGTGCCGGTTTTTCCCAGCGGTACTGCGCCAGTTCCGGGTTCAACGGGGTACGGGCAAACACGTTGGCGAAGTTGCACAGGGTTGCCAGGCTGACGCCCAAAATGACTTCCAGGGCCTGGCCGTCGGAGTAACCGGCAGCGCGGAAGGCATCGAAGCCTGCATCGCTGACATCGCCACGGGTGGCGATCACTTCGCGGGTGAAGGCGGCGAGTGTTTCATAGCGGGCATTGGGCAGTTCGCCGCGTTGGCGCAGGGCGTCGATGACCTCTTCCGGCAACTTGGCTTTGTTGCGCGCCACGGCGGTGTGGCCGGCCACACAGAAATCGCAGCCATGGGTGGTGGCGGCAATCAGCTGCACCACCTCGCGATCGGCCAGGCTCAGCTCGGCCTTGGCGTTGAGGCCGGACACGGTGATGTAGGTTTCCAGCGCCGCCGGGGCGTTGGCCAATACCGCCAGCAAATTGGGGATGAAGCCCGAGCCTTTCAGCGCATTTTCCAGGAAGGGCTTGGCCGCTTCCGGCGCGGTTTCAGGGGTGAGCAACGGTACACGGGACATGGAGTGGACTCCTGATGGGTTCGTGTACCCAGTCTGTTGGTTATAAAAAATCGCCTCAATAGTCTAAAGTAGCGATTACTTGCTCTTGAGTCTTTCCATTAGATGAATTCGTCCAGTGCACTTGTCGATTGGTTATTAGACAGCCTCGAACTCGACACCAGCCTGTTCCATGTCGGCCGTTACTGCGGCGATTGGCATGCGAGCACCCATGGCCTGGCGAGCGCGAGTTTTCACTTGGTGGTGCAAGGCCAGTGCTGGCTGCACATCGAGGGCGACAGCACGCCCCATCAACTGGAAAACGGCGATGCGGTGTTCCTGTTGCGGGACCTGGCCTATCGCCTGTCCGGCGAACCGACTGCGGCGGGCGCCCAGGAATGCCCCCGCGTGCCGATGGTGCCCCTGGACCGCGCCGCCGACGATGGCGTTGGCCTGGTGTGTGGGTTCTTTCATTTCCAGTCCGGCTTGTCCGCGATGATCGTCGACACCCTGCCCGCCTGGATCATTCTGCGCGCAGGCGACCCCTCACTGACCGCCGCGCGCAACCTGTTCGAACTGATCCTGCAAGAGTGCGAGCGGGTGCCCGCGCCCTCTTCTGCCTTGCTCGAACGGCTTTGCCATCTGCTGTTTCTGTACGTGCTGCGCCAACAGGTGCTGGATAACACCGAACTCGGCGGCCTGGCTGCGCTGGGCCGGCAGCCAGCGTTTGCCCACCTGCTGGAGCAATTGATCGCTCACCCGGCCGATGCCTGGACCCTGGAGAGCATGGCCGCGTGCACCGGGCTGTCGCGCTCGGCGTTTTTCAAGCGCTTCAATGAACTGTGCGGGCAGTCGCCGGGGCAGGTGCTGTTGATGATGCGCATGCGCCACGCCTGCCAGCTGTTCAAGCAGGATCAGACGGTGGCGGATGTGTCATTGGCGGTGGGTTATCAGTCGGTGGCGGCGTTTACACGGGCGTTTCACAAAGTGACCGGGCAGCAGCCTGGGGCGTATCGCAGGTCGCAGATACAGAATTGAGTCGCTAAGCAGGAAGATTCACTGACTGCGGTTGTAGGAAGATGGAACGTTTTGCGCGCGGACACCACCCATGAGGCTCTCACTCGACAGACTTTGGATGCAATCCCGTGATTACCCATCGCCCCGACTTCATCAGTGCAGCGACCAAACAACATCTCCCCACCCTTCCCATGCGCCCCGACGCTCAAGACTCGATCTACACTCCGCCCCGGCTCTCCGACCCCGGCGAGGGCCTCGTTCGATCCAAATCCGAAACACTGGTCGATAACGGCTACATGACTATCAAACGAGAGGCTAAATGGGACCTGTCCGGAGGCTGGCCCCGACTCAAGAGTGTCAGCTTGATTATCGACACCGGGAATAAAGCCGACACCCTGTACGTCGGCAAGGGCCCAGACGGTCACCTGAACCTGCAAATCAATGGAAAGGCTTATGCATTCGACAGCATCGACCCACAGGGCCAGCCCATCAATTTGCAAATCAACACCCGTGGCGGAAATGACAGGGTCACCATCAGCCCTGATGTGAATAACCCAGCCACGATTGATGGTGGTGACGGGGACGATACCCTGACCGCTGGCGGTGGCAAAACCCGTCTACTGGGTGGTGCGGGCAACGACACCCTTCGCCTCGGCAGCAACACGGGCTACGCGGAAGGTAATGACGGCGACGACACCCTCATCGGAGGCTCCGGCAATGCAGTCATGTATGGCAACAATGGCAATGATCAGCTGTATGCCGGCGCCGGCCCCGTGAGCAAGCAAAGCTACTTGGATGGCGGAAGTGGCGACGACCGCCTTTATGCTGGCAACGGACATACAATCCTCCATGGCGGTAAGGGCAACGACCAATTGGTAGGGTGTGACCGAACGACTTTTTATACCGGCAAAGGTAAAAACCAGATCATCAACAATAGGCGTGGCGATCGGATATACGCAAAAGCGGGTGATGCCTACGACGCCTCCCAAGGCTCCGCATTTACCAAGGTGAAGACCAGCAACGCCGGTGACGAAGGCTTTAGCGTCGTTGGTCGCCCTAAGTTCAAGCAGCGTGTCGCCGATGATTTCGAGTTCTTGCGCAGTTCGCCTACCGGGCAAAAGATGCTTGAGGACATGGACAGGGAAGCTGCAAACGCTGGAGGAAAAGTCACGGTCCGAGAAGAACGCGAAAACGGCAACAGCTACCTTTTTGGCAGCTCGGAACTGGATAAGCTGCGACACGACAGAGACAGCAAGGTCGAGCGTGATGACCCAAGACGCGGCAGAGTTTATGACGGCCAGCCCGGAGCCCGCGCCGATAAGGGGGTATTGAATTACGATCCGATGGATCTGGGTGACCCTAGAAAAGACACGCTTGAGCCTCCCATCGTCGGTTTAATCCACGAAATGGGGCATGCCTACAATGGCGCGACAGGAACCAACCTACCAGGCCGGACCCTGGAGCACTCACCGTCGGAACCAGCGTTTTCAAGTCAGATTCCCAACACCGAGTTTCAAGTGGTCGGTTTGCCGAGCAGCGCGCAACCCTATGACTTCGATAACGATCCTGCTACCCCGCCCACCGCCACCAACCCCGAGCACTTTACGGAAAATGGCATGCTCCGGGAACTGGGGCTGCCTGAGCGCAAGAGTTACCTTTCTTAAACACCTTGCTAATGCGCGCCAGACTCACGTCTGGCGTTGCAATGGGCTGTCTGGATGGGTGCAAACCTCCACCAGCCAATCGATAAACACCCGCACCCGCTGGGACAGTTGGCGATGGGGTGGGTACAACGCAGTGAGCGCCATGGCGGGAGGTGCAAGACGTGGCAGCACTTCCACCAACGTGCCTTGGGCCAGTTGCCGCGTGGCGTGATAGTACGGCGCCTGAATCAAGCCATAGCCGGCTTCACACGCGGCGAAATAACCGTCGGAGCTGCTGACCGCGATTACCTTCTCCAGGTTTATCTCGCGCAATTCACTACCCACCTGGAACTCCAGGCCAAAGCGTTTGCCGCTGGTACGGGAGACATACTCGACCATCCGATGGCCAGCCAGGTCGTCCAGCGTTTCGGGCACGCCGAAGCGTTCGAGGTAATCACGGCTGGCCAGGGTCACCTGGTTCATCATCGCCAATGGCCGGGCTACCAGCGACTCATCGAGTGCCTGACCGCCGCGCAGCACACAGTCCACACCCTCGCGAATCAGGTCTACCGTGCGATCATTCAGGCTGATCTCTAAATCAATCTGGGGGTAACGCGCCGTGAATGTCGGCAAGGCCGGAATCACGATCAAGCGCCCGATGCCCGAGGGCATATCAATGCTCAAGGTGCCACGCGGGTTCTGGCGTTGCGTAGAAAACACCGCCTCGGTTTCCTCAAGGTCCGACAGTAATTGCACACAGCGCTGGTAGTACGCTGCGCCATCCAGTGTCGGGCTGACTTGCCGCGTGGTGCGCTGCAACAGTTGCACGCCCAGGTGCGCTTCCAATTGCTTGATCAACACCGTCACCGAGGCGCGCGGCAGTTGCAGGCTGTCAGCGGCTTTGGCAAAGCCACGCAACTCGACGATCCGTGTGAACACGCGCATCGCGTTGAAACGGTCCAAGGGCGATTTCCTCAGTTGGATTATTTAGAAAATACGAACAGTAATACTGCTTTTAGCTGGTTTATCTCGATTGTGTCGAGCGTGACAATGAAGGCCTTCCCACTCCAGGAGCTGAACCCATGCACACTCGTCAACTCGGCACACACGGTCCACGCGTCTCAGCCATCGGCCTCGGCTGCATGGGCATGAGCGATTTCTATACGCCCGGCAGCGACACCCGCGAGGCCATCGCCACCTTGCACCGCGCGCTGGAGCTGGGCGTCAACTTCCTCGACACCGCCGATATTTATGGCCCGCACACCAACGAACAACTGATCGGCCAAGCCATCGCCGGCAAACGTGACCAGGTGTTCCTGGCGAGCAAGTTCGGTATCGTGCGCGACCCGGTCAACCCTGCCTTGCGTGGCGTAAACGGTCGCCCTGAATACATCCGCAACGCCATCGACGGCACCCTGCGCCGCCTGGGGGTAGAGACCCTGGACCTTTACTACCAGCACCGTATCGACCCGCAGGTCGCTATCGAAGAAACCGTTGGCGCCATGGCCGAGTTGGTGCACCAGGGTAAAGTGCGTTACCTGGGCCTCAGCGAAGCCTCCGCCGCCACTCTGGAGCGTGCCCATCGGGTGCACCCGATCAGCGCCCTGCAAAGCGAGTACTCCCTGTGGAGCCGCGACCAGGAACACAACGGCTGCCTCGCCACCTGCCAGCGCCTGGGCATCTCCTTTGTGCCCTACAGCCCGCTGGGCCGTGGCTTCCTGACCGGCGCGCTGAAAAGCCCAGACGATTTCGGAGCCGACGACTACCGGCGCTTCAGCCCGCGCTTCCAGGGCGAAAACTTCGACAAGAACCTGGCGTTGGTGAAGCAGGTGCAAGCGCTGGCAGCCGACAAAGGCGTGAGTGCCGGGCAACTGGCGCTGGCCTGGGTGCTGGCGCAAGGCGACTTCATCATTCCGATCCCGGGTACCAAGCAGCGCAAATACCTGGAAGAAAACGTGGCGGCGCTATCGATCCACCTCAGCCCGGCTGAGTTGGCGGCACTGGAGGCGATCTTCCCGGCCGAGGCCACCGCCGGCCTGCGCTACCCCGAGGCGGTGATGGCCATGCTGGATATCTGAGTCAACAGAGCGCCCTCACCCGGCGCTCTTTTTTCTTGTACGAACGTACCTAAAGCTCCGCTTGCTCAAGCCGATAGCCCTACGAAGCTCTAAAAAAGCCGCGTCGATAATAAACGCTTCGTAAGGACGACCCCATGCCTCCACTGCGCTCCATCCAAGCCCGCTATACCCTGTTCCTGGTGCTGTTCGTCCTGGTGTTATTTGTGTTGACGGTGGTGGGTATCGGCCAGTTGGTCGCCCCCACGCTGCGCCACACCGAAGAACAGGTGGTGCTCAACCGCATCGCCGAAGTGGCCGAACAGATCCAGGGCGAACTGAACAAGGTTCAGTCCCAGCAACGCACCATCACCCAGACCATCCCCTTGCTCGACAGCGATGCCATCGACAAAGTCCTGCCGGGCCTGGTCGATCAATATGGCGAACTGAAAGTCTTCGGTGGCGGGATTTGGCCGCTGCCCAACCAGCGCACACCGGGGCGCAACAAGCACAGCACGTTCTGGCACCGTGACGCGTCGGGCAAGCTGGCGGTTAATACCTTCTGGAACAGCGACCCTGCACCCAACTATTACGACCAGAGCTGGTACAAGGGCGGCCTCGCCTCACCGCGCGGTCAATGCGCCTGGGCCGCCGCCTACAAGGACGACGCCAGCCAGGAGCCACGCACTAACTGCGCCATGGCCATCCAGCGCGACGGCGTGCCCTATGGTGTCGCCACCATCGACGTGACCCTGGGCTTCTTTAATGACCTGGTGGCCAGCAAAGAAAAAGACATCGGCGGGCAAATGCTGATCGTCGAAGGTGACGGCAAAATCATCAGCAACAGCTCGCGCATCAGCGGCCCGGTGGTGTTGAAGAACATCAGCGAACTCACTGGCAGCTCGGCGTTCGCCGGCCAGGTCAGCAAAGCCCTGGCCCACCGCGACCAGGCGCTGCAACGCAGTGAGTTCGACAACCTGGGTGTGGCCAGCACCTTCTACATGCGCCCCATCGAAGGCACGCCGTGGTTCCTCGCCACTGCCCTGCCCACCTCGCTGATCACCGCCCAGCGCGATGACGTGCTCGGCACCCTGGCCTTGCTGCAAATCCCGATGGTGTTGCTGCTGGTGCTGCTCGCGGTGTATGCGATCCGCCAACTGGTGCAGCGCATGAAGTCGCTGAAAACCAATATCGACGCGCTGTCGGCCGGCGATGCCGACCTGACTCGACGCATCACCATCCGCGCCGAAGACGAACTAGGCGCTATTGGTCACTCGGTCAACCGTTTTATCGTCTACCTGCAGAACATGATCGGCGAAGTCACCCAAGCCACCGGTGCCATGTCGTCGAGCCTTGAGCAACTGCAACGCACCTCGGCGCACACCAACCAGATCCTGGTACGGCATGCTTCGGAGACCGATCAGACGGTTACCGCCATCACCGAAATGAGCTCCACCGCCGACACCGTGGCGCAAAACGCCGCTGAAACCGCCGCGTTCACCCAGCGCGCCAATGAGCACGCCGACCGTTCCCGCGTGGTCGTGGGCGAAGCGTCCAATAGCGTCAGTGCCTTGATCGGCGAAGTGTCGAGCGCCACCCACAGCGTGGAAAACATGCGCCAGGACGCGGCGCGCATCACCGAAACCCTCGGCGTGATCGGCGCGATTGCCGGCCAGACCAACCTGCTGGCCCTCAACGCCGCGATCGAAGCCGCGCGTGCCGGCGAGCAAGGCCGTGGGTTTGCGGTGGTTGCCGATGAAGTCCGCGCGCTTGCGGCACGCACCCAGGCCAGCACCTCGCAGATCAACGAGATGCTGACACGCCTGACCGCCGGGGTCAGCTCTTCGGTCGCGGCCATGGAAAACACCCAGGCCAGTTGCCAGTCGGCGGCGGATGCCACGGCGCGGGTGAACACCGGGCTGGATGAGATGGCCGGCTCCGTCAGCCATATCAACAACCTCAGTACCCAGATCGCCACGGCCGCCGAGCAACAGAGCGCGGTGACCGAGGAGATCAACCGCAGCATGGTGCAGATCCGACAAATGGTCGAAGAGCTGGTACAGAGCGGCCACGCCACTGAAACCAATACCCAAAGCCTGCTGGATGCGAATGGCCGGGTAATTGCCTTGATGGGTCGATTCAAGGTGCGTTGATAAACGGCTGAAACACTCCCGTGCAATGTGCGGGAGTGGGACTATTCTGACAGTTCGAAGTGCTTAGAACTGCCACACAGGAGGTGTGCCATGCGCGCAGCCGAGCAATCGGTCCGCTTGGAGCGGATCAGTCAGGAACGCTTTATCCAAGCCCCTATCGACGCCGTTTACGACTACGTGACCCAGCCGGATCGCTGGCACGAATGGCACCCCACCTCCCTCAGCGCCGACACCGGCACCACTGGCTCACTCCCGGCAGGCGCACGTTTTACCGAGTTCATCGACCTGCTCGGTGTGCGTGTCCCCATGAGTTACCGCGTACAAATCGCCCGACGCCCCGGCGAGTTCAAGACCGTGTTCACCTCCCTGGCCGTCGACGGCTCGATTCACTACTTCCTGTTGCCCCATCAGGGCGGCACGCTGTTCAAGCGCGTGTTGACCTATGAAACCGAGCTGCAACTGGCCACCTTGCATGAACGCATGATCGAACTGTCGGCGATTGCCCTCGGCCAGCTCAAGCACCGCCTGGAAAACCCGCCCTTCGTATAATCTTGAAACATTACCGCGCCACCCGCTGACCTGTGGGAGCTGGCTTGCCTGCGATGACGTCGTCATGATCGCCGCCATCCCAACGGCCCCCTCCCGCACGCGAGATCCTATGAAAACCACATTGCGCCTGGTCCTGCTGTCAGCCCTGTTCACCACCTCCCTGGCGCAAGCCGCCGAGTTGATCCCTATCGACGTGCACCGTGATGCCAACTGCGGCTGCTGCAAAAAGTGGATCAGCCACCTGCAAAGCAACGGTTTCAAGGTCAATGACCACGTGGAAGCCGACATGAGCGCCGTCAAGCAACGCCTGGGCGTGGCGCCACGCCTGGGCTCGTGCCACACCGCCGTGATCGATGGCAAATTCGTCGAAGGCCATGTGCCCGCCGAACAGGTGCTGGCCTTGCGCAAACGTGACGACCTGCTGGGCGTCGCCGCACCGGGCATGCCCATGGGCTCGCCAGGCATGGAAGTCGAGGGTCGCAGTGAGGCCTATCAAGTCATCGGCCTGACCCGCGAAGGCAAGGATGTCGTGGTGGCCGAATACCCGGCGCAATGATCGCAGGCTACCTGGGGCTGTTCTTCGCGGCGTTTGGCGCCGCGACCTTGTTGCCGCTGCAATCGGAAGCGGTGCTGATCGGCCTGCTGCTCAGCGGGCATTACAGCCTGTGGCTGCTGCTGGGCGTTGCGACACTCGGCAACGTGCTGGGTTCGGTGGTGAACTGGTGGCTGGGGCGCTGGGTTGAACACTTCAAGGATCGACGCTGGTTTCCAGTCAACGATCGGCAGTTGGAAAAAGCTCGTAACCATTACCAGCGCTGGGGGCATTGGACGTTGTTGCTCAGCTGGGTGCCGATCATCGGCGACCCGCTGACGCTGGTGGCCGGAGTGATGCGCGAGCCGCTGTGGCGGTTCCTGCTGCTGGTGACCCTGGCCAAAAGCCTGCGCTATGGCGTGCTGGCGGCCGTGACCTTGCAGTGGGTGTTAATCCGCACTTAATCCCCTCGCAACAGCATCCGAGCGACCCTTCTCGGAGCCCTCGCCAATGCCTCTAATCCGCGCTTTTTGTATCGCCGGCCTGCTCACGGCCACTGCCTCGCCGGTGTTTGCAGCGACCTACGGTCCCGAACTGCAAGGCTTTGAATACCCCTACCCGCTCAAGCATTTCGCGTTTCAATCCCAAGGCAAATCCCTGCAAATGGGCTACATGGACGTACCGGCAAAAGGCACGCCCAACGGCCGCAGCGTGGTGCTGATGCACGGCAAGAACTTCTGCGGTGCAACCTGGGAAGGCGCGATCAAGGCCCTCAGCGACGCCGGTTACCGGGTGATCGCGCCGGACCAGATCGGCTTCTGCACCTCCAGCAAACCCGACCACTATCAATACAGCTTCCAGCAATTGGCGAACAACACCCACCAACTGCTGGAAAGGCTCGGCATTCAAAAGGCCACCCTGCTCGGCCATTCCACCGGCGGCATGCTCGCTACTCGCTACGCCCTGATGTACCCGGAGCAAACCGAACAACTGGCGATGGTCAACCCCATCGGCCTGGAAGACTGGAAAGCCTTGGGCGTGCCCGCGCTGACCGTCGACCAGTGGTATGAGCGCGAGTTGAAAGTCAGCGCCGAGGGCATTCGCAAGTACCAACTCACTACCTATTACGTCGGGCGCTGGAAGCCCGAATACGAGCGTTGGGTAGACATGTACGCCGGCCTGAGCAACGGCCCGGGGCATACGCGAGTCGCATGGAACTCAGCGTTGATTTACGACATGATCTTCACCCAGCCGGTGTACTACGAATTCAAGCACCTCCAAATGCCTACGCTGCTGCTGATCGGCACCGCCGATAACACCGCCATCGGCAAGGATGTCGCGCCGCCGGCGGTCAAGGCCAAGCTCGGCGACTATGCCGTGCTGGGCAAGCAGGTGGCCCGGTTGATCCCTCATGCGACGCTAGTGGAATTCCCGGGCCTGGGGCATGCGCCGCAGATGGAAGAGCCGGAACAGTTTCATAAAGCGCTGTTGCAGGGGTTGAACGCCCTTTAATCCAACCTTTTTCGAGGCACTCGTGAATGTCGGTACAGATTGCAGTCATTGATGATTGGCAGAATGTGGCCAGAGGCGTGGTGGATTGGTCAGTCCTTGAGGCGGTGGGCCAGGTGCACTTCCTGCACGACTACCCGGCGGATACCGTCACGATGATCAAGCGTTTGCAGGGGTTCGAGGTGATTTGCGTGATGCGCGAACGCTCCACCTTCGACAAGGCCCTTCTGCAAGGGCTGCCCAAGCTCAAGCTGCTGGTGACGGGCGGCATGCGCAACGCCGCGATTGATATTCCCGCCGCCAAAGCCCTGGGCATTCAGGTGTGCGGCACCGACAGCTATAAACACGCCGCGCCGGAACTGACCTGGGCGTTGATCATGGCCTCCACCCGCAACCTGGTGGAGGAAGCCAATTCCTTGCGTGCCGGTCACTGGCAGGTGGGCCTCGGCGGTGATCTGCATGGCAAGACCCTGGGAATTCTTGGTCTGGGCAGCATTGGCCAGAAAGTCGCGCAATTCGCCCAAGCGTTTGGCATGCAGGTGATTGCCTGGAGTGAAAACCTCACGCCGGAACGCGCGGCCGAGTCCGGCGTAACCTGGGTCAGCAAGCAAGCACTGTTCGAACAGGCAGACATCCTCACCGTGCACCTGGTGCTTAGCGACCGCAGCCGTGGGTTGGTGGATGCCCAGGCGTTGGGCTGGATGAAACCGAGCGCTCGCTTGGTCAACACCGCACGTGGCCCCATCGTGGATGAGCAGGCGCTGGTGCAGGCGCTGGAAAGCGGTCGCTTGGCTGGGGCGGCACTCGACGTGTATGCCGAAGAGCCGCTGCCTGCGGATCATCCGTTTCGCCGCCTGCCGAATGTACTGGCCACCCCGCATGTCGGCTATGTAAGCGAAGAGAACTACCGGCAGTTCTATTCGCAAATGATTGAAGACATTCAGGCCTGGGCTAACGGCGCGCCCATTCGGGTGCTCGGCTGACGCACCAATAAAGGGCAAGACCACTTCCGGGCGCACGGACACGCCAGACTGACCCAGCTTGTTGTCCGTGGTGAGCGCGCTTGCTGTGGTGAGCGGGCTTGCTGTGGTGAGCGGGATTGCTGTGGTGAGCGGGCTTGCTGTGGTGAGCGGGCTTGCCCCGCAATGGGCTGCGAAGCAGCCCCAAACCAGACAACCGAGATTTACTTGGTGCACTGCCATAGCCCATTTGGGAGCGCTTCGCACTCCAGCGCGGGGCAAGCCCGCTCACCACAGCAAGCCCGCTCACCACAGAGCGCCCGTTCACTACAACAATCCGGCTCTCCCCGTAAATCTCCGACCATCGCCGCCGCCTAATAACCAGACCTATTTTTGTTAAAAGTATTTTGTCCTACAAAAAAACCCTGAAAACCCTACAGGCTCTAGGATCTGTCCTAGACTCAGGACCGATGGGTCCGTTCCAAAACAAAAACCCCGCAAAAAATCGAAACTTTCGAACTCTGCCGTAGGTCCAGTTTTAAGGTAAGGCGAGCGCACGTGGTTCACACCTCGATGCCCGTCCATCCAATCTTTTTAGGCTTACCGTGCAACTGGCATACGCCTTGCCAGTTTGTACAGTGCTTGTGCGCCTGGCCGCAGGATGCGGTCATCGGAGCTAATGGCAGCGGGCCATTAGCCGACCAACATGTGGGAGAGAACTATGATCAGTGCCGCTGTAGATATTCAGGGAGAGCGTGTCAGTCAACCGGTAGGGGGGCCTCTGTTGGCCGACCTGCCCACCACTGTGCGGCCGATCGTGAGTCAGAATCCTAATCGCAAGAAAGTCCTGTTCGTGACCTCGGAATTTGCCGACCTGGTGAAAACCGGCGGCCTGGGCGATGTGTCCGCGGCCCTGCCCCGCGCCATGGCCCACCTGCACGACGTACGGGTGCTGATCCCGGGTTACCCGCAGGTGATGGAGAGCGACAACCCGATCCATATCATCGGTGAACTGGGTGGCCACGCCGCGCTGCCGCCGTGCAAGATCGGGCGCATGGACCTCAAGGACGGCCTGGTCATCTATGTGCTGATCTGCCCCGAGCTCTATGAGCGCGAAGGCACTCCGTACGGTGCCAACAACGGTCGCGACTGGCCGGACAACCATATCCGCTTCGCCCGCCTGGGCCTGGCCGCCGCCGACATGGCCGCCAACCTCGCACAGATCCACTGGTGCCCGGACCTGGTGCACGCCCACGACTGGCCCGCTGGCCTGGCCCCGGCCTATATGCACTGGCGCGGGTCACGCACCCCAACCTTGTTCACCATCCACAACCTGGCGTATCAAGGCGTGGTCAGCCTGGCGTCGACGCCGGAGCTGGGCATTCCACCCCACGCCCTGCAACAGGAAGGCATGGAGTTCTACGGCAAGATGTCGTTCCTCAAGGCGGGCATGGCGTACTCCAGCCATATCACCACGGTGAGCGCCACTTACGCCCAGGAAATCACCACCCCCGAATTCGGCTGCGGCCTGGACGGCTTTTTGGCCAGCAAGACCCAGCAAGGCTTGCTCAGCGGCATTCCCAACGGCATTGAAGACAGTTGGGAAACCTCGACCGACCCGCACCTGACGCACAACTTCAATATTGGCGACTGGGAAGGCAAGGCCGTGAACGCCGCGCAGGTGCGCAACCTGTTCGGCCTGCACGACTCGACGGGCCCGCTGTTCGCGGTGGTCTCGCGCCTGGTGTTCCAGAAAGGCCTGGACCTCACCGAAGCCGTGGCCAGCTTTATCGTCGAGCAAGGCGGCCAGATCGCGATCATCGGTCGCGGCGAGCCGGAAGAAGAAAACGCCATGCGTGAATTGGCGCTGCGCTTTCCGGGCCAGATTGGTGTGCGCATCGGCTTCAACGAGACCGACGCACGTCGCATGTTCGCCGGCAGCGACTTCCTGCTGATGCCGTCGCGCTACGAGCCCTGCGGCCTGAGCCAGATGTACGCCCAGCGCTTCGGCTCGCTGCCTGTGGCACGCAACACCGGCGGCCTGGCTGACACTATCGAAAACGGTGTAACGGGTTTTCTGTTCAATGAATCCACGGTCGACAGTTACAAAGAAGCCTTGAGCCGCGCGTTCAAGGTGTTTGCCTTCCCTGGCTTGCTCAACGCCATGCGCTGCCGGGCAATGACACAGCCTTTCAACTGGAGCCAGGCGGTGGAACCCTACGCCGAACTGTATGAGCAACTGGTGGCTAAAGCACTGGGGAAATCCGCTAAATAATCAAAGGGAGGTTTTTGTAGATGCCGTTACGGACTCTGGAAACCTGGCCCCACGGCGCAATCATGTTGGACGCGCAACACACGCGTTTTGCCTTGTGGGCGCCAGACGCGTTTTATGTCAGCGTTGAATTGGAAAACGGCAAGTCCGTCGCCATGCTGCCCCAGGCAGATGGCTGGTTTGAAACTGAAATAGCGTGCCCGGCGGGCACGCGCTACCGCTTCAATATCGATGGGGAAATGGATGTACCCGACCCTGCCTCCAGGGCCCAGGCCGCGGATGTACACGGTTGGAGCCTGGTGGTCGATCCTCTCGCCTATCAATGGCGCCACAGCAATTGGCAGGGGCGTCCCTGGCACGAAGCCGTCATCTATGAACTGCACGTCGGCGCCATGGGCGGTTACGCCGAAATCGAAAAACACCTGCCACGCCTGGCCGAGCTCGGGATTACCGCGATTGAGTTCATGCCGTTGGCGCAATTCCCCGGCGATCGCAACTGGGGTTATGACGGGGTCTTGCCCTACGCCCCCCAATCCTCCTACGGCACGCCCGAACAGCTCAAGCACCTGATCGACAGCGCCCACGAACATGGCATGGCGGTGATCCTCGACGTGGTCTACAACCACTTCGGGCCCGACGGCAATTACCTGGGCCAGTACGCCAAGGGCTTCTTCCAGGAAGACGTGCACACGCCATGGGGCGCGGGTATCGATTTCGATCGGCGTGAAGTGCGGGACTTTTTCCTCGATAACGCGCTGATGTGGTTGCTCGAATACCGCTTCGACGGCCTGCGCCTGGACGCCGTACACGCCATCGACAACCCGGACTTCCTCAAGGAGCTGGCGCACCGCGTTCGCGAACAAGTGGACACGGGTCGCCACGTCTGGCTGATGCTGGAAAACGAGCTCAACCAGGCCAGCCTCCTGCAGCACGATTTCGACGCGCAATGGAATGACGACTTCCACAACGTCCTGCATGTGCTGCTGACCGGCGAAACCGACGCGTATTACAGCGATTTCGCCGAAGCGCCTACCGCCAAATTGGCCCGCTGCCTGGGCGAAGGCTTTATCTACCAGGGGCACACCACTCGGCATGGCCATGAGCGTGGCGAACCCAGCGGCTACTTGCCCCCGACCGCCTTCGTGGCGTTCCTGCAAAACCACGATCAAATCGGCAACCGCGCCCTGGGCGAGCGCCTGCATCAACTCTGCTCGCCGCAAGCGCTCAAGGCGGCGACTGCCCTGCTGCTGCTGTCGCCAATGATCCCGCTGATGTTCATGGGCGATGAAGTCAACGCTGCGCAGCCGTTCCTGTTTTTCACCGACCACCATGGCGAACTGGCAGAAGCGGTGCGCGAAGGCCGACGCAATGAGTTCAAGGATTTCGCGGCATTCCAGGACCCGGAGCGACGCGAGCGCATCCCCGATCCCAATGCCCTGCCAACCTTTGTGCAGACAACGCCCAGTTTTGACGCAAACGAACACACCCAACTCTACCGCCAGCTACTGAGCCTGCGCCATCGCCACCTCGTGCCCCATTTGCCTGGCAGCATGGCCTTGGGCGCCGAGGTGTTGGCTGAGGGTGCCGTTTGCGCCCGTTGGCGCCTGGGCAATGGCAGCGTGTTGCAGATCGACCTCAACCTGAGCGACGCGCCCCTGGATCACCCGGCTACAGCGCCGGTTCTTTTTCAAACGCCTGCCGATGCCGGCGCACACCTGCCGCCGTACAGCGCACGTGTCACCCTATCCCCTGTTGGAGAGCACCCTTGAGCGAAGCGAACCTGGAAATCCTCGCCAGCCGAGCGGGCCTGGCCGTCGATTGGATCGACGCAAACGGCCGCCCGCAACGTGTGAAACCCGACGCCTTGCGCGCCGTTCTCAAAGGCCTGGGCCACCCGGCCGACACCGATGCCGAGATCGACGCCAGCCTGCTCGACCTGGAGCGGGTGCAACAAGACAAACACCTGCCGCCCCTGCTGACCATCGACAGTGGCGAAGGCCTGGACCTGGCCCGCTATTTCGAACCGGACACCCCGTGCCGGGTCAGCCTCGAAGACGGCGACACCCTGGAACTGCGGCTCGATGGCGACGCCGTCATGCCCGGTGTCATTGCCCTGGGCTATCACCAGGTCCACATTGCCGACCAGAGCTTTACCCTGGCCGTTGCTCCGACCCACTGCTACAGCGTGGCAGAAGCCGTCGATACCCAACCCGCCCGTGCCTGGGGCCTCAGCGCCCAACTGTACAGCCTGCGTCGCCTAGGCGATGGTGGCTTCGGCGACACCCTGGCCCTGGAGCACCTGGCCCGTTCGGCGGCCGAGCGTGGCGCCGATGCGTTGGCGATCAGCCCGATGCACGCGATGTTCAGCGCCGACACCGGGCGCTACAGCCCGTATTCGCCCTCCAGCCGGTTGTTCCTCAACAGCTTGTACGCCTCGCCGGGCTGCATCCTCGGTGAGCGCGAAGTGCGTAATGCCATCGAGGCAACAGGGCTCGCCGACGAGTTGCACGACTTGGAGCAACACACCCTGATTGACTGGCCCACTGCGGCCAAGGCCAAGCAGCGCCTGCTGCGTGCGCTGTATGAAGACTTCCGCCACGGCCACCACCCGCAACACGCCGACTTCCAGAGTTTCCGCCAGGCCGGCGGTGAAGCCCTGGAAAACCACTGCCGCTTCGAAGCTGTGCAAGCGGCCCGCGCCGCGGCAGGTGAAGACCTCGACTGGCGCCACTGGCCTGAAGCCTGGCGCACTCCGCAGAGCCCGGCGCTGGCGCAGTTCGCCGAAGACAATCGCGATGAAATCGGCTTCTTCGCCTTCAGCCAATGGCTGATCGCGCGCTGCCTTGAGCGCGCGCAACAAGCCGCGCGTGGCAGCGGCATGGGCGTCGGCCTGATCGCCGACCTGGCCGTGGGTGCCGACGGTGGCGGCAGCCAGGCCTGGAGCCGCCAGGATGAACTGCTCGCGGACCTGACCGTGGGCGCCCCGCCGGACATTCTCAACCGCGCCGGCCAGGGCTGGGGCATTTCCGCGTTCTCCCCCGAAGGCCTCAAGCGCCATGGCTTTCGCGCCTTTATCGAGATGCTGCGCGCCAACTTCGCCCATGCCGGCGGCCTGCGCATTGACCACGTAATGGGCCTGCAACGCCTGTGGGTGATTCCCATGGACGCCTCGCCCAAGGAAGGCGCCTACCTGTATTACCCGGTAGACGACCTGCTGCGCCTGCTGGCGCTGGAGTCGCACCGCCACCAGGCCATCGTGCTTGGTGAAGACTTGGGCACGGTGCCGGATGGCCTGCGCGAAAAACTCATCGCGCGCTCGATCCTGGGCATGCGCGTGCTGTTGTTCGAGCAAAACCACGACGGCCAATTCCGGCCGATTCTCGACTGGCCCGACAACGCCCTGGCCACCACCAGCACCCACGACCTGCCGACGCTCAACGGCTGGTGGCACAGCCGTGACATCGACTGGAATATCCAGCTCGGCCTGATTGATGCGCCCACCGTGGAGCAATGGAGCGAACACCGTTTGCGCGAGCGCCAGGCCCTGCGCCAGGCCTTGAGCCAGGACCCGCAGAACTTCGTCGAAGAAATCCGCAATGAAACCGACCATATGATCGACGCCAGCGTGCGCTACCTCGGCCACACCCGCGCCCCCCTGGTGCTGCTGCCGCTGGAGGACGCCCTTGGCATCGAAGAGCAGGCCAACCTGCCTGGCACCACCGACACCCATCCTAATTGGCGCCGTCGCCTGGCGGGTGAGGCCTCTAGCCTGCTCGACAATGCCGGTGCCGCCCGCCGCCTCGAGCTGTTGGCCGTCGCGCGCAACCAAGCCTATGAGCGTGACCGATGAAAGCACTGCCCCTGCGCGCTACCCAGCGCCTGCAATTCCATAAAGGTTTTACCCTCGATGACGCGGTGCCCCTGGTGCCGTATTTCGCCCGGTTAGGCATCAGTCACCTGTATGCCTCGCCGCTGCTCAGCGCCCGTGCCGGCTCCATGCACGGCTACGATGTGGTCGACCCCACCAGCGTCAACCCGGAACTCGGCGGCGAGCCGGCCCTGCGCCGCCTGGTCGCCGCGCTGCGTGAACACGAGATGGGCCTGATCCTCGATATCGTCTCCAACCATATGGCCGTCGGCGGTGCCGACAACCCCTGGTGGCTGGACCTGCTGGAATGGGGGCGCCTGAGTCCCTACAGCGAGTTCTTCGATATCCAGTGGCATTCGCCCGACCCGCTGCTCAAGGGCCAACTGTTGATGCCGTTCCTCGGCAGTGACTATGGCGAAGCCCTGCAGACCGGCACCCTGACCCTGCAGTTCGATGCCGCCCATGGCACGTTCTACGTTGAGCATTACGAACACCGTTTCCCGATCTGTCCCAAGGACTACGCGGCGATCCTCGGCAGCGATGAGCTGCTTAAACCCCTGGCCGAGCGCTTCAGTGCCCTCGCCTACCAGGACGACGCCTACCATGAGGCGGCCTGGCTCAAGCAAGCGCTGGCGGAACGCGCCACCGAAGTGTTACCCGCGATCAAGGCGCGGTTGAGCGCGTTCGACGGGCGCCAGCCGGAAGGCTTCAACCGCCTGCATCAGTTGCTGGAGCAGCAGGCCTATCGCCTGGCCAGCTGGCGCACGGCGGCGGACGATATCAACTGGCGGCGCTTCTTTGATGTCAACGAACTCGGTGGCCTGCGCGTCGAGCGCACGGCAGTGTTTGAAGCCACCCATGGCAAGATTTTCGAACTGATCAGCGAAGGCCTGGTGGACGGCCTGCGCATCGACCATATCGACGGCCTGGCCGACCCGCGCGGTTACTGCCGCAAGCTGCGCCGCCGCGTGGATTCGCTGTCGCCGGAGCGGCATTTGCCGATCTTTGTCGAGAAGATCCTCGGCGAAGGCGAAACCCTGCGTGAAGACTGGCAAGTGGACGGCACCACCGGCTACGAATTCATGGACCAGCTCTCGCTGCTGCAACATCACCCGGAAGGCTTCGAGCCCTTGGCCGAGTTGTGGACCCGTCACAGCGAGCGGCCTTCGGCGTTTATCGAGGAAGCACGACTGGCACGCCAGCAGATCCTCAACGGCTCCCTCGGCGGCGACTTTGAAAGCGTGGCCCAGGCCCTGCTGCAAGTGGCCCGCGACGACGTGATGACCCGCGACCTGACCCTCGGCGCCATCCGCCGGGCCTTGCAGGAACTGATCGTGCACTTCCCGGTGTACCGCACCTATATCAGCGCGCGCGGTCGCAGTACTGCCGACGACAAGGTGTTCCAGCAGGCCATGGACGGCGCACGCACTACCCTTGGCGAAGGCGACTGGCCGGTGCTCGAACACCTGGAAAAATGGCTCGGCGGCCAGCCTTGGCGCAACCGCCCGGTGGGCCGCGAGCGCAAGATCCTCAAGCACGCCTGCGTGCGCTTCCAGCAACTGACCTCGCCTGCTGCCGCCAAGGCGGTGGAAGACACCGCGTTCTATCGCTCAGCGGTATTGCTGTCGCGCAATGATGTGGGCTTCAGCACCGAACAGTTCAGCGCCCCGTTGGCCGAGTTTCATGCGATCAACCAACACCGCCTGCAGACCTTCCCCGACAACCTGCTGGCCACCGCCACCCACGACCACAAGCGCGGTGAAGATACGCGTGCGCGCCTGGCCGTGCTGAGTGAGCGCGCGCCCTGGTACGCCGAGCAGGTGAACCATTGGCGCACCCTCGCCGCGCCGTTGCGGGTGGAGGCCAATACACCGTCGGCAGGCGATGAATTGATCCTCTACCAGGTCTTGCTCGGCAGTTGGCCGCTGGAACAGGGCGCTGACTTCGACGGCTATCAGCAACGCCTGTGGCAGTGGCAGCAAAAGGCCCTGCGCGAGGCCAAATTGCAGAGCAGTTGGAGCGCGCCCAACGACGCGTATGAGCAAGGTGTCGAAGCCTTCCTGTCGCGGCTATTGCTCAGCGACGAAGGCCAGCCACTGCGCAGTGCCATCGGCGACGCCGCCCAGTCGATTGCCCCGGCCGGTGCCCTCAACGGCCTGGCGCAAACCTTGCTTCGCATCACCGTGCCGGGTGTGCCGGACCTGTACCAGGGCGATGAGTTCTGGGACTTCAGTCTCGTGGACCCGGACAACCGTCGCCCGGTGGATTTCAACGCACGGCAACAGGCACTGGACACCCCACCGGATATCGGCGAACTGCTGTTCAACTGGCGTGACGGGCGCATCAAGCAGGCGCTGATCGCTCAGGCACTGGCCTTGCGCAAAGCCCACCCTGAGCTGTTCCGCAGCGGCACCTACACGCCGCTGGAAGTGGTCGGCACACACGCCGAACGGGTGGTCGCGTTCTGTCGCGAACATCAGGGTAAACGCTTGCTGGTGGTGGTACCGCGCTGGTCGCACCCCCTGCTTGAAAACGGTGTGTATCCACAGATCAATGCGCAGGTTTGGGGCGATACACGGGTGAAATTACCGTTCGCCGCGACAACTCAAAACTGGAAGGGACTTTTTCATACAGGCGCAGTCACACCAGACAAGGAGCTGTTGATCAGCACTGCCCTGGGGGATTTCCCGGTCAATGTCTTTATCAATCCTGATGATCAAGAAAGCTGAAATTTTCTGTGAGGAGCATTGTGATGAGTACTGAAGACAAACGCATTCGCGAACTGGCGCATCAGATCTGGGAGTCTGAAGGTAAACCCCACGGCGAGGACGCGCGACACTGGGAAATGGCGCGCAAACTGGCCGAAGCCGAAGCGCTGACGCCAAGCAAACCCAAGGCCGCGGCCAAGCCTAAAGCCGCGCCCAAGGCGGCAGCCAAACCCAAGGCCGCCCCGCCACCGCCGCCTAAAAAACCCAAGGCAGCACCGCGCAAGCCCGCCAGCTGACCGCCCTGTTCAGGCGCTGGCTTGCCAGCGATGGCGCTCTCAAGATCGCTATCGCCGGCAAGCCGGCTCCTATTGGGTTTTGTACGAATTTTTAGATTGATCTGACCTTGCGTCAGTACGGCCGCGTTCGGCCTGAAAAAAGACCCTCTGCAGGAGCAACTCAATGAGCAAACCCGATAAAACCCCACCGACGCCGGACAATGAGCCGTCGCGGATTCGTGAAGGTTTGCCCTTCCCGCTTGGCGCCACCTGGGATGGCCTGGGTGTCAACTTTGCACTGTTCTCGGCCAACGCCACCAAGGTGGAGCTGTGCCTGTTCGACGACTCTGGCGAAGTCGAACTGGAACGTATCGAACTCCCCGAATACACCGACGAAACCTTCCACGGCTACCTGCCCGACGCCCACCCCGGGCTGATTTACGGCTACCGCGTGTACGGTGCGTATGATCCGGCCAACGGCCACCGCTTCAACCACAACAAATTGCTGATCGACCCGTATGCCAAGCAGTTGGTGGGCGAACTCAAATGGTCCGAGGCGCTGTTCGGCTACACCATCGGCCACCCGGATGACGACCTCAGCTTCGACGAGCGCGACAGCGCGCCCTTCGTGCCTAAATGCAAAGTGATCGACCCGGCGCACACTTGGGGCAATGACCAACCGGTGCGCGTGCCGTGGGACCGTACGATCATCTACGAGACCCACCTGCGCGGCATCAGCATGCGCCATCCTTCGGTCGCCGAATCCGTGCGTGGCACCTGCGCCGGGCTGATGGAAGATGACGTGCTCAAGCACATCCGCCAGCTGGGTATCTCGTCGGTGGAGCTGCTGCCAGTGCATGCCTTTGTCAATGACCAGCATCTGCTGGAAAAAGGCATGACCAACTACTGGGGCTACAACAGCATCGCGTTTTTTGCCCCCGACCCACGCTACCTGGCCAGCGGCAAGATCGCCGAGTTCAAGGAGATGGTCGCGCACCTGCACGAAGCCAAGCTCGAAGTGATCCTGGACGTGGTCTACAACCACACCGCCGAAGGCAACGAACGCGGGCCGACCCTGTCGATGCGCGGCATCGACAACGCCTCGTACTACCGCTTGATGCCGGATGACAAACGCTTCTACATCAACGACTCCGGCACCGGTAACACCCTGGACTTGAGCCACCCGTGCGTGCTGCAAATGGTGACCGACTCCCTGCGTTACTGGGCGACGGAAATGCACGTCGACGGCTTCCGCTTTGACCTGGCAACTATCCTCGGCCGCTACCGCGACGGCTTTGACGAGCGCCACAGCTTCCTCGTGGCTTGCCGCCAGGACCCAGTGCTGCGCCAGTTGAAAATGATCGCTGAGCCCTGGGACTGTGGCCCTGGCGGTTATCAGGTGGGCAACTTCCCGCCGGGCTGGGTGGAGTGGAACGACCGTTTCCGCGATACCGTGCGCGCATTCTGGAAAGGCGACGACAGCCAGTTGGCTGACTTCGCCGCCCGCATGACCGCCTCCGGCGAGATGTTCAACCACCGTGGTCGTCGCCCGTACAGCTCGGTGAACTTCATCACCGCGCACGACGGTTTCACCCTGCACGACCTGGTCTCCTACAACGACAAGCACAACGAAGCCAACGACGAAAACAACCAGGACGGCAGCAACAACAACCTGTCCTGGAACCACGGCGTCGAAGGCCCGACTGACGATCCGGAAATCAACGCACTGCGTCTGCGCCAGATGCGTAACTTCTTCGCCACGCTGCTGCTGTCGCAAGGCACGCCAATGCTGGTGGCCGGCGACGAGTTCGCCCGCACTCAGCACGGCAACAACAACGCCTACTGCCAGGACAGTGAGATCGGTTGGATCAACTGGGACCTGGACGAAGACGGCAAGGCGCTGCTCAAGTTTGTGAAACGCTTGATCAAGTTGCGCCTGGCCTACCCGATCCTGCGTCGTGGGCGCTTCCTGGTGGGCGACTACAACGAAGACATCGGCGTGAAGGACGTCACCTGGCTGGCGCCGGATGGCAACGAAATGACCACCGAACAGTGGCAAGACAGCCATGGCCGCTGCCTGGGCATGTTGATGGATGGCCGCGCCCAGGAAACCGGTATTCGCCGCCCAGGCGCCGATGCCACCTTGCTGCTGGTGGTCAATGCGCACCACGACATGGTCAACTTCCGCCTGCCGTCGGTACCAGAGGGTGAATTCTGGACCTGCATGCTCGACACCAACGAGCCTGCCGTGCGCGGCCAGGAACGCTTTGACTTTGATCACGAGTACGCGGTGACCGGCCGTTCTTTGCTACTGTTTGAACTGCAGCGCGAAGACGAGGTGTGAAATGGCTTTGCATGGATTCCTTCAGGGCTTCCGGGGCTATGCGGACACGCAAGCCTTGGGCGCGGCCCTGAGGGCGCTTCAGGAAGAAGGCCTGGACCAACTGCCCTTGCCGGGCAGCGGCCAGACATTGGCGCGGTTCAGCGGCTTGGCGCAGGTGGCAGGGCATGACCTGCGCCTGTGCAAGCTGTTCGAAGGCCATACCGACGCCCTGGCAATCATCGCTGAACTCGACAGCCCCCTGCCGCCCCTGGGCAGTACGTGGGGCATGTGGGCCGCCGAGCCACCCACCGCCAAGGTGCGCGTGTACCGGGAGGGCCATCGTTTGAAGGTGCAGGGTCGCAAGGCCTGGTGCTCTGGCGCGGCGGTGGTCAGCCATGGGTTGCTGACCGCCTGGGATGAAGAGGATCGCCAACAACTGGTGGCGGTGCACATGGATCAACCTGGCGTCACCGTCACCGACGAAGGCTGGAACGCCGTGGGCATGGCCGCCACCGGCAGTGTGGAAGTGGTGTTTGACGATGCCTGGGGCCTGGCGGTGGGCGGTCCGGGGGATTACCTCGCCCGCCCGGGTTTCTGGCAAGGCGGCATCGGTATCGCTGCGTGCTGGTACGGCGCGGCGCAACGCCTGGCGGAAGTCTTGCGCGAGCAATGCAGCAAGCGCCCCGAACCCCATGCCCTCGCCCATTTGGGGGCGGTCGACAGCGCCTTGAACAGCGCCGCTTGCGTACTGCGCGCCAGCGCAGAACAGGTTGACCTCGAACCCAGGGCCAATGCCAGAGCGTTGGCTCAACAGACACGTGCCTGCATCGAAGACACCGTCGAACAGGTGATACGCCACGTTGGCCGTGCGGTCGGTGCCGGGCCCTATTGCAAGGACCCGCACTTCGCCCAACTGATGGCAGACCTGCCGGTGTATGTGCGCCAGAGTCATGCCGAGCGTGACCTTGCCGGCCTCGGCGAACTCGTCGCCGGCGATCTCACAGGGAGGTGGCAGTTATGAAACCCAATCCGATCGTGGGCCAGGGTACGCCTCTGCATCACTGGCAGGCCTCGCCCAAAATGGCCGAGCTGCCGCTTATCAGCGTCGAGCAGTTGGTGCCCGAAGGCCACCGCGCGGTGATCATCGCGCCGCACCCGGATGACGAGGTGCTGGGCTGTGGGGGCCTGATGCAGGGCCTGGCTGCGCTGGGCAGGCCGATCCAGTTGATATCCGTGACCGACGGCAGCGCCAGTCACCCCGGTTCCCGGCGTT
The DNA here is from genome assembly GCF_018587885.1 of Pseudomonas sp. VS40. Classification (NCBI taxonomy): domain Bacteria; kingdom Pseudomonadati; phylum Pseudomonadota; class Gammaproteobacteria; order Pseudomonadales; family Pseudomonadaceae; genus Pseudomonas; species Pseudomonas sp. VS40. The sequence continues at coordinate 564,595 of NZ_JAGYWD010000002.1, read as the reverse complement.
GGCCGGTGGAGCGTTTGAGCGTGGTGCGTCCCCAAGAGTCAGCTCAGGCCCTGCATCGTCTCGGTATGCCGCTGCACAGCCTGAAATGGCTACGCGCTGGGTTTGCCGACAGCCAAGTGGCCGCGCGTGAGGAGGAACTCACCGCGTTTATTCAGCGCCACCTCAAACCCAACGACGTGGTGTTCACCACCTGGCGTGAAGACGGCCATTGCGACCATGAGGCCGTCGGCCGTGCCAGCGCCAAGGCGTCACAGGCGGTGGGTGCAACCCTGTATGAACTACCGGTATGGACCTGGCACTGGGCAACGCCCGAAAACAGCCTGGTGCCTTGGCACCGCGCGCGCAAGCTCCCGCTGAGCTGCGACGCCGTGGCCCGTAAGCGCCACGCCATTCATGCATTCGCCAGCCAATTGGAGGGCGACCCACAGATTGGCCTGCCCCCGGTGCTCGCGCCCTATGTGGTGGAGCGTCTGTTGCAACCCTTTGAAGTGATATTCGTATGAGTGTGGCCACGCCTTACTTCGACCAATTGTTCGCCGAGAACGACGACCCCTGGGCCTTTCGCCAACGCTGGTATGAACGGCGCAAACGCGCGATGACCCTGGCCATGCTCACACGGCCCCGCTACGCCTCGGTGTTTGAACCCGGTTGCGCCAACGGCGAGCTGAGCTTCGAGCTGGCGCCGCGCTGCGATCGCCTGCTGTGCTGCGACACCGCTTCGGCCGCCGTGGCCCTGGCGCGCAGTCGCCTGCTGGGTTTCCCCTACGCTGAAGTACAACAAAGTCGCTTGCCCGAGCAATGGCCGACCGGTCAGTTCGAGCTGATCGTATTGAGCGAGTTGTGCTACTACCTCGACGCCGATGACCTGTGCGAACTGGTCGATAGAGCCCGCGCCTCGCTGACCGCCAATGGCCAGCTCCTGGCCTGCCACTGGCGCCCGCCGATTGAAGGTTGCCCGCAAACGGCCGAGCAGGTACACGCCCTGCTCCATGAGCGCCTGGACCTGCCACGCGTCGCCAGCCATCACGAACACGACTTCCTTCTCGACCTGTGGAGCCGCGACGGCACCTCGGTTGCCACCCTCGAGGGCCTGCGATGATCGGCATTCTGATCCCGGTACACAACGAAGAGGCGTTGTTGGGCGACTGCCTGAAAGCGGCACTGATCGCAGCCAGCCACCCCGGGTTATTGGGGGAAGACGTTAACATCCTGGTGATACTCGACAGTTGCAGTGACGCCAGTGCCGCCATTGCCCGGGCCTACCCTGTGCAGTGCCTGGAAGCCCAGGCGCGCAACGTGGGGCACGTGCGCGGCGTAGGCGCCCGGTACCTGCTCAATCAGGGCGCGCGCTGGATCTCCTGCACCGACGCCGACAGCCGGGTAGCCCCGGATTGGCTGGTGGCGCAGTTGGCGCTGGGGGTGGACGCGGTGTGTGGCACCGTCACCGTGGATGCGTGGAGCGAAGGGTTCGACCCCGCCGCCCAGATTCGTTACCAACAAGGCTATGAGGCCCGTGACGGTCATCGGCATATCCACGGGGCCAACCTGGGAGTGAGCGCCGGTGCCTACGTGCGTGCCGGCGGCTTCGAACCCCTGGCCTGCCATGAGGATGTGCAATTAGTGCGCAACCTGGAACTGTGCGGCGCCTCCATCGCCTGGAGCCACGCCCCGCAGGTGATCACCAGTGCGCGCCTGGACGCCCGTGCACAAGGCGGCTTCGGCGATTATTTGAAGAGCCTGATGCTCGCGACGTGAAAAAAACGGCATTACGGAATGTAAAACCCGCCAATCCTTGTCTATGCTGATGACGCCTTGCTGGCGTTCCAAGGTTGGAATGCCATGCAGCCACTGCAGCGGAGCCTGTGGTGGATACAAGAGCGTCGTCCCGTCAACGGGGTACGACCCAGCATCAATCGACAAGGATGTGACACCCCATGAAGCTTGCTTCCTTAAGCGACGGCCGTCGCGGCCCTGCGCAAATCTGGAACAGCGCCCCGCAGTTGGCGCAGATCCCGCCCATCGCTCCATCATCACTGGTGCCGCCTGGCGCGCGCGTGGTGATCATCGCGCCTCACCCCGGCGACGAAGTGCTGGCCTGCGGCGGTTTGCTGCAGTTGCTCAGTACGCTGGAACACCCCTTGCAGCTGATCTCCATCACGGATGGCAGTGCCAGCCATCCTGGCTCTAACGTGTGGCCGGCGGCCCGCTTGAGCGTGGTGCGCCCTCAGGAAAGTGTCGAGGCCCTGCGCCGCCTGGGCATGCCGTTGCACAGTTTGAAATGGATCCGTGGCGGCTTCTGCGATAACGCCCTCGCCGCCCGCGAGCCGCAGTTGAGTCAATTCATCGCGCGCTACCTGCAGCCTGGCGACGTGGTATTCAGCACCTGGCGCAACGACGGCAATGACGACCATGACGCGGTCGGCCGGGCCAGCGCCAACGCCTGCAGCCTGGTGGGCGCGCAGTTGTATGAATTGCCGATCTGGGCCTGGCACTGGCCGGCCCGTGAAGGCGCGATCATCCCTTGGCAGCGAGCGCGCAAGGTGCGCCTGGACACCTGGACGGTGGCGCGCAAACTGCACGCCGCCCATGCCTATGCCAGCCAACTGGCCGGTGACCCGGAGATCGGCCTGGCGCCCATGTTGGCCCAGGTGCTGCTGGAGCGGATGCGCGAGCCTTACGAGATCGTGCTGGGGTAGCACTCACTCGTCTATACCTGTTATTTCTGACAGTAGCGGCCTGCCGAATGTGTGGCTATGGTGGAAAAAGCGCTGCACGGGTTCATGTGCAGTCGAGAAAGCCATGCCAACCCTTTGCATTGGCCGGTGTTTTCAGAAAAGGGTAAGCGCAGTCCCTGATCCGTATCGCGCGTCACGTTGTCATGGTCTAACCCGCGCCTGTACAGGTGCCGGGACAACTATCCCTCGAATGAGGACGGATCATGCGCGTACGGACACTCTCCTGGTTGTACCCGATCGTCATGGCGACGTTGCCGCTGGCCTCTTATGGGGCCTGCACCATCAACAACAGTGCCGGCGATGACACTTCCACTTGCGACAGCGCCACTGCGCCGGGGTTTACCGACACAGCAGGCAATAACACCCTCAATATCACCGCGACAGGCCGGGTCACTGGTAACGTGACCTTTGGGGCCGGCAACGATCTGGTGGATGTGAACGGTCCGAGTGCGGGGATCGATGGGAACCTCGACCAGGGCGACGGTGCGAATATATTTCGGCTCAACGTGGGGAGCGTTACCGGCTCCGTCACTCAAGGCGCGGGCGCTGATGTGGTGCAGATCAGCGGCGGTCAAGCCGGTGCCATCCGCCAAGGGGCGGGTATCGACAACTTTGCCATGAGCGGAGGAGAAATCGCGTCACTCGAACAAGGTGATGGCCTGGACGACTTTTTCATGAACGCCGGTCGGATCATCGGCGCATTCGAGGACGGTGACCGCGCCAGGATGACGGGCGGCAGCATTGGCCGCGTCGACATGAAGCTCGATAACAACATTTTCGATATGTCCGGCGGCCAAATCATCGGCAACCTCGTGACCGGCTTTGGCAACGACACCATCCTGATCTCCGGCACCTCGTTTGTGGGCGGCAATATCAGCGTCAGCGGCGGCGACGATCAGGTGACTGTCTCGGGTGGCGAGGTGAACGGGCAGATACTGCTCAGCTTCGGCAATGACCAATTTATCTGGTCGGGGGGGAACCTGCATTCGTCCGTGCTGGCGGGTGCAGGAAACGATAACGCATTGCTGCAGAACCTGGTTGGCTCACAATTGGCAGCAGCGCAGCTGATTGATGGCGGCCTGGGCGTCGATACCCTGACCCTGGACAACACCGAGGCCGGGGACCCAAGCCTATTGACCAACTGGGAAACCATGCAGATGGATAACGGCTCCAAGCTGCACCTGGGCGGCACACTCAAGCTGGGTGACAGTGCAACCGGTACCGGCACACTGAGCCTGGACGGTACAAGCACACTCTTGGCGAGCACGGGCGTGATCGAAGCCTTTACCGCCGGCCAGTTGGTGACGGTCAACAACAGCGGCTTGATCGACATGACCACGGGCAGTACCAGCACCAGCGACACGTTGACCATCCGGGGCAACTACACCGGCAACGGCGGGCGGCTTGCGCTGCAAAGCGTGCTGGGAGGCGATGGTTCACCCAGCGACAAACTGGTAATCGACGGAGGGACATTCGACGGCACCACGGCAATCAGCGTCACCAACCTGGCGGGCGCCGGCGCGGCGACGTTGCAGGACGGTATTCAAGTGGTCCAGGCACTCAATGGCGCCAGTGGCAGCGCCGGTTCCTTTAACCTGGCAGGCCCGGTGTCCGCCGGTGCGTTCGACTACCGCCTGTTCAAGGGCGGTGTAACAGCGGGCACGGCAGAGAACTACTACCTGCGCTCGACGGTGCCGGTGCAGCCTCCTGGCCCGGTGATTACCGTCCCCTTGCCCAGTCCCGGCGAGGCGCCCTTGCCCGATAACCCAGGCAACACGCCAATTCCCATCTACCGTCAGGAAGTACCGATTTACGCGGCTATTTTTCCGGCGGCTGACCAGATCGTGCGGAACACGCTGAGCACTTATCACGAGCGCATGGGTGACCAGAGCCAGCAACAGACTGGCGATGTACGCGCAGCGTGGGGCCGGGTCTACGGCGGTAGCAGTCGTCAGGGTTTCGCCGGGACGGTGAGCCCGACGCTGGACAGCAGCGTCACGGGCTTCCAGGTCGGTAGTGATGTTTATGTCAGCACCAACGGTAGTGGCCAGACCCAACACGCAGGCATCTTCTTCGGCCATAGCACCCTGACAGGCAACGTCAAAGGCTTCAACGGTGGCTGGCAGGACCTGGACGCCGGCAAGACCACCCTGCGTGGTGACAGCCTGGGTTTTTACTGGACTTTCATCGGGGCCAATCAAGCGTATGTGGACCTGGTGTTGATGGGCACCCGCTTCAATGGCAACAACGAATCGGACCGTGGCGTGAAGATGAAAACCCGTGGGCGTAATGTCACTGCCTCCGCGGAAGTCGGCTGGCCGCTGCAGGTCACTCAGAGATGGATCGTCGAGCCCCAGGTTCAAGTGGTCGCGAGCAATAACCGGCTCGACAGCCAGAACGACGGTATTTCCGACGTCAAATATGACGCCGACACCAGTGTCACTTCCCGCCTGGGTGTAAGGCTGCGCGGTGACTATCACGTCGGTGGCCGGCCCTTGCAGCCCTATGTGCGCGCCAACGTCTGGCACGCCAGTGCGGGGGACAACCGTGTGATCTATAACGATGCCACCCGTATCGACACCGAGCAAAAATCCACCACGATGGAGGTCAGCCTGGGGGCCACCTTACAGGTTGCCAAAGACGTGAGCCTGTACGGCGAACTCGGTTACGACCGCAATCTGGACAGCAACACCTTCAACGGCCGCGCAGGCACATTGGGGGTAAGGATGGCGTTCTAGGTTTGTATCGCAGTGTGTACAGAGCCCACTGCGATACACCGTCTTTAATTGCGCGAGTATCCTGAAACAGGCCAGATACAGCCAGGGGTTCAACTGAGCATCCAGCACACATCCCGCCGCAGGAGGCTCGCCATGCACACTCAGTTGATTCGTCGCACCCAACCCCTTTTCCTGGCCGCTGCCCTGGCGCAATTCGGCATCCTGGGCATGGCTCACGCCGAAATGCCCGAGGCACCGACCAAGGCTGTCGCCACTACACACACCGCGTTCGGCGCCCTCAAGCACGTCAAGGCCGGGCTGCTCGACGTGGCCTACGCCGAAGTCGGCCCGGCCACCGGCCCGGTGGTGATCCTGCTGCACGGTTGGCCCTACGACATCGACAGCTACGCCCAGGTCGCGCCGTTGCTGGCGGCCAAGGGTTATCGCGTGCTGATCCCCTACGCCCGGGGTTATGGCGACACGCGCTTCCTTTCGGACGAGACCGTGCGCAACGGCCAGCCGGCAGCGCTGGCCAGTGACGTGATCGACTTCATGGACGCGCTGAAGATCAAGCAAGCCGTGCTCGGCGGCTACGACTGGGGCGCTCGCTCGGCGGACATCGTCTCGGCGCTGTGGCCGGAACGGGTCAAGGCGCTGGTGTCGGTCAGCGGCTACCTGATCGGCAACCAGGCGGCGGGCAAGAACCCACTGCCGCCCAAAGCCGAGCTGCAGTGGTGGTACCAGTTTTACTTCGCCACCGAGCGCGGCGCAGCGGGCTATCAGAAAAACACCCACGACTTCGCCAAGCTGATCTGGCAACTGGCGTCGCCGCAGTGGAAGTTCGATGACGCTACGTTCGACCGCAGCGCCAAGGGCCTGGAGAACCCGGACCACGTGGCGATCACCCTGTACAACTACCGCTGGCGCCTGGGCCTGGTCCAGGGCGAGACGAAATACGACCCGCTGGAACAGAAACTCGCCCAGGCGCCATCCATCAGCGTGCCGACCATTACCCTGGAAGGCGACGCCAACGGCGCACCGCACCCGCAGCCTGAGGACTACGCCAAGCGCTTTACCGGCCAATATGCGTTCCGCCTGATCACCGGTGGCGTTGGCCACAACCTGCCACAGGAAGCGCCAGAGGCGTTTGCCAAGGCAGTCATTGATGCGGATCACCTGTGACCGAGTGCGTCGCCTTCCGCCATTGGGCGCCTTGATAGCGTGAAAACGGGTAGGCAACCCCCAGCCAGATAAACCAGGCCGGCATCAAGCACAGCGCCAGGCGTGTATCCGGCCGCAACGCCAGCAGGCCCAGCACAAACGCGAGAAACGCCAGGGAGAACCAGGCCATCGGCACGCCGCCGGGCATCTTGTAGACGGATTTGGCGTGCAGGTCCGGGCGTTTCTTGCGGTAGGCGATGTAGGACGCGAGGATGGTCGACCAGGTAAATATCACCAGGATCGCCGACACCGTCGACACGATGGTGAAGGCGGTCATCACCTCCGGCACCACAAACAGCAACACCAGCCCCAGCAGCATCAGCAGGGAGGTAAAAGCCAGGCTGATAAACGGCACGCTGTTGTTCGACAGTCGCCGAAAGATACCCGGCGCATCACCCAGGTCGGCCAACCCGAACAACATGCGGCTGGCAGAAAATACCCCGCTGTTGGCAGACGACGCTGCCGACGTCAGCACCACGAAATTCACGATACCCGCCGCAGCCGGAAACCCCGCCACCAGGAACAACTCGACAAATGGGCTCTTGCTCGGCGACACCTGCTGCCATGACGTCACCGCGATGATGCACGCCAGGGCGAGCACATAGAACAGGATGATGCGCAGCGGGATCGAGTTGATCGCCTTGGGCAGCGTCTTCTCCGGCGCGCGGGTTTCAGCAGCGGCCGTGCCGATGAGCTCGGTGCCGGCAAAGGAAAAGATCGCCATCTGGAACCCGGCGAAAAAGCCGAACACGCCATTGGGAAACGCCGCCTGTTTATCCAGCAAGTGGGTCAACGACGCGGTGACTCCGGTGGGCGAGACAAACGAACTGGCGATCAGCACCCCACTCACGCCAATCAAGGTCACCACGGCGATGATCTTGATGATCGCGAACCAGAACTCCACTTCGCCGAACAGCCTGACCGTCAGCACATTCAACGCGAACAGCGTCAACAACATGCCCACCGCCGGCATCCAGGCCGGCACATTGGGGAACCAGTACTGGAAAAAACCGCCAACCACCACCGCGTCTCCCACCACAGCCACGCTCCAACTCAACCAGTACGACCAGCCGAGAAAGAACGCCGCGCGCGGCCCCAGGTAGGCACCGGCAAAGTCGGCGAAGCTCTTGAAGTTGAGGTTCGACAGCAGCAACTCGCCCATGGCGCGCATGACGAAATACACGAAGAGCCCAATGATCATGTAGATCAGGATGATCGAGGTGCCAGACAGCGCGATGATCTTGCCGGAGCCCATGAACAGACCGGTGCCGATCGCCCCGCCCATGGCCATCAACTGGATGTGGCGGTTGCTCAGGGTGCGTTGCAACGCAGGCTTTTCATAAAGCCTGGACGTGGTTGTTTTCATCACAAAACCTCTTGTTATGTTTTTGAGTTTTGGCAGAAAAAAAGTTGAGCGATCGTTGTTATTGGCGGTTGCTTTCAAACCCGTGCAGCACGTTGACGGCATTGATGCCGATCTCATCGACCATGTAGCCGCCTTCCATCACGAACAACGTGGGCACGCCGACGCTGGCGATGATTGCGCCCATGCCGAGAAAGTCCTGGCTGTCGAGAAGGAAGTGGCTGATGGGGTCGTCCTTGAAGGTGTCTACACCCAGGGAGATCACCAGCACCTCGGGGGCAAACTGGCGCAGTTGCTGGCAGGCGTCGGCCAGGGCGGTTTGGTAACGGGCCCAGGTGGTGTTTTTCGGCAACGGGTAATTCAGGTTGAAGCCCTCTCCTGCGCCTGCGCCGCGTTCACTGCTGGCGCCGGAAAAATACGGGTAGGACACCGACGGGTCGCCGTGCAGGGAAATGAACATCACGTCCGGACGGTCGTAGAAAATAGTCTGCGTGCCGTTGCCATGGTGAAAGTCCACATCCAGCACCGCCACGCGCTTGGCGCCCTGGGTGATGGCGCGCTGCGCGGCAATTGCGGCGTTGTTGAGGTAGCAATAACCGCCCATGTACTCGCGGGCGGCGTGATGGCCTGGTGGGCGGCACAAGGCAAAGGCGCTGTCGTGGCCTTCATCGAGCAGCGCCAGGCCGGTCAACGCGATGTCGGCGCTGGTTTTGACGGCCTCCCAGGTGGTGCGGGTGATCGGTGAGCCGGCGTCCATCGCAAAGAAACCAAGCTTGCCATCGATGAAGTCGGGCACCTGTTGGTTGGCCAGGTCGCGTACCGGCCACACCAGGGGCAATGCGTCATGACTGCGGCCGAGGGCGGTCCACTCGGCCCAGGCCGTTTCGAGGAATGCCACGTAGCGCTCACTGTGGGCGGCGACGTAGCAGGCTCGGTCAAAACGGCGCGGCGTGATGATATCGCCCAGGCCTACCTGCCTGACGCGGTCACGCACGGTGTCGGCGCGGCTCGGTTGTTCGAACGAGGGCTTGAGCACACCGTCCTTGAGTTCGGTGCCATGGTGCAAACGGTGGGCTTCGCTGAAAACGGTCAACATGTGAGGGTATCCGCCAGTAAAAGACAGGCTCTATTTTGTTCGGGCGGCGGTGGGCTTTCTTTGCTTTTATTTACGGCACTGTTAGGTTTATCGGGAATTCTTTCCTATGCAGCCGACAATTATGAAAAATAAATCCAGACAGGTCGTTCTTGATGACACCGATCTCGCCATCCTCGCCCTGCTGCAGGCAGACGCCAGTATTTCCAATGCGCAGCTCAGTGAACGCCTGTCTCTGAGCCTCACGCCCTGTTGGCGCCGACGCAAACGCCTGGAAGAAGAAGGTGTGATCAAGGACTACCAGGCCAACCTGGACCGCAAGCTGCTCGGACTGGACATCATGGCATTCGTGCATGTGCGTTTTGCGATCCACACCGACCACGCGCCCGACGCCTTCGAGGCGGTGGTGAAAGAACTGCCGCAGGTGTTGTCGTGCCACAAGATCACCGGGGACGCCGATTATTTGCTGCAGGTGCTGGCGGAAGATCTGGACAGCTACAGCGAGTTCGTCGAGAGCGTGTTGCGGCGGCAGTTGGGGATTGCGTCGATACAGTCGAGCCTGGCGTTGCGTGAGGTGAAGGCGACGAGCCGGGTGGCGATTGCCAAGCGCGAATGATCGAAGCGGCGGCGGCCAGTGTTTGGAGGGGCTGTGGCCAAATGCCGCCATCCAGATGTGAAAAATTCGTTAACTAATGATCTCCAAAGGCTTTTTCCCACAGATTTGTTCTGGCACACTAATGCGAATAATTATCAACATATTTATTATTCGCTAGGGACGGCGTTCGGGGAGAGTCAGTTCCATGTCAGTGCAACAACACGGCGGCAAAGGTTTTTCACTCAATTTGATGGCGTTGGCCGTCTGTCTTGCAAGCTCAGCCGCGGTGTCTGCCGCTGATGCCCAGGCACCCGCCACCACGCTTGAACTGGGGGCCACGCAAATCTCCGGTGACGAGCAATTGGGCGAAACCACCGAAGGCACGCAGTCCTATACCACCGGCGCGATGAAAACGGCGACCAAGCTGCCATTGACCCTGCGTGAAACCCCACAAGCTGTCACGGTCATTACGCGCCAGCGTATGGATGACCAGGCGATGACCAGCATCAATGATGTGGTCAAGGCCACACCTGGGTTGTTCCTGAATTTCTCCAGCGGTCCTGGTCGACAGTCCTATACATCGCGCGGTTTCGACATCGACAACCTGATGTACGACGGCATTCCCAGCGGCTACAACGGCGTTTCAGTGGGCGCCCAGCCGAACCTGGCGATGTTCGATCGCGTTGAGATCGTGCGGGGTGCCACCGGTTTGGTAACCGGCGCGGGCAACCCTTCGGCGGCCATCAACCTGGTGCGCAAACGGCCACTGGACGAGCAGAAAGTCACCCTCACCGGCGCCGCCGGCAGCTGGGACGACTACCGTGGCGAACTCGACGCCTCCAGCCCTCTCAACGACAGTGGCACGTGGCGCGGTCGGGTCGTCACCTCTTACCGCGATGCCAACAGCTTTATCGACAACGCCGAGGATTATCACGGGCTGTTCTACGCCGTCACCGAAGCAGACCTGAGCGAAGACACCAACCTGACCCTCGGTTTCTCCAACCAGAAAGACAAGACCAATTACTTCTGGGGCTCGTCGATGGTCGGCCAGGATGGCCATCACCTGAACCTGCCGCGCTCCTACAACCCCGGCACCGATTGGGAAAACAAGGATCAGGAGATCAACACGGTATTCGCCGAACTGCGTCAGCAACTGGCTTATGACTGGAAACTGCAGGTCAACGCCAACTACGCCGAGCAAAACGCATTGTTCTCCGGCTCCTACCAGTCGCGCTGGGTCAACAACACACTGGCACGCACGGTCTACCAGGCGGCTTACGATGAAAACCAGGCCGGTATTGACGCGTTTGCCAGCGGCCCCTTCCAGGCGTTCGGGCGTACTCATGAACTGGTCGTTGGCGCCAGCCGCCGCATCTACGACATGACCACCCACAACTACAGCCCCTACAACCTGAACTGGCCGCTCACGGCGGGCAAACCAGACTTCGTCCACACCACCAATGACCGTGACGTCACGACTCAGGACGGGTTCTACGTCACCACGCGCCTGAATCTGGCTGACCCTTTGAAGCTGATCCTCGGCGGGCGCCTGGACTGGTATGACTACGACGCCCACGGCAGCAATGACGGCGACTACAAGGTGACTCGCAACCTCACCCGCTACGCCGGCCTGATCTACGACCTGGACGACCATCACTCGGTCTACGTCAGCTACAGCGATATCTTCACGCCCCAGAGCGAAAAAGACACCTCCGGCAGCCCGCTCAAGCCCATCGTCGGCAAGAACTACGAGGTGGGTATCAAGGGTGAATACCTGGGTGGCGCGCTGAACGCGAGCGTGGCGCTGTTCCGCGTCGACCAGGAAAACCGTGCCGTCGGCGTGACAGTCGCAAACTGCCCGCAGGCCTCCTGCTCTGTGGCCTCCGGCGAGATTCGCAGCCAGGGTATCGACTTCGAACTGCAAGGCGCCCTGACCGAGAACTGGCAGGTCGGCGGTGGCTACACTTACGCGCGCACACACACTATCAAGGACGACGCCAACCCGCAGAAGGTCAACAAGCAGTTCGACACCGACACCCCGGAGCACCTGTTCAAGCTGACCACCAACTACCGCTTCCAGGGCCCGTTGGAAAAACTCCGCGTGGGCGGCAACGTCTCCTGGCAGAGCCGCATGTACAACGACTTCAAAGTCGCAGATGGCAGCACCTACCGCCTCCAGCAAGGCGCCTACGCTGTCACCGACCTGATGGCCGGTTACCAGGTCAACCAGCACCTGGACCTACAGCTCAATGCCAATAACATCTTCGACCGCCGCTACTACCAGTCCATCTCCAACTCTGTGAGCTATGGCGGTGATTCCTACGGCAGCCCGCGCAATATGATGCTGACGGCCAAGTACAGCTTCTGATTCTCCTCCCGATAAACGGCTACCCGCTTGGGTAGCCGCTCTAAAGTCCCGCCTCTTGTTGCCGATACACGTTTGGCATCACAGAATCCAATAAAAACCAAGAAATCCCTGATTCGCTCCACCCTGCCCCTCGCTTTCTTTCGGCCAGACCACATGGAGTCAGTGTGAATGCCCACTCGCACGCGTTTTTTCGAGCACTACCGCAAAGCCGACCGCATCATGCTGGCGTTGGTCTGGCTGATGTTCCTGTTTTCCCTGGGCCTGGCGTTCTGGCACGACACCTTGATACAGGCCGCGATAGTCGGCGGTGGGACCAGCGTGGTGCTGACCGCGCTTTACCGCGCCATCGGTGGCACCCGTGTCATGCGCTGCGCGCTCGGCGCGGGCTTGATGGTCATGGCGGCATTGCATATCAACCAGGCCCAGGGCTTGATCGAAGCGCACTTCGGCATCTTCGCGTTGCTCGCGGTGCTGACGTTTTACCGTGACTGGCTGCCGATCCTGGTGGCGGCGGCCACCATCGCCGTGCACCACGTGGTTTTCCATGCGCTGCAACATCAAGGTTTTCCAGTGTTCGTGATGGAACACCACGGCGGCTGGACCATGGTGTTCGTGCATGCGTTCTACGTGGTGATGGAGACCGTCGCCCTGCTCTACCTGGCCGTGCACAGCCAGGCCGAAGCGGTCGAGAGCCAGGAAATGCTCGAGAAGATGCTGGCGGTCACTTCCCAGCTCACCGTTGAAACCGCCCAAGGCGACCAGGGCAAGACCCACGTCTCCCTCGCCAAGCGTTTCGACCATTTTCTGCATCAGTTGACCGGCCTGATCGACGGCGTCGCCCGTGACTCCCACGGCCTTGGCCAACTCGGCCAGGAATTGGCCAGCGCCAGCGGCACCCTGGAAAAAGGCGCACGGCACCAACTGGCGCAAATCACCGAGATGAGCGGCTCGATGCAGCGCATGGAAGACGCCATGGGCCACATTGCCGTGCACGTCGAGCAAGCGGTGGATCATGCCGGCAAGGCCAGCCAACAGATCCTGCGCGGCCAGGAAAGCGTCGGCCGCGCCCAGCAGGAAATCACTCAGCTGGCCACCCGCCTCAGCGGCACCCACGACACGGTGCAGGGCCTGGCACTGCAAACCGAACAGATCGGCACCGTGCTTGAAGTGATCAGCAGCATTGCCAACCAGACCAACCTGCTGGCCCTCAACGCCGCCATCGAAGCCGCCCGCGCCGGCGAGCAAGGCCGTGGCTTCGCCGTGGTTGCCGACGAAGTGCGCAACCTGGCGCAACGCACGGCGGTATCCACCCAGGAAATCAAAACCATCATCGAAGGCCTGCAACACGGCAGCCGGCAGGCGGTGCAAGCCATGCATGATAGCCGCGAGGGCGTAGAGCGCTGCGTGGAGGACAGCCAGGTGGCCGTTGATATGCTGCGCGCAGTGGGCGACGACATCGCCCACATCGATGACCTCAATGGCCGTATCGTGACCACAACCCGCGAGCAGACCACGGCGAACCTGGAGATTGTCGGGCGTCTGCAGTCGGTGCAGAGCATTGCGCAAAGCACCGCGGACGATGTGGAAACCCTGGCACGCAGCAGCGAGCGGTTGCCGCCGATCGCGGTGCGCCTGGATGCGCTGGGGAGGAGGTTTCACCCCTAGGCTGGGTGGGCGTCGCCCCTGCAATCACAAGCCAAAGTTGAACGCGATGGAGATCCGTGGCCTTGTGCCGTCGTAACGCCGTACCGCGTGCATCAGCCAGGACGGAAACATGACGAGTGTCCCGCTGGTAGCCACGCATGTGCTGCTGAACCCGGCCGTCAGGCAATCTTCAACGCGCATTCGCAGCGACGGGTTGTAGGTCGATGCAATCATCCCGCGCGGGTCGATGAATTCCAGGTCACCGCCGACGGCTGCATCCTCCTCCCTGCCGCCGGTGTCGACCCAGTAAACACCCGACCAAAAGGCGCCGGGATGCCCATGCAGCGCGTTGCTATGACCCGCTTCATTCACATTGACCCACGCATTGAGTTTCCACTCGAAACCGGGCTCGATGAACCCAAGGTCCGCGTGGTGAACCGCCGTCAGTTGGGTCGCGAACTCGGTCGCAAACTGCACTAACGCCATGCAGGCTTCCCCGCCCCACTGCGAAAAATCATCGGCCGACTGCCAACCGCCGTCATTGCTGCGCTGCGCACCGAGAATATCGCTCGCCCTCCGTGCTGCGACGATCGCCCTGAGCTCAGCGTTGAGTCGTTGCGCGTCGGGATACTGGACACTCGCCAGCGGGGTTGCGAATAGCCGCCTGATGGTTATCAACTCAGGGTCCAACCGAATATTGCTCGACTGCATGGAGGGCTCAACACGTTCTGTCAGTTTCAACACACCTTATCGAACTCAAAGCGTTAGCGATGTAAACCATTGTTAAAGTGTTAGGGAGAACTGCACAGCCCGCCTGCTGCGCACGTTCGCCCCTTGCCCGACCTGGCCCAATTCCTGCGTCTGTCACTACAACCAAGTCACTACAACCAGGTCGCTACTGACTACGCGGACGACTCTTTTGAGCCCCGCCGCCCAAGTGCCTGCCCCGATAATCAGTCATCCCCCCAGCTATCCCGAGGCCTTCCCCTATGACGAGCCCCTCCACCGAACAGGTCAGCCCCCAAACCCTGCGCAAGGTCATCATCGCCGCCGGCATCGGCAACTTCGTCGAGTGGTTTGACTTCGCCGTCTATGGCTTCCTCGCCACCACCATCGCCCAGCAATTCTTCCCCAGCGGTGACGCCAGCGCGGCGTTGCTGAAGACCTTCGCGGTGTTTGCCGTGGCCTTCGCCTTCCGGCCCCTGGGCGGTATTTTTTTCGGCATGCTCGGCGATCGCATCGGCCGCAAACGCACGCTGGCCATGACGATCCTGCTGATGGCCGGCGCTACAACCTTGATTGGCCTGCTGCCCACCTACGCCGCCATTGGGGTGGCGGCGCCGATTCTGCTGTCGCTGATCCGTTGTGCCCAAGGCTTCTCCGCCGGCGGTGAATACGCCGGTGCCTGTGCTTATCTGATGGAGCACGCGCCGAGTGACAAACGCGCCTGGTATGGCAGCTTTGTACCGGTATCGACGTTTTCCGCCTTCGCTGCCGCCGCCGTGGTGGCGTACGCCCTTGAGGCATCGTTATCTGCCGAAGCCATGGGCAGTTGGGGCTGGCGCCTGCCGTTCCTGATCGCCGCGCCGTTGGGCCTGGTAGGGCTTTATCTGCGCTGGAAGCTGGACGAGACGCCCGCATTCCAGGCCGCGAAGCAGGAACACGCAGTCGCCCACTCGCCACTCAAGGAAACCTTGCGCAACCATGGTGCAGCGATCTGCTGCCTGGGCGCTTTTGTGTCACTCACGGCGCTGTCGTTTTATATGTTCACCACCTACTTCGCGACGTACCTGCAGGTGGCGGGTGGGTTGAATCGAGCGATGGCGTTGCTGGTGTCGCTGATCGCGCTGATTTTCGCAGCGGCGATTTGCCCGCTGGCCGGGTGGTATTCGGACCGCGTGGGGCGTCGTGTCACGGTGATGACCGCGTGCGTGCTATTGATTGTGGTGGTGTACCCGTCATTCCTGATGGCCAGTTCCGGATCGTTTGCGGCATCCATTGTCGGCGTGATGCTACTGGCGGTAGGCGCGGTGTTGTGCGGCGTGGTCACGGCGGCGTTGCTCTCAGAGACTTTCCCGACGCGCACGCGCTACACCGCCTCGGCGATTACCTACAACATGGCGTACACCCTCTTCGGCGGCACCGCCCCGCTGGTGGCTACCTGGTTGATCAGCACCACAGGAAGCAACCTGTCACCGGCGTTTTACCTGATTGCCGTAGCGCTGCTGGCATTGGCAGGCGGTTTGGCGCTGTCGGAGACATCAAGGATTTCCCTGCATGACGTGGGCACGGAGTCAAAAGACGCCGAACCGGTGCTTTCGCGGTATTGACCTGTAGAGCTGTTGCGAACGCGGTGGATCAGGCAGAAAAACGCCGCCAGTACCACCGCCTTCGCAGCCTCGCCAGGGCTCGACAGCTCCCACAGTTGAACATCGCCACGACTTGAATTGCGCCGGCAAACACACCCCCACCAACACCAACACCACCGCCCCCCTGTAGGAGCTGGCTTGCCAGCGATGGCGGCGTACCGGGCAACAAAAATACGGGCAATTAACCCCCCCTTCGTAACCGCGCAGGAGCCCACAGCGCCCTCACCACCGAAGACAGGTATGATCATCAGCCACACACCGCCTGGCCCCTCGCCCATGCCCGCCTCCCAAACCCGCCCTACCCCCGCGCCATTGCTCAGCCCCGGTGAGACCGTGGTGTTGTTCGACGGCGTGTGCAAACTGTGCAACGGTTGGGCAAGGTTCCTGATTCAGCATGACCACCAACGCCGCGTCCGGCTGGCGACGGTGCAATCCGTCGAGGGCCAGGCGTTGTTGGCCTGGGCGGGTTTGCCCCTGGATCAGTTCGACACCCTCTTGGTCATTCGCGATCATCGCTACTGGGTGCGCTCAGACGCGGTGTTCGAAATCATCGCGCAGTTGCCCGGCGCATGGCGTGCATTGCTGCTCTTACGCGCTATCCCGCGCGCGCTGCGGGATTGGGCTTACGACCGCGTCGCGCGCAATCGCTATCGGATGTTCGGCAAGTACGACACTTGCCTATTGCCGCATCCGGACCATGAGCAGCGCTTTTTGAAAGCACCGCGATGAACGTCTTGGTGCGCATCAACTGAATTGCCCGCGGCGTGGCGCTGCCGGGGCTGCTGGTGAGATGCTCAGCGAGGCATTTAACCCCGTGTCGCTCAATGTGGCCGGGCTGGCGTTGTGTGCAGTGGCTTGGCAGGCCCGTCAGAGAATCGCACGGCCAGGCTCAGGTTCGCCGGGTCATTGATGGCAGCCATGTATTCGTCGACGGTGATTTCACCTACGCACGGCCGAGCACCGGGTTCGGGCACGTAGCCCTGGGCCATTTTGATGGCCAGGGCCACGGCGGCGCAGCTCGGAATTTCCGGGCCTTTGTCATTCAAGGCCGTGAGTTGCACCGCCAGTGACACAGGTTGGCCGTCGGTTCCCAAGCCCTCTACGTCGATGTACATCGCGCTTTTGCCGTCGCCAAACCGTTCGAACCAGGTGCCCAGCCGGTGTAGCCGAGCAGCCCAGGGGGCGGGGTCACGCACAATCCCCAGCCGTATCGCCTGGGCCAGTAAGCAGTTGGCGATACCTCCCAGTTTGAGCCCGGCTCCCGCCTTGAAGCGCAAAGTGTGGGCACCATAACGGCTGGCGAAGATATCCATGTCCGGCACGTCCACATTGGCCAGCACCCGCGTGCCGAGCTGGGGCAGCTTGCGCAGTGTCAGGTCCTGCCAGCCCAGCACTTCATGCACCTGGCCATTCCTGAGCTGCTTGATCGGTTTGCCTGCATAGGCAAGCACACCCTCGATCGTCGACAGCCCCGGCATCTTGGCCGAGGAAGAAATACCGTGCTCGATGGCATCGATGCGCGAAAAGCGAGCCCGGTATTGATCGATGATGGCGGACGAAAGCGTCGGCACTGAACTGCAGCCACTGAGGATGGCCACACCCGCCTGCTTGGCTTGCACATCCAGCACGCCGACGCCGTTGACGAACGTGCGGCAGTCGGACAAGTCGCAGTAGTTCACGCCTGCATCGATGCAGCGTTGGGCGACGGCGTAGGATTGCCCTTGAAACGGGCCACCGGTATGGATGACCAATTGGATGTTCTTCGACTGCAAAACGGACGCGAACCCGGCGCCCATGGCATCGCCGCACCAGCCTTCGCACACTGTGCCGGACTGTGCGTTCAGCTCACCGAGTTTACGTTGCAACTTATGCGAATCGCGGCCCGAGAGCACCAACGCAATGCCCGGCGCCTGCGCCAAATGCCGGCAAACGATGCTGCCAAAGTTGCCGTAGCCACCGATCACCATCACCCTGAATGTCATTCCATCCGTCCCTGAAAAATCGGTCGTACGCCGCTGAGACCGCCAACGATACTCGATTTCTTCAGCGCGCCCTACGCCCCTTTGTGCAGCCGACCGAGCACCTCATCAAAGGCCTGCGTCCATGCCTGCGTCGCGCCGTTCTGCCTGAGCACGTCCAGTCCCGCCGCCGTATACGTCCCAGGCGTGGCAATGGCATCCCCCAGCGCTTCGAGACTGGCCAGCGGTTGGTGCCGAGCACTGGCCAGGCAGTCCTGCATATTCCCCATCACCAGCTGCGCCGCCTGTTCATGGGGCAGGCCCTTGTCGACAAACCAGCGCTGAAGATCGTTGAGAAAATAATAGAACCAGCCGTTCATGCAGGCCGCGACGGTCGCCAACTCGAATGCGTCCTCCTGCTCCAGCACGATCAACGAGCCCAGTGCACCCAGCAGCGCTTCATGGGGCTCGCCACCCGGCGTGACCACCACGGTGGACTGGTTGATCTGGGCGGCATAGGACAGCATCGCCCGCACCGCGCGTGCCTGTGGGAAGTGGTGCTGCAACGCGTCCAGCTTCACACCGGCCACCAACGACACCAGCGTCTGCCGGGGCTTGAGCCGGACTTCCCTGGACAACTGCTCCACCACATCCGGGCGCACGCCAAGGAACAACACGTCCGCCTCATCGACGACCTGCTGATTGTCGGCCATCACGTCACACGCCCACTCCGCACGCAACTGTTGTGCACGCTCGTGGTTGCGTGCAGACAGCAGCATCCGCCCGGCAAACCCGCTGCGACGCAGGCCAATCACAACCTTTTCCGTCAGCTCACCGACGCCCAGGATTCCGATGTTTAGCACTGTAGTTGC
This sequence comes from Pseudomonas sp. VS40, assembly GCF_018587885.1. Taxonomy (NCBI): domain Bacteria; kingdom Pseudomonadati; phylum Pseudomonadota; class Gammaproteobacteria; order Pseudomonadales; family Pseudomonadaceae; genus Pseudomonas; species Pseudomonas sp. VS40. The sequence goes on along the minus strand of NZ_JAGYWD010000002.1, from coordinate 545,660 downwards.
TCCCTTGATTCTGTGTCCGACTGCATCATAAGCCTAGATAGCCCACTCAGACTCCCGCGTTCACGATGGCGTTTGCCTACGTTACACTCGCGGCCCTGAACATCAGCCAAGGAACCAGGCATGAGCACTCGCGGCACAGACCGAAAAATCGACAACATCGAATTCAACGTGGGTGATATTGCCCGCAGCAAAGCCTTCTACGGCGGCGCATTCGGCTGGACGTTCGTCGACTACGGCCCCACCTATACCGAATTCAGCGACGGCCGCCTGACCGGAGGTTTTACCACCGGGGAACCCGTGCGACCGGGTGGGCCATTGGTGATTGTGTATGCAGATCATCTCGATGATACGCAGCAGCGGCTCAAGGCCCTGGGGGCCGTCATCACCCGCGAGACGTTTTCGTTTCCGGGTGGAAGTCGGTTCCATTTCAGGGACCTGGATGGATATGAATTGGCGGTCTGGACGGCTGAATAGGCCACACTTAAGTGCTGCCCGCACCGGTAAGGTGAACGTGAAACTGCCTTATATTCATGGAGGAAAAACATGCGGATCTACATCACCGGCGCTTCCTGCGCGGGCGTGACCACTTTGGGTCGACACCTCGCCACGCAACTCGGCGTGCGCCAGGTGGATGTCGACGATTATTACTGGATGCCCACCAACCCGCCTTTCACCACCAAGCGGCCTCCCAACGAGCGTGTGTCACTGATGCAGCAAGCACTTGGCGATGCCGGATGGGTGCTGAGCGGTTCTTGCATGGTGTGGGGAGATGCGCTGATCGCGGACGCCGAACTGATCGTATTCGTTGCGACCCCTACCCCCGTTCGCCTTGAACGGCTCGCAGCACGTGAAACCCAGCGATTTGGCGACCGGATCAAGCCCGGTGGTGATATGCATGAAATACACGTGGCATTCAGGGAATGGGCTTCGCAGTATGACGATCCGAACTTTTCAGGGCGCAACCGAGCGTGGCACGAAGCGTGGTTGTCACGGCAGACGGCGCCGGTCCTGCGGATTGATGGAATGAGCACGGCTGAACAGAGGGTTGCCGATGTCGTTCAAGCGCTGTCGCACACTTCCCCTATGAACTTCCTCAAAAAATGACGTCAATTTGATTGCTCGCTGACCCTAAAGCGTTGGTTGAAGAATAACGCGAGGGCAGGCTGTTCTACACCGCCCGCGCGTTGGTGTCATCGCAGCACCAACGCGCACATTGTCCAACCGCCCCACTCCGCCTTATCCTCACACCTCCCCGCACACCCGGAGCTGCCATGGACCTCGCCACCCTCGCCCTCTTCCTTCCTGCCTGCTTCGCCCTCAACATGGCGCCGGGCCCGAACAACCTGCTGTCCGTGAGCAACGCCACACGCTACGGCTACCGCACTTCCTGCCTGGCCGGTGTTGGCCGCCTGTTGGCGTTCGCCGGCATGATCGCCCTCGCCTCGGCGGGGTTGGCGGTGGTGCTGCAGACGTCGGAGTTGTTGTTCTACGGGATCAAGATCCTGGGGGCGGCGTATCTGTTTTATTTGGCGTTTCAGTTGTGGCGGGCCAATCCCGAGGCTGAGGCGGATGTGGCGGCGAAGAAGGTGGGCTTGTGGGGGTTGGCGCGGCAGGAGTTTTTGGTGGCGGCGGGCAACCCTAAAGCCATCCTGATCTTCACCGCTTTCCTGCCGCAATTCGTGGTGCCCGGCCAGCCGATCACACCGCAGTTCGCGCTGCTGGGCGCGATGTTCCTGATGCTGGAATGGATCGCCATCAGCGCCTACGCCTATATGGGCCTGCATATGCGGCGCTGGTTTGCCGAGCCTCGCGGCAAGCGGATGTTCAATCGCTGCTGCGCGGGGTTACTGTCGGCGGCGGCGTCGGTGTTGTTGATGGCGCGCAGGGCCTGAACGATGACCCGCGACGAACTCGCTGCCTTTTACCAAGGCTATATCGACTGCCTGAACCGTCAGGATTGGGAGCACTTGGGTGACTTCGTGCATCCGGACGTGACCTACAACGGCGAAGTCGTCGGCCTCGCCGGCTACCGCGCCATGCTGGAGCGGGATTTTCGCGAGATACCGGACCTGGTGTTCCGCATCCAGCTGCTGGTGGCCGACCCGCCGACCGTGGCCAGTCGCCTGAACTTCAAGGTCACGCCCAGGGGCGAGTTCTTCGGGTTGCCGATCAATGGACGCCAGGTGACGTTCGACGAAAATGTGTTCTATGAGGTAGTCGACGGCACGTTCGCCCACGTATGGTCGGTGATCGACAAAGCGGCCATCGCGCAGCAACTGGGCGGCTAAACTCCACAGGGCCATTCACACGTGGAGCCCCATCATGACCCGCAAAAACACCCTCTGCCTCTGGTACAACGGCACCGCCCTGGAGGCCGCGACCTTCTACGCCATGACCTTCCCGGACAGCCGGGTGAATGCCGTCCACCTGGCACCCGGTGATTACCCGTCCGGTAAACAGGGCGATGTATTGACCGTGGACTTCACCGTGTTGGGCATCCCCTGCATCGGCCTCAACGGCGGGCCGACCTTCCCGCACACCGAGGCGTTTTCGTTCCAGGTGGCCACCGATGACCAGGCGGAAACCGACCGTTACTGGAACGCCATCGTCGGCAATGGCGGCCAGGAAAGCGCCTGCGGCTGGTGCAAGGACAAATGGGGGGTGTCGTGGCAGATCAGCCCGCGCGTGCTGACCGATGCGGTGACCCACCCCGACCCGGAGACAGCCAAGCGCGCCTTCGAGGCGATGATGACCATGAAGAAGATCGACATCGCTGCCATTGAAGCGGCGGTCGCGGCAGGTTAAGGCAACGCCTCAAGCATCGCCTTGGCCGCCAGTGCATGCACCTTGCGGGTGGGGTGCCATTCGTCCCAGTAGTAATGGGTGTCCGGGTCGGCGCACACCGGTTTCACCTGCGGGTAGGTGGCCTGGCACGGCGTGTCGAGGTCGGTGAAACCATTGTCCGCCGGGTTGGCGCGCAGTCTGTCGCTAAAGGCCAGATGATCGAAGTAGCTCACCTTCGCCGTCCCGATCTGCGCCAGCACTGCCGGAAGTTGCTGCGCGAGCAACTGCTGGTACTTTTTCGCAGTGTCGACCTGATTGCCCTGCACCACGGCAGGCACATGGCTCAGGTCCGTGGTGCCCACGACCATGATGTGCCTGGCGCCTGCTGCAACCAACTGTTCGGTGGCGCTGCGGATATTCGCCATGCTGGCTTCGCTCAAGGCCTCGACCGTTTCAGGATGGGCGAAGTCGGCCCATTCAAAAAAGTCGTTGGCCGAGATGAAGATGAAATACAGCGCCTTGGGGTCGGCCTTGTTGGCCTTGGCGGCCTGCAAATGCTCAGTGACCTGGCCCAGTACGCCGGTGTCGCGCGACGGCATCATCCACGCGTAGTAGTTGCCATGGCCACTCTTGGCGCCGCCCACCGCATAGTCGGTCAGGGGGATGTTCAACGCCTGGGCCAGGCCTTCGACGGCGGTCGGGCCGTTGCTCCAGCGCCCCTTCCAGTACAGCGGCCCTGGCAACGCCTGGGCGTCCTTGATGTTCTGTGCGGCGAGCTGTGTGGTGAGCGCTTCGCCCGCGCCGTTGTCGGAATAGCTGTCACCGAAGGCATACAGGTGATCGTAGGTCGAGCCGCCAAAGGCGGTCAAGGCGGACAGGGTCAACAGAGCGGCCAAACACGCACGTCGGATCATTGCGTTTCTCCCGGAATGTCTGCACAGACTACCGGTTGGCGGCAACCACGCAGGAACGATTGCGACGCGCACATATCCAGCGACGGCCAGATCACGGCTGTACAGCAGCCACCCGGCTGGTTAGGCTTGGCGCCTGCAATATCCCGTTAAAGTTTCCGCGTCACCCGCCGTCACCCTGGCATCCCCGAATGGACTCACCGAGGCTCTCGTGCGTTTTATCACTCCGCTTTTGCTGATCGGTGGCATCGCCACCCTGGCCGGTTGCGCCACCCAGAAAACCCAGGTCGAAACCATGCTCGCCGGCGCCCTCGCCCAGCCCCTGGTGGAAAACAGCATCGTGCGCGAAGGCGACGTGCTCAGCTTCGAGCTGTTGATGCCTGGCGATCCGGGCGCTCTGCGCCGCACGTTGCAAGTCGAGGCCGCCTGTTCCTCGCCGCAACTGCACCTGCTGTACCTGGACGGTTCGCAACGGGTCTACCCCGCCAGTGCCGGCCGCTACAGTTCGCCTCGCAGCTTGTCGCCACAGCTGCGTGCAACCCTGGCCGCGAACCAGACCTTCGTCCGTGCCTGTGCGGAAACACCCAAGCCCGACTGGCGCCTGGTGCAGACCAATGAGCGTGACAACCAGGTCCTGATCGACGCCAACAGCATCAAGACCGTCAACGGCGAAACGCGCTTCTGGGCCGCCTTCGATAACCCGACAGTGCTCAACGACCTGCCCTACAACGCGCCCTACGCGCAAAAACGCGAACACTTTTCGGTAGCCTGCAAAGCCGGCACGTACATGCAACTGGCCGGCTACGACATGGATGCCAACAACCGCGTCAGCGACGGCCGTGTCGACAGTTCCCCCACGCCGCAGAACATCGCCGGCAGCAATGCCGACTATGAGTTGCTGTTCAAGAACGTCTGCGTCACTCCGGAAAAAATCGCCGCGCTGCCGGCGTTCAAGCCACGCCTGAAGGCTCCGGCTACCATCGCTCTGACGTCAGTGCAGCCAGCCGTGCTGGCGGCCATCACGCAGCTGAACCTGGAAAAGCCCACCCGCTCGTTCAAATACGTCCAGTTCGCGGGCACCAGCAACTACCGTGGCAAGACCAGCGATAACCAAAGCACGCAGTTCATCAGCCAGGACGCACCAAGCGGCCAGTTGGCCCTGGCCACCCGTGGCGACGGCTATGAGAGCCAGGCCGTGAGCTGGCGCAACCTGTTCCACCTGGTGTCCAAAGCCACCTACGGCGGTTCGGGCATGGCGGAAAGCTCGACCCTGACCCAACTGAGCTTCACCGGTAACTGGAAGGCCCTGCCCGTGGGCGAGACCGTCACCTACACCACCGTACGCTCCAGCCTCAACAGCCTGATCGGCAGCAGCACCAACACGCAGACCAACCGTTGCCAGGTCGAGCGTGAACTGCCGGCCAGCGAACTCAACGCGAAACTGGCGGGCAGCGCCAAGGCGTTGTCCTGCCGAACCGACGACGACAAGTACAAGCGCGTGAGCCACCTGTACTTCCTGACCGACTACGCCTACTTCTTTGAATCGAGCACCGACAAGAACGAGTTTTTCTATTCCGACTCGCGTATCGATAAATTCGAATAAGCACCGTTGACACACTCTGTAATATTCCATGAAGATGGAGGCCTCATTCAGGGTGTGTCAGCGAATGTCCACAATGTCCTCCGTTAACCTTTGCGCCATTGGCTTGATTGCCAAGGCGCAAGGTTGCGTTGCGCACGCCCTCAAATCGAAGAAACAGTCGCTCATGTGACCGGGGCGCGCTGTCCCGTCAGATGAGCTGACAGGACATTGAGCGCGACGGTCTCCCCCTCCTTTGCACAATTGCCCTTGCCCTTCTGACGGTGACTCCAGCGGTCAACTATCAGGAGAAAGTGCATGTCAGCGTTTCAAGGTATCTGGGTTCCCGTGGTCACGCCGTTCCATGACGGCGCCATCGACTTTATCGGCCTGCGCCGGCTGGTCAGCCACCTGCTGGAAAAGCACGTGGCCGGGATCATGGTCTGCACCACCACCGGGGAGGCCGCGTCGCTGAGCCGTCAGGAACAACTGGCAGTGCTCGACGCAGTGCTGCAGTTGGTCCCCGCGCACCGCGTGGTGATGGGCCTGGCGGGCAACAACCAGATTGAGTTGCTCGAGTTCCAGGGTGAAATCCTGCAACGCCCGGTGGCGGGGTTGCTGGTGCCCGCGCCAAGTTACATCCGCCCGTCCCAGGCCGGCCTGGAAGCATTCTTCCGTACAGTGGCGGATGCCTCCAGTGTGCCGATCATCCTCTACGATATCCCCTACCGCACCGGCGCAACGTTCGAGCAGGCCACGCTGCTGAACATCATCGCTCACGAACGCATCGTCGCGATCAAGGACTGTGGCGGCAACCTGGGCAATACCCTCGCGCTGTTGGCCAGTGGTGCGGTGGACGTGCTGTGTGGCGAAGACCTGCAAATATTCAACGCGCTGTGCCTTGGCGCGACGGGCGCCATCGCCGCCTCGGCCCACCTGCATACCGAGGAATTTGTGGCTCTGTGCCAGCAAGTGCGCGACAACCAGCTCGCCGAAGCGCGAGCGACGTTCTTCCGGTTGCAGCCGCTGATCAACACGATGTTCATGGAACCCAACCCGGCGCCGGTCAAAGCCGCACTGGCCTTGCACGGGTTGATCGGCAGCGAGTTGCGCGCGCCGATGCAGGCCGCCAGCGCCAGCGTCGTCACGCGCTTGCAGCAGGTGATGAACCCGCCCGGCTAATGCGCCAAAAACAGACAGCCAACGGACCGTCCGGTTGCGACCGGACCGATCCCGGCCTATCGTCGAACCCACGCTTTGCCTTTTGCTGTCCATCCCATCCGTATTCAGGTGACGACATGCCCAGCCTTCCCCGCCCCGCCGTCCTCGAACTGATCGGCAACACGCCGTTGGTTCGGGTCAGCCGTTTCGATACCGGCCCCTGCACGCTGTTCCTCAAGCTTGAATCCCAAAACCCCGGCGGTTCCATTAAGGACCGTATCGGCCTGGCGATGATCGACGCCGCCGAACGCGACGGCCGCCTGCGCCCCGGTGGCACCATTATCGAAGCCACCGCCGGCAATACCGGCCTGGGCCTGGCGCTGGTCGGCCGGGCCAAGGGCTACCGCGTGGTGCTGGTGGTGCCCGACAAGATGTCCACGGAAAAGGTGCTGCACCTCAAGGCCATGGGCGCCGAAGTGCACATCACCCGCTCCGACGTCGGCAAAGGCCACCCCGAGTATTACCAGGACGTGGCGGCGCGCCTGGCCAAGGACATCCCCGGTTCGTTCTTCGCCGACCAGTTCAACAACCCCGCCAACCCCCTGGCCCACGAAACCAGCACCGCGCCTGAGATCTGGGCGCAAACCCAGCACGATGTCGATGCGATTGTGGTAGGTGTCGGCTCAGCCGGCACCCTTACCGGGCTGACGCGTTTCTTCAAGCGCGTTCAGCCGGAGCTGGCCATGGTGCTGGCCGACCCGGTGGGTTCGGTGATGGCCGAATACAGCCGCAGCGGCCAGTTGGAAACACCGGGCTCCTGGGCGGTTGAAGGTATCGGCGAAGACTTCATCCCCTCGATTGCCGACCTCTCCAGCGTGCGCCATGCCTATTCCATCAGCGATGAAGAAAGCTTCGATCACGCCCGGCAATTGCTCAAGGCCGAGGGCATTCTCGGCGGTTCCTCCACCGGCACCCTGCTCGCCGCAGCGCTGCGCTACTGCCGTGAACAGACCGAGCCCAAGCGTGTGGTCACGTTCGTGTGCGACACCGGCACGCGCTACCTGTCGAAGGTCTACAACGACCAATGGATGAACGACGCGGGGCTGTTGCAATACAAGCATTACGGCGACCTGCGCGACCTGATCGCGCGGCGCTTCGAAGACGGCCGCGTGATCAGCGTGAGCCCCGATGACACCTTGCTCACGGCGTTCCAGCGCATGCGCCTGGCCGACGTCTCGCAACTGCCGGTGCTGATGGACGGTCAAGAATTGGTGGGAGTGATCGATGAGTCCGACATCCTGCTGGGCCTGCACCATGACGCCGCAGACTTCAAGATGATTGTCGCCAGCGCCATGACCAACACCTTGCAAACCCTGGCCCCCAGCGCCAGCCTGGCGGAACTGCAGGCGGAGCTGGATCGCGGCCTGGTTGCGATTATTGCCGACGATTCAGGCTTCCACGGCCTGATCACCCGCGTCGACCTGCTCAACCATCTACGGAGATCCCTTGCATGAGTCAGTCCGATAAAGGCGCGTTTGCCACCCGCGTGATCCACGCCGGGCAATCCCCCGACCCAACCACGGGTGCGCTGATGCCGCCGATCTACGCCAACTCCACCTACCTGCAAGACAGCCCCGGCGTGCACAAGGGCTTCGACTACGGGCGCTCCCACAACCCAACGCGCTTTGCCCTGGAGCGCTGTGTGGCCGACCTCGAAGGTGGTAGCCAGGCGTTTGCGTTTGCGTCCGGGCTGGCGGCGATCTCGACGGTGCTGGAGCTGCTGGATGCCGGCGCCCACATCGTGTCCGGCAATGACCTGTACGGCGGCACCTTCCGCCTGTTCGACAAAGTGCGCCAACGCAGCGCCGGGCACCGCTTCAGCTTTGTCGACCTGAGTGATCTATCGGCCTTCGAAGCCAGCTTGCAGGACGACACCCGTATGGTCTGGGTCGAAACCCCGAGCAACCCGCTGCTGAGCCTCACCGACCTCAGCGCCATCGCACGTATCTGCCGCGATCGAGGCATCATCTGCGTGGCCGACAACACCTTCGCCAGCCCATGGATCCAGCGTCCGCTAGAACTGGGCTTCGATGTGGTGGTGCACTCCACCACCAAATACCTCAACGGCCACTCCGATGTGATTGGCGGCATTGCCATCGTCGGCAATAACCCCGAACTGGCCGAACGCCTAGGCTTCCTGCAGAACTCGGTCGGCGCCATCGCGGGGCCCTTCGACGCGTTCCTCACCCTGCGCGGCGTGAAAACCCTGGCCCTGCGCATGGAGCGCCATTGCAGCAACGCCCTGGACCTGGCCACCTGGCTGGAGCAGCAACCGCAGGTGGCACGGGTTTACTACCCAGGCCTGGCCTCCCACCCGCAGCATGAACTGGCGCGCAAACAGATGCGTGGGTTTGGCGGGATGATTTCGATTGACCTGAACAGCGACCTGGCCGGCGCGACGCGCTTCCTGGAAAACGTCAAGATCTTCGCCCTGGCCGAAAGCCTCGGCGGCGTGGAGAGCCTGATCGAACACCCGGCGATCATGACCCACGCGAGTATCCCGGCCGCCACGCGCGCGCAGTTGGGCATTGGCGACGGGCTGGTACGGTTGTCGGTGGGGGTTGAGGATGTGGAGGATCTGCGGGCGGATTTGGCGCAAGCATTGGCACTTATCTAAAGCACTTTAGCTTGGCCTGCGTGGTGAACCGGCCTGCTGTGGTGAGCGGGGCAAGCCCGCTCACCACAGCAAGCCAGTTTCCACAGAAAGTTGTGTCAGGCTGAGGCGACGTTGGCACGCGCCGCATGCAGCTTTTTGTAGCTGTCGATCAAGCGCAAGTGCCGGTCCAGCCCTTCCAGCTTCATGCTGGTCGGCGTCAGGCCATAGAAGCGCACATCGCCTTTCACCGAGCCAATCACCGCGTCCATCCGCTCATCACCGAACATGCGGCGGAAGTTGGCTTCGTAATCCGCCAGGTCCAGGTCGTCGTCCAGTTCCATCTCCAGCACCGCATTCATCGCCTGGTAGAACAGGCCACGCTCGGCGGTGTTGTCGTTGTACTGCAGGAACATCTCCACGCACTCCTTGGCCTCTTCGTATTGCTGCAAGGCCAGGAATATCAGCAGCTTCAACTCCAGGATGGTCAGTTGGCCCCAGGCGGTGTTGTCGTCGAACTCGATGCCGATCAGGGTGGTGATATCGGTGTAGTCGTCCAGCTCGCTTTCAATCAGCCGCTCGACCAACGCCTGCAACTCTTCCTCGTTGAGGCGGTGCAGGTTGAGAATGTCCTCGCGGAAGAACAACGCCTTGTTGGTGTTGTCCCAGATCAGGTCATCCACCGGGTAGATTTCCGAGTAGTCCGGCACCAGGATGCGGCACGCCGTAGCGCCCAGGTGCTCGTACACCGCCATGTAGGACTCCTTGCCCATGCCTTCGAGAATCCCGAACAGGGTCGCGGCTTCCTGGGCGTTCGAATCGGCCCCTTCGCCGGTGAAGTCCCACTCAACGAATTCGTAATCCGACTGGGCACTGAAGAAGCGCCACGACACCACGCCACTGGAGTCGATGAAGTGCTCGACGAAGTTGTTCGGCTCAGTCACTGCCTGGCCTTCGAAGGTGGGCTGCGGCAAGTCGTTCAAGCCCTCGAAACTGCGGCCTTGCAGCAGTTCGGTGAGGCTGCGCTCCAGCGCCACTTCCAGGCTGGGATGTGCGCCGAACGAGGCAAACACGCCGCCGGTGCGCGGGTTCATCAGGGTCACACACATCACCGGGAATTCACCGCCCAGGGATGCGTCCTTGACCAGCACCGGGAAACCCTGGGCTTCCAGACCCTGGATACCGGCCAGGATGCTGGGGTACTTGGCCAGCACCTCGGCGGGTACATCCGGCAAGGCGAACTCGCCTTCGATGATTTCACGCTTCACCGCGCGCTCGAAGATCTCCGACAGGCACTGCACCTGGGCTTCGGCCAGGGTGTTGCCGGCGCTCATGCCGTTGCTGAGGTAGAGGTTTTCGATCAGGTTGGACGGGAAGTACACCACCTCACCGTCCGACTGGCGCACGAACGGCAGCGAAACGATACCGCGCTCTTCATTGCCGGAGTTGGTGTCGAACAGGTGCGAACCGCGCAGTTCGCCGTCGCGGTTATAGACCTTGAGGCAGTACGCATCGAGGATTTCGCTCGGCAGTTCGTCGTTGGGGCCGGGCTGGAACCAGCGCTCATCCGGGTAATGCACGAACGGCGCATTCGCCAGTTCCTCACCCCAGAACTGGTCGTTGTAAAAGAAGTTGCAGTTGAGCCGTTCGATAAACTCGCCCAACGCCGACGCCAAGGCGCCCTCTTTGGTCGCGCCCTTGCCGTTGGTGAAGCACATCGGCGAATGCGCATCGCGGATATGCAGCGACCACACGTTAGGCACGATATTGCGCCACGACGCGATCTCGATCTTCATGCCCAGGCCGGCCAGGATGCCGGACATGTTGGCGATGGTCTGTTCCAGTGGCAGGTCCTTGCCGGCGATGTAGGTGCCGCCGTCGGAGGTCGAGTTCGGCATCAGCAAGGCCTGGGCATCGGCGTCGAGGTTCTCGACTTCTTCGATGACAAACTCAGGCCCGGCCTGCACCACTTTCTTCACGGTGCAACGGTCAATGGAACGCAAAATGCCCTGGCGATCCTTCTCGGAGATATCCGCTGGCAATTCCACCTGGATCTTGAAGATCTGGTTATAGCGGTTTTCCGGGTCGACGATGTTGTTCTGCGATAGGCGAATATTGTCGGTGGGGATATTGCGCGTCTGGCAATACAACTTCACGAAGTACGCTGCGCACAACGCCGACGATGCCAGGAAGTAATCGAACGGCCCCGGTGCCGAGCCATCGCCTTTGTAGCGGATGGGCTGGTCGGCAATCACCGTGAAGTCATCGAACTTGGCTTCAAGCCGGAGGTTGTCGAGAAAGTTGACCTTGATTTCCATGGGGGCACACCAGAATAACGGCTAAACAAAAATGGCCGCCATTATGAGGTTTTTCGGCAGGAAGTTTCAGGCTTTTGACCAGTGGCTGGCGAATTGGCAAATGTGCATTAACCTTTTCGCACATGGCGCCGATGGACTGAGGGCAACCAGGGAGTAGTCGGAATGCGCAATAACCAGCCCGTAACACAGCGTGAGATTTCCCTCGCGCCTTCGCAAAAACTCATCTCCGCCACGGATGTCCGAGGTGTCATCACTTACTGCAATGACGCCTTTGTCGAGATCAGCGGCTTTGAACGCGCCGACCTGATCGGCGCGCCGCAGAACATCGTGCGCCATCCGGATGTGCCACCCGCCGTGTTTGCGCACATGTGGGGTGCACTCAAGCAAGGCCTGCCGTGGATGGGCATCGTCAAGAACCGCTCGAAAAACGGCGACCATTATTGGGTCAACGCCTATGTCACGCCGATCTTCGACGGCAGCAAGGTGGTGGGTTTCGAATCGGTGCGGGTCAAACCCACTGCCGATGAGATCCGCCGTGCCCAGGCCCTTTACCGCCGCATCAGCCAGGGTAAGCCGGGCGTGCCACGCAAGGATGCCTGGCTGCCTGCCGCGATCAGTTGCGTGCCGTATGTGGCCACCGGATTGGCCGGCAGCCTCGCCGGCCTGTTCCTCAGTGCACCGCTGGCGATCGCGGTGGCCGTCGTTGTCGCGGTGCCAGTGGGCGTGCTCTGCTCGCGCGTGCGCCAAGGCAGCACACTGCGGCTGTTGCAGGGGGTGGAACCCTCGACTTCGGACGCCTTGATCGCACAAATGTACAGCGACGCCAGCGGGCCCCAGGCACGCTTGGAAACCGCGTTCCTCAGCCAAAACGCGCGCCTCAAGACCTGCCTGACGCGTTTACAGGACAGTGCCGAACAATTGAGCGCCCTGGCCGGGCAATCCGACCAGTTGGCCACCGCCAGCTCCAAGGGCCTGGACCGCCAGCGCGTCGAAACCGAACAGGTCTCGGCCGCCGTCAACCAGATGGCCGCCACCACCCAGGAAGTCGCCAGCCACGTCCAGCGCACGGCGGATGCCACCCAGCAAGCCAATGTGCTGACCGGGCGCGGGCGTGATGTAGCGCGGGATACCCGCGAGGCGATCGAACGCTTGTCCGCCGTGGTCAGCGAAACCGGCGTCACCGTGGCGCAATTGGCCCGTGACAGCGACGAAATCGGTAGCGTGGTGGATGTGATCAAGGGCATTGCCGACCAGACCAACCTGCTGGCGCTCAACGCCGCCATCGAAGCCGCGCGTGCGGGTGAGCAAGGCCGTGGTTTTGCCGTGGTCGCCGACGAAGTTCGCCAGTTGGCCCAGCGTACCTCTCAGTCCACCACCCAGATCCACGCGCTGATTACCCAGTTGCAGGCATCTTCAAACAACGCGGTGCAAAGCATGGAGCATGGCCAGCGCCAGGCCCAGGAAGGCGTGGCCTGGGTACTCGAGGCCGACCAGGCGCTGGTGGGTATCAGCGAGGCCGTGTCCCACATCACCGACATGACCACCCAGATCGCCGCCGCCACCGAAGAACAGAGCGCGGTCGCCGAGGAGATCAGCCGCAACATCACCACCATCGCCGAACTGGCCGACCAGACCTCGATACAAGCCCATCAATCCACGGACCTGAGCAAGGAACTGACAAACACCGCGTCCACCCAATATGCGTTGGTCGAGCGCTTCAATCGCTGAGCCTGCACTGAACTGCGGGTGAGCGGGCTAGCTGTGGTAAGCCCGCTCACCACAAACAACCCGGCTGCCTGGTCTGCGCCCACGTGATACGCCGCTTGGCCCAGGCCCTCCTCCGGCACATGCCATACACCCGCGCCGCATCGGTGTGATACACACCACTTCGGAGCCCACTCAACCGGTGGCTCCCGTGCCAAATACGTGCATGAGTTGACGCCTCGATTACCCCAGGCGTATTGAAAGTTCGATGTCATCGGCAAATGGAACGGACAAGTAGCCGTTCTCGGGGGCGCGTACGTAGGCCAGGTATTCAGGGCAGTAATCGGTGTTGTCGGCCACCACCAAAGCACCGGGGCGCAGGTGGCTTTCCACCAGGCGGAGTACCTCGCCATAGAGTGCCTTGGCGCCATCCAGCAGCAGCAGATCGACACTGTCCGGCAGGTCGCTGGCCAGGGTCACCAGCGCATCGCCTTCGCGGATGTGGATCAAGTCACTCACACCGCCCTGGATAAAGTGGTCCCGCGCCAGGGCCACCTTCGAGGCCTCGAACTCGCTGCCGATCAGCACACCGCCACCGTTGTCACGCAGCGCGGCAGCCAAGTGCAAGGTGGACAGTCCGAACGAAGTGCCAAATTCCACGATCGCCCGCGCCTTGCTGCTGCGCGCCAGCATGTAGAGCAGCTTGCCGGTGTCCCGCGACACGGGAAGCCACAGATCCTTGAGCATCGAATACAGCGTCACGTATTCGGTCTTGCTGTGCATCAGCCGCTCGCGTTCTTCCTTCGATACCGTGCTCATCACCGGGCTGGTGGCGGCGCTGGCTTGGGCATACAGGCGTTCAATCAGTTGCGCCAAAGGCGCGGTGGTCAGGCTCGACATAATTGATTTCCGTAGAGTGGGGGCTAAGATGCGACTAATTCGTCGCATTAAAAGTATGCGAGTGATTCGTCGCATTCGCTATTCGCATTAGCCCCACCACCGGAGCCCTGCATGACCAGCCGCCAAACCCCGCGTATTTCCACGCGCAAGCAGCCACAACAGGCGCGCTCCACCGAGTTAGTGGCAGCGATCCTCGAAGCGGCTATTCAGGTTTTGGCCAAGGAAGGCGCCACCCGTTTCACCACCGCACGGGTCGCGGAAAAGGCCGGCGTGAGCGTGGGGTCGGTGTACCAGTACTTTCCGAACAAGGCGGCGATCCTGTTCAGGTTGCAGAGTGATGAGTGGCAGCAGACCACCCAGATGCTGCGCGACATACTGGAGAAACACGACGAAGCGCCACTGGAGCGCCTGCGCACGTTGGTGCACGCCTTTATTCGATCCGAATGCGAAGAAGCGCAGATGCGCGGGGCGTTAAGCGACGCGGCGCCGCTCTATCGCGATGCGCCGGAGGCCCTGGAAGTGCGGGCTGCCGGACGGCAGGCGTTCAAGGCGTTCATGCTGGAGTTGCTGCCCGACGTGTCGATCGACACGCGTACATTGGCCAGTGATCTGATCCTGACCACCCTCAGTTCAGTCGGGAAAGAATTTTCCAACAGCCCACGCACCACGGAAGAAATCGCTGTTTATGCCGACGGCATGACTGATATGTTTCGCGCCTATGTAATCGCGCTCAACCCTCCATGAAGCGCCCCCTCCCAGCAAAGGACTGCCCATGAACTTCTTCAAGAAACTCTTCGGCTCAACGAAAAAACCGACTGCGCCCGCCCCGACACCCACCGCGACGCAATCGCCCGAGCCCGACGCCGCCAACCAGGCCGCCCGCCTGGCCAGCGCCGAATGCCTGGACCGACACTGGCAATCGGTGGGCACCGTCGAGAAAGACGTGCTCGCCTACCTGATCAGCCCCAGCCTCACCGGCGGCCCCTATTGGCCGTCGACCCGCCAGGCTTATCGCGTGGTACGCCGGGGCGACAGCATCGTGCTGGCAACCGACGGCCTATCCGACCCTTACGACGACGCCGAAGGCCTTGGCAATGGCTTCGAAATGGAACTGTTCCTGGAAACCGCCGACATCCCCGAACACGCCCGAGGCACACTCGGTGACGTCGACCCACTGCGCCACAGTTGGGCATTCGAACTGCTCGAACACGTCGCCAAGACCGTCGCCAACGCCGGCGGCATCACCCACCAGTTGGAGAACCACGGCGTACTCTCCCTGGAACTGCCCGGCTTCAGCCAATCGCACCTGATGAGCGACCAACTGCCCAGCCTGTTCGTCACCGCCGACGACGCCGCCGGCGTCCTGCTGGGCGGCCCCGCCCCGGACTTCCCGACCCGCCTCGACGACATGCCGCTCTCACCGGTGCAACTGGTGCCGGTGGTGTTGATCACGGCGGCGGAACTTGAGTATGTACGCACAGGTGGCCGCGCGGCGCGGGAGGATTTGGTGGCAAGGTTGCAGGCGGCGGGTGTGGGGCATGTGAGTCGGGTGGGTCGGGAGAGTGTGGTGTAGGCGTGTGCCAACTCCCAGCTGGAATCTGACACTGTGCAAACCGCTCGCTTAGGTCAGCGAAACCGACACCCACTTAACTGTCAGGCCTCATGAACGACATAGCCAAAAACTTCAAAGATCGATTCGTTGCATCTCTGCCACAGCTTCCTGCCGACCTCGACCTTCATCTGGATGAGTTCGTCTTGTTTGACGCTGAGTCCCTTCCCACCCGACTTGCAAGGGAAGACTCAAGCCTTCTGGCGGCACAGGGGTTACCGCGTGATGCCGCGCCGTTTCTTTCGTTCTATGCCTATTCACAGCCCGAAATTGAGTCACGGGTGCACACTTTCGGCTTATCCGATTCGTATTTCCCTATCGGTCACAATGGCTCTGGCGACGTTATTGCTATTGATTTGGACAGCCGGCACGTCATCCTCTTCAACCACGACAGCTACAATCAGAGCATTTTCATAAATTCTTCTCTGGTGCAATTTGCTGAGAGTCTTTGTATCTATCAAGAGCACCTCAACAAGGAGGCCATGGCTAATTGTCTCGACGCCATTGCAATCATAGACGCGAGAGCAGTCGATCTCGGGTCTATGTGGCAAGTCGAGGTGAGCTCGGAGCTGGCAGATGAATCCTAACGATTCATCCACGTCGATGCCGCTTCGCTAGACGGTGTGGATCACAGCCCTGACCTCTATAGCGCGTTGAAGGACAAAGCTGGCACCCTGTAGTGTGGAGGAACTGAATCAACGTACAAGGAGGCGTGAGGTGCGCGACAAGCAGATCTGGGAACTGACGGCGAACGACCTGCACGATGTTGGGGTATGGTGCTTTCCGATGGACTAGTCCGTTGAAGATGAATGCACAGTCCGGCCTTGTGTTGAGGAAGTAGGCTTGGCGATGATCGTGCGAGCCGAATTTTGCGATGCCGATGGCACTCGCTATCTGGGGTACGTGCACTGGAGCCTGGTTGAACATATTGGCCATCGACAACCCACGCTGTTTCTCAATGACGGCACAGCTGTCTCGTTCTGGGGAGGAATTGTTAAACCCTCCTGGGATGAAGCCTCAGATGAGGCGAAACGGGTTTCTTTCCCTATCACATTTAAGTCTGAACCATTGCTCGGGCTCACGCCGCTGGTTGGCATCCTAGAAGGGATGTACTACTTAGATAGCAATGACCAGATTTCTTACCTTCCGACAGGCTAAAGGTGAGGGCAATAGCTACCCTGATCTGACTTACACCAGTGCTTGAAAGCGGTAAAAAAGCCAGCGCGAGTCAACCGGTTCTGGCCGATCCCCCCGCGCATACCCTTCTCTTTCAAACCCCAACGCCTCCAAAAGATGCTCACTCCGAACATTGCTGGGCGTGTGGTTGGCCATGATTCGGTGCAGGCCCATTTGTTTGAACCGTCCGTATCGACGTGATCGCCAGGAAGGTCGTCGGCCCATCGGGACCGGACGGCCCGCGGTAACAGCCTTGCGCCTCAGGATGGTGAACCGCTGCGGCGGTCAGTTCCCAGGCCATGCTTTCATCCTGTTCAAATTCATGGTCCGTCATGGACGTCTCCTTGTTGTGCAGCAAAGGCCAATCGATACCGTACCTCTTCCAGTGTTACCCCACCCCGCACAAGGTTGCGTTCACTGCCTGCATCCGCGACACAGCCTGCCCGGCGGTAAAACCGGATGGCTCTTTCGTTGCGGCTCAAGACCCAAAGCGTCAGGCCCTGACAGCCCTGCTCCACCAGGTACCCAACCCCTGCTTTCCACAACGCCAATCCCACACCCGTTTGCCAAGACGTGGCTAATACGTAGATGGCCATGACCTCGCCGGTATTCGCCCCGGCTGCATCTTCATCCCGGCTGGGGCCGACGCATACCCAACCGATAACTTGCTGGTCCAGTTCTGCGACCCATACGTTGGACTCGCCCGACTCAATCGAGCGTGTCCAAGAGGATTCCCGCTGTGCGTGCGTTGCGTCCAATGAGTTCAGGAATTCAACAGGCATCAGGTCACGATAGGCTTCTTGCCAACTGCGGATATGCACCTGGGCAATGGCCTTTGCATCAGAGGGTAATGCCTTGCGGATCATCGAAGTACTCCTTCTTCGGACAGGTTCAACCACTGGGTATGACGCCCCTCGATTAAGCCTGTGGATCATGACCGTTAAGCCTCGACGACCGGATTTACGGCTGCTTGCGATACATCCCCGTCAAGTAATCATCACTGTCCGGCGCCGAGTTATGCTCGATCACCGCGAAGTTTTTCACCAACTGTATGTGGTACGGCCCGGTGCGTGGCGTCGCCATAGGCTCGCGAACGATGATCAGGTTTTCGGCCTCCATCGGCACACTATGGTGGGCGACCACGATCTGTTTCCCGCTCTTGACCTCTTTCAATGTCAGGGTCACTTCCGCCACTTCCCTGCCCTGCGCATCTCGCTCTGGCAGGATGTTGAGTTCCAGGTCGCCGTCACGCCCGAGGAAGTCATCGCGCATCTGGTAATGGCCGTTGCGCTGGTCGCGCTCAAGGTCGGTGGGCAGGTCATCGTCGGGTTCACTGTCGGTTGCGTGCAGCAAAATCGCCAGTTCGGGGTGCTCGCCCTTGGCACTGCTGACCCAGGTGCCGGTGTAGTCGTAGGGCGCCTCGGTGTCACGGGTGATGCGCCAGATACCGGTCTGGTGGCCGTCATCCGTGTATTCGTGCAGGTACACGAAGGGTTTGTCGTCGTAGTCGCTCTGGTCGCCCACCAGTTTGATCGGCTGGCCGTTGCCACTTTTGGTGTAGCGCAATTCGCCGATGAGGACCGCTCCCTGCTGTTGGTACCAGATGTCCACCGGGATCTTGCCGTTGAGGGTGCCGGTGAGTCTCTGCACATCTTGGTGGGTCGGGCCTTCGAGGCGCTGGGTTTCCTGCCATTGGCCATCCTTCAATGCGCCGGTAGTGATCAGGGTGTAGCCGCTGGGCATGCTGGAGTTTTCGCCGAACTCGGTGGGCTGGACCTGCTCTTCGGTGGAGGTGCTGAGGCGGACCAACTCGCCATCGCGCATTTTCCAGTGGCTCATGCGTGTCCAGCAGCAGTCCCGGTCGACCTGGGACAGCAGGATGCCGTCGTCGGGGATCAGCGAGAACATGCCACTGGTGGTCTCCTTGGCCAGGTCGGTCAGGGGCTGGTTGAGCACCCACTGCCGGTTCTGTGGGGTTTGCACGTACACATCGAACATCGGCTTGTAGGCCTGTTCGAGATCGGTGCCGTTGCGAATCGCCAGGTCGAGGCGGCCGTCCAGATCGAAGTCGGCGAAGTACAACAGGCTGAAGGGCCCGAGCAGCCAGCCGTTGTCCTGGCCATTGCTGTCCACCGGCACATTCGCGGCGGGGGTCTTGAATTGCTGGAGGGTTACGAGGGTGTGCTTGTCGCGCACGGTGATGAGCGCGGGCACCAGTTGATTGGGGTGGTCGGGGACCTCCGGGAACAGCACCTCGACCAGGTATTGGTCACTGCGGTCGACCACCGAAAATGAACGCGGTTCGGCCAAGACAGGGGCCGCCAGGGCCAGGGAAAGGCACACACCGCCAAGTATCGAGCGCATCCAACGCATCCTTGCTGAAATTCGAGGGCGGCAGTGTAAATGGAAACGGTGCGGGCTTCGAACAAATCGCTGTCTGGGCACACAGGTTGGCTGATATGTTTCGAGCCTCACGAATACAGGGATTCGCCATGCCAACGTTAGCCAGCAATGCCGCACTGCTGATCATCGACATGCAGCAAGGCATGAACCAGCCGAAGCTGGGGCGACGCAACAACCCGGACGCCGAGGTGCAGATGCAGCGCCTGCTGAATGCGTGGCGGCAGTTCAATCGGCCGGTCGTGCACATCCGGCACATGTCCCGCGCGCCCGACTCGGTGTTCTGGCCCGGCCAGCCAGGGTGCGAGTTCCAGCCGGCGCTGCAACCGCTGGCCCATGAGCATGTGGTGGAAAAGAACGTCCCGGATGCGTTCACCGCCACAGGGCTGGAGCGCTGGTTGCATGCGCGTGGGATCCGCCAACTGGTGATCGTGGGTGTGATCACCAACAACTCGGTCGAGGCCACCGCACGTTCGGGCGGCAACCTGGGTTTTGAGGTGACGGTGGTTGCCGACGCTTGCTACACCTTCGATCAAACCGATTTGTCCGGGCGCCTGTGGCCGGCCGAGGACGTGCATGCGATGTCGTTGAGCAATCTGGCGATGGACTATGCCGGGGTTACCGAAGCCGATGAAATCCTGGCTCAGCTCACAACCACTTGATGTGCATTTAACAAACCCGCGACCCGCGTGCGCGATGCTCCATGCTCGCTTAATGCGTCTGCGCCACCATCGCCCGCCACGCCCGGACGCTAGGCCGCTTGCTCACCTTGGTATGCCAGGCGTGCATAGCCTCGCATTCTTCCGGCACCGGCAACTCCACCAGCGCGGCGAAGATCATGCCGCCCAACAACGCGATGTCGGCCATGGAGAACTCATCACCTGCGACATAGGACCGGCGCTTGAGGACCTCGTCGAAGTAGCGCATGCCGCGCAGTGCCTTGTCACGCATGCGCAGGCCCCATTCGGCATTCTGGTAGAGCTCGACGTGCGGCCCGAGCCCGGGGGTTGCGTGATGGAAGTACACACTCACGGCATCCATCAGCTCGATTTCGGCGCGCTTGGTCATCATGTGGATCAGGCCCTGCTCGGCAGGTGTTTTGCCGGTCAACGTCGGGTTGCCGTCGAGTACATCCAGGTACTGGGTGATCGCTGTGCATTCAGCGATCAGCGTTCCGTCGTCCAGTTGGAGGACGGGCAAAGTTCCCGAGTAGTTGAGCGCAAGAAATGCCGGTTGCTTATGCTCGCCTTTCCATAGGTTGACCGAGACAAACTCCACCTTGGGCAGCAGGCCTTTTTCGGCCAATGCAATTCGCACCCGGGCCGGATAGGGGCCGCTGTGCCAGTCAAAAATGGTCATCATAGAACGTTGGGATGCTTGGGAATGCGGCTGTTGCGTGATCATGGTTTTCTCGCCTACCTGTCAAGTGGTAGGTAGAGATTGAAAGCTTTATTTCCAGCTGTCAACCACTACCTACCAGTTGGCAGGTAAAAACTTTTACGCGTAGAATCGGCCCATCCCCTACGAAACGAGGAACCCATACGTGAGCGAAAATGCGCGAGAAGCCATCCTGGAAGCTGCCAAAGTCGCTGCTCAGCATTACGGCTACAGCGGCATCAACTTCCGCAGCATCGGCGAAACGGTGGGGATCAAGAACGCCAGTATCTATTACCACTTCCCGAGCAAGGCCGACCTCGGCGCGGCCGTTGCCAAGCGTTACTGGGAAGACACCGCCAGCGCCCTTGCCGCGATACGCGCGCAAAACCCAGAGCCGCTGCAGTGCCTGCGGATCTACCCGAGTATCTTTCGAAAATCCCTCGAAGACGGCAATCGTCTCTGCCTGTCCAGCTTCATGGCGGCTGAATACCAGGACCTGCCCGAGGCCGTGAAGACAGAGGTCCTGGCATTTGCCGATATCAACGTGGCCTGGCTCGCGGCTTTGCTTACGGAGATCGACAACGGCAGTGTGCAGGACAACGAGCGGCGCGCCCGTGCCATCTACACCGCCATCGCCGGCGCGCAGTTGATTGCCCGTACGCGCCTCGATATCGGCTTGTATGACGAACTGATCCAGAGTTATCAGGCCGCCGGGCTTATCCCGGCGTGAACCAACAGATAGGCCTCCAGTTCCTCTCGTTGCCCGGACGTTACAATCGCGCCGATATACCCATCAGGCCGCACCAGCACCCACTCGCCAATCGCCAGTTGGTAGGCACGTTGAAACTGACCTTGCTCGTCAATCACATCTCCCTCAGGCCCAACGATATGGACCTGCACGCCCGGCCAAGCGGGCACTGAATCACGCGTGACGCCATACCCCAGCAGCGTCCAATGCGTGCCCTGGAACAGATGGAACAGCCGCAGCGCCTGCCCGGCGGCACCTCGAAGTGGCGCGTCCGGCGCGCGGTCGCCCGCTGCAATGCCGCTACGCACGGGGTGCTGCAACGCCAGTGAGGACTCTGCGTAGCCGATGTCCAGTTGATGCACTTCCCTGCCCCGGCGCAGTTCGCCATGCTGCATTTCTCCTAGCAGTCTGGTGGACAAACCGAGCACGGAGGCAGCCACCGGCCGGCGCTCTTCTTCATAGGTATCGAGTAAAGCCTCAGGGGCGCCCTGCACCACCGCCGCCAGCTTCCAGCCGAGGTTATAGGCGTCCTGCACGCTGGTGTTGAGACCCTGGCCACCGGTGGGCGGATGGATATGCGCGGCGTCGCCCACCAGCAACATCCGGCCCAGGCGGTAGTGATCGGCCAGGCGCGCATTCATGGTGTAGGCCGATGCCCAGGCCACGCTGTGCACCTGGATGTCGGTGCGACCGGTGCGTTGGGCGATCAGTGCGGTGAGCCCTTCGGCGCTGAAGTCGACGTCGCCCTCCGCCGGGACCGGTCCTTGAAGCTGGAACAGGTCGGTGCCGGCCAGCGGGCATATCGCAATCTGGCGCTGCATATCCCCTTCGCCAAAGCGGTGCCAGGCCTCACGCGTCAGGCCGGTAAGCACCGTATCCGCCACCAGGGCGCGCACGCCCAGGGTCTTGCCGGGAAAGCCGATCGCCAGGGCATGCCGGACAAAGCTGCGACCGCCATCGGCACCCACCAGCCAGCGGGCACGCATGCGCTCTTCGCCACCCTTGCCGGCCAGCCGTGCGGTGACACCGTCGGCGTCCTGGTCGAAGCCGACCAGCTCACAACCGAACTCAGGCGCGTGACCGAGCTCAAGCAGGCGCTCACGCATCACCTGTTCCGTCAGAAACTGCGGGACCATCAACGGTTGTTGGTAGGGCTCAGCCGGTGTGGGCGCCGTGGATTCGGTGAATTCAGCCTCGCTGTAGCTGCCATCGTCGCGGTAGCGCCGGTCAGTCGGATAGACTCCACCCACGGCCATCAACCGGTCGAGAATCCCCAGGTCCTCAAAGACTTCCTGGGACCTGGGCTGGATGCCCTTGCCACGCGAGCCGTGGAAAGGCTGCTGGTTCTTTTCGATCAGTCGGAAGGTGATGCCCCTTCTCGCCAGGTCGATCGCCAAGGTCAGGCCGGCGGCACCGGCACCGCAAATCAGTACATCGACAGCGAATTGCGCTTTCATACTGGATCACCTATATGTGCAATACGCACATATTAAGAGAGGCGAACACCGTGTCAATTAAAAATGTGCAAAGCGCACATATATCCGCCCAGCTGCGTGACCTGCATGGCTCACTGGTTGAGATCGTAGGGGTGATGAACCGCCCGCAACGCGACGAGGCGATGGTACGCGAGGCCGGGATTTCCCTGGACCGCGCCCTGTTTCCGTTGCTGGTGCTGGTGGAGCGGTTGGGTCCGATTGGCGTGGTCGAGCTGGCCGACCGCGTGGGCCGCGACTACACCACGGTGAGTCGGCAGGTGGCGAAGCTGGAAAGCCTGGGCCTGGTCTTGCGCCAGGCAAGCGCACTCGACCGCCGCGTACGCGAGTCGGTGATTACCGAGAAAGGCAAGGCCATGACTGACCGCGTCGATGATGCGCGGGAGCGGATGGGTGTGTCGATCTTCTCCACCTGGGAGGAAGGCGATTTCGACAATCTGGTGCGGTTGATGCGCAAGTTTGCCGAGGACATCAAGGAAGACTCATTGCGTGCGACTGAGGGCATTTCCTGAGGCCTGATGAGGATTGCTGTGGTGAGCGGGCTCACCACAAGAAGCCCGCTCACCACAGGAAGTTGGTGTGCCACAGGAAATCGTTTCGCCACAAAATCCTGCACACAACATCAATCCAATGCCAGCTCCACCACCCCGCCGTTCAACCGCACCGGCCATACCCGCAAACGCTGGTCCGGCGTCTCCAGGCACTGCCCGTCTTCCAGGCGGTAGTGCTGCTTGTAGATCGGCGCCGCCACCACCAAGTCGCCCTTGATACTGCCGATCAAGCCGCGACCGATCACATTGGCCCCGGATTCCGGGTCGTGGTTGTCGATGGCATACAGGGTCTGGTTCTGCGCCCCCGGCAGGTAGAACAGCGCGACTTGCGCGCCGTCCAACCACACCACCACGCCGGAATTGCTCACTAGGTCGGCCTCGCTGCACACGCTCTTCCAGGTTGCCAGGTTGCGTTGGGTAGTGGGCTGGCTCATCAGGCAATCTCCTCGGTGACGGGAATCAGGTTGAGTTCGGCGGCCATGATCGGCCGGCGCTGGCCGCGTTCCTGGACGAAGTGGATGTCCGGGTCGGGGCGTTTGTCGTTGACGAAGGTGCGGAAGCGCTTGAGTTTTTCCGGGTCTTTGAGGGCGTTGGCCCACTCGCACTCGTAGCGATCGACCACCAGTTGCATCTGCGCTTCCAGCTCGGCACCCAGGCCCAGGCTGTCGTGCAGGACCACGTCCTTGAGGAAGTCCAGGCCGCCTTCCAGGCTCTCGCGCCATACCGACGTGCGCTGCAACTTGTCGGCGGTGCGGATGTAGAACATCAGGAAGCGGTCGATATAGCGGATCAGCGTGGCATCGTCCAAGTCGGTGGCGAACAGCTCCGCATGACGCGGGCGCATGCCACCGTTACCGGCGATGTAGAGGTTCCAGCCCTTCTCCGTGGCGATCACACCCACGTCCTTGCTCTGGGCTTCAGCGCACTCGCGGGTGCAGCCAGACACCGCGAACTTGAGCTTGTGCGGCGAGCGCAGGCCCTTGTAGCGGTCCTCGATCAGCAGCGCCATTTTTACGCTGTCTTGCACGCCGTAACGGCACCAGGTGCTGCCCACGCAGGACTTCACCGTGCGCGTGGACTTGCCATACGCATGCCCCGTCTCGAACCCCGCCGCGATCAATTCGGCCCAGATATCCGGCAGCTCGTGCAGTTGCGCGCCAAACAGGTCGATGCGCTGGCCACCGGTGATCTTGGTGTAGAGGTCGTATTTCTTCGCCACTTCGCCGATCACGATGAGTTTGTCCGCGGTGATCTCGCCCCCCGGAATACGCGGCACTACCGAGTAGGTGCCGTTCTTCTGCATGTTGGCCATGAACGTATCGTTGGTGTCCTGCAGCGGCACCAGGGACGCGTCCATGATCGGCTGGTTCCAGCACGACGCCAGGATCGAGCCCACCGCCGGCTTGCACACGTCGCAGCCGGTGTGGCCACGGCCGTGTTTGGCCAGCAGCTCGTCAAAAGTGATGATGCCTTCCACGCGCACCAGGGCGTATAGCTCCTGGCGGGTGTAGGCGAAGTGTTCGCACAGGCTCTTGTCGACGCTGACGCCACGGGCGATCAGTTCATGCTCGAACACTTGCTTGAGCAAGCCTGCGCAGCCACCGCAACCGGTGCACGCTTTTGTTTGGGATTTAAGTAAGCCGAGGTCGCTGCAGCCGCTGTCGATGGCCGAGCAGATCGCGCCCTTGGTCACGTTGTGGCAGGAGCACAGGGTGGCCGATTCCGGCAACGCGCCGGGGCCCAGGGTCGGCGCGCCGCTGGAGGATGGCAGGATCAGGCTGGCCGGCTCGGACGGCAACGCGATGCCGTTCTGCATGTATTGCAGCAAGGTGTCGTAGTAGCTGTTGTCGCCCACCAGCACGGCGCCGATCACCTGCTTGCCCGCAGCGTCCACTACCAGGCGGCGGTAGCTGGCGCTGGCTTCGTCGATAAACTGGTAGCTGCGCGCGCCGGGCGTATGCGCATGAGCGTCGCCGATGGAGCCCACATCCACGCCGAGCAGCTTCAGTTTGGTGGACATGTCCGCGCCCACAAACGGCTCGGCGGTGTGCCCGCAGAGCAGCGCGGCGACGCCTCGGGCCATCTGGTAGCCCGGTGCGACCAAGCCGAACAGGCTGCCGTTCCAGGAGGCGCACTCGCCAATCGCGTAAATGTTCGGGTCGCAACTCAGGCACGCGTCGTTGATCACCACCCCGCCGCGCGGGCCGATGTCCAGGCCGGCCTGACGGGCCAGCGCGTCCTGGGCGCGGATACCGGCAGAGAACACGATCAAGTCGGTTTCGAGGTATTCGTCATTGGCGAAGTTCATGCGGTAGCGGTAGTGCTCGCCCGCACTGATCGACTGGGTGGCGCGCGACAAATGCACCCCCACACCCAGCCGCTCGATCTGCGCCTTGAGCGCCAGGCCGCCAAAGTCGTCCAGTTGCACCGGCATCAAGCGTGGCGCGAACTCCACCACGTGAGCTTCAAGGCCCAGGCTCTTCAACGCGTTGGCGGCTTCCAGGCCCAGCAGGCCACCGCCCACCACCACGCCGCGTCGCGCATTCGCGGCTGCCTTGCGAATCGCATCCAGGTCTTCAAGGGTGCGATACACCAGCCGCGAATCGCCTTCGGCGCCTTCGATCGGCGGCACGAACGGATAGGAACCGGTGGCCAGCACCAACGTGTCATAGGCCACGCAACCGTTGGCGGTGATCACCTCGCAGCGCGCGCGGTCGATCTCCAGCACCGGCACGCCGAGGTGCAGGGTCACGCCCGGCACCTGGTACAGCGAAGCCTCGGACAAGGCCAGCGACTCGGCATCACGGCCGGTGAAATACTCGGACAGATGCACCCGGTCATAGGCGCGCATCGGCTCCTCGCTGAACACATGCAAGCGGTAGTGATCCAGCGCGCCGCGCTCGATCAGTTGCGCCACACAGTGGTGGCCGACCATGCCATTGCCGACGACGATCAAGGTTTTGAGATGGTTCATAGTAAGCACCCGTCAAAGCTCATCACGGTTTAAAAAAGCAAAAAAAAACGCCTGAAACCTTACGGTTCCAGGCGTCTTTGCCTGTTCTTATGCGGGTTCGGATCAGGCGACTGCGCCGGACTCACCGCTATGCCCCAGGGTGTCGATCGTCGTTGACCGAGGTGGGTTAAGGGGGAGCTTGCAGGGTCTGTGCCAAACGAAGGCGAAGCCTGTGTTCATGGCTCAACTGGCTGATCGGCCATTCTGAGCCCCCCTCCAGCGCCTCCAACTGGTGCACCTCGCGTTATAAAAGTGCACGATTTGCCAGGGGTAAACAGTGTTCTGTGGTGAGC
The DNA here is from genome assembly GCF_018587885.1 of Pseudomonas sp. VS40. Lineage (NCBI taxonomy): Bacteria > Pseudomonadati > Pseudomonadota > Gammaproteobacteria > Pseudomonadales > Pseudomonadaceae > Pseudomonas > Pseudomonas sp. VS40. The sequence continues at coordinate 518,990 of NZ_JAGYWD010000002.1, read as the reverse complement.
GGGCTTGCCCCGCGCGCGGGCACCACGGTATCAATTTAAGGGGCTGCTGCGCAGCCCAGCGCGGGGCAAGCCCGCTCACCACAAAAAGCCCGCTCACCACAAAAATCCTGTTCATCACAATAGGCCAGTTCACCGACAAACCGCGTCGTGAACAAACTGGCGCGTGACTTGCTAGTAACACGTCAACCAAGCAGTCAACGCTGACTGCCCTCTCACGACAAAGGCGCCGTGTAATCCCCGTTTTCAACGGAGGGTTACAAGGCGCCTTTTTTGTTTACATGGGTTCCAGATGACCAACCAAAGCATCCGCAGTGTGTGTCCTTATTGTGGCGTGGGCTGTGGCATCGTCATGCAGGTCGAGCACAATAAAGTGGTCAAGGTGATCGGCGACAAGGCCCATCCCACCAACTTCGGGCGCCTGTGCACCAAAGGCACCACCTGCGGGCAAGCCATCGCCGACTCCGGGCGCATGGAGAACGCCTATGTGCGCCAGGCCCGCGAGCAAGACCCCGTGCGCCTCGCCATGGACACGGCCATCAGCGAAACTGCGCGGCGCTTGCGCCACGTGCTCGACACGCACGGGCCGGACGCGCTGGCCTTCTACGTGTCGGGCCAGATGTCGCTGGAATCCCAGTACCTGATCAACAAATTGGCCAAGGGCTTCGTGCGCACCGCCAACATCGAGTCCAATTCCCGCCTGTGCATGGCCAGCGCGGGCAGCGGCTACAAGCTGTCCCTCGGCGCGGACGGCCCGCCAGGCTCCTATGAAGACTTCGACCGTGCCGACCTGTTCTTCGTGATCGGCGCGAATATGGCCGACTGTCACCCGATCCTGTTCCTGCGCATGATGGACCGGGTCAAGGCCGGAGCGAAGCTGATCGTGGTCGACCCTCGGCGCAGCGCCACAGCGGAAAAGGCCAACCTGTTCCTGCCGATCAAACCCGGCACCGACCTGGCCCTGCTCAATGGCCTGCTGCACCTGTTGGTGAAAAACGGGCATACCGACCCCGAGTTTATCGCCGCGTTCACCGACGGCTGGGAAGTGATGCCCGCGTTCCTGGAGGACTATTCGCCACAGCGTGTCGCGGGCATCACCGGCCTTGCCGAAGCCGATATCCGCCAAGCCGCCGACTGGATCGGCCAGGCCGCCGAATGGATGAGCTGCTGGACCATGGGCCTCAACCAGAGCACCCACGGCACCTGGAACACCAACGCCCTGTGCAACCTGCACCTGGCCACCGGTGCCATCTGCCGGCCCGGCAGCGGGCCGTTCTCCCTCACCGGTCAACCCAACGCCATGGGCGGTCGCGAAATGGGCTACATGGGGCCGGGCCTGCCGGGGCAGCGCACGGTACTTGTGGAGGCCGACCGCGCTTTTATCGAGGACCTGTGGCAGATCCCCCACGACAGCCTGCCGCGCCAGGCCGGCAGCGGCACCGTGGCAATGTTCGAGCAAATGGCTGTCGGGCAGATCAAGGCCTGCTGGATCATCTGCACCAACCCGGTGGCCAGCGTGCCCAACCGCCAAACCGTGATCAAAGGGCTACAGGCCGCCGAACTGGTGATCACCCAGGACGCCTTCCTCGACACCGAGACCAACCGCTACGCCGATATCCTCTTGCCGGGCGCGCTGTGGGCCGAAGCCGAAGGGGTGATGATCAACTCTGAACGCAACCTGACCCTGATGCAAAAAGCCGTCGACGCCCCCGGCGAAACCCTGCCCGACTGGCAGATCATCGCCAGGGTCGCCTGTGAGATGGGCTTTGCCGAGGCCTTCACCTACGCATCCGCCGCCGACGTGTTCGAAGAAATCAAACGTGCCTGGAACCCCAAGACCGGTTACGACATTCGCGGAGCGAGTTACCCACGCCTGCGTGAACAGCCGTTGCAATGGCCGTGCGCGTCCGTTGATGCCGCCCACCGCAACCCGATCCGCTATCGCCCCCAGGGCAGTCTCACCTTCGCCACCGAAAATGGTAAGGCGCGGTTCTTCGCCCGCCCGCATATGCCGCCCGCCGAGATGCCCGATGACACCTTCCCCTTTGTGCTCAACACCGGCCGCGTGCAGCACCAATGGCACACCCTGACCAAGACCGGCAAGGTCGCCACCCTGAACAAACTCAACCCCGGCCCCTTCGTGGAACTGCATCCCGAAGATGCCACGCGCCTGGGCATCAAGGACAAGGACCGGGTCGAAGTGCGCTCCCGGCGCGGCCATGCGGTGCTGCCGGCCGTGGTCACCGACCGTGTACGGCCAGGCAACTGTTTTGCACCCTTCCATTGGAACGATGTGTTCGGCGAACACCTGGCGATCAACGCGGTGACCAACGACGCCGTGGACCCGATTTCCCTGCAGCCTGAGTTCAAGTGCTGCGCGGTCGCCCTGGCCCGCGTCGCGCTGATCGATCACCAGTTTCTCGACCTCCCTTCCCCCGTAGCAGAGGACTGCACCATGTCGCGCCTCGACGCCTTCGCCGACCTCGCCGGCATCCGTCACCTATCCCCGCCGCCACTGAGCGACAGCGAGCGCACCTACCTCGCCGGCTTCCTCAGCGGCCTGCAATCCAACGCCGCACACCAGGCGGTCGGCGTACCGACAATGCCCGCGAACGCGCCGCTGGCCGACGCCTCCCGGCTATGGCTGAACGGCTTGCTCGGCGGGTTGTTCAGCCACACGCAAGCCCTTGCCGCGCCCTCCCCGGCCGTCACCCTGCTGTGGGCGTCGCAAACCGGCAACGCCGAAGCCCTGGCTGAACGATTCGCCCAGCGCCTGCGCGATGCGGGTATCACAGTGGAGCTGAGCGCGATGTCGGACTTCCCCGCGAGCAAACTCGCATCCACTCACACCCTGGCATTGATCAGCAGCACCTTTGGCGACGGCGACCCACCGGACAATGGCGAAGGTTTCTGGCACAGCCTCAGCACCGCCAAGACGCGCTTGGAGTCGCTGCGCTTTGCGGTGCTGGCCCTGGGCGATCCCAACTACGACCAGTTCTGCAACCACGGCAAGCAACTCGACCAGCGCCTGCTGGAACTGGGCGCCACCCGCCTGCTTGAACGCGTCGACTGCGACACCGAATTCGAAGCCCCTGCTGATGCCTGGCTGGTGCGCTTCCAACAGAGCCTCAACCCGGCAAAACCCGTGGCGCTGGCCGCACCCGCCACGCCTGCCGGCAAGACCAAGCTGTACGGGTCGCGGCTGCTGCTCAACCGGCACCTGAACCCGCACAGCGTCCACAAGGAGACCCGCCAGTTCGCCCTGGACCTGGCCGACTCCGGGCTCAGCTACGAAGCCGGCGATGCCCTGGGCGTGCGGCCCCGCAACTGCCCCGAACTGGTCAGCGAATTGCTCGACCTCACCCGCCTGGGCGCCAATACCAGCGTGAACATCGATACCTTCGGCGATGTTCCCCTGCAACAGGCACTCACCCAGCATTTCGAAATCGCCCGGCCCAGCAGCGACACCCTGGCCTTCATCGCCGAGCGCAGCGCCAACCCAGGCCTCAAGCAGTTGCTCAACCCCGAGCACAAAGCCGAACTGAATAACTGGCTGTGGGGCCGGCAACTGGCGGACGTGCTGCACGAATACCCCATCGAGTGTTCAGCGGACGAATTGCTGGGCACGCTCAAGCGCCTGCAGCCGCGTCTGTATTCGATCGCGTCGAGTGCCAAGGCCTACCCGCACGAAGTCCACCTGACCGTGGCCGCCGTGCGCTACGGCAAACGCAAGGGCGTGTCCTCGACCTTCCTGGCCGACCGTGTCGGTGACGGTGAAGTGCCGTTGTTCATACAGCCGTCCAAGCACTTTCGCCCCCCCAGTGACGGCGAGGTGCCGATGATCATGATCGGCCCCGGCACGGGGGTCGCACCGTTTCGCGCGTTTCTGCAGGAACGCCGGGCGCTCGGGCATCTGGGCCGCAACTGGCTGTTCTTCGGCGAACAGCACGCCGCCACTGACTTTTACTACCAGGATGAACTGCAAGGCCTACAGCGCGACGGCCTGCTCACCCACCTGAGCCTGGCGTTTTCCCGCGACCAGGCGCAGAAGGTCTACGTGCAAGATCGCATTCGCGAGCAAGGCGCCGAACTGTGGCGTTGGTTGCAGGACGGCGCCAAGCTGTACATCTGCGGCGATGCCAGCCATATGGCCAAGGACGTCGACCAGGCCCTGCGCCAAGTGGCGCAAACCCACGGCGGGCTTGGCGTTGAGGGTGCCGTCGATTACTGGCGACAGTTGAGCGAGCAGAAGCGTTACCTGCGTGATGTGTATTGATTGGATACAGAACAATATGCAGTTTGTATTGTGTACAAAAAACCCTAAAGGTTTGTGGAAGCCAGGCCGAAACAGCAGTGATAGCAAATCGCCTCAATCCTGCTCAGGTGCGCGGCGGTTTGGCCGCCCTTCACGCTGATGGTCGTCTCGATGAAAATAAAAAATAAGCTGGTACTGGCATTTGTCTCTGTAGCGTTTATCCCGGTGAGCTTGGTGGCCGTGATTTCGGTCATGAACACCCGGACCCAGGCGGTGGATCAATTCATCGATGGCAGCACCCGGGAAATCCGACAGATCGATGGCAACATCCGCCAGTTTTTCGACGGTACGCTGCAAAACGTCGATCAAATGGCCACCGATCCTGTATACACATCGCTGAACACCCTGAAAAACTACCAGCCCGCCGACGCGGCCAGCCAGCCGATGCCGGCAGAGGCGCAAGCCGTGATCGACCGCTTCGCGCGTTTTGGCGCCACACACCCGGCGGCGGCGATCCTGTCCATCGGCCTGGAAGACGGCACCTACGCCAAATGGCCGGATGACCCGCAACTGGCCAAATACGACCCCCGTACCCGCCCTTGGTACAAGGCGGCCATGGCCAGCCCCGGCAAGACCGTGCGCACGCCGGCTTACTACTACGACAAAGATGACGTGGCGCTGGTGGGCACTGCGCGAGCATTGTTGGACAACGGCAAGGCCAAGGGCGTGTTCGTGGTCAGCGTGTCGTTGAAGAATCTCACCGAGCTGGTCAAGAGCATCAAGCTGGGCGAAAGCGGCTACGTGATGTTGATCGAAGACGGTGTGGTGCTGGTGGACCCGCGCGATGCGGCCCACAGTTTCAAGCCGCTCAAGGACTTGGGCGCACCCTATGCGCATTTGGCCGACACGCCGCAAGGCTCCACCGAGGTGGTGATCGACGGCGTGCGCTACATGGCCAACGTGTGGACCTCCCCCGGCCTCGGCTGGCGCTACATCGGGTTGATCGAACACCGTGAAGTCATGGCCGAAGCCACGCGCATGACCTACCTCACCGCAATCATCGTCGGCGTGCTGGTACTGATCTTCGGCCTGATCGCGGCGGCGTTTTCCAAGGTCATCGTCAAGCCCATCGGCCAGGTCAGCACCGGCCTGCAGTCCATCGCCCAGGGCGAAGGCGACTTGCGCCACGAGCTGCAGGTACAGGGCAAGGATGAAACCGCCGAATTGGCCGGCTGGTTCAACAAGTTTCTCGCGGCGATCCGCCAACTGATCCAGCATATCGGCGCGGCCTCGGCCAATTTGCAGAACGCCTCCAAGGTCAACAGCGAGGTGGCGCACAACATGAACGAGGCGGCCGGCCGCCAGCGAGAGGCGGTTGAATTGGTCTCCACCGCGTTCAATGAAATGGTGGCCACCGCCAACGAAGTCGCGCGTTCATGCAGCGGTGCAGCCGAGTCCGCCGAGAACGGGCACCGTCGCGTGGCCGAGGGCAAGCAGCAGATCGAAGTCACCACCGACAACGTCAACCGCCTGGGGCGCCGCCTTACCGAGTCGTCCCAGGCCATGGTCGAACTGGAAGCCGGCAGCCGCAGCATCAACCAGATCCTTGGCACCATCCGCGCGATTGCCGAACAGACCAACCTCTTGGCACTCAACGCCGCCATCGAGGCCGCCCGCGCCGGTGACCAGGGCCGTGGCTTCGCAGTGGTGGCCGATGAAGTGCGTGCCCTGGCCAAGCGCACGTCTGACTCCACCGGTGAGATCGAGCAACTGCTCGGCACCCTGGAAAACAAGACCCAGGAAGTCACCCAGAAGATGGGCAGTTGCCTGGACTTGTCGCGGGCCAGCGTGTCGTCCATCGAAAGCGCGCGGGACAGCTTTGAAGGCATCCAGACGTCGGTCAACGAAATCCGCGACCAGAACCTGCAGATCTCCGCCGCCGCCGAGGAACAACACAGCGTGGCCGAGGAGATCAACCGGCATATCCAGCAGATCTACGACGAGGCGCGGCTGGTGGAAAGCCTGGCCAACTCGGCGCAGGACGACTCTGGGCGGTTGTCGAATTTGTCGGATGAGCTAAATGGCTTGGTGGGGCGATTCAAGTCCTGAGAAAGTCAGCGATTTGCTGCCACATCGCGCCAGGGTTGGAATACATCGGGAAGCGCCCGCACTCGGCAATCGGCGCCAGCCGCACGCCGTGGGCCTGGATGTGCGGCAGGTAGGACAGCCCGGCGTTCTGCTCGCCGTACATGAACAGCTTCGGGCAGGGCAGCCCGAGGAACTTGCCCATCAGGTCGGCGTTATCGGAAAGCTCGACCATCGACTGGAAGATTCCGCGCACGGCGCCCGCCCGTACCTTATGGCGCAGGCTCGCCGAATACAGCGCGCTGGCCAAGCTCGACAGGCTGATGCGCGTACGCGCGGCCAAAGCATGGTGGCTGGGCAACGCCACCATCAAGCGGTCGTCCCGCAACGGCAGCGACTGAACCGTCGGGCCCAGGTCGCCGTCCAGCCGGGCAAAGGCCAGGTCGATATTCCCTGCTTCCAGCGCCGGCAGCGCTTCCACGCTGTCGATCTCGCGCACCGCGGGCAGTATCGCCGCGCCGCGAACGCTCGAACAGCGTGACCTCGAGCGCCTGCTCCAGCACCTGGATCTGCTCGATCAACGGCGGCTGCGACACCCCCAGGTACTATCCCCCCACGCTAACCACGATGCGAAGCGAGCCGCTCTTGCTCTTGCTCTTGATCTTGATCTTGATCTTGATCTTGATCTTGATCTTGATCTTGATCTTGATCTTGATCTTGATCTTAGGCGCCCCGTCAAACACGCTGGCCGGAATTCGACAGGGATTTGGGGGGTAAACCGGCAGGGATGCCGGTTTAGCCGCCCCGCGCCATGGATGGCGCGTGGCGGCGGCCCCCCAAATACCTGTCGGATTACGGGCACACCGAGCCTAGGCGAGGTGCCGAGTGTTGGGGCAAGAGCCTTTTGCTTACTTTTGGGCTTTTCAAAAGTGAGCCGCCGTAAGGACGGAACCCATAGCAGCCGTTACCTAAATAACGGATATGTACCCGATCAGATCCAACATCCAGGTCGGCTGTCAGGCCGCCTTCGCGAGCAAGCCCGCTCCCACATTTGGATCGCGGGGCAACAGTCAGAGCGTGGTCGGCTGTTAGGCCGTCTTCGCAGGCAAGCCAGCTCCCACAGTTTTGAATCGCGGGGCAACAGTCAGAGCGTGGTCGGCTGTTAGGCCGTCTTCGCAGGCAAGCCAGCTCCCACAGTTTTGGATCGCGGGGCAACAGTCAGAGCGTGGTCGGCTGTTAGGCCGTCTTCGCAGGCAAGCCAGCTCCCACAGTTTTGAATCGCGGGGCAACAGTCAGAGCGTGGTCGGCTGTTAGTCCGTCTTCGCAGGCAAGCCAGCTCCCACAGTTTTGGATCGCGGGGCAACAGTCAGAGCGTGGTCGGCTGTTAGGCCGTCTTCGCAGGCAAGCCAGCTCCCACAGTTTTGAATCGCGGGGTGACAGTTAGATTGTGGTCGGCTGCTAGGTCGCCATCGCTGGCAAGCCAGCTCCTACAGTTAGATCGCGGGGTGATAGTTAGATTGTGGTCGGCTGTCAGGCCGTCTTCGCAGGCGAGCCAGCTCCCACATTTAGATCTCGGGGTGACAGTTAGATTGTGGTCGGCTGTTAGGTCGCCATCGCCAGCAAGCCAGCGCCTACAGAGGAACGGCCATATGACTTCGCTGTAAAACCATCCACCCCAGAAACGCTTGAAGCCGGGCCAAGAACCTCTCACCGTCAGCACCCGGGTTTCGAGCCTCAAACAGAAAAAACGCCACCTGCGTCACCCGCATCGGATACCTCTGCACGAACAGCGCAACATACTCCTCCAATGTCTGCGGCCAAGTCGCGCCCTCTACCCCGCACGCTATCTGCGTCGCCCTGATCAGCTTGCGTGACGCTTCGCGCTGCAGGCGAAGCCGCTCGTGTTCGGTGTCGGCACGCGCAATGCGGCTGAGGTAAGCGCTCAGCACCGCTTCAAAGTCACCATTCACAGCCAAGGCGATGTCCAGTGATGGCCGAAACCGCTCGAACTGCACCGCCAGATCATTGCCCCATACGCACCGGCAATGGTGCTTGAGCCAGAACCCCCAACGATGTTTATTCTCAACAGCCAGTACCTGCGCGCGGCTGCCGATATCGAAATCGACCTTGGTGACTGACGGGTGCCGCAACTCCAGGTCGCACCGAATCCGTTCCAACCGCTCCAGGCTCGCAGCGGTAGGCGGCTCGCTCAGCACCAACGTGAGATCAAGATCGGACACACCCGGCAGCGCATCGCCGCGTGCAACACTGCCATAGACGTAAATGCCGTCAACCCCCAAGCCTGGCTGCGAGAGCAGGCCGCAGGCATCCTCGAGCAAAGGCTGAAACTCACGCTGCACGGGGGCGTCGGGAACCGTGAGGATAAAACCCTCGGCGTCCACACCCATGGGTTGCGATGCACTCATGGGCGATGCCTCTCGATCACCAGGCCTTCTGCCTCAGTCGGCACGCAGAAATGGCGGGTAATCAGATCGAACTCGGCATCAGTGGCGGCGAAGTCATGCTCACCCTGGGCATTGCGCGCGTGCAGCCGGGCCCGGCAGGTGGCGTCGTCCAGTTCAAGGTAATGCAGGCAGTGCCGGACCTTGGCGACCTGTGCCAAGCCCAGCAGCCATTCGCGGTTAGCCAAGGTGTTGGCAGGGAAATCCAGCACCACGTTGGCACCCGACTGCAGCACATTGATCACCAATGGGCCCAACACGCCGCGTATTCGCTGGGCACAACGGATGTAGTCGGCAATGGAGCGGATTTCACCGGGGTAAAGCGTGGCAAGCCAGTGGTCTTCGCTGAGCACAATGGCCGCGTGCTCGGTGGCCAGGGTCTTTGCGAGCGTGGACTTGCCGGAGGCGATCTTGCCGCAGAGCAAATGCAGGGTTGGCATGGCAAGGTTCCTTATGTGAGGCCAGCCAGCATGCACGCTGGGGGTTGATCACACAACGCGCCGCTGCCAGTGCGCGTAGAACGCGAGGGCCGCGACGTTCTTGTCCTTGGCTTCGAGCATGATGTCGAAGCGGTCGAGAAACTGCAGCGCGTAATCGTTGGTCCAGCGGTTCCACATTTGCGCGCTGTGGGCGTAGAGGTCGCGCTTGGACACCACCTGCAACAGCGCGTCCATTTCCAGCTTGTGCTCGGCGTCGAACCCCAGCTCCTGAAGGCTCTCCTGGGGTTGGGAGTAGTGCATGGTCGGGCGAACGCCGCGCCAGCTTTCGATCACACGGGCGACCCGTTCCGAGTGGGGGTCGATGTAGTCGTTTTCATTGATCCAGCAGTGGTGGATGTCCAGCACCACTGGCGCCAGGTCCGCGACTTGCAGGCAGTGGTCCAGGCCGTAGGTCTTCTCGTCGTTCTCGAAGGTAATGCAGTTGCGCGCCACTTCCGACAGGCGCGCCCACACCGCGCGGGTACCCGCCACGCCAAGGCGACCGGCGATATGCACGTTGCACTTGAGGTCCTGGAAGCGTCGGCCGTAGCCCATCATGCGGATCATGTCGGCGTGGTATTCGAATTCGGCCAGGCTGTTTTCCACCACGCCAGGGTTCTCCGAACCCAGCACACAGTACTGGCCGGGGTGGAACGACAGGCGGATATCCGCAGCGCGCGCCAAGTCACCGATCGCGGCAAACCCCTCGACCAACTGATGCTCGATGGCCGGGTCCTTGTACACCGCGGCGATTTTCGGGTGGCTGTAGAACGGCAACAGATCGCTGCTCAGGCGCAGCATGCGCAAGGTCGGCGGCAATTCGGCGACATACGCCAACAGGCGCAATTGGGCCGCCAGGTTGTGGGTGACCACCTCCACCAATTTGTCGCGGGCCACTTGGGGCGTGACACTGTCCATCCAGCGCAACGTGGTGGTGCGCGGGTTGAAGGGGCCTTCGATCAGCTTCAAGGCGCTGGCCGACAGCAGGCGTTCGGGGTGCTTGTACTGGCACGCGAAGCCGATTCGAGGGTGGGTCATGGAGAGGCCTGGAGGTGAACAATCGTGGGAATTATAAGAGCTTAGGTGGGTAACACCGCCAGGGGTTCACTCTGGAAAATAAGTTGAATCCTGGTTTTCGCAGGCAGTCACCTATAAGGACAACAGCGAGACGACAACGCAACGGAGGTGGCTATGAACCTTGCAATGACACTCTTCAGCCTGTTTGCCGGATGGATGGCGATTGTGTTTTCGATGATGTGGGGCGTACTGCGGGTAGTACGCTGGCACCATGATTAGCACGCCGGATGGGCGCTACTTTGTGGTCAAGGGCCAACTCTGGCGCTGCACCAACCCGGCGCTGGACGAAGACACCCGCCAGCGCCTGGTCAATGCATTGATGGACGCGCGCCGTGCCGTCAAGGCGGCCAAGGCCTCGGGTGACCCGCAACAACTGAGGGTGGCGCGGCACCAGGTGCACGGTGCCAAGGTCGACCTTGGCGAACGCGGCCCCGTCTGGTGGAGCGATGGCAGCCCGGACTTCAATCGCTGTCAGGTTGCCAATACGCCTTATGCCGAATGGTTTGAAAAACATCTGGACATGAAACCCCAGTGAACTTTCCCGCGAACGCCACGCTCCTTTCCTATGCGAAGTCATTGCGCCCTGAATCCAGGAGCGCTGAACGATAAGGAGCCGCCCCCCATGACTACCCTCCCCGCCTACTACGCAACACGGCCAGGCCCGCTGCATGCACTCTTGCTGGCTGGCAGCGTACCGTTGTTTCTGGGTGCCCTGCTCAGCGACGTTGCCTACGGCCAGACCTACCAGATTCAATGGGCCAACTTCGCTTCCTGGTTGATTGCCGGCGCCTTGGTGTTCAGTGGGTTCGCGCTGTTGTTCGCGCTGGTCAACCTGCTTCGTGCGCGGCGCAAATCCGGGCGACCGGCCGCTTACTTCCTGTTGCTGCTGGCGGCCTGGGTACTGGGTTTGATCAATGCTTTCCAGCATGCCAAGGATGCATACGCCATGATGCCCGCCGGCCTGGTGCTGTCGGTGATCGTTACGCTGCTGGCACTGGTGGCTGCGTGGATCGGCCTGTCTGACCTGCGTTCGGGAGATGCCAAATGAAAACGTCCAGCACCCTGACCCTGTTGAGCGCCGCCCTGTTGCTGACCGCCTGCGGTGGCGAAGGCGACAAGACCCAGGCCCGCGGCCCTGACCCCAAACTGCCGGAGCAGCAAAGCAGCCTGCTGCCGAGCATGAAGATTGCCGAACCAGTGCCGTGGGGCGAGCAAAAACCCAAGGTTCCGGAAGGCTACAGCGTGACCGCCATCGCCACCGACCTGGCCATACCGCGCCAGACCCTGGTGCTGCCCAACGGCGACATCCTCGTCGCTGAAGGCCGTGGCGGCAGTGCGGCCAAGCTCAAGCCCAAGGACGTGATCGCCAGCCTGATCAAGGCCGAAGGCAACACCAAGGTCAAGGGTGGCAACCGCCTGACCTTGCTGCGTGACGCCGATGGCGACGGCACCTACGAACTCAAGACGGTGTTTGCCGACAACCTCAACGCGCCGTACGGCCTGGCGTTTGCCAACGGCAAGCTCTACGTGGCCAATCAGGATGCGCTGGTGAGCTTCGACTACGCCGACGGCCAGACCAAGGCCAGCGGCCCGCCGAGCAAAGTCACCGACCTGCCGGCGCAAATCAACCATCACTGGACCAAATCCCTGGCCGTAAGCGCTGATGGCAGTCAGCTTTACGTGGGTATCGGCTCCAACAGCAACGTTACCGAACGTGGCATGGAAGTGGAGATCGACCGCGCAATGGTCTGGCAGATCGACGCCGCCACTGGCGCGCACAAGCCTTATGCAACAGGCCTGCGCAACCCGACGGCACTGACGATCCAGCCGGACACCGGGCAACTCTGGACCGTGGTCAACGAACGCGACGAACTGGGCCCGGACCTGGTACCGGACTACCTCACCTCGGTGCGTGAAGGTGCTTTCTATGGCTGGCCCTACAGCTATTGGGGCCAGAACGTCGACCCGCGTGCACAGCCGCAGAACCCGGCCAAGGTCGCCGCCGCGATCAAGCCGGATTACAGCCTGGGCTCCCACGTGGCGGCCCTCGGCGTGGACTTTTCCATCCCGCAAATGGGCGAGAAGTTTGCCGATGGCGTGTTTGTCGGCGAGCACGGCAGTTGGAACCGTGACAACCCGGTGGGCTACAAGGTGATCTTCGTGCCCTTCAGCAATGGCAAGCCGTCCGGTGAGCCCATCGACTTCGCCACCGGCTTTCGCGGTGACGATGGCAAGACCCGTGGGCGCCCCGTGGGGGTGACGGTGGACCCCAAAGGCGCACTGATCATTGCTGATGACCTGGCCAATACCGTCTGGCGGGTGACGCGCAACCGCTAAGCAAACTGTTTGACATGGTTGCCTGAAGCAACAATATAATTGCTTCAGGCAACCATTCGAGCATTCCAGCATGTCCACCCCCCTGCTTGTCGAACGCGCCGGCATCGTGCGCGGCTTCAATCGCTTCTACACCCACCAGATCGGCGTGCTGCAGGAACACCTGCTGCAGAGCGACTATTCGCTCACCGAAATCCGCGTGATGTACGAATTGTCTACCCGTGGCGACCTCACCAGCGCCGACCTGTGCCAAATGCTCAGCCTCGACGCGGGTTACCTGAGCCGATTGACCAGCGGTTTCGAAAAGAAGGGCCTGATCCAGAAAGTCCGCTCCGCCACCGACGCCCGCGCGGTGCAGTTGCACCTCACCGACCACGGCCGCGACGTGCTGGCACCTCTGGAGCAGCAAACCCAGAACGAAGTCATCACCCTGCTCGACAGCCTGCCCGAACCCCAGCAACGCCAGCTCACCGAAGCCATGAAGCGCATCCAGGCCCTGCTGCAAGGCACGGCGCCCAGCTATCTGCTACGCGATCCCCAACCCGGCGAAATGGGCGTGGTGGTGCAACAACAGACCGCGTTGTATGCCCGTGAATATGGTTGGAACTGGGAGTTCGAAGCATTAGTAGCGGAGACGGTTGCCAAGTACCTGAGGGCGTTTGATCCAACCTGCGAGCGTTGCTGGATCGCGGAAAAGGACGGCGAAGTGGTGGGTTCGGTGTTCGTTATCCGCCACGGCGAAACCACAGCCCAACTGCGCATGCTTTACGTGGACGCCAGTGCGCGCGGCATGGGCATCGGCCAACGGCTGGTGGATGAGTGTGTGCGCTTTGCCCGGCAGGTCGGCTACCAACGCATGCAACTGTGGACGGTGGACATCCTCGGCGATGCACGCAAGCTGTATCAGAAGGCTGGGTTCGTGTTGGTCGAGGAAGAAACGATAGACAGCTTCGGCAAATCCCTGGTCAGCCAGACCTGGGCGCTCACGCTTTAAAGTGGTCCCGCGCCGTTGCGGCGCGGGACATAAGACCTTACAGGTCAGTGATTTCCTTGTGACGCGGCACCAGCGTCTTCATCACGCTCCAGGCCACCAGGTAGGCCAGTGCGCAGATGGCGAACATGATCATGTAGCCGGTGTGAATGTCGCCGACGGACTTGTAGTAGTCGAACACCCAACCGCCGATCTTGGTCATGACCACGCCACCCAGGCCGCCGGCCATGCCGCCGATACCGACCACCGAGGCCACGGTTTTCTGCGGGAACATGTCCGACACCGTGGTGAAGATGTTGCATGACCACGCCTGGTGCGCCGAGGCACCCACGCCAATCAGCAATACCGGCACCCAGAAGCTGATATAGCCCAATGGCTGCGCCAGCAACACCACCAGCGGGAACAGCGCGATCACCAACATGGCTTTCATACGGCCATCGTAGGGCGCATCGCCGCGTGCCATGAAGTAGCTCGGGAACCAGCCGCCGCCGATACTGCCGACCATGGTCATGCTGTACAGCACCGCCAGCGGCATCACGATATCGGCGCCTTTCATGCCGTATTGCGCCGACAGATAGGTGGGCAGCCAGAACAGGAAGAACCACCACACACCGTCGGTCATGAACTTACCGAAGGCAAAGGCCCAGGTCTGGCGATAGGTGAGCAACTTGAACCACGAGACTTTCTTCTGCACCGCGCCCGCCGCTGCCGGGGTGAAGGGCTCCACGGTCTGGTCGCTGCGGATGTACGCCAGTTCGGCGGGCGACAGGCGTTTTTGCTCATCGGGCTTCTTGTAGAGCGCAATCCACACCGCGACCCACACAAAACCCAACGCACCAATCACGATAAACGCCGCTTCCCAGCCCCAGAGCCCCGCGATCAACGGCACGCAGATCGGTGCCAGGATCGCGCCCACGTTGGCGCCGGAGTTGAAGATACCCGTGGCCAAGGAGCGTTCTTTCTTGGGGAAGTACTCGGCGGTGGCCTTGATCGCAATCGGGAAATTACCCGCCTCGCCAATCGCCAATACCGCGCGGGATAGCATGAAGCCGGCAATCGACACCGGGATCACCGCCAGGCCTATCGCCCCGCTGATGGCGGCGATGCCCTCGCCCATCGGCACCGAGAACGCATGCATGACGGCGCCCGTGGACCAGATACCAATCGCCACCACATAAGCCGCCTTGGTGCCGATCTTGTCAACAAAGCGCCCGGCGAACAGCATGGAGATCGCGTAGACAAACTGGAACACCGCCGCGATATTGGCGTAATCGGTGTTACTCCAGCCAAATTGCGTGGACAACTGAGGGGCCAAGAGACTGAGCACCTGGCGGTCGAGATAGTTGACGGTAGTCGCGAAGAACAGCATCGCGCAGATGGTCCAGCGATAGTTGCCTACAGCTTGGCCAACGCGGTGAGCGTTGATGGGCTCGTTCAAGTTCATGGCATCACTTTTTATTTTTGTTAGGTAGGACACATGTAACGTCATATGTCGTCGTACAACTGCGACTTTTATATCGGGACGCCTGAACGCTGTCAATCTGAAAGATTGCCGTTTATCGAGGTATTGCTCGGGTATGTGAAATGTCAGGCAAAAGCAGTTGTAGGATGACGAACGCGTAGTACCAGGCTGGGTGCCTGGCCCGGCACATCATCGAGGGTACCGAAAGGCTGCATGCCGATCTTTTCCAGCACGCGGATGGATGCCGCGTGATCCGGCCGTACCAACCCGAACACTTCGGGCAAGCCAAGTGTTTCGAAGGCCAGCTTCAATGCATCACGGCCCAACTCGGTGGCGTAGCCCTGCCCCCAGGCTTGCACCGCAAACCGATAACCCAGGTTGATGCGTCTTTCGGTCAGGTAGTCCATCGGCGCGATTCCACCAAAGCCGATGATGTGATCCGGCGCTTCGACGCGTGCAATCGCCCACCAGCCGTAGCCTTGGGTAGCCCACTGTTTGAGCCAGTGATCGAGCAGGCGTTGTGCAACCTCCAGGCTGGCCATGGGGCCGGCGGGGTTGAACCGGTTGGTCTGCGGATCGCCGTAGATCGCGAACAATCGCTGCACGTCACCGGGTTGTGGGCGACGGTAGGTCAGGCGCGAGGCAGCAGCGGGCATTCGGTTTTCTCCTGGGTAAACCTGTGAAGTTCAATGCATGTGCAAAAAAACGCAAAAAGTGGTGAATTATTTCATGTCCGCTTGTATCTGAACTGACAGAGCGGTGCCATCGCAACGATGGCACCTCCCCTGTTCTGCTTTAGAGTGTCCCGCATGAAATTACGTAAGAAAAGCGTCAAGCCCATCGGATTGAAAGACATCACCATCGTCGACGACACCAAAGTGCGCAAGGCGATCACCGCCGCCGCACTGGGTAATGCCATGGAATGGTTCGACTTTGGCGTCTACGGTTTCGTCGCCTATGTGCTCGGCAAGGTGTTCTTCCCCGACGCCTCGCCCAGCGTACAAATGATCGCTGCACTCGGCACGTTCTCGGTGCCGTTCCTGATCCGTCCCCTGGGTGGCCTGTTCTTCGGCGCCCTAGGCGATAAATACGGACGGCAAAAGGTCCTCGCCGCGACCATCGTGATCATGTCCCTGAGCACCTTTGCCATCGGCCTGATCCCCTCCTACGCCTCCATCGGTATCTGGGCGCCGATTTTGCTGTTGCTGTGCAAAATGGCCCAGGGTTTCTCGGTGGGTGGTGAATACACCGGCGCGTCGATCTTCGTCGCCGAGTATGCCCCGGACCGCAAGCGTGGCTTTCTCGGCAGTTGGCTGGACTTCGGATCCATCGCCGGTTTCGTGCTGGGCGCGGGCGTTGTCGTGTTGATCTCAAGCATATTGGGCGAAGCTGACTTTGAGTCATGGGGCTGGCGCCTGCCGTTCTTCCTTGCCCTGCCCCTGGGCATTATCGGCCTGTACCTGCGTCATGCGCTGGAAGAGACCCCAGCCTTCCAGCAACACATGGACAAAATGGAGCAAGGCGACCGCGAAGGCCTGACCCACGGCCCCAAAGTCTCGTTCAAGGAAGTCGCGACCAAGCACTGGCGCAGCCTGCTGACCTGCATCGGCATCGTGGCGGCGACCAACGTGACCTACTACATGTTGCTCACCTACATGCCGAGCTACCTGTCGCACAACCTGCACTACAAAGAAAACAGCGGCGTGCTGATCATCATCGCGATCATGGTCGGCATGCTGTTCGTGCAGCCGTTCATTGGTTTCATCAGTGACAAGATCGGCCGCAAGCCCTTCATCATCGCCGGCAGTATCGGCCTGTTGTTCCTGTCCATCCCGGCGTTTATGTTGATCACCAGCGGTAAGATCGGCCTGATCTTCGCGGGCTTGCTGATCCTCGCCGTGATCCTCAACTTCTTCATCGGCGTGATGGCCTCGACGCTGCCCGCAATGTTCCCGACTCACCTGCGCTACAGCGCGTTGGCCAGTGCGTTCAACGTGTCGGTGCTGATTGCTGGCGTGACCCCTACCGCCGTAGCCTGGTTGGTGGAAAGCACCAACGATCTGTACATGCCCGCCTACTACCTGATGGTGTTTGCCGTGGTCGGCCTGGTCACCGGCCTGACCATGAAGGAAACTGCCAACAAGCCACTGCGTGGCGCAGCGCCGGCCGCTTCGGACATGGAAGAAGCCAAGGAACTGCTGCAGGAGCATCACGACAATATCGAGCAGAAGATCGAAGACATCGATGCCGAGATTGCCGAATTGGAAGCCAAGCGCAAGAATCTCGTCGAGCAGCATCCGCGCATCAACTAACGCCTGAAAGCGCGGGGTGGCCCAGGCCACCCCGCTACTGGAGTGTCCTCATGGTTCCAAGCGTCACCGCCTCACAGTCCTTGCTCAGCGCCGATGAACGCGCTGCCATCGCCGAAATAGAAGCTACCACCAGCATCCTGCAACTGGTCACCCGCCTGACGGGGATGCGCTTTGCCGGCATCGCCAAATTCACCGACCTGGAATGGGTAGTCTGCTCGGTGCACGACACCGTGGACATGGGCATCCATGTCGACGACGTGCTCGATCTGGAAACCACCTTGTGCAGCGAATTCTGCATCAACCCGCAAACCCTGTTCATCCCGCAGATCAGCCAGAACGGCCGCTTCGCCACCCGCCCGGTGGTCAAGCAATTCGCCATTGAGAGCTATGCCGGCGCGCCGATCTTCTTGCCCGATGGCCGCCTGTTTGGCGCTCTGTGTGCGCTGGACTCTCGGGCGATGCTATTCGAGGACCCCAACCTGCCGGAAACCCTGAGCCTGTTTGCGCGGCTGATTGGGTGCATATTCTTTGCTAATTTGACGTCCGATCATTGACCTCGGTCCTGCCACGCAGCGCCGTGATATCACGTTTGGGTGGCACCCCAAACAACCGGCCGTATTCGCGACTGAACTGAGAGGGGCTTTCATAGCCCACCTTGAAAGCCGCGCTGGACACGTCCTGATGCTCGTTCAACATCAAGCGCCGCGCCTCGTTAAGGCGCAGCCACTTCTGATACTGCAACGGGCTCATCGCCGTCAGTTGGCGAAAGTGGTGGTGAAACGTCGCTGCGCTCATTTGCACGCGCGCGGCCAACTCCTCCACGCGCAATGCCGTGGTGTAGTTGAGCTTCAGCCAATCGATGGCCTTGGCAATCCGATACCCCTGGCCGTCGACGGAGCAGATCTGGCGCAATCGGTTCGCCTGGTCGCTTTTCAGTAGCCGGTAATGGATTTCGCGCTGAATCAAAGGCGCTAGCACCGGGATGGCTTCAGGCTCGTCGAGCAGCGCCACCAGGCGCGCAAACGATGCCAGCATGCCCTCGGTCACCGTGCCAATACCCACGCCCTTCAACACTGCCCGCTCCCGCGTTGGCGGTAGCTCACTCTGGGCGATCAGCTCGGCCAATATGCGCAAGTCCAGCTTGAAAGTGAGCCCCAGGCACGGTTGCTCTGGGCTGGCCGCCAGCACTTCGGAGTTGGCGGGAATGTCCAGGGAGGTCACCAGGAAGCGTGACGTGTCATACGGGTAGCCCTCGCCACCGACCCACAACTGCTTTTCACCCTGGGCGACCAGCACGATGCACGGTTCCACCATGCACACGACGGGTGTTGCAGGCTGATCACGGTGATAAAAACCCAGGCCCGGAATCGGCATGGGGTAGTCACCGGGCGCGTGCACGCGCGAGCCGATGGCCTGGATCAGCGCATTCAAGGATGTTTGATGAGTGGTCATTACAGGCTCTTTCCTCTCTTCTTCGGACTTTACCCCGTCGCGCCCATGGCCGTCCCCGGCAAACTACAAGACTCAGAGGATCAGGCAAGTATCCCAGTCAAACGCACTACAGAACCCTGCTCTCACTCGGGAAAATGCGCGGACCAACCTTCTCGAGGAACCCCCGATGAAAAGCCTCTTGCTCACCCTGAGTTTGCTGGTGACCTCAATGTCGACACTGGGAGCCGATATGTCCAATGGTGCTAACAACTTCTACCAAAGCGAGCGGGTGACCGTCGAAAAAGTCACCTTCAACAATCAATATGGCATGACGGTCGCAGGCAACATGTTTGTGCCCAAGCACCTTGCCCCCTCTTCAAAAAATGCGGCAATCATCGTGGGCCACCCGATGGGCGCCGTCAAAGAACAGAGCGCGAATCTGTATGCCACCAAAATGGCCGAGCAGGGCTTTGTCACCCTTTCCTTGGACTTGTCGTTCTGGGGCGCAAGCGCTGGCGAGCCGCGCAATGCCGTGTTGCCCGATCTTTACAGTGAAGCGTTCAGCGCCGCCGTGGATTACCTCGGCACCCGCCCGATGGTCGACCGCGAGCGCATCGGCGTGATTGGCATCTGCGGCAGCGGCAGCTTTGCCATCGCAGCGGCAAAGATCGACCCGCGCCTCAAAGCCATCGCTACGGTGAGTATGTACGACATGGGCGCAGCCAACCGTAACGGCCTCAAACGCGGCGTGACCTTGGCGCAGCGCCAGCAAGTACTGCTGCAAGCCGCCAACCAGCGTTATGTGGAGTTCCAGGGTGGCAACACCGTCTACACCGGCGGCACGCCTCAGGCCCTGACCGGCGATGCAGTGGGCGATGAGTTCTACGACTTCTATCGCACGCCGCGTGGTGCGTTCACCCCGGCGGGTGCCTCGCCGCAAAACACCACACGGCCGACGATGACCAGCAACGTTAAGTTCATAAATTTCTACCCGCTCAACGACATCGAGACGCTTTCCCCACGACCACTGCTGTTGATTGCCGGTGCCAATGCCCATTCACTTGAGTTCAGCGAGGACGCCTACCAGCGTGCTGCCGAGCCCAAGGAACTGGTGATCATCCCGGATGCCGGCCATGTGGACCTGTACGACCGAGTCGGCCTGATCCCGTTCGACAAGCTGACCAGCTTTTTCAGGAGCAACTTGAAGTGATCTCCGACACCCCGAAAAACTGGGGCGCTGTGCTCGCGATGTCCCTGGCCGCCTTTGCCCTGGTGGCGTCCGAGTTCATGCCCGTAAGCCTGCTCACGCCCCTGGCGGCCGACTTGCAGATTACCGAGGGGCAAGCCGGCCAGGGCATTTCGGTGTCTGGTCTGTTTGCGTTGCTTACCAGCCTGCTGATCGCAGGCGTAGCGGCGCGAGTCGAGCGCAAGCGCCTCTTGCTGGCCTTGACCGTGCTGATGATCGTTTCTGGCACTGTGGTGGCGCTGGCACCGAATTACCCGGTGTTCATGCTTGGCCGTGCGTTAATCGGCGTGGCCATCGGCGGCTTTTGGTCATTGTCGGCCGCCACGGCCATGCGCCTGGTGCCTGAGCCCCAGGTGCCGCGTGCGCTGGCGATCGTCAATGGTGGCAACGCTTTGGCGACGGTGATCGCCGCGCCATTGGGCAGTTTTGTCGGCGGCTTGATCGGCTGGCGCGGGGCGTTCTTTTGCGTCGTCCCCGTCGCGACGTTGGCAGCGGCCTGGTTGATGATCAGCCTGCCTTCAATCAAGGCTCAAGGCGTCGCCAAAAACACCAGCCTGCTGCACTTGATGAAACGCACGCCGGTGGCCTTGGGCATGCTGGCGGTGAGTGTGTTTTTCATGGGCCAGTTTATGTTGTTCACCTACCTGCGGCCGTTTCTGGAGGCCGTCACCCAGGTAAGTGCGTCCGGACTGCCGTTGATCTTGCTGGTGCTGGGATTGGCTGGTTTTGCGGGGACGTTGGTGATTGAGCGCTTCCTGAAAAAAAGCCTGTTTCTGACGCTGGGCATTATTCCGCTGGTGATGGCCGGGATTGCGCTGGCGCTGGTCGTGTTTGGCAGTTCCACAGTGATAACCACGCTATTACTGGGGCTCTGGGGCCTGGTCGCCACCGCCGCCCCCGTGGGTTGGTGGACCTGGCTGTCAAAAACCCTGCCCGACGACGCCGAGACAGGGGGTGGCTTGATGGTGGCGATCATCCAACTGGCGATCGCTTCCGGCGCTATCGTGGGCGGCCTGATGTTCGACCTGAGCGGGTATCAGGCGACATTCGAGTTGAGTGCTGCGGTGCTGAGCGTCGCGGCCCTATTGACGTGGTTGGCAACGCGCGCCAGCAGCCACCCTCCCCGGCGGTCTAATTGTTTTGCCAGAGCTGCCGATAACAAGGGACACCCCTGACCAGCAGCGACTCCCTGCGGGAAACTATGCCGAACGCTCTCGCCCCTATCGTCCGCTCGCTTTCCGATCGCACCAGTCTGTCGCTGGCGCGCACCTCACTCTTCAGGTTCATGGCCTTGCTGGCTGTGGTGTTTGCCGCCGCGGCCTACTCGTTGGTCTATCTGGCCCATGAACTGGACCGCTCCGAGCAGGTTGAAAGCGCGTTCTATACCCGCAAAGCCGTGCAGTCGCTGGAAAAGTCCCTGCGGGTGACGGTCAAGGACTACGCCTTCTGGAGTGACGCCTACAAGCATTTGCATATGACGGTAGACGCTGATTGGGCCTTTGTCCGTGGCAACATCGGCGCCACGCTGTTCGATGATTTCGGCTTTCAAGGCCTGTTCGTGGTCGACGACGCCGACCGCACGGTGTATGCCGTCGTTGACGGCCAGTTACAGACCGTCGAACTCAACCAGTGGCTCGGTGGGCCCATCACCGAGATTCTTGAGCAGGCTCGCGCGGGCGCAGACAATGAGACACCCGCCACGGCCTTTATCAACGTGCACGGCAGCCCTGCACTGGTAGCTGCCGCCGCCATCACCCCCGGTACCGACCCCACGGTGTTGCCCGACGGCCGGACAGCGTCGGTGCTGATCTTTATCGATATTCTCGACAGCGCCAAACTGGCGGTGATCGGCGATGAATTCGGCGTGGACAAACTGCACGTCGCCACCGCCGATGAAATCGGCAAGACCTTGCTCTTCCCCCTCGGCGACAACGGCTCGGCCGGCAGCCTCCACTGGGAGCCGGCTCGTCCCGGCTTGCGCCTGATGGGCGTAGGCCTGCCGCTGCTGGGCCTGGCTGCGCTGCTGGTGTGCGTGATGACCTGGGTCATTTCGCGGCGCACCACCGCCGCCGCGCTGGCCCTTGATGCCAGCCACTCGTCGCTGCAAAACAGCCAGAATGCCCTGGCCACCAGCGAAGCACGCTTTCGCGATGTGGTGGAGGCCAGCTCCGACTGGGTGTGGGAAATCGATGCCGGTTGGCGTTTTACTTACCTGTCGGAGCGCTTCGAAAACGTCACCGGACTGGCCCGGCAAACCTGGATCGGCGCCACGATGAACGACCTGCTGGAGACCGACGGCGGCCTGCTGTCTCAATGGCTGAGCATGCCAGGCCGACGTCCCGATATCAGCGTGCAATGCCGCTATCGCGATGCCGACAGACAGGAACGCACCACGCGCCTGTCTGCGCGGCAGATGCCCTGCGGCGGGTTCCGAGGCACGGCAACCGACGTGACCGAAGAGGTCGAAGCCCGGCGGCGCATCGAGTTCCTGTCCCAACACGACGCTCTCACCGGGTTGCCCAATCGCACGCGCCTGCAAGCGTTCCTCGGCGGCAAGTTGAAGGCGCTGGCCACGTCGGGGCGACCGTTAGTTATGCTCAGCCTGGACCTGGACCGCTTCAAGCCGGTCAATGACCTCCTCGGGCACGCCGCTGGCGACCGCGTGCTCAACGCCGTCTCAGGCCGCCTGGCGGCCTGTGTGCGCCATGGGGATCTGGTCGCTCGAGTGGGCGGTGACGAGTTTGTGTTGATTCTCACCGAGGCAGGCACCCAGGGGGAAGTCGAGGCGCTGTGCAGGCGGTTGATCGATTCGATCGAACAGGCCATCCGCATCGACGAACAGGAAGTGTTCATCAGCGCCAGCATCGGCATTGCCCTCGCGCCCAACGACGCCAGCGAGGTCACCGAGTTGCTGCGTTATGCCGATATTGCGCTGTACGAGGCCAAATCTGCCGGTCGCAATACCTGGCGTTTTTATTCAGGGGAAATGAATGCCCGCATCATTGAGCGTCGCCGTCTGGAAAGTGACCTGCGCTATGCGATCAAGCACGGGGAGCTGCGCCTGCACTTCCAACCGCGCTACCGCATCGCCGATGGGCAGATGGTGGGTGCCGAAGCACTGGTTCGCTGGCAGCATCCGGACCGAGGCCTGATTGCACCGGACACCTTCATCGCGATTGCCGAGGAGTCGGGGTTGATACTCTCGCTGAGCGACTGGGTACTGAAAACCGCCTGTGCCTGTGCCGCCGCCTGGCCGGATCACTTGTTTGTGTCGGTAAACCTCTCACCCACGGAATTCAAGCGCGGCGACCTGGTGGAGCGCATACGGCGAGCCCTGGACAGCGCCGGCATCCACCCCACGCGGGTGGAACTGGAAATCACCGAAAGCGTGATGCTCGAAGATGCCGTCGGCGCACTGGCAATCATGCACACCCTGAAGCACCTGGGCATTCGCATCGCCATGGATGACTTCGGCACCGGCTATTCCTCCCTGAGCTATCTGCGCGAATTCCCGTTCGACGGCCTCAAGATTGATCGCACGTTCCTGAGCCGGCTTGAGCAAAGTGAAGACGACAAGGCCATCATCCAGGCCATCGTCGGCCTGGGGCGCGCGTTGTCGTTGACCGTCACGGCCGAGGGCATTGAGACCGCTGAACACCTGGCAATGCTCAAGGCGGTGGACTGT
Source organism: Pseudomonas sp. VS40 (assembly GCF_018587885.1). NCBI lineage: Bacteria > Pseudomonadati > Pseudomonadota > Gammaproteobacteria > Pseudomonadales > Pseudomonadaceae > Pseudomonas > Pseudomonas sp. VS40. The sequence continues at coordinate 495,174 of NZ_JAGYWD010000002.1, read as the reverse complement.
GAGGAAGGCCAGGGCTACTTTCTCAGCCACCCGCTGGATCTCGAGGCGTTCAACAGCCTGTTGGACGTGCACGCCGGCCTGGTGCAGTCATAACGCGCGGCTGACCGGCTCTACCTGAAGAAATGACTCGGCGTCTTGCCAAACTGTTTCTTGAACATGCTGGTAAACGCACTGGGGCTTTCATAGCCCAGTTCCAGGGCGATATCGATCACCTTCTCCCCCACCGCAATCCTCTCCAATGCCAGCAGCAGCCGCGCCTGCTGGCGCCACTGGCCGAAGGTCATGCCGGTTTCCTTGCGGAACAGGCGCTGGATGGTTTTCTGATCCAGGTTCAGGCGCTCACTCCAGTGGGCGACAGTGGAGGCGTCGCCGGGCTCTTCCTGCAACGCGAGGCAAATGCGCTGCAGGCGCGGGTCGGCGGGCTGGGGCAAGGACAGTGGCAAGGCCGGCAGGATGGCGAGTTCGTCGAGGATCAGGTGCATGATCCGCGCATCCCGCGAGTCCTCGGCATACGGTGGCTTGAGGCTGACCGACGCCTTGATCAGCTCGCTCAACAAAGGTGAGATGCTGACCGTCTTCGGCTCGCCGGGCATGTTCGGGAAGCGATCCGGGCGCACGAATACGCTGCGCATTTTCAGCGTGCCCACACAGCGCAGGGAATGCACTTGGCCGGCGGGCATCCAGATTCCGCGATTGGGTGGCACTGTCCATTGGTTCAACGCCGAGTACACCACCATCACGCCTTCGATGGCGTAGAGCAGTTGGTGTTTCTCGTGGCTGTGTTCGGGGATCACCCAGTTTTCCGGGTAGTCGGTGGCAGAACTGATGACCGCCCAAGCGCCTTCGTTGATTTCCTGCAAGAATTCATTGAGTGGTTTAATCATTTCGCCCTTTTTGCGATGGTTGTCGCCCGAATTACGCGAGACAGGCATTCCTGACGAATCTAGCATGAACGCCGAATCATTTTGTAATGGATGGCGACCTTAAGAAGTTGCCGCCTCTGATTAGCTGCCTTGTATGGAATGCCTGCATGTCGACCCTCACCGCGTCACCCGCCGCTGCAACCACCACACCCCAAGCCAGCCCTTTGGTCATGCGTGTTCTCGGCGCCTGCGCCCTGGCGCATTTGATCAATGACCTGATCCAGGCTGTGCTGCCGTCGATCTACCCAATGCTCAAGGCCAACTACGGCCTGTCGTTTACCCAGGTGGGCCTGATCACCCTGACGTTCCAGCTGACCGCATCCCTGCTGCAGCCGTGGATCGGCTACCACACCGATCGCCACCCGAAACCCTGGCTGCTGCCGGCGGGCATGGTCTGCACCTTGATCGGCATTCTGATGCTGGCGTTTGTCGGCACGTTCCCGGCGATTCTGCTCGCAGCAGGCCTGGTGGGCGTCGGCTCGTCGACCTTCCACCCGGAAACCTCCCGCGTTGCGCGCCTGGCGTCCGGCGGTCGCTACGGCCTGGCGCAATCCACCTTCCAGGTCGGCGGCAACACCGGCAGTGCTTTCGGCCCGTTGCTGGCGGCCGCGATCATCATTCCTTACGGCCAGGGCAATATCGCCTGGTTCGGGTTGTTTGCAGTGTTCGCCATCTTGGTGCTTTACGGTTTGAGCCGCTGGTACCGCAACCACCTCAACCTGTTCAAGCTCAAGCAAGGCGGCAAAGCCACCCACGGCTTGTCCAAAGGCCGCGTGACCTTCGCCCTGGTGGTGCTGGCCGTGCTGGTGTTCTCCAAATACTGGTACATGACCAGCCTGACCAGCTACTTCACCTTCTACCTGATCGAGAAATTCCAGCTGTCGGTCGCAAGCTCCCAGATGTACCTGTTCCTGTTCCTCGGCGCCGTGGCCGTCGGCACCTTCGCCGGCGGCCCGATCGGCGACAAGATCGGCCGTAAGAAAGTTATCTGGTTCTCCATCCTTGGCGCCGCGCCGTTCACCCTGGCCCTGCCCTACGTCGATCTGTTCTGGACGGCGGTGTTGAGCGTGGTGATCGGGTTCATCATCGCGTCGGCCTTCTCGGCCATCGTGGTGTATGCCCAGGAACTGGTGCCGGGTAACGTGGGCATGATCGCCGGGATCTTCTTCGGCCTGATGTTCGGGTTCAGCGGGATTGGCGCAGCCTTGCTCGGTTTGCTCGCCGATACCCACGGTATCGAGTACGTCTACAAGCTGTGTTCGTTCCTGCCGCTGGTGGGCATCCTCACGGTCTTGCTGCCCACGACCAAGGGCGCCTGACCTGCCGATCATCGCCTGGCCGTGTGCCACCACGATGAAAGCTCTGAAAAACCTGCGTGTGCGCTTACAATCCCGGTTCTAAACGCACACCAGGCAGACCCGGCAAGAAATGACGCTCGACCCTCCTACGATTTTGGCACTCACCGTTGCCCTGGCAGCCGCTGCCGCCCTGTATCTGGCCGTTGAATGGCGCAGTGTGCGCGAACCTTCGCTGCTGTACTGGAGCGCCGGCTTCGCCACCATCACCGTCGGCTCCACCCTCGCGCTGCTGCGCCTCAATGGCTTCTTGATGATTGGCATCTGGTTCGCCAATGGCTTGCTGGTGACCGCGCACTTTCTGTTTTTGCTCGGCGTGGCGCGGTTCACCCAAGTGCGCCTGTCGCCGCTGTGGCTGCTGATGTTGGTGGTCTGGCTGGGCATGTTGGCCCTGCCAGCCGATCTGCCGTGGTCCAAAGCCATGCTGGGCGTGCAGTCGCTGCTGGTGGCATTGCCGACGTTGCGCGCCAGCTTCCTGCTACGGCCCCACGGCAAATCCTTGAGCATCGGCGCGGTGCAGTTGCGCTATGTACTGCTGATCCACGGGGCGTTCTATGTGGCCAAGGCACTGTCGGTGCTGGTCCCCGGCACCTTGATCGACCTTGCCGCCTTCAAGGGCGAGATCATTCAGGTCTCCCTGGTGGAAGGCGCCATGGCGATCATGCTGATTGCATTGTCGATGACCGGCTCCGAACGCTACCGCCGCGAACAACAGATCGCCCGCCTTGCCGCTCGCGACCCACTGACCGCGCTGTACAACCGCCGCGCCCTCGACCTGCGCGCACCGCGCCTGCTGGCCCAAGTGTCGCCGGCGCAACCGGGTGCGCTGCTGCTGATCGACATCGACAACTTCAAATCGGTCAACGACCTCCACGGCCATACCGCCGGCGACCGTTTGCTGATCGCCTTGAGCGAGATGATCCGCGGCGTGGTGCCCCACGGCGCGTTGGCGGCACGCCTGGGCGGGGATGAATTCGTGATCCTGCTCAACCCGGCCTCCACCGAACAGATCGTCGAACTGGGCAGCAGCCTGCGCGACCAGTTTCACCAACTGGCCTCGCAAACCTTCAACACGCCGGCGCCGGTGACCCTGAGCATCGGCGCCAACCTGTTCGATCAACCGCCGCCAAGCCTGGCGGCGTTGATTGAGCAAGGCGATACCACGCTGTATGAGTCCAAGCGGGGTGGGCGGGATAGCATCCGCCTTGTCGACCGCACGGGTTCAAGCTCCTACGGTTAAAGGTCGTAACTGACCGCCACGCTACGCCCAGTCCTCACCGACTCCAACGCACAGCTCGCCAAATAGTTTCTGGCGACGGTCCATCAGGCAGACCGAGTCGACGCCATCGCCAGCAAGCCAGCGCCTACAAAACCGCGTACCCACCCCGTACCCACGATGCGAAGCGAGCCGCTCTTGATCTTGATCTTGATCTGGCTTTTGATCTCGCTTTTGATCTTAGGCGCCCCATCAAACACGCTGGCCGGAATTCGACAGGGATTTGGGGGGTAAACCGGCAGGGATGCCGGTTTAGCCGCCCCGCGCCATGGATGGCGCGTGGCGGCGGCCCCCCAAATCACTGTCGGATTACGGGCACACCGAGCCTAAGCGAGGTGCCGAGTGTTGGGGCAAGAGCCTTTTGATTACTTTTGGGCTTTTCAAAAGTGAGCCGCCGTAAGGGCGGAACCAATAGAAGCCTTTACCTAAACAACGGATATGTACCCGATCAGATCCAACATCCAGGCCGGCTATCAGGCCGCCTTCGCAGGCAAGCCAGCTCCCACATTTGGATTGCGGGGTGACAGTTAGATTGTGGTCGTCCATACGAGCGCTGGCGGGAGCAAGCTCCCTCGCCACAGGTCCAGCGCCGTACTCAGAACTGTATAGATACCTATGCCCTGAAGGCCTACCCCTCAGCCGGCGCCGACAATTACGTCAGAGCAAACCGCCCGCTACCAACCCACCCAACCCGAACAGACACACCGTACCAACCGCATAGGCAAGCGTGCGCCAAGGCTGCCATCCGCCCAAATACAGCAGCGTATGCGCCACGCGCGCCAAGGTAAAACCGCCGAACAGCCCGGCAGTCACCCCGCTGGGCGTGCCTAACACCACACACAACCCGCCCATCACAAAAAACAGCGGAATATTCTCCAGGTCATTCGCCCACGCCTTGCCCGCCCTCACCACCTGCGGCAGTTCCTCTGCCTGCGCGGCGCAGCTGAAGAACGCCGCATCCTCCCGATTAGTAAACGCCCGCGCCCGTAGCCGAAAGCCTCCCTGATAACAGGAAATCGCAAACATCTTCAGGCACAGCAACAGCACGCACAGTGCGTAGACCTGCAGAAGCTCACTCATCTGGGCCACCCCGCACCACCAGATAAAGCAACGGCCCCACCGACACAAACACCGCCGTGAGCAAAAAATACGGCACCACTGACGCCACCGACCGACCGCGACGCTGCGTGTCCCGGTACATCCACACGCACGCCAGCACCGCCATCAGGTACAGGTCGATCACCACTTGCGCGGTGTCCGGCCGTGACAGCAGTTCCCGTCCAAAGGCCAGCAGCGACTGCTCAGCCGTGAGCATCGTCGCCAGGGTGTACAGCGAAAACCCGAGCAAACCAGCCAGGGCAACATAGGGTCTTTTCATGGTCGCGTCCTTGAGGTGATAAAGGCCCACGTTAGTGATAGGGTTCGGGCCCTCGCAATGACCTCGGAGGTCATGATCCCGCCATGGACACCCCTGCTACCGCCGGCGAACACCTGCGCCAACTGCGCAGGCACGCCAAGCTGAGCCAGCTCGACCTGGCCTTGATCACTGGCGTTTCCCAGCGTCACCTCAGTTGCATCGAAACCAGCCGGGCCAAGCCGAGCCCAGGGACCTTGCATAACCTGCTGACAGCGCTCGAAGCACCGCTGGATCGCTGCAACCAGGTGTTCCTCGCCGCTGGATACGCGCCGCGCTACAGCGCAACGCCGCTCGCCTCCCCCGCCATGGCCGCGATCCGCGAAGCGGTCAGCCATGTATTGCACGCCAACAATCCAGCCCCGGCGATCCTGTTGGGCAGCCAATGGGAAGTGCTGGCGGCGAATGCCAGCACCGGCGTGCTGTTCGCACTGGTGGGCATAGCGCCGGATGCCGCCGACGGCGTGAACCTGCTGACCACGCTGCTGCAGCCCGGCGGCCTGGGCGATCACTTGATCAATGCCGAGGAGATCCGCACCCTGGCCTGGCAGCGCGCCACCCGTGAGGCGCTGGACAATCCTGGCTTGGCTACATTGCTGGCGAGCTTGCCCACACCGGCCAGCACCGAACGGCCTGAACAGATGCCGCCGCTGGTGCTGACGCGCATTCGCTCCAGCCATGGAGAGTTGAGTTTTCTGTCTACCTTCACCACCTTCGGCATGCCCCAGGACATCACCCTCACCTCCCTGCGGATCGAACATCTGATTCCCGCCGACGAGGCCACCTGGCAGGTGATGCGCGGTGCCTATGCGAGTTATGCGGCGCTGGTTTTGTGAAATATCTGTACGTAGACTGCCGCCATACCCCCCACTTGAAGGCGGCGAAAAAAACCTGATGCAAGTTACCGAAGTCTCCATTGCCCAGTTGCGCGCTGCGCTTGAATCCGGCCAGACCACGGCGGTTGAACTGGTCCAGGCCTACCTGGCGCGAATCGATGCCTACGACGGCCCGCAGACCGCCACCGCCTTGAACGCCGTGGTGGTGCGCAACCCCGACGCCCTGAAAGAAGCCGAGGTGTCCGATGCACGCCGGGCCAAAGGCGAAACCCTGGGGCCCTTGGATGGCATTCCCTACACCGCCAAAGACAGCTACCTGGTCAAGGGCCTGACCGCCGCCTCCGGCAGCCCGGCGTTTGCCAACCTGGTCGCCCAACGCGATGCATTCACCATCGAGCGCCTGCGCGCCGGTGGCGCCATCTGCCTGGGCAAGACCAATATGCCGCCGATGGCCAATGGCGGCATGCAGCGTGGTGTGTATGGCCGCGCGGAAAGCCCGTATAACGCCGATTACCTGACCGCGCCGTTTGCCTCCGGCTCGTCGAACGGTGCCGGCACCGCCACGGCAGCGAGCTTTGCAGCGTTTGGTCTGGCCGAAGAAACCTGGTCGAGCGGCCGTGGCCCGGCGTCCAACAATGGCCTGTGCGCCTACACTCCGTCTCGCGGGGTAATTTCGGTGCGCGGCAACTGGCCGCTAACGCCGACCATGGACGTGGTGGTGCCTTACGCGCGCACCATGGCCGACCTGCTGGAAATCCTCGACGTGGTGGTGGCCGAAGACACGGACACCCGTGGCGACCTGTGGCGCCTGCAGCCCTGGGTGCCGATCCCGAGCGTCGCCTCGGTTCGCCCGACGTCCTACGCTGAACTGGCCGTGAGTTCCGAATCCCTCGCCGGCAAACGCTTTGGCGTGCCGCGCATGTACATCAACGCCGATCCTGACGCCGGCACCAGTGAAAAACCGGGCATCGGCGGTCCCACCGGGCAGAAGATCAACACCCGCGCCAGCGTGATCGACCTGTGGGAAGACGCACGCCAAGCGTTGGTTGCGGCCGGTGCCGAAGTCATCGACGTAGACTTCCCGCTGGTGTCCAACTGCGAAGGCGACCGCCCTGGCGCACCCACCGTGTTTACCCGTGGCCTGGTGTCCAAGGAGTTCCTCCACGATGAACTGTGGGAACTGTCGGCCTGGGCCTTTGATGACTTCCTGCGTGCCAACAATGACCCAGCCCTCAACCGCCTGGCGGATGTGGACGGCCCGAAAATCTTCCCCCACGATCCCGGCACCCTGCCCAACCGTGAGGACGACCTGGCCGCGGGCATGGACGAATACGTGCGCATGGCCGAACGCGGCATTACCCCGTGGAACGAGATCAGCACGGTCCCCGATGGCCTGCGCGGTTTGGAACAGACCCGCCGCATCGACCTGGAAGACTGGATGGACACGCTCGGTCTCGACGCCGTGCTGTTCCCGACCGTGGCTGACGTAGGCCCGGCGGATGCTGACGTGAATGAAGCGTCGGCTGACATCGCCTGGAGCAACGGCGTGTGGGTCGCCAACGGCAACCTCGCCATCCGCCACCTGGGCGTACCGACCGTCACCGTGCCGATGGGCGTGATGGCCGATATCGGCATGCCGGTGGGGCTGACGTTTGCCGGACGGGCGTATGACGATTCGGCGTTGCTGCGGTTTGCGTCGGCGTACGAATCGACCGGCAGCAAGCGCCTGGCTCCGCCACGTACGCCGCCGCTGGCAGCTGGCTAAACGCGGTCAAACATGTGGGAGCGGGCTTGCTCGCGAATACGGTCCGTCAGCCACAAATAGGCTGACTGATCCACCGCTTTCGCGAGCAAGCCCGCTCCCATATTTTCGCCTGTGTTTCAGATCAGGCAATGTGGGGCACGGCAATCAACAGGATTGCCGTGCCATGGGTCAATGTCGCCGCCAACACCCCGTAGCGCATGCGCACCAGCGCGCACGCCAACCCTTCGATCAAGGTAAACAGCAACACTGGCCAGCCCAGCTGAGTCACACTCAAGGCCAGGAACCCATGGCAGGCCGCGAAGGCCACGCCACTGCCCAATGCCGCACGCAACGGCGTGACATGTTGCTCCAGATAGCCCTGCAAGAACCCGCGAAACTCAGTACCGCCATGCCTTGAGTAATCATCGATGGCTCAACCGTGCGCCACCGCAATCATATCGATCTCCACCGCCGCCGATTTCGGCAACTGCATCACGCCAATCGAGGTGCGCGTATGCACTCCGGCGGCGCCCAAAATCTCGTGCAGCAAGTCCGACGCGCCGTTGGCCACTTCACTCTGTTGGTCAAAATCCTCGGCACTGCGCACATACACGGTGATGCGCAGGATTGCCTTGACCTGGTCCAGCGAACCCAAGGCCTGCTTGAGCAAACCCAGGCAGCGCAATGCACTGATACCGGCGGCGATTTGCGCCTGGGCCAAGGTCAAGGTGTCTCCGACCTTGCCCGGCAGCACGATGGCATCGCCGACCCGGGGAATCTGGCCGCTGATGTACAGGTGGTTACCGTCGCGAACCAGTGGCATGTAGTTGCCACCGACTTTGAATTCATCCAGCTGATAGCCGAGACGTTGCTGGGCGGCCTGGTATTTTTCGTCGGGTGTCATGGGCGTGAATCCTCGTTTCGGCGTTGCCACTCGTCCACCACGTCGCCCAGAGTCTTGGGCACCTCGTTGCGGATCCAGGCCATGAACGGCCGGTCGAATTTGAACCCTGGGCCGCAGTGTTCACGCATGAAGCGGCGGACGTTTTGAGTGTTTTTGTAGTGTGGGGTTACCGGAGTGGCGCGGGTGAGCGTGTCGCTGTGCCAGTCAAAATCCATTTTGTCTCTCGGGCAGTGTCAGGTTTCGGCAGTAGCATAGCGATGTGCTACTTGCACAGGAAGCGAGGGATGATTAGATCAACGTGTTGAGACATCGTATAAGTTTTCGTGTGTTTTATAACGCCTTAAAGCCTAATCTTTTCAACATATTTCGAAATTTCACTTTCCTTCCCCACTCGAAATATTGCATGGTTGTACGACGACTCAAGCTGTCGTGCCAGCCCCCAACAACAATAAGGAAACACCCATGCAAAACGTCAAAGTGCTGATCGGTTTTCTGTGCCTGTTCACCGGTTATGTCGCAGCCGCGCCTGCCCCTGCCGAAAAGGATGTGGCCCAAGCGGTCGACCAACTGACCCAAGCCATGCTTCACCTGGACCTCAAGCAGCTTCACGCGCTGACCGCCGACAAGCTCACCTACGGCCACTCCAGCGGCAAGGTGCAGAACAAAGATCAATTCATCGCTGACCTGGAAACCCACACCAGCGCGTTCAAGACCCTGGAAATGCAAAACCAGACCATCACCCTGCAAGGCGACACCGCCCTGGTGCGCAACCACTTCCACGCCCTGGCGGTGAACAGCGGTGTCGAAGTGCCGACGGATATCGACAACTTCCAGGTGTGGCAAAAGCAGAAAGGCAAATGGCTGCTGATCGGGCGTCAGGCTTACAAGTACTGATGCCCAGCGGTGAGCCGCTGAAACCGGCTCACCACGCCACCACCTTGCGCACCTTGAGCAACGCTTCGCGCAGTGCCGACATCGGCACCGACCCCAAGGCCAACCGCAACGCATGCGGGACATGTCCCGAGACGGCAAACGGCTCGGCGGTGGACACTGAAATATTGTCGCGCTGCAAGGTCATGGCGACCTGATCGGCCCGGGCGTCTTCCGCCAACGGCAGCCATAGAAAATACGACGAGGGATGGCTGATGGTGGTCAGCCGTTTGAACACCTGAGCGGCCAAAGCCTGGCGTGCCTGGGCGTCCTCGCGCTTTTGCGCCTCAAGCTGTGCCACGGTGCCATCCTCCAGCCATGCCACCGCCATGGCGCTCATCACACCGGGTACATTCCAGGTGGTGGCCATGATGGTCCGCTCCAGCGTCTTTACCGATTCCATCGGCGCCGCGACAAACCCCACGCGTAGGCCCGTCGCCACGCTTTTTGACAGCCCACCCACATACACCGTGCGTTCCGGCGCCAGCGTCGCCACCGGGGGCGGTGGGTCTTCAACGAGGAACGCGTAAGCCGCGTCTTCAATGATCACCAGATTGTGCTGACGGGCGATGGACACCAGCCGTTCGCGTTGGGTCAGATCCATCACCCAACCGAGGGGATTGTGCAGGGTCGGCATGCTGTATACGGCGCGCACCGGGCGCTTGCGACAAAGGTTTTGCAAGGCTTCCAGGTCCGGGCCGGTCGGCGTCACCGGGATCGCGACAATTTCCAGGTGCAGGGTTTCGGCCAGTACCTTGAAGCCCGAGTAGGTCAACGCATCCACCGCGATCACATCCCCGGGCTTGAGCAACGCCATCAGGGTGACCGCCAAGCCGTGTTGGGCGCCGCTGACCAGCAGCACCTGGTCGGCCTCCACGCTCAATCCTCGGCTGAGCAAATGCCGTGCGAATGCAGCACGCTCATGCTGGCGCCCGGCGTGAGGCTGGTAACGCAGCAGGGCTTCGAGGTCGCCGGATAACGCTAACTGGCGTAACGCCGTGCGCAACAGGTCTGCCTGGCCCGGCAACGAGGGGTAATTGAAGTTGAGGTCGAGCATCCCCGCCGCCACCGTCATCTGCCCACTGCCCTGCCCCGGTGGCAGCGAGATTTCGCGCACAAAGGTGCCACGCCCGGTCTCACCACTGACCAGCCCCATGGCCTCCAACTCGGTATAGACCCGACTGGCAGTGACCAGCGCCAGACCCTGTTCGGCAGCCAACTGGCGGTGAGTCGGCAGGCGCGTACCGGGCGGCATCTTTCCGCTGCGGATGTCTGCGGCGAACCGGTCGACCAGGGATTTATAGCGGGCGCGGGGCATAGGGATGTATCCATGACAATTCTTTGATTGTCTTAATGCTCGCCCCTAGGATGGCTCGCATGCAACCCCCTCTTTCTTCGGGCACACCCTCATGGAACGTACCTCTCGCCTCAACACCCTGGACACTGGCACCCAAGGCTGGATCAACGGCTTTATCGGCGTGGTGATTTTCAGCGGCTCATTGCCGGCCACGCGCCTGGCGGTGATGGAATTCGACCCGGTCTTCCTGACCATGATCCGCGCCGCCATCGCGGCCGTTTTGGGGGGAGTGCTGCTGTGGCTGTTCAAGGAGAAACGCCCCGCACGCCCTCAGTGGATGTCGCTGGCGGTCGTCGCCCTTGGCGTGGTGATCGGCTTCCCGCTGCTCACCGCGCTGGCGCTGCAATACGTGACCTCGGCCCACTCCATCGTGTTTATCGGCTTGCTGCCACTGGCCACTGCGGTCTTTGGCGTGCTGCGCGGCGGCGAACGCCCGCGCCCGGTGTTCTGGCTGTTCTCGGTGCTCGGCAGCGCGCTGGTGATGGGTTATGCCTTGGCCCAGGGCCTGAGCGCCGCGCCAGCCGGCGACGTGCTGATGCTGCTGGCGGTATTGGCCTGCGGCCTGGGTTATGCCGAAGGCGCCAAGCTGTCGCGCAGCCTCGGCGGCTGGCAGGTGATCTGTTGGGCGCTGGTGGTGTCGCTTCCCGTGGTGCTGCCCTTGAGCCTGGTGCTGGCGCCGAGAACCTTCACCGGCATCAGCCTGCCGGCCTGGCTGAGCCTGGGCTATGTGTCGCTGTTCAGCATGCTCATCGGCTTCGTGTTCTGGTACCGCGGCCTGGCCCAGGGTGGCATCGCCGCCGTCGGTCAATTGCAGTTGCTGCAACCGTTTTTCGGCCTGGCGCTGGCGGCAGGCCTGCTGCATGAGCAGGTCAGCCTGGGCATGGTGCTGGTGACGGTCGCGGTGATCGGCTGCGTGGCCGGCGCAAAGAAGTTCGCGCGTTAACGCTGCGGCGCGACCATCTTGAACTTGATGTTGATGTCATTGGACACCACGCTGTTGCCGGCCCACTCGCCCTCGCCAATCTTGAAATCGCCGCGCTTGAGGATGAACTCACCGTCGAACACACCAATGCCGCCCTGTTCCTTGAGCACCACGTCAACGTCCACCGGGCGCGTGGTGCCCTTGATGGTCAGGTGGCCGCTGATCATGTAGCGGTTGTCCCCCAGGGCCTTGACGCCGGTGGATTCGTACACGCCCACCGGATAGGTCGCGGTATCGAACCAGGACGCGCGCTGCAGTTCGTCGTTGGCGTCCGGGCTGCCGGCGTCGATGCTGGCAAGCTGGATCTTGAGCAACGCATGCCCGGCTTCCGGCTGCTGCGTGTCGAAGTTCAAGGTGCCCTCGAAGTCGCTGAAGGTGCCGTATACGCGCTGCCCCAATTGCTGGTAGGTAAAGCTGATCTGGCTGGCGGTGCGGTTGACGTCCTTGTACTCCACCGCTTGTGCGCTGGCGCCATAGGCAAGGATCAAGGCCAGTACCGCGACCGGGGACATTCGTCGTTTCATGCAGCGCTCCGCTAGAGGTAAGGACACAGGGCGACACCAGGGATTTATTCCCATCCGGCGCCTGTCCTGCTAAACAGAGTAGACGCACACGCACCTATAAGGACTCTGCATGCACGCCCCTTCACTCCAGGATATTACCGCGCCGGAAGGCATTTGCTACGGCTGCGGCGGCAGCAACCCCCACGGCTTGCATATCAAGAGCCGTTGGGACGCGGACGGCCTCCACCTCGTCGCCGAGCACCTGCCCGAAGCCCAATACAGCGGCTGGCCCGACCTGGTCTACGGCGGCCTGATCGCCATGTTGGTGGACTGCCATTCCAACTGGACCGCCATGGCCTACCACTACCGCGCCGAACAGCGCGAACCCGGCAGCCTGCCGCGCATCGACTGCGTCACCGGCAACCTGGGCATCAAATTCATCAAGCCGACGCCCATGGGCGTCACCCTCACCCTGCGCGCACGGGTCGAGGGCGATGTGGGGCGCAAGACCCGCGTGATCTGCGAGGTGTACGCCGGTGACGTGCTCACCGCAGTGGGTGATTCGATCTTCGTGCGTGTCGACACCGGCCAACTGGCCGCCGCCGCCCATGGCCGTGAGGGCTGATCCTGGTCTACATTGACTGCCACCGCTAATCGAGGACTGCACCGATGACTCGTCTGACCGCGAAAGACTTTGCCCCCGAACTGCTGGAACTCTATGACGGCTACGCCCACGGCAAGATCAACCGCCGCGAATTTCTCGACCGCGCGGCGCTGTTCACCTTTGGTGGCCTCACCGCCTCCGCCCTGCTGGCGGCGCTGAGCCCCAACTACGCGCTGGCCGAACAGGTGAAATTCACCGACCCGGACATCGTCGCCGACTACATCACCTACCCCTCACCCACAGGCAACGGCACCGTGCGCGGCTACCTCGTGCGCCCGGCCAAGGCCACAGGCAAATTGCCCGCAGTGGTGGTGGTTCACGAAAACCGCGGCCTCAACCCTTATATCGAAGACGTCGCCCGACGGCTGGCCAAGGCCGGCTTCATCGCCCTGGCGCCCGACGGCCTGACCTCGGTCGGCGGCTACCCCGGCAACGATGAAAAAGGCGTGGAACTGCAGCAGAAGGTCGACCCGACCAAGCTGATGAACGACTTCTTCGCCGCCATCGAATGGCTGATGCACCACGACAGCAGCACCGGCAAAATCGGCATCACCGGCTTCTGCTACGGCGGCGGCGTGACCAATGCGGCCGCCGTGGCATACCCGGAACTGGGCGCAGCGGTGTCGTTCTATGGCCGCCAGCCAGAGGCCAAGGATGTGGCGCGAATCAAGGCGCCGATCATGCTGCACTACGGTGAGTTGGACACGCGGATCAATGAAGGCTGGCCGGCTTACGAGAAGGCGTTGAAGGCAGCCGGCACTCCCTATGAAGCGTATATCTACAAGGGCGCCAACCACGGCTTCCATAATGATTCAACGCCGCGTTACGACGAAGCGGCGGCGAATCTGGCGTGGGAGAGGACGCTGGGATGGTTCCGCAAATACCTCGTCTAGGGCAGAGTGCGGCCCGGTCGGGTACTGGATCACAACCGGCTCGGTCGTACGTGCATTTCGCAAATGTCTGCTTGCTCATCCAGCCAGTGCCTTCATGCTCCACGTTTTTATAAAAGGAGCGCTTGAAAATGCCCTGTGAAACCTGCCAAAGGCTGGGTGAGTCTGTTACATGGCTTGACTTCGGAATTAAAATCACCCGTTTGCCCGTCATACCGTTGTGCCCGAAGGAGCAAGATCTCTATCGGTTTTTTGTCGAGAGTCACCTGGTATGGAAGGTGGACCATTTAGACGCCTACGGTCAGTTCTGGCTGTGCGTGCAATATGATGAACAGCGATATGAGCTGCTTGCACCGCTTCCGGGCACCTATGAAAAAATCCTCTGCGACCCGCCCTATCCGGTGCCTAGGCATTGACGGTGTCGCGCAACCAGCCCTTGAATGCCAACATCGCCGAGGTCTCAGCCCGCGATTGCAGGCGGGTCAGCCAGTAGCTGCCGGTGGTAATGCCGACATCGAACGGTTGGCGGATGACGTCGCTCTCCAGTTGCCGCGAGAACATCATCGCCGGTGCCAACGCTACGCCCATGCCTTGCAAGGCTGCCTCCATCATCGCCAACGAAGAATCGAACACGATGCTGCGTGGCACCAGGGTATCGGCGGGCAACCCGGCGGCCTGGAACCACAGGCTCCACTCATCGGCGCGGTAGGAGCGCAACAAGGTGTGCTTCAACAGGTCGGCGGGTGCCTGCAGTTGCTCGGCGAGTTGTGGCACGCAGAGCACCGTCAGCGGCGCCTCCAGCAGTTCGCAGGCGTCCGTGCCGTGCCAGGCACCTGCGCCAAAGCGGATCGCATAGTCCAGGCCCTCGGCGGCAACGTCGACGCGGTTGTTGTGGGTGGACAGGCGCAGGTCGATAAAGGGATAACGGCGTTGGAAGTCCGTTAGGCGCGGCAGCAACCAGCCGACCGCGAAGGTGCCGACCGCCCCCACGGTGAGGACCTCGCGGTAGTGCCCCCCCTCAAACTGGCCGAGGGTATGGGCGATGCGGTCGAAGGACTCACGCAACACCGGCAATAAGGTTTCCCCTTCGCGCGTCAGCATAAGGCCCCGTGGCAGGCGCTTGAATAATGTGAGATTAAGTTGCGCCTCCAGGCTTTTCACCTGGTGGCTGACCGCCGCCTGGGTCACGCACAACTCGATGGCCGCCCGGGTAAAGCTCAGGTGGCGGGCGGAAGCCTCGAATGCGCGCAGGGCATTGAGGGGCAAATGTGAACGCAGCATGCTCTACCCTAGATTTTCTAATGGCAGCTGCAAGATATCATCGTTTGTCGAGGGCGGTGAATCCCACTAGATTTGCGACGCCTGCGCAGGCTCAAATCGTCAGTGCACCCTCTACATGGAAGCGAGTCACCATGAACACCAGCGTACGAAATTTCCTGTTTTCAGCCCTTTTTATCGGCTCCGGAACCTGCACGGCCGCCACCGACCTGCGCAAGGTCGTGGACAGTAGCGTCGAGCCCCTGATGCAGCAGCAAGGCATCGCCGGCCTGTCAGTGGCCGTCGTAGACAAAGGCAAGGTGCAATACTTTAACTACGGAATCGCCAACAAGGACAACCAGCAACCCGTTACCCAAGACACATTGTTCGAGATCGGCTCGGTCAGCAAAACCTTTACCGCCACCCTGGGCGGCTACGCCGAGGCCAATAACAAGCTGAAGCTTTCGGACAAGGCCAGCCAGCATCTTGCAGCACTCAAGGGCAGCGCCTTTGACCGCATCAGCCTGCTGCAACTCGCCACCTACACCCCCGGCGGCCTGCCATTGCAGTTCCCGGACGCCGCTGACAGTGCCAACACCATGCTCGGCTATTTTCAGCATTGGAAACCCACTTATGCTCCGGGTGAGCAGCGTCTTTACTCCAACCCGAGCATTGGTCTGTTCGGCTACCTCAGCGCACAAAGCCTGGGCCAGCCGTTCGACGAGGCCATGGAAAAAACCCTGCTGCCCAAGTTGGGCCTGAACAACACCTACGTCAGCGTGCCTGCCGACAAAGCCGGCGCCTACGCCCAAGGCTATGACAAGGACCACAAACCTGTCCGCGTCGGCCCTGGCGCGCTGGACAGTGAGGCCTACGGCATCAAGACCAGTACTCAGGACCTGGCGCACTACGTGATAGTGAACATGCACCCACAAACCCTGGAGAAACCGCTGCAACAGGCCATCGCTACCACACACACCGGTTACTACAAGGTCAACGGTATGACCCAGGGCCTGGGCTGGGAGTACTACCCTTACCCGATCAAGCTGCAAGCGCTGATAGAGGGCAACTCCACGCCAATGGCAATGGAGCCGCACAAGGTGAAGTGGCTGAGTCCAGCCCAGGTGCAACCGGCAAACGTGCTGTACAACAAAACCGGCTCGACCCGTGGCTTTGGTGCCTACGTGGCGTACGTGCCAAGCAAGGATATCGGCGTGGTGATTCTAGCCAACAAGAACTACCCGAACGCGGAACGAGTGAAAGTGGCCCATGCGATCTTGAGTGCGTTGGACCACTAAGCACAGGCACAGATCAAATGTGGGAGCCGGGCTTGCCCGGCTCCCACAGGGTGTTGCAGGGTTGCAACTACATGCCGAGCCAGTGCGGCAGCGCCAGGGAGATAAACGGCAGGTAGGTGACCATGATCAGGAACACCAACAGAATCATCAGCCACGGCAGCGCCGCCCGAATGGTCTGCCCCAGCGTCAACCCGGTCACCGCCGAGGTCACGAACAGGTTCAATCCTACTGGCGGATGCACCAGGCCGATCTCCATGTTCACGACCATCACGATCCCCAGGTGAATCGGGTCGATGCCCAGTTTCATCGCAATCGGGAAGAAGATCGGCGCCAGGATCAACACGATGGCGGACGGTTCCATGAAGCTCCCCGCCACCAGCAGCACCACGTTGACCATGATCAGGAAACCAATCGGCGTCAGCCCTTCAGAGATCACCCACGCGGTGATTTCCTGGGGGATTTGCTCGGTGGTCAGCACATGGGCAAAGAGCATGGCGTTGGCGATGATAAACATCAGCATGATCGCCAGGCGCCCGGACTCCAGCAGCACCTTGGGGCAATCGCGCAGCTTCATGTCCTTGTAGACGAACAGCGCGACAAACGCCGAGTACACCGCCGCCACCGCTGCCGCTTCGGTCGGGGTGAACATGCCGCTGTAGATGCCGCCGAGGATGATCACCAGCAATAACAGGCCCCAGTAGGCGCGGCGTGCGCAGGTCAGCCACTCGCGGAAGGTCGCCCGTGGCTGGGCCGGCAGCTTCTTGATGCGCGCGACGATGTAGATCGCGATCATCAACATCAGCCCCAGCAGCAAGCCCGGAATCACGCCGGCCATGAACAGCTTGCCCACCGACGTTTCCGTCGCGGCCGAGTACACCACCATCACAATCGACGGAGGAATCAGGATGCCCAGCGTACCCGCGTTACAGATGATTCCGGCGCCGAATTCCTTCGGGTAACCGGAACGCACCATGCCCGCCACGGCAATCGAGCCCACCGCCGCCACCGTCGCCGGTGACGACCCCGACAATGCCGCAAACAGCATGCACGCCAGCACCGCCGCAATCGCCAGGCCGCCGCGAATATGCCCGACACAGGCGTTGGCGAAGTCGATCAGGCGTTGCGCCACGCCACCGGTGGTCATGAACGCGCCGGACAGCAGGAAAAACGGAATCGCCAAAAAGGTGTAGGCGTCAGAGGTCTCGAACAGCTTGATCGCCAGGGAGCTCACCGAGTCCTGGCTGAACATCAGGATCGACACCGCGCCGGACAGGCCCAGGGAAATCGCGATGGGCACGCCCAGGAACATAAACACGAATAACAGCAAGAACAGACAGAGCACGGCCATCAGTGACGCTCCTCATGGCTGCCGGCCAACTTGCTGGCCTCACCGGCCTCGTCGGCCAGCCCCAACCCGACCTGACGGTGGGTAAAGATGCGGTAGAAAATTTCCAGGTAGCGGATAAACACCATGGCGAAACCGATGGGCACGATGATCACGATATCGCCCACATCAACGCCGTACTGGTCGAGGTCTTCGGCGCCGATATGCGCGCCCATCACCGCACTCACCCACTTGTAGCTGGCGACCATGAACAGCCCGGCGTAGGCCAGGCAGCACAGGCACGCGAGCATGCCGAGCACGCGCTGCACCGGGCGCTTGGTCAGCTTGACCAGTGCGTCCACGCCAAGGTGGCCGGCGGTGCGCACACCGTAGGAAATACCGAAGAAAATCAGCCAACCGAACATGGCCTTGGTCAGCGCCACGCTCCAGGTCATGTCCTGGGCCCAGGTCATGGTGTGATCGCCCAGGGCATTGAGGAAGTTGCTGCTGAAGGCCCACTTGTCGGCCAGGGCAAAGAACAGCGTGTAGATGTTGTTGAGCATGACGTAGACGAATGTCACCAGGGTCATGGCAGCCAGCAGGAAGGCGATAAAACCTTCCTCCAGGTGCTCCCAGACGCGCCTTAGCGTTTGCATGGCAAAACCTCGCGAAACTGGACGGGGGTATTCACAACAAGTCACTGACGAAACCGGATCAATGTGGGAGCTGGCTTGCCTGCGATGCGGGCGACTCGGTCTTTCAGGAACACCGATGTGGTGCCATCGCGGGCAAGCCCGCTCCCACAGGCGTCGGGTTTGTTTCAGCAATCAATTACTGGTTGGAGGCGTCTGCCGCCTTGATCAGGTCAGCGCCGATTTCGCCCTCGAACTTCTGCCACACCGGGCGCATGGCTTCGCGCCACAGCTGGCGTTGCTCCGGGGTCAGTTCGATGATTTCGCTGGTCTTGGCGTCGACGATCTTCTGCTTGGCCGACTGGTTCAGCGCCTCGGCCTGTTTGTTCACCTCGACGGTGACCTCGACCATGATCTGGTCCAGGGTGGTGCGGATATCCGGTGGCAGGCCGTTCCAGAACTTGGCGTTAGTGATCACCATGTAGTCGATCAGGCCATGGTTGGACTCGGTGAAGTACTTCTGCACCTCGTTGACCTTCTGGCTTTCATAGTTCGACCAGGTGTTCTCGGTGCCGTTGACGGTGCCGGTCTGCAGGCCTTGGTAGACCTCGGCAAAGCTCATCTTGCGTGGGTTGGCACGGATCGCCTTGAACTGCTCTTCGAGCACGCTGGAAGCCTGCACGCGGAACTTCAGGCCACGGGCGTCCTTGGGTTCATGCAGTGCCTTGTTCGACGAGAGCTGCTTGAGGCCGTTGTGCCAATAGGCCAGGCCAAGGATGTTCTTGTCCTGCATCGACGTCAGCAGGTCTTTGCCCTGGGCGGCCTGGAAGCGGTCGACGGCGGCCAGGTCGTTGAACAGGAACGGCAGGTCATAGATCTGCACTTGCTTGGTGTATTGCTCGAACTTGGCCAGGGACGGTGCCAGCATCTGCACATCGCCCAGCAGCAGCGCTTCCATTTCCTTGCCGTCGCCGAACAGCGACGAGTTCGGGTACACCTCGACCTTGACCTTGCCCGGCAGGCGTTCCTCGGCGAGCTTCTTGAACAGCAGCGCGCCCTGGCCCTTGGGGGTGTTTTCGGCGACGACGTGGGCGAACTTGATGACAATCGGGTCCGCCGCCTGGGCCAGGCCTGCGGCAAATAAGGTGGCGGCGCACAGCAGCGCCCGTGAAAACTTGAGCATGGAAAATCACCTTCTTATTGTTGTGTTGTAGGGCAAGGTGCCTGATGTCGCGCGTGTAGTGAATTTCGATTTTTTGATACCTGCGTTCGGTCTGGACGAACGCCAATCTGAGCTACAACAGCGATCCAATGTAGGAGCGGGCTTGCTCGCGAATGCGGAGCGTCAGTCAATTTATAGGTACCTGATAGACCGCATTCGCGAGCAAGCCCGCTCCCACATTCTTTATTCGGTTTCTCCAGCTAGATAGAGGCGGCCAACAGCCGCTGCGCGCGCAGTAACACCGGCGCATCCACCATCTGCCCATCGATCTGGTAGGCCCCTGCCCCATGGGCGCCGGCGTCTACCACGCGTTGGGCCCAGGCCAGGTCCGCAGCGCTCGGCGCCAGCGCTTCATGGATCACCGCCACCTGCTTGGGATGGATGCACAGGGCCCCCGCGAAGCCCATTTCATAGGCATGCCGGATCGAACGGCGCAGGCCCTCGGGGTCGTCGATGGCCGGGTGTACGCCGTCCAAGGGTGCGACCAGGCCCGCCGCGCGGGAATGCACGATCAGCGCCAGGCGTGCCTGGTCCAGGGCGAACTGGGCGGCCGGGGAGTTGCTGCTCAGGTTCAGGTCCAGGGCCAGGTCCAGCCCACCGAACGACAGGCGCTGCACCTGCGGCGCCTGGGCGATTTCGGCCACGGCCAACAAGCCGCGCGCGCTCTCGATGATCGGCCAGATCACTTTGCCACTAGCCGCCACCAACGCGACCTGGGCCGCGCTCTCGACCTTGGGCAGCAATACCCCCGCTACGTTCGAGTGGGCTTTGCAGAACGCCACATCCGCGAAATGCTCGGCATGCTCCGGCGCATTGATGCGCACCCACACCTGGGCGCTGGGGTTGGCCGTCAGGAACACCCCAAGGTTGTCCCGCGCCTGGCGCTTGAGCGGTTCTTCGACCGCGTCTTCAAAATCCACGATCACTGCGTCGGCACCACTGGCCAAGGCTTTGGAGAATCGCTCCGGTCGGCTACCGGGCACAAACAGCGCAGAGCGCACAAGAGGGTTTGGCATCACACAATTCCTTATTGTCACGCCCGATGCAGGAGCTGGCTTGCCAGCGATGAGGCCCTTGAAATCAGTGCATGCTCAAGGCCGCCATCGCCGGCAAGCCGGTTCCTACAACGGGGTGCGGGGTCAGATAACGCCGCGGGTTTTCAGGTTCTCGATGGCTTCGGCGCTGAAGCCGAGACGGTCGAGAATGGCTTGGCTGTGCTGCCCCAACGCGGGCACGGCATCCATGCGCGGGGTAAAGGCGGCATTGCGGGCCGGTGGCAGCAGTGACGGCAACGGCCCCGCCGGGCTATCGACTTCGCGCCAGCTGTCGCGGGCCTTGAGTTGCGGGTGGTCCCACACGCCTTGCATATCGTTGACACGTGCACTGGCGATCTGTGCGTCCTCCAGGCGCTGGATCACCGCTTCGGCGTCAAGCTGGGCAAAGCTGTCGACGATGATCTGGCGCAGCACCTCGCGGTTGGCCGAGCGTTTGAAGTTGGCGGAGAAACGCTCATCCGTCGCCAATGCCGGCGTGAGCAGCACCTTGTCGCAGAATGCCGCCCACTCGCGCTCGTTTTGCAGGCCCAGCATCACCGTGCCGCCGTCGCCGGTGGGAAACGGCCCATAGGGATAAATCGTCGAATGCGCAGCCCCGGCACGCGGTGGCTGGGGAGCGCCGTCGAACGCGTAGTACATCGGGTAGCCCATCCACTCCACCAGGCTTTCCAGCATGCTCACGTCGATGCGGCTGCCCTTGCCCGTCTTGCCACGCAACAGCAGCGCCGAGAGGATGCCGCTGTAGGCGTACATGCCCGCCGAGATGTCGGCGATGGAACAACCGGCCTTGGCCATCTGGTCTTCGCCGGGGCCGCCGGTCACCGAGAGAAAACCGCCCTCGCTCTGGATCAGCAGGTCGTAGGCCTTCTTTTTCTCGTAGGGCCCGCCTTCGCCGTAACCGGAGATATCGCAGACGATCAGGCGCGGAAAGCGCGCATGCAACGCCTCGAACGACAGGCCCATGCGGGCCGCGGCACCCGGCGCCAGGTTCTGCACCAGCACATCGGCGTCCGCCAGCAGGGTGTCGAGAATATCGCCCGCCACGTCTTGCTTGAGGTCAAGCGTGAGGCTTTCCTTGGAGCGGTTGGTCCACACGAAATGCGAAGCCAGGCCGCGCACGCGCTCGTCGTAGCCACGGGCAAAGTCGCCGGCACCCGGGCGCTCGACCTTGATCACACGGGCGCCCAGGTCCGCCAACTGACGGGTGCAGAATGGCGCGGCAATCGCGTGTTCCAGGCTGACAACGGTGATGCCGTCCAACGGTCGTTGATGAGTCATGACAGTTCCTTAAAGCCAGCCGGCCATGGACGCGGCGTTGCGCAAGTCCCAGACCTTTTCGATCAATCCTTCGGCCTGGGCCGAGGTGCGTGCGCCGCTGAACCGGGTGAGACGCTGGAATTTATCCGCCAATTCTTCGCGGCTCAGGGTGTTGCCCGGATCGCCCTTGGGCTCGTCGATGGCGCCGTGCAGCGTGCGGCCATCGAGGGTGGTGACGGTGACGCGGCCAAGCCAGCGTTGTGGGTAGGCGCGGTCGACGTCGGGGTCGAGGGTCATGCTGACCTTGTCGCGAAAGCGCGAGACGGCCGGGTCGGTCAGTGCCTGCTCATGAAATTCCGTGAGTCCGGCCTTGCCATGCACAGCGATCAGGCCCAGCACCGTGCCCATGGAAAATTTGGCCTGGTGCACACTGGTCGGCACGGTCACCCGCCCCAGCACATCGATGGCGCCCTGGTGCACGCGCGTTTCCACCTGGGCGATGTCGGCAGCGGCAAGGCCTTCGCGCTGCATCAGATCCAACAACGCATCGGCGGCAGGATGGGTGTGGCGGCACGAAGCGTGGAACTTGAATGAGGTTTCCAGCAGCGCCCAGCGGCTGCCGAGGTCGGCAGACAACCGGCTCGGCTCGGCATCACTGGACATGCCTGCCGCCAAGCCCTGGTCGCCTTCAAGGATATTGCGCGCGCCGGTCAGCCCATCCGCCGTCAGGTAAGCGGCGAGCAAACCATCTGCTGCGGCCTTGGCCGTGTGCAGTTGCTTGGAGTCCGCGGCGTCGCGCAAGAACTCCCACAGCCCGGCGGCCTGGGTGCCGGCGCTGCCGAGCAGGTTGATGAACTGCTCTTCGTTGAAATCCAGCAACTTGCCCACGGCAACCGCCGCCGCCAACGTGCCAACGGTCGCGGTGGTGTGAAAGATGCGGTAGTGGGAGCGGCCCATGAATTCGCCGATACGGATACCGGCCTCATAGCCGGCCACCGAAGCCAGCAGCAAATCGCGACCGGATCTGCCGAGGTCCTGAGCCGCCGCCAGCGCCGCTGGAAACACCACGGTCGCCGGGTGCAATACGGAGCTGTTGTGCAGGTCATCCTGCTCCACCAAGTGGGACGAAGCGCCGTTGACCAGCGCGGCAAAATACGCGCTGGTGCTGGCGCCATTGACGATCACCTGCGCTGGGCCGCTGCTCGGGCCCATCTTCTGTGCATAGCGTTCGAACAATGGAATCGGGTGCGCGCCTTGGCTCGCCAGCGCCGACGCCAGCCAATCCAGATACAGGTCTTCGGTGCGCGCCAGCACCTCTTCAGGCAGTTGCGTGTCGTTCAACTCGGCAAGGAACCGACACAAGGCTTGGGTATGGCTCATGGTCGCGCCCTCAGAAGCTGCGTGGCAGTTCGAGCAAATGCTCGGCCACGTAGGACAGGATCAGGTTGGTGGAGATCGGCGCCACTTGGTACAGGCGCGTCTCGCGGAATTTGCGCTCCACGTCATATTCACAGGCAAACCCGAAGCCGCCGTGGGTTTGCAGGCAGGCATTGGCCGCCTCCCAGGACGCCTTGGCGGCCAGGTATTTGGCCATGTTCGCGCTCGCGCCGGCATTCTTGCCGCTGTCGTATTCCTCGCAGGCGCGCCAGCGCATCAGGTCCGCCGCCTCGATCTCGATATGCGCTTCGGCAATCGGGAACTGCACGCCCTGGTTCTGTCCGATGGGTCGGCCAAACACCACGCGGTCGCGGGCATAGGCTCTGGCCTTTTCAATGAACCAGCGACCGTCGCCGATGCATTCGGCGGCGATCAGCGTGCGTTCGGCGTTGAGGCCATCGAGGATATATTTGAAGCCCTTGCCTTCCTCACCGATCAGGCTGTCCAACGGCAACTCCAGGTTGTCGAAGAACAGCTCGTTGGTCTCGTGGTTGACCATGTTGGCGATGGGCTGCACGGTCAGGCCGTTGCCGATGGCTTCGCGCAGGTCCACCAGGAAAATCGACATGCCTTCGGACTTTTTCTTCACCTCGGCCAGTGGCGTGGTGCGCGCCAGCAGGATCATCAGGTCGGAATGCTGCACCCGCGAGATCCAGACTTTCTGGCCGTTGATCACGTATTTGTCGCCACGTTTGATCGCGGTGGTCTTGATCTTGGTGGTGTCGGTGCCGGTGGTGGGCTCGGTCACGCCCATGGACTGCAGGCGCAATTCGCCGCTGGCGAGCTTGGGCAGGTAGAAGCTTTTCTGCGCTTCGCTGCCATGGCGCAGCAAAGTGAACATGTTGTACATCTGGCCATGCACGGTGCCGGAGTTGCCACCGCAACGGTTCACTTCTTCGAGGATCACCGAGGCCTCGGCCAGGCCCAGGCCGGAGCCGCCGTACGCTTCGGGGATCATCGCCGACAGCCAGCCGGCGTCAGTCAGCGCCTTGACGAAGGCTTCGGGAAAGCCTTTCTCTTCATCGATCTTGCGCCAGTAGGCTGCATCGAATTCTGCGCACAAGGCGCGCACGCCTTCGCGGATGGCATTGAGTTCTTCATTGTCATTGGGGTTCATGTAACGGCTCTCCGCCTGTTGTTCTTGGATTATTCGAAATGCACGTGGGCTTGCTGCGCCAGGCCATCGGCGTTGCCGGCCCACAGCTGTGCCACACCGGCTTCGGTCACGCGGCCGCCCACTTCAAAGGGTTGCGGCGCAATCAACGGGCGCACGCCGCGGTAGGCGAAACGGCGCAAGGTGGCGTCGGGGTGGGCACGGCAAAATGCGCGCAGGCTCAGGGTGGCGATCAGCGGGCCGTGCACCACCAGGCCTGAATAGCCTTCGGTGCCGGTCACATAGGGGTAGTCGTAGTGAATGCGGTGACCGTTGAAAGTCACGGCGCTGTAGCGAAACAGCAGGGTTGACGTGGGTTCGACCGTTTCTCGCCATTCGCCCGGCTCCAGCGCCTCACCACTGCCTGGCTTGGGCGGTGTGGGTTCGCGGTAGACGATGTCCTGTTCTTCACGGATCGCCAGGCGGCCCTCCTGGGAGTAGTCGTGGCGCACGGTGACGAACAGCAGCGAGCCGGTACGCCCGGTCTTTTCTTCCACTTGGGTGATGGTCGACACGCGGGTTGCCGCCTCACCGGCACGCAGCGCATGAATGAACTCAATACGCCCGCCCGCCCACATGCGATTGCGGTTGTCGGCCGGCGGCAGGAAGCCGCCACGGGCCGGGTGACCGTCGGTGCCCAGGGCGGCTTCCGGCAGCGGGTCCTGGAAGAAACACCACTGCCACAGCGGCGGTATAGCCGCGCCATCCGCGGGCACTGCCTCGCCGAAGGTGGCGGCGATGCGTTTGAGCAGGTTATGGCTGAGGTGGTCGTGGGCGGTCTCGCTTCGGCCGATCCAATCGGTGGCGCTCATCGGGTGCAGGTCCTCGGGTAGTGAGTGTCTGCCCCGGATCATGCAAGCGCGTGCCCGTTCTGAGAATTTGCATTTCAATAAACCAGCGTTCGGTTATGCTGAACGCCGTGCTCTATTACAACCCTATTCCCTGGAGCTGGGTTGCCCGCGATAGCGGTGTGTCAAGATGACCGCTATCGCCGGCAAGCCGGCTCCCACAGGTCTTAAGAAAGTCTGGGAGTCTTGCATGCACTTCGATCTGGCCGACCTGCGCCTGTTTATCCATATCGCCGAATCCCCCAGCCTGACCCAAGGCGCCAAGCGCGCGTTCCTCTCGCCGGCCGCCGCCAGTGCGCGAATCAAGGCCCTCGAAGGCCAGCTCGACACGCGCCTGCTGTACCGCGACAGCCGTGGCGTGGAAATCACCCCGGCCGGCGAGCGCTTGCTGCACCATGCGCGGCTGATCATGCGCCAGGTCGACTACCTCAAGAGCGAATTCACCCAGTACGGCGTGGACTCGGCCGGGCACATCCGCATCTTCGCCAACACCACGGCGGTCACCGAATTCTTGCCCGAAGTGCTGGCGGGGTTCCTGTCGCAACGGCCCGGCGTGACCGTCGACCTGCAGGAACGCCTGTCCCGCGACATCGTACGCGGCGTGCTCGATGGCACCAGCGACATGGGCATTATTGCCGGGCCTGTGGAAGCGGCGGGTTTGCAGGTGCTGCATTTCAGCACGGATGAATTGGTGTTGATGGTGCCGGTCGGCCACCCGCTGGCGGAGCAAGCCTCGGTGACCCTGGAACAGACCCTCGCCTACCAGCATATCGGCCTGCATGAAGGCAGCACCTTGCTGAGCTTCTTGCGCGAACACGTCGAGCGGCTGGGCAAGCATTTGTCGCTGCGTATCCAGGTCTCGAGCTTCGAGGCGATCTGCCGGATGGTCGAGGCCGGCGTGGGCATTGGCATCATTCCGGAGTCCGCCGCTGTGCGCCACAGCCGCACCATGCAATTGGTCGCGGTCAAGCTCGACGAGCCCTGGGCGATTCGCGAACGCAGCATCCTGGTGCGGGAGCTGGAGGCGTTGCCCGGCACCATTCGGGCGTTGATCGCCACGTTGATGCCGCAAAGCGCCTAAGCTGATCAGTCACCTTACCAAAGGAGTCAGCCCATGCAGCTTGAAGGTTCCTGCCATTGCGGCGCCGTGACGTTCAGCCTCGACAGCGCCCACCCCTACCCGTACCAGCGTTGCTACTGCTCGATCTGTCGCAAAACCCAGGGCGGTGGCGGTTATGCGATCAACCTCGCCGGCGATACCCAAAGCCTGAAGGTGCGCGGGCGCAAACTCATTTCGATCTACCACGCCAGGCTCAAGCCCGAAGGCGCCAGCCGTGCCCATGCAAGCACTGCCGAACGGCACTTCTGTTCGCAATGCGGCAGCGCCTTGTGGTTGTTCAGCCCGGAGTGGCCGGAGTTGATCCACCCGTTTGCCTCGGCCATCGACACGCCGTTGCCGGTGCCGCCGGAGCATACGCACCTGATGCTGGGGTCGAAGGCGCCGTGGGTGGAGGTCACGGTGCGCAAGGGTGACCTGCAGTTCGAGGAGTACCCTGAAGAGTCGATCGCCCAATGGCATGAACGTAACGGCCTGAGCCGTTAACAGTCTTTGACAGTTTCTCGACAAAGCTGCCAAAGACCGCTGGGCGTTGCGCCCCTAGCATTCGAGCATCCAAACCACCTGCCGGGTGCTCTTCATGCTTCGCACATTGCGCGGTATTCCGTTGCTCGGTTGCCTGTTGGGCAGCCTTGGCTGCCACGGGCAACCCCCCGCCCCGCCGCCGATCCCCAAGGGCGACTACAGCGCGATCATCCGCTACCTGCAAACCCGGATTCCCCGCGACATGGCCCAGGCCAATGTGCCCGGCTTGTCGATTGCCCTGGTCAACGGCCAGGAGTTGATCTGGGCCCGTGGGTTCGGCATGGCCGACAAAGCCCTGGGCCTGCCGGTAACGCCGAACACCGCCTTCCGTGCCGGTGCGATCTCCAAGCTGCTCACCGCCAGCGCTGCCCTGCAACTGGTTGAACAGCAGCGGCTGGCACTGGATGCCCCGATCCAGCAGACTTTGCGCGAGTTCTATGTGCGCTCGCGCTTCCACACCGACCAGCAGGCCGCTGACCGTGACATCACCTTGCGGCGCCTGCTCAGCCATCAATCCGGCTTGCCCAGTGAACACCTGCGCGACCTGCGCAACAGCTTCGCCATGGGGCAGATGCCCATGCGCGTGTCCGGCGTTTGGCTGAGCACACCGCCTGGCACGCAGGTGGCGTATTCCAACCTGGGTTATGCGCTGGTGGGCGCAGCCATCGAGCGCAGCAGTGGCAAGGACTTTGAAACCCAGCTGCAACACAGTCTGCTCAAGCCACTGGAGATGCACCACACGAGTTTTGTCGGCACCGCCGCGCAAGTAGGCTATCGCGCCCAGGGCTATCAGGAGGGCATCGCCAGCACCGATGCACAGGTGCGCGACTTGGCCGCCGGTGGCGCGTGGGCCAGCCCCAAGGACCTCAGCCATTACGTGCAGATGCTGTTCGGCGAAGGCCTGTACAAGGGCGATCGGGTGATGGCCCGTCGTTCCATCGATGAAATGTTCACCCAGCAGAACACCGGCAACGCCCTCGACTTCGATTGCCAGATCGGCCTGGCGTGGTTCCTGGCGCCGTGCGGTGACGAGCCGATCGGCCCTGGGATTCGCACCTACCAGCACAGCGGCGGCGGCGATGACTTTGCCGCACAACTGACCCTGCTGCCCGACCAGCAACTGGCGGTGATCATCATGGCCAACGACAGCAATGCCGAAGACCTGGTCGCCACACTGGCCACCGACACCCTGCGCCTGATGCTCCAGGCCCACACCGGCGAGCCCGTGTGCAGCGACGACTGCCAGGCGCCCCGCCATGGGCTCAAGTTGCGCCAGGTGCCGGCTGCCATCGACCGCCAGCGCCTGGCCGGGTTCTACGCGACTGCCTGGGGCGTGTTCCGCATTCGCGATGACGCCAATCGGCTGCACGGCGAACTCGCCGGCTATGACTTCGAGCTGCTGCGTGACGATCACGGCTGGCTGCGTGCGCAAAAAAAGGTCCTGGGTTTCTGGCTCAAGGACCTCGGTGAGCTCGGCCGCATACAACTCGACGTGATCACCGTGCAAGGCCGGCAGATGCTCACCGCGCGCAGCCACGGGCAGCGCATCGCCATCGGTGAACGCATCCAGCCACCGCCGCTGCCCCTGGCCTGGGCCGACACCGTCGGCACTTACCAAGTGCTCAACACCCATGAACCCGACGCGCCGTTGAGCGGCATCAGCGTGCGCCTGGAAGACGGCTTCCTGGTGATCCGCGGCCAACTGCATGACGAACCGCTGACCGACTACATCCTGCTGCCCGTGGACAACGCCCACGCCGTACTCGCCGGCAACGGCTATGGCCTGGGCGACACCATCAGCCGCCAAGTCAACGGCCTGAGCGCCTCGGGCTACTCCTTCAAACGCACCCATCCACCCCTGAGTTTCTAACCCCCATGAAAACCCTGATGCCCTCCAAACACCTCTGCCTGTCCATCACCTCACTGTGCTTGCTCGCAGGCGCCAACCCAGTGCTGGCAGAGGACTGGACCTACACCCTCAAGGCCGGCGCAGCCAACCTGCCACGCTACAGCGGCAGCGACGAACGCATGACCGCGCCCATTTTCGGCGGGGCCGTGGTCAGCCCCTGGGGAATCTTCCTCGACACCGACAAAGGCCTGGGCTGGGGCTACGAAGGCAATGCGTTGAGCTTCAGTGCCTACGTCGGCGCCAGCGCCTCACGCAAGGACAAGAACGAGTCAATGCACGCCGGCTCCAAGCGCCTCAGGGGCATGGGCGAAATCAAGTCACGCCCGCAAGTGGGCGTGAGTGCCAGCTACAACCTCGGCAGCGCAATTGTCGGCGCCACCCTGGAACATGCACTCAAGGAAGATGACCACAAAGACAGTGGCAAGGCGTTCACCCATTTGGAACTGAGCCTGGGCACGAACCTTTACGAAGGCCGCTACGGCTCCGTGGATGCCAGCCTCAGCAGCCATTTTGGCGACCGCGACTACCTGCAGACCTGGTACGGCGTCACCACCGGCCAAGCCGCCCGCAGCCGCTTCAAAGCCTACAAGGCTGGCGCCGGCAACATCAGCAACGGCCTGAACCTGTCGTGGAGCTTGCCCATCAGCGAACACACCCAGTTCTCGACCTTGCTGGACGTACAATACCTGGCGGACGAAGCCGGCAAGAGCCCCATTGTGGAGCGACGGTTGCAGACCTCAGTGATGGGCGTTTTGGAATACACCTTCTGACCGGGTAACCCAATCAAACACTGTAGGTGCTGGCTTGCCAGCACCTACAAAACCGCGTACCCACCGGTACCCACGATGCGAAGCGAGCCGCTCTTGCTCTCGCTCTTGCTCTTGCTTTTGATCTTAGGCGCCCCGTCAAACACGCTGGCCGAAATTCGACAGGGATTTGGGGGGTAAACCGGCAGGGATGCCGGTTTAGCCGCCCCGCGCCATGGATGGCGCGTGGCGGCGGCCCCCCAAATCACTGTCGGATTACGGGCACACCGAGCCTAGGCGAGGTGCCGAGTGTTGGGGCAAGAGCCCTTTGGTTACTTTGGGGCTCTTTTCCAAAGTGACCCGCCGTAAGGGCGGAACCCATATAAGCCTTTACCTAAATAACGGATATGTACCCGATCAGATCCAGCATCCAGGTCGGCTGTCAGGTCGTCTTCGCAGGCAAGCCAGCTCCCACATTTGGATCGCGGGGCGACAGTTAGTTTGTGGTCGGCTGTCAGGCCGCCTTCGCAGGCAAGCCAGCTCCCACATTTGGATCGCGGGGCGACAGTTAGTTTGTGGTCGGCTGTTAGGCCGCCTTCGCAGGCAAGCCAGCTCCCACATTTGGATTGCGGGGTGATAGTTAGATTGTGGTCGGCAGTCGGGCCGCCTTCGCAGGCAAGCCAGCTCCCACATTTTTAGATCGCGGGGCTACAGTTAGAGCGTGGTCGGCTGTCAGGCCGCCTTCGCAGGCAAGCCAGCTCCCACATTTTGAATCGCGGGGCAACAGTTAGAGAGTGATCGGCAGTCAGGCCGCCATCGCAGCAAGCCAGCGCCTACAGTGACTCGGCATACGCCCAAGTCATCCGAAACGACGCCCCACCCCATTCCGAATCCAGCACCTGCACCTGGCCGCCATGCCACTGCGACACCCGCTGCACCAACGCCAGGCCCAGCCCAAAGCCACCCGTGCGACGATCACGGCTAGCGTCCAAACGCATAAAGGGCTGGAAGATCTTCGCACGGCCTTCCTCCGGCACACCCGGCCCGTCGTCACACACCCGCACTTCATAGCCACTGCCAAACTTGACCAACGACACTTCGACGCGGCGGTCGGCATAGCGAATAGCATTGCGCAACAGGTTGATCACCGCACGTGCCATAAAGCGCGGTTCGATCTGGATAAAATCCACCTCGCACGTGCGCAACGACAGCTGGATACCCGCCGCCTCGGCCTCCAGGGCCACGCTGCCAATCACACTGTCGAGCCAGCTGTGGGCCTCGATGCGCTCGCGGGTGACCTGGGTGGCGCCGCGCTCCAGGCTGGCGTAGGTGAGCAGTTCGGACACCATTTCTTCCAGCTCACCCAGGTCGGCGTACATGTCGGCGATCAATTCGCCGCGCTGACGCGGGTCGGTTTGTTGCTTGAGTTGGTCGAGCTCGAACGACAGCCGCGCAATCGGCGTGCGCAGTTCGTGGGACACGGCGTTGGTGAGTTCGCGCTGGTTGGCGATCAGGCTTTCGATGCGCTCGGCCATCTGGTTGAAGTGCCCGGCCAGTTCGCGCACGGTGGAGCGGCGTGGCAGCAGGATGCGCGAACTCAGGTCGTTGTCACCGAACCGTTGCGCCGCCAGGCGAATATGCTCCAGGTCGCGCCAATGCGGGCGCACCCAGAAATACAGCACGATCGCCAGGCTCAGCCCCAGCAGGCTGTAGGCCCATAGGTACAGCCATTTGGGTTCTTCGGGCAGCTTGATATTAAGCAGTTGCGGGCCGCCATCGATATTGGCGATAAACTCCATGAAGTCGCCCCGCACCACCAACTGCCCGGCCGCCAGCAACTGTTGCTCACGCTGATCAAGCGCAAGTTCATCGCGCTGCACCAGCTTGAGGTGCAGGCCGTAATGGGGTTGCAGCTCGGCCAGGCGTGCCTGACGGGCGTCACCCAGCAAGGGCCGCAACTGCTCGACCAAACCATAGGCCGGCCCGCGCAAGGCTTCGCGGTTATAGGTTTCATTGGCTTCGGGCAGCAGCTCGTCGAAGGTGTAGTTGACCAGCCAGATCGCCCCCGCCAGGCCCAGCGCCAGGATGATGTACAGGCGGATATAGAGCCGCAGCATCTATGCCTCCCACGCGAACGGGTTGAACAGGTAGCCCTTGCCCCAGATGGTCTTGATGCACACCGGCTCGCGGGGGTTGTCGTTGAGTTTGCCGCGCAGCTTGCTGATGTACACATCGACGCTGCGGTTGAGCCCGTCGAAAGCGATGCCGCGCATGCGGTTGAGGATGTCATCGCGGGACAGGATCGTCCCCGAGTTGCTCGCCAGCAGCCACAGCAACTCAAACTCCATGGTGGTAAGGTCGATGGTGTCCTCCCCCAGGCTGACCACCCGGCAACTGCGATCGATGGCCAGCCGCCCGAAGGCCAACGACCCGCGCACGGTCGGCTCCGGGGCCTGGCGCCGTTGCAGGGCGCGCAGGCGGGCCAGCAGAACCGGCGGCTTGATCGGCTTGATCACATAGTCGTCGGCCCCGGACTCCAGGCCGAGGATATGGTCCAGGTCGTCTTCCTTGGCCGTAAGGATCACGATCGGCGTGTCGGACACTGCGCGAATCCCTCGGCACACATGCAGGCCGCTCTGGCCGGGCAGCATCAAGTCGAGCACGACGATCTTCGGCTTGAAGTCCAGGAACGCGGCCAGGGCTTCGTCGCCCCGGTGCTCCACGCGCACCTCGAAACCATGCTGCGACAGGAAGTGCGCAATCAGCCCCGCCAGTTTTTCGTCGTCCTCAACGAGCAACACCTTGCCCAGTCCCAGGTTTTCCATAAGTTCTCAGTGTGCAGACGCGGATTGAAGAGCGGGCATTATAGGTGGCAAGCTGGGCAACTAAAGTAGCTGGCCAGCACCGGCCGACGAAGCTTCATGCTTTTAAGAGTTTTTAACAAATAACCTGCAATCTTTAACGCCATGTACAGGGAGTTGTATGCGCAAGGATTACCTGGCGTTTTTTGTTTCGCTGTTCCTGTCGCGGCTGGCGGACCAGATTCTGCTGTTTATCGTGCCGTTGATCGTATTCCAGACCACCCAGAGCGTTGCGTGGGCCGGGCTGGCGTTCTTTGTCGAGTCGCTGCCCCGCTACCTGGCGTTCCCGGTGTGCGGCGCGTTGTGCGACAAGTTCGCGCCGGTGCGCATCCTGCATATCAGCCAGGTTTACCGCGCGCTGGCGTGTGTACTGGCGGTCGCCTTGTATGGCGTGTTTGACGGTATCCACTGGATCGTGCTGCTGTCGGCCCTGTGCGGGGTGCTGACGACCCAGGGCATCATGGCGCGGGAAGTGCTGATGCCGCATATCTTCGAGCAGTACAGCTATGCCAAGACCCTCTCCTATTCACAGATCGCCGACCAGAGCGGGCTGGTGCTGGGGCCTCTGGTGGCGGCGTTGATGCTTGAAGTATGGGCCTGGCACTGGGTAGTGCTGGGGGTGGCCGTGCTGTTCTTACTGGCCGACCTGGCGATGCGGATATGGCAACGCTCCAGCACGGTCAGCCTGGAGACCTTCGAGCAGCACCGGGATATCTGGCTGCGTCCGCTGAAGGTTGCTATTGGCCATATCCGCAGCCTGCCGGAGTTGAAACGGGTCATTACCTTGGCTGTGGGCGTGAACCTGATCATCGGCGTCACGCTGGCCACGTCTGCGGCGATAGTGACCGGCCAGTTTGCACAGGACAAGGACACCTACGCCCTGCTGCAGGCAGCCGGCGCACTGGTCACGATCGGGATTCTGTTTTACCTGGCGCGGGCGGGCCTACCCTTGAAGGTGCTGGGCGGCGTGTCGTATTCGATGATCGGCGTGGGTGCAGTGATCATGGCGGTCAGCCCCGGCGTGTGGTTGTACGCTGTGGGTTTCCTGCTGGTCACCGGCTTTGACAAGATGTTCAACGTCTACCTGCGCAGCACCCGTCAGCGCGTGATCCCCGTGCAGGACTTTGGCAAGACCGTGGGCGTGATCACCCTGCTCAACAACCTGCCGCAACCCTTGGCAGGCCTGGCAGTTGCGCTGCTGGCGGCGCCGTTGGGCACCCAGTCGGTGATCCTGCTGCTGGCCGGAATCACCGCGTTGCTAGGCGTGGCCGTCGCCTCAGGCTGGCACGCCACTGTGAAAGCGGAACTCGATGTCGGGTGACTCGATCAGCTCCTGCTCCGCCGCCCTCACCCGCTCGATCACCTGGGCGATGTCCTTGGCGTCACCGTACTGGTACGCCAACTTCAGGTAGCCCTGGAAGTGCCGGGCCTCGCTTTTCAACAGGCCAAAGTAAAACTTGCCGAGTTCTTCGTCCAAATGCGGCACTAGCGCTTCGAAACGCTCGCAACTGCGCGCTTCGATAAAGGCGCCGACCACCAGGGTGTCCACCAGCTTCACCGGCTCGTGGCTGCGCACCACTTTGCGCAAACCGGAGGCATAACGCCCGGCGTGCAGTTGGCGCAGTTCGACTTTGCGCTTTTTCATCAGGCGCATGACCTGTTCATGGTGCACCAGCTCTTCGCGGGCCAGGCGCGACATCATGTTGATCAGGTCCACATGGCTGTAGTACTTGGCGATCAGGCTCAAGGCGGTGCTGGCGGCTTTGAATTCGCAGTTCTTGTGGTCGATCAGCAGGGTGTCCTGATCGGCCAGCGCGGCCTGGACCCAGGCGTCAGGGGTGCGGCAACCGAGGAATTCGTGGATTTCTGGCAGGTTCATCGGGCTCACGGGCAAAAGGATCACAAAAGGCCGGCGATTATACCGACCCCGCCGCAGACCACCAGCCACCGGCCTTGATGTGCATCAACATGACGTGCGCCAGCCAGCAACTATAGTTGTTCCAGGCCCACCCTTTTTGGAGATCCCGACCATGCAAGCCATCCGCAGCATCCTGGTGGTCATTGAGCCCGAGCATTCGGAAAGCCTGGCCCTCAAGCGTGCCAAGCTGATCGCCGGGGTCACCGGCGCGCACCTGCATTTGCTGGTCTGCGACAAGAAGCACGAGCACTCGGCGCTGCTGGCCCTGCTGAAGTCGGGCTTGCAGGAAGACGGCTACAGCGTCAGCACCGAGCAGGCGTGGAATGACAGCCTGCATGAAACCATAATCGACGTGCAGCAAGCCGAAGGCTGTGGGCTGGTGATCAAACAGCACTTTCCAGACAGCCCGCTGAAAAAAGCCCTGCTCACGCCCGCCGACTGGAAATTGCTGCGCTACTGCCCGACGGCAGTGCTGCTGGTGAAGACGGCGACGCCGTGGATGGGCGGCGTGATCCTCGCGGCGATCGATGTGGGCAACACCGATGGCGAGCACCGCTCCCTGCACAATTCGATCATTGACCATGGCTTTGATATCGCCAGCCTGGCCAAGGCGCAGTTGCACGTGATCAGCGCCCATCCGTCGCCGATGTTGTCGGCAGCGGACCCGACGTTCCAGCTCAAGGAAACCATCGAGGCGCGCTACCGCGAGCAATGCAAGGCGTTCCAGGCCGAGTTCGATGTGGACGACTCGCACCTGCATATCGAGGAAGGCCCGGCGGACGTGCTGATCCCCTTCGCGGCGCATAAATGGCAAGCGGCGGTGACGATCATCGGCACCGTCGCGCGCACCGGGATTTCCGGGGCGCTGATCGGCAATACGGCGGAGGTGATACTGGATGCCGTGGAGAGTGACGTGCTGGTGCTAAAGCCACAGACGCTGATAGATCACCTGGAAGAACTGGCTACCAAGCCCTGATAGCAAACCTTCCGGCAATGAAGATCTCCTGTGGGAGCGGGCTTGCTCGCGAATGCGGTGGTTCAGTTATTGATGATGTAACTGATAGACCGCATTCGCGAGCAAGCCCGCTCCCACATTTGGATGTGTGGTTTTAGCCTGTAAACGCATCCTTGAGGAAGCTTGGCGCGATATAACGCTGGTAATGCGCCTCGGACAGGATAAAGAACTCCCGATCAATGGCATCGCGCAGGTCCGGCAAGGGCCAGTCGCGGAACTCCGGAAGCAACACCATGCCGTAGGCCTCCAGGTTGTTGATCACCCGTGCCCCACGAGCGATCAACTGGTAGGCCCAGCAGTACTCGGACTGGTGCGGCACGAAGCGGATCTTGCGCTGTTCCAGCTGGCCGCGCAGGGTCTTGGGGTCGAAAACCTCCAGTTTGCCGGCCATTACCTGCACCAACAGCTGCTCCAAGCGCAGCCAGACCGCACGTTTTTCCTCTTCGTTATAGCCATTCCACTGGATCACTTCATGGTGGAAACGCTTGCAGCCACGGCACACGAGATCGCCATAGACCGTGGAGCACAGGCCGACGCAGGGGGTCTTGATGGTTTGGTTGGACATGGGCAACGGCACGCAAATCAGCGAAACAATGCGCCATGTTAGCCCTTTGTCTAACCTTCATCACCCTGCAAACTTGGCGAGGCAACTTACCTTTAGAAATTTTTTGCCGTAGAATCATCCGGCCTTGTAAGGCGCCAATAATCCGCTGGAAGCTGTTTTCAAAGCGTCACGAGCACAGTCGTTCCTTCAGAACGGTGTTGGCGATGGTCAATGACTCGGTAGGTCAATGCCCTCGCCAACCCTCATCAGCTCCGTTCTGCAGGCGTAAAACTTTGAAAGCAGCTTCTGTGAGGAATGCCGGCAGCGCTGGCTTTGCGGCCCAAAAAGCCCCCGAGCGCATGCGTGCCGTTCATTTCTGGATGAGCGTCCCGTGGGACCACTGATGAGGGTAATAACTGTGCTTGAAGCCTACCGCAAACATATCGAAGAGCGTGCAGCCCTGGGTATTGTTCCCCAGCCGCTTAACGCCGAACAAACCGCAGGCCTGGTCGAGCTGCTGAAAAATCCTCCGGCTGGCGAAGAAGAATTCCTCGTTGACCTGATCACCAACCGCATTCCACCAGGCGTTGACGAAGCTGCCTACGTCAAGGCCGGTTTCCTGTCTGCCCTGGCCAAGGGCGAAGCCACTTCCCCCCTGATCGACAAGAAACGCGCCGTTGAACTGCTTGGCACCATGCAAGGCGGCTACAACATCGTGACCCTGGTCGAGCTGCTGGACGACGCCACACTGGCACCTGTCGCCGCTGCCCAACTCAAGCACACCCTGCTGATGTTCGATGCGTTCCACGACGTGGCTGAAAAAGCCCGTAACGGCAACGAGCACGCCAAAGCCGTGATCCAGTCCTGGGCTGACGGCGAGTGGTTCCGCAACCGCCCTACCCTGGCCGACAAGATCAGCCTGCGCGTCTTCAAGGTCACTGGCGAAACCAACACCGACGACCTGTCCCCTGCGCCTGACGCCTGGTCCCGTCCAGACATCCCGTTGCACGCCCTGGCCATGCTGAAAATGGCCCGTGAAGGCATCGTGCCGGACGAGCAAGGCAAGACCGGCCCGATGAAGCAGATCGAAGAAATGCGCGGCCAAGGGTTCCCGATCGCCTACGTCGGTGACGTGGTCGGTACCGGTTCCTCGCGTAAATCGGCGACCAACTCCGTGCTGTGGTTCTTCGGCGACGACGTGCCCTACGTGCCGAACAAGCGCGCTGGCGGCTTCTGCTTCGGCAGCAAGATCGCTCCAATCTTCTACAACACCATGGAAGATGCGGGCGCACTGCCAATCGAGTTTGACGTCAGCAACATGAACATGGGCGACGTGATCGACCTGTACCCGCACGCAGGCAAAGTCTGCAAGCACGGTACCGACGAAGTCATCACCACCTTCGAAATGAAGACCCCGGTGCTGTTGGACGAAGTCCGCGCCGGCGGCCGTATCCCGCTGATCATCGGCCGTGGCCTGACCGACAAGGCGCGTGCCGAACTGGGCCTGGGCCCAACCGACCTGTTCAAACTGCCAGAAGCACCTGTCGACACCGGCAAAGGCTTCACCCTGGCACAGAAAATGGTCGGCAAGGCCTGCGGCCTGCCAGAAGGCAAAGGCGTTCGTCCTGGCACCTACTGCGAACCGAAGATGACCACCGTCGGTTCCCAGGACACCACCGGTCCTATGACCCGTGACGAACTGAAAGACCTGGCGTGCCTGGGCTTCTCGACCGACTTGGTGATGCAGTCGTTCTGCCACACCGCGGCCTATCCAAAGCCGATCGACGTGACCACCCACCACACCCTGCCTGACTTCATCATGACCCGTGGCGGTGTATCGCTGCGTCCAGGCGACGGCATCATCCACAGCTGGCTGAACCGCATGCTGCTGCCGGACACCGTGGGTACCGGTGGTGACTCCCACACCCGTTTCCCGATGGGCATCTCGTTCCCGGCCGGTTCTGGCCTGGTCGCGTTCGCCGCAGCCACTGGCGTCATGCCATTGGACATGCCGGAATCGATCCTGGTGCGCTTCAAAGGCAAGATGAAACCTGGCATCACCCTGCGTGACCTGGTTCATGCCATTCCTTACTACGCGATCCAATCGGGTCTGCTGACCGTAGAGAAGAAAGGCAAGAAGAACGCCTTCTCCGGCCGCATCCTGGAAATCGAAGGCCTGAACGACCTGACGCTGGAACAGGCTTTCGAGCTGTCCGACGCCTCGGCTGAACGTTCGGCTGCCGGTTGCACCATCAAGCTGTCGAAAGAGTCGATCACCGAGTACCTGAACTCCAACATCACCCTGCTGCGCTGGATGATCGGCGAAGGCTACGGTGACCCTCGCACCCTGGAACGTCGCGCCCAAGCGATGGAAGCCTGGGTCAAGAACCCTGAGCTGATGGAAGCCGATGCCGACGCGGAATACGCTGAAATCATCGAGATCGACCTGGCCGAGATCAACGAGCCGATCCTCTGCGCACCAAACGACCCGGACGATGCCCGTCTGCTGTCGAGCGTTGCTGGCGAGAAGATCGACGAAGTGTTCATCGGTTCGTGCATGACCAACATCGGTCACTTCCGCGCTGCCGGTAAGCTGCTGGAGCAGGTCAAGGGTCAGCTGCCAACCCGTCTGTGGCTGTCGCCGCCGACCAAGATGGACGCTCACCAGTTGACCGAGGAAGGCTACTACGGCATCTACGGCAAGGCTGGCGCGCGCATGGAAATGCCGGGCTGCTCGCTGTGCATGGGTAACCAGGCACGTGTAGAGCCGAATTCGACCGTGGTATCGACGTCGACCCGTAACTTCCCGAACCGTCTGGGTGACGGCGCTAACGTCTACCTGGCTTCGGCCGAGCTGGCGGCAGTGGCTTCTACCCTGGGTCGCCTGCCGACCGTCGAAGAGTACATGGGCTACGCGGCGAAACTGGACACCATGGCCAGTGACGTTTATCGCTACCTGAACTTCGACCAGATTGCTGAGTTCCGCAAGATCGCAGCTAGCGCCAACATTCCGGTGATTCAAGCCTAAAGTGTTGATGTGAAGAGGCGCCGCGTATCGTGAGGTACGCGGCGTTTTTTTATGCCTGGGATATGGGTGAGACCGGGTACATATCCGTTATTTGGGTAACGGCTGGTATTGGTTCCGCCCTTACGGCGGGTCACTTTTGGAAGAGCGCCAAAAGTAACCAAAAACGCTTAGCCCCAACACTCGGCACCTCGCCTAGGCTCGGTGTGCCCGTAATCCGCCAGGTATTTGGGGGGCCGCCGCCCCGCGCCATCCATGGCGCGGGGCGGCTAAACCGGCATCCCTGCCGGTTTACCCCCCAAATCCCTGCCGAATTCCGGCCAGCGTGTTTAATGGGGCGCCTAAGATCAAAATCAAAAACAGAGCCAGAGCCAGAGCCAGAGCCAGAGCCAGACCCAGAGCCAGAGCCGTTTGATATCTGCCTGATGTAGGAGATCTAAATGGTGGGAGCGGGCTTGCTCGCGAAAGCGGTGCGTCAGCAATTACATATCTAACTGATCCACCGCTTTCGCGAGCAAGCCCGCTCCCACATTTGGACCGAGACCAGCTTCCAGAAGCCGGTCGGCTACCAGGCCGCCGCGCTTTTGCTTTTGATCTTCGGCGCCCCGTCAAACACGCTGGCCGAACGCAGGCTTGAATCCGTGGGTAACCCGGCAGGACGCCGGGTTAGCCGTCCTGGGCCAAGGATGGCCCATGACGGCGGCCCACGGATTCAAGCCGGAGTGAGGGCACACCGAGCCTAAGCGAGGTGCCGAGTGTTGGGGCGAAGCGTTTTTGGTTACTTTTGGCGCTCTTCCAAAAGTGACCCGCTGTAAGAGCGGAACCAATTTTAGCCGTTACCGCAGCAACGGATATGTACACCAACAGACCGCTATCGCAAGTAAGGTGCAGTCAGACAGACCACACCAGGCTCAAGCAAAAAACGAATAAACCACCGCACTGATCGCCACCAACCCCACCGCCGTGACAAACACATTGGACGCCTGCCCACGGTACTTGGCCATGGCCGGCACCTTACGGATGGCATACATCGGCATCAGAAACAGGATCGAAGCAATGATCGGACCACCCAGCGCCTCAATCATCCCGAGAATGCTTGGGTTCAACGTGGCAACGATCCAGCACACCACCAACATGAACGCCGCCGTCATCCGGTCCAGACGCTTGGCCTCAGGACGACGACCAGTCTTCAGCACCAACCCCTTGAGCCCTTCACTCGCACCGATGTAATGCCCCAGGAACGACTTGGCAATCGCCACAAACGCAATCAACGGCGCTGCAAACTCGATGGTCGGGTTATTGAAGTGGTTGGCCAGGTACGACAGGATCGACAGGTTCTGCGCCTTCGCTTCGGCCAACTGCGCCGGCGACAGGGTCAGCACGCAACTGAAGACAAAGAACAGCACCATCGCCACCATCAACAGGTGCGCGCGGGAGAGGATCTGCGAGCTGCGCTCATCAGCGTGGATCCCATACTGGCGCTTCTGGTCAACCGCAAAGGCCGAGATGATCGGCGAATGGTTGAACGAGAACACCATCACCGGAATCGCCAGCCACAGGGTATTGAGCAGCGCGGACGGCGCCGGCACCACGCTGGCGGTGCTGAGGATGCCGCCGGTCCAGTGCGGGATCAGGTACACCGCCAGGAACAGCAAGGCGACGATAAACGGATACACCATCAGGCTCATGGCCTTGACGATCACTTGCTCACCGCAACGCACCACGGCCAGCAGGCCGAGGATCAGCACGAACGACAGGATCGCCCGTGGCGGCGGCATGATGTGCAACTGGTGCTCCATGAAGCTGCCGACCGTGTTGGTCAACGCCACGCTGTAGATCAGCAGGATCGGGAAAATTGCAAAGAAGTACAGCAGCGTGATCAGCGCACCGGCCGTGATGCCGAAGTGTTCTTCCACTACGTCGGTAATGTCGGAGCCTTCACGGCCGGACAAAACGAAGCGGGTCAGGCCACGGTGAGCAAAGAACGTCATCGGGAATGCCAGCAGCGCGAGGATCACCAGTGGCCAGAAGCCTCCCAGGCCCGCGTTGATCGGCAAGAACAGCGTGCCGGCGCCAATGGCGGTGCCGAACAGGCCAAGCATCCAGGTGGTGTCCTGGCGGCTCCAGCTCGTGAGGGTTGCAGGTGTCGTTGCATAGCGTTCGTCGACGCTATTGGCCTGATCATTCATCCGGTCGGATCTCCGCATTTACACGGCCGGGACGAGTCAGAAAAACCTGACAGGCAGCGCCCCGACCATAGAAGGGGCCGGATTGTCCGGGATTCTTCTGAATAAGCAAAGACTTAGCTGAGGAACGGTGGTGCGGTACAGGCACGCAGGGGCACCTGTACACAGCGGGTTTCGCGGCATGCGGCGGAATGTCGAATATACATTCCCGCACAAATCTATTTTAGAATCGCGCTCAAACCTGTAGTTTGAGCCCAGCGCCCACCGTTATCCAGAGAGCCCCGCCATGCCTCGCGTTTCCCGCAAACAAGCTGAACTCAACCGCGAAATCATCGTCGAGGCCGCCACGCATCTGTTCCGCGAACGCGGACTGCACGGTATCAGCCTGTCGGACGTGATGGCCGCCGCCGGCCTGACCCACGGTGGTTTTTACGGGCATTTCGCCTCCAAGGAAGCCCTGGCCACCGAGGCCTGCCAACAGGCGTTCGAGGTCGCGAACCTGGGCTGGCAGGCCAAGATCGACCGCAGCGAAGACCAACAGGCCGCCCGCCAGGCGGTGCTGGGGCCTTATTTGACCGCCTCCCACCGTGACAATCCCGGCGACGGCTGCCCAGTGTCGGCCTTTGCCCCGGACATGTGCCATGAACCCGCCGAGACGGCTTTGCAGCACACCTTTATAGACGGCGTGGAAAAGTCGCTGGAGATCTTCGCGCAGCTGGAGGACGGAGATCGTCAAACCCTGCTGGCCCAATACGCGATGATGGTCGGCGCAGTAACCCTGGCGCGTGCGACACGGGGCAATAGCCTGTCGGATGAATTCCTGGTGGCTGCACGAAATGCCCTTTTGCCCGTTGACAGCCCTTCGCCCGTCCCAGCATGATCGGGCCATGAACTTTATCCAGCTCGCCCTCACCCGTACCACCACCACGACCGCTTACGGCGGGTCGCGCGGTGGCTGTGGGTGCATGAGCTAGACACTTCACAGATTCAACCCAAGGCCCCGCCAGCAATGGACGGGGCCTTTTTATTGCTCCGCCCGCTGGCAATCACAAGGAGCAACACCATGGCTGACGCCCTGCTGATCATTGACATGCAAAACGGCCTGTACGATGGCCCGGAAAAGCCCTTCGAGCGCGAACGCGTACTCGCCACACTCAACCATCTGATCGGACGCGCGCGCGCTGCCGGCGCCCCGATCTTCGTGGCACGCCACACCGGACCGGCAGGTTCGCCGATTGAAGCCGGTAGCCCGCTCTGGCAGCTGTGGCCTGCGCTGCAGGTGGACGAATCGCGCGACCGCCTGTTCAACAAGACCCGCCCCAGCTGCTTCCTCGGCACGGAGCTGGAGCAGCAGTTGAGAGCGGCGCAGGTCAAGGAGTTGGTGATCGCCGGCATGAAAACCCAGTTCTGCATCGACACCACCTGCCGGGTCGCCGTGGAACTGGGTTTTTCCGTGGTACTGCCAGAAGACGGCCATACCTGCATGGACACACCGACGCTGAAGGCCAAGGCAATTATCGAGCATCACAATGCGACCCTGTCCGGAGCGTTTGTGAAGCTCACAAGCGCCGACGAGATCCGCTTTTGAGCGATCAAATACGGCATACTCCTCCCCTCAAACCCTTCAGGAAGAGCCTTCCGATGACCGCTACTGTTCTGGTCCTGGTTGAAACCATCAACGAATACCTGCCCATCATCGAGAGCAATGACTTTCATGTGATCCTGGCGCCGACACCGGCCGAACGCGCTGAAGCGATCAAGGCCCATGGCAGCCAGATCAAGGCGGTGCTGACCCGTGGCCCGCTGGGTTTGTACGCCGAGGAAATCGCCGCGCTGCCCCTGCTGGAGATCATCTGCGTGATTGGTGCCGGCTACGAGCACGTCGACCTGCAGGCCGCCAGCAATCGCGGGATCGTGGTCACCAACGGCGCCGGGGTGAATGCGCCGTCGGTGGCCGATCACGCCATGGCACTGCTGCTGTCGCTGGTGCGCGGCATCCCGCAGACCGACGCCGCCGTGCGCCGCAGTGAATGGCCCAAGGTGATGCGCCCGTCCCTGGGCGGCAAGCAACTGGGCATCCTCGGGCTGGGTGCCGTCGGCCTGGAAATCGCCAAGCGCGCGTCCCTGGGCTTCGGCATGGAGGTGAGTTACCACAACCGCCAGCCACGCGATGATGTGGACTACACCTACTGCGCAACTGCGGTGGAACTGGCGCGCACCTCGGACTTTCTGATCCTGGCCACACCCGGCGGCGCCAGCACCCGTCACCTGATCGATCGCCACGCCCTGGATGCCCTGGGGCCCAATGGCTACCTAGTGAACATCGGCCGTGGCAGCGTGGTGGTCACCGCCGATCTGGTGGCCGCCCTGGAGCAGCGCCGCATCGGGGGCGCGGCGCTGGATGTGTTCGATGACGAGCCGAAGGTGCCCGACGCTCTCAAGACGCTCAGCAACACCGTGCTGACCTCTCATGTTGCCGGCCTGTCGCCGGAAGCCGCCCACGACACCGTGCAGCGCGTGGCCGACAACCTGGTGGAATACTTCGCCGGCCGCCCAGTCCTCACGCCGGTCGCATTGCCCCCGCCCACTAAATGACCGATCAGGCACGCTGATTATCGTCCAACACGCTAACCTATTAAGCCGCCCCGACCTTGTCGCTGGGCGGCTGCGCGCATTAGATTAGGAAATAGTCCGAGGCCTTTAGAATAAGCAGAAGGGATAAGCATGGCGCTGAACGACCAATCCACCCAGATTCGCCCTGGCGAAGAACTTGATGCCAGCCTGATCGATCCCTACCTCAAGGCCCATATCCCGGGCCTGACCGGCACGCCCACGATCAGCCAGTTTCCCGGTGGCGCGTCCAACCTGACCTATCTGCTGGAATACCCGGGCCAGGAGTTCGTGCTGCGTCGCCCACCTTTCGGCCACAAGGCCAAGTCCGCCCATGACATGGGTCGCGAATACCGCATTCTCAATCAGCTCAAAGACGGCTTCCCGTATTGCCCCAAGGCCTATGTGCATTGCACGGATGAGTCGGTAATCGGCGCCGAGTTCTACGTGATGGAGCGCGTCAACGGCATCATCCTGCGCTCCGACCTGCCGGCCGAACTGGGCCTGGACGCGAGCAAGACCGAGGCGTTGTGCAAAAGCTTCATTGATAAGTTCGTGGAACTGCACCAGGTGGACTACAGCGCCTGCGGCCTGGCGGACCTGGGCAAACCCGAAGGCTACGTGGAACGCCAGATCCGTGGCTGGAGCGACCGCTACGAAAAAGCCCTGACCCCCGACGCCCCGCGCTGGGATGCCGTACGCGCCTGGCTCAATGACAAAATGCCCGCCGACCATCCGACGTCGAGCATCGTGCACAACGACTACCGCTTCGATAACGTGATCCTCGACCCGCACAACCCGATGCAGATCATCGGCGTGCTGGACTGGGAGCTGACCACCCTCGGCGACCCGCTGATGGACCTGGGCAACACCCTCGCCTATTGGATAGAAGCGGCCGACCCCGCGCCGGTGCAACTGATGCGTCGTCAGCCGAGCAACGCGCCGGGCATGCTCACCCGCCGTGAGTTTGTCGACTACTACGCTGAACGCTCGGGCATCCAGATCGACAACTTCGACTTCTACTACACCTACGGCCTGTTCCGCCTGGCCGGTATTGTGCAGCAGATCTATTACCGCTTCTTCCATGGCCAGACCCAGGACAAACGCTTTGCGCAGTTCATCCACATGAACACGCTGCTGGAGCAGATGAGCCTGAACGTCATCAGCA
This sequence comes from Pseudomonas sp. VS40, assembly GCF_018587885.1. NCBI lineage: Bacteria > Pseudomonadati > Pseudomonadota > Gammaproteobacteria > Pseudomonadales > Pseudomonadaceae > Pseudomonas > Pseudomonas sp. VS40. The sequence continues at coordinate 450,289 of NZ_JAGYWD010000002.1, read as the reverse complement.
AATCCGCGCTCTGATCGCCTACAACAAGGAACCGCTATGTCCAAGACCAACCTGTTCGACCTCGACGGCAAGATCGCTTTTGTCTCCGGCGCCAGCCGTGGCATCGGCGAGGCCATCGCCAAGTTGCTGGCCCAGCAAGGCGCTCATGTGATCGTCTCCAGTCGCAAGCTGGAAGGCTGCCAGCACGTGGCCGACGCGATCATCGCCGACGGCGGCAAAGCGACTGCCGTGGCCTGCCATATCGGTGAAATGGAACAGATCACCCAAGTGTTCGCCGGTATCCGCGAGCAGTTCGGACGCCTGGATATCCTGGTCAACAACGCGGCGACCAACCCGCAGTTCTGCAACGTGCTGGACACCGACCTCGGTGCGTTCCAGAAGACCGTTGATGTGAATATCCGGGGCTATTTCTTCATGTCCGTGGAAGCCGGCAAGCTGATGCGCGAGAACGGTGGCGGCAGCATCATCAACGTCGCGTCGATCAACGGGATCTCCCCCGGTGTATTCCAGGGCATCTACTCGGTGACCAAGGCCGCCGTGATCAACATGACCAAGGTATTCGCCAAGGAATGCGCGGCGTTCGGCATTCGTTGCAACGCCTTGCTGCCTGGCTTGACCGACACCAAGTTCGCCTCGGCGCTGGTGAAGAATGACGCGATCCTGAAAATGGCCCTGGCGCAAATCCCGCTCAAGCGCGTGGCCGACCCGAGCGAAATGGCCGGCGCGGTGCTGTTCCTGGCCAGCGATGCGTCGAGCTACACCACCGGTGTGTCGCTGAACGTGGACGGTGGTTTCCTGTCCTGATCAAGCATTCGGCGGTTGTTGCCGAAAGCTCACTGCCAGGCGGTTCCAGCCACTGATGCTGGACACCGCCATGGTCAGGTCTACCAGTTCCTGCTCGCTGAACTCCACCCGCACGGCGGCGAACAGTTCATCCGACACCACCGAGGTCGGCAGTGTCGCGACCGACTCGCTCCAGGCCAACGCGGCCTTTTCCCGCGCCGTGAAGAATGGCGAATCCCGCCAGACGCATAACGCGAACAAACGTCGCTCGGTCTCGCCGCGCTGACGTGCCGCCATCGAGTGCATGTCCGTACAGAAACCACAGTGGTTGAGCTGCGAGACACGGATCTTGATCAGTTCCAGCAAAGGCTTTTCGATGGACAAGCCGAAGGTCGTCGCCTCCAGCATCAGCATGCCTTTGAGCGCCTGCGGTGAGGCGGTGTAGTAATCCAGGCGGGGTTCCATGGGGGTTGCTCTCTGGCGGTAGGTTCAATGATAGTCCAGCCTAGAACCCACAGGGCACACGCCCTATAGCCAATCGGCCGGTTTATGCAGAGACCATTTTGAGCCAGCCGCGCACGCGCGTACGCTTGGCGCAAAGTAAACGCTCGGAATAAGACATGGAACTGCACGTTGTGATCAACGGCCGTAAGGATCTGGCCGAACAGTTGTACCAACAGTTACGTGAAGCCATTGGCTCCGGGCGCCTGGCCGCGGGTGCGCAACTGCCGCCCAGCCGCCTGCTCGCCGAGCAACTGGGTGTGTCGCGTAAGACCGTGTCGGACACCTATGCCACCCTGACCTACGAGGGATTGCTGATCGGCAAGACCGGTCGCGGCACCTTCGTCAACGCCCGTGCGCCACAGACCGAACGCCTGCAAACCGCCACCGACCTGGCCTGCGCCGCCAATCTGGCGAAGTGGCAATCACTGCCCTCGCCCATGCGTCATCCCGCCCGCGACAGCACGCTGCGCTACGAATTTATCGGCGGCGCCACCAGCCGCAACCAGTTCCCTCAGGATGAATGGCGACGCTGTACCCAGGACGCCCTGCGGCGCATCGCCCAGAACAGTGGCTTCTACAGTCAGCCCGAAGGCCTGCCGGCACTGCGCAGTGCCATCGCCGGGCATATCGCGTTTTCGCGCGGGGTCAACTGCCGTGACAGCGACATCGTGGTCACCAACGGCGCGCAGCAGGCGCTGGACCTGATCGCCCGTGTGGTACTGGAACCGGGCAGCATCGTCGCCATGGAAGACCCCGGTTACAGCCCCGCGCGCCAATTGTTCATGGCGATGGGCGCCAGCGTCGCGAGCGTGCCAGTGGATGAACACGGCATTCGGGTGGACCTGATTCCCGACGGTACGCAGCTGATCTACGTGACGCCTTCCCACCAATTCCCACTCGGCATGCCCATGAGCGTGCCACGCCGTCAAGCCTTGCTGGCCCGGGCGTTTGAGCTGGGCGCGATCATCATCGAGGACGACTACGACAGCGAATTCCGCTACGAGGGCCGGCCCACCGACTCGCTGCAAAGCATGGACACCCGCGGCGTGGTCACCTACGTCGGCACCTTCTCGAAAACCTTGCTGCCCGAGTTGCGCCTGGGCTATGCGGTGCTGCCGCCGGCCATTTATGGCGCAGTGCTCAAGGCCAAGCAACTCACCGACCAGCACAGCTCGACGCTGCCGCAATGGGCCTTGGCCAAGTTCATCAGCGAGGGCTACCTGCTCAAACATATCCGCCGCTGCCACACGGTCTACGCCGGGCGCCGTGAACGCATCCTGCAGCGCTTGGCAGGTGACCTGTCGCCATGGTTCGAAGCGGTGCCAACCGTGGCCGGGTTTCACATGGCCGCGCTGTGCAAGGTACCGGTGAACATCCCGTTGCTCATGGAACTGGCGCGCCGGGTGGAAGTGGGCTTGTACCCTCTGGACGTGTTCTTTCACGATGCGCCGGTCCGCCCAGGCTTGATCATCGGCTTCGGCGCCATCGAGACCCTCGATATCGACCCGGCGTTGGACAAGGTCCGCGATATCCTGCAGCAGATTGGCTAGTGGATTTTCCAGCCGATTGGTCATTGGTCCTGTCACTCCCAGGTACTAGCCTGTGCACTGACACCCGACCTCGGAGACCCTCGTCATGCCAGCCTGTGCCTGCAACACTGTCCATGTCCGTGCGGCGGCCGGGCGCTCAAGTGAACTGGGCGAGCGCCTGCAGCAGATAGCCAATGCCGTGCGCACCGCCCCTGGCTGCCTGGACTACGCCGTGCAACGCGACCCGCTGGACCCCGACCTCTGGACCGTCAGCGGCCGTTGGACCAGTGCCGAACAGCTCGTTGCGCACTTCCGGTTGCCGGCCCTGCAAGGGTTTATCGAATTGACCGGCGAACACCTGGCGCGCCGCCTGGATTTCGACCACTGAGGCATTGGTCTCCTGCTCTTTGCCGGGATTGGTCATTGGTCACCCAGGCACGGCGGCGTAGGGTGAAGCGGTCTCGAACTACTCGGAAACCTCGCCATGAAACGACTGCTCGCCGCCTCGCTGATGCTCGCCTCCCTCAGCGCCTTTGCCCACGAACCGGTGTACAACCAGGAATCGATCAAGGTGCTGCAAGAACATGCCTTGACCAACGTCCCCGGCAAGAAAACCATCATGCTCACCGTCGACTACGCCCCCGGCCAGGCCACCGTACCCCACAGCCACACCGGCACCGCCGTGGCCTACGTGCTGGAAGGCGCGATCACCTCACGGGTGAATGATGAGAAAGCAAAAACCTACAAGGTCGGTGAATCGTTCTACGAACCGGCAGGTTCGCGGCACTTCGAATCGAGCAATGCCAGCCAGACCAAACCGGCCAAGTTGCTGGTGGTGATCGTCCTGGATGACAAGGCGCAAGTGCTCACGCCCCTGCCAAAACAATAAAACCCTGTAGGCCAAGCTTGCCGGTGATAGGGGATTAACATTCAACCCTTTCGCTGAATGACAAACCGCCATCGCCGGCAAGCCAGCTTCCACATTTGAATCGCGGGTTGCCGTTAGACAGTGGTCGGCTGCCAGGCCAGCTGCTACAGGTCCAACCACGTAGGGTCAGTCATTCAGGGACGCTTGAACTGACGGCGCAACTGCTCAACCCGCTCACGACAGGCACACCCTTCAAGGTGATCATTGACCATCCCCATCGCCTGCATCAATGCATACATCGTGGTCGGCCCCACAAACGTCCAACCACGCTTCTTCAACGCTTTGGACAACCGCACCGACGCCGGTGACGTTGGATTCCCCGTCCAATAAGCCAGGTCCACCACAGCCGGACGCTCCTCATCACCTGGCTCAAACGCCCACAACCAGCGCGCCAGCGAACCGGTCTCATCCACCAACTCACACGCCCGGCGCGCATTGTTGATGGTGGAGACGATCTTGGCCCGATTGCGCACGATGCCCGGGTCCTGCATCAGCCGCTCGATCTGCGCGTCGCCATACTGCGCCACCCGGCGAAAATCAAACCCGTCGAACGCCGCGCGGAAGTGCTCGCGCTTACGCAAAATGGTGATCCAGGCCATGCCGGCCTGAAAGCCCTCCAGGCAGATCTTCTCGTACAGCTGGATATCGTCCGCCACCGGCACGCCCCACTCCGCGTCGTGATAACGCGGGTATTCCGGCGCCGCCGTGCGCCAAGTGCAGTGGGTGTGCCCGCTGTCGTCAGTGGTCAGTCCTGGTACGTCCATCCATCACCTCATGTGCCGAGCGGCGGATGATAAGCGAAAAAAATTCCCACCCGCCAACCGCTCAAGCATCGCCTTTACCGACCAACTGGTCAGACCGGGACCTGCCAACCGTCAAATAATTGCTTGTGATTTCAAAAATACCGGGCGTAGACTGGCCCCGCACTGGACTTACCGGTATGACCACAACAATTAAGCCCTGGAACCACCAGGGCACCGAATAGAGATCCCTCCCATGCTCAGATGGTGCTCGCGTTCGATTTTCCTGCAAGTCGTGATTGGCCTGATGCTCGGCATAATCTGCGGCCTGGCCCTTCCCGAATTCTCCTCGCAACTCAAACCCCTGGGTGACGGCTTTATCAAGCTGATCAAGATGCTGATCGGCCTGATCGTATTCTGCGTGGTGGTCAGTGGCATTTCCGGCGCCGGCGACTTGAAGAAAGTCGGGCGTATCGGCCTCAAGTCAGTGATCTACTTTGAGGTCCTGACCACCGTCGCGCTGGTGATCGGCCTGGTCATGGCTTTCAGCACCGGTATCGGCCAAGGCGCCAATATCCACCTGGAGCAGTTGTCGTCGGCGGGCCTGAACGAACTGGCCGACAAGGGCCAGCACATCCGTGGCACCAGCCAGTTCCTGATGGACTTGATCCCCAACTCGGTGATCGGCGCCTTTGCCGATAACAACGTGTTGCAAGTGCTGCTGTTCTCGGTGCTGTTCGGCAGTGCGTTGAACCTGGTGGGTGAAGCGGCCTCTGGCATCTCGCGGCTGATCAATGAACTGAGCCACGTGATCTTCCGCATCATGGGCATGATCGTGCGCCTCGCTCCCATCGGTGTGTTCGGCGCGATTGCGTTTACAACCAGCACCTATGGCCTGGATTCCCTGCAACACCTGGGCAGCCTGGTGGGATTGTTCTACCTGACCTGCTTTGCCTTCGTCGGGCTGATCCTCGGCCTGGTAATGCGTCTGTCGGGCCTGCGCATGCTGCCTTTGCTCAAATACCTGCGTGAAGAGCTGCTGATCGTGATGGGCACCGCCTCCTCCGACGCCGTGCTGCCACAGATCATGCGTAAACTTGAACATCTGGGCATCGGCAGCTCCACCGTGGGTCTGGTGATCCCAACGGGGTATTCGTTCAACCTCGACGGGTTCTCCATCTACCTGACCCTGGCCATCGTGTTTATCGCCAACGCCACCGGCACGCCGCTGTCGATGACTGATCTGATGACCATCCTGCTGGTATCGCTGATCACCTCCAAAGGCGCCCACGGGATACCCGGGTCAGCGCTGGTGATCCTGGCGGCGACGCTCACGGCGATTCCGGCGATCCCGGTGGTGGGCCTGGTGCTGGTGTTGGCGGTGGATTGGTTCATGGGCATCGGTCGTGCATTGACTAACCTGATCGGCAACTGTGTGGCAACCGTGGCCATTGCGCGCTGGGAGAAAGATATCGATATCCAGCGTGCCAACAAGGTGCTCGACGGCCAGCAAGGGTATGCCTTCCAGGCCAAGAAACCGGTATTGCCCGCGCACCAAGAGTTCTGACCGATTTCATGAGCGACACCGTTCAAATGTGGGAGCGGGCTTGCTCGCGAAAGCGCTGGGTCAGTCACAGATGTATTGACTGAATAACCGCATTCGCGAGCAAGCCCGCTCCCACAGTTAAGAGTCGCCATGCTCGCTAATGTATTCGCAACATAAAGGAGAGGTAGACGTGATCAGCACCTCAACCGTCGTCAATTCAGTCGTAGAAAAACTGCGCGCCGCCCTGGCGCGGGGTCAGTGGCGCCGTGGCGAAATGCTCCCCGGCCAACGCGAACTGGCCGAACAGATGGGCATCAGCCGGCCCAGCCTGCGTGAAGCGGTGATCGTGCTCGAGACGCTTGGCCTGGTGCGCTCCATGCCCGGCAAAGGTGTGGTCGTATTGGAGACCAGCGTCAGCGAGCCACAGTCCAGTGACGCCGTGGCCGACGCCAGCCTGGAAGATATCCTGCAACTGCGCTACACCCTCGAACCCTTCATTGTCGGCCTGGTAGCCCAGTCCATCAGCAGCAAGGAAGTCGGCCAACTGCGCCTGACCCTGATGGACATGCGCGAAGCCCTCGACGCGGGTGACGCGGAGGCCGGAATGAATGCCTACATCGGTTTTCACGAAGAACTGTTCGCCCTCACCTCCAACCCGATCTTCCAGAACGTGGTGCAACAGACCAGCAACGCCCTCAAGCAAAGCGCCCAGGTACTGCGCAACTCGCCAGAACACCTGGCCGAGCGCCTGCATGAGAACGAAGCCGTGGTGCGCGCCATCCGCAACAAGAACAGTGCCCTGGCCAGTGCCGAGATGCGTCGGCACATTCTTCAGGAAGGCCTGCGCATGGGGATTCGCTTGAACATTCCGGATGACCATCTGGGTAGCTGAATGACTGGAGACTGGCCATGACCGCTCACGCGCTGCAACGCGACCCCATACTCCCTGCCCTGCGCCTGGTCGCCGGCAGGAAGCCTTCGGTGGATGACATCTACCCGCGGCTGTTCGACGCCATTCTCGAGCAACGCATTGCGCCCTCCAGCCGTTTTACCGAAGAAGGCCTGGGCGAAACCTTCGGCGTGAGCCGCAGCGTGATCCGGCGGGTGCTGGCCAAGCTGTCCCATCAGCAAGTGATCATCCTGCGCCCCAACCAACGGGCCCAGGTGGCGGCGCCGGATGCGCAGCAAGCCCGGCAGATTCTGGAAGCGCGCAGGATGACCGAAGTCACCGTGGTGCAGTTGGCCTGTGCCCAGGCAACACCCCTGCAAATACGCCAATTGCGCGAGCTGATTGCCCGCGAGCGCGACTGTATCGAGCGAGATCAGCGTGGGCCGGCGATTCGCCTGTCCGGGGAATTTCATCTGCAACTGGCCGCCATGGCCGGCAATGCTCCCCTGGCACAGTTCCTCAACAGCCTGGTGCCGCTGACGTCGTTGATCATTGCCCAATACGAAGCGAAAGCCTGCACGTATTGCGCGTGGCAGGAGCATGTGGCGATTGTGGAGGCGGTGGAGCGGCGTGACTCAACGACCGCGGTGAACCTCATGATGCAGCACTTGGATCATCTGGAAAGCAGACTAGTAAAACACCACTGCACCTAAGTGAATGCAGGTCAAAACGTGCCCTTCAGTGTTTGATAAATAGCGTTCCAACAAAAAGCCCCCGCATCTCACGATGCGGGGGCTTTTGTTTTACCGAGGGATTACGCCGGTTGCAGCACCGACTGTCCACTCAACGCCAGGTCCAGCAGCTCGCGGTTGGCCACCGCGTACATGGCGTAGTCCGTGCCGACCGCAGCACGGATTTCCACCATCATCGCCACCCAACGCTCGGCCATGTCCTTGTGCTGCTCAAGCCACAGGGCCACACGGGCTTCCATGTCTTGTGGCGCATCGGCCATTTGCAGCACGGAGATGGTAATCGCGCGTTGCTGCCAGTCCACGTCGTCGCGGAAGGCTTCGCGGGCCTGGGCCTGCCAGTTGTTGGCCACCGGCAGGTCGCTGATCTGCTGCAGGTACCACGGCAGGTCCAGGGCGCTGCCGACGGCGAAGTAGGCCTTGGCCACTTCGGCGGCGTCATGCCCGGTGACGTCAGCGGCTTCGATGATCGGCAGCAAGGTGTACAGGTGGGTAGTGCCTGCAACCATGCGCGCCAACAGCTCCGGCACGCCGGCTTCGGTGTAGGCCTGGTAGCGGGTCTGCCAGCCTTCGCGGGTCGGGCCTTCCAGCAGTTCGTCGAGCTTGAGGCCCAAGGCGGCCAGGTGCGGACCGAAGTGTGCGGTGTCACGGCCAGCGTCCTGCTCGTTGCGACGGCTGCGCAGGAACCAGCGCGTGGCACGACGCCCCAGGCGCATCAGCTCGTCCATCAACTGCAATTGCACGTCAGCGGAGACCTGGTGGTCCAGGGCTTCGATCTGACGGAACCAGTGCGGGAGGTGGAAGATGTCGCGCACGATCACATAGGCGCCCGCCACGTTCGCGGGGCTCATGCCGGTCGACTCTTTGAGTCGCTGCACGAAGGTGATGCCCATGTGGTTGACCAGGTCGTTGGCGATCTGGGTGCTGACGATTTCGCGCTTCAGGCGGTGACGACGCATGGCCTCGGAGAACTTGGCCACCAGGCTCGGCGGGAACGCGGTCTCCATGTCACGGGTCAGGTACTCGTCATCGGGTACCAGCGACTTGAGCAGCGCTTCCTTGAGGTCGATCTTGCTGTACGAGATCAGCACCGACAGCTCCGGACGGGTCAGGCCCTTGCCATTCGCGGCGCGCTCGGTGAGCTGCTCCTCGGTCGGCAGGTACTCGATGGCGCGGTCCAGCTTGCCACGGCCTTCCAGGTCGCTCATCAGGCGCTTGTACTCGGCGGCACGCTCGTAGGCACGGCGCGCAGCCAGGGACAGGGCCTGGGTCTGCTTGTAGTTGTTGCCCAACACCAGGTGGCCGACTTCGTCGGTCATGCTCGCCAGCAACTGGTTGCGTTGCTTGTCGGTCATGTCACCGGCCTGCACCACTTCGTTGAGCAGGATCTTGATGTTCACTTCGTGGTCGGAGCAATCCACGCCACCGGCGTTGTCGATGAAGTCGGTGTTGGAACCGCCGCCATTGAGGCCGAATTCGACACGACCCAGCTGGGTCATGCCGAGGTTACCGCCCTCGCCCACCACCTTGCAGCGCAACTCGTTACCGTTGACGCGCAGTGCGTCGTTGGCCTTGTCGCCCACATCGGCGTGGCTTTCAGTGCTGGCCTTGACGTAAGTGCCAATACCGCCGTTCCACAACAGGTCCACCGGTGCCTTGAGCAAGGCGTTCAGCAGCTCGGTCGGGGTCAGCTTGTCGGCGGAGATATCGAAGCGTTCTTTCATCTGTGGCGAGATGGCAATGCTCTTCGCGCTGCGCGAGAAGATACCGCCGCCTTCGGACATGATGCTGGTGTCGTAGTCGGTCCAGGCCGAACGCGGCAGCTCGAACATGCGCTGGCGCTCGACGAAGCTGGTGGCCGGGTTCGGGTTTGGATCGATGAAGATATGCAGGTGGTTGAAAGCCGCGACCAGTTGCAGCTTGTCGGACATCAACAGGCCGTTACCGAACACGTCACCGGCCATGTCGCCGACGCCCACCACGGTGATGCTGTCTTCCTGCACGTTGATGCCGCGCTCACGGAAGTGACGCTGCACCCCGACCCACGCGCCCTTGGCGGTGATGCCCATTTTCTTGTGATCGTAACCGGCGGAACCACCGGAAGCGAACGCATCGCCCAGCCAGAAGCCGTAGTCGATGGCGATGCCGTTGGCGATGTCGGAGAAGGTCGCAGTGCCCTTGTCCGCTGCTACCACCAGGTACGGGTCATCGTCGTCATGGCGCACGACGTTGGCCGGCGGCACCAGGGCGCCGTCTTTCAGGTTGTCGGTGATATCCAACAGGCCGGAAATGAAGATGCGGTAGCAGGCGATGCCCTCGGCCGCGATCTCGTCCCGGCTGCCGCCCAATGGCAGGCGACGCGGCAGGAAGCCGCCCTTCGCACCCACGGGCACGATGACCGAGTTTTTCACTTGCTGGGCTTTTACCAGGCCAAGCACTTCGGTACGGAAGTCTTCTTCACGGTCGGACCAGCGCAGGCCACCACGCGCGACGTTGCCGAAACGCAAGTGCACGCCTTCGACGCGTGGCGAGTACACAAAGATTTCAAACTTCGGCACAGGCTTGGGCAGTTCAGGGATCGCGTGCGGGTTGAACTTGAAGCTGAAGTACGACTTGTTCTGGCCGTTGGCGTCGGTCTGGTAGAAGTTGGTGCGCAGGGTAGCCTTGATCAGGTCCAGGTAGCGACGCAGGATGCGGTCTTCGTTGAGCACCTGAACATCGTCCAGGGCCGTGAGAATCGCTTGTTCCAGGCGTTGCTGCTTGTCTTCCAGGTCTTCACTGGTGAGCTTGCGCGCCAGGTAGAAGCGCGTCTTGAACAGCCGCGTCAACTCGCGGGCGATGTCGGTGTGGTTGTTCAGGGTGCTGGCGATGTAACCCAGGTCGAAGCCCAGGCGGATCTGCTTCAGGTAACGGGCATAGGCACGCAGCAGCGCAACGTCGCGCCACGGCAGGCCGGCAGTCAGTACCAGGCGGTTGAACGCATCGTTCTCGGCGTCGCCGTGCACGATGTGCACAAATGCGTCTTGCAGGGTGTCGTTGAGCTGCTGGATATCCAGGTTCACGCCTTCGGCGGCGATGAACGCGAAGTCATGGATCCAGAACTCACGACCATTAGCGTGACGCAGGCGGTACGGGAACTCGCCCAGCACACGCAGGCCGAGGTTTTCCAGGATCGGCAACACGTCGGACAGCGCCAGCGGGGTGTCAGCATGATAGAGCTTACAATGCAGCTCGCGTTGGCCGGAGACCTGGCCCAGCGGCTGATAGAAGCTCATCACCAGCGGGTTGGCTTCGGTGAGGCTCAGCAGGTGTTGCATGTCGACCACGGCCGAATGCGCGGCGAAGCGCTCGCGGTAGCCGGCCGGGAAGCCTTTCGGGAAGTCGGCCAGCACGTTGGTGCCGTGGGCTTCGCCGAAGCTTTCTACGACGAGGCTGGAGTAGTCGTCCTGCCAGCTGCGGCAGGCCTGCACCACTTCTTTTTCCAGCTGCAGCGGGTCGATGTCCAGGCGGTTCTTCGGGTCAACCCGCAGGATCAGCTGTACACGGGCCAGCACGGATTCGGAGAAGAAGGTCCAGAATTCGCAGTCCGAGGCCTTCAGGCGATCCATCAACACTTGCTGGATCTTCTGGCGTACTTCGGTGGAGTAGATGTCGCGCGGCACGTAGGCCAGGCAGTAGCAGAAACGACCGTACGGGTCTTTGCGCAGGAACACGCGGATCTTGTTGCGTTCCTGGATCTGCACGATCGACATCACGGTGCTGAACAGTTCGTCGACCGGGGTCTGGAACAGGTCATCACGGGGCAGCACTTCGACGACCTGGGCAAGCTCCTTGCCCAGGTGAGCCTTGGGCTGGAAGCCGGAACGGCGTTCGATTTCCGCGACCTTGCGGCGGATGTACGGAATGACCCGCACGCTTTCGCCATACACCGAGGAGGTGTACAGGCCCATGAAACGGTGTTCCTTGATGACTTTGCCGTCGGCGTCGATCTCACGGATCGACACATAGTCCGGGTAGGCTGGGCGGTGCACGCGGCTTGGGTGCGCCGCCTTGGCAAACGACAGCACGGTCGGCTCACGCAGGTAAGCCACGGCATAGTCTTCGATGCGCAGGTCGTCGGCGGTGAGGCCGGCGCGCAGCAGCTTGGTCAGACCGAGGAAGGAATCGGCGTCATATTCAATATGACCGCCGTCTGCCTCGTCACGTACCACGAACTCTTCATAGCCGAGGAAGGTGAAGTGGTTGCCCACCAGCCATTCCAGGAAGTTCTTGATCTCGGCTTTTTCTTCGCCGTCGATGACAAACTGGCTGGCGTCGATACCGGCCAGCAGGTCCTGGACCTTGGCTTTCATCGGTTCGAAATCAGCCACCGCCACGCGCACTTCGCCCAGCACCTGCTCCAGCTCTTTGCTCAGCACGTTCAGTTCGGCGGCGTTGGCGCAACGGTCGATTTCCAGGTACATCAGCGATTCTTGCTGGATACCTTCGCCTTGGGTGCCCTTGGGCAGGATTTCCAGCAGCTCGCCCTTGGCGCCACGGCGTACGCTGAGCACGGTGGTCTGCAGGGTGTGGATGCTGTAGCCACGGCGGTTCAGTTCGGTACGGACCGAATCCACCAAAAATGGCAGGTCATGGTGCAGCACTTCGACCGCGGTGTGGGTCGACTGCCAGCCATGACGTTCGTAATCGGGGTTGTAGACCCGCACTTGCGGTTGGGTGTGATCAAAGCGCTCAAGCAGGCGCCAGGCAGACAGGGTGCAACCGGCCAGGTCGGAAAGGCGACGCTGGGTCAGTTCGTCCAGGGAAATAATGCCGAAAAATTGCTCAGCGAACAGCGCCACTTGTGGCAGTGCCTGTTCACTGATGTGCTGCGCCAGTGCCGATTGCAGTTGATGCTGGAAGTCGGCCTTGCTGGCTGCGGTGAAGAACGCCATCTGTGGTACTCCGCTTGGGCTTGTTATTGATGAAAGCGTCGCGTGTTATCCCCTTGCGGGGAGACCGTCAGCGCTGTTCGCTGGTACTGATATAAGCACACTAGCGAATCAGGGTGACAGGTGAGTGAAGCTGGACAAGACAGTCAGGTCACATACAACTTCCATTGGACATACGCCTTGCCAGGCGACGGTACGACGGGCAGGTCAGGTTCCCGGCACAGGGCACATCCGTTGCGCAGCTTAACGAGTGTGGGAAGCCCGCTGCTTGCGACGCTGCGACATATTCGGTCATCGGTAAGCAGGCACTGGGTTGCTACTTGGGCAACCCGCAATATCCGGCAAAGAAACCGGCTATTTCAACGCCCGCGAGTACCAGAAATGACTGATAGTGCCCGTCAGGTCATGCACTGGGTCTGACACAGGATGCAGCACAAAATTCGCCGCAATGGCACAATTGCCCGCATTACGCCCTACCCCAGACAGGATTCCCCATGCTGCAGCTGAAAACCGACGCCCTGATGGTCACCCCGTGCGATGACGAAGAAGACAACATGGCGATGCTCTGCTGCCACGGCAAGAACGGCGAGATGTTCATGCTGACCCGCTACCCGGATGAGGACGAAGTGGAACTGACCTGGGATTACGAACCGTCGACCCTCGACGGGCTGAAAGTCACCCTGGGCGCCACGACCCTGCTGGTTGAACTGGCCGCAGGTGATGCCGATGCCCTGGGCGGCAAGGACCAGCTGGAGATCACCCACGCCACGGCCGCCTCCGACCTGGACGAGGTTGAAGAGACCTTGCAGAACATTCTCAACGGTACCGGCACCTTCACCCGGATTTAAACCGCACCAACGATAAAATGTGGGAGCTGGCTTGCCTGCGATGCGGGCGACTCGGTCTATCAGTCAGACCAGGGCGATGCCATCGCAGGCAAGCCAGCTCCCACAGTAACGGTGTTCGCAACAGAAAGTACGCGTGCCTCTGTTTGTGCGTTACACACAAAAATCCTACAAGTATTGCCAAAAATACCCGTTACTCCGTTAGTCGCCGCCCCCCTCGATGCATTAAAGTAGACGCCCCAGGCCTTGGCATTTTTCACGATGCCCCGACTCATCTCTCCAGGAACCGTCATCGATGGAACATCGTGAAGCGCTGCTTGCGCTGCGAACCTTTCTTTCTACGCAGATTCTCGGCCAGGAAAAACTCATCGATCGCTTGCTGATCGCCTTGCTCGCCGACGGCCATATGCTGGTGGAAGGTGCGCCAGGCCTGGCCAAGACCAAGGCCATCAAAGAGTTGGCCGAAGGCATCGAAGCGCAGTTCCATCGCATCCAGTTCACCCCCGACCTGTTGCCCGCCGACATCACCGGCACCGAGATCTATCGCCCGGAAACCGGCAGCTTTGTGTTCCAACAAGGGCCGATCTTCCACAACCTGGTGCTGGCGGACGAAATCAACCGCGCGCCGGCCAAGGTGCAATCGGCGTTGCTGGAGGCCATGGCCGAGCGCCAGGTCAGCGTCGGGCGTAGCACCTACGACCTGTCGCCACTGTTCCTGGTGATGGCCACGCAAAACCCCATCGAGCAGGAAGGCACCTACCCGCTGCCAGAAGCCCAGCTCGACCGTTTCCTGATGCACGTCAAGATCGGCTTCCCCGACGCCGCCGTCGAGCGACGTATCCTGCAACAAGCCCGTGGCGAAGCGCTCAACGGCGAAACCAAACCGGAACGCCGCGTCAGCCAGCAGGCGATCTTCGCCGCGCGCAAGGAAATCCTCGGCCTGTACATGGCAGACGCCGTGGAGGAATACCTGGTGCAGCTGGTGATGGCCACGCGCACCCCGGCCAAGTTCGACCCGGAGATGGCCGAGTGGATCGCCTACGGCGCCAGCCCACGCGGCTCTATCGCCCTCGACCGCTGCGCGCGGGCGCATGCCTGGCTGGCCGGTCGCGACTTCGTCAGCCCGGAAGACATCCAGGCGGTGCTGTTCGACGTGCTGCGCCACCGCATCATCCTGTCGTTCGAGGCCGAAGCCGCCGGCATTGACCAGGACCGTGTGGTGCAACGCATTCTTGACGTCGTTGCCGTCGCTTGAAACCCATGAACACCGGCGACGGGATTCGCATCACGCTCAGCGAACTGATCGAGATGCGCCATCGCGTGCGCGAAGTGCAGCTGTTTTCCACGCCGAGCCAGCGCAGCCCGCTGATCGGCCTGCACCACTCCAAGCTGCGCGGGCGCGGGGTCGACTTCGACCAAGTGCGCGTGTACCAGGCTGGCGATGACGTGCGCACCATCGACTGGCGCGTGACGGCGCGCACCCAGGAACCGCATACCAAGCTGTTCCATGAAGAACGCGAGCGCCCGATTTTCATCATGGTGGAGCAAAGCTGCCGGCTGTTTTTCGGCTCCGGGCAGATGTTCAAGTCGGTGCTGGCGGCCCAGGCGGCCAGCCTGATCGGCTGGGCTGCGCTGGGGCACAACGACCGCGTCGGCGGGCTGGTGTTCGGTGACAACGAGCACTATGAAATCAAGCCGCGCCGCAGCAAGCAAAGCCTGCTGCAGTTGCTCAACCGCCTGGTGCGCGTCAACCAGAGCCTGAGCACCGAGAGCCGCCCCGAAGCCGACGCCCTCGGCATGGCCCTGCGGCGTGGCCGCGAAGTCTTGCGTCCCGGCAGCCTGGTGATCGTGATCTGCGATGAACGCGCGCTGACCGAAGGTGCCGAGCAACAGCTGAGCCTGCTGTCGCGGCATTGCGACCTGCTGCTGCTGCCGATCTCCGACCCACTGGACCACGCCCTGCCCGCGGCCGGGTTGCTGCGCTTCGCAGAGCGCGGCGCACAGCTGGAACTGGACACGCTCAACTTCGATTTGCGCCAGGCCTACAAGGCCCAGGCCGAAGCGCGCATTGCCCGTTGGGAGCTGCTCGCGCAGAAACTGCGCGTACTGTTGATGCCCTTGAGCACCCAGAGCGAAATGGTCGAGCAACTGCGCGAATACCTCAACCCGCAACGCCCGGTTAAAAAACAATGAGCAGCCTTGACCAACTGCAGCCACTGATCGCCCCGCCCGCCATCGGTTTCTGGCCGCCTGCACCGGGCTGGTGGCTGTTGCTGCTGGTGATTCCGTTGCTTGGGTGGGGCCTGTGGTGGCTGCGGCGTTTCCTGCCGACCCGTCGCCCCATCGCCCGCGCCGAACAACCGCTGGACCCGCTGCGCATCGCCGCCCTGGCGGAGCTGGCGCTGATGCCCAAACCCTACGACGGCGCCCCGGCCGGTGCCTGGCTGCAGCAACTCAATGGCCTGCTCAAGCGCCTGTGCCGCAACGACTACCCCTACAGCCAGAGCCACACCCTCAACGGCCGCAAATGGCTGGCCTTCCTCGATAACCGCTGCCCCGCCGCCGGCCTAACGCGCTGGATGGTGCTGGTGGAAGGCGCCTACAAGCCCGAATGCAAACTCGACGACAAGGCAATCGCCGGCCTGACCCAAGCGGTCGATACCTGGATTCGCAAACATGTTTGAGTTCGCCTGGCCGTGGATCTTTGCCCTGTTGCCTCTGCCCTGGCTGATGCGCCTGGTGCTGCCGGCCGCCGACAGCGGCGAGCCCGCCCTGAAAGTCAGCTACCTCAGCGACCTCGAAGGCCTGGCCCGTCGCCGTGCGCGCGTCAACCTGCCGGGCTGGCGCCAGCAAGCGCCGTTCGTGGTGCTGTGGTTACTGCTGTTGACTGCCGCCGCGCGCCCGGAATGGCTCGGCGAGCCGCTGCCGATTGCCGCCAGTGGCCGCGATTTGCTGGTGGCGGTAGACGTGTCCGGTTCCATGGATTTTCCTGACATGAACTGGCAAGACGAAGACGTGAGTCGCTTGAGCCTGGTCAAACACCTGCTCGGCGATTTCCTCGAAGGCCGCGAAGGTGATCGCGTCGGCTTGATCCTGTTCGGCAGCCAGGCCTACCTGCAAGCGCCGCTGACCTTCGACCGCCGCACCGTGCGCACCTGGCTGGATGAAGCGCGCATCGGCATTGCCGGCAAGAACACCGCGATTGGCGACGCCATCGGCCTGGCCCTCAAACGCCTGCGCCAGCGTCCGGCGCAGAGCCGCGTGCTGATCCTCGTCACCGATGGCGCCAACAATGCCGGGCAGATCGACCCACTCACGGCGGCGCGCCTGGCTGCCGAAGAAGGCGTGAAGATCTACCCGATCGGCATCGGCGCCGACCCCGAGCAAACCGGCTCGCTGGGCATCCTCGGCGTCAACCCGAGCCTGGACCTCGACGAGCCTGCACTCAAGGCCATCGCTGAAGCCACTGGCGGCCAATACTTCCGCGCCCGCGATGGCGAAGAACTGCAAACCATCAAGGCAACGCTCGACAAACTCGAACCCGTCGAGCAACAACCCACCCAGGCACGCCCAGCCCTGGCGCTCTACAGCGCGCCGCTGGCCCTGGCGTTGGTGCTGAGCATGCTGCTGGTGATCCAGGAGCGCTGGCCGAACAACGCCTTGCAGCGGCTGTTCAACCGGCTCTCGAGCAAAGGGATTTTCCTGCAGCAACACCCGGAATGGCGCCAGCGCCTCAAGCGCCTGCGTTTGCGGAGGCGTCGATGATCGACCTGTGGCCGCACTGGTTCCGTCCCTGGTGGCTGTTGCTGCTGCCGTTGCTCGGCTGGTTGCTGTGGCACCTGTGGCACCGGCAAAAGCGTGCCGGGCGCTGGCAGATGATCCTGCCGCCGGCCTTCCACGCCGTCCTGCTCAGCGGTGGCAGCGGGCGTGAGAGCAAAACGCCGTGGGTGGTGCTCGGCATTGCCTGGCTACTGGCGGTGCTGGCGTTGCTCGGCCCCAGTTGGCAGCGCGTTGAGCAGTCCAGTCAGAAGCCATCCGACCCGTTGGTGGTGCTGCTGGAACTGACCCCGGAAATGCTCGCCACCGACAGCCCGCCCAATCGCCTGGAGCAGGCACGCCGCAAGCTGTATGACCTGTTGCAGGCGCGCACCGACGCGCAAACCGCAATCGTCGTGTATGCCGGCAGTGCCCACACCCTGGTGCCGCTGTCGGACGACCTGGCCACCAGCCGCAACCTGCTGGAAGCCTTGCGCCCATCGATCATGCCCGAAGCCGGCCACCGTGCCGACCTGGCTGTCGAGAAAGCCCTTGGCCTGCTCAAGCAAGGCGGGCTCGGCCAGGGGCGCCTGTTGCTGATCGGTTCCTCGCTGTCCAAACAGGAACGCCAGGGCATCCGCCTGCTGCTGCAAAGCGGCCAGGCGCCGAGCTTGTCGATCCTTGGCATCGGCAGCCGTGAGGGCACGCCGGTGACCCAGGAAAGCGGCGAGTTCCTCAAGGACGAACAAGGCGCGATCCTGGTGCCACGCCTGGACAGCCCGACCCTCAAGGCCTTCGCCAGCGAAATGGGCGGCCGCTACCGCGCTGCGCGCCTGGACGACAAAGACCTGCGCCAGCTCGGCGTGCTGGACCCACCGCAAACCTTGCGCAACGACGGCCAATTGCTGCACCTCGACACCTGGGCCGACCAGGGTTACTGGCTGCTCCTGCCGCTGTTGCTGCTGGCCGCCTGCGCTGGCCGGCGCGGCTGGTTGTTCTGCCTGCCGCTGTTGCTGTTGACTGCACCGCAACCCAGCTACGCCTTCGGCCTGCAGGACCTGTGGTTGCGTCCGGATCAGCAAGGCCAATATCTGTTGAAGAAAAAACGCCCCGCCGAAGCCGCCGAACACTTTGAAGACCCGCAGTGGCAAGGCGTGGCGCTGTACGAGGCCGGCAACTATGCCGAGGCTATCAAGCGTTTCGCCGAAGGCAATGACGCCTACTCCCACTACAATCGTGGGAATGCCCTGGCCAAGTCCGGTGAACTGGAAGCGGCGATCGACGCCTACGAGCAAGCACTCGAAGCCCAGCCCGACCTGCAACCGGCGCTGAAAAACAAGGCGCTGGTGGAAACCCTGATGCAGGAACAGGCCGAGCCTGAGCCCACTAAACCGGCAAAAAACGAGGATGACGAAACCACCCAACCCGGCCAAACTGCGCAACCGGGCGCCACTGGGCAAAACGCCACGGGTGGCGAGCAGTCGTCACAAGGCCAGGGTGAAGCCGGCACTGGCGACACCCAGACGGGCAACACGCCGCAAACCGCGGGCAATGAGGTACCGGGCAGCGAGCTGGGCGACGAACAGACCACCACACCGCCGCTGCGTCCCAATGATGCCAGCCTCGACGGTGAACACCGCCAGGCCCTGGAGCAATGGCTGCGGGAGATCCCGGACAACCCCGGTGAACTGCTGCGCCGCAAATTCTGGTACGAACAGCAACAACATCAGGACAAGACTCGATGAGCCGCCGCACCACCCTACTGCTCCTGCTCGCCTTGTCGGCAGGCCACGCCCAGGCGGCGAACCTGACCGCCAGCGTCGACCGCAGCCGCCTCAACTCCGGGGAAACGGTGGAACTGACGGTGGAATCCAGCGATGTCACCCAGTTCGGCAAGCCGGACCTTGCGCCCCTGGATGCGCAGTTCGAAGTCAGCGGCACCCGCCAGATCAACCAGCTCACCACCTTGGGTGGCGATAACCACGCCACCACACGCTGGATCATCACCCTGCTGCCCAAGGAAAACGGCACGGTGGTCATCCCACCCCTGCAGGTGGGCGAGTACAAGACCCAGCCGATCAGCCTGCAAGTCTTGGAGACCGCCAGCCAGAACACCGCCGCCGAGCTGGCGCCGGTGTTTGTCGAGGCCAACCTCGACCAGACCAGCGTCTACGTGCAGGCCCAGGCACTGTTGACAGTGCGCGTGTACCACTCGGTGTCGCTGTATGACGACAGCAGCCTCACGCCTTTGCAGATTGCCGATGCACGCGTGGAGCAGTTGGGCGAGTCGCGCACCTACGAGAAGGTGATCAACAGCATCCGCCATGGCGTGATCGAAACCCGCTATGCGATTTACCCGCAGCACAGCGGCACCCTGGCGATCCCGGCACAGACCTTCAGCGCGACGCTGGTGGAGTCGCGCCCGGCCCAGGAAAACACCCTGCAGGGCACCAAGCCCGGCAAGCTGATCCACGTCAGCTCTGCGCAGTTGCCCCTGGTGGTCAAACCCAAACCCGCGCTGTACCCGGCGGATACGCCCTGGTTGCCGGCGCGCAGCCTGACCCTGAGCGAAAACTGGAACCCGGAGCCTGAGCACGTGCAGGTCGGCGATTCGCTGACCCGCAGCCTCACGATCAAGGCCGAGGGCCTGTCCAGCGCGCAACTGCCGGCCCTGCCCAGCACCGACATCAGCGGCTTGCGCCGCTACCCGGACCAACCGGTGCTCGGCAACCAGACCAATGACCGCGGCCTGATCGGCAGCCGTGAAGACCGCGAAGCCCTGGTGCCCAACCGCGCCGGCGCCCTGGAGCTGCCTGCCGTGGACGTGGTGTGGTGGAACACCCACGAAGACCACCTTGAGCGCAGCAGCTTGCCGGCCCGCACTCTGCAGGTTGCCATCAACCCGAGCCTGGCCGTGGATACCCCCGCCACGCCAACGGTGATCACCGCGCCGGATGATGAACGCCTGTGGCTGTGGCAACTGAGCACATTGATCCTCGCCTGCACCACATTGCTGGGATTTGGCCTCTGGTGGCGCGCGCGTCGCCAACCCGCTGTGCAACGCGCCGCGCAAACCGGCCCAAGCCCACGCACCCTGCTCGACGACCTCAAGCGTGCCACCCAGGCCAATGACCCGCAGGCCACCCGCCAGGCCCTCGACGCCTGGGCTCGCCAGCAGCCGGAAACGCTGGCCGATATGGCGGCGCGGTTCGTGCCGCTGTCGGATGCGCTGGATGGGTTGAATGGTGCGCTGTACAGCGAGAGTGGGCATTTCTGGCTGGGCGAAGACTTGTGGCGTGCGGTCAAGGCCATTCCGGTGGCTGAGCGTGAACAAGACCCGGCGACGGATACCACGAGCTTGCCGCCGCTCTACCCTAAGTAACCGCAACCTCCCTGACACCACACACATCAAAAATATGGGAGCGGGCTTGCCCGCGAATACGGTGTGTCAGATAAAGATACACCGACTGATACACCGCATTCGCGGGCAAGCCCGCTCCCACACTTGGTCTCCATCGTTTGGTTGACATGCATTGTCAAAGGCCAGCAATCCATATCGCTTTAATTTGCAGGAAGTTTCCTAGACAATCCCACGGCCTTGCGCCTGCTCACTCCACTGGCTAGCCTTCGCTCCGTCACTGCACATCAGTGATCGGGTGTGAGATCCCGTGAATTTGTAGGCGCCACGAGCAACATGCTCTATGGCAGCTGTGTGCGGGCAGACTTCGGTCTGGCCGGGTGCGCCTACAAATCCGGTATCTCACCCCGCACATAGCTGCCACCTTTTGACGTGTGAGATCGGCAAAAGAATGGCTCCAAACCCTGTAGGTACTTTCATGAACAAAATCGTCCCCAGCCCACCGCCCACCTTCACCGTGCACCACGACCTCAGCTTCGAAGACGCCCTCGCCCAGATCTGCGACCTGCTGCGTTGCGCAGCCGCGACCGCTGCGGGCACCACCCAAACGCTAAGCAGTGATCAGCGCCATATGGCGGGCGCCACCGAGCACCTGATCAACAGTGCCAGAGCCCTGGCCGACCGAGCGCTGGACTGTCTGCACGCGTAACCCCTGTGGGAGCGGGCTTGCTCGCGAAAGCGGTGTGCCAGGTAAAATGCACTGACTGACACACCGCTTTCGCGAGCAAGCCCGCTCCCACATTGGATCTGTGTCACCCACAGGCACCAGGTGTGCTTTTACAGGTAAACTCCCCTCCTTTTCATCTTTTCCACGGAGTTCGCCTTGCGTCTGTTTCACACCTCCGACTGGCACCTGGGCCAAAACCTTCATGGCCAGGAACGCGACTTCGAACACGCCTGTTTCCTCAAATGGCTGTTGGTCCAATTAAAGGACCATCAGCCGGATGCGCTGCTCATCGCCGGCGATATCTTCGACACGGTCAACCCGCCGCTCAAGGCGCAGGAACGGCTGTATGACTTCATCATCAGCGCCCATGAACAAAACCCGAAACTGACCATCGTGATGATCGCCGGCAACCACGACTCCGGCTCGCGGATCGAACTGCCCGCGCCGTTGATGCGTCGCCTGCGTACCCACGCGCTCGGCCGCGTGCTGTGGCTGGATGACGGCCAGCTGGACGCCGAACGCCTGCTGATCCCGCTGCCGGATGCCAAGGGCAAGGTCGCCGCCTGGTGCCTGGCCCTGCCCTTCCTGCGCCCGGCGGAAGTCACGGGGGCACACCTGGGTGACGATTACCTGCGCGGCATCGGCCAGGTGCATGAAGGGTTGATCGCCGCCGCCAACGCCAAGCGCAAAAAAGGCCAGGCGCTGATCGCCATCAGCCACGCGCACATGGCCGGGGGCTCGGTGTCGGAAGACTCCGAGCGCAGCCTGATCATCGGCAATGCCGAGGCGTTACCGGCCAAACTGTTCGACAGAAGTGTCGCCTATGTTGCCCTCGGCCATTTGCACAAGCCGCAAAAGGTCAATGGCGAAGAGCGCATTCGCTACAGCGGCTCGCCGATTCCACTGTCATTTTCCGAAATCGGCTACAAACACCAGGTTCTCGACGTGACGTTCCAGGGCCAATGCCTGGTAAGTGTCGAACCGATCCTGATCCCCCGCTCGGTCGACCTGCAACGCCTGGAAGCCGCCCCACTGGCGGACATCCTCACGGCGCTGGCCGACTTGCCAGACGTCGACCTGCTCGCCGAAACCCAGCGCCATCCCTGGCTGGAAGTGCGCGTGCGCCTCGACGAGCCGCAGCCCGACCTGCGCCAGCAGATCGAAACCGCACTGCAAGGCAAGGCCGTGCGCCTGGTGCGCATTGCCGCCGAGTACGCCGGCAAACGCGGCAGCGACGACACGGACGATGAGCGCCTGATCGAACTTGACCAGCTCACGCCCCAGGAACTGTTCAGCCGTGCCTGGCAGGACAGCTACGGCAGTGAAGTGGATGAACAGACCTTGAAGGATTTCGCCGTGCTGCTCCAGGAAGTGCAACAGGAGGCTGAACAGCCATGAAGATCCTCGCCATCCGCCTGAAAAACCTCGCCTCCCTGGCCGGCCCGTTTGAGATCGACTTCACCGCCGAGCCCCTGGCCAGTGCTGGGTTGTTCGCGATTACCGGGCCAACTGGCGCCGGTAAAAGCACCCTGCTCGACGCACTGTGCCTGGCGTTGTTTGGCGCGGTGCCACGCCTGGGCGATACCGGCCAGGCGAAGATGCCAGATGCCGACAGCGATATTTCCATCGGTGACCCACGCACCCTGCTGCGGCGCGGCACCGGTGGCGGTTATGCCGAGGTGGATTTTGTCGGCGTCAACGGCCGTCGCTACCGTGCGCGCTGGGAAGCCAATCGCGCCCGCGACAAGGCCAGCGGCAAGTTGCAGAACAGCCGCCAGAGCCTGCTGGACCTGGACAGCGACCAATTGCTGGCCAGCCAGAAAACCGAATACAAGACTCAGCTGGAACTGGCCCTGGGCCTGAACTTCGAACAGTTCACCCGCGCCGTGTTGCTGGCGCAAAGCGAGTTCAGCGCCTTCCTCAAGGCCAACGACAACGAACGCAGCGAACTGCTGGAAAAACTCACTGACACGGCCCTCTACACCCAGCTCGGCCGGCGCGCCTTCGACAAGGCCAAAGAGGCCAGGGACGCCCACAAGCAGTTGCAGGACCAGGCCACCGGCGTGATGCCCCTGGCACCCGAGGACCGCGCCGAACTGGATCAGCAATTCGACGCCGCGCAACAACAGCTCAAGGCCGAGCAAGCACAACTCAAGCAGCTTGAACTTCAGCACACCTGGCTCAAAGAACTGCGTGAATGGCAGGAACGCCAACTCGCCGCTAACGAACAGCTGCAACGCGCGCAGTCCGACTGGGACAACCAAGGGCCGCAACGCCAGGACCTGAGCCGCCTGGACCAGTTGGCACCGCAACGTCATCAATTCGCCCGCCAGGCCGAACTCAGCACGCTGCTCACCCCGCTGGCCGCGCAAATCCAGCTGCATATTCAACAACAAGCCGACCTGCATGCCCGCCAGGAACAAGCCCAGCAACAGCTCGCCACCGCACAGAGCGCATTGGCGCAAGCCCTGAAAAACCAGGGCGATGCCGTGCCGTTGTTGCGCCAGGCGTTTGAACAGCAAAGTACCCTCGCCCACTTGAGCCAGGCACTGGCCAAGCGCACCGAGGACACACAGCAGCACGAACAGGCCTGCGCCGAAGGCCAGGCCCTGCTCAACGGTTTGCAGGAAAAACAGGGCCAGGTCGCCGAACGCCTGCAACGCCTGAGTGCCGAGCTTGAGAGCAGTGCCGCCCTCGCGCCATTGGGCGATGCCTGGAACGCCTACCGCGACCGCCTGCAACAGTTGGTGCTGATCGGTAATCGCCTGAACAAGGGTGAGGCCGAACTGCCGCAATTGGAACAGCGCGCCACCCTTGCCGCCGAACAGTTCACCCAGCAACGCGAAGCGCTGGACCTGCTGTACCAGGAAGCGGGCGCCGAACCCCACGCCGTGGCCGAGCAGATCCAGTTGCTGGCCAGTCTGCTGCAGGACAATCGCAAACAGCAGCGCGCCTTCGAAGACCTGACGCGCCTGTGGGACAGCCAGCAGCAACTGGACCAGCACGCCAGCACACTGACGCAAAAGCTCACCGATGCTCAACAAAAGCGCGAGCAACTGAACCAGACCGGCCTGCAGACCAAAGCTGAGCTGACCGTTGCCGAACAGACCCTGACCGTGACCAAGCAACTGCTGGAACGCCAGCGCCTGGCCCGCAGCGCGAGCGTCGAGGAATTGCGCGAGCAGTTGCAGGACGATCAGCCCTGCCCGGTGTGCGGCAGCCATGAACACCCGTACCACCAGCCCGAAGCCCTGCTGCAAAGCCTCGGTCGCCATGACGAAAACGAAGAAGCCACGGCGCAGAAAGCCGTCGATACCCTCAAGGAGACACTCACCGAGCTGCGCGGTGAAGTGGGTGGCCTGATCGCCCAACAAAAGGAATACCTGCACCAGCAGGAGCAGTTGGCGACGCAACAGCAAGCACTCAAACCCAGCCTGGATGCGCACCCGCTGGCCGCCGCGTTGTTCAACCAGGACGCCGCCAAACGCAGCGCCTGGCTTGACCAGCAACTGAGCCAACTGACCCAGAGCATCACTCAGGACGAGCAGCGTCAAGGCGCCCTGCTCAACCTGCAACAAAATGCCGGCCGCTTGCAGCAACAATTGCAGGCTGCCCAGGAAGCGAGCCAGCAGTCGCGTCAATTGCTGGTGGACCAGCAGCGTGAACTGGCCAGCGACCGCGAACGCCTGGAGCAGGAACTGAACGCGTTCACCGGCCTGTTGCCTGCCGATACCCTGGAAGGTCTGCGCGCCGAGCCAGCCGCCACGTTCATGCAGTTGGACCAGCAGGTCAGCCAGCGCCTTGAACAGCTGGGCCATCAACGTGATGAGCTGGCCGAGCAACAAGAGCGTCAACAGGTCATCGAGAAAGAACAGACCCATCAGCAGCATCGCCAGCAACAACGCGACGCACTGATTCAGCAGGTTACCGAGCTGGCTGCACAACAACAGGCCGGCCAGGAAAAGCTCAGCGCATTGCTCGGCGAGCACAGCACTGCCGAGCAGTGGCAGCATCACCTGGATCAGGCCGTGACCCAGTCGCGCGACAGCGAGGCCGATGCCAACAAACAACTGCAAGCGCTCCACAACGCGCTGATCCAACTGGCCGGCGACCTCAAGTCCCAGCAGGAACGCGAACAGGCCTTGCAGGCCGAGCAACAGACCCTCGACACCCGCATCAGCGAGTGGCGCGCCCTGCACCCGGAACTTGACGACGCAGGCCTCAACCGTTTGCTCGGCTACGATGACGCCCAGGTCAGCCAACTGCGCCAGCAGCTGCAGCACAGCGAAAAAGCCGTCGAACAGGCCAAGGTTTTGCTGCAAGAACGAGAGCAACGTCTCGCCGACCACCAGGCCTTGCACAACGGCAATCTCGACGCCGAGGCACTGGAGAGTGCCCTGGCCGTCCTCAACCAGCAATTGGCCGACAGCGAGAAACGTTGCGCCGAATTACGTGCGCGCCAGTCCGAAGACCAGCGCCGCCAGGACGCCAACCAGGCCTTCGCCGAGCAGATCGCCAAGGCCTATGACGAGTGGCAGCGCTGGGCCCGCCTGAATGCGCTGATCGGTTCGGCCACCGGCGACACCTTCCGCAAGATCGCCCAGGCCTACAACCTCGACCTGCTGGTGCACCACGCCAATGTGCAGCTGCGCCAGCTGGTGCGTCGCTACCGTCTCAAACGCGGCGGCAGCATGCTCGGCCTGTTGGTGATGGACACGGAAATGGGCGATGAGCTGCGCTCGGTGCATTCGTTGTCTGGCGGCGAAACGTTCCTGGTGTCCCTGGCGCTGGCACTCGGCCTGGCGTCGATGGCCTCCAGCACACTGAAGATCGAGTCGCTGTTTATCGATGAAGGCTTTGGCAGCCTGGACCCGGAATCGCTGCAATTGGCCATGGACGCCCTGGACGGCTTGCAGGCCCAAGGGCGCAAGGTGGCGGTGATCTCCCACGTGCAGGAAATGCACGAACGGATTCCGGTACAAATTCAGGTCAAGCGCCAGGGCAATGGCCTGAGTACCCTGGAGGTCAAGTGAACGAAGTGGTGCTGTATTCGTTCCGGCGCTGCCCGTACGCGATGCGGGCACGCCTGGCCCTGCGCTACGCCGGCGTGCCGGTACGTATCGTCGAGGTGAGCCTCAAGGCCAAGCCAGCCGAGATGCTGGCACTCTCGCCCAAGGGCACGGTGCCGGTGTTGAGTGTGGAGGGCGAGGTGATCGACGAAAGCCTGGCAATCATGCAGTGGGCGCTGGCCCGGCACGATCCGGATGACTGGCTGCTGCAGGGTGATCCCGCGGTATTGGCGTTGATTGCCGAGAACGACCAAGGCTTCAAGTATCACTTGGATCGATACAAGTACGCCGAACGCTACCCGCAATTTCCAATGGAGCATTACCGGGCCGAGGGAGAGATGTTCTTGCAGAAGTTGGAGGGGTTACTGGCGGACCGCGCCTATTTGCTGGCCGATCATCCGAGCCTGGCGGACATGGCCCTGGCACCGTTTGTGCGGCAGTTTGCCCATGTGGATCGGGATTGGTTTGCCAGTGCGCCCTACCCTGGGTTGCAGCGCTGGCTAGGCGCGTTCCTGCAATCACCGTTGTTCATCGGTGTAATGGCAAAGCATTAACCGGGATAAGCAGGCCTGTTGTGGTGAGCGGGCTCATCACACATAAGGCAGTATCAGCCTTCGACCAGGCTCAACAATCGCTCGCGCGCCAGCTCCGGCTCACCGTCCACCGGTTGCACGGAGGACAGGATGGGGGCGGAATAGAGGAACAGGATTACTGCGGCGAGTCGGAGTGCCATGCTGTCGATTCCAGGGAAGGCGTCAATATTTGAGCGCCAAATTTAAACACATGGCAATGTGATATCAATCATTTTTATTCAGCAGATGCACAAACGCCAAACCACTCGAACGAGCCAGGCTTCGTTCCAGTGGTTTGGCGTCTGCAGGTGTGCAGGGTCAATCAACGCTCATTGCTGGGTTTTGTGATCCAGCGCGGCGTAGAAGTTAGCGCTTTGTTGCAGGTATTTCTGGGTGTAGGCGCTGGTGCTGGATTTTTTGCCGGTGACTTCCACGCTGGCCGCAGCTGGCAGTGCAACAGTGGCGGAAACAGCAGAAGCGGCGATGATGGAGAAGAGATTCAGATTCATGTCGGTAACCCTTGTGTTCGTTTGGTTGAGTGGCCGGGGAAGGCCTTGGAACCAAACTTACGCCCGGGGGCCGAGCCTTAGAAATGCTTTGAAACAGTAGCCGCTATTAATAGAATTAATACAAAGGCTCAGGCCCCGCAATGCGGGGCCTGTGGCTTATTGACGCACCAGGAACTTGAGGTCGCTGGGCGCATCGATCGGCAATGTCTGCACGGTTTTACCCAACAGGCCGGTCTTCGGGTCACGTTCGACCACTACGATTGCATTGCTCTTCTGGTTGGCGATCAGCAAAAACTTGCCGGTCGGGTCCAGGCTGAACTCGCGCGGGTGATCGCCTTCCACCGAACGACGCTGCAACTCCTTGAGGTGTGCGGTGGCCGGGTCGATGCTGAACACCAGCAATTGGTTGGCCGTACCACGGTTGCTCACATACAGGAACTTGCCGTCGCTTGAAGCGTGCAACGCGGCGCCGGCTTTGTCGGACACCGGCTGCCCGGCGGCGAAGTCCACCAGCTGAGTCTGCGTCAGCGCGCCATCGTTGTAGTCGAACACCGCAACCTGGGCGCTCATCTCGGTGGTCAGCCAGGCATGCTTGCCATCGGCGCTGAACAACAGGTGGCGCGGGCCACTGCCCGGCGGCAATTGCACCGAGGTCGGATCGGCCGAGGTCAAGGGCAGCTCATGGTTGGCCTTGGGGTCATAGCGGTAGGCAAACACCTTGTCCGCGCCCAGGTCCTGCACAAACACATACTTGCCATCCGGCGATGACACCACCGAATGCACATGGTTGGACGCCTGGCGCTCCGGGTTTACCCGGCTGGCCGGGTGCCCGCTCAGTTGCACCGGGGGCGACAGCTTGCCCGCGGCGTCGACCGGCAGCACCGCCAGGCTGCCGCCCGGGTCTTCCAGCACCGAATAGTTGGCCACGAACAGGTAACGCCCATCGGCGGCGACGCTGGAATGGGTCGGTTCATTGCCCAGGCTCTGCACCTGGTTGATCAAGGTCAGTTGGTGATTCTGCGGGTCGATGCTGTAGCTGCTCACGCGCCCCACCGGGTCTTCCTGGCCGGGGCCATTCTCGTTGACCACAAACAGGTGCTTCTGGTCCTTGGAGATCGTCAGCCACGACGGGTTGGCAGCCTTGGCCGCCAGCACTGGCGGGCCCTGGAACCGACCGGTACGGCTGTCGAATTGCAGGCGATAGATCCCTTCGCTGCTGCCGGCGGTGTAGCTGCCCACCAACAGTTCATAGGTGTCGGCCGGCGCAGCCTGCACTGACATCGCACCGACACTGCCCGCCATCAGCAGGGGCCAGAATTTACGCATCATCATCCGCTTCATCCTCGTCGTTATTGTTGCCGGTGAACGCGCTCAGGCAGATCAGGCGGTGCTCGCCCGAATCACCGGTCAGGGTCCAGCTTTGCAGCGTGTCGTCGAAGGTGGCTGCTCGCACCTGCTCCAGGCTGAAACGCCAGCGCTTTTCAGCACGGCCGTCCATGGCGGTGATCAGTAGTGTCTCGGCGTCCAGGCTGAAATCGAAGGCGTGCAGGCCGTCGATCTCCAGCATGTCGGCGTGTTCAAGGACAGTGGTCAGGGTCTCGGCAGTCATGGCAGTCAATCGTCTACGGGAAAGCGCCAATGATAGCCCAGCATGGCAGGTAGGGCCGCGCTTTCATCCATGGGGCGGCTGCAAACACCTGGAAACAGAAGGCTCAAGCTCCCGCCAATCCAAGCGCTCGCCGGCCTGAGTTCACTGCGGCGAAACAGTTGATAACGCATTGTCGCCCCGCCTACATGAATGGGCGGTTATTTTTCCTGCCGTACTTGTTTGTCACCCACGCCAAGGAGGCGTCTGCATGCAATCGGTAAGAACCACTCCACGCCCGTATACGGTGAACCTGCCCATCACGCCCCCACTTCCTGGCGTGCTTGCCCCCCCAGCCGAACCCGCAATCTCCACGGTTGCTCGCCCACAAATACGCGCCTCTATCGCCCAACCGACGTTGAGCTCGCGTTTTACAATCGCGCCGGCAAGCACAACAGAAAACGTCGTCGCCGCGCATTTCGCCAATCGCCCGACGCTACGTTCGGTGGTCGCAGAAATGCTGACCGATGCACTCAAGAGCCAGTACCCCTCCCTGGATATCAATGTCGCCACGACTTCGCTGGCCGTCCCCACCCAGGGCGCTCCCCTGCAGTACGTATTGACGCCTCTGCTCGACCTGGCCCTTGACCACCTGGCCTCGGGCACCGACCTGGATTTCACTGATCGCGATGGCGAGCCCTGCAAATGGATGGATACCGCTCACTTCAGGTTCCTCAAAATCATCGACGACAATGGTCTTCACTCGCGCCTCCTGGATATGCCAACGGTGGAATTGGCCATACGCGCCCTGCGGCCCAACCTGAAAAGCGCCTTCGCCCAAGCGCTGAGCCAGTATTGGGGCCAGGCCGCCTTCCGCACAGACCCGGCCAGCAGCCATTGGTCCTGGCTCAGCGATACGTTGCACACAACCCTGAGCATCGCCAGTCTGGAACAACCCGGCCTGGATGAGCTCCAACGCCAGACGCTGGACCAGGTGACGCACTACCCGGACACCGCGCAGCGTCAGCAGGCGGCGGGTGACAACGCGGCCAAGGTCTACGTGATAGACACAACGTTGAGCAAGGGCGCAGTGAAGACCACCCTCCTGAGTGCCGATCTGTTGATCACGCGCCAGGTCGGGGAGCGCACCATCGTCCTGCACGCAACCGCCGCAGGCAAGGTCACGCCCTATGCCTCGCTGGAAGCGTTCGCCAGCGCCTGGAGCCAGCAATTGGCGCAGCCATTCGATTTCGACCAGATGACCTGGCAGCGCAGAGCGATCGACGGCAACCTCTTCGATACCCAGGCCGCGATCATGCTCAACCAACAACTGGAAAACCTCGACGCCGTCACGCTGCCAGCCAGCAGCAATCCTGAAGACCTGGCACAACTGTTCGCTGCCGCTACCGCCACCGCGCCCTGGTTCGTTGGCGCGCCGGTGCCGTCGACGTCGCACGCACAATCACTGGCCAGCAAGTTCCCCACCTGGCTCAAGCAAGCCAGCGACGCCGAACGCTTTGCCTACCAACGCCTCACCGCGTCCCTCGCCACCAGCGTACAGCGCAATGGAGGACGCACCTTCCTCGACGGTATCCCCGACATACGCCTCTATACCCAGCAGCAACTCGACCTGGCGCTGAGCACTAAAGGCTACGCCGCCAAAGATGTGGAGGTGGTGTTCAAGGTCGCCGTGGGCAACATGGGCAGTGGGTACATCGAACGGGTGAAGATGAGCCTTACTGACATGGCCTTGGAGAACCTTTCCGGCCTGCCCAAGGGCGAGATGGACGTCTACGTGCGCGGGCAACAGGTAGTCGACTCAAGCTTGCCGCAAATGCTCAAGGACCTTATCAGCAAGGTCGACATCGGCAAGCAGTATCCCGCCCTGCTGGAACGTGAACTGTTGAGTGGTACCGAGGCTGCCCAGCAACGCCAGGCGCGGTTCATAGATCAGGTGCCGATCCAGCTCGCCATGCAGGCGCTGGAATTGAAGCTCAAGGGCGATTCGGGCCTGAGCGCCCGCGGGTATCAGTATATCAACGCGGTT
The DNA here is from genome assembly GCF_018587885.1 of Pseudomonas sp. VS40. Taxonomy (NCBI): domain Bacteria; kingdom Pseudomonadati; phylum Pseudomonadota; class Gammaproteobacteria; order Pseudomonadales; family Pseudomonadaceae; genus Pseudomonas; species Pseudomonas sp. VS40. Next base: position 419,222 of record NZ_JAGYWD010000002.1, on the reverse strand, counting down.
CTCCAGCCCGGGGCCGGCGCCAAACGCGTGGACGGCCAGGAGATCACCGTGCGCCCACTGGCGTTTGTACGTAAACCGGGCGCGACACCGGATGTGGTCGAGAACATGTTCGTGATCGAACCGCTGGATGCCAGCCAAGGCCCACATGTCCTCTACCAGCCCCAACTGCAACCGACGCTGCAGGAGTTTGCCAGCCGGGAAGCCTTGCTGGAGGCCATCCGTCAACCCGGCACGTTGCAACAGAACGTGCTGAACTGGCTTGCGGATCACCGCACGCGGGCGGTGTATGGCAACGGTGGTTTCAACATCCCCCATATTGCCCGCTACAGCCTGTTCAATGAGTTCGACCCACCGGCCACCGCGGCGCCGACGACCCTGGCGGTCGATGGCTATGACGCCGCCAGTACCTTGCGCCAGGACCTGTTGACCGGTGACCTGGCCAAACATCTGTTCAAATCCAACGCGCACAGCCTGGTCAACCTGGCAAACGGCCAATCCACGTCCGATACCGAAAGCCGCTGGGCGTCGTTCAAGGAGGTGGGCTTGCTGTTGCTCAATACATTGCTTCCGGTATTACGCGGCTCCGGCGCGATGGCTGGTTGGCTGATGCAACTGGCCAGTATGGAAAATGATTTCGAGCAGATCAATGAACCCAATGGCAAGGACCACTCCGCAGCGGTTGTCGACCTACTGGTTAATGTGGCCCTGTCGCTGGGTCACGTGAGTCCGACCACGCCCACCCGCGGCTCGCGTTTTATCGATCGTCCCGAGGCATCGATTCCCTTGCGTCGTGACGCAGCTACCGCCCCCACGACGGTCAATGTGTCGGTTCAGCAGGCTGCCCCCCAGGAAAACGGTCTGACAGTGGGCAACGATCATACCCTGTTCGACTTCGCCTTCTCCAACCCGCGCGAGCTGACGCCCGCCCAACGTGCCCATATTGACTCGTTCAGCGTCACAGCGCCGGCGCCGGGCGCAGAGCCGATCAACGACGGGGCAAGCAAGGGGCTCTTCAGCATCGACAACCACCTGTATGCACACATCGACAACCTATGGTTCCGGGTGGCCCGGGACCTGGACGGCACCTTCATCATCGACCCGCAAAACAAGGCACGTACAGGGCCATCATTGAAGTCCGGCCCAGACGGCCGATGGCGCCTGGATATCGGCCCCAAGCTAAGGGGAGGCATGCCCAAGCGCAAGGGCATAAAAGACATGGTCAGGGAAAACGCCATGGCCAGGGAACAGGTGGTCGTCCAATACGAGCAAAGCCTCCTGGAAAGCGGAAAAACCCAAAAAACTTTCTTGGCAGCCGTTCGGGCGCTCAATGAAGATCTCGATGCATTCACCACCGCACGAAAAAAACTCATGGTGCAATGGGGGTTGAACAAAGGTGACACAGCCAGCCAATACGCCGCGCCTTATGCAGAACAATTGCAATCTACGCGTCAACTCAGACTGAAGATTGACCAGGGTCTTCGCGACCTGGAGAGGGCGGCCCAAGCCGATATCGCCAGCAACGAAAGAGCCATCGAAATCATCACCCCGAAAAAAATCGGTGCGATCGATGATCTCACCGAGTTCAAGGCCATGCGCTCGTTGATATATTCAAAGAGCATGGCGGACTTGTTGCTGGTCAATAACATTTACGCCCGACTTAACAATCACACTACCGAAATCAGTCTCAGCGGTGAGCCCTTGTCCGACATGATGCGTCGGGCCGGGCCAGGCGCAGAAAAAGCTACCTACGATGAGGCGATTGAAAACCTCAAGATCATCAATCAGGACCGCGAAGGTATTTGGAGGTCCCAGCAAGCACTTGCTGCCCAACTCGAAAAATGGAAAAACGATTCGCCTTCCGCCAGACACAGCGCCGAGAAGTTCCTCAGCGAGCGGAGGCAGGTTGCACCGTCCATCGAAGCTAAAGCCTCGCAGCTGTCCATCATGGCCAACCTCAAGGAGTTGAGCATCATCAGAAGCGCTGACGTGCCGTCAAACTATGGGGTCCTTTTGAAGGCGCGGCTGCAATCGGCCAACCTGAGGCTCGTCAACCAAACCTTCCTTGATCAACACGAATATCAGGGCTACACGCTCACTGAACGCAAGGCTGCATTGACCACGGTGATCGACACCTACGAACAGTCACTGAACGACTTTGAGACCTTGCAAGAACTTCACCCCGAGGTTTTTCGCGACGAATACCGCCAACTGTTCGTCCAACGCCTCACTGAAGTCCTCGATGAGGCCAGGGCCGACTTGGCCGATGCACTGCGCGAAGAACAAGGTTTGTCGCCCGTATTACCCAAGCGCGCCGACAAGCCGGAAAAAGACTCGAAACGGCGAGTCTTCAACACGCGGGACAAGCAAACTCTGATCGGGACATTGCGTGCCCCCACGGAGGGTCAGAATAATGTCATTGATGTGCTGGACCCGAAAACCGGACACCCTATTGCGACTTATAACGAGCACCCGGCCCAGCGTGAATGGGTCAGGCAAGTTGCATATGAACCCCCCGCCGCTACGCCGCCCCGACCGTCCAAGTCCCTGAATACCTATAAAGACGAAGTGAGGGCAATCATCGACGACAGCATCGACAACGAACGCAGGATCGCGTTTCAGAAAAAAAAGCTCAAAGACCCAACAAGACGCGACGGCGTTACCCCACTTGACTGGAACGACATGTGCGAGAGCTTGGCTAACAGGCTCAAGGCAACGGCCGATCAAGTTGAAACCGAGCTTGGCGACAAGCCGGGCACAAAGGAGTTAGTCGCCCAATGGCGCGCAAAGTCCGATGAGCTGCTGCAAGAGGGACGTCAGCATACGGCCGACGGCTATAAAGTCCAAACACCGAGACAGGAAAACGTCGACTTCCTTTGGACGCACGGCTTCGTCGACATCAACCTGGTCAAACGCGCAATTCCTTCGAAATCCGGCGATGTGTTTACCGAGTATACGGTGCGGGAAAAGGGTTCGCACAAGGTGCTGTGGTACGCGCACTTTCACTACCCGAACGCTGCGACGCCGCGCAATGAATACACTGCGGCGCACCTGAAAATCCCGTCCCAGCGCTATGAGACGCAAACGTCGCTGATCGCCAAGGCGGGCAACGACAAAAAAGAGATAGAAAAGATCATCCGCGCCCGGATCACAGCGCCACTGGATGAAAAGCTGTTTTTGAAGCTGTGACCCCCTTTCAGACCAATGCCGTGATGAGCGCGGCATTGGTCTGAAGGCACTACTGGCGACAACGCTTGGCCGTATCCCGAGGTACTGAGCTACCACACCCTGTGCGCCATTGAGCACTACCTTGCGTGGCTACTTACAAGGCCAGCGTTAAGGAACGACCCATGCCTACTCCAAGCCATGCCCGTGCAACCAACCTGATCCAGCAAACTGTCGCCGAGCAGTTTCGAACGCGCCCCACCTTGCGCTCGGTTACAGCGCAAATGCTGTCGGACAACCTGAAGGAAAAGTACCCGCTATTGACGCACCCCATCTCGGACCTGCGCTTGGCGCAGCCCCGAGACGGTGGCGGCCGTGCCCTGCTGCCGCTATTAGACATAGCACTGGAACATCTTGCCGATGGCCGCTATCCAGACGTGTCAACCCGGCACGGCATGGATTGCTACCTGAGCGACGCCACCGGAACTCGACTGCGTTATCAAGCTGAAAGCCCACACGACTATGACCTTCAAGTGATTGAGGCGGTTATTCATGAGCTGCCGCTGATCCTGTTTATTGGTTTTCAGGACGCGCTGGCCGCGTACTGGGGCCAAGACAGCGATGCCGGTGGCAGCCGCTGGAAGTGGTTGGCGACAGTACTGCAAAGCCAACTGCGCCTGTCGACACTGCGCAACGTCGACGCCACTTCCCAGCAATTGTCGGCGCTCAGCCTGCTGACTCGCTATCCCGACCGGCAAACCCGTGCAAGCCAGTCAGAGCCTGGCACATTCGTCTATGCGTACACCCCCGCTGCTTGCCTTCAACAGGGCCAGACTACCCTGACCTTGCAGGCCGCAGACCTGTTGGTTGTGAGCAACACGGGTACCCTGCTCTGTACTGTTTCGGGCGAGGTCTTGCCGTTTGCCAACGTGGATGCCTTCGGACGTGCCTGGGCTGAACGCATGGAAGCGCGTTTTAGCGCCGACCGCGTCACCTGGCAACTGTATGAACCCGACGGCGATATTTTCGAAATCCAGGCGGCACTGCTACTCAACCAACAGTTGGACGATCTCGCCGCAGTCAAGCTCCCCGGTGTGACCAACGTAGAGCACCTGCAAGCGCAATTTGCCTCAATTACCGACCCCTCACACTTACTGAGCGCCGAGACATTCGCGCCCCAAGCCCGTCTAGATGCCGCACTGCCGACCTGGCTGCGCGACGCTAACCCAGTGGATCGATTCGCTTATCACCAATGCCTGCTCGAGCAAACGGCCCTGAAAAACGAGGCGCTTGGTGATCCGGACCTGAATGAGCTGGACGCCATCGACACTTATGCGGCCCTTCACCTCAACCATCAGCTGTGCCTGGAGCGCAACACGCACCTGCACGGCGAACGCACCTGCAGCGAAGAGGCGTTGGCTTCAGGGTACAACGCCCGCGAGTTGGAACTGACCTTCCACGTGCCGGTTGGCAACCTGGAGGGCGGCTACATCGAGAGGGTATCCATGAGCCTGCTTGACTTGGCGCTGAAAAATCTTGCCGGCCGCCCCAAAGGACGCATGACGGTGCGCCATACCGGCGGCCGTGAGATAGAGGCGTGGCTGACGCCCGACGCTATTCTGCAGCTGGTCCAGCGCGTCGATATTGGGCGCAATTATCCCAACTACCTGCGTGAACACCTGCTGACCGACACCATCGCAGCGAAAAAGCGCCAGCGCCTGTTCTGCCGCCAACGGCCGGTGCAACTGAGCATTCAGGCACTTGAACATAAAATTCGCGGCGAAGCCGGGTTGACGCAACGAGGGTTTCGATGTGTGAGGGCGGCCTTCAAACCCAGTCGTTCGCAACGCTGGGTCGACAACGATGAGATCGTCCTGCGCCCGCTCGCATTTGTGCGCAAGCCTGGTGCAACCGCGGATGTGGTAGACAACATGTTCATCATCGAGCCCAAACACACCGGCACAGGCCCGCACCTGCTCTACCGGCCTGCCTACTCACAATCGCTACAGGAATTCCCCGACCGCGACGCCCTGCTGGCAGCCATCGTCCAACCGGGTGAACTGCAAGACAGCGTATTGACCTGGCTGTCAGACAGCGCCAGGCCCATTTACAGCAACGGTGGCTTCACCGAGCCGCACTATGTGCGCATCGGCCTGGGATCTGAGTTTGATCTGCCGCGCAAACCTGACCCCGCAACGCTGGCGAGCGGGAATGATGAGAGCGCAAATGAAATCCACCAGGCACAGGATGCCGGAACGTTGATGGAGTACCTGTTCAATTGCCAGGCCCACCAACTGCTCAACCAGGCTGAACGCGAGTCGACTTCCAATTCCGAGAGCCGATGGGCGCTGATCGTGGAAGGCCTGCAATTGGGCCTCAATACGTTGCTGATGGCTGTGCGCGGGCCAATGGCCGCTGTAGGTTGGCTGCTGCAACTGCTGGTCGGACTCAAGCACGATTTACCAGCGCTGGAAAGTAGAGACCCTACTGCCCGGGAGCTGGCCTGGGTCGACCTGCTGATGAACATCAGCATGCTACTGCTTCACCCGCGAGTGCCCGGCGACGAGCCTGTACATCCACGGCCGGACGAAACACGCGTCGAACCGGCACCTGCTCGCAGGGGGCTGGAACGCCCACAGTCCACCCTGGGGCTACCCTCCAAAGCCGTGATCCAGCGCGGGGCGATCGGCCTGCCCGCCGAGCCGCCGGGTGACGGTCGCACCGTGCTTGACTTCGATCGCTCACTGGCCAGTGACACCGCGTGCGCAGCCCTGCTGGAAAAACTCTTGGCCTACAACGTGCGCTGGCCCGACCCCGCCCCCGTTCCGACCCAAGCCGGCGTCTACAAGGGCCTGTACTTGATCAACGGACAATGGCATGCCTCAGTGGGCGGCTTGCTGTTCAGGGTGACAATCGTCCCAGGCGTTGGCGAGGTGTACATCCTTCACCCCGAGAAACCAGCGCGTCCGGGCATTCTGCTCAAAACCGACGGCAAAGGCGGTTGGACCCTGGATCGCGGGCTCAAGCTGGCAGGCGGCGGCCCGAAGCGGCTGGCCGCGTTGCGCGCGAAAAACCTGGAACGAAAACGTGAGCTGCTTGCCGCCATCGACTCGCTTGCGGTGGAGGTCCGGGAGCAGCTGGAACCGCCTTGCAAGCAATCGGCTGCGCAGTTGAACACCTGGTACAAGACTCTGACAGAACAAAGACGCAAACTGAGATCGGTGTGGAGGCTCCTGCAAAGTGCTACCGCCGACCGGCTTCCCGCTCTGGAGGCGCGGCACCAAATGGAGATGCGCGACTACGCAAGGGTGCGGGGCTACTACCGGACATTGCTGGACACCTTCACAGAACAGTCCGCACACCTATTGGCGGCACGGCAAAAAGCGTTCAGCCTGGGCCAGGAACTCAAAGACGTTGCAGGGGCCGGCGCTCACGTCCAGGATCTGGAAAAAATGCTCGAGAACACCTGGGAGGGCACATTTGCGCTCTACGAATATGAGCGCGGGTGGTTGAACGACCTGTTCACTTCCAAGAGCGGCGAACCTCTGTACGATCTATTGAAGCGCACGCATCTGAATACACTTTGGGGTGACCGTACCGCATTTGACGAACATGTCGCTAATTCTATCGAGGCCGCCGACACCTGGCAGCGAATGGCAAATGCCACCTCTACCCTGGAAACCCTGTCTGAACAGTTGGAGCGGCTTTCTACCGGGGGACGTGCGATACGCAACCGCCTGATGAACGCGATCATTACCCCACAATACTATTTCGTGGCGAACCTGAAACTTAATGCATTACGCCCGCTGGCATGGGCAAGTTTCGACTTATCGATTGAGCCGATGCGGCCACAGGAGGCACTCTACTACGAACTCCTGACAGAGCGTGATCTCAATCAAACCCTGCTTTCCCATATCGACGTACGCAGCAGCAACGACTACTCACTGAGCGACCAGCGCAGTGTTTACGAAACGCTCATCGAGACATACCGGCGCTATGAAAATGCCCTGCGGGCACTCAATGTGCTCAGATCCAAGCGTCTACTTGGCTCATCGGCACGGCTTCTGAAGGGACTGCAATACGCCTGCGCCCTAGCCGAGGGTGAATTGGAGACGGTGGTGCGCTTACAAGAAAAACTGGAGGTTGAACTGCCGCTGTCGAAAACCCTGCGCCCCAAGGCCCCCACCAAACGCGTGTTCAAGACTCGCCGTAAAGCTTATCTGATCGGCGACCTACAGCCGGCCAACGAGCACATTGCCCACGAACACTTGACCATCAGCGAGCCGATAACAGGCCACACCCTCGCCACCTATGACCGGCAAGACAATGAATGGGTGGAGACGACACGCAGCGTACGTGTAGAACCCGAGCCGGACGTGGCGGTGCGCACGCTGGCGCAGGTGAGGGAATCAGGCCGGGAGCTGATCAGTCAACGCAAGGGTATCGAGCAACAAGTGGCAGCCGAGCAACTGTTGGTGGATGAAGAAGCCACCCGGGAAGAAGTCGACCCGGATACCTGGGACACATTGCTCACGACCCACGCCCGGAAACTGACCGCCTTGGCCGATGAACTGGTCCGAGATCACAAAGACAAACCCGCCACGCAAGACCTGGTGGATGAGTACCGTGCACACGCCAGAGACCTGACGCGCATCGCGCAGCGAGCGTGCAGTCGCGCCTACAAAAAGCAACTACCCACCGCCGACAGCGTCACTTACCTATGGGAGCATGGTGAGATCGACATCAACCTCACCAGCCCGTCCGACCCCGACCGACCGACACTCAGCGGTGATTTTTTCACCGAATATGCGGTGTATGACAAAACCGCCAAGCCGCCCGTGGTGCTGTGGTACGCCCATTTCCACTACCGCACCGCCGACGCTCCGCCGGCCAGCTATACCCGTGCGCATTTAAAGCTGCCGGAGCAACGCAAGTTTACCCAGAAGGACTTGCTCAAGGCGCACGTACAAGCCTACCTGGCCAACCAGAAGACCCCCGGCAGTGCGCCGGTCAGGAAGATCGTTTATGTGCTGATCACGCCACCGCTGGACAACCTGTTCCTGAAAATCGCCCCGCTGCCCTCGGCGACTCAATGACATCAGCGTAAAGCACGCCCTGTGGGAGTGAGTGAATCCCACAGGGTGATTGCCGACTCAATGGGCGAACAACGAGTTGCCCTTCTGCCCCGCGAGCTTCTCGGGCTTGATCAGGAAGCGCGCCAGTGCCGGCAACAGCCACAGGGCACCGAACATGTTCCACAGCAGCATGAAGGTCAGCATCAGGCCCATGTCGGCCTGGAACTTGATCGCCGAGAAGATCCAGGTGCACACGCCGATCGCCAGGCACAGGCCGGTGAACAGCACGGCTTTGCCGGTGGACTTGAGCGTCTGGTAGTACGCCTCTTGCAGCGGCAGACCGGCACGCAGGAAGCTTTCCAGGCGGCTGTAGATGTAGATGCCGTAGTCCACGCCAATCCCCACGCCCAGGGCCACCACCGGCAGGGTCGCGACCTTGACACCGATGCCCATGAACGCCATCAGCGCGTTGCCCAACACCGAGGTCAGCACCAGCGGCAACACGATGCACAGGGTCGCCGCCCAGGAGCGGAAGGTGATCATGCACATGGTCGCCACGCACAGGTACACCAAAATCAGGATGGTCAGCTCCGACTCCTTGATCACCTCGTTGGTGGCCGCCTCGATCCCGGCGTTACCGGCGGCGAGGATGAATTCCAGGCCGTCCTGGTTGTTTTCCTTGGCGAAGTCCTGCACCGCATGCACGGCGCGGTCGAGGGTTTCCGCCTTATGGTCGTTGAGGAACACCAGCACCGGCGCCAGCGAGCAATTGTTGTTGTACAGGCCATCGGCGCGGGCGATGGAGTTGTTCAGTACATCCGGGTTGCGCGACAGGGTTTCCCATTTCAGGTTGCCCTCATTCATGCCCTTGATCATCTGCTTGGACACCGTCACCAGCGAGATCGCCGACTGCACGCCCTCGGTGTTCTGCATCTTCCACATCAACTGGTCGATCGGCGCCATCGCTTCGTAGCGCGAGCAGCCTTCGGCCTTGGTCTTGACCATCACCACCAATACGTCGGAACTGGTGGAGTAGTTGCTGATGATGAAGTTGTTGTCTTTGTTGTAGCGCGAGTCGGGGCGCAGTTCCGGCGCGCCCTGGTCCAGGTCGCCGATCTTGAGATTCTGGCTGTACCAAAGGCCGCCGCCAAAGGCGACCAACGCCAAGGCGATGGAGATCGGTGCGACTTTCGGGTTGGCAAAGTTCGACAGCAGGCGCCAGAACGAATGTTCGCGGTTCGCGTCTTTCTTGCTCTTGGCGATGGCGCGTTTGCTGATGCCCACATAGGAAATCGCCACCGGCAGCAGGATCAGGTTGGTGAACACGATCACCGCCACGCCAATGGACGCACCGATCGCCAGCTCGCGGATCACGCCAATGTCGATGATCAGCAGGGTGATGAAACCCACGGCGTCGGCCAGGATCGCGATCATACCCGGCAGGAACAGTTGCCGGAAGGTGCGCCGCGCGGCGGTCAGGGCGTTGTCCGCCTCGCTGGATTGCAGGGCGATACCGTTGATTTTCTGCACGCCGTGGGAGATACCGATGGCGAAGATCAGGAACGGCACCAGCATCGAATACGGATCGAGGCCGAACCCGAAGAAGTGCATCAGCCCAAGCTGCCAGATCACCGCCACCAGCGTGGTGCTCAACACCGCGACGGTGCTGCGCAGGCAGTTGGTGAACCACAGCAACAGGATCAAGGTGATGATGAAGGCAACGCCGAAGAACATCACCACCATCACCAGGCCGTCGATCAGGTCACCGACCTTCTTGGCAAAGCCAACGATGTGGATCTTGACGTTGGGGTTCTGGGCTTCGAACTTGTCGCGGATCTTGTCTTCCAGTTCGTGGGAGAACTTGCGGTAGTCCAGGGCCAGTAACTTGCCCTGGTCCTGCGGGTCCGGGTAGGACTCCAGCAGCGGAATATCGACGATGCTCGACTTGAAGTCGTTGGCCACCAGGCGCCCGACCTGGCCAGACTTGAGCACGTTGTTGCGCAGTTGGTCGAGGCTTGCCGGCGAGCCGTTGTAGCTCTGCGGGATCACTTCACCGCCGGCAAAGCCTTCTTCGGTCACTTCGGTCCAGCGCACGCTGGGACTCCACAGCGACTTGAGGCCCGAGCGGTCGACGCCGGAGATGTAGAACACCTCATCGTTGATCTGACGCAGGGTCTCCATGTACTCCTGGGTGAATATGTCACCGTCCTTGGCCTCCACCGAGATGCGCACGGTGTTGCCCAGGTTGGCCAGGTCGTTGCGATGCTCCATCATCTTCTCGATGAAGGGGTGCTTGAGAGGGATCATCTTTTCGAAGCTGGTGGACGGGCGAATCAAGGTCGCCTGCCAGAACAGGAAGATGCTCACCAGCAGGCAGATCACGATCACTGCCGGGCGATTGTTGAAGATCAGGCGCTCAAGAAAGGTCGCTTTATCGTTGTGATGACTGCTCATTCTTTCCCCGCCCTTATTATTGTTTTACGAGTTCGGCGCCGTTGGGCGCGGCGACGCGAACGCCACCCTGCCCCGCCAGAATCAAGTTGCCGTTGCCTGCCGCCGTGACGGACGACAGCGAAATACGGTCCGGACGGTTGAACACGCTGAAGGTCAGTCCATCATCATGGCTGACCACCACGCTGCCGCCATTACCCACGACAACGATGGCACCGTCATCCAGCAAGGTCGCGCCCGACAGGCCGAACTCCAGCGCTCCCCGCGCCGCGTTCAATTCGACGGGTTCCCAAGTGCTGCCGAAATCCGTGGAACGGTACAGGTTGCCGCGCAAGCCATAAGCCAGCAGGGTCTGCGGTTGCGCTGTGCTGATCACGCCAAACAGCGAGCCCTCATAGGGACCTTCGAGTTTTTCCCAGGTCTGGCCGTCGTCGCTGGAGCGGAACATGCAGCCCTGCTCGCCGACGATAAACAGGCCGGCGTCCTTGATGTGGGCGATGGCGTTGAGGTGGTACTGGTCTTCGTTGTCGAGGCGGTCGCTGACGTCATTCCAGCTCTTGCCGCCGTCGGTGGTTTCGATCAGCGCACCGTAGGCGCCCACGGCCAGGCCGTGGCTGGCATCGTTGAACCACACATCCAACAAAGGCGCTTCGCGCTTGAGGTCCTGGTATTGCTGGGTCCAAGTAGCACCGCCATCGGAACTGGCAAGGATTTGCGCATCATGGCCAACCGCCCAGCCCTGCTTGTCATCGACGAAAAACACCGCCGTGAGTAATTGCCGGGTGGGGACTTTGGCTTGGGTCCAGGTGTTGCCCTGGTCATCGGAATAGAGGATATGCCCGCGATCACCGACCGCCACCAGGCGCTTGCCCGCGTGGACCACGTCGATCATCAGGCCTTTGGCGGCCTTGGGGGATTCAATCGCAAAAGTGGTATCGCTGGCGGCCTGGACGGAGGTGGACAACGCGGCTGACGCTACCCCCAGTCCAAACAGCGAGAGCGCTGCGGCCAGCATCGCAACCCTGCGTGCGGCGCGTGGGCGGCAAACAACCCAACCCATGACAGGCTCACTCATAGACCTTTCTCCCATTTATTATTGTTATCGCCTGCCTTCCGGGGCCTTGAAACCTGCAATCTAGAGCGCCTGGAGGAAGCAGGGGCCATCCTATCGGGCTTTCGAATCGTCTGACAATCGGCGCTACGTTATCTTTTGTTAACTGAGGGCCTTTCGTCAGCGCCTGAATATAGCTGCATTCGCGGGGTTGATCGTCGGCGTCTTAATGAATTTTTATTCCATCTATTGAAATTAGAGAATTTATATTCCATTAATAGGCCTTCTGAAAATAATAATGCAAAGGACCACGACGATGCGTGCACTCGGAATCGGCTTGATCGGCACAGGCTTCATGGGCCGCGCCCACGCCCTGGCTTTCAATAATGCTCGCGCGGTGTTCGACCTGCCGGTACACCTCCAGTTGGCCGCCCTGGCCGATGCCGACACCGAACGCGCCCAGCGTTGCGCCACAGCCTGGGGATTTGCCCAGGCCCATGGCGACTGGCAAGCGCTGATCAACGACCCCAGTGTCGACGTCGTGGCCATCACCACGCCCAATCACCTGCACTACCCCATGGCGATGGCGGCCATTGCCGCTGGCAAGGCGGTGTACTGCGAAAAACCCCTGGCCGTGAGCCTGGAACAGGCCGACGCCATGCGCCGCGCCGCCAGTGCCGCCGGGGTGGTGACGCGGGTGGGCTACAACTACCAGCACAACCCGATGATCACGCTGGCGCGGCAGATAATCGCCAACGGTGACCTCGGCGAAATCATCAGCTTCCAGGGTGAATTCAGCGAAGACTTCATGGCCGACCCCACCTCGCCATGGTCCTGGCGTTGCGAAGTCGAACATGCCGGCGGCGCCCTGGCGGACCTGGGCAGTCATTTACTGTCGATGGCGCGTTATCTGGTCGGTGATGTGCAGAGCGTGTGCGCCGATACCCAAACCGTCCACGGCCAGCGCCCTGCCGTCAAAGATAGCGCCGAGCGCAAAACCATCGCCGTGGATGACCAGGTGCACGCCCTGCTGCGTTTCGCCAACGGCGCACGCGGGACGGTAAGCAGCAGCTGGCTCAAGCACGGTTACAAAAACCACCTGAGTTTCGAGATCAGCGGAACGAAAGGCACCTTGGCGTTCGATCAGGAGCGTTTGAATGAATTACAGGTGTGTCGCGCGGGCCAGGATGGGTTCCAGCGTTTACTCGCAGGCCCGGCCCTGCCGGGTTATGCAGCGTTCAGCCCGGCGGCGGGGCATCAATTGGGGTACAACGAGCTGAAGACGCTGGAAGTGCAGGAGTTGATCATGGCCGTGGCGGGTCAAGGTGCGGATGGCACTGATTTTGAAGCGGCGTGGGAAGTTGAGCGGCTGGCGACGGCGATTCGCGTGGCGGCCAGGGAAGAACGCTGGGTAACCGTAAACGCTCTCTAAACCACACCGCCGAAACCTGTGGGAGCTGGCTTGCCTGCGATGGCGGTGTGACTGATACACCGCTATCGCAGGCAAGCCAGCTCCCACAGTGGGTTCACCTAAACGTTCAAACTAGCGCAAGGCCCTGCGCAGCACTTTACCGACCGTGGTCTTGGGCAGCTCGGTGGTGCGGAACTCCACATACCGGGGCACCTTGTACCCTGTCAGATACTCGCGGCAATGCGCCAGGATCTGCTCCTGGGTCAGGTTCGGGTCCTTGCGCACCACGATGATCTTCACTTTCTCCCCGGTCACGCCATCTTCCACCCCAATCGCCGCCACTTCCCCTACCCCAGGGTGCAGCGCCACCACGTCTTCGATTTCATTGGGGTACACGTTGAAACCCGAGACCAGGATCATGTCCTTCTTGCGGTCCACCAGGCGAATGTAACCACGCTCGTCCATCACGCCGATATCACCGGTCGACAACCACCCTTCTGCATCGAGGACTTCGGCGGTGGCCTCCGGGCGCTTCCAGTAGCCCTGCATCACCTGCGGCCCACGCACCTGCAGTTCGCCCTGCTCGCCAACCTCAGCCAACTCACCGTCTTCGCGGATAAACCGTACCCAAGTCGACGGCAACGGCACACCGATGCTGCCGGTGAATTCCATCTCGCGCATGCGCGCAATGTTGATCGGGCTGATGCTCACCACCGGCGAACATTCGGTCAGGCCGTAGCCCTCGATGATCGGCAGCCCGGTGACTTCCTTCCAGCGCTTGGCCACCGCCGTGTGCGTGGCCATGCCGCCCGCGATCACCATGCGCAGGTCGGAAAAGTCCCGTGCGCAGAACTCCTTGTTCTCGAGCAGGCCGTTGAACAAGGTGTTGACCCCGGCAATCCCGTTGAAGCGTTCCTTGCGCAGGATCATCTGCACGCGCTTCACGTCCCGCGGGTTGGCGATCAGGATGTTGCGCCCGCCCAGGCACATGAACATCAGGCAATTCACCGTCAGCGAAAAAATGTGATACAGCGGCAGCAAGGTGACGTTGGTTTCCTGCTTGTCCTGGTCCAATTGGTCACCGACCCAGGCCTTGGCTTGCAACAGGTTGGCGATGATATTGCGGTGACTGAGCATCACGCCCTTGGCGTCGCCGGTGGTACCGCCGGTGTATTGCAAAAAGGCCAGGTCGTCGAGGTGCATCTCCACAGGGAAATGGTTAAGCCCACGGCCCTGTTTCAACGCCTGGTTGAAGCGTATCGAACCGCGCAAATTGAACGCGGGCACCTGTTTTTGCACGCGACGCAGGATAAAGTTCATCGCCGCGCCCTTGAAGGTACCCAGCAGGTCACCGATGGCGGCGATCACCACGCGCTTGACGTTGCTGCCAGTGATGACTTTCTCCAGGGTCTGCGCGAAGTTCTCGAAGATCACCACGGTTTCTGCGCCGCTGTCCTTGAGCAAATGCTTGAGTTCATGGGAGGTGTACAGCGGGTTGACGTTGACCACCACCGCGCCGGCCAGGATCGTGCCCAGCAGGCAGATCGGGTACTGCAAGCAATTGGGCATCATCAGCGCCACACGATCGCCCTTCTTGACGCCCTGCCCCTGCAGCCAGGCGGCGAAGGCATAGCCTTGCACCTGCCAGTCGGCGTAGGTCATTTCGGTGCCGATGCTGACGTAGGCCACCCGCTCGCGAAACTTCTCCAGGTGCTCCAGGAACACCTCGCGCAGCGACGGGTAGTCCTCGATGCCGGCCTCGATATCCGCCGGGACGCCAGGCAGGTAAGCGTTCAACCAGATCCGTTCGGTATGTTCCAGGCTTACAGCGTTCATGGCAGTCTCCTTGTTGTTGTTTTTGATAGAGCTACTTTTCGACGATGGCGGTAATGCCCAGCCCGCCCGCCGCGCAGATGGAAATCAGGCCGCGCCCGCCGCCGTTCTCATGAATGATCTTGGCCAACGCCGCCAATTGCCGGCCACCAGTGGCGGCGAAGGGATGGCCGCAACCGAGTGAGCCACCGTTGACGTTCATCTTGGCGCGGTCGATGGCGCCCAGCGGTGCATCCAAGCCTAGGCGTTCGCGGCAATAATCGGCGTCTTCCCACGCCTTGAGCGTGCACAGCACCTGGGCGGCGAAGGCTTCGTGGATCTCGAAGAAATCGAAGTCATCGAAGCTCAGCCCTTCGCGCTTGAGCATGCGCGGCACCGCATAGGCCGGAGCCATCAGCAGGCCCTCGGTACCATCGACGAAATTCACCGCCGCCGTTTCGCCGGTACGCAGATAGGCCAGCACCGGCCAGCCGTGCGCGGCCGCCCATTCCTCGCTGGCCAGCAGCACCACCGAGGCGCCATCGGTCAGCGGTGTTGAATTGCCCGCAGTGAGCGTGCCGTTTTGCCGGTCGTAGGCTGGGGACAGGCCGGCGAGTTTCTCCAGGCTCGCGTCGGCGCGCAGGTTATTGTCCCGAGCCAGGCCGCGATGGGGGGTGATCAGGTCATCGAAGAAACCGCGCTTGTAGGCCGCGTCCAGGCGTTGATGGCTGGTGAGGGTCAGTTCATCCTGGGCCAGGCGCTTGATCTGCCAGCGCTTGGCCATTTCTTCGCAGTGTTCGCCCATGGATAAACCGGTGCGCGGCTCGCCATTGCGCGGCAGCAATGGTTTGAAAAACATCGATGGCCGCACCTTGAACAGCGCCTGCAACTTGGCGCCCATGCCCTTGGCGCGGTTGGCCGCGAGCAACGTGTGGCGCAGGGATTCGTTGATGCCGATCGGTGCGTCGGAGGTGGTGTCGGAACCGCCGGCGATGCCTACGTCGATCTGGCCCAGGGCAATCTTGTTCGCTACCAGCAAGGCCGCTTCCAGGCCGGTGCCGCAGGCTTGCTGCACATCGTAGGCAGGCGTGTCCGGCGACAAGGTGGTGGACAGCAATGACTCGCGCGCCAGGTTGAAGTCCCGCGAATGCTTGATTACCGCCCCAGCGGCGAATTCGCCCAGGCGTTGGCCGTGCAGGTTGTAGCGGTCGACCAGGCCCTGCAGGGCGGCGACCAGCAGGTCCTGGTTGCTGTCGTGGGCGTACACCGTGTTGGAGCGAGCAAACGGGATGCGGTTGCCGCCGATAATCGCGACGCGACGAACCGGGGCCGGGTTGAAGCTGTAGTCACTCATTCCACGCTCTCTTTCCAGATGAATAGTCCGCGCATGTGGGGTTTGTCACCGGCGAAATTGCGCACTTCGAATTCGCGGCGCGGGCCGGTCACCGGGTGACTCCAAAGAGCAACCTGGCCAGGCAGGAAGATCGGCAACTTGAAGTCACAATGCGCCTCGGCCTGGTCCAGCCCGCCGGGCGGTTGCTGCGCGGCGAGTGCGCGCCCCAGGGTCCACATGCCGTGGGCGATGGCGCGGCGAAAACCGAAGAGCTTGGCGCCAATCACCGAGGTGTGAATCGGGTTGAAATCCCCTGACACCTTGGCAAAGCGCCGGCCCAAGTCAGCCGGCAACACCCAGCGCTGGGTACGCAGCAAACCGTCTTCCTGCAGCGGCAATACGTCGTCCCACGGTTCACCCACCGGGCCCTTGACGTCCCGGCGCAGGTACAGGCTGTCGCTTTCCCACACCAGTGTGTCGGCGCCGTACGCACGGGTGGCGATGCTCAGCGCCTGGCCCTTGGGATGGGCAACCCAGCGCTCGCCATACACTTCCAGCCGCAACGCCTGGCCTGGGTGCAAGCGCTGGTGCTGACGAATGCGATTGGCCAGGTGCACCATGCCGCTGGCCGGATACGGGAAGCTCGGCCGCGTCAGCAGCATCAGGTGCAATGGGAACGCCAGCACGTGGGGGTAGGACAACGGCACGCCCTGCTCGCGGCGAAAACCACAGGCGCGGCCATAGGCTTCAATATCAGCGGCAGACAACTGCGCCGCCGAGCGCACCAGGCGTTCCTTGGGCAGTACGGGCGCACCGTCGAGCTTGGGTTTGCGCAAGGCGCGTACGCCATCGAGCAGCAAGCGCGTGCGTGATGGCGGCGGGTCAATGATCTGCGTCACGTAGTCCATGGACTCAGGCTCCCAGCAGGCTTTGGCCGCACACACGGATGACCTGGCCGTTGACCCCGCCCGACGCCGGGTGTGCCAGCCAGGCAATGGTCTCGGCCACATCGATAGGTTGCCCGCCCTGGGACATCGAGTTCATGCGCCGCCCGGCTTCGCGGATCATCAGCGGGATTTTCGCGGTCATCTGCGTCTCGATAAACCCGGGTGCCACTGCATTCACCGTGACGTGCTGCGCCGCCGCTCGCGGTGCCAGGCCCTGCACCAGGCCGATCACGCCAGCCTTGGAGGTGGCGTAATTGCTCTGCCCAAGGTTGCCGGCGATGCCGGAAATCGACGACACGCAGACGATGCGCCCGCCGGAGTTCAGGCCCTGGCTGTCCAGCAGTGCATGGCTGAGTTGCAACGGCGCCTCTAAGTTCACGGCCAGCACACTGCGCCAGGCATCCTCGGTCATCTTGGCGATGGTCTTGTCACGGGTGATGCCGGCGTTATGCACCACCACATCGAAGGCGCCGTATTGGCTGACGTGGGCCTGCAACAGCGAGGCTGCATCGGTTGCGGTGATGTCCAGCGGCAGCGCCGAGCCGCCGACACTTTCCGCGGCCTGTTGCAGCAACGCCTGGGCCTGGGGCACGTCCACGCACACCACATGGGCGCCGTCCCGTGCCAACACCTGGGCAATCGCCAGGCCGATACCACGGGAAGCGCCGGTGACCAGCGCGCGACGGCCGGCGAAGGGTTTGTCCCAATTGACGCTGACCTGGCCGTCCACCGGTGCCTCCAGGCGGATCACCTGCCCCGAGACATAGGCCGAGCGGCGCGACAGGAAGAACCGCAGGCTGCTGTCCAGCGCGGCTTCGGCGCCGGGGGCCACGTAGACCAACTGCACGGTGATCGCGCGCCGCAACTCCTTGGCCAGCGAACGCACCAAGCCTTCAAGGGCGCGCTGGGCGATGGCCTGGGGCAAGTCCTGGCAGTGTTCCGGCGCGGTGCCGAGCACCATCACGCGGCCATGGTGGCCAATGCGCTTGGCATTGGCGTGGAAGAACACATACAGCTCATCCAATTGGTGCGGGTCGGTCACGGCACTCGCATCAAACACCGCGCCCTGCACCTTGACCGTGGACGGCGCCTTAAGCGTGGCCGGCGTGGCGATGACGGTGTCGGTGGCCGCGAACACCCGCTGCACCTCGACGGCCAGGCGCCCTGCCCCGGCGACGATCACCGGGTTGACCAGCCCTTGCTGGCCGCTGCGATGGCGTTGCAGCGGCAAGGGCTGCGGCAAGCCGACGGCCTGGGCCAGGCGCCGACCCCAGGGGGAATTGACGAACGAAAGGTAGCTGTCACTCATAGAGACATTCACTCACAACACATTCTGACCGTGAAAACCCGATCCCCTGTGGGCGCTGGCTTGCCTGCGATACAGGCAACTCGGTGTGTCAGTCGTACCGAGGTGATGCCTTCGCAGGCAAGCCAGCTCCCACCTTGACCGTGATTTTCCTAATTGACCGAGGCGTTTTCGCTTTGGTTGTTGCGACGTTTCGTCGTCGGTTCCAACGCCTGCTTGCGCTGCTGCAACGCTTCCAGCAAGCCGAAGTCCTGGGGGAAGTCGTCCACCTGGATGCCGTGGTCGGCGTATTCCACATAGCGCCCCAGCAAGGTGTCTTCTTCGTCGCTGATCAGGTCCAGTGCCCGCGCCTTGACGCGCCAGGCGGTAAAGGCCGTGGCCGAGATCGGCATCGGCGCGATCAGGCCCTGCTTGACCGCCGGTTTGAGTCGGGCCTCGATCAACTCGACTTGCGGCAGCAGGCGGAAGCCCAGTTCGCCGTAGGCCAACTTGTCGATTTCCGGACGGGGTATGTAGGAATTGGCCAATAGTCGGTCGCGGGTTTCGCCCGGTGTCTGCACCACATCAGCAACTTCGGCCAGCAGGCGGTCCGACGGTTTGCGCAGCGGGATACCGAACGGGAACGTCAACGCCTTCAGCACGCTTGCGGCCACTTTCGACGGGTAGTTATCGAGCACTTCGGCCAACGCTTCATGGGCGCGCAACAACGCGTCCTGGGCCGACCAGTGCACCAGCGGCAGGTCTGCCTGGGGCCGGCCGTCATCCTCAAAGCGCTTGAGCACGCAGGACAGGATGTACAGCTGCGACAGAATATCGCCCAAACGCCCGGTGATACTTTCCTTGCGCTTGAGGGCACCGCCCAGCACGCCCATGGAAATGTCCGACGTCAGCGCGAGCACCACCGACAGGCGATTGGCCTGGCGGTAGTAGGACGCCAGTGCCGGATCGGTCTTGGCCGGGGCAGAAATCAACCGCCCGCCTGTCAGGGCATGCACCGCTGCGCGGACGGTATTGGCCAGCACGAAACTCACGTGGCCGAACATCGCGCTGTCAAACGCTTCCAGCGCCTGGCGCCGGTCCGGGTTGCGCGCGGCTTCCATCTCACGGAACACATAGGGATGGCAGCGGATCAGGCCCTGGCCAAAGATGATCAGGCAGCGCGTCATGATGTTCGCGCCTTCTACCGTAATCGCGATGGGGCTTTGCTGATAGGCACGGGCCAGGAAGTTGTTCGGGCCCATGCAGATGCCCTTGCCGGCCACGATGTCCATACCATCATTGACGATGATCCGCGCACGCTCGGTGACGTGGTACTTGGCGATCGCCGAGATCACCGACGGTTTCTCTCCCGCATCCAGGGACGCCACCGAGACCTTGCGCACCGCATCGCAGGCATACAGGTGCCCGGCCATGCGTGCCAGCGGCGCTTGCACGCCTTCGAACTTGCCAATGGGCAGGCCAAACTGCTTGCGCATCGCCGCGTAGGCGGTGGTGCCGCGCACCGCGACTTTGCCCAGGCCGACGTTGGCCGACGGCAGGGAAATCGCCCGGCCGGCTGCCAGGCATTCCATCAACATGCGCCAGCCGTTACCGACTTGCTCGCGGCCACCGATCACCCATTCCAGTGGGATGAAGACATCCTTGCCGGTGGTAGGACCATTCTGGAACACGGCATTGAGTGGCCAATGGCGGCGACCGCTGTTTACCCCCGGATGGGACGTCGGGATCAACGCACAGGTGATCCCCAGCGAGCCGGGCTGGCCAAGCAAGCCATCCGGGTCTTCGGCGCGAAACGCCAGGCCGAGCACCGTGGCAATCGGGCCCAGGGTGATGTAGCGCTTGTCCCAGGTCACGCGGAAGCCCAGGACTTCCTCGCCTTCATGGGTACCTTTGCAGACGATGCCCAAGTCGGGAATCGCCCCGGCATCGGACCCCGCATACGGGCTGGTCAGGGCAAAGCACGGGATGTCTTCACCCCGCGCCAAGCGCGGCAGGTAGTAATTGCGCTGGGCATCGGTGCCGTAATGCAACAGCAGCTCGGCCGGGCCGAGGGAGTTGGGCACCATCACCGAAATGGCGGCCGCCGAGCAACGCGTCGACAGCTTCATCACCACCTGCGAGTGCGCGTAGTGGGAGAAGCCTTTGCCGCCGTATTGCTTGGGAATGATCATGCCGAGGAACCCGGCATCCTTGGTGTACTGCCAGCCTTCGGGCGACATGTCCTGCCAGACCTGGGTGGTTTCCCAGTCGTTGGCGATATCGCACAGGGTTTCGACTTCGTTATCGAGGAAGGCTTGCTCTTCAGCGCTCAGGCTGGCCGGTGCGGCTTGCAGCAGGCGCTGCCAGTTGGGCTTGCCGCTGAACAGCTCGGCATCCCACCACACGGTACCGGACTCGATGGCCGCACGTTCGGTGTCGGACATAGCCGGCATGATTGTACGAAACAGGCCCAGGGCCTTGCTGGTGAGCAAGGTGCGGCGCAGGGGTTTGATCGTCATCATCGCTGCGGGCAACACCACCAGGAGCGCCGCAACGCTCATGCCGAAACCGGCCACCACGTTGAACAGGTAACCCGCCGCCAGCCAGAACAGGCCTGCCCCCAACCAGTGGATGGCAGCGGCTTGTCGATACGCCAGGGCAATCGCAGCTGCGAAACCCACCAATAACCAGATAATCATGGGGATACCTCAATTCGATTCAGGGCACGACCATTACGCTGGCCGCTCGATGTGAGCTGCGGCGTAAAGCCACACTACAAACTCGGAACGCTAAATTCAAATATTGTTTTGAAATTTTTATTTAATACTTGGGCGAAAAAAGAGTGGCTGAACACGTCAGCCGGGTATGTCACTACGCTGGAAACTACCCATGAAATGAGGATGAATGCCTGGACGAAGGCACCAAGATGCGCTTGATGCCTCCCTGCCATCACTCTCCACAACGCATCAGAACGCGTAAGTGGCCGATACGCTGACCACATCACCCGACGACTCCGCCTTGCCATCGAGGCTTGCACCGCCCAGGCGATCAACGTTTTGAGTCTTGAGCTTGACCTCTTGCACGAACTGATGGGAATAGGCCAGGTCGACACTCAGCCCCTTGATTGCTTTCACGTCATAGCCAGCCCCCAACGACAGGAATGTACGGTCGCCATCCGGGATCCGCGGGTCGCGGGTCGAATTGCGTGTCGGCGTCTGATCAAGCGCGACACCCGCTCGCAGGGTCAGCTCGTCGGTCAAGCGATAGTCACCACCGAGGGAGTA
Organism: Pseudomonas sp. VS40; assembly: GCF_018587885.1. NCBI lineage: Bacteria > Pseudomonadati > Pseudomonadota > Gammaproteobacteria > Pseudomonadales > Pseudomonadaceae > Pseudomonas > Pseudomonas sp. VS40. The sequence continues at coordinate 397,411 of NZ_JAGYWD010000002.1, read as the reverse complement.
CATCCAGGTGTCCTTATAGTTATACGGGATAGACACAATCGTGTTGCCACCGGACTTGAGCGTCAGGTCTTTGAATGAGGACCACTGCGTCCAGGTCACGCTGGCCCCCAAGGTGAAACGATCGTTGAACTGGTGTACCCAGTCCAGACCCGCTGTGGCAGGAATATCCAGTTGGACACTGGCGTGCGCGCCGTCCGGCATGAGCTCCAACCCTGGATAAGCGGTGTTCACCAATGTACCGCTGCCGCCAAACGGGCTCGGCTGTGTCATCAGGTTGTAGGAAAACTGATCGGCGTACATGTTGTATTTGCCGGTCATCTTGTTCTTGATCTTAGCGTGGTAATTCAAGCCAAGCGTATCGCGCTCGGTAGGTTTCCAAACGACGCCGGTAAACCAGCCAGCCGAGATATTGTCAACTTTGACACGCATAAGCGCACTGCCGACATCCGACGGGAAATTGATCCCTCCCAGCACCGAATCGGACACTGCCGCGGCAGATAACAAGTCGACGTTCTGACTGACGAATCCCTTACTGTGCTGCACGATCACACCACCACCGATGGAGAATTGATCATTCACTTTGAAAGACAGGGACCCGGTCAAACCTACGGTTTCAATTTTGGTATCCACGGCAAAGTCGCGCAGTTTAGAGTCCTGGTCCCAAGTGGAACGCATACCCTGGGGCACCACCTGGCTCAAGCCGAATGCGAAGCGATCCCCCAGGGGCATGACCATGAAACCGGTCGGCAACCAGGCAGTAAACCCGCCTTGGCCGCCATCGTTGTTATTGACCGTGGTCGCCGCAACATCGGGAAAACCATTGGCATCCAATGGCGTATTGGAAATGGGGTTGCCCGCATAATCAGAGGCATCGCCCTTGTACTTGATCTTGATGCGCGCGTAGTCGACGGTAAATTGCGCAACATTGTGCTCCACAAACGCCATGGCCGCCGGGTTGTTGTATGCCGAGCTGGGGTCATTCTTGAACAGCGAACCACCGCCAAATGCCCGCCCCCAACCTGGCGCGCCGTAGGTCGGTGTCGAAAAACCACCGGCCTGCACCGGGGCGGTCGCCATTGCCCCGCCAATCAACGCCAGCCCCAACAAAACCTGCACATGTTGTTTCTTATTATTCATGCGGCACTCCTTATTGTTATCTCTCTGAGCCAGCCCTGCCGGTTCGTCTTTCGGCTTGCAATTCATGAACTGGCGCCCAGTCAAGGCGCCAGTTTTCAACGGGTGATCAACCCTTCGTTCTTACGCGCGCCTCAAGGCACGATCGTCAACGCAGGGCTTGGGGTGACGCTCAGGCTCACCACGGTGCAACTGCCACTCAGGGTCTGGTTGGCAGCGGTCAGCACACCACCGCTGTAGCCCACGGTAATCGTCGAAGGGCCGCAATTGGAGGCTGGGTACAGAATCGAGCTGGCGATGGTATAGCCGACGTTTGTCACCGAACCGGCGGCAGGGCCGGTGGCAGTCAGGGTCCAAGGCAGACCGGTGATCTTGGGCAGCGCGCACAGGCCGCCACCGGTGACCGCGACGCCGGTGATCTTGGCAACGCCTGTCGCATCGACATTCCCGGTAAACGTGGCACCACAGTTAACGGTGGCCTGGAAGGACGAAGGCGACTTCACCGAGATGGTGCCTGGCGCAGTGAAGCTTGTGCTTACAGGACTGATGCTGTAGGCGTTCGCCATCGAAGCAGCACCCATGCAAACAGCCAAAGCAGACAACGATACGAGGGTTTTCAAGCTTTTCATTGTTTTTCCTCACATGTTATGGCGAAGTCATTTCGCCAGGGGTAATGGCCATGAACGAGAGGTCACGGTGAAACTGCAGAACTTCCCTTTCCAGCCAAATTTCAATTCAATTACCGCAACAACATCTAACGCTTATTCAACAACTTTGAAGTTCGGCGGCATCTTGATCGACACCGTCTTGATCTTGCAGTCTTCGCCGATCGGGACATTGGCGGCTTCCAACTTGCCGGTGGCGTTATCCCAGGTACCGTCGGCGGTCGAGGGGCCGCACTTGCCGCCGAGGCCGAATGCATGCACATCGACGCTGATCTTCGACATGGAGCCGCTCTTGGTGTCTTTGGCCACTAAGATCCATGGCAAGTTGGTGGCTTCGACCCGGCTGCACTTGAGGCCACCGTCGAATTCAACTTTGTCCACGTTCACTGATGAACCATCGGCTGCGACCTTGCCGGCCACCTTGATGGTGCAGTCGGCACTGATCAGCGCACCTTTGGAGAAGCTGATGGGACCCTGGGCCGTAAAGGCGCTACCGGCCGGCTCGATACGCGCGGCCTGGGCCTGGTGATAGGCGATCAGGCCCAGCGCGGCCAACACGATGTGGGTGGTGAACTTGGCAGGTGCTTGCATGGTGTACGTCCTTCCCTTTAATTATTTTTGTTCGGGTCAAACACTTTTCTTGCAACTGTTCTGGAAAACCTTGGGCGATCGAGGCCTGCGCGGCACGCAGGCCCCGGGTACGCAAACAATGTGTTACTTGAACTTAAAACGGTTTGGCGCTGTTGCTGTACTTCTCCAGGTACTTCAACCGTTGTGAAGGTTGAAGGTTGGTCAAAGTGATATCCCCGGCGTAATGATTCAGTACACGATGGTCCATGCGGCGGCGCCACAAGTACGGCACATATGCCCAGACAATCATGCTCGCGTAGCCATAGGGCAGTTGCGGCGATTCATCAAAGTGGCGCAACGACTGGTAACTACGGGTCGGATTGGCATGGTGGTCAGAGTGCCGTTGAAGTTGGAACAGGAAGATATTGGTGACAATACGGTTGCTGTTCCAAGAATGCCGTGGCGAGCAACGCTCATACCGACCATTGGGCAACTTCTGGCGTTTAAGCCCGTAGTGCTCGACGTAGTTGACCACTTCCAGCAGCGAGAAGCCGTAGATGCCCTGGATGATCAGGAACGGAATCACCGCCGCCCCCAGCCAATAAATCATCGCGCCCCACAACACCACGCTGTACATCCAGGCGCTGAGTACGCCGTTCTGCCAGTGCCAAGCCGGCAGGCCGAGCTTGCGCAGGCGTTCACGTTCCAGGTTCCACGCCGAGCGGGCACTGAACCAGACCGAGCGTGGCAGGAAAGCCCAGAAGCTTTCCCCGAGGCGCGAGCTGGCCGGGTCTTCTGGCGTGGCGACGCGCACGTGATGCCCACGGTTGTGTTCGGTGTAGAAGTGCCCGTAGAAAGTCGGTGCCAGGGTGACCTTGGCCAGGAATACTTCCAGCGCGTTGGGCTTGTGCCCCAGCTCATGGGCCGTGTTGATCGCAATGCCGGTGGCGGCGCCGGTCGACATGGCCATGCCCAGGTAGGTAAACCAGCTCGGCTCGCCGTGCAGTTGGGTGCGGGCGGTGATGTAACTGGCGGCGTGGGACAACGCACTGGACGGTTCCAGGTTCGCGGCAGCCTGCAACAGGCCGCCCTGGATGATCCAGTCGATACCGCCAGCGGCGAGCCAGCCGGTGATCACCACTGACGAGATCACGAACACTACGCCGGTGTACACGATCCAGCGGTAGTAGCTCTGGGATTCAAGGTGGGTGACGGCGGACTCAGGAGGGTTGCTCACGTCTTCACCGAGCAAGCCATCGATCAGCGGAATCAGGCCGAAGATCACCAATACACCAACCCACCAGAGTTGCTGGACACCGGTGGTGATAGCCAGGGCGCCGGAGAGCAGAGGTGTGGCCAGGGGCATGATGCCCAGCCACCACAGGTGACGCTTGCCGTCGGTCCATACGCTTGGGGCTGCCAGTGTCTGATTCATGGCAACCTCCGTGGGAGGGCAGTGGAAAACAGGTTCAGGGAGCGCTGAATGCTCCAGGAATTCAACCATGCGATAAAAGACGTTTTTTTCATTTTTATTCGCTCTTAGGCATTTCAAAAATCATTTCAAAATAAACATTGAAATATTTTTTTAAAGAAATAGCGCGGAATCGATAGGTCGTCAACTACTTTTTCGAACCCTGTTGAACGTGACTCGGCAGTCTCTTTTTCAGCCGTTTGGTCAGGTCTCTAGGGCAAGCATTTGCGACGAACCGCTGCGCAGTAAGGGCCACCATTATTTGTTCGCCAAGGCGAACGGTGGATGCAGAATCGCGGCGCTTTCCGGAGGTCGCACACGCTTGGCCAACTGCTGCACCGCCTCTACGACTCTTGCGGTGGCGGTGATCGGCAACATATGCCCGCGCCCTTCCACCACCTGCAGCTTCAGGCCCGGGACCTTGTCGGCCAGGGCCTGGCCGTGTTTGCGAAAATCCAGGACCTTGTCCCGCGCGCCGTAGATCAAGCTGATGGGCAGCGTCAGTTGCGGGTAGCGCTTGACCATGTCCGGCAGGTCGTCATTGACCCGAGCGATCTCGCTGGACGCGGCGTAAAAGTTGTCGGGCCGCATGCCCAGCAGCCCGCCGCCGCGGGTGGCGAAATCCTCGGGGGCACTGTCGGGGGCGAACACGCCCTTGACCACTGAGCGGCGCGTCAGCAGGCCCATGGGCACGGTCAGCGTGTAGGACACCCATCGCCGCAGCCAGGCCGGTCGCACCGCCAGTGACCAGAACACCAGGGGCAACCTGGGTTGTGGATGGGTCAGTGGCGCCACCAGCACCAGCCCCGATACCGCGTGAGGATGGTCAAGCGCCAGCGCCAGGGAAATGGCGCCGCCGAGGGAATGCCCCAGCACCAAGGGCTTATCCAGGCCCAGCGTATGGATAAAGGCCGCCACTTGGCGTGCCTGGGCAGGCAGGTCGGCGGCGGTGCCTTTATGGCGCGTGGAATAGCCCGACCCCGGACGGTCGAGGGTGATGACGCGAAACTGCTCACGCAGTTGTCCGGACAAGGCGTAGGTCAAGTTGCGACTGCTGCCCATCAGCCCGTGAATCATCACCAGCGGCGGGCCTTTGCCTTCTTCGTAATAATGAAAGCGCTCGCCCTCGACCTCCACGAAGCGCCCATTGATCGGAACAGCGGCCTCGATACGCCGCGTCATCCATGTGCTGAAGCCCCACAAAACGGCGCTCGCGCCTATAAATACAGCCGCAGCGATAACCCATTCAACAGCCATAGCTCGGTCCTCTGCATCCCTGCAGCTGGCGACCCGACCGGTATTGATCGGGCCTCAGCCATCGTCCACACCCTGGACCTGAACTTCGTGCCTGCCCGTCGGACAGCGCGCACATGAGGAACCTGGGACTAGCGTAGGCGATATTTTCAGGTAGATTATTTAAAATCTTTTTTAAAATAAGTAATTCAATTTTTCTTTGCAATGGTGTTCTATCTAAAAGACACAACAAGAAAAGGCGCACACCCGATGCCGACGAGGGACTACTTATGACTGCCCAGCGTGACTCAATCGACATCGCCATCATCGGCTCCGGCTTTGCCGGACTGTGCATGGCGATCAAGCTCAAGGAAGCCGGGTTTACCGACTTCTTCATCGCCGAGCAGGCTGACACCCTCGGCGGTACCTGGCGGGACAACCACTACCCCGGCTGCGCCTGCGATGTGCAGTCCCATGTGTATTCGTTTTCCTTTGCGCCCAACCCGGACTGGACGCGGCAGTTCGCGCCGCAAGCGGAAATCCGTGCGTACCTGGAGCAATGCGCCACGCGTTTTGGCCTGGCGCCCTACTTGCGTTTCGGTATGGGGCTTACACGTGCCGTGTTCGATGAGCAGCAGCAACGCTGGCAGTTGAGCTTCAGCGATGGCCGCCAGGTCAGTGCGCGGGTGCTGGTGTCGGGCATGGGCGGCCTGTCGCGCCCGGCGCTGCCGGATATTCCGGGCCTGGACAGTTTCAAGGGCAAGCACTTTCACTCCCAACAGTGGGACCACAGCTACTCCCTGAAGGGTAAACGCGTGGCGGTGATCGGCACTGGCGCCAGTGCCATTCAGTTTGTGCCGCAGATTGCACCGCAGGTGGCTCATCTGGACCTGTTCCAGCGCACCCCACCGTGGATCATGCCCAAGCCCGACCGGCCGATTTCTCCCGTCGAGCGCTGGCTGTTCAAGCACCTGCCCTTCACCCAGCGCCTGGTGCGCAGCGCGTTCTACTGGGCGCTGGAGGGCCGCGTGGTCGGCTTTGCCCTGCACCCGCGGCTGATGAAGATGGTGCAGAAAATCGCCCTGCGCCACCTGCACAAGCAAGTGGCGCGTCCGTCCCTGCGCAAGACCCTGACCCCGGACTACACCATCGGCTGCAAGCGGGTGCTGATCTCCAATGACTACTACCCCGCCTTGTCGCGCAGCAATGTCGAGGTGGTGACCGAGCGCGTGCTGCGCATCGAAGCGGACGGTGTGTTCACCAGCGACGGCATCAAGCACCCGGCGGATTGCCTGATCTTCGGCACCGGCTTCCAGGCCACCGATCCCCTGCCCCGCGACTGCATCATCGGGCGCGGTGGCGTGGACCTGATGGACACCTGGCAAGACGGCGCCCATGCGTACAAGGGCACCACGGTGCCTGGCTATCCCAACCTGTTCCTGATCGTCGGGCCCAACACGGGCCTGGGGCACAACTCGATGATCCTGATGATTGAAGCCCAGGTGACCTACATCCTCGACGCGCTCCAGCAAATGCAACGGCATCGCATCGCCACCGTGGACGTCAAGGCCGCCGTGGAGAGCACCTACAACCAACAACTGCAAGCCAAGCTCAAGCGCACCATCTGGAACACCGGCGGTTGCCAGAGCTGGTACCTCGACCCACGCACCGGCAAGAACACCACCCTGTGGCCCGGCTCGACCTGGCGCTTCAAACAGGTGACCCGCCAGTTTGCGCTCAAGGATTACGTGGCCGACCTGCTACCGATCAATCCACCCAGCCGGCCCGTGTCGGCCCCCCACTCCACCCCGGAAGGCAGCCTGTCATGAAGTCATTCAATGGCCGCGTAGCGGCAATTACCGGCGCGGCATCCGGCATGGGCCGCGCCCTGGCAGTGGCCCTGGCGCGGGAAGGTTGCCACCTGGCGCTCGCGGATAAAAACGGCCAGGGACTGGAGCAGACCCTGGCGCTGATCAAGTCCTCGACCCTGGCCCCCGTGGTGATCACCACCCAGATACTGGATGTTTCCGATCGCCAGGCCATGGAGGATTGGGCTGCGCGCTGCGTGGCTGAACACGGCCGGGTCAATCTGGTGTTCAACAATGCCGGGGTTGCCCTGTCGAGCACCGTCGAGGGCGTGGACTATGCCGACCTGGAATGGATCGTCGGCATCAACTTCTGGGGCGTGGTCCACGGCACCAAGGCGTTCCTGCCGTACTTGAAAGCGTCAGGCGAAGGCCACGTGATCAACACCTCCAGCGTGTTCGGCCTGTTTGCTCAACCAGGCATGAGTGGCTACAACGCCACCAAGTTTGCGGTGCGCGGCTTTACCGAATCCCTGCGCCAGGAGCTGGACATGCAGGGCTGCGGCGTGTCGGCCACCTGCGTGCACCCCGGCGGCATTCGCACCGATATCTGCCGCAGCAGCCGCATCGACGCGAACATGACCGGTTTCCTCATCCATAGCGAACAGCAGGCCCGTGCCGATTTCGAAAAGCTGTTTATTACCGACGCCGACCAGGCCGCCAAGGTGATCCTGCAGGGCGTGCGCAAGAACAAGCGTCGCGTGCTGATCGGCCGCGACGCGTATTTCCTCGACCTGCTCGCCCGTTGCCTGCCGGCGGCCTATCAAGCGCTGGTGGTGTTCGCCAGCAAGCGCATGGCCCCCAAGCCGCGCACGCCGGTGTTTGAAACCAACGACGAGCCTCGACTCTGAACAGGAGCACACACTATGTTGCCGATCCGCCGTGACATCCGTTTCGCCCTGCCCGCCGAGCGCATCAAGGACTGGCATGAACAGGGTCCGTTCATTACGCATTTTTTCAATGCGCTGTCGTTGCTGTTCCCCCAGGGCGAGCTGTTTTTCATGGACAGCGTGCGCCACTACCGCCAGCACATCGACGACCCTGAACTGAAAAAAGAGATCCAGGGCTTTATCGGCCAAGAGGCTATGCACAGCCGCGAGCACGTCGCCTACAACGACCTATTGCAATGTGCAGGGCTGCCGGCGCACACACTGGACCGACGCCTTAAATTCATCCTCGACCTGCAGAAGAAACACCTGCCGCCGTCCTTCAACCTGGCGGTGACCATCGCCCTTGAGCACTACACCGCGATGCTTGCGGAAATACTCTTGAGCGACCCGTCGCGCTTTGGCGACTCACTCAAGGGCTACCAGCAGATGTGGTACTGGCACGCCCTGGAGGAAACCGAACACAAGGCCGTCGCCTTCGATGTGTGGAACCGCGTGATCAAGCCGGGGCCCAAGCGCTACCTGCTGCGCACCGGGACCATGCTGACCACCACGGTGTTCTTCTGGCTGGTGGTGTTCGACTTCCACCTGCGCCTGCTGATAGCCGACCGCAAAGCCGGTGGGCACTTGAAGGGCTTCTGGCGCATGTTGAAGTTTCTATATGGGCCGAGGGGTGTTTTCCCACGGATGCTGGTGCCATGGCTGCACTACTTCAAGCCCGGCTTTCACCCTTGGGACCACGATAACCGTGCGCGCCTGGCCGGCATCGACGGGCTGCTCAAGGACATCGAGCAGACTCAACGCGGCTATTGAACCTGTGCCAAGGCGGCGCGCTCACGCACGAAGCCTTCCAACTGGTCACCCGGCAGCGCCTTGCTGAAATACCAGCCTTGGATAATCAACTCGGCGCCGTTGTTCAGGAAGGCCAATTGCTCGGCAGTCTCGACGCCCTCCACCACCACGCCCAGGTTCAGCGCCTCACAGAAGCGCAGCATGCCGGTCATGACCTGGGCGCCCTTGGGGTCGTGCTGGGCCACCACGAAGCTGCGGTCGATCTTGATGAAGTCGACCGGGAATTGGTGCAGGTAACTCAAGGCCGAAAACCCGGTGCCGAAGTCGTCGATGTAGACCTTGGCACCGATGGCCTGCAGCTTTTGGATGGTCTGGCGCGTGACCTGGATATCGCTCACCAACGCGTCTTCGGTGATTTCCACCGACACCTGCCCATGGGCCTGGGCGAGGATGTTCACCAGGCGCTCACCGTAAGCCGCGTCGGTGAGGGTCGCGCTGGAGATATTGATGGTCATCGGCAAGGCAAAACCGAGCTTCTGCCACTTCTGGTACTGGCGAACCGCCTGGGACGCCACCCACACATCCACGTCAGGCATCAACCGCGCCTGGGCCAGCCACTGCAGGAACTCCCACGGCGAATGCACCGTGCCCTGAGCATCGCGGGCGCGCATCAGCGCTTCACAACCGGTGCACAGGCCGGTGCGGGTCGAGACCTGCGGCTGGAATTCAAGGTAGAACTCGTAGTCGCTGATCTGCTGGATACGGCTCATCTCAGTGGCCTGGCGCGCCAGAATCTTGTGGGAGGCGAGTATCGGGTCCAGCTCTCGCAGGCGGCCCTTTTCCTCAAGCCCACGGAAGGTCATGTCCAGGGACTTGAGGTACACCGTACCGCCTTCGGTGGCCTGGCGATGGATTGCGCGCACATACGGCGCATACACCAGGGTGCCCAGGCCCAGCAGCGCCACTTGCAAAACCACCGCAGCCAAATCGCCGTGGGTACTGAGGTAGGCATTGAGCAACACCGGCGCCGTGAAGGGCACGCTGACCACCGCCGGCGACACCCACCCCATCTGCACCACTGTCAACGCCACCACGGCGTTCAACGCGGGCACGATCAGAAACGGAATGAACAAACGCGGGTTGAGGATGATCGGCAAACCGAACAACAGCACCTCACTGACGTTGAACAGCGACAGCGGCAGGCTCGCCACCGCTAACAGGCGCATGGATTGGCTCTTGGAGAACAGCAGGATTGCCAGCAACAGGCACAAGGCACCGCCCGAGCCGCCGATAAACGCAAAGCTGCCCAACAGGCCACTGTTCAACACATATTTGATCGGCTCACCCGCCGCCAGTGCCAGGTTATTGAGCACCACCGCCTGGTCCAGCACGTCGAATAGCGGTTGCATGGCGTACACGCCGTGGATGCCGAAAAACCACAGCAGCGAATTCATCAGGGTCACGAACAGGCCGCTGCCGTAGGGCGACTGCAGCGCGTTCAGCACTTGGGGGCCTTGCAACTGCGCTACATACGGAATCTGCAGCAACAAGGACAACACCACCACCAATGCCAGGGCGGTTATGGCCCCCGGCAGCACCATATTGATGGCGCCCCGCAGGTTGTGCCCCACCAGGTCTTCATTGACCAACCGGGTCCAGCGAAACCGGTGCAGCCAGGCAATCACCGGCACATTCAGCAACGGCGATGCAATCGCGATAAACAGTACGAAGGTGGCCGAAGCCCTGGGGTATTCGCGCAGGATAAAGGTCGCTACCACCACATGGGCCAGGCACAGGAACGCCACCGGCAGTTGCGGCAGACGATGCTGGATCGCCAGCATATAACCGATGGAAGCGGCGACCAGCAGCGGGATCACCGAGCTGATCTGGTTGTGCAGGCCCGCCAGGAACGCCACCACTTGCGGGTCGAAGCCAAGGACGCGGGCGCATTCGGACAGGATCAGAAAGCCCGCCGATACCAGCAGGCATGGCAGGATCCACAACAACCCTTCGCGAATCGCCCGCAGCGACTCGGTGCTGGCCAACGCAGCCAGACGTTGCGTGAAGAACAGCTTGAACAGCGTTTGTGCCATGACCCATCCCCCTGCCCATCGCCCACTGTCCCTGAAAGGCAGGGCCGGAAACACGGGCTAACGCTACACGTCCTGGCACGATGAGCGAAAGCCTTTTGCCATTCATCCGGGTGAATTTTCCGCAGTGGACGACAGGCAATTCCCTGATCTTGCCAAAAAATTGAATGTCCACACCCAGACTTATCCCTGGATCTGCTTCAATGAGGCCTGTGTGAATGTCCGCCTGACCCTCTCTATGTTTGGAGTAAGCCCTTGTCACAACCCGGTGATAACCACCAGCTCGCGCTGGACAGATTCCTCGACGAACACCCCGATGTCGCCACCGAACTCGATAGCCTGAACCCGCTGGCCGCCCAGGCCAAGGGCGAAACCCTGGCCCAATACCGCGCCGAGCGTCTGCATGAAGCCTTCGAAGCAGAGGCCGAGCGCCAGGGCCTTTTTGCCTGGGAATTGACCCTCAAGCTCACCAGCGAATCCGCCGAAGCCTTCGAGGCCCAACGCCTTGAGGTGCACAAGGAGGTGGCGCAGATGGCAGGGCTGAGCTGGACCGAGTACTGCCAGCTGCATGACCTGGCCGGTTGACGCATTACCCCAGGAACCAGCGACGTCGCCGGTTCGCCAACGCCTCGCGCAGTTCGGCGACGCTGACCGTTCGCTGCTCGGGGTCCATCGCCAGCGCTGAGCACAACGACGGCCAGCAATGCCTGGGCAATTGCCTGGGCCGAGGCAGCCGTTGATGGCCCTGGCGATCACCGGGGCGTCGCCCCTCGGCCAGTTCATAAAGCACACACGCCGCCCCATACAGGTCGGCACTGGCCGACGGTGCCCCTCCCGCCATCAACTCCGGCGCGGCATAGGCCGGTGTCCAGGCGTTCAGGCGACTGCGGCTCAAGCCGGGTAGCCCGGCCCTCGCCTGCACCTCGGCATGCCCCAGGCCAAAGTCGAACAGGCGCATCCCCTGCTCTCCCACCATGATGTTCGCCGGTTTCACATCGCCATGCAGGACACCCTGTCGATGGGTGTAGTCCAAGGCGTCGAGCAGTTGCAAGGCCATGGGCTGCAACGCGTGCCAGGGCAGCCCCTGGGGGCACTCCGGCAGCATGCGGTCCAGTGTCAGGCCTGGCATGACTTCCATGGTGAAAAATGCCAATTGGTGGGCGGTGTCGACCTCGAAAGAAAACACACGGACGACGTGCTCATGATGCAGGCTGCGGGTCATAGCGAACTCGCTGTACAGCAACACATGGGCGTCGTCGCACATGGAAAGAGGTTCACCCAACAGCTTCAACGCCACTCGGCAGTCCGGCTCGCCGAACGCCTCATGCAGCAGGTCCCGGGCACGATAGACCACGCCCATGCCGCCACTGCCAAGGACTCGTTCAAGCTGATAGCGCCCCGCAAGCAGGCTTGGCAAGGCCGGCGCCTCGCTCATGACTGGACCACCACGGCAGTCAGGTCATCCGGCGCCGGCCCACGCAGCACATCGCTGAACAATCGGTCCACCACCTGACGTGGCGTGCCTGCGCTCATGGCGCTCCCCAGCGCGCTGTGGCTGAGCCCCTGGTACAGGCCATCACTGCACAACAAAAACACATCCCCGGCGTGGACGCCCAGTTCCAGCACCTCGAGGCTCAGTGGCTGTCGAGCACCGATCGCGCGGGTCAAGGCTTTTGCGCCGGGATGAGCCTGGGCCAGCTCGGGACTCAAGTGCTGTTTGTCCATCAGATGCTGCTGCAAGGAGTGGTCACGCGACAGCTGATACAAACGCTGCCCGCGCCATAGGTAGCAGCGACTGTCCCCGGCCCAGATACACGCCGCGCGGTCGTGTTCGAGCACCAGCACAACGACCGTGCTGCCTATAATGCCCGACAGCCCATCGGCGGGTTGCAGTTGGCTGTCGAGGCCGCGCAGGCTGCCTCGGATCGCCTTGACCCGCTGGTCCAACCCGCCTTCGCCCGACAGCGCAGCAAGGCTGCTGACCACCCGTTGACTGGCGACATGCCCGGCCGTGTGGCCGCCCATGCCATCGGCGACCGCCCAGCAACCGCGTTGCGGGCAGTCGAGGAAGGCATCCTCGTTGTGCGTGCGACGCTTGCCTTGCGCCGTTTGCCCGGCGCTTCGCCAGGAGAGCGCCCGGCTCACAGTTGCTCCGGCAGGCGGAAGGTCCGCCATGTCGCCATCTGGAACGGGCTGGGGTTGCGTTGACTGGTGAGCAGGTAATTGGCACGCAAGCCGGCAAGGTCAGCCTTGAGGATCTGCGCGTCCCTGCCGCTGGCGGCCTCGTTTTGCATCAGCTCGAAAAGCCGGAACAGCGACCAGGCGCCCCGGTCTTTTTCTATGCCCAATGGCCGCTCTGCACCGCGTTCCAGTATCAGGCTGCTGCGACCGTTATCGGTGTCGATCGGCCAACGGAAGGCCATTGGCACAATCGGGCCATGCCGGTATTCCAACTGCTGATCACCTACCCGCAGCGTCGCCCGGCTGACCGCCTGGTCCAGGCTGTAGGGCGCCAGCGTAAACCGAACGGCCCAATCCCCCTGGTCCTCGGTGAAAAAACCTTGGCGGATGGTCTGGGCCTTGGCCAGTTGATCCAGCAGCGAACGCGACACCGGCAGACTGTGCCCCTCCAGACTGCGCAAACGATAGCGGCTACCCTCGGCACTGACGAAGGGCCGCAGGAAGCCATCATAGAAGCGCTCCATCGTCCCTCGCGGTTTGAAGAAGGCCTGGAAATCATCCAGGGCGACGTCGCCGCCAGCATGGGCATTGAACGGGTAGCGTTGCCGAATCGCCTTCGCGTAAAAGCCATGGACCTCACTTTGATAACGCTGATTGATATACACATAGGCGTCATCCAGCAGGTGGCGCCAACTCTGCTCGGCAACCCCTTCGAACCAGCCCTTGAGCGGCGCAGGCAAGCGCATGGCCGTATCCCGCAGGTTGCCCAAGAGCGGTTGCTGCCCCTCCATGCGTTGCCTGGCCAGCTTGTACGCTGCCTGCTCCGGCGAACTCTCCCGGCTCAGTGTCGACAATTGCAGCTGCAGCTCGTCCAGCAGGCGCAATGCCTGCATCCACTCGCCAGCGGGGTTCTGCTCGTCATCGAGCAATTGGTGCAATGGCTCGAAGCGGCGCTGCAATGCACGTCGGGCGGTATCCGCCGGCACCACGCTGTTCAGCACGGCTGTGGCTGCCGTGCCCAACGCACCCGCGTGCTGGCTAACCGCCTCAAACCGCTGCGATGCCGGCACCAGACGGGTGTTTTCGCGCACCTGCTGCAACACCTGCAGCACCCCCGACTGGCTGGATGCAAGGCTTGCCAACTGCTGCGCACTTTGTCTCAGGCTGTCACTTTCTACCAGTCGGAGTCGACCAAGCGCTTCACTCCAGGCATCGGCGTATTCACTGAAATAGCGCTGCTCCAGCTCCAGCATCAACTTACGCAACGCCATTACGCTGAGATCAGTTGCCTCACCAAGCACCCAATTATCCTGGGCAATGGCATTGACCAACTGAGGGCCCTGCCGCTCGAAATACTCAACGTACTTTTTGGTATAGAACCCCGGAACGGCTGACTCGCCCCTGGAGAACGCCGGACCTGCAGCCAAGTGGTGAGGCTCCAGATTCCGCGCGTGATCACGCAGTGCACGGTAGACCACCTCGGCCAGTGATTCGCCGCGTAACGCCTGGCGAGCCTGGGCTACCGACTCATCGTTCAACGCCACTTCAAAGGGTTGTTCAAGGAGCCGCATGAGGTGTTCGCTCAGTCGCTTATGTGCCGATGTATCCCCTGCATTCCCCGCAGGCCATTGCCCGGCCACATATTCCGCCAGCCAAGCCGTATCACGTCGATCGCGCAGGTTAAGCATCAGGTAGGCGCGCAGGCTATCCAACAAGCGCTCGCGGTCACCCAGGCTCGCTTGCACCTGCGTTTCGAGCAGGGAGGTGACAAAGGGCAGCAGTTGCTGACGCAGGGACTCTTCATAGGCGCCGTCCAACAGCGCACGACTGACGTCGCCTTGATATAAACCGGCCCGATCGACCCATCGTGCCGCTGCCTGCGGTGGAAATACGCGTGTCGCGGCCAGCCGACTGTCCAGCAACGCCAACAATGCCGGGCTATCGTCCAGGCTGAGCGGGGTTGAAGGCGTGGAGCTGGTCAATGCCAGCAGCTGTACCAACCGCTGATGGTTGAACGAATAGCTGTGCATCCATAACGCTGCCGCTGCGCCGATAAGGATTGATGCAGCCAGCGCCAATGCCCCGTGGCGTCGACGTATACGCTGCCGCTCCGGGGAATGCAGCCCGGCCAGATCAGCCTCGGCAAAAATCACGCGATTGAACAGGCCCTGGACAAAGTGAGCACGTCCATCGCTTGACTTCGCGCTGGTCAGGTAGAACCCTCGCAGGCCATTGATACGCTGATAACGATGGGCGGAAAACGCAGTCTCGATAAACAGGCCCAAGCCATCGCCGAGGCGTGCAACCTGCCGGGGGAACTCCAGCATCTGGCCCCGTTGCTCAAGGTTTCGCTCCTGATGCAAACGCGGGATCAGCTCGGCGCCCAGGCGCTGCAACAACGCGTCGAATGCTTCACGCACTTCGGCGACGTCAATGCCGGTCGTACCGGCTGCCAAGCAACCACCCAACACATCGTCGGCGCTGTCGCCCTGTTGCGCATCGAAGAACTCGGCAAATCCAGGCAAGCGATCAGCCTGGGTCAATGCCAGGTAAACCGGCACATCCACATGCAATACCTGCTGAATATCCTGCAAGCGGGTGTGCACGTTACGCGCCTGCAGTTGCAGGTCGTGTTCATGGCTGCGCAATAACGTATCAACTGACAGCGTCACCACCACGCCATTGAGCGGCCGTGATCGGCGCCACGATTTGAGCAGGCCCAGCAAGGCCGACCAACCTGACCCGTCTACCGAAGGGTCCGGCTGGTCCAAGTAGCGGCCAGCCAATTCGACCAGTACCGCCTCATCCGCGAAATACCAGTCACAGTAGGCGCTCGTGCCTGGACGCGCCGCTTCGGTCCGGTCAAGGGGTGACTGCAACCCATTGGCGGACAGCAACGCCGTCTTGCCGCTCCCCTGCTCGCCGATCAACAGATACCAGGGCAGCTCGTTGCGTGAGCGTTCGCTGCGTTCACCATAGCAGCGTGAAGTTTTCAGGGTGTGCAGGGCCTCTTTAAAGCGCCCGCGTATGTGCCCGATTTCGTTGCTGATCAATGCCTGTCGTCGATGACGGTCCTGGTGTTCAGGCTGATCGAGGCGAACAGCGCGACGTGCGCCTACCACAACCATCGCCAATCCCCAGAACAACAGCATCGCGCTGATGGTCAGCAAACGGGCAGTGGAACTTTGCCAGAAACGGTAGTCATCCACCGCCAGCAAAGGCCCGAAAAACCACACCAGCAGCGCACAGGAAAACACCAGTAACAGGCTCCAGGCCCAACTCTTGCGCAGCACCGTGCCCGCGCCCTTGAAGAATGCGTTCATTCATTGCTCCCTGCGTTACAAGGGCGTCTGGGACGCGCCTGACACCGACGATTGAAAAGGTTGCAGCGCCGTCATGCGCTCCTGCCCCAAAACCCAGGCAAAGCCTGAATACATCACGAGTAAGCAGGCCAGCACACCGAGGGCAACCCAGGTGAAAGAAATAAAGCGGACGCGCGACCGAGTTACCTTCATCGACGCGGGCGAAAGCGAAACAGGCAGTCGCTCACCGCGCACATGCCGGATCTGGCGATACACCGCATCCTGCATACTCTCAAGCTGCACCCTGCCCCGCTCCATGACCCGGTATTTGCCCTCGAACCCCAGCGACAGGCACACGTACATAAGCTCCAGCATGGCCACATGCTTGACAGGATCGCGGGACAAGCGCTCCAGCAACTGGAAGAACTTTTCACCGCCGAAGGTTTCGTTGTGAAAGCGGCTCAACAAGCTCGTCTTCGACCAGTCGCTGCGACTGCCCCAGGACGTGGTGACCACCGCCTCATCAATCACAGTGCAGAGCACATAGCGCGCCGACATCACCTGACTATTTTCAGCGCCCTGGTGCAGGGCTCGTGCCTCAAACGCATTGACCTCGGATGAAAGCTGGTCATTGAGCGACAACAGGCTTTCCCGAGCAGGGCCGGTTTTCAGTTGCACGAGCTGCAACAAGAGTTCCCAGGCCGCTGCCAGGAGGATATTGGAGCCCACGCTGAAGCGCTGCGCGCCCTGCAAGTGGGCGCTATAGATCATGCGGTCTTCCAGTTGCTCGAAACGTGGCGGCGATGGGAAGTCCGTGACGGCCCCATGCGCCGGGCCTAGCCCCTCTCGGTCGAGCAGCACGGTTTTTTCGTCCTGCGGGTATTCACTGTCCATCGTCATGGCATTCAGTTCCTGATAGCCCAGAAGTTGAGTTGCAGCTCGGCAAACTCGCCGCTGGCGTGAAAGGCGAAACCACCCGACTGCTCCAGTTGCGCGATGTCGCGGGGACTGAGTTCGAGCATGAAATAGGTCTTGCCCGCGTGGAACGGAATCTGCCTCGGCGCTACCGGCAGCGGCTTGACCTTGATGCCGGCGAGGTGCAGGTTCACCAGCTCGCGGATGCGCTCAACGGGGCCGATCTTGAGGTGTGATGGCAGGCGATGGCGCAGCTCCTCTGTATCGCACTGGGCAGTGGCCGCCAGAATGAACGTGGCCGAGCCGAGTAGCTTGAGATCGTTCACCGGGCAGACCAATACCCCGTACTGGCGCGGTTGCAACGTCAGTTCAATGGCATGTTGTTCCAGCACCCATGAAAGCAAGGTGCGAAGCCCCTCCATCAGCCCACGGAAGCTCGCGCCTTGATCACCGTGCTGGTAGTGCACCGAGCATTGCGCGCGCTTGTTGTCGCTGGCGAACGTTGACAGCTCGCCAAGAATCGACAGCAACTCCCGAAACACCTGCTCCGGACGGACCTGCGCCTGGCTCAGGTAGTGACGCAAAATCAACTCCGCACGATTGATCAATTGCAGCATCAGAAAATCACCGACCTGTGCCCCGGCAGAGGCACCACTGCCCTGGATGCGGGCGGCAATCGCCTCGCCACGGTTGGCCAGCAGGCTGATCACTTCCTTGACGCATGACGACACATAGCCGGCGCCTTGCAGATAGAGAAACGTCGGCACGAAATCCGCCTCCAGCCGCACCCCACCTTCCTGGGTCGAAGCCAACACCTGGGCGACCTGCAGTTTCACGTAGGACGGATCACTGGGCTGCTCCCCCAACACCAGGCGCAAATCCGGGCGTGCACAGTGGACCTGGCACAGGGAATCGACACCGGCATTGGTGTCCCCTATCTCGGTTTCATAAGCGACGTAACGCGCCAGGACATCGCTTTGCTCCTGCCTGCGCACGTGCACCTGATTGTCAGTCGCCAGCGGCAACGCCAGGTAGACCGCTTGCCTGCCTGCGTTGGCAGGAACCTGTAGCACCAGGGGCTCCATCGCACCGCTGAGTTCGAACAGGCTGCCATCGGGTAATACACCGCTGGCCTGGGTGACAACCACCTTGCCCAGGTTGAGGTATTGCACGTCCACTTCCAGGGTCAGGAAACCCCAGGCATCGCTGTTCAGCAGGCGCGTGCGGTTGAGTTGCCGATGGTAGTAGCGATCGCTGTGCTGCAAATGCTGGGGCCTGAGCAGCATGCCTTCTTGCCAGATAACGTTGTGGGTTTGCATCTCAGTCCTCCGTCCTGTCGGTATGACGGGGTGCTATCCGCATACCCTGTTGGTCCAGCATGATTTCGGCCCGGCTCCGTTGCCCAGGGACCACGGGCACCACCAGCCGCCATTGCACGTGGGGCAAGTCGCGATAAGCTGCGAGCACGCCGACATACCGGCTGTGTGGCCCGACACTGAGCTTGAGCGCCGTCTGCTGACCCGGACGCAGCTCCAGTTCCTCGCTGGCGACCCAATCCTTGGGCAGTGTCTGCTCGGCCCGGCCGTAGAGGCTGAAGAAGTCGGCGTGTTCAAAGGCCACGGGATGGCGCAACTCAAGCAGGTGCACCACCACTGGCGATGGACGACCATGAAGGTCGGGGTTGACGTCGTCGCTGGACGTCAACGTCAGGTCCAGTTTGGTCAGGGTCGACAAAGGCGAAAGCGTGCTGCACCCAGCCAACAGGCCAAGCACCAGCAGCATTGAGCTGGCAGTGACTCGATACATGAGCATCATCCTGGGTACCCGGAATGCAGCGTGGAGACCAGGCGCACCTGCTCCTCATAGGCCTTGGAAAACTCAGTGCGTAATAATTGCTCGCCCAGGGACGTGTCTTCAGCCAGCCGTCGATAGTGGCGTTGATAGGCTCGCCAATGCACGCCATCGGTGTGGAACCGCGAGGGCTTGCCTTCGCGCTCGAAACACAGCAACAGATGCCCTGGCGCAAAAGCCGCCAACGCGCTCCTTACGGTGGCTCGACAGGCGACGATCAGGGCCAGTTGATGAACCTGCAGGTCTCGACACACCTGGGCAACGGCCTGCTCGGCCGACAGTTGGCCCGGCTCGCCAGTCCCCAACAGCGACGACACGACAGCCTGGGTGTCGGCACAGTCGTTCAACGGGTTGCGGGTATGACGCACCGGGACCACCAACGCGCCCTGGATCTCACTGTTCAGCTCATCACGGGTGCGAAGGCTTTGCTGTAACCCTTCGAGGGTTTGCCTGAACAGTCCCGCGACCTTGATCGCCAGGGCTTCGCGCCCCGATGTATCGAGGGTGTCGACCTGGATGCCCAATGCCTGCGCAAACTGCGACCAGAATGCGTCCGGGCTGGCAGGTGCAGCCATTGCCGGGAGAGGCGCAGTCACTTGTTCGTCCGGCTCAGCCCACCTTGGCAACACCAAGTGGTCGCGGTCCACGGGCCCCTGGCACAGCGAGGGTGGCATCGCCTGTGCGGAGGCGTCCAAGGTGTCCGGCAACGCTGACGCATCGCCACGAAACGGCTCGCGATCCAACTCATGAACAGGGTCAAGTCCCAGAAATGCATCGTCTGGAATCACGTCATCCATGGCCAAGGACTGCCGGGCAGGCTCCAGCAGGCGGGCACGAATTTCCAGGGTTCCCAATTGGTACACATCCCCCGCACTGATCAACCGTGCCTGCCCCTTGCACAGCCGCTCCATGCTGCCTGACACGCCGATGCCGTTGCTGCTGATATCCGTCAGGAAGTACTGGCCCTCTCGAAAGCTGACCAGGCCGTGGTGACTGGAAATCAGGCGATTGGCGTCAGGGATAATCCAGTCGCACCCCGCCCCACGACCGATTACGCCGCCGACGCCGTCAAACGTCTTGCGAGCCGGCGGCAAGTCGCTGGTGGTCCTACAGACTTCGAATACTAATTGCATGGCTGTGCTCCCCTGCTCACTGGCCACGACGCATCGCCTCGGGGTCACCCAACGGACGGTAGTCGGCATCATCAAAGACATAATTGGCGTTGCAGCCACTCAACAAACACAACACAAGCACAACGGCTTGCCACCGATGAAAAGGCATCAGGTTTCTCCCATGAAATTAAGCCGCCCATACGTTTCCCACTCAGCACTCCTCACGGGCATCTCCAACCGGGATCTTCAAACGCGCCAGACGGTAGAGCAGCGTGCGCCGTGCGACGCCCAGTTCACGAGCCGTACGGGTACGATTGCCACGGTTCTTGTGCAGGCAATCGATCAGGAATACCCGCTCGACCCGCTCCAGGCGTTGGCGCAACGTCGCATCGACGGGTGCATTGGCAGGGGGCGCAGACAAGTGCAAATGCGCCGGCAGGATCACACCGTCGTCACAGAGCAGCACCGCGCGCTCAACCAGGCATTTGAGTTCACGGACATTGCCGGGGAACGCATGGCTCGAGAGCTGATCAAGGGCAGCGTTGGACCACATCACCGGCTCACGCCCAAGCGCAGTAGAAGCCTGTTGCGCGAATTCACGGGCCAACAGCAACACATCGCCTTCGCGTTCACGCAAGGGCGGCAGCTCGATGGGAAATTGCGCCAGCCGGTAGTAAAGGTCTTCGCGAAAACTGCCATGGGCGACCATCGCGGCGAGGTCTCGGTGAGTCGCGGCGATGATGCGCACATCGACCTTATGCGCCGTAGTCGCGCCCAATGGGCGAACTTCGCCTTCTTGCAGGACCCGCAATAACTTGGCCTGCAGTGACAGCGGCATATCACCGATTTCGTCCAGCAGCAGCGTGCCGCCGTGAGCCGTGTCGAACAGCCCGGTGTGGTTGCGCTCCGCCCCTGTGAATGCGCCCTTGCGATAACCGAACAGCTCACTCTCCAGCAGCCCTTCGGGAAACGCCGCGCAGTTTTGCACCACGAATGCCTTGCGGCTGCGCGGGCCGGCAGCGTGGATCGCGCGCGCCACCACCTCCTTGCCGGTGCCGGTTTCGCCGCGCAACAACACGGTATAGGGCGCATGCAGAACCTTGCCGATCAGCCGATACGTTTCGTCCATGGCGGTGCTGCTGCCGATCAAACCCAGCGCCGCACGGGGTGGTGGCGTACTGTCACACGTTTGAGTCAAACGGCCTTCGGAACACGTGCGACGCTGCAACGCCAATTGAATCAGGGCAAAGCTGCCCAGTTGGCTCAAGGCGTCGCTGCACTCCTGCAAATGTTGCGGACGCTGGCTGGCACACAGCAACACGCCGATGATGGCCTTGTCTCGATTGAACAACGGGACGCATAACAACGCTCGCCAAGGTGACGCCAGCGCAGGCAGGAAGCCGCATTCGTATACGCCACCGCTGAGATCTTCCAGGCTGAAGGCGGCGCGGTGGCTGAGTACATGGTTCAACACTTGTTCATGCTGAAAATCCTGAGTGCAGGCGGGATCGACGGCGGGCTGCGCACCGGGCAAATGCTGGGCAATCAGTGCAAGCTGGCCGGTGGACTCATTGCGCCCGTACAACTGGCTGAGTTCACACTGGCTCAGTTGCGCCGCCGCCGCGACACACAGGCCGGGCAACGTGGTTTCTTCGCCGTCGATGCCCAGGCGAATGAACCAGGCAAGCAGTTGGTCGGCGTTGGCCTGGGGCTGGGCGATCGGGGTAAATGCGGTATCCCTCATTGGCTGAACTCACAAAAGGGATAGCCCTCACTGTCCACGCGAGCATGCACCCGTGACAGCGTTTCGCCCCGGGCCATGGCTTCCAGCAATCGGTCCACCACCTGCGGCAACAGATGGCGCTCAATCCATTGGTCAATGTAACGGGCACCGCTGTCAGCGTGGGTGCACCGCTCGGCCATGTGTGCGACCAGTTCCGGCGTATAGCTGAAGGCAAGCTTGCGCAGGTGCAAACGTTGTTCCAGGCTTTCGAGCTTGAGCCTTGCCAGGTCATGCAGGATTTCGTCCGAGATCGGGTAATACGGCACCACGTGCATCCGAGCCAGCAACGCAGGCTTGAAGTGGTCGCGCAGCAGCGGGCGAATCGCCTCTTGCAGTACCTGCACATCTGGCCGCTGGCCGTCTGCGCATAATTGGCCGATGCACTCACTGCCCAGGTTGGATGTCATCAGGATCAGGGTGTTGCGAAAGTCGATCTCCCGGCCCTCCCCGTCATTGGCCAGGCCTTTGTCGAAAATCTGATAGAACAGGTTCAACACTTCCGGATCGGCCTTCTCGACCTCATCGAGCAGCACCACCGAATACGGGCGTTGGCGTACGGCCTCCGTCAGCCTGCCGCCCTCGCCGAAACCGACATAACCGGGTGGCGCGCCAATCAACCGCGACAGCGAATGTTTTTCCTGGAATTCGGACATGTTGAGCGTGGTGACAAAACGCTCACCGCCGTACAGCAAGTCGCCAAGCGCCAGCGCAGTCTCGGTCTTGCCCACCCCACTCGGGCCTGCCAGCAGGAAGACACCCACCGGTGCGTCGGCCTTATTGAGCCCCGCAGCGACGGCCCGCTGGTTGCGGTCCAAGGCCTGTATCGCTTGCTCCTGGCCACGAATGCGCGAACGCAACACATCGGCAAAGCCCAGCACCCGTGCACTGTGCTCGAATGCCAGTTGCTCAACCGGGATACCGGTCCAGGCACTGATAACCTGGGCCACCAGGCGCGGGCACACCTGCGGCGCCAATGCCTGCTGTTCTCGCCAGCCTTGCTCCAGGTGTTGAAGCTCATCGTCCGCAGCGTTCATGCGCAGGCTTAACGTGTGCAAGACCTGTTCATCCACACTGAGCCCGGCATCCCGGTCGCGAGTCAATGCCTGCTGTTGCCGCGCGCCTTCGGCCAGCTCCGCGTTCAGCTGCTGCAATGCTTCGGGCGGCGTCTCCCGACGGGTACGCAAACGAGCGCAGGCGGTGTCGAGCACATCCACCGCTTTGTCGGGTAACTGCCGCCCGGCCAGGTAGCGGGCACTCATCTGCGCCGCCGCGACGACAGCATCGTCGCGCACGTAAACACCGTGGCTGCGCTCATACACCGGAACCAACCCGCGCAGGATTGAAATCGCCTGGTCGACACTCGGTTCCCCAACCCGCACAGGTTGAAAACGCCGCGCCAACGCCGGATCTTTCTCGACGTATTTCTTGTATTCCGTCCAGGTGGTCGCTGCGATGGTGCGCAGTTCACCACGGGCCAGGGCCGGCTTGAGCAGATTGGCCGCATCGGACGCACCGGCCTGGGCGCCCGCCCCCACCAGCGTGTGCGCCTCGTCAATGAACAGGATCACAGGTTTTGCCGAGGCGTTGACCTCGTCGATCACACCTTTGAGGCGCCGCTCGAACTCGCCCTTGATACTCGCCCCGGCCTGGAGCAGCCCCATGTCCAGGGTCAACACCCGCACGTCCTTGAGCGCGCCCGGCACCTGTGCGGCGGCGACACGCAGCGCGAGGCCTTCGACAACGGCCGTCTTGCCCACACCGGCTTCACCGACAAGGATCGGATTGTTCTTGCGCCGACGCATGAGTATGTCAATCAACTGACCGATCTCGGCGTCACGGCACAACACCGGGTCGATGTGACCTTCGCGAGCCTGGCGTGTCAGGTCATGGGTGAAGCGCCCCAGCAAGGCCTCACTGCTCGGCGCAGGCGCCGTTTGGGCCGCCTGGCTCAATGCAAACCCAAGTACACGCGTGGCATCCAAACGGTTTAACACCCGCTGATAAGCGCTGCCTGCGTGTTGCAGCGGGTGACGCAACAGCGCCAGCAGCAACGCTGCGTGATCGACGTCAGTCTGCCGCAGCTCCAGATGGGCAACCATCAAGGCCTGTTGCAACCATTGCACGAGCGCCGGGGCAAACACAGGATTGCGCGACGCGCTCGACTCGCCTTTAGGTTGCAGCGCTGCGTGCAAGTCGCCGGCTTCGATGCCTGCATCCCCCAAGGCACGCATCAACAGGCCGTCGTGATGTTCCAGCAGGGTCAGCAACAGGTCCTCTACAAGCACTTCCCTGCCGCCGCGCGTGACGCACCGTTCGGCTGCGCGCTCCAGGTCTCGACGGGTCGGGAGGGTCAATGTCTGGATAAGTTGTTGCAGGTCCACATTCATCATAATGATTCATCCCTAGTGAGCGGTGCTCGGCACAATGACCACACCGTCGGCGCATTCATGCGCCAGCCAACTGGTCCAGCCGAGCCGGCATACGTTGTTTTCACCCAAGTGCAGCGGCCTGATTTCAGCCTTGGCCAGTACGAGCCGCAGGTCATATTCCAAGGGGTCACGCACCGTCAGCCGCACCAATGAGCACAGCAGCGGGTAGTCAGCACCGGTAGGCAGAAACCCATGGAACTGCTGCCAGCCCAGGCCTTGCAGATGCACCCTGAACTTGCCGCTTCGATCCGCGACCCGGCTCCCCAGCACGTGGTCGTGGCCAAGCATGCTGTTCGCAGCACCGAGGCGATTTCGCTGTGACGCAGCGATGACAACCCTGCGCTGGACCCACTGCTCGATGAACAAGCGGTTGTGTTTGAAGTAGTAACGCAGCACCGTCTCGATCAAGGCGGCCGAATGCGCGCGCAGGCTGAGCAGCCCCAGGTAGGGCAGCAGCCGTGTGCAGTTCAATGGCGCAGCACTGCGAATCTGCTGCCCTCTCAACCCGACCAATGCAAACATCTGCTCGGAAAAAGCATCCCTGGCGTCTGCCTGGAAACACGTCCGATAGCGATACTTGCGCCAGATCGGCAGCATCAGCCGTTGCAGACGGTGGTGAAACATGTCAAGGAAGTCGCGGGTCGCCCTGCCTGCCGCTCCGTCGGCACAGGCCTGCTCGGCATAAAACGCCGGCAAGGGCGACCCCGCGCCACATAGGCCCAACACGTTCAGGCGCAAACGCGCACGCAATTGATCGTGCTCAATGAAAAACTCCACTCGATCAATATCGTGTCCCGGAAAACCAAGGCCCGGGTTGGCTTGAAACTCCAACAGGTCGTACAGCGCGTCGTCATCCAGCAGCGGATGGGTATCACGCAGGCGCTGGATAACCTGCAGAACCGCCTGGAACAGCGTGTATTCGCGAATGCTTAGGCACAGTTGCGTCAAAGCAGGGGTTGCAGCCCCATCCGTGGTGGCCATAGGTACACGTCTCCTTGTGTGCTGGTGACTCTGAGTTCGTGAAAGGCGTTGAGGCTGGCGTAAAGCGCAAAGAATTCGTTGAGCACCGACGCAAACAAAAACACTTCGCCCTGCCCCAGAAAGCCCTGTGGATCGATGACCAAGTCGATGCGCACGCCGCGAAACGGCACGCCACGGTGCAGCCGATCAACCGCTGCGTGACTGACCGATCGCATCGCGCCCAACCGCCTTGCGCTGACCTTTTGGGCTTGCCGATCGTGGTAGCGCGGCACGTCGTAGGTTCCGAGGACCACCCGCAAGGCATTGATGTCACTCAATGACAGGTAGTTGAGCGACATGTTGCTGATCAGTCGCCATAGAAAGTCCTGGTCCAGGGGTGCGGAGAAGCTGGCAGTCGGTGCGCAGATATTGCGGAACGACAAACCCTCGGGCATCTGTTCGCCAGGCTGGTTGATGTCGCCTACCTGCAGCAGGCTCGGCAGGTTGTGATTGGTGCACGTCATTTCGATCGACAGTGTTTGCTGGTCCAGCACCAGCCCGCTGCCGAACCCGAGCCAGGTATCGAGTCCGGCATGCTGTGCCGAAGGCCGTTGGCGAATGCTGTAGCTTGGAGCCCCTCCAGACGGGTGGGTATCGCCGTGATGCTCGAAGGACTCGAACGGGACGTAGGCCTGGTACCCAAGCCCTCCAGGCTGCCAACCGGTGACGCGGTCTACAGAAAAGACACACGCATTCTCCCGTGAGTATTCGCCAGGAATCAGCAGGTACTCATCCTGCTTGCCATCCAGGCGAATCGGCACTGCGTCATGTTTGAACAGGTTGACGATGGGTGTGCAGTACAGCTTCACGTTTTCCAGGGTAGGCTTCTGGGACTCACGCCACGGGCAGCGCAATTCAAAACGCAACACCACCCCCCTCACCTGCTTGAGCAACTCGCCAGGCAACCGATGCAGTACATCCAACCCCCCCACGTCGACAAACAGGTATTTGTCGGGAAAGGCGAAGTACTCCTGCAGGTGTCGATACCCGCGAAAGGTATTCTGCGGATACGGGATCAAGGCTTGCTCCTCACTGAACCCCACAGGCTGCACCTGATCGGCACCCAGCCGGAATGACAGCACCTGCCCGTCCGCCCCAATCAATGGCAGGCCATCGTCACCAAAAGGCAGCACCTCGATGCCTTCAAGTTGACGCAACAGGCTCAGATACAGCGCCTGGCTGATATAGCGATCTCCCGCCAGATGCAGGCGCAGCTGATCAAAGGTCCACTCGCTGAAATTACCTTCGGCGCTCATGCCCAGGCGCAGGCTCAATACCGCCTGCTCGCCCTGGGCAATGTGCTCCAGCGCATTCAGTTGCAGCGGCAGGACCTGCGTGTCGTAGCAGGTACGAAAGCGACAGCGTTCTTGATTGACCGAGGTGCTTTCAACCGTTGTGTCCCGCGCGACCCACACACCTGGGCCTGAGTGTTTGAGTGGATCAAATTGCAGGATGCTGAACGCAGGGACCGGGCGCATGTAGTTGGGCCAGAGCAAATGCATCAACGAATGCGTCAGCTCTGGAAGCTCGTCATCCAGCTTCTGGCGCAAGCGACCGGTGAGAAACGCAAAGCCCTCCAGCAAACGCTCGACATCCGGGTCCTGGCCAGACTCGGCAAGAAAGGGCGCCAGCGCCGGGTTGCGTTCGCTGAACCGTCGCCCGAGCTGCCGCAAGGCACTGAGCTCGCTTTGGTAATAACGGTTAAACGACATCCGGCAATACCTCGACCCGGCCGCCGTCACTCAGGCGCGCGGTGAACACCACGGGCTGCCGGGCCCCCTTGACCACCAGCGTCGCCTCAATAGCGAACGCCAGGGCCAAAGGGTCATGATCCCGGGGCAATGACCTGACCCGCACGTCCTTCAAACGCGGTTCGTAAGCCCGGATAAATCGCTCGATCAACAGGCGCGACTGACTCAACGATTCATGCAGGCTCTGGTTCATGTCATTGAGGTCGGGCAAGCCGTAGTCCGGCAATGTCTGCGCACTGCCCGCACGGATGCTAAGCATTTTCCCCAGATGGATGGCGACAGAGGTCACGCCAGAGTCGGGGTTGGCTGCCGGGCGTTCGAGTCGCTCGAAAAGGCTTCGGTGGTAGGTCATTACCTGGGCTCTGCTCATTCTTTATCGAGCTTGCCAACCAGGGACAGCGTGAAGTCAGCCCCCATGTATTTGAAATGCGGTCGCACGCTCAGGTTGACGCGGTACCAGCCGGGCTCGCCTTCGACGTCACTGACCACAATGCGGGCTGCGCGCAGGGGCCGTCGCCCACGGACTTCGGCACTGGGGTTTTCCTGGTCGGCAACGTACTGGCGAATCCATTTATTGAGCTCCAACTCCAGATCGGTGCGCTCCTTCCACGAACCCAGTTGTTCACGCTGAAGCACCTTGAGGTAGTGGGCCAGGCGATTGACCACCATCATGTAGGGCAACTGCGTACCCAGGCGGTAATTCAGCTCGGCGTCCTTACCTTCGGGACTGATACCGAAATATTTCGGTTTTTGTACCGAGCTGGCCGAGAAGAACGCCGCATTGTCACTGCCCTTGCGCATCGTCAAGGCGATGAAGCCCTCTTGCGCCAGCTCGTACTCACGGCGGTCAGAAACCAGTACTTCGGTCGGGATCTTGGTTTCGATCTCCCCCATGCTCTGGAAGTGATGCAACGGCAAGTCTTCCACCGCCCCACCGCTTTGCGGGCCGATGATATTCGGGCACCAGCGGAACCGCGCGAAACTGTCGGTCAAGCGCGTGGCAAACGCATAGGCCGTATTGCCCCACAGGTAGTGCTCGTGGCTGTTGACCACGTTTTCCTGGTAGGCGAAGGTCTTCACCGGACATTCAAGGGGATCATAGGGCGTACGAAGCAAGAAACGCGGCACCGTCAGCCCGATGTAGCGTGCGTCTTCGCTCTGGCGAAAACTTTGCCACTTGGCAAATTGCGGGCCTTCGAAATGGTCCTTCAGATCCTTGAGGTCCGGCAGGCCGGTGAAGCTTTCCAACCCGAAGAACGCCGGCCCCGCAGCGGCAATAAACGGCGCATGTGCCATGCAGGCCACGCTGGACGCGTACTGCATCAGCTTCACGTCAGGCGCACTGGGGGACAGGAAGTAATTGGCGATGATCGCGCCGACGGGCTGGCCACCAAACTGGCCGTATTCAGCGCTGTAGATGTGTTTGTACAACCCGGACTGGGTCACTTCCGGTGAGTCTTCGAAGTCGTCCAGCAAGTCTTGGCGCGAGACGTTCAGCAGCTCAATCTTGATGTTTTCGCGGAAGTTGGTGCGGTCAACCAACAACTGCAGCCCCTTCCAGGACGCTTCCAGGGCCTGGAAGTCCGGGTGGTGCAGGATCTCGTCCATCTGCAGGCTCAGTTTCGCATCGATCTCGGCGATCATCCGGTCGACCAGGCGCTTTTTGACCGGCTCGCCCTGATTCTGCGGTTTGATCAATTCTTCGATAAATGCCGAGACGCCTCGCTTGGCAATGCCATACGCCTCGTCGTCCACGTTCAGCAGGGTCTGGGCAACGATAGTGTCGAGAATGCTGTGGTGTTCAGCGGTTTGTGCCGGCAGCGAGTGTTGTTGTGTGGTCATGCGGTCAGTGTCCTTTTACTGAAGAATGTCAGGCGACAGGAGTGTCCAGCCCCAGCTCCGCCAGGACCCTGGCGCGGGAATCGTCATCTGCCAGGGCCTGTTCGATTGCCTTGCGAAAGCTCGGCGTGTTGCCCAAGGGCCCTTTGAGCGCCATCAGTGCTTCGCGCAGGGCCATCAGCTTGTGCAACTCGGGAACCTGCTCAACCAGGTTCGCCGGATTGAAATCCTTCATGGAATTAATGCGCAGCTGAATCGCCAGTTCCTCAACGTCCGCCTCTTCCTGCAGACGGTTGGGCACGTTCAGCGTCAGGCTCAATGCCTGCTTGGCCAGCACGTCATCGAGGGTGTTCTTGTCGATCGCGATGGGCTTGCGGTCTTCAAGCTTGCGGGCATCTTCACGCTGGGTGAAATCCCCCAGCACCAACAGTTTCAACGGCAGCTCAACGTCTTCCTGCGCCCCGCCGGTGGCGGGTTTGAAGGTGATGTTGATGCGTTCCTTGGGGGCTACCGAACCTTCTTTGGCCATGGTGTCTTTCCTTTTTCAAGTGGCTCGAAAGCCTATTCAAGTACCGCTTCCAGATCGAAGAGGCACAGCCTGCGATGGGTGTCTTCCTTGCGCTCGCGCACGGCGTGGTCTTGCGGCAGGAGGTCGCAGCAGCGGTACAGAAGCTGCATCACGTGAAGCGCCAGCTCCGGCTCCCAACGCTCCAGGCCGGTACGTTGCAGTTCGAGGTCCAGGTGTTCGAGCTGGATCTTCGCCAGCTCATGCTTGCCCGCGTTGATGCACAGGCGCGCCTGGGCCAACCGCCAATAAAAGCGTGCGCGATCACTGTGCGCGGCTTGCATGCCGGGTTTGAGAGCTTGAATAGCAGCCTTGAGCCCGTCTTTTCGAAGGCGAGGCGTGGCAGCCTGCAAGGCGAGCTCCCAGGGTTCGGTTTCGGCATCCACAACCACCGCGGGCGACTCAGGGTTTTGCAGGTGACGCGTCACCTGCAGCGTGATCCACTCGCGAGTGGCGGCGTCGGCAAACGGTACGCCGTCGTGAAAGCAAAACGCTGGCAAGTCCGGCAGGCGTTGCAACAACAGTGCAAACGTCACTTCCAGTTCGGTCTTGGCCTGCTCGGCTTGCAACGCGTCAAGGCATTGCCAGAGCAGGTGCAACCCATCGAACCAGAACATCGCACCCGCCAGGCTGGCCTCGAGTTCAAGCACCAGGTCGGCGTGATGCCCCTGGGTGAAAAGCGCCTGGTACCGCTTGAGCTTGTCTGGGGCGGGCCCACGCAGAGCGCTGACGCGTTCGTTGCTGGCGTCCGGGTAGCGGGTGAGTGCCAGCCACATCAATGTTCGATTCAGGCGCAATGCGCGTAGATCAGTGGCGTTCTGACGCAACCACCATGCACACAATGGACGGGCCTGTTCCTGCAAGGCGCGCAGTAACCGATGGGCGTCTTTTTCGCTGTCCACCACGGCCTCGGGCTTGAGCAGTTGGCTGGTGGCTTGCTTGACGTGGGCAATGACGCCGCTCAACCCTGGCGTAGGGGAATCGCCCTGCGCAGCACGCTCCAGGCGCTGGGCCAATTGCCTGCGAATCGGCAACAGCAACGGCGCGTCATCTCCCAGGTGCTCGGCCCACACCTCATCAAGACGCACCAAGTGCTCATGCACGGCGTGAAACAACGGCAGCTGGTTCTGGAGTGCCAGGCCTTGGGTAAACAGGGGTTCAAGGCGCAGGACCAACCATCCGAAGGCCGCCCCTCGGGTACGCAGTTTTTCGGGATAGACCTGCGGCCAATGATGGTCGCAGAGGTAGCGCAGCAACCCGAGCCCGGCCAGCAACCCCGGGTAGGACTCACGCTGGTGCAATGCCCAGGTGAGCCACACCGCCACCCTCAGGTCCTTGGACTGCTGGCGCAACACCCACTCGCCGGTCTCCAGCACTTTGTGCCAGTCAGGCTGACCGTTGCCATGCATCGATTGCGCCTTGGCCAGCTCATATTCCAGAACTTCATACTCACTCGAAAACCGCACGTCTTCGCCAGCAAAACGTGTTTGCATGCAAGGCGACCGTGCAAGTTCAAGGTAATGATCATAAAGTTTGTCTGAATAAGACATGCGGCATCCTGCGCAACTAACGAAACAAGCAGAGGCAACTACCCCCCTGTAAACTTCGCTGGCTTTCCTGCGAAGCTCACGAACCTTAGTCATGCCTAAAACATTCAGCAAGCAATGGAGCGTTACTTAATCTTTTTCCTACAAGACCCTTAATTTATCGAGTGCGCAGCATTTTGCGCACCCGCTCCTGCTACTCCTGTGAAAATTCGTTTATTTACAACACCAATAACATGAGCAAATAAATGCGCACTAACGCGCACCCTTTCACCTATAAATTCTAGTTTTATTGCCGCAACTAACTCACCATCACCCTCCCAACAACATCACACCCCTTATTTCATTGACCGGAACACTTTCAGGCACGCTTCTTGTTATAGGCAACTTACCCAGCCGACAAACGCTTCGGTTGGAACTACCTCATCAATCAGACAAGGAACTCCGTCATGCCAACACCCGCGTATCTCTCCGTTACCGGTGTAAAACAAGGTTTGATCACGGCAGGCACGTTTACCCAGGACTCGGTAGGCAACATTTACCAGGAAGGCCATGAGGACCAGATCCTGGTCCAGGGCTTCTCCCACCAGGTGATCATTCCGCGCGACCCACAATCGGGCCAGCCAACCGGCCAGAGGGTCCACAAGCCCTTGATGATCAGCAAAGTCTTCGATAAGTCCTCACCTTTGCTGTTCAGCGCATTGACCAGCGGCGAAGAGGTCAAGTGCCGGCTGGAATGGCTGCGCACTTCGTCAGCCGGCACCCAGGAGCACTACTTCACCATCGAACTGGAGGGTGCAACCATCGTGGACATCCAGTCACGCATGCCCAACTGCCAGGACCCGGACAACGCCCATTTCACCCACCTGGAGGATGTGTACTTCACTTATCGCAAGATCGTGTGGACCCATGAAGTGTCCGGCACTTCCGGGTCGGATGACTGGCGCAGCCCGGTAGCGGGTTAAGCCGGGCCTACCCAGGTGCGGCGCCAAGGACGGCGCCGCGCCTGACAGGCGACTAGACCATCGCTAGCGGGTGCTTGCGCTGGGGTGCACCAAACACGCGATCAATGGCGTCGAGGTCGTGCTCATCCAGCACCAGCTTGGCGGCGGCAGCGTTGAGTCGCACATGCTCGGGTGTGACGGCCTTCGGGATCGCGATGACGCCGTCCTGGCGCAGCACCCAGGCCAGGGAAACCTGGGCGGGTGTGACCTCGTGACGGCGGGCGATCTGCTTGAGGGTCGGGCTGGACAACAGTTCGCCGCCCTGGGCGATTGGGCAGTACGCCATCAAGGGCAAGTGGTGCTGTTTCCACCAGGGCAGCAGGTCGAACTCGATGCCGCGCTCTTCGATGTTGTAGAGCACCTGGTTGGTGGCGCAGGCCGGGGATGCGAGTTCCTGCAGGTCGGCGACATCGAAATTGGAGACGCCCCAACGTCCGATCTTGCCGGCCTCGCGCAGGCGCTCGAAGGCTTCGACGGTTTCTTCCAAGGGGTACTGGCCGCGCCAGTGCAGCAGGTACAGATCGATGTATTCCGTGCCCAGGCGTTGGAGACTGGCTTCACAGGCACGAGGCACACCTTTGTGGCTGGCGTTGTGCGGGTAGACCTTGCTCACCAGGAACACTTGGTCGCGGCGCCCACGAATGGCTTCGCCGACCACCGTTTCGGCACCGCCCTCACCGTACATTTCGGCCGTATCGATCAGGGTCATGCCCTCGTCGATGCCCAGTTGCAACGCCGCGACTTCGGCGCGGTGCTGGTCGGGGTTTTCGCCCATGCGCCAGGTTCCCTGGCCGATGACTGGGACGGGAACGCCCGCCAGATCAATGGTACGCATGACAACCTCCTGATGAGTTCGCGGATTAACAGTGTGGCATTGGCCGGACAAAAGGGTTCAATCGAAGTATGGTTAGCCTCTGCCAAGTCGCCAGGAAGAACCTGCAATGCTGTTTGTCGTCATGCTCGGGGGTAAGCACCCACGGGCGAAAATTGAAGTTCACGATGTGGTGTTTGCGGTGGCGGACACGCTGGAAGCGGCCTACCCGCAACTGCGCGCCGACTGGTTCGGCAGCCCAAAAGGCGTGCATATCGATTCGTGGATGGCGGTGGATGGCGTCGACGGCTGGAAAGTCGACATCAGCCCTCTGGCACCTGCCGCCGGCGCCCATCACCTGTACTTCATCAACCTTGGCGGTTACGAGGCCAACAGCTTTGGCGAAGCCCACCACTACCTGCTGGTGGTGGCGCGCAACAAACAGGAGGCCATGAGCAAGGGCAAGCAACAGATGCTGCGCCATTGGTCCCAGCCCCACACCGATGGCGTGCTGGATATCGACGACTGCCTGCCCATCGACCTGGTGGATGGTCGCTATGTCCACCTGGTGCAAGGCCCGCACCGACCGATCATCCAGCAGAACGACTATATCGTCCTGACCTGAACCCTACCCGAACGGGGTATGGCGCCTGCCCGCCACCTGCCTGACAGTGCAATCAGTCCCTCGGCCTGACAACACGCACAACTCAAGGTGGGTCCCCATGCGTAAAGCCCTTATCGTCCTGTTCAGCGTCGTATCGCTTGCTTGCTCCACCTTGAGCCAGGCCGCCGACGACCCAGGCAATACCTTGCGTATCTACAACTGGGCGGACTACATCGGCGACACCACCCTGGCCGACTTCGAGAAGGCCACGGGGATCAAGGTGATCTATGACACCTACGATTCCTACGAAACCGTACAGGGCAAACTGCTGTCCGGGCGCTCCGGCTATGACCTGGCCCTGCTCAACGCCTCCCTGGTGCCGCTGCTGATCAAGGGCAACGTCTTCCAACCCCTGGATAAGGCGCAGTTGCCAGACTGGCAAAACCTCGACCCCCTGGTGCTCAAAAGCCTGGAGGCCCACGACCCCGGCGTCACCTATTCCGCGCCCTACACCTGGGGCAGCAATGGCGTGACCTACAACGTCGACATGATCAAGGCGCGCATGCCGGACGCGCCCATCGGCTCCCTGGCGATGATCTTCGACCCAAAGGTGATTTCCCGTTTTGCCGATTGCGGCATCACCTTCATGGACTCGCCCACCGACATGATTCCCCTGGCCCTGACCTACCTCGGCCTGGACCCCAACAGCGTCGCGCCCAAGGACTTGAAGGCCGCCCAGGACGTGCTGATGGCCGTGCGGCCCTACATTCGCAAATTCGACTCCAGTGGGTTCATCAATGGCTTGGCCAATGGCGACCTGTGCCTGGCCACCACCTGGTCGGGCGACTACGCCACGTCCCAGGCTCGCACGACGGAGGCCGGGGCCAAGATCAAGCTGGATTACTTCATCCCCAAGGAGGGTTCGTTGATCTGGTTCGATAACTTCTACATTCCGGCCGACGCGCCCCATGTCGCCAATGCCCACAGGTTTATCGAATTCCTCCTGCAACCCCGGACCATGGCGGGCGTCAGCAACACCATCCATTACGCCAACAGCAACCTGGCATCCAAACCGCTGGTCAACGCCGATGTCCGCGACAACCCCGCGATCTACCCGGACCCAGTGACGATGCAGCGGCTGTTCACCCAGAAAAGCCAGCCACCGGCCGCCGTGCGCCTGATCACCCGTACCTGGAATGCCGTCAAGACCGGCAAGTGACCCCCAGCCATTGAAGGTAAATGCCATGACCCTGCCAAATCCTGCTTTCTTCGCCCAGTTCGACCACGACGCGCTGGACACTGCCGACAAAGCCCACTACATGCACGGTTTCCATATGTTCGACGAACACCGAGAACAGGGTTCGTTGAACATCGCCATGGGCGATGGCGCCTACATCTACGACACCCACGGTAACCGCTACTTGGACGCTGTCGGCGGCATGTGGTGTACGAATATCGGCCTGGGCCGTGAAGAAATGGCCGAGGCGATCGCCAACCAGGTGCGCCAACTGGCGTACTCCAACCCCTTCTGCGACATGGCCAACGTCACCGCCATCGAACTCTGTGCCAAGCTCGCCAGCCTGGCACCTGGCGATCTGGACCACGTGTTCCTCACCACGGGCGGCTCAACGGCGGTCGATACGGCTTACCGCCTGGTGCAGTTCTATCAGAACAGTCGCGGCAAGCCGACCAAGAAGCACATCATCTCGCGCTTCAGTGCCTACCACGGCAGCACGTTCCTGACGATGTCCATCGGCAACAAGGCTGCCGACCGCGCACCGGAATTCGATTTCATGAGCGATTTGTTCCACCACATCTCCTGCCCCAACTACTACCGGGCGCCAGAGGGGATGAGCGAGGCGGACTTCCTCGATTTCCTGGTGAACGAGTTCGAAGACAAGGTGCTCACCCTCGGCGCGGACAACGTGGCGGCGTTTTTTGCAGAGCCGATCATGGGGTCGGGCGGCGTGATCATCCCGCCCAAGGGTTACCACCGGCGCATGTGGGAAATCTGCCAGCGCCACGACGTACTGTATGTCGCTGATGAAGTGGTGACGTCGTTCGGGCGTCTCGGTGCGTTCTTTGCCTCCGAAGAGGTGTTTGGCATGCAGCCCGATATCATCACCACCGCCAAGGGCCTGACTTCCGGCTACCTGCCCCTGGGGGCGTGCATTTTCTCGGACCGCATCTGGCAAGTCATCGGCGAACCGGGCAAGGGTCGCTGCTTCACCCACGGGTTTACTTACAGCGGCCATCCGGTGAGCTGCGTGGCGGCGCTTAAAAATATCGAGATCATCGAACGGGAGCACCTGCTGGCGCATGTCGAGGATGTCGGCGTGTACCTGGAACAGCGCCTCAAAACCCTGGCCGACCTGCCACTGGTAGGCGATATCCGCTGCCAGCGCTTGATGGCCTGCATCGAGTTCGTCGCCGACAAACGCACCAAGGCGCTACTGCCAGACGCCGTCAACATCGGCGAGAAAATCCACCTGCGCGCCCAGGCCAAGGGTTTGCTGGTGCGCCCCATCGGGCATCTGAACGTGATGTCACCGCCCTTGATCATCACCCACGCCCAGGTCGATGAAGTGGTGGAAACCTTGCGCGAATGCATCCTCGACACAGCGGCAGAGCTGCGCGAGAGCGGCGAGTACCAGGGCCGATGACCGCCAGCGCCGAGCCTGTCTCGGCGTGGTGGCCTGGGCACAGGCAGCCGGGTAGACTGGCCGTCATGACGACCGCCAGCCCTGCCCCCACCCTGCAGCAACTGGAAGCCTGGCACCACGCCCTGGGCCAGGCGCTTATTCATGTGGACGAGGCGTCGTTCCTCGAACACCTGGCCACTGCCCTCTGCACCCTCACCCCCATCGAATCGATGATGATCAGCCTGGAACGCCAGGGCCTGCCTCCGCACCTGCTGTACCAACAGGGCATTCCCCGGGCCTACCAGGATGAAATCATCCACCGCTACTTTTCCCGTGGCTACTTGCTCGACCCCTTCTGCCTCGCGGTGGACAAGGGCCTTGCCGAAGGTTTCTACCCCCTGGCCGAGATTGCCCCGGACGACTTCTTCAACAGCGAGTACTACAAGACCTACTACTTGCGCAGCGGCGGTGCCCAAGAGAGCTACTACATTGTCGACCTCTGCCCCCAGAGCAAGATTTCGCTGTGCATGTTCCAGGGCCTGAGCGCCGGCCAGTTCACCGGGCAACAGTTGGCCGTGCAGAAGGCCACCCAGGCCATGGTCCGCGAATTGCTGCGGCGTTTCGGTACCACGGGCGGCCTGGCCAAGGTAATCAGCGACGACGCCTTCACCCAGACCCAGGCGCATCAGCAGATAGAAGCGGCGTTCATGGGGTTCGGCAGCGGCGTGCTCACGGTGCGTGAGCGGGAAATCGCGCACTTGATCCTGCGCGGGCATTCGGTGAAATCCACCGCCCAGGTCCTGGGTATTTCACCGGAAACCGTGCGCATGCACCGCAAGAACCTGTACACCAAACTGGCGATCAGTTCCCAGGCCGAGCTGTTTGCGCTGTTTATCGAATGGTTTACCCGCAGCGGCGCCATGGCCCGCGCCTGAGCCACTCGAGTCATCCGGCGGAACTTTGCCAGGAAATAACCGACTGAATCCGGTAGGCTCACCTTTTTTATTCAAGGAGTTACTTCCCATGGCCAAAGCCACCGCCCGTCACATCCTCGTTTCCACTGAAGACAAGTGCAACGAACTCAAGGCCCAAATCGAAGGCGGCGCCGATTTCGCAGAAGTCGCCAAAGCCAACTCCAGCTGCCCATCCAGCCGCCAAGGCGGTGACCTGGGTTCGTTCGGTCCAGGCCAGATGGTCAAGGAATTCGACACCGTCGTGTTCAGCGCGCCGGTCAACACCGTGCAAGGCCCGGTGAAAACCCAGTTCGGCTACCACCTGCTGGAAGTCACTAGCCGCCAGGACTGATCCAGTCTGTGCTGATGCTATAAACAACGGCCCGCCTTTTGGTGGGCCGTTGTGCATGTGATGACTGGCGACGCTGATGCCGTTAGCGTACAAATCCATTTTCTTCTTCATACGGCGTTCAAGGCTGACAATGCGATTGGCTTTTTCCTACATGCTGAGCTCGACCCTGGCCCTGCTGCTGGCCAGTTCCGCCGTGATCGCGGCGCCCCAACCCTACCTGACGGTGTACGGCGAACCGGCCAAGTACCCCGCCGGCTTTACCCATTTCGACTACGCCAACCCCAACGCCCCCAAGGGCGGTAGCCTGCGCCGCTCGGCCATCGAGATCGGGCGCTTCGACCATGTGCTGCCGTATATCGACAAAGGCATCGGTGTGTCCCAGGTCGACGGTTGGCTCTACGCCCCTCTGGCCCAGCGTTCCCTCGACGAGCCCTACACGGTCTACGGCCTGGTCGCCGAGAAAATGGAGCGCGCCGACGATGGCTTGTCGCTGCGTTTTTACCTCAACCCCAAGGCACGCTTCGCCGACGGCAAGCCGATCACCGCCGAAGACGTGCGCTACAGCTTCGACCTGCTGATGACCCAGGGCAGCCTGCGCTTTCGTACCCTGTTCGCCGACGTCAAGCACGTCGAAGTCGAGGGCGAGCGCCAGGTGCGCTTCGACTTCTCCAGCAACGAAAACCGAACCCTGCCTCTGGATATCGCGACCCTGCCGGTGTTCCCGGAGCACTGGTGGAAAACCCGCGACTTCGCCAACGGCGGCGGCTATGAAGCCCCGCTGGGCAGCGGCCCGTATACCGTCAGCAAGATCGACTCCGGCAGCACCATCACCTTTACCCGTGACCCGAACTGGTGGGGCAAGGACTTGCCCGTCAGCCGTGGCCTGTACAACTTCGATCACCTGAGCCTGGAGTATTTCGGCGACACCGAAGTGGCCCGCCAGGTATTGCGTGGCGGCGCCTACGATTTCAACCGCGAATTTTCCGCCACCGGTTATTCCATCGGCTA
Organism: Pseudomonas sp. VS40; assembly: GCF_018587885.1. Lineage (NCBI taxonomy): Bacteria > Pseudomonadati > Pseudomonadota > Gammaproteobacteria > Pseudomonadales > Pseudomonadaceae > Pseudomonas > Pseudomonas sp. VS40. Next base: position 359,038 of record NZ_JAGYWD010000002.1, on the reverse strand, counting down.
CAACGGCCCGGCCCTGGATGACGGTCGCCTGCAACGCGCACACCTGGCCAAGGAGATGCCGCAACCGGCCCAGGGCTATGTGTTCAACGTGCAAAAACCGATATTCAAGGACCGCCGCGTGCGCCAGGCCCTGGCGATGCTGTGGGACTTCGAATGGGCCAACCGGCAGATGATGCGCAACATGTACATCCGCCAGCAGAGCTTCTTCTCCAACAGCCCGCTGGCGGCCAGCCAGCCGCCGACCCCAGAAGAACTGGCGATTCTTGAACCCTTGCGCGGCCAGGTGCCGGACGAGGTGTTCACCCAGGTATTCAAGGCGCCGGTCACCGACGGCAGCGGCATGATCCGCGACAAGCAATTGCAGGCCCTGGCCTTGCTGGAGGAAGCCGGCTGGAAACCGGACGGCGACAAACTGGTGAACGCCGAGGGCGAGCCGCTGGAATTTACCTTCCTCAACGCCCAAAGCGGCCTGGAACGCCTGTTGCTGCCGTACAAACGCAACCTGGCGCAGATCGGCATCACCCTGAATATCCGCCGCATTGACTCCTCCCAGTATGTGAACCGGGTGATGGCACGGGACTACGACATGATCGTCACCGGCTTTCCGGTCACCACATCGCCGGGCATGGAGCTGTACAACTATTTCGGCTCGGCCGCCGCTTTTGACCCCGGTGCCAACAACTACATGGTGCTCAAGGACCCGGCCGTCGACAGCCTGATCAAGGGCCTGGTCAAGGCCGATACCCAAGCGCAGATGCTCACCTACGCCCACGCGCTGGACCGCGTGCTGCAATGGAACTACCTGTGGATCCCCAACTACTACCCGCCCGGCACGTCCGCCGCGTGGTGGAACCGCTTCGGCCGCCCGGCCATCGAGGCGAAAAACGACGAAGCCCTGGAAACCTGGTGGGAAATCAGCCCCACGCCACTGACCAACGAGCAAATGAACGCTGAACTGAAAAAACGCGGAGGTGCGCGCTGATGTTCGCCTATATCGTGCGGCGCCTGCTGCTGATCATCCCGACGCTGGTGATCATCCTGCTGGTGAATTTCGTGATCGTGCAGGCCGCCCCTGGCGGCCCGGTGGAACAGGCCATCGCCCACCTGCAAGGGATCGGCGGCGGCGGTGTCGGCGGCTCGTCCGGCGAAGGCATCAGCGGCGGCTCTCGCGCCAGCCGTGGCCTGGACCCGAAGCTGATCGCCGACATCGAGAAACAGTACGGCTTCGACAAGCCCGCGCCGGAACGCCTGTGGCTGATGCTCAAGAGCTATGCCCAGCTGGACTTCGGCAACAGTTTCTTTCGCGGCAAGACCGTGATCGACCTGATCCTGGAAAAAATGCCGGTGACCATTTCCCTCGGCCTGTGGGCCACGCTGATCACCTACCTGGTGTCGATCCCCCTGGGGATTCGCAAGGCCGTGCGCCACGGCAGCAGCTTTGACGTGTGGAGCAGCACCGCGATTGTCATCGGCTATGCCATGCCGGCGTTCCTGTTCGCGATGTTCCTGATCGTGGTGTTTGCCGGTGGTACGTCGCTGAACTGGTTCCCGGTGCGCGGGTTGGTGTCGGAGAACTTCGATGAGCTGAGCACTGTGGGCAAGATCGCCGACTATTTCTGGCACCTGGTCTTGCCCGTGACCTCGTTGGTGATCGGCGGGTTCGCCACGCTGACCATCCTCACCAAAAACTCATTCCTCAATGAAATCACGCGCCAGTACGTGGTGACCGCGCGCGCCAAGGGCTTGAGCGAGCGGCGCGTGCTTTACGGGCATGTGTTCCGCAACGCGATGTTGCTGGTGATCTCCGGCATTCCCCAGGCGTTCATCGCCGTGTTCTTCGCCGGCTCCCTGTTGATCGAAGTGATCTTTTCCCTCGATGGCCTGGGGCGCATGAGCTACGAAGCTGCGGTGTCCCGCGATTATCCGGTGGTGTTCGGTTCGTTGTTCATCTTCACGTTGTTCGGCCTCTTGATAAAGCTCATCGGTGACCTCTGCTACACCCTGGTGGACCCGCGTATCGACTTCGCCGCGAGGAACGCCTGATGCTTAACCTGTCTCCCGTGGCACGCCGGCGTTTCGAACGGTTCAAGAAAAACCGGCGTGGCTGGTGGTCGCTGTGGCTGTTTATCGGCCTGTTTATCCTCACCCTCGGCGGTGAGTTGATCGCCAATGACAAGCCCCTTGTGCTGAGTTTCAAGAACGAGCTGTATTTCCCGGTGTTCAAGCGGTACACCGAGCAACAGTTTGGCGGCCAGTTACCCTTCCAGGCCGACTACCGCAGTGACTACGTGCAAAAGCTGATCAAGCAGGACGGCGGCTGGATGCTGTTTCCGCCGATCCCGTTCAGCGACGACACGCCCAACTACGAACTGACCCACCCTGCCCCCAGCCCGCCCTCGGCGGTGAACTGGCTGGGCACTGACGACCAATCACGGGATGTGTTGGCGCGGGTGATCTTTGGTGCGCGGGTGTCGATCCTGTTTGCCCTGGCGCTCACTGCGATCAGCGCCGCCATCGGGATTGCGGCCGGCGCATTGCAGGGCTATTACGGCGGCTGGGTGGATTTGATTGGCCAGCGCGTGCTGGAGGTGTGGTCCGGGCTGCCGGTGCTGTACCTGCTGATCATCCTGTCGGGTTTTGTCGAACCGAATTTCTGGTGGCTGCTGGGGATCATGGCGCTGTTTTCCTGGCTGGCCCTGGTGGACGTGGTGCGCGCCGAGTTCCTGCGCGGGCGCAACCTGGAATACGTCAAGGCTGCACGGGCCCTGGGCCTGGGCGACGGCAAGATCATCCGCCGGCATATCCTGCCCAACGCCATGACGGCCACCTTGAGCTACCTGCCGTTTATCCTGACCGGGGCGATTTCTACCCTGAGCGCCCTGGATTTCCTCGGCTTCGGCATGCCCGCCGGCAGCGCGTCCCTGGGTGAGCTGATCGCCCAGGGCAAGCAGAACCTGCAAGCGCCCTGGCTGGGCCTGACGGCGTTCTTCACACTGGCGCTGATCCTGTCGCTGTTGGTTTTTATCGGCGAGGCATTGCGTGATGCCTTCGACCCACGCTCATGAGTGCCCCCCTATGAACCTGATCGAAATCCGCGACCTCAGCGTCGCCTTCAGCGGCCAGACTGTGGTGCGCAACCTGTGCCTGGACGTGCGCCCCGGCGAGTGCCTGGCGCTGGTGGGTGAGTCGGGCTCGGGCAAGTCGGTGACGGCCCATTCGATCCTGCAATTGCTCCCGGAGGCCGGCACTGAAACCACCGGCTCCATCAAGTACCGTGGCCAGGAACTGGTCGGCGCCTCGGCTACCATCTTGCAGAAGCTGCGCGGCAACCGCATTGCCATGATCTTCCAAGAGCCGATGACCTCGCTCAACCCGCTGCACAGCATCGAAAAACAGATCGGCGAAACCCTGCTGCTGCACAAGGGCCTGGGTGGCAAGGCAGCCCAGGCGCGCATTCTGGAATTGCTTGACCTGGTGGGCATCCAGAAACCCCAGGAGCGGCTCAAGGCCTATCCTCATCAACTGTCCGGCGGGCAACGCCAGCGGGTGATGATCGCCATGGCCCTGGCCTGCGAGCCGGAACTGCTGATCGCCGACGAACCCACCACTGCGCTGGACGTGACCGTGCAGCGCAAGATCCTGCTGCTGCTCAAGTCCCTGCAACAACGCTTGGGCATGTCGCTGCTGCTGATCAGCCACGACCTCAACCTGGTGCGCAGCATCGCCCAGCGCGTGTGCGTGATGCGCGCCGGCGAGATTGTCGAGCAGGCCGACTGCCAGAGCCTGTTCAATGCGCCGCAACACCCGTATAGCCGCCTGCTGCTGGACGCCGAACCGGACGGTGATGCGCTGTGCAGTGACGAACGCGAAACCGTTTTGCAGGTGGACGACCTGACCGTGCAGTTCCCCCTCGGCGGCGGGTTGTTCCGGCGCAAGACCTACCTGCGTGCTGTAGACGGCATCAGCCTCAGCGTGCAACGCGGCAAGACCCTGGGGATTGTCGGCGAGTCCGGCTCGGGCAAATCCACCCTGGGCCAGGCGATCCTGCGGCTGCTGGACTCCACCGGCAGCATCCGCTTCCAGGGCGAAGCCCTCGACCCGCTGAATAACCAGCAGATGCGCCCATGGCGCAAGCAGATGCAGGTGGTGTTCCAGGACCCCTACGGCAGCCTCAGCCCACGCATGACCGTGGAGCAGATCATCAGCGAAGGCCTGGAGGTGCACGCGCCGTGCAGCCTGGCCGACCGCGATGCGCAGGTGATCCAGGTGCTCAAGGACGTGGGCCTCGACCCCGCCAGCCGGCACCGTTACCCCCATGAGTTTTCCGGTGGCCAGCGCCAACGCATCGCCATCGCCCGCGCGCTGGTGCTCAAGCCGGCGCTGATGCTGCTCGATGAGCCGACCTCGGCCCTTGACCGCACCGTACAGAAACAAGTGGTGGCGTTGCTGCGCGAGCTGCAAGACAAGTACGGCCTGACTTACCTGTTTATCAGCCATGACCTGGCCGTGGTGCGCGCCATGGCCCATGACATGATCGTGATCAAGGACGGCCAGGTGGTGGAGCGCGGCGCCAGCCATAAAGTGTTCGATGCACCGCAACATCCGTACACCAAAGAGCTGCTGGCAGCGGCGCATATTCCCTTGTAAACACGCCCTCTGTGGGAGCGGGCTTGCTCGCGAAAGCGGTGTATCAGTGCCGGATATGCTTGCTGACACGCCGCCTTCGCGAGCAAGCCCGCTCCCACAAGAATCGCGATTCCATGTCCAATTTGTGTTGGTAGCCTAAACATGAACATCACCGATAACCTCAAGGACTATCAGCAGGTGCGTGGCCTGGCCATCCAGTCGCTGTTCGAGATCATCGAACAGTCCAGCGAAGGCACGGTGATTGTCGACCGCGACGCCAATATCGTGTGGATGAACGAGCGCTACGCCAAGCGTTTCGGCCTCAAGAGCGCCGACGAGGCCATCGGCCAGCCGTGTGAACAGGTGATTTCCAACAGCCTGTTGCGCCAGGTGGTGCGCAATGACCAGCCGATCCTGCTGGATATCCAGGACACGCCCAAGGGCCCGCTGGTGGTGATGCGCCTGCCGATCCACAACGAGGCGGGCGCGGTGATCGGGGCGATCGGGTTTGCGCTGTTTGATGAGTTGCGCAACCTGTCACCGCTGATCGAGCGCTACCTGAGCATGCAGCAGGAATTGGCTTCCACGCGCTCGCTGCTGCGCTCACGCCAGAGCAAGTACAACTTTGCGCATTTCATCGGCACCAGCGCCGCCAGCCTCGAAGTGAAACGCCGGGCGCGGCGCAGCGCGAGTGCCGAGTCGCCGGTGCTGCTGCTGGGCGAGACCGGCACCGGCAAGGAGTTGCTCGCCCAGGCGATTCACGGTGCTTCCACCCGGGCGCACAAGGCCTTTGTCAGCATCAACAGTGCCGCCATTCCGGCTGACCTGCTCGAAGCCGAGTTCTTCGGCACCGCACCGGGTGCGTTTACCGGCGCCGACCGCAAGGGCCGTCCGGGCAAGTTCCAGATTGCCCAGGGCGGCACCTTGTTCCTCGATGAAATCGGCGACATGCCCCTGCCGCTGCAAAGCAAATTGCTGAGGGTGTTGCAGGAGAAGGAATTCGAGCCGGTCGGCTCCAACGAGATGCTGCACAGCGATGTGCGGGTGATCGCCGCCACGTCCATGGACCTGGAAGCGGCGATCAAGCGCGGCGAATTCCGTGCCGACCTGTATTACCGGCTCAACGTGTTGCCGATCCAAGTGCCACCGCTGCGGGAGCGACTGGACGATATTCCGGCATTGAGCGAGGCGATCCTGGAAGAACTGCGCAGCCAGCACGAACTGGACCGTGAAGCCTTGGCGCTGCTGGCGCAGCATGCGTGGCCAGGGAATATCCGTGAGTTGCGCAATGTGCTGGAGCGGGCGGCGCTGCTCAGTGATGACCTGGTGTTGAATGCCCCGGCCATCCGCGCAGCCATCGGCACCTTTACGCCGGTGGAACGTGGCAGCGCGGTGGCGGCAGTCGAGGGAGAAAGCTTCAGCGCAGCGCGGGAGCGGTTTGATCGGCAGGTGATCGGCGCGGCGTTGCGGGCCTGTGAGGGGAATGTGGTGGAGGCGGCCAAGCGATTGGGGCTCGGGCGGTCGACGTTGTACAAGAAAATGGTGGCGTTGGGTCTCGCTCAGTCTCACTAAAGAGACAACAATCTCAATATGAAGATAATCTGCTGTGGGAGCTGGCTTGCCTGCGATAGCGTTGGTTCAGCTGGACAATTGTTGACTGACACACCGCTATCGCAGGCAAGCCAGCTCCCACATTTGATCCCTATCCGTCTCAAAATAGAGACAACAGTCAAGAATGCCGCTACAAATTTATAGAAATTTTATGAATATCAATAAGTTATGAATTTGGCACATATCTCGCTATAGCCCTCCTCCAAAGCCTCACCCCACAAAAATAACAATCCGATGGAGACACACCATGAGTGTGATCATTGCCCTGGCAGCCCTGGCGCTGCTGATGCTGGCTGCCTACCGTGGCTATAGCGTTATCCTGTTTGCCCCCATCGCCGCCCTCGGCGCTGTCTTGCTCACCGACCCGTCCGCCGTCGCCCCTGCCTTTACCGGGGTGTTCATGGAGAAAATGGTCGGCTTTATCAAGCTGTATTTCCCGGTGTTCCTGCTTGGCGCGGTGTTCGGCAAGCTGATCGAGCTGTCGGGTTTTTCGCGCTCGATCGTGGCGGCGGCTATTCGCTTGCTCGGCACCCGCCAGGCGATGCTGGTGATCGTGCTGGTCTGCGCCCTGCTCACCTATGGCGGCGTGTCACTGTTCGTGGTGGTGTTTGCGGTGTACCCGTTCGCAGCGGAGATGTTCCGCCAGAGCAATATCCCCAAGCGCTTGATCCCGGCCACCATCGCCCTGGGTGCGTTCTCGTTCACCATGGACGCCTTGCCCGGCACGCCGCAGATCCAGAACATCATCCCCAGCACCTTTTTCAACACTACCGCCTGGGCGGCGCCGTGGCTGGGCCTGATCGGTACGATCTTTGTGTTTTGCACCGGCATGCTTTACCTGGCGCGCCAGCGCAACAAGGCCCAGCGTGCCGGTGAAGGCTATGGCACCGAGTTGCGCAACGAGCCGGAGACCGCCGAGAACCTCACCCTGCCCAACCCCTGGATCGCGCTGTCGCCGCTGATCCTGGTGGGCGTGATGAACCTGTTGTTCACCCACTGGATCCCGCAGTGGTACGGCAAGACCCACAGCCTCAGCCTGCCAGGCATGAGCGCCCCGGTGACCACTGAAATCGCCAAGCTCACCGCGATCTGGGCGGTGCAGGCCGCGTTGCTGGTGGGGATCATTGTGGTGCTGGTGTTCGGCTTTTCGGCGATCAAAAGCAAGCTCGCCGAAGGCAGCAAGAGCGCGGTCAGCGGTGCGTTGCTGGCGGCGATGAACACCGCATCGGAATACGGCTTTGGTGCGGTGATCGCCTCGCTGCCGGGCTTTCTGGTGTTGGCGGACTGGCTCAAGGGCATCCCCAACCCGCTGGTCAACGAAGCGATCACCGTGACCCTGCTGGCCGGTATCACCGGTTCTGCGTCTGGCGGCATGAGCATCGCCCTGGCGGCAATGTCCGAGAGCTTTATTTCGGCAGCCCATGCGGCCAATATCCCCCTTGAAGTGCTGCACCGCGTCGCGGCCATGGCCAGCGGCGGCATGGACACCCTGCCCCACAACGGCGCGGTGATCACGCTGCTGGCGGTCACCGGCCTGACCCACCGCGAAGCCTACAAGGATATTTTCGGCATCACGATCATCAAGACCCTCGCGGTGTTCGTGGTGATCGGTACTTTCTACGCCACCGGCATTGTGTGAGGTTTTCATGACGACATTGAACGGCAAGACCGCCCTGGTCACCGGCTCCACCAGCGGCATCGGCCTAGGCATCGCGTTGAGCTTGGCCAAGGCTGGCGCCAACCTGATCCTCAACGGCTTCGGCGACGCCAGCGCGGTGATCGCCCAGGTGCAGGCGTTCGGCGGCAAGGTCGGCCACCACCCGGCCGACGTCAGCGACCCGGCGCAGATCGCCGACATGATCGCCTACGCCGAGCGCGAATTCGGCGGCGTGGACATCCTCGTCAACAACGCCGGCATCCAGCACGTGGCGGCGGTGGAAGACTTCCCGGCGGAGCGCTGGGACTCGATCATTGCGATCAACCTGTCGTCGGTGTTCCACAGCACACGCTTGAGCTTGCCGGGCATGAAAGCCAAGGGCTGGGGGCGTATCGTCAATATCGCCTCGGTGCATGGCCAGGTCGGTTCGGTGGGCAAGGCAGCGTACGTGGCGGCCAAGCACGGCGTGATTGGTTTGACCAAGGTCGTCGGACTGGAGACCGCCACCAGCAACGTCACCTGTAACGCTATCTGCCCCGGCTGGGTACTGACGCCGCTGGTGCAGAAGCAGATCGATGATCGCGCGGCCAACGGCGTGGACCCGCAGCAGGCGCAGCATGACTTGCTGGCGGAGAAGCAACCGTCGCTGGAATTTGTCACCCCGCCGCAATTGGGCGAACTGGTGTTGTTCTTGTGCAGCGAAGCCGGCAGCCAGGTGCGCGGCGCCGCATGGAATATCGACGGCGGCTGGCTGGCCCAGTAACACCAGAGACTGGCGTTCAAAATGTGGGAGGGGGCTTGCCCCCGATAGGGCTGGGTCAGTCACCCCATGTATCAACTGATACTCCCGCATCGGGGGCAAGCCCCCTCCCTCATTTGAACGGTATTGTGTGGAAGACCTAGATAAGAACAAGAGACCTTGCTGATGTCCGACATTCTGTGGCAACCCTCCCCGGAACGCATCGCGAACACGCGGATGGACCAGTTCCGCCGCTACATCAACCAACGCTACAACGTGCTGCTCAGCGACTACCCGGCTCTGCACCAGTGGAGCATCGACCAGCGCCCGGATTTCTGGCGGGCCATCGTGGCGTTCTTCGATGTGCAGTTTCGCAGCCCGCCCACCGCGGTGCTGATCGAAGACGCCGAGATGCCCAGCGCCCAGTGGTTTCCCGGCGCGACCCTGAACTTTGCCGAGCACCTGCTGCGCCGCCGCGATGATCACCCAGCCGTGGTAGCCATCAGCGAAGACGGCCAGCGCGAACAGCTGACCTACGCCGAACTCGCCGCCCATGTCGCCGGCCTGCAACACAGCTTGCGGGCGGCCGGCGTGACCCAGGGCGACCGCGTCGCGGCGTGCATGCCCAACACCTGGCAGACCCTGGTGGGCATGCTCGCCACCACCAGCCTCGGCGCGATCTGGTCGTGTTCATCGCCGGACTTCGGCACCCAGGGCGTGATCGACCGTTTCGGCCAGATCGAGCCCAAGGTGCTGATCACCTGCGCCGGGTACCGCTATGCCGGCAAAGACATCGACCAGACCGCCAAGCTCAATGAAATCCTCGAACGCCTGCCGTCCCTGGAGCAGTTGATCATCGTGCCTTACGCGCGTCCCCAGGCAAGGATCGAGGACTATCAGACCCACGCCAGCGTCTCGCTGTGGCAGGACTTCTACCAACCCGGCGGCGCGCCTGAATTCGTCGCGGTGCCATTCGATCATCCGCTCTATATCCTCTATTCCAGCGGCACCACCGGCGTGCCCAAGTGCATCATCCACGGCACCGGCGGCGTGCTGCTCACCCACCTCAAGGAACACGGCCTGCATGCCGACCTGTCCCGCGAGGACTGCTTGTTCTACTACACCACCTGCGGTTGGATGATGTGGAACTGGCTGGTGTCGGTGCTCGCCATCGGCGCCACGGCGGTGCTGTATGACGGCTCGCCGTTTCACCCCGGCCCCGAACGCTTGATCGACCTGATCGACGCGGAGCAGATCAGCGTGTTCGGCACCAGCCCCAAGTTTCTCGCCACCCTGGAAAAAGCCGGGCTGCAACCGCGCCTGAGCCATGACCTGGGTAGCCTTAAAGGGCTGATTTCGACGGGCTCGCCGCTGTCGCCCCAGAGCTACGACTACGTGTACCGGGAGATCAAGGCCGAGCTGTGCCTGTCGTCGATGTCGGGCGGCACCGATATCGTTTCCTGCTTTGTGATCGGCAACCCGGTGTTGCCGGTACGGCGCGGCGAAATGCAGTGCAAGAGCCTGGCGATGGCCATTGAAGTGTGGGACGACCAAGGCCAACCCCTGGTCGGCGAAAAAGGCGAACTGGTGTGCACCCGGCACTTCCCGGCCATGCCCATTGGCCTGTGGAACGACCCGGACCGCCAGAAGCTGCGCGCCTCCTACTTCAGCCAGTTTCCCGGCGTGTGGGCCCAGGGTGACTACGCCGAGCAACGCCCCAACGGCAGCCTGCTGATTCACGGGCGCTCCGACGCGGTGCTCAACCCCGGTGGCGTGCGCATCGGCACGGCAGAGATTTATCGCCAGGTGGAAAAAATCCCACAGGTGCAAGAGAGCCTGGCGATCGGCCAACGCTGGCAGGACGACGTGCGGGTGGTGCTGTTTGTCCGCCTCAACGACGGCGTCGAACTGGACGCCGCCCTCGAACAGCAGATCCGCCAGGTGATCCGCGCCAACACCACGCCCCGCCACGTACCGGCAAAGATCCTCGCTGTCAGCGATATCCCCCGCACCATCAGCGGCAAGATCGTGGAATTGGCGGTACGCAACGTGGTGCACGGCGAGCCGGTGAAGAACACCGACGCCCTGGCCAACCCGCAAGCCTTGGAACAATTTCGCGACCGCCCTGAACTGACGGATGGATGAAAGGTTTCAGCCCTGGCGTACTGATTTGAGGACAAACCCCCAATGCATGCTATTTTTCGGGGGTAGTCACCCATTCCCGACTCGCGGGATAATGGGTGTTGTCATCTTTCAAAGCGTTACGCTCAGGGCTTTTACATGAAGGGAACATCCACCGGTAGCGACGCCGCTGCATTGATAGCGCGGCTGGACTGGGCGCAAAGCCCCCTCGGTGAGGCCAATGACTGGCCGCAAAGCCTACGCACCGCCGTGGATATCGTCGTGCACTCGCCGATGCCAATGCTCCTGCTGTGGGGCAACCAGCTCACGCAACTCTACAACGACGGCTTCGCCCTGCTGGCCGGCAACAAGCACCCCGAGGCCATGGGCCAGCCGGCGCACCAGACCTGGCCGGAGCTGGAAAGCTTTACCGCGCCCATCTACGACGCCGTGCTCAGTGGCCAGGTGCGCACCTTCAGCGAGCAGCGCTTCGTGCTGCAACGCCATAATCGCGACACCGAAATCTGGCTGGACCTGACCTACAGCCCGATCCGCGATGAAAGCGGCAGCGTGGCCGGGATCCTGGTCACCGCCATTGAAACCAACGAACGCCGCAAGGCCCGGCACAACACCGAACAGCGCCTGCAGCTCGCGCTGGCCGCCACCGATGCAGTGGGCACCTGGGACTGGGACATCGGTGAAGACCGCTTTATCGCCGACGCGCATTTCGCCTACCTGCACGGTGTCGACCCCAGTGAGGCAGGCCTGTTGCCGATCAGCGACTACCTGCACGGCGTGCACCCCGAAGACCGCAGCATGGTGGCGCGCAGCATCAAGCACTGCATCACCTTTGGCACCGAGTACGCCGAGGAATACCGCCTGCTGCAAGCCGACGGCCAAGTGCGCTGGGTATTTGCGCGCGGGCGTTGCTACAAGGATCACCAAGGCCGCCCGGCGCGCTTCCTCGGCGCCGCCCTGGACCTGACCGAACGCAAGCACACCGAACAGGCGCTGCGCCAAAGCCAGACCGAGCTGCAACTGATCATCAACGCCATGCCGGTGCTGATCGGCTATGTCGACCATGAACAGCGGTTCCGCCTGAACAACAGCGCCTACCTGGAGTGGTACGGCATGACGCCCCAGGAGCTGTACGGCAAGACCATCCGCGAAGTGCTCGGCGACGAGGTGTATGCCGGGCGCGCCGACAAGATCGCGGCCGCGCTCAAGGGCAAGGCCTGCAGCTTCATGACCGTCACCCCGCACCGGGACGGCCGGCCACGGCATGCCTTGATGAAGTACCTGCCGCGCTTCAGCAATGACGGCTCGGTGAATGGCTTCTACATTTTTGTGATCGATGAGACCGAACGCAAACTCACCGAAGAGGCCCTGCGCCACCTCAACGAAAACCTTGAGGAACGCGTGTCCCAGCGCACCCAGGCACTCGCCGAGGCCAACCAGCGCCTGCAGAACGAAATGTTCGAGCGCGAGCGCGCCGAAGACGCGCTGCGCCATGCGCAGAAGATGGAAGCGGTGGGCCAGCTCACCGGCGGCATCGCCCATGACTTCAACAATATGCTCACCGGCATCATCGGCAGCCTCGACCTGATGCAGCGCTATATCGCCGCCGGGCGCAGCGATGACATCGGCCGCTTTGCCGACGCCGCAGTGTCCTCCGCCCACCGCGCCGCTGCCCTCACCCACCGGCTGCTAGCGTTCTCGCGGCGGCAGTCGCTGGACCGGCGCCCGACCGACCCCAACCAATTGGTGGCGTCGCTGGAAGACCTGTTCCGCCGCACCAAGGGCGCGCACATCACGCTCAAGGTGCAACTGGGCAACGATATCTGGCCGGTGAACACCGACGCCAGCCAGCTCGAAAATGCCCTGCTCAACCTGGTGATCAACGCCCGCGACGCCATGCCCGATGGCGGCGAATTGCTGATCGAAACCGCCAACAGCTACCTGGACGGCACCGACATCACCACCCTGGAACCGGTCAAGGCCGGCGACTACGTGATGCTCGGCGTGTGCGACAACGGCACCGGCATGGCGCCGAAAATCCTCGCCAAGGCCTTCGACCCGTTCTTCACCACCAAGCCCATCGGCCAGGGCACCGGCCTGGGTCTGTCGATGATCTACGGGTTTGCCCAGCAATCGGGCGGCCATGTGACCATCCAGAGCGAGCCGGGCCAGGGCACCTGCGTGCGCCTGTACCTGCCGCGCCTGCATGGCACGTCGCTGGAAAGCACCCTGGCGCCGCACTCGGCCGAGGCGCCCCTGGCGCTGGCGGGTGAGGCTGTGGTGGTGGTCGAGGACGACCCGGCGGTGCGCATGCTGGTGGTCAATGTCCTCGACGAACTGGGCTACACCGCGCACCAGGCAGCGGATGCCCGCGCGGCCTTGCCGCTGCTGGAGTCGGACCTGCGCGTGGACTTGCTGGTCACCGATGTCGGCCTGCCGGGCATGAATGGCCGGCAATTGGCGGAGATCGCCCGCCAGCATCGCCCGGGCCTGCGCGTGTTGTTCATGACCGGCTACGCCGAAAAGGCCGCCGAGCGCCAGGGCTTCCTGGAGGATGGCATGGACATGGTTGCCAAGCCGTTTTCCATCGACCTGCTGGCGACCAAAATCCGCAGCATGATCAGCGTCGACCCATGAGTTCAGGCATAATCGCGCGCCGTCGCACACCTGGTAGAGATCAATGAAAGCCCAAGCCCGTCATATCCTGGTGAAAACCAGCGAAGAAGCCGAACAACTCAAGCAGCGCATTGCCAAGGGCGAAGCCTTTGATGTGCTGGCCAAGAAGTACTCCACATGCCCGTCCGGCAAGCGCGGCGGCGATCTGGGTGAAGTGCGGCCAGGGCAGATGGTGGGGGCAATTGATGCGGTGATCTTCAAGAAGCCGGTGAAAGTGGTGCACGGGCCGATCAAGAGCAAGTTCGGGTATCACTTGGTGCAAGTGTTCTACCGCGATTGATCAACACCCCCTGTAGGCGCCGGCTTGCCGGCGCCTACAGGGGCGGTGTCAGGCTCGGGGGATGAGTGCGCCAGGCACCTGGATGACCCGGCTTGCCAACCGATGCCCGGCCAATGCCGCCTGCTGCGGCGAGCCGCCCTTGAGCCGACTGGCCAGATACGCCGCACTGAACGAATCCCCCGCCGCCGTGGTGTCTACCACGTTCTCGACCTTCAGCGCCGGCACGTCAAAGCGCTTGTCGTTGCAGCGGATCAGGCAGTCATCGGCCCCCCGCTTGAGCACCACTTCGTCAATGGCCGGATACGCCGCGAACACCTGCTCGCTGTCGGCATACCCAAACAACGCACGCTCGTCATCCTCGGTGAGCAAGGCGATATCCACCTCGGCCAACACCGTGCGATACGCGGCACGCGCTGCCTCGACACTGGCCCACAGGCGCGGCCGATAGTTGTTGTCGAACACCACCTTGCCGCCTCGTCGACGGGTTTCGATCAGGGTTTGCAGTAAGCGCCCACGGCCAATCTCGCCCAGCACTGCCAGGGTAATACCGCTGAAGTACACCACGTTGTAGTCCGGCAAGGCGGCCAGGATCGGTTCAGCAGCAGGCGTGGTGAAGCAGTCGCGCACGGCGGCTTCGTTGCGCCAGTACAGGAATTTGCGCTCGCCCTTGGCGTCGGTCTGGATGCAATACAAGCCCGGCAAACGTCCGGCCAGGCGCTGGACCATGCCCAGGCCCAGGCCTTCTTCTGTCCATTGCTGGCACATGGCGTCGCTGAAACTGTCGTCGCCCAGGGCGGTGACGTAGTCGACGCTGCCGGTGTCGCCCAGTTCGCGGCGCAGGTACACCGCCGCGTTCAGGGTGTCGCCGCCGAAGCTCTGGTGCAGGCTGCCGTCGGCGCGGTGTTGCAGTTCGATCATGCATTCGCCGATGAGGGCGATGCGGGGTTGGGTGGTCATGGCGGGTTCTCGGGTGGGGCTGATGGCCCCTTCGCGAGCAAGCCCGCTCCCACATTTGGATCTGTGAATACATTCAAAATGTGGGAGCGGGCTTGCTCGCGAAGGGAGCGACTGGGTCTAGAAGCAGGTATGCAGGCTCTCAACCACCTGCAACTGCTCATCCACCAGGCAACCAACCTGCCATTTATCGAAGGTCAGGCATGGGTGGGAAGTGCCGAACGAAATGATGTCGCCAATGCGCAGCTCAACCCCCGGCGCCACGGTCATGAACGCGTGTTGGTCCATCACGGCGGTGACCTTGCACGCGCCCACGTCATCGCCTTCTGCCGGCACCATACCGGCCTTGTAACGTTTGAGTGGCACCGGCAGGCCAGCGTCGTAGGCCACGTCGCGCTTGCCCAGGGCGATCACCGCAAAACCCGGCTCGGGCAACGATTGCACGTGGGCCCAGACTTCCAGGGCTGGGCGCAGGCCTTCGCTGAGGTCGCTGCGGCGGTCGAGCACGCAGCATTGCGCTTCTTTGTAGATACCATGGTCATGGGCCACGTAGCTGCCGGGGCGCAGCACGCTGAGGAAGCGACCGGCAGCATTTTGTGCTTCGAACGACTCGGCGATCAGGTCGTACCAGGCCGAGCCCGAGGCGGTAACGATGGGCTTGGGCAGGTCGAAAGAGCCGTTGTTCTGCAGGTCCACCGCCAGGCGCACCAGGCTGGCGGCGAAGTCGCGAATGCCGCTGATGGCGTGTTCACCGTGGATCACGCCTTCATAGCCTTCGATACCGGTGAGGGCCAGGGCCGGCTGGGCCTTGATCGCCTTGGCCAGCTCGCGCACTTCCTGCTCGCTGCGGCACCCGCAACGGCCACCGACCACACCGTATTCGATCATCACGTTCAGGCGCAGGCCACGAGCGGCGAAGAACAGGCCCAGGTCGGCGACGTTATCCGGGTGATCGACCATGCAGTGGAAGTCGAAATCCTTGTCGGCCAGCAGGTCAGCGATCAGCGCCATGTTCGGCGCGCCCACCAACTGGTTGGCCATCAACACACGGCGCACACCACCGGCGTAGGCGGCGCGGGTCTGCACCGCGTTGGCCAGGGTGATGCCCCAGGCGCCCTGGGCGATCTGGCGCTGGAACAGCGCCGGCATCATGCTGGTCTTGCCGTGGGGCGCCAGTTCGGCGCCGCTCTTGCTGACAAAGTCCTGCATCCACCGGATGTTGTGTTCCAAAGCGTCGCGGTGCAGCACCAGGGCCGGCAGGCTGACGTCGCGGACCAGGTGGGCACCGACAGCGGCGGCGCCTTTTTCAACGGCGTTGAGGGCAGACATGGAAACTCCTATTCGTTAATGCGCCGGGCCAGGTTGTTGGCGCTTTCGATCAATACCCGGCGATAGTCGTTGTAGTTTTTGATCGCATCGGCGCGCGGCGCCACGATGCACAGGGTCGCAATGCTGATGCCTTGCGCGTCCCGCACCGGGGCGGCAAAGCAATGGGTAAAGGTGTCGGCCACACTGTCGAAGGAGAAGAAACCATCAAGGGTGGCCTGGCGGATTTGCGCCAGGAAGGTGTCCAGCGCCAGGCGCTGGCCGTCCGGCAGGATGAAGTCATCGTGGTCGATCAGGTCGACGATCTGCTGGTCGCTCAAATGCCCCAGCAACAGACGCCCGGAAGCCGTCCACGGGATTGGCGCGTTTTCGCCGATGTCCGAGGAAATGCGGAAATGCCGCTCGCCCTCGCGCATCAGCGCCACCGTGTATTTGCGCCCGTTGAGCAGGCACATCTGCGCGGTTTCGTGAGTCTGGCTGACGATCTCCTGCAAGGCGTGGTCGGCCTCGCGGGTCAGGTCGAAATGGCGCAGGTGCGCCTGGCCCAGGAAGTACAGCTGGCGGCCGAGGTAGACGTGACCGTCCTTGCCCACCGTCTCCAGGATGCGCCGCTCAAGCAGCGACGCAACCAGTTCGTAGACGGTGGACTTGGGGCTGCCGATGCCGCTGGCAATATCATTCGGGCGCAGGGGCTGGCCGATTTCCTTGAGGAAATCGAGGATATCGAATGCACGGTCCAGGCCTTTGGCGCGGCGTTTGATGGTGTCTTCGGTCATGGCAGTTTTCGGTCCGGTGATAGTGGTAATGCTGCACAGTGAACCCCTGTGGGAGCGGGCTTGCCCGCGATGGCGGTGGTTCAGTCACACATGGGTTGCCTGACACTCCGTCATCGCAGGCAAGCCAGCTCTCACATTGGATTTGCTGTGGTCTTAAGATCGCAGCATTTAGCCTTTTTTCTTGTACGCCACGCAATCGATCTCCACCTTGCAATCAACCATCATGTTGGCCTGCACACAGGCGCGCGCCGGGGCGTGTTCCGGGGTGAAGTATTCGCCGAACACCTTGTTGAAGCTCCAGAAGTCACGCGGGTCTTCCAACCATACACCGACGCGCACCACGTCTTTGAGCTCGTAGCCGGCCTCTTCGAGGATCGCCACTACGTTGCGCATGGTCTGCCGGGTTTGCTCGATGATCCCGCCGGTGATGATTTCGCCGTCCACCGCAGGCACTTGGCCTGAGACGTACAGCCAACCGTCCGCTTCCACGGCGCGGGCGAAAGGACGAGGCTGGCCGCCACCGGCAGTGCTGCCGGCACCGTAACGAGTGATGCTCATAAAAATATGCTCCTGATTAAAAACGAATGTTCTTGAGAAATTCCGCCAGGCGCGGCGATTGCGGGCGTTCGAAGATGTCCTTCGACGTGCCCTGCTCTTCAATGCGGCCCTGGTTCATGAAAACGATCTTGTCCGAGACTTCATAGGCAAAACGCATTTCGTGGGTGACCAGCAACATGGTCATGCCCTCCTCCGCCAGGCCCTTGATCACGCTGAGCACTTCGCCCACCAGCTCCGGGTCGAGGGCCGAGGTGACTTCGTCGAACAGCATCAGGCTGGGGTTCATGGCAATCGCACGGGCAATCGCGACGCGCTGTTGCTGGCCGCCGGACAGCTGGCCGGGAAAGTGATTGCGACGCTCCAGCAACCCGACGCGGTCCAGCCACTTTTCCGCCAGGGCGACGGCCTCGTCCCTGCCCATCTTCTTGACCTTGAGCAGGCCGAGGGTGACGTTCTGCAACGCGGTCAAATGTGGGAACAGGTTGAACTGCTGGAACGCCATGCCGGTCATGGCGCGGTGCTGGGCAATCACCCGCTCGGGGTGACGCACGCGCTTGCCAGCGATTTCGCTGTAGCCGATGGACTCGCCATCCAGGGTGATCTGCCCGCCCTGGAATTCTTCCAGCAGGTTGACGCAGCGCAACAGCGTGGTCTTGCCCGAGCCGCTGGAGCCGATCAAGGTCACCACGTTGCCGCGCTGCATGGACAGGTCGACGCCCTTGAGCACTTCCACCTGGCCGTATTGTTTGCGAAGGCCGCGAATATTCAGCAGCGGTGGGTTGGTTTGAGGTTGGTTCATGGCAAGGCCACCCGCTTTTCAATGTAGCGCCCGAATAACTCGATGGCGTAGTTGATGACAAAGAACAGAAACCCGGCGAACAGGTAGAACTCCAGGGTCATGAAGGTGCGCGCGATCACTTGCTGGGTGCTCAACAGCAACTCGGCCACGCCGATCACCGAGAGCAAGGTCGAGGCCTTGACGATTTCCGTGGAGGAATTGACCCAGGTCGGCAGGATCTGGCGCAGCGCCTGGGGCAGCAGCACGTAGCCCAGGGACTGATAGAACGTCAGGCCGATCGCCTTGCCCGCTTCCAGTTGCCCACGGGGAATGGCCTGCAGCGCACCGCGCACGATCTCCGACACGTGAGAGCCGCAGAACAGCGTCAGCCCGACCGCGCCGGCCTGGAATGCGGTGATCTGCCAACCGAGCGCCGGCAGCATGTAGAAACACGCCAGCACCAGCACAAACACCGGCGTACCGCGGATCAGGTCGACGTACAACCGGAACGGCGCACGCATCCAGAACTTGCCGTAGGTGAGGATCAACCCGGCGACGATGCCGATCAGGGTGCCAAAGATAATCGCCAGCGCTGACACATAAACGCTGGCTTGAAAGCCCGCCCAGAGGGTATCCCGGACGATCCACAACTCATGCAACCAGCTGGGGGATTCGTACATGGAAACCTTCCTTAACGACGGATCGCCAGACGCTGTTCCAGGTAACGGAGCAGCATGGCAATGAGGTAACAGGCGGCCACGTAGAGCGCGGTCGTGACCAGCCAGGTTTCAATCACCCGGTAGCTTTCGACGTTGATCTTGCGGGCGTAGTAGGTCAGCTCCGGCACCGCGATGGCCGCGGCGAGCGAGGTGTCCTTGAACAGCGAAATGAAGTTGTTCGAGAGCGCGGGCAACACGTTGCGCAACATCACCGGCACGGTGATATACGCACGGATACGCCACTCGCCCAAACCGATCGCCAACCCGGCTTCACGCAAGCCCTTGGGAATGTTCAACAGCCCGGCGCGGAATACTTCGGTCAGGTAGGCACCGGCGTACAACGACAAGGTGATGATGAACGACGGGATCTTGTCCAGGCGGATACCCAGGCTGGGCAAGGCGAAGTAGATCAACAGGATCAACACGAGGATCGGCGTATTGCGCACCACCGTCACGTACACCGAAGCCAGCACGCGCAATGCCTTGTGTTTCGACAGCATGGCAAATGCCATCATCAAACCGATTACGCAGCCAATCGCAATCGACAGCAGCGCCAGCTCAAGGCCCAGGCCGAGCCCCGCCAGCAAGCTGGGGAAGTCGCGCCACACGGCGGCAAAGTTCAACTGATAGTTCATGGTCAGCAGTACCTGATTGGGGCGCCGTCAACGACGCCCCAGGTTTTCGATTTACTTGAACTCAACCGGGAAGCCGATCGCAGGTTCCGGCAGGTCCACACCGAACCATTGTTTGAACGAGGCCTTGTAGGTCGGGAACTCCACACCGGTCATGGCTTCATGCAGCGCGGTGTTGACGAAGTTCAGCCAGTCCTGGTCGCCACGCTTGACGGCGCACGCGTAGGTTTGCGGGCTCCAGGCGTAAGTCGGGCTGCGGTAGCGGCCTGGGTTCTGCACCATCAGGTACTTGACCGAGGACTGGTCGGTGGCGGCGGCATCGGCGCGACCGGAGTTCACGGCCTGGTACATCAGGTCGACGCTGTCGTACTGGTCGACCTTGGCCTTAGGCAAGGCCTGGTGCACCAGCTCTTCGGCGTAGACGTTCTGCAGCACGGCCACGGTAACGCCGTCGCCGGCAGCCTGCAGGTCTTCGATTTCTTTGTACTTGCTGTTGTTCGGCAGCAGCAGGCCCACGCCTTCGCGGTAGTACGGCAGGGTGAAGGCCACTTGCTGCGCACGGCTGGCGGTGACGGTGATGAACTGGCAACTCATGTCGACCTTGTCGGTCAGCAGGTTGGGAATTCGCGCATCAGACGACTGCACCACAAACTCAACCTTGCTCGGGTCGTTGAACAATCCTTTGGCCACGATACGGCCGATGTCGATATCAAACCCCTGCAACTTGCCATCCGCTCCCTGGAAGTGCCACGGCGCATTGGTACTGCCTGTACCCACGATCAGGTGCCCACGCTTGAGCACATCATCGAGCTTGCTGTCCGCCGCGTGCACTACGCTTGCGAGGGAAGCCGATGCGGCGAAGAGAAAAACACACGCTTTAAACACGGAAGGTCGGTGATGCATGACAAGCACTCCAGGAGTTGTGTATTCCGCTATACCGGAACTTAGTATGTAACAACGGAATAGACAGCAGAAAGTGTGCCACACGCAGTAACAGAAAAACATGCAGGGAATAAAATCGTTTGAAATCAGCCGGATAGATATGAGTGATAGATGAGGCGTTGCGCCATTACCTGAAATCGATTTGCTACCCAAGGCCCCACAGGGCGGTGACAGGCCCCCATTGCACGCCCTACAACGGTGTTACTGCGCACTGTTGCGGTGCGACAGCCACGTGGAAAAAACGCGATGCTGGGCTAGCCTCAATCTGAATTTTACGCGTTACCTGTCGGAGCCATGAGGGAAGTGATTTGATGAAGTTCAGCGTTACCCTGTTAGTGTTTTCCCTTCTGATGGCCGGGAATGCCTCGGCCAGCAATGATCGCCGCGCCTGCAAGGAAGAACTGCGCAAGCTCAATGAGGCCTTGAGCACCAACTACACCAGCCAGAACCACCACGGCTATCGCCAGGCGAAAGCCTCCAGGGACAATCTGGAATACAAGAAGTGCGCAAGCCAGGCGCGCAAGGCACGGGAACGGGTGGAGCGTAATGGCGACCTGTGAAGGTTGACAGTAGACGAAGGGGATATCCCAGCCTAGCGTTGGCAACACACCGCCGCCGACAGGGAGATCACCATGGGGATTGCCAAAGACGTCATTGCCAGCAATGCAGACTATAAGTCAGTGCTGGCAGCGCACCCAATCGTATTCATGCTGTTTGTTTCGCAAACGTGCCCAGCGTGCGCAAGCGCTGTGGAGCTGTTTGAACCCATCGCCGAAAGCTACGAACCGACAGTGAAAAGCCTGGTGCTCGATACGGCCAAGACCCCCAGGCTCGAACAGGTTACCGGTACGCCCACGCTGGTGGTGCACGTCAATGGCAACATCAAGAAAATACTGAAAGGGTTTGGCCCCTGGGAAACCCAGGAGCGAACACTCAAGGACCTATTCAGTCTCTATGCGCAGCAGCAGGCGCCAGGCAAACCTGCGTCACCCGGCGCTCCTCCACCGCCGCCACCGTCAGGCGCCAGCCCTCATGCTCCAGGCTATCGCCCACCACTGGGAGGCGGTCGAGCAGGCTCATCACCAGGCCGGCGAGCGTCTGGTAATCCTCGGTCGCAACAGCCTTGAAACCGGTGCGCTGGCGAATCTGCGTGAGGTTCAAGGCGCCATTGGCGCGGAAGCCATCGCCCTCTTCGACGATATCCGGCCCCTCGATTTCGCTCGCGTCCGGCAACTCGCCGGCGATGGATTCAAGAATGTCGGTCATGCTCAACACCCCCATGAAGTCACCGAATTCGTTGATCACGAACGCAATGTGGGTCGACTCCTGGCGCATCTGCTCCAAGGCATTGAGGATCGAAAAACTCTCCAGCAGGTTAATTGCGCGGCGTGCCAGGTGCTCCAGGTTCGGCTCGTTGCCGGCCAGGTATTCCTTGAGCAATTCCTTCTTGTGCACGAAGCCCAGGGGCTCATCGACTGCACCGTCGCGGATCAACGGCAGCCGCGAATAGGACGAGTGCATCAGTTTCAGGCGAATACTGTCGGGATCGTCCGCCAGATCGATGCAGTCCACCTTGGCCCGCGGCGTCATCAGCGTGCGGATCGGCCGTTCGGCCAGTTGCAGCACACCGCTGATCATCACGCGTTCACGTCGATCGAACAGCGGGCCCTGTGCCGCATCCGGTTCACCCAGCAGATCGGCGACGTCTTCGCCCACTTCTTCCACTGCCAGGCTGCGGCCGCCAAGCAAACGCATCACCGCGTGGGCGGTACGCTCACGCACTGGCAACACGCCTTGCGCCGACTTCTTGCGACGTGAACGGGCGATCTGGTTGAACACTTCGATCAGGATCGAGAAACCAATGGCCGCGTACAGGTAACCCTTTGGAATATGGAAGCCCAGGCCTTCGGCGGTCAAGGCGAAACCGATCATCATCAAGAAACCCAGGCACAGCATGATCACGGTCGGGTGGGCATTGACGAAGCGGGTCAGCGGCTTGCTCGCCACGATCATCAGGCCGATGGACACGATCACCGCGATCATCATCACCGCCAGCTCATCGACCATGCCCACGGCGGTGATCACCGCGTCGAGGGAAAACACCGCGTCAAGCACCACGATCTGCGCCACGATCGGCCAGAACATCGCGTAGGCCACATTGCCCGTGCGCTGGGCCACATGCCCTTCGAGGCGCTCATGCAATTCCATGGTGGCCTTGAACAGCAGGAACACACCACCAAACAGCATGATCAGGTCACGACCGGAGAAACTCTTGTCGAACACCTCGAACAGCGGCTGGGTGAGGGTCACCAGCCAGGAAATACTCGCCAACAGGCCCAGGCGCATCAGCAACGCCAGGGACAGGCCAATCAAGCGCGCACGGTCACGCTGTTCCGGCGGCAGCTTGTCCGCCAGGATCGCGATAAACACCAGGTTGTCGATACCCAGTACCAGTTCCAACACAATCAAGGTCAACAGGCCGAGCCAGGCCGTTGGATCCGCTAACCATTCCATTTATAGAGTCTCTTGGGTCGATGTTCAGAATGCCGGACACGGCGAGGCGCGGTCAGTGGACCGGGACAAGGCTGGCAGTCGGAATACGGGGTGCTTCAAAGGGAACAGCGGCAGCGGATGTCTTGGGGAAAGACGACTGGGAGGCTCCGAGAGGGTGTTCATGCAAATCCTGAAATGACAAAAGGACTTGAATCGTACAGTCGAAACGGAAATCTCCCACAACGCAAAACTATTACAAGATCTGTAAAACACGCTCGGCAAATACGATCATATGATCACCCAATGAACTTTATATCATGAAAAACCCATCAAGAGCCGTGCCACCCATGCCGAAAATATCGCTGAAACACCCAAAAAACGCCTATTTCTGAGTTTTTCGCGAAAGCATTTGACCGATCAGATTTTCATTTGATAAACATATGATCAGCACAAGGCAATGAATGAACGACTGACTACAACAATAAATGGGGTGCTCATCATGAAACTTGCTACGACCTTCGCCGCCGCTGCGGCCCTCTCCCTCCTCGCCAGCAGCATCGCCCTGGCCGCCGACGGCAAGACCTACAAAGTCGGTGCCGCGGTCTATGGCCTCAAGGGCCAATTCATGCAGAACTGGGTGCGCGAGCTCAAGGAGCACCCCGCCGTGAAGGACGGCACCGTGCAGCTGACCGTGTTCGACGGCAACTACGACGCACTGACCCAGAACAACCAGATCGAAAACATGGTGACGCAGCACTACGACGCCATCCTGTTTGTGCCCATCGACACCAAGGCCGGCGTGGGCACGGTGAAACAGGCCATGAGCAATGACGTGGTGGTGATCGCCTCCAACACCAAGGTCGCCGATGCCTCCGTACCCTACGTGGGCAACGACGACGTGGAAGGTGGGCGCCTGCAAGCCCAGGCCATGGTCGACAAGCTCAACGGCAAGGGCAATGTGGTGATCATCCAGGGCCCGATTGGCCAGTCGGCGCAGATCGACCGAGAAAAAGGCGAGCTGGAAGTGCTGGGCAAGCACCCGGACATCAAGATCATCGAGAAAAAGACTGCCAACTGGGACCGCGCCCAAGCCTTGGCGCTCACCGAAGACTGGCTGAACGCCCACCCCAAAGGCATCAACGGTGTCATCGCGCAGAACGACGACATGGCCCTCGGCGCGGTACAGGCGCTGAAATCCCACGGCCTGACCTCCAAGGACGTGCCGGTCACGTCCATCGACGGTATGCCGGATGCAATCCAGGCCGCCAAGAAAGACGAAGTGACCACCTTCCTGCAGGATGCGCAGGCCCAGTCCCAAGGTGCGCTGGACGTGGCCCTGCGCGCCCTGGCCGGCAGCGACTACAAACCTCGCTCGGTGATTTGGGAGCGGTATGCCAAGGACGTGAAATGGGGGGACGGCAGCGCGAAGAACTACATCCTGCCGTGGGTGCCCGTGACCAACGCCAACGCCGATGCGCTGTACAAGCAAGTCAGCGGCGCCAAGTAACCCGTCGTCGGTTGATCGCTCCTCATGCGGGAGCGATCCGTTCATCTTTGTTGTGAGGCCTGCCATGTCCACTGTCACCGAACGCCCGCAAGACCAGCTGCTGCCCGTCATCCCGAAAACCATGCAGGCCGTGGTCTGCCATGGCCCGGAAGACTACCGACTGGAAACCGTCGATGTACCCACTCCCGGCCCCGAAGAAATCCTCACCAAGGTCGAGCTGTGCGGGATCTGCATGGGCGACATCAAGACGTATCGCGGCGCCCCCTCGTTCTGGGGCGATGCCGAGCAGCCACGCTATGTGAAACCACCGATGATCCCCGGCCATGAGTTCGTGTGCCGCGTGGTCGCCCTGGGACCTGGCGCGGAAAAACGCGGCGTGAAGGTCGGCGACCGGGTCATTTCCGAGCAGATCGTGCCGTGCTGGGGCTGCCGCTTTTGCAACCACGGCCAGTACTGGATGTGCCAGAAACACGACCTGTATGGCTTCCAGAACAATGTGCAGGGCGCCATGGCCCAATACATGATCTTCACCAAGGAAGGCATCATCCATAAAGTGCCGGACTCCATCGCCCCGGACGAAGCCATCCTGATCGAACCGCTGGCCTGCTCGCTGCACGCCGCCGAGCGCGCCAATGTGGACTTTGACGACGTGGTGGTGGTCGCCGGTGCCGGCACCCTGGGCCTGGGCATCATCGGCGCAGTACGCATGCGCAACCCGAAGAAACTCATCGTGCTGGACATGAAGCCCGAGCGCAGCGCCCTCGCCCTGCGCATGGGCGCCGACGAAGTATGGAACCCGGCCGAAGTCGACGTGCTGGCGAAGATCCGCGAAATCACCGATGGCTACGGCTGCGACATCTACATCGAAGCCACCGGCCATCACAAAGCCGTCAACCAAGGCCTGGCGATGCTGCGCAAGCTGGGGCGGTTCGTCGAGTTCAGCGTGTTCAATGACGAAGCCACGGTGGATTGGTCGATCATTGGCGACCGCAAGGAGCTGGATGTGCTCGGCTCGCACCTGGGACCCTATATGTATCCGCGCGCCATCGACTTTATCGGCAACCGCAAGATCGATATGCGCGACGTGGTCACCCACAAGTTCGCCCTGGCGGATTTCAAGGAAGCGTTCGCGGTGATGGAGCGTGGCGACAAATCCCTCAAGGTTGTGCTTGAGCCCTGACCTGCTGCCTGACCTGCTGGATGTACCGCGCGACTGCCGGCGCTTTCTCGAAGCGCCGGTAGATCAACGACAGCCAGGACGACGCGTCGCTGTCCTGGATCGCACGGTACACCACCCCCGGCAAGCTCACATGCCCAACCACCGACGCCGGCACCACCGCCACGCCCTGCCCCAATGACACCAGCGCCACCACCGCCACCAATCCACCCGGCTGCGGGCCCAGGCGCGGCGCAAAACCGCCTTGGGCGGCCACGTGCAGCGTGCCGCTGATTTGCTCCGGCAGGATGAAGGTCTCGTTTTGCAGGTGCTCGCAGTTGATGGCTTTCAACCCCAACAGCCACGAATCCTGCGGCAAGGCCAGCACAAACCCTTCACTGTCCAGGCGCACCGCCTCCACTCCCTCCGGCAAGGTCATGGGTGAACGGATATAGCCGATGTCGTAGCGCCCATCCGCCACCGCACCCGGCAATGTCGCCATGGCGCACTCGCGCACGTTCACGCTGACATCGGGAAACGCCTGGCAAAAACCCTGCATCTGCCGCTGCAGCACGCCGGAATACACCGCCGACGCCACGTAGCCCAACTCGATATGGCCGATCTCCCCGCGCCCGGCGCGCTGGGCATTGCGCTGGGCACATTCAAACTGGCGCACCGTTGCCTCCGCCTCGATCAGCAGCGCGGCCCCGGCCTCGGTGAGGCTGACTTCACGCTGCTGACGGATAAACAGGCGGGTACCCAGGCTGGCCTCCATGTCCTGGATCTGCCGACTCAAGGTCGGGGGTGCAATACCCAATTGCTCGGCGGCGCGGGTGAAGCTGCGTTGGCGGGCGACGGCGAGAAAGTAGCGAAAATGGCGAATTTCCATTTAAGGATTAGCTCAAAGGTAATGAAGTTGCGGCGCCAGGCTAACAAGAACACGAGGCAGCACGCTTATGCTGGAGCGACTAGAACAGTAGAGAGCGCTTGCGATGTCCGTCAACTGCATTTTCCCTATTGCCCCTGAGGTAATACCATCATGACTCGCGTCAGCCCACGCCTTACCTTGCTGACCGCGTCCGGGGTCTGCTCGCTGATTGTGCTCGACACCAATATCGTCGCCGTCACCCTGCCGAGCATCGCCCGCGACCTCGGGGCGAACTTTGCCGATATCGAATGGGTGGTCAGCGCCTACATGCTGGCATTCGCCGCGCTGTTGCTGCCGGCCGGCAGCATTGCCGACCGGTTCGGGCGCAAGAAAACCCTGATCTGGGGGCTGGGCATTTTTATCCTGGCGTCATTGGGTTGCGGTGCTGCGCCGACTGCGCTGATCCTTGATATCGCCCGCGCCATCAAAGGCGTGGGTGCCGCGCTGTTGCTGACCTCGGCATTGGCATCCATCGGTCACACCTTCCACGATGACGTGGAGCGCGCCAAGGCCTGGGCCTTCTGGGGCGCATGCATGGGGGTGGCAATGACCGCCGCGCCGACGCTGGGTGGCCTGATCACGCAGTACCTGGGTTGGCGCTGGATCTTCTACCTCAACCTGCCGGTAGGCCTGGTGCTGATGGGCCTGGTGCTGCGCACGATTGCGGAGTCCCGCGATACCCAGTCCGCACGGCTTGATCCCTGGGGCAGCCTGGCCTTCAGCGCCAGCCTGCTGTGCTTGATCTGGGGGCTGATCGAGGCCAACCGGATCGGTTGGGATAACCCGCTGACCTATGCCCGCCTGTTGGGCGGCGCAGTGTTGCTGGGTGTGTTCGTCGGGGTTGAACGCGTGCAGCAACGGCCGATGGTCGACCTGCAATTGTTCCGGCACCCACGCTTTATCGGCGCGCTGCTGGGGATGTTTGCCTACGCCGGGTGTGCCCAGGTGATGATGACGCTGCTGCCGTTTTACCTGCAGAACGGCTTGGGGTTCTCCGCGATAGCCTCGGGCCTGGGCATGTTGCCGTTCGCCCTGACCATGCTGGTGTGTCCACGCATCGGCGCACGCCTGGCCACCCGCTTTGCCCCCGCAACGATGATGGCCACCGGGCTGACGCTGGTCGGCTGCGGCAACCTGTTGAGTGCCTGGGCGGTGAACACCGGCGGCTACCTGCCCTTCGCCCTGGCGATTGCCGTCACTGGCGCCGGTGCCGGCCTGCTCAATGGCGATACGCAGAAAAACATCATGGCCTGCGTGTCACGCGACCGCGCGGGGATGGCGTCAGGCATGAGCACGACCATGCGCTTCAGCGCGATCATGTTGGCGATTGGCGTGTACGGGGCGTTGTTGAGCAGTCACAGCGAGCAACTGCTGAGCGCGACAATCGATGCACAGTGGCAGGCACAGGTGGCGGGCATTGCTTCGCGGGTCGTGGCGGGCGATATGCCGGCAGCCATGGGCCTGTTGCCGGCGTCGGCACAGGCGGTGGTGCAGCCGCTGGCACGGCAGGCGTTTGTGGGTGGGTTCAGCGGGGTGTTGTGGGTGGCGGGGTTGTTGGGATTACTCGGCGCGCTGGTGGTCGGTACACTGATGCGCAACCCCATCCCGTCAGCGCCCGCCCTGACACCGCAAAACCTGTAGGAGCCGAGCTCCTACAGGTGATCATCTTGGGATCGGGTTTACCAGAACCGTTGCTGGGTCAACCGGCTCCACCAGGTCAGCAGCACCCGGTCCACCGAGCCACTGGCCGCCAGGCCCACGCGTTCCTGCAGGCTCTTGCGCTCGGCATAGTGCAGGTGGAACACCTCGGCGGTCTTGGCCTTGGTGGCCAGGTATTCGTCACTGGTCTGCAGATCATCGACCAGTTGCTTGTCGAGGGCTGCAACACCCAGCCACACTTCTCCGGTCGCTACATCATCGATTGCCAACTGCGGGCGATAACGGGAAACGAAGTTCTTGAACAACTGGTGAGTGATGTCCAGGTCTTCCTGGAACTTCTCGCGACCCTTCTCGGTGTTCTCGCCAAACACTGTGAGGGTGCGCTTGTACTCGCCGGCGGTCAGGACTTCGAAGTCGATATCATGCTTTTTCAGCAGGCGGTTGACGTTGGGCAGTTGCGCCACCACGCCAATCGAACCAAGGATGGCAAACGGCGCGCTGATGATCTTCTCGCCAATGCACGCCATCATGTAGCCGCCGCTGGCAGCGACCTTGTCGATACACACGGTCAGCGGCACGCCTGCCTGGCGGATACGCGCCAGTTGCGAGGACGCCAGGCCATAGCTGTGGACCATGCCGCCGCCACTTTCCAGGCGCAGCACCACTTCATCCTTCGGGGTCGCCAGGCTCAGCAGCGCGGTGATTTCGTGGCGCAGGCTTTCAGTGGCCGAGGCCTTGATGTCACCGTCGAAATCCAGCACGAACACCCGTGGCTTGGCCTCGGCTTTCTGCTTGCCCTTCTTCTTTTCAGCCTTGCCTTCGGACTTGCGTAGGGCCTTGAGTTGGTCCTTGTCGAGCAGGCTCGATTCCAGGCGCTCACGCAGGCCTTTGTAGAAGTCATTGAGCTTGCTGACCTGCAACTGGCCGGCAGATTTGCGACGACCTTTGCTGCGCAGTGCCGCGAAGCTGATCAGTACCACCAGAATAGCGACCACCAGGGTGACGGTCTTCGCCAGAAAGCTCGCGTATTCGGCCAGAAAATCCATAGTTCTCCTTACAAGTGCGGTGCGCCAGGCGCGGATGGCCCAAGCATACCGACGGCATCGCGTTCGGGCCAGTGATCAAACGGCCAGCAACGATCGGCTCCAACGAGCTTTTAAAACAAGCGTATGTTTTTTCATTGACAGCTCGCAGGCATCCTCATAACCTCGCCAGACTTTCAACGTACCGGGAAAACGGACGTGGGCAGCATCTATCTGATTCGACATGGCCAGGCCTCCTTCGGTGCAGACGACTACGACGTCCTGTCGCCCGTCGGCGTGGAGCAGGCGCAAGTGCTCGGCCGCCACCTGGCGGACATGGGCCTGGTGTTCGACCGCTGCGTGGCCGGCGACCTGCGCCGCCAGCAGCACACCGCCACCGCCGCCTTCGATCAGTACAGCACCCTCGGCCTGCCGGTACCGGCGCTGGAAATCGACAGCGCCTTCAACGAATTCGATGCCGACGCGATCATTCGCGCCCTGCTCCCCGACTTGCTCACCACCGAACCCGAAGCCCTGGAGATCCTGCGCAATGCCGCGCAGAACCGCAGCGAATTCCAGCGCATCTTCGCCTTGATCATCGAGCGCTGGCTGGCCGGCACCTATGACCCGCCGGGGCTGGAGAGCTGGCTGGGCTTTGTGGAGCGCGTGCAGGGTGGCTTGCAACGCATTCTTGAAGCGGCGGACAACGCGCAGAAGATCGCGGTGTTCACCTCCGGCGGGACTATCACCGCCCTGCTTCACCTGATCACTCGAATGCCCGCCGCCCAGGCCTTCGAGCTGAATTGGCAAATTGTTAACACTTCGCTCAACCAACTGAAATTCCGTGGTCGCGAGGTGGCACTGGCTTCCTTCAACAGTCATACCCACTTGCAACTGTTGAAGGCGCCGCAACTCATCACGTTCCGATGAGCGGCGGCCAACCGTGACCCCAAGGTCACTGGACTCTACCCTAAAGGATCGAAACCATGACTGACGTAGCCAAAGCTGTAGAAGCAATGAAAGCCAAATTCAACCCAGCCGCCGCTGACGGCCTGGACCTGGTGTTCGGTTTCCGTATCGACGACACCCAGAACTTCTCGCTGGTGGTCAAGGACAACACCTGCGAACTGCTGGAAGGCGAAAACCCTGACGCCCAAGTGACCCTGGTCACCGACGGCGAAACCATGGAAGGCATCGTCAGCGGCGACACCGACGGCATGCAGGCCTTCATGAGCGGCAAGCTGCGCACCGAAGGCGACATGATGCTGGCCATGAAACTGAGCGAGCTGTTCCCGGCCTGATAAGGCTGCGCTCAAAAAAATCCCGCCTTTCGGCGGGATTTTTCGTTCAGCCAACCTCCCGGTCAGCGGGTGTTGGCGTCATCCATTTCTTCGAACGTGTCCATGTACGCAGGGTCATTACCATCGTTTTCACGAATCACACGCCCTTCATACTCGGCGGTGATTTCACCGGTATTGACGTCAAGTCCAACCACGATCACCAGCTTGTATTTGCCCACTTGCAAGTACATGTCATAGAGGTCCCGGGGTTCATCGGGCAGCATAAAAAAGCTGTAGCTGTAACGTACGCGCTTGGTTAACACGGGCCACTGTGCTTCAAACGCGCGGGGATCGAAGGATGGGAGCACATCGCCGATTCCACGCAGCGCGGCCTCGACCAGTTGGTCATTGTCCTTGGCTTTGAAGACCACCGGATGAGTGCGAGTCATCGACCGCATCGGGTTGGGTACAATATCCGTTTCAAGGCGGTACATGCCGCTGCTGAACCATTTTGTTGCATCGAAGGTGTCGTCACCTTTCTCGCACTCGCGGCAATGCATCATCAGCGGCGCCGCAGCGCTTTCTCGGGAATACAGTGAAGTGATCAACACGCCGCAGGTGATCAGCAGTGCCCCCAATAGGCCTGCACTGCCAACCCGCGCGAAAACATTCGCCATCGTCTACATCCTTGTCTGAAGGGGTGGCGAATTTACCTGATGCAGACCTTTCGGTGGCGGGATTTTTTTGCCTGCCATTTCGCAAGCCATGGAGTTTCAATGTGGGAGCTGGCTTGCCTGCGATAGCGGTGGACCCGACAACATTGATGCAGGCAGCGCCGACGCCATCCCAGGCAAGCCAGTTCCCACAGAAAAGCAGATCAGTGACGCAGCTTAGATTTTCGGCTGCAGCAGCAACGCCACCAACGCACTCCACCCCGTCTGATGCGACGCCCCCAACCCACGCCCGGTTTCGCCATGGAAATACTCATGGAACAACACCAGGTCGCGACTGGCCGGGTCTGCTTCCAATTGCGCATAGCCCGACATCGACGGTCGCAGTCCATCTTCATCGCGCAAAAACAATCGCGTGAGACGTTGGCTGAGGCTGTCGGCCACTTCTTCAAGGGACGCCAGATAACCGCTGCCCGTCGGGTACTCCACCGAGAAGTTATCCGCGTAGTAGCGGTGAAACTCGCGCAGCGACTCGATCAGCATGTAGTTCACCGGCATCCACAATGGCCCGCGCCAGTTGGAGTTGCCGCCGTACAGGCGCGAGTCGGATTCGCCCGGTTGGTAGCGCGCACACAGGGTGTTGCCATTCATCTTCAACGCCAGCGGCTGTTCGGCGAAGGCCTTGGACAAGGAGCGCACGCCAAACGCCGAGAGAAACTCGTTGTCATCGAGCATGCGCCGCAGCAAGTCCTTGGTGCGCTCGCCCCGCAACAAGGCCAGCAACAGGCGGTTGCCCTGCCCCGGTTCGTTCCAGCGTGACACCAGTTTGGCCAGGTCTGGCCGGTGCTCCATAAAGCCCAGCAAGCGCTCGCGCAAACCTTCCAGGCCTTCATGCTCACGCTGTTCCAGCACCAGCACGGCAAACAGCGGCATCAGGCCAACCATCGAACGCAGGCGCACCGGTTCATTCTGGCCGTCGGGACGGTGCAGCACGTCGTAGAAAAACCGGTCCTGCTCGTC
Source organism: Pseudomonas sp. VS40 (assembly GCF_018587885.1). Classification (NCBI taxonomy): domain Bacteria; kingdom Pseudomonadati; phylum Pseudomonadota; class Gammaproteobacteria; order Pseudomonadales; family Pseudomonadaceae; genus Pseudomonas; species Pseudomonas sp. VS40. Next base: position 326,889 of record NZ_JAGYWD010000002.1, on the reverse strand, counting down.
CCACAGGCCTTCGGCGCTGTCGTCGACGCGGTTGATGGCGCCAGCGATGTACAGGAAATGCTCGAAAAACTTCACCGCGATATCCACGTACACCACGTTGCGCTTGGCCAGCTCCAGGCCGATGCGCATCAAGTCCAGCGCATAGGCGGCGACCCAGGCGGTGCCGTCGGCCTGGTCCAGCTGATAACCCGTCGGCAGCGTGGCCGAACGGTCAAACAAGGCGATATTGTCCAGCCCCAGGAACCCGCCCTGGAACAGGTTGCGGCCCTCGGCGTCCTTGCGGTTGACCCACCAGGAAAAATTCAGCAGGAGCTTATGGAAAATCCGCTCAAGGAAATCCATATCGCCTACGCCGGTCAGTGCCTTGTCCTGCTGATAAACGCGCCAACTGGCCCACGCATGCACCGGTGGGTTGGCGTCGTCGAAGCGCCACTCATACGCCGGTAACTGGCCGTTGGGGTGCATGAAGCGATCCTTCACCAGCAACAGCAGTTGTTGCTTGGCATACCCTGGGTCGATCAGCGCCATGGCCACGGCCTGGAAGCCCTGGTCCCAGGAGGCATACCACGGGTATTCCCAAGTGTCGGGCATGGAAAGGATGTCGAAATTCGACAGGTGCCGCCAATGGGTATTGCGGATATGCAGGCGCTCGGGCGGTGGCGCGGGTTGGGCCGGGTCGCCGTCGAGCCATTGGTTGACGTCGAAATAGTACAACTGCTTGGACCACAACAACCCGGCCAGCGCTTGGCGTTGCACATTGCGCGCATCGTCATCGTGGATGTCGTGTTGCAAGGCCGCGTAGAAGTCATCGGCCTCCTGGCGGCGCGCCTCGAACAGCTTGCGGGCATTGACCTGCGGCGCGTCGACGGGCGCAAAGCGCAGGTAGAGGGTTTTGCTTTCCAGGCCTGCCAGTTCGACGATGAAACGCGCCGCGACTTTGGTACCACTGTCACGCCGAATGGCCGACTGAATACCCTCGACTACGTAATCGTTGATCCCGTCCTTGAACGGCCCCGGCGCCGGCTGCCCATCCAGGCGGGGAAAGTTGCTCTCGTTTTCGCAGAACAGCCATTCCACCCCCTCCTGGCCCCAGGCGCTGAGGTAACGATCTGTGAGTTCAGGGTGCTGCGCCAGTACCTGTTCCCCGTCCAGCTTCAGTTGCGGCTTGGCCGCGTCAAAGCTCCAGCTCCAGTCATTGCGCGCCCATAGCTGGGGCATTACCTGCAAGCGGGTTGGCTGGTCGGAACGGTTATGCACGCTGACGCGCATGAAGAGGTCATCGGGTTGATGCTTGGCGTATTCGACGCTGACATCGCAGTAGCGGTTATCTTCGAAGACGCCGGTGTCGAGGATCTCGTACTCGGCATCGTCCAGGCCCCGGCGGGCGTTCTCGCTGATCAGGTCGGCGTAGGGAAAGGCGGCATGCGGGTATTTGTAGAGCATGCGCATGTAGGCATGGCTCGGTACACCGTCGACGAAAAAGTACAGTTCCTTGACGTCTTCACCGTGGTTGCCTTCGGCGTTATTGAGGCCGAACAGGCGTTCCTTGATGATCGCATCGCGCTCGTTCCACAGGGCCAGGCCCAGGCACCAGCGCTGCGCCTTGTCGCTGAAACCGGCCAGGCCATCTTCGCCCCAGCGATAGGCGCGGCTGCGCGCATGTTCATGGGGGAAGTAAGCCCAGGCATCGCCATCTGCGCTGTAGTCTTCACGCACCGTGCCCCATTGGCGTTCGCTTAAATAGGGGCCCCACTCGCGCCATCGCTCGGCATCCGGCAGCGCCAAACGTTGGCCTTCGGTTGTATCAAGTATTCGGGTGTCGGGGGTGGCCGTCATTGGGTCCTCCATCGCCTACCAGGTGAGAGGCAGTGTAGAGCCCAATGACGCCCGGGTGCACATGAAGACTTAGAAGATGGCGTAGGTGTAGTTGAAGATCAGGCGGGTTTGATCCTGGTCGGCGGTGCCGGTGTTCTTGCCGTGATAGGTGCCGGTACGCAAGGTGGTACCGAAGCCTTTCAGAGGACCGGCCTGCACCACGTAGTCCAGGCGGAAGTCGGCTTCGTTTTCTTTCTGGTCAGGGCCGCCGGCGACCTTCGACTTGATGTCCGAACCGTCCAGGTAAGCCACGGATGCCTTCAAGCCAGGAACGTAGGCCTTGAAGTCATACGAGTACTGGCCAAAGTTGACCTGCTCGCCCGCGCGGGAGAACTGGCCGACCACGGCGTCGGTGAACAGGTAGAAGTCGCTGCCGCCGGCACCTTGTGCGTGAGGGTCGGCCAGGCTGCCCTGGTTGACCCACACGAAGCCGCCGTCGTCACCCACGCCGATGTGGCCGAGCATCAGGCTGCTGCCACCCAACTGATAGGTGAAGGCCGCACTGTAGGTTTTGTTGTCCACTTCGTTGGCGTGCTTGGCGTAGCCACCGTTGTTATTGAACTGGTAGCCGCTCTCGCCGTTCTTGCCGTCGCTGGAGCTGTCGAAGTAGCGCAGGTCGGTCTTGAACGACTGGTCATTGCCCAACGGCAGTACGTGGACCAGGCCGACGTAGTTCTGTTTGTAGAAGTCTTGCAGTTGGGCGTAGTAGTACTGCAACGTCAGGTTTTTCGCGACCACATTGTCGGAAGAACCAAACGGCTTGTAGTCCACCCCGCCGAATTTGAAGCTGTCGCTGTCGCGGGTGCCGCCTGCCACGCTCAAGCCTGTGGAGTTGCTGGAGGCACGGCCTTCGGCGCGGTTCAGCTCACCACCAGTGAAGGTGACATTGGGAATGTCATTCGAGGTCAGGATGCCGCCGTCGAAGGTCTGCGGTGCCACGCGGCTGTCGTTGGACACCAGGATCGGCAAGACCGGCGCCAAGCCGCCACCCACGTGCAACTCGGTCTGGGAGATTCGGAACTTCACATTGCCCGCCGCGCGACCGAAGGAATCGGCAGGCTCGGTGCCGTTGTTCTTGGTCGGGAAGAAGCTGTTGCCGTTGCCCGCCAAGCCTGGGCCCGCGGTGTGACCATCACCACCGTCCAGGCGCAGCGCACCGAAGGCCATGACGTCGAAACCAAGGCCAACCGTGCCCTGGGTGAACCCGGATTTGTAGTCAAAACGCAGCGCGGTGGCGGCTTCGCGCAGATCGTTGTTGGTCCCCCAGCGGTTGTCTGCGCTGTAGTACATGGTCCGCGAACTGACGGACGCATGGCTGTCTTCGAGGAAACCGCTGTGACCATTGCCCGTGCCCAGAGAGCCGAGCCCGAAATCGTCAGCGAATGCGTGTTGTGCAAGAACGGCGGCGGTGATCGACAACGCCAGTGTAGAAATTTTCATTAACGACGGCCCCTAAACATTTTTTTATGTGCGTGATGTGCATAACGGCGTTTTCATCCTTGCAAACGTGACGATTCTTTCATGCCGACCGGGGCGGGTTCCGTGAAGAATTAGTTAGGAAAAACGCGTGAAAATGAAATTTCGCACAGGCCGTTTTTTGTCATCTTCACGTCATCTCATTCATTTGCAGAATGAAGTCCTGAAGAATCTTCGTTTGCCACTTGGCCTGGCGCTCAACAGAATCCAGGCAAAGGCCACATTCATCGCCATAGCCATCAGGAATTTTTCTATGCCTAGCACCGCACATGTCAGCCCAGACGAGATCCGCAAGGGCTTTTCCAAGGCCATGTCCGACATGTACCGGGATGAAGTTCCGCTGTATGGCGCGCTGATGGAACTGGTGGCCGAGACCAATGCCCACGTGCTCGACACCCAACCGCAGCTGGCGCAACAGCTGCAACGCACCGGCGAAATCCAGCGCCTGGACATGGAACGCCACGGCGCGATCCGCCTGGGCACCGCCGCTGAGCTGGCGACCATCTGCCGCTTGTTCGCGGTGATGGGCATGCAGCCGGTGGGCTACTACGACCTGACCCCGGCCGGCGTGCCGGTGCACTCCACCGCCTTTCGCGCGGTGCACGAGCAGGCGCTGCAAACCAGTCCGTTTCGGGTATTCACCTCATTGCTGCGCCTGGAACTGATCGAAAACCCCGAGCTGCGCGCCTTCGCCGAAGCGGCGCTGGCCAAGCGTTCGATCTTCACCCCAGGCGCCTTGGCGCTGATCGAACAAGCGGAACAGCACGGCGGCCTCAATGCCCAGGACGCCGACGAGTTTATCCGCCAGGCCCTGGAAACCTTCCGCTGGCACCACACCGCCACCGTCACCGGCGCGCAGTACCAGCAACTGAGCGACCAGCACCGCCTGATCGCCGACGTGGTCGCCTTCAAAGGCCCGCACATCAACCACCTGACCCCGCGCACCCTGGACATCGACCAGGTCCAGGCCGCCATGCCCGGCAAGGGCATCACCCCCAAGGCCGTGATCGAAGGCCCGCCCCGCCGCCACTGCCCAATCCTGCTGCGCCAGACCAGCTTTAAAGCCCTCGACGAACCCATCGCCTTCACCGACGCCCAAGGCAGCCACAGCGCACGGTTTGGCGAAATCGAACAGCGCGGCGTCGCCCTCACCCCCAAGGGCCGCGCACTGTACGACCAACTCCTGAACGCCGCACGCGACGAACTCGGCGCCTTTCCCAATGAGGGCAACGCCGCACGTTATGTCGAATTGATGGAACAGCACTTCCAGGCCTTCCCGGATAACCACGCGCAGATGCGTGACCAGGGCCTGGCGTACTTCCGCTACTTCCCCACCGCGCAAGGTGTGGCAGCACGTGGCACAGCCGAGCAACCGCGCACACTGCAAGCACTGATCGCGGCGGGCCATATCGATGTGGAGCCGTTGGTGTATGAGGACTTCCTGCCGGTGAGTGCAGCGGGGATTTTCCAGTCGAACCTGGGGGACGCGGCGCAGAGTCACTACGCGGCGAACTCGAACCAGGCTGAGTTTGAAAAGGCACTGGGGCGCCAGACGATTGATGAATTGAAGCTGTATGGCGAGACGCAGCAGCGCTCTGTCGATGAATGCACGAGAACACTGCTGGCATGAAATGAAGTGCCCACCCGGCTCACCAGCGCAATCCTTGCGCCGCAAAAAGTCCCCAGAGCCGGGTGGGCGGTCGGCATGATAGGCAGTGGGAAGACTCCTGTCCCCCGGACAATTCTGAATAAATGTGTCCGCGCCCCGTAGGAACGCGGACGGTGGCCTACTCCAACTTCGCCACAATCTCGTCTTTGATCAACAAGCGTTTCTTCTTCAGCTTCTCCACCTCTTCATCGCCGGCGCTTGCCGATTCCGCCTTCAGCACTTCCTTGTCCGCGTCGTCGTACTGCGTGAGCAGCGAGTCCAGGCGTTTGTCATTGGCCCTGCGTTCGTGAACGACTTCCTTGCTCAACCCCAAGTCCTGATACAGGTCGTGTTTCACTGGCATGGCGTACCTCCGCAAGTTGATCAATGGCTTACGCCCTAGAAGCTAGACCATTGCGAGGGGTCTTGTCATGTCCGGGGTCAATAAGGCCCCGTTCGTCGCGGCGCAGGCGTTTGGATCAAACCTTTGCCGCGCCCTGCCCTCCACTCTAGATAGCCACCCGAGGGAGACCGGTTTCATGACTCATGCTGCCACCGCTGTCGACACCCAATGCATCAACACGATCCGCACCCTGGCCATGGACGCCGTGCAAAAGGCAAATTCCGGCCATCCGGGCACGCCCATGGGCCTGGCGCCGGTGGGTTATACGCTGTGGAGTCGTTTCCTGCGTTATCACCCGCAACATCCCGACTGGCCCAGCCGTGATCGGTTTGTGCTGTCCGTCGGCCATGCCTCGATGTTGCTGTATTCGCTGCTGCACCTGGCCGGTGTGGTGGAACTGGATGCCGACGGCAAGCGCACCGGTCAGGCCGCTGTCAGCCTGGACGATATCAAGCAGTTTCGCCAAGCGGGCTCCAAAACCCCGGGCCACCCCGAATACCGTATGACCACTGGGGTGGAGACCACCACCGGCCCGCTCGGCCAGGGCTGTGCCAACAGCGTCGGCATGGCGATGGCCGAGCGTTGGCTGGCCAAACGCTTCAACCGCGAAGAAAAAACCCTGTTCGACTACAACGTCTACACCCTGTGCGGCGACGGTGACATGATGGAGGGCATCAGCGGCGAAGCGGCATCCATGGCCGGGCATTTGAAACTGGACAAGTTGTGCTGGATATATGACAACAACACCATCAGCATCGAAGGCCACACTGAGCTGGCGTTCAGCGAAGATGTGATCAAGCGCTTCCAGGCGTATGGGTGGCACACCCTGCACGTGACCGATGCCAACGACTTGCAAGCCCTGAGCAACGCCTTGGAGGCGTTCCATTGCAACCGCGGCGCGCCCACCCTGATTGTGGTCGACAGCGTGATCGGCTACGGCTCCCCGCACAAACACAACACGGCCGCCGCCCATGGCGAGCCCCTGGGCGAAGAGGAAATTCGCCTGACCAAGGCAGCCTATGGTTGGCCCGAGGATTCCAGCTTCCTGGTGCCCGATGATGTGCGCACGCAATTGCATGATGTTTTGCTTGAGCGCAGCGAGCCGCTGTATGAAAAGTGGAGCGAGCACCTGTCCCAGCTGGAACAGTACGAACCGGAATTGGCCGATGAATTGAGGCGTATGCGTGCCGGGGAAATGCCGGAGCACTGGCAGAAACACCTACCGGATTTCGATACCGACGCCAAGGGCATCGCCAGTCGTGCTTCCGGCGGCAAGGTGCTGAATGCGTTTGCCGAACAGATCCCCTGGCTGCTGGGCGGCTCGGCCGACCTGTCACCGTCGACCAAGACCAACCTCACCTTCGACGGCGCCGGGCGTTTCAGCGCCGACGACTACAGCGGGCGCAACCTGCACTTCGGCATTCGTGAACACGCCATGGGCGCGATTGCCAATGGCATGGCGCTGTCGTACCTGCGGCCCTATACCTCGACCTTCCTGGTGTTCAGCGACTACATGAAACCGCCGATCCGCCTGGCGGCAATCATGGAGTTGCCGGTGGTGTTTGTGTTCACCCATGACTCGATTGGCGTGGGCGAAGATGGGCCGACGCACCAGCCGATCGAGCACCTCACGCAGTTGCGTGCGACCCCAGGATTGCTGACGCTGCGACCGGGTGACGCGAATGAAACCCTGGAGCTGTGGAAGGTGGCCCTGGCGCAAACCCATCGGCCGAGTTGCGTGGTGTTGTCGCGCCAACCGTTGCCGACACTGGATCGCAGCCAATACGCGCCGGCGTCCGGTGCGGCCAAGGGCGCTTATGTGTTGGCGGGTGCCGACGAGCCCAAGGTGATTCTGCTGGCGACCGGCAGCGAAGTCGGCCTGGCCGTTGCGGCTTATGAGCAACTGACCCAAGAGGGCATTGCCGCTCAGGTGGTGTCCATGCCCAGCTGGGAATTGTTTGAAGACCAGGACCAGGCCTACCGCGACAGCGTGCTGCCGCCAGCGGTGAAGGCGCGGGTAGTGGTGGAACAGGCAGGCCCGTTAGGCTGGGACCGGTACGTGGGCCAGACCGGCGCCAAGGTCGTGATGAACAGCTTCGGCGCGTCGGCGCCGTTGGCCAAGTTACAGGAGAAGTTCGGGTTTACCGTGGAAAACGTAGTGAAGCAGGCGAAAGCGCAGATCCAACTGAATCAACAGTGAGTCACAATGTGGGAGCGGGCTTGCTCGCGAAATCGGTAGATCAGTCGATATTTTTGTCGCCTGATACTCCGTATTCGCGAGCAAGCCCGCTCCCAGACTTGTTCTGGTGTTGGCGGTTAGATTAATTCCTTGGCGAGGAACGGCGCCGTCCGGCTTTTCTTGCTCGTCGCAACCTTCTGCGGCGTGCCGCTGACCACCACCTTCCCCCCCAGATCCCCGGCCCCCGGCCCAATATCGATCACCCAGTCACTCTGCGCCACCACGCGCATCTCATGCTCCACCACAACCACCGTATGCCCCGCGTCCACCAAGTGGTTCAACTGGCTGAGCAAGCGGTCGACGTCGCGCGGATGCAAGCCGGTGGTGGGCTCATCCAGTACATACAAGGTGGCGCCCCGTGCATTGCGTTGCAGCTCGGTCGCCAGTTTGATCCGCTGCGCTTCGCCACCCGATAACTCGGTCGCCGGCTGGCCCAGGCGCAGATACCCCAGGCCGATGTCCCGCAGCACCTGCAGTGAACGCAGCACGCCAGGCTGCTCGGCAAACACGTCCACCGCCTGCTCCACTGTCAGCCCCAGCACTTGGGCGATACTCAGGCCTTGCCATTTGATCGCCAGGGTCTCGGGGTTATAGCGCGCCCCATGACAGGTCGGGCATGGCGCGTACACGCTGGGCATGAACAGCAATTCAACACTGACAAAGCCCTCACCCTCGCAATTCGGGCAACGGCCCTTGGCAACGTTGAAGGAGAACTGCCCGGCATCGTAGTGACGCTTCTTCGCTGCCGGCGTGGCTGCGAACAGTTTGCGCACGTTGTCGAACAGCCCGGTATAGGTCGCCAGGTTGGAGCGCGGCGTGCGGCCAATAGGTTTCTGGTCCACCTGCACCAGGCGACGTATGTGTTCGAGCCCGGCGCTGATCCGCCCGCCGCTGGTTTGCGGCGCGTCGTCTTCCAGGCTCGGTTCTTCGTCATTTTCCAGCACGCGTCCAAGGCCAGCGCCCACCAATTCCAACAGCGCCTGGCTGACCAGGCTGGACTTGCCCGAGCCAGAAATCCCGGTGACCGCCGTAAAGCAGCCGAGTGGGAAATCGACGCTCAGGTCGTCGAGGTTATTGCGCGTGACCCCTTCCAGTTTCAGCCAGCCCGTGGGCTCGCGACGTGGGTGATTCGCCACGCGCTGCTCAGCGAACAGGTACTCACGTGTCTGCGACGCCTCCACCTGCGCCAGCCCCGCAGGCGGACCGCTGTACAGCACTTGCCCACCGTGCTCGCCAGCTGCCGGGCCGACATCGATCAGCCAGTCGGCGCGGCGCATGGTTTCCAGGTCATGCTCCACCACAAACAGCGAGTTGCCCGCCGCTTTCAAGCGGTCCAGCGCAGTGAACAATGCCTCGCCATCCGCAGGGTGCAAACCTGCCGAGGGTTCATCCAGCACGTAGATCACACCGAACAACTGCGAACCCAGCTGCGTGGCCAGGCGCAGCCGCTGTAGCTCCCCGGATGACAAGGTCGGCGTACTGCGTTCCAGGGACAGATAACCCAGCCCCAACTCGGTCAAGGTGCTGACCCGCTCAAGCAGGTCTTGGGCGATGCGCTGCGCGGCCAGGCGTTTTTCCACGGACAGTTTCATCTTGTCCTGCCCCGCCGCCACGGGCCGCAGCAGTTCGGCCAACTGCGCCAACGACAGTTGCGACAACTCACCAATGTCCACTCCGGCAAACTTCACCGACAGTGCCGCCTTGGTCAGGCGCTTACCGTCGCACAGCGGGCAGGCGCTGCCCTGCATGAACTGCGAGACGCGCTTTTTCATCAGTGCGCTTTGGGTGTGGGTGAAGGTGTGCAGGATGTAGCGCCGCGCGCCGACGAACGTGCCCTGGTAACTCGGCTCCACCTTGCATTTCAACGCATCGCGGGTCTGTGCCGGGGTAAAGCCGGCGTACACCGGGACGGTGGGGGTTTCTTCGGTAAACAGGATCCAGTCGCGCTGCTTTTTTGGCAGGTCGCGCCAGGGAATGTCCACGTCATAGCCCAGGGTCACCAGGATGTCGCGCTGGTTCTGGCCTTGCCATGCCAGCGGCCAGGAGGCCACCGCACGCTGGCGAATGGTCAGGGACGGATCCGGCACCATCAGCGCCTCGGTCACCTCATACACACGGCCCAGGCCATGGCACTGCGGGCAGGCACCTTGAGGCAGGTTCGGTGAGAAATCCTCGGCATACAGCATCGCCTGCCCCGGCGGATAACTGCCGGCGCGGGAATACAGCATGCGGATCAGGCTCGACAAGGTGGTCACGCTGCCCACCGACGAGCGCGCACTCGGCGTGCCGCGTTGCTGTTGCAGGGCTACTGCGGGCGGCAGGCCTTCGATGCTGTCCACGTCGGGCACCCCGACCTGGTCGATCAGCCGCCGCGCATACGGCGCCACCGACTCGAAATAACGCCGCTGTGCCTCGGCATACACCGTGGAAAACGCCAGGGACGATTTGCCGGAACCCGACACCCCGGTGAACACCACCAGGGCGTCCCGGGGGATGTCCACATCGACGTTGCGCAGGTTGTGTTCGCGGGCGCCGCGCACACGGACAAAGCCGTGCTGCTGGGCAGTGATCGGGGGGAGAGTGCGCTGTGAAGTCATGTGCAACCTTATCGGGCGCAGAGCACGCTGCGGACCCGTTGCGCCAGGGCTTCGGGACTGTAGGGCTTGCTCAGCAGATGAATGTCGGGGCTCAGCAGGTGGTTGCTGGAGAGAATGTCGCGGGTGTGGCCGGAGGTGAACAGCACCGCCACCGGCGGGGTTTGCTCACGGGCCCAGGCGGCCAGGTCCGTGCTCTTGATGCGGCCGGGCATTACCACGTCGGTGAAGATCAGCTCCGGTTTCACGCCCGCCTTCAGCATATGCATCGCGCGGTCACCGTCTTCGGCCGTGAGCACGGTATAGCCCGACTGCTCCAGCAGTTCGACGACGGTGCAGCGCACGTCTTCGTTGTCTTCAACCACCAGGATGGTCTCGTGGCCCGCGGCATGCAGCGCTGACTCACCGTGGGTTTCCTCGACCTCTTCGCCGAGGCTGCGCGGGAAGTACATCTGCACCACTGTGCCCTTGCCTTCCTCGCTCCACAGCTCGACATGCCCACCGCTTTGGCGCACGAAGCCAAACACCATGCTCAGGCCAAGGCCAGTGCCGTGACCATTGCGCTTGGTGGTGAAAAACGGCTCGAACACCCGCGCCAGGACCGCCGGCGACATCCCCACACCGATATCGGTGACCGCCAGCCGCACATACTCGCCAGGCTTGATGCTTTTACCCACGCAATCGTCAGGGTTGAGTATGATGTTATCGCCAGTGATGCGAATCACGCCTTCACCGAACATGGCATCCCGGGCATTGATCGCCAGGTTGAGCAGCGCGTTTTCCAATTGGTTGCGGTCGACGTTGATGCACCAGGAGTCCTGGGGCAACTGCACATCGAGGCGAATGGTTTCGCCCAGCGCTCGCTGCAGCAATTCGCCGAGGCCTGCGTAGATACGTTGCGGGTTGTACACCGCTGGCGACAAGGGTTGGCGGCGCGCGAACGCGAGCAGCTGTGACGACAGCTTGGCGCCGCGCTCCACTGCCGCGATGGCGGCGGCGACCCGGCGCTGCACCTGGGGGTTATCCGGTTCATGTCGCGACAGCAGGTGCAGGTTGCCGGCGATCACTTGCAACAGGTTATTGAAGTCGTGGGCCACGCCACCCGTAAGGCCGCCGATGGCCTCGAGCTTCTGCGACTGGCGCAGCTGGGCTTCGGCGGTGGAACGTGCATGCACTTCCTCGGCCACCCGTTGTTCGAGGTTGTGCGTCAGCTCCTGGCGCACCCGTTCGGACTTCACGTGCTCGGTAGTCTCGGTGACGATCACCAGGACCCCGGCGGGTTGATGGTGATCATCGGCCACTGGGCTGTAGGAAAGGTCCATCCAGACTTCTTCCGGCTGGCCGTTGCGCAACAATTCCAATGGAAAATTGCGGTACGACAACGTTCCCCCGGCCAGGCAGGTATCCAGCACATTGCGGTTGAAATCGGCGACTTCCGGCCAGCCCAGTTCCACAGGCTTGCCCAGCAGGTACGGGTGGCGACCGCCGGCAAACACGGAGTAACTGTCGTTGTAGATCATGTACCCCACCGACCCCCACAGCATCACCATGGGCATGGGGGAAGCCAGCAGCATTTGCACCGCGCTGCTCAGGCTGCAGGGCCACTTGTCGATCGGACCCAACTCGGTGGTCGACCAGTCGAAGGCGCGAATCCGCTGGGCCATTTCACCGCCCCAGCCTTCGCAGCCGTGGGTATTGGATAAAAATTGCATGTTGGGCTCTTGGCGACGATAGCGTTGTTGGGGAGCGCTGTTCCACTGTAAAGCGTTGGAGCCTGGCCGCAATGAATCGTTTCATTTGCATATAGCTTATCCGGCACAGCAGCCGCAAGACCCCGTCAGTGGAAATCCCGGCTGCGCACATGGATGCCTTCCAGCAGCGCGGTCAGGTCGGTCAAACGCCCGGCAATCAGATGCCGCACCTCGCCCACCGCCTCCCAGCGCCCATCCACCTTCAACAGCCGCGACCCTACCAGCGCTTGGCGCTGACGCTCGGCGAGGTCGCGCCAGACCACCACATTGAGGTTGCCGAACTCATCTTCCAGGGTCACGAAGGTCACCCCGCTCGCCGTGCCTGGACGCTGCCGGCCCGTCACCAACCCGGCGACGCTGACATTGCGCCCATGCTCGACCTGCATCAGCTCCCGGGAACTGCGGCAGCGTCGCTTGCGCAGTTCGGCGCGCAACAACGCCAGGGGATGCGGACCCAGCGTCGTGCCGAGCGTGGCGTAGTCGGCGTGCAGGTCTTCGCCCACCGTGGGTGCCGGCAACGCCACCACGGCTTCGTCCGGGCTGGGCAGGCCGGCAAACAGTCCGAGTTGCTTGTGCACGCCGGCCACTTCCCAACGGGCGGTGTGCCGGTTGCCGGCCAGGGAGCGCAAGGCACCGGCATCCGCGAGCAAGGCCTGGGCGCGCGCCTCCAGCCCGGCGCGATCGTCGAGATCGGCAATGTCGCTGAACGCACGGTGCTGGCGCGCGGCCTCGATGCGCCGTCCATCCTCTTCGCGAAACCCCGAGATCATGCGCAGGCCCAGGCGAATCGCCGGCTGCGCACCGTCGATGGGCTCAAGGCTGCAATCCCAGTCGCTGGCCAGCACATCCACCGGCCGGATCTGCAAACGATGGCGCCGCGCATCCTGCAGGATCTGGTCGGGGCTGTAGAAACCCATGGGCCAACTGTTGATCAGCGCGCAGGCGAAGGCTGCCGGTTCATGGCACTTGAGCCAGCAACTGGCGTAGGTCAGCAAGGCGAAACTGGCCGCGTGGGATTCGGGGAAACCATAGCTGCCGAAGCCCTTGATCTGCTCGAAGATCTGCGCGGCAAAGGCTTCGCTGTAGCCATTTTTCAGCATGCCGGCACGCAGGCGCTGCTGGTGCGGTTCCAGGCCACCGTGGCGTTTCCAGGCAGCCATGGAGCGGCGCAACTGGTCTGCCTCGCCGGGGCCATAGTCGGCGGCGACCATGGCGATCTGCATCACTTGCTCCTGGAACAGCGGGATGCCCAGGGTGCGCTCCAGCACCACCTTCAGTTGGGGTGACGGATAAGTGGTTTCCTCTTCCTTGTTACGTCGGCGCAGATACGGGTGCACCATGCCGCCCTGGATCGGCCCGGGCCGCACGATGGCGACCTCGATCACCAGGTCATAGAACGTCTGCGGCTTGAGCCTGGGCAGCATCGACATCTGCGCCCGTGACTCGATCTGGAACACACCGATGGTGTCGGCCTTGCTGATCATCGCGTAGGTGGCCGGGTCTTCCTTGGGGATGGTCGCCAAGGCCAGGTCCCGGTTGCGATGGCGGCGCAGCAGATCGAAGCAGCGGCGGATCGCGCTGAGCATACCCAGGGCGAGGATATCCACCTTGAGCAGGCCGACGGCGTCGAGGTCGTCCTTGTCCCACTGGATGATGGTGCGGTCCGCCATGGCGGCGTTTTCCACCGGCACCAGGGTGTCCAACGGGTATTCGGAAATCACGAAGCCGCCGGGGTGCTGGGACAGGTGCCGGGGAAAGCCGATCAATTGCTGGGTGAGCGTGAGCACGCGGCGCAGGATCGGGCTTTGCGGGTCGAAACCGCCTTCGCGCAGCCGCTCCAAGGGCGGCGCATCTTCACTCCAGCGCCCGCAGCACTCGGCCAGGGCGTTGATCTGGTCCGGCGGCAACCCAAGGGCCTTGGCCACATCGCGCACCGCGCCGGACGCGTGGTAGCTGCTGACCACGGCCGTCAACGCCGCACGGGTGCGGCCATAGCGCTGGAACACGTACTGCAGCACTTCTTCGCGGCGTTCGTGTTCGAAGTCCACGTCGATGTCCGGCGGTTCGTTGCGCTCCTTGGACAGGAAGCGTTCGAACAGCATGTTTGTCAGGCTCGGGTCGATCTCGGTAATGCCCAAGGCGAAGCACACTGCCGAGTTGGCCGCCGAGCCACGGCCCTGGCACAGGATCGAACGGCTGCGGGCAAAGCGCACGATGTCGTGCACCGTCAGGAAATAACTTTCGTAACCCAGCTCGCTGATCAGCACCAATTCTTTGTTGATCTGCTGCAAGGTCTTGGCGTCGACACCCTGGGGCCAGCGCTGGGCGATGCCCTCTTCGGTCACTGCGCGCAGCCAGGATTTCGCGTCGTGGCCGCTGGGCACCAGTTCGCGTGGGTAGTGGTAGCGCAATTGGCTGAGGTCGAAGGTGCAACGACGGGCAATGGCCTGGGTCTCGTCGAGCAAGCGTTGCGGGTACAACGCGGCCAGGGCGTCGAGGCTGCGCAGATGGCGCTCGCCATTGGGGTGCAGGCGCGTGCCGGCCTCGGCCACGGGCACGTGGTGACGGATGGCGGTCATGGTGTCTTGCAGGGCCCGGCGGCCGCGCGCATGCATATGCACATCACCGCAGGCCACCGCCGGAATGTGCAGGCTGGTGGCCAGGTTAAGGCGTTGTTCCAGGTGGCGCGCATCGTCCTGGCCGCAGTGCAAGTGCACCGCCAGCCACAGGCACTCGGTGAAGGTGCGACGCAGCCATTGGATATCGGCCTGGGTGTCACTGTCCTCGGCAATCCACAGCGCCAGCAGGCCGGGCAGTGGTTGCGCGAAGTCCTCGCGCAGCAGGCGATAGCGGCCTTTTTCGGCACGCCGCCGAGCCAGGGTGATCAAGCGGCACAGGTGCTGGTAGCCACTGAGGTCCTCTACCAGCAACACCAGTTTCGGGCCGTTCTCGATGCGCACCTCGCTGCCGATAATCAGCGGCAACTCCACCGCTTTCGCCGCCTGCCAGGCACGCACGATACCGGCCAAGGTGCACTCGTCGGTGATCGCCAGGGCGCTATAGCCTTGGCGCTTGGCCCGCTCGAACAGCTCCAGCGCACTGGACGCACCGCGCTGGAAGCTGAAGTTGGACAGGCAGTGCAGCTCGGCGTAACTCATGATCGCCACTGCCCGTAGGCGCTGGCTTGCCGGCGATGGTCGTTAACGGTGACGTGGGCTGCCAGAGGGAACGCAGTGCCTGTGCGATTTTCGCCGGCAAGCCGGCTCCCACAAGGGGGGGTGGTGTTCATGAGAACCAGCCTTGCAGCCATAGCCCATCGGTCTGCCCTAGAGTGCGGTAGGCCCAGCCTTGCTGGCCGGCGCGGGTCTGGATCAGGTAGTAGTCGCGGCGTACATCGGCGCCGTCCCACCAGCCGGATTCGATGCGTTCCGGGCCCATGAGGATCTGCACGCCGTGATCGGCCAATAATGTGGGCTCGTTCAGCAGCCAGCCGGGGCGTTGCACTTTATTCAGGGTCGGGCACGGGTTTTTATCCGCCGCCGCTTGCCAGGCGCATTCGGGGCGGTGATCAGCGTGAAAGCGCAGGCCCTGCACCGCCTCATCCCCCAGGCGGGCACGCAGGCGCTCGCGCAATTGCTCCCAGGGCAAGGTCTGTTGCGGGCGGTCGTCGAACAGGTCCTGGCGCTGCGGCACAAACACCGGCAGGTCCTGGGCCACCAGGCGAAAGCCGCGCACCGGTGAGGTGACCTGGACCTGCTCCAGGCGCCCCCGGGCCAATTCAAACAGCATCGCCGCTTCACGCTCGGCGCTGAGCAGCCCGACCTTGATCACGCTGTCCGGCGCCTGGGCATGTTCCAGGTGCAGGTCAAAGCGTTGCACGCCACTGTCGCGGCCGCAGAGGAAGGCGGACAGATCACCGGTCAACCGGCGCAGGGGAAACAGCAGCGCTTGGTGGGATTGCACATCGAAATTCAGCTCGATGCGCACATCGAACCGGTCCGGCGGCTGATAAAACGCCAAGGCCAATGGCCGTTGCCCGGCCAGTGCATCCAGGTGCTTGAGCAGGCTGGCCTCAAAGCGTCGCGCCAAGGTATGCCGAGGCAGCGCCTGCACCTGGGCCAGGGTGCGCAGGCCCATGCGCGACAAAGCCGTGGCAGCTTGCGGGTCGAGGCCGGCGCGGTCGATGGGCAGCGGCGCCAGGGCCTGCATCAGGCCGTCATCTTGCACCGCCAGCCCATCATAGATATTGGCCAGCACCCGCGCTGCTGCCGGGTTGGGCGCGGCGACGATGCGATGACGAAAACCCAGCTCGGTCAGTTCCCTGCGCAAGCGCGCTTCAAACTGCGGCCACGGCCCGAACAGGCCCAGGCTCGACTCGATCTCGAACAACAAGGCACGCGGGTAATACAGGCTGACCTGGGAGCTGAACTGGTAGGCCCAGGCGGCGAGGAATTGTTGGTAGCGCTCGATCTCGGCGGGGTCGTATTCGGCGCTGGCAAAGGTCTTGGCCAGGGCATGCGCGGCGGTCAGGGATTGGCCGGGGCGCAGGCCCAGGGCGCGGGCGGCGTCATTGACGGTTTGCAGCACACGCCGCTGTGGCGTGCCGGCCAGCAGGGCCAGGGGTTGGTCCGGTTCGGGGTGCACACGCTGCACCCCGTCCAGCGCCAATTGCGGGAAGACAATACACACCCAGCGCATGGCAACCTCAATGCCCCGCCAGGGCAATCGGCGTCGGATGCGCCAGCCCGCCCCGGCACTTGAGCACCCGCACCTGCGCGGGCCTGGCCTCGACCGCCAGGCGCAACGCCGCGGGCGATGAATTGATCGCCTCGCTCAAGGCGCGCCAGGCAAACGCCAGGGTCTGCCCGGTTTCCGCCGAGACTTGCAGGCGCCGCAGCGCTCGGTCATCGGCCTTGCGCGGCCAGCACAACACCGCGCCGCAACTGCCGGAACGCAGGCATTGCTCCACCGCCCACAGGGCATCGCGTTCCTCGGCCTGGATCACCGAGAGCAGGCGCAGGTCCACCCCGGCGTTCTGCCAGGCATGGGGGTACGGTGTATAAGGTGGCGCCACCAGCACAATGCGCTCGCCGGCCTTTGATAAGCGCGCCAGGGTCGGCAGCACCAGTTGCAACTCACCTACCCCTTCCTTGGCCATGAGGATTTCGCTCAAGGCCGCCTCCGGCCAGCCGCCCGTGGGCAGCACTGCATCCAGCGCCGCCAGCCCGGTGGGGTGCACACTGGCCGGCGGCGCAGCGGGCCGGCCCTTCCAGACACGCCCGCCATTGAACAGCGTGTCCAGTGCAACGACGGCGCCCATCAACCTTGCCTCACCAAACCGCAGAACACCCCTTCGATGGCCAGGTCCTGGTCGGGGCCCACCACGATGGGTTGGTACGCGGGGTTGCGCGGCAGCAGGCGCACGCTGTCGCCACTGCGTTCGAAACGCTTGATGGTCACTTCGCCATCCAGGCGCGCCACCACAATCTGCCCATTCAAGGCTTCGGCACTGCGGCGTACGCCCACCAGGTCACCGTCGAGGATGCCGTCCTCGATCATGGAATCGCCCTGCACCCGCAACAGGTAGTCCGGGGTTTTCGCGAAGGTCGAAGGGTCCAACTGCAGACGGCTGTGCACTTCAGCGTCGGCGCCAATGGGCAAACCGGCGGCCACTCGACCGAGCACCGGCACATCCAGCCATTCCGGACGCGGCGGCTGATTAAGCAGCCGAATGCCCCGGGCCTGATTGGGGTTGACCTCGATAAAACCGGCTTCGGTCAATGCCAGCACATGCTTGCGCGCAACGCTGCGCGAGGCAAAGCCGAACGCCTCGGCGATCTCGGCGAGGCTGGGGGGCTGGCCTTGCTGCGCGATGCGGTCGCGGATAAAGGTCAGGATGGCGGTACGGCGTGGGGTTAGAGTCGTCATGGAGTACATTTGTACTCCTGTGGGAAATTTCTGACAATAGCCGCCAGTCGGTGGGCGCCAGCGCAGGCAAGCCAGCGCCTACGGCAAAGCCTGCCTCACCAACCTTCTTTGAGCATCCGCAACTCCAGATGCTGCAACAGCATGATGGTCTTGCCATCGGCAATCTCGCCGCTCTGTACCATCGCCAATGCCTGATCAAAGCCCAGCTCCAGCACTTCGATATCCTCGCCCTCTTCCTCCAGGCCGCCGCCAGTGCCTACACGGTCACCCGGCTGATACTCACCCATGAAAAAGTGAATGCGCTCCGTCACCGACCCAGGGCTCATGAACGCGGCGTAGATCTTCTCCACATGCCCCACGCGGTAGCCGGTTTCTTCTTCCGCTTCCAGGCGAATGCGTTCTTCGGGGCTGGCGTTATCCAGCAGCCCGGCTGCCGCTTCGATCAGGTAGCCGTGGTAGTCATTGACGAAGGTGGGCATGCGGAACTGGCGAATCAGCAACACCGTGCGTTGCGCGCGGTTGTAGAGCAGGATGGTTGCGCCGTTGCCCCGGTCGTAGACCTCGCGGGTCTGGGCTTGCCAGCTGCCGTCGCGGCGGCGCAGGTCGAAGCTGTATTTTTTCAGTAGGTACCAGTTTTTCGAGAGGGTCTCTTCTGCAGTGATGCGAACGGGGCTGTTGTCCATGGTCAGGCCTTAGCTCAAAGGAGCTGGAGCATGTCGCGGTGGCAAGGTCAGCGTCAAGCGCGTCACATACGGCTACAATCGCGCCCCATCAAGGACTCCCTCCAGGTTCAAGGAAATGATGCTGCACATCCCGACGCTCTTGATAGTGGCCGTGTTCGTGTTTTGCCTGATGGGCCTGCTCACGGTGCATGCGTGGAGCCGTGGCCGTGAACCGACCCTGGGCTACCTCGGCATCATGTTGTTGCTCGCGTCGCTGGGCACCGGGCTGATCGTGGTGCGCGGCGTGGGCATGGACTTTGTCGCGCTGATCATCGGCAATGTGATGCTGCTGCTCAGCGCGGCGATGAACTGGACCGCCATGCGCGCCTTTGTGCAACGCAAGCCCAGCGTGCCGGGGATCTTTGCCGGGTGTGGAATATGGCTGCTGATGTGCCTGGTGCCGCAGTTCTATGGCTCGCTGCCGGCACGGGTCACGCTGTATTCGGTGCTGGCGGCCAGCTATGGGGTTTTATCGGCCATGGAACTGTGGCGCCAGCGTGACACGCTGGAAGTGGCCTACCTTCCGGCCCTTGTGCTGACACTCCTGCACACCCTTTTTTACGGTGTCCGCGCCTTTCTCGACCCCGGCATGCCGATCAAGAGCGCCCAGGCTCCGGGCGGTGAAGGCGTGCCGTTTTTCTCGTTCATGCTGTTCGAGTCGATGCTGTATGCCATCGGCATTGCCTACGTTACCTTGGCGATGGTCAAGGAGCGTGCCGAGTTGCGCTTCAAGGCGGCAGCGTTCAGTGATGCGCTGACCGGTATCGGCAACCGCCGCGCCTTTATGCTCAAGGGTGAAAAACTGTTGGCCGACAGCGCCCGCCGCCAGCAAAGCGCGGCCCTGTTGCTGTGCGACCTGGATCACTTCAAGCGCCTGAACGACAGCTTCGGCCATCCCATGGGCGACCAGGTGCTGATCGCCTTCAGCCAGGTGACCCAGGCGGCTTTACGCAACGGTGACGTGTTCGCCCGCATCGGCGGAGAAGAGTTCGCCTGCCTGCTGGCCGACAGCGATGAAACCGGCGCCTTCGAAGTGGCCGAGCGGATTCGCCAGGCGTTTGCCCGCCTGGACCTGCTGGCGCCGGGTTTCCTCAGTGTGAGCATCGGTATCGTCACCACCGACGAGGCCGGCCATGACCTTTCCCATCTGCTGTCCCAGGCCGACCAGGCGTTGTACCTGGCCAAGGCCCAGGGGCGCAACCGCGTACAGAGGCTGGCGACTGCCTAGGCCTTGCTCGGCCCTGACCACTGCGGCCTCTGGCGTTGAGCGCTGTAACACTTTGCAAGCAATCCCCAATAACGACTGTCGAATTAATTCCTGCCTGGGGAAACCATCTGGTAAAACCCCTGCTTCACCTTTTTCCTGGAACCTACATGTCCTCTCGTTTTCTCTCGCGCCTGAGCCTGCGCTGGTTTCCCATGTTGTGCATGGTGGTGTTGATCATCGGCCTGCCGGTGGGCTGCGCCGTGCTGCAACACAAGGAGCGCGAACTGGTATTTCGCATCGAGCCGGGCACCGCCAGCTGGTACAGCGGCTTGCCCAAGGCGGTGCAGGAATTCGAACTCAAGCCCGCCAGTTTCAAGTCAGGGCAAAACATTCATGGCTGGTGGTACCCGGCCGACAACAAGGACGCGCCGGCCATCCTGTATCTGCACGGCGTGCGCTGGAACCTGACCGGCCAACTGTTTCGCATCGAGCAACTGCACGCCCTGGGCTATTCGGTGCTGGCGATCGACTACCGCGGCTTTGGGCAGAGCCACGGCGAGCTACCGTCAGAAACCACGGTGTATGAAGACGCGCGTATCGCGTGGGAACGCTTCCAGGTGCTGCAACCCGACCCGCAAAAACGCTTGATCTACGGGCACTCCCTGGGGGGCGCGGTGGCCATCGACCTGGCGGCCGAACTGGGCAAGCAGACACCGTTACCGGTGCGCGGGCTGGTGATCGAGTCCACCTTTACTTCGTTGGCGGATGTGGCCACCGCCGTGGCCAATACCTCGTTGCCGGTGCGCTGGTTGCTGTCGCAGAAATTCGATTCCATCGACAAGATTGCCGATATCCATATGCCGCTGCTGGTGGTGCATGGCCTCGACGACCGTTATGTGCCACCGCGTTTCAGCCAGCAGCTGTTTGAAGCCGCCCAGGAACCCAAGCGCCTGTTACTGGTGCCTGGTGCCAGCCATAACAACAGCATGAGCCTGGCCGGTCGCAGTTATGGCCAGGCACTGGACAAACTGATGCAAGCGCAGATGCCGGCGCAGATTGTCACGCACTCCACAGGCCGCAACGGCGACTCATAAAATCGCTTTTCGGCACTGGGTTCGCGCTTGGCTGTCAAGCGCAAACCCAGCCCATGCTGGGCCAAAACTTAAGTTGATCAAATATTGACCTCTGCTTAAATCGCCAACCCAGCCGGGGCTTCGCAAAGTTATCCACAGAGATACCCACGGTTTTCGTGGACAACTCTTTTTATTTTTTTACGTTTTTTTTGCTCAATAAACGCTTTCAGGAAATGTACCCGGCAACAAAATCTCGCGATTCACCTCGCGTATATCGTTATAGCCACACAGCGCCATCGTCACGTCCAACTCACGGGCGATGATGTCAAGCGCCTTGGTCACACCCGCCTCGCCCATCGCCCCCAAGCCATACAAATGCGGCCGGCCGATCATGGTGCCTTTGGCCCCCAATGCCATCGCCTTGAGCACGTCCTGGCCGGACCGAATACCGCCATCCAGCCATACCTCGATGCGCTCACCCACCGCCGCCACGATTGCCGGCAGTTGGCTGATGCTCGACGGTGCGCCATCGAGTTGACGACCACCGTGGTTGCTCACCACCAATGCGTCGGCACCGGCATTCACGGCCAGACGCGCGTCTTCCACATCGAGGATGCCCTTGATGATCAATTTGCCGCCCCAGCACTTCTTGATCCATTCCACATCGTCCCAGCTCAGGCGCGGGTCAAACTGCTGGGCCGTCCAGGACGACAGCGAACTCATGTCGGCCACGCCTTTTACATGCCCGACGATGTTGCCAAAGCCACGACGTTTGGTGCCGAGCATCCCCATCACCCAGCGCGGCTTGGTGGCCATGTTGAGGATATTGGGCAGGGTCAGCTTGGGCGGCGCCGACAAGCCGTTGATCAAGTCCTTGTGGCGTTGCCCGAGGATCTGCAAATCGAGGGTCAGCACCAATGCATCCACGCCGGCCGCCTTGGCGCGCTCAATCAATTGTTCGATGAAGGCCCGGTCACGCATCACATACAGCTGGAACCAGAACGGCTGGCCGACATGTTCGGCGATGTCTTCCAGGGAGCAAATGCTCATGGTCGACAAGGTGTAGCGCAGGCCAAATGCGGCAGCGGCGCGGGCGGTCAGAATCTCGCCATCGGCGTGCTGCATGCCGGCCAATCCGGTAGGCGCCAGCGCCACCGGCATGGCCATGTCCTGGCCGATCATGCGGGTGCGTATCGAACGCTCATCGATGTTGCGCGCGACACGCTGGCGGAACTTGATGCTGGCAAAATCACTTTCATTCGCCCGGTAGGTGCTCTCAGTCCAGGAGCCGGAATCGGCATAGTCGTAGAACATCCGTGGGACACGTTTTTGCGCAAGCTTGCGTAAATCTTCGATGGTTGTGATCAACGACATCTAGGTCACCTCTCCCTGAACTGAGCACTGAGAGTAACCGCCCATCGGCTGCACAACCAGCCATTGCGTTCAGAACGCGCGGCGACTAATCTTGCATAAACCCGCACAAAGACGCAAAACCATGCAAAGCACTCATCACGATATCGACCTGCCTTCCTTGCGCAAACAGAAGATCCTATTGCTGCTGGAGCGCGACGGCAAAGTCACCGCCTCGGAGCTGGTAGAACACTTTGCCGTGTCCCAGGACACCATCCGCCGTGACCTCGGCGAACTCGCCGCCGCCGGCCTGTTGCAACGCGTGCACGGCGGTGCCCTGCCCCGGCCCAAGGACACTGGCAAAGACTTCTTTACCCGCGTCGGCGAGACCAACGAGGCCAAGCGCCACCTCGCACGACTGGCCGCCGACCGCGTGGAAGATGGCCAGATCGTGTTGTTCGATTCCGGCTCCACCACCCTGCAGATCGCCCAGTCATTGCCGCGCTCGATCCGCCTGACCGTGGTCACGCCGTCCCCCATGATCGCCATCGCCCTGGCCGACCATCCCGATGTCAAAGTGATTCTCGCCGGCGGCCAACTCAACCCGGCGACGCTGTCCACCAGCGGCCATGAGACCGTGCGGCTGATCCAGGGCATCAAGGCCGACCTGCTGTTTACGGGGGTGTGCGCGTTGCACCCGCAAGTGGGTATCAGCTCGCTGCATTTTGATGAGGTGGCGGTCAAGCAGGCCTTGCTCGACAGCGCGTCCCACGTGGTGGCAGTGACCATGGCGGACAAGCTCGGCGCGGTGGAGCCCTTTGTGGTGGCGCCGTGCAGTCGCATTCACACGTTGATCACCGAGTGGCATGTGCCGAGTGTGGAGGCGTATGAGCAGCTAGGGTTGGAAGTGCTGCGGGTAGAGGTCGAGTAGCGACAGCGCGTCGGGGGTAGCCAGGCCGCTGGCGGTGTTATCGAAGATGCACCAGGTGGGAATGCCCTCTTCCACAGAGGCGCTCAACACATGCGCATACGCCTGGACCCGTTCAGGCCCGTAGGCACTGTGATAGATACGCGGCGATCCATGCAGACGCCAGTAACGCACGCCCTGCCAACCGGCCGGGGCATCGCCCGATTCGATCACTGGCGGGTCGGCCGCTACTCGCCCTATCTGCAGGTCCTGCAATAATTCCTCGGCAGCAAGCCAACTCGCGTGCCGTGGCTCCAGCACCACAGCACCCGCGAAACGCTCGCGCAGTGCTGTGAAAAATGCGCCGGCCACGCCCGGTTCAAAGCTCAGCGAAGGCGGCAATTGCACCAGCAGACAGCCCAGTTGCGCGCCCAAGTGCTGGCATTGCCCGAGAAACTCATCGAGTGCGACCTCGCAGCCTTGCAGGCGTAATTCATGGGTGATGCGCTTAGGCATCTTGACCGAAAAACGAAAGCCGGACGGCACCGATTGCGCCCACCGCGCATACGTCTTCGCCTGGTGCGGGCGATAGAACGAGCTGTTGATTTCCACCGCATTGAAGCGCGACGCATAACGCTGCAAATGCGTGCCCTCGCCGGCAAACGCCGGCCAGTATTCACGCGGCAAACTCCAACCGGCACAACCCACCATTAGGGTGGCCGTCAAAACAGCACCTTGGCGGCATCGCGCATGAAAATCTCGATGGTCTTGGGGCCTACACCGTCGAATTCGCCGAGGCGTTTTTCGAAGGCTTCACGGCTTTCGCTGGCACTGCGCATGTGGGTGATCTTGCCGGCGTACTCGGCGTTCAACTTGGCGCTGAGGTCGAGCAAACGTTGCGCGGTGGTTTCGTCATAGCGCACGTAGTGCGCGCGTCCGAGCATGGCCACCAACTCACGCGATGTGCAGTGCTGCAGCTTGCGCGCGGTGTCGCGGCCCTGCTCTTCCACGATCACCTTGTAGGCCTGCGCGGCAATCGGTGCCTGGATACGCTTGCCCATGAGGAAGCTGGCGATAAACCACTTGAACAGGCCACTGTCATCGTCGGGCTTGAGTTCGATGCCCAACTCTGACGCGGTGATGGATCGGGCCATGCTCAGTGGCCCAGCTTGCGCTCGGCCTTGGCGGCCTGTTCGTTGATGGCATCGGTCTGGCGTTCGGTGTCCTTGATCGAGGTAGGCGTCAGCACTTTGTCGACGGTTTCGGTCTTCGGATTCGGGCGTTCCAAGGTCTGGCCCTTGGCTGGTTTTTCCGTACCTTTCTGGGCTTCTTCAGAGCTGATGGGGGCTGGGGTTTTGTCGGCAGTCATGGTGTGTCTCCTGTTAAATGAAGGCCCGCAAAGAGTGGCGGGCACTCTCAAAGAAAGTGGCATGCACTTAAGCAGCAGAGGCCTGCCGGTTTGGATAGTTCAAGGAAATTGCCCGTGCCAACCGCCCAGGAAATAAGCGCAAATTAATTTAAACCTTTGCCGCCCCCGCCGGATCAACTCTCCCATATCCCATCCTTCGCTCACCCATCAGGAGACACTCGATCATGAGTTCACACCTCAACGGCAAGAAGATTCTGGTCATCACTTCCAACACCGGCATCGAGCGCGATGAACTGCTCAAGCCCCTGGAAGCACTGCGCGGTTATGGCGCAACCGTGACCCACGGCTCCAGCAAAGGCGGCACCACCCAGACCTTCGTCGGCGACACCGAGAAGGACCTGACGGTGGAGTCCGACGCGAAGCTGTCCGAGCTTTCCGGCGCCGATTTCGATGCGCTGGTCATTCCCGGCGGCACCGTCAATGCCGACACGTTGCGCCAGGATGCGGCCGCGCTGAAGCTGATCAACGAATTCGTGCAGGCGGGCAAAACCGTGGCAGCGATCTGTCACGGCCCATGGGCGCTGATCGATGCCGGCGTGATCAAGGGCAAAACCCTCACCTCCTACAAAAGCGTGCGGATTGACCTGGAAAACGCCGGCGCCGCCGGATGGGTCGACGCCGAGGTCAAGCAGTGCAAGGCCAATGGCTGGACCTTGATTACCTCGCGCACCCCGGATGATCTGCCAGCCTTCAATGAAGCCATCGCCAAGACTCTGGCAGGCTGATTTTTTAAAGCGCAACGAAAACAGGCGCCTCGATGGCGCCTGTTTTGTGTCAACCCTGACCTCAGCTTTTACGCTGTTCCGGCATCTCGCGTTTCGGCCCGAACATCGCCCAGGCAATCAGGCCCAGTAGCGGTACAAAAATAAGCACCACCAACCACAATCCTTTTGTTTCCCAGCCCCCCGTACTACGCAGCACGACATTGATCGCCCACAATTCCAGCAGCAGCAGAATCACCGCCAAGCCGATCCAGACATATTGAATTTCCATGCTTCACCTCCTAGGACGTATACGTTAGGTCAAGCATCGGCCGCGAGGGTTCATTAAAATTTGCGCAAACATCCTGGGGTGGTGGAATGCAACGTCCCACACGACCGACCATGCAACCTGCACGACCGGTACAACCTTCCCGTCCTTGTAGCCCCTTGAATTACCTGGCGAATTAGCAATAGCTCAAGTTGGTACAACTGATGCACAGCTGTACTGGACGAGGCGTGCATGTCGACACGCCCTGAGTTTCCCGTGAGGTGTCACCCATGAATGCCATTGACCTGCTCAAAGCTGACCACGAACGCGTAAAGGCCCTGCTGACTCAGTTGAGTGAGTCCACCGAGCGTGGGGTAAAAAAACGTACTGAGCTGTTGGCCAAGCTGGAAGCGGAAATCAGCCTGCACACTAAACTGGAAGAAGAAATTCTCTACCCGGCGTTCAGGAAGGCCGGTGGCAAGGAACAGGACATCATGTACCACGAAGCCAAGGAAGAGCACCGCACGGTTGACTCCCTGGTGCTGCCGGACCTGAAACAGACCGAGCCCTCGACCACGGAGTTTTCCGGTCGCGTCAAAGTGGTCAAGGAGTTGCTGGAGCACCACATCGAAGAAGAAGAAACCGAGATGTTCCCGCAGGCTAAAAAGCTGCTGGGCAAAGCACTGCTTGAAGAATTGGGCGCTGAAATGGAAGCGATGAAAGCAGCGCATAAAAAATTGCAGTCGACCAAGCCAATGGCGGCTTGATCGAGGCATGTCCAGAGCCTGGAACTGAGCCAGGCTCTTGACCCATCACGCGAGGGGATTGCGTCATGAAGACCAGATCGTCCCACAGGATCTTGCTTATCGTTGGCTTGTCAGCCCTGCTCACCGGCCCTGCCTTCGCCGCATTCGGCGATAACCCCGAACCTTCGGCGAATGCCCTGAGTGGCGACAGCGCTGCCGGTTCCGCCCTGCCGCCGGGCACCTACCCCAGCAGCCCTTCGGACAGTAGCAAGAAGACCAAAGACACCGACAAGCAGCCGACCAAACCGGTCAAGCCTGCTGATACCCATAAACCCAGCAAAGACAAACCCCGGTCGGGCAGTTGACGGTTCATCCGTAGGCGGCGGCTCGAGCGCCATCGAGCCTCTGCACCGGGTGCCGCGGTCAGCGGCTATACAGTGACTCGGCACCCCACGCCGCGAACGCGGAGCAACAGGCCGCACTCGCAAAACAACAGAAGCACCCTATCAAGGCTGGCAGCCCGGGATTCGGTTATCACCCCCTCCGATACACCTTGACCCTAGGAATGCCCGCAGCGGCCAGCAAGCCAATTTCGAGGGCGCGCAGGCGCATGCCCGCACTCACCACGCGCTGCCCGCGTTGCAATGCCCCGCCACGCTTGCGCACGTGCTCGCCCCGGCACAAGGGTGGGCACCAGATACGCTGGCCGTAGACGCGGCAACGTGCCTGGGGTACCACAGTGTCAGCACCCTGCGGCAGCGGCGCGCCGGTAACGATCGGCACAGCGTGCCCGGCCTGCAACGACCCATCCTTGCCATCCACGGCAGCGAGCCGCTCAACCACATGCAGGTAACCACCCTGCTCAGGCACGTCAAGCGCACGCAGGGCATAGCCGGTTGTGGCGCTGTTGTCCCAGCGCGGCAGGTCGCGGGGTGAAAACACGTCTTCAGCCATCACCCGCCCGAGGGCATCCGTCAACGCGATCACTTCGGTGGACGGAGATGACGGTGACTGGGCCAGCAACCGGTCAATGGCCTCCTCCATCGGCAGCCATTCGCCGCTGTCACACCGGGTCATGAGCCAACCTCCAGGTGTTGAAAAATACTGTCACGGCGCCAGACGCGTGCGCTGCCACACGCCGTCGTGCAAGCGATAATCGAGACGGTCATGCAAACGGTCGGGGCGGCCTTGCCAGAATTCGATACGCCGGGGTTGCAGGCAGTAGCCTCCCCAATGCTCGGGCCGTGGCGGTTGGCGCCCGGCGAAGCGCTCGGTGACCTCACGCAAACGCCCTTCCAACTCATTGCGATGGACCAGAGGCTGACTCTGGGGTGAGGCCCAACTGCCCAACTGACTGGCTACCGGACGTGCATCAAAGTAATCGTCCGATAGCTCGGCACCGGCCTTCACCACCGCCCCCTCGACACGCACCTGACGTTCCAGCCCCGGCCAGAAAAAAGTCATGGCGGCATGGGGATTGCCGGCCAACTCCTGGCCCTTGGCACTCTGGTAATGGCCAAAAAAGAAAAACCCCTGCGCACTGAACCCCTTGAGCAACAGCATGCGGCAATGGGCATGCCCCTGACTGTCCACCGTCGCCAGGGCCATGCAGTTAGCCTCGGCCGGCGGCAGCTCAGTCTTGCGTGCCTGCTCCAGCCACTGACCAAACAACACCAACGGATCCGCCTGCGGACAATCATCACGAAGACCATAAAGCGTGTAGTTGCGGCGCAATTGCGCAAGAGACAAAGGCATGGCGCAGTCCTCCAGGAAATTCCCCACAGTGTGGGAACTGCCACTCCACCACCTCTTGACCACGATCAACCCCGAACCGCGGCATGACGCCGCACAAGGCTTTTGATCTTGATCTCAAGCGACCCTCAACCACGCTGGCCGAACGCAGGCTTGAACCCGTAGGTAACCCGGCAGGACGCCGGGTTAGCCGCCCCGCGCCCGCCGAAAATCCTCCCCCTTCTCCACCACCCAAGCCCACAACGCAATCACCCCCGCCGGGCCGCTCAACGCTCGGCAATTCATCGGCGTGACCGACGCAGACACGTGGAGTCGCCAACACCTCATGGCACCGGCAACCAGCCGCTGAACCCGCCCCGGGCGCTCAATGGGCACCAGGCGAAATCCCATTGCGTGCCCGGCAGCGCCTGCTGTTCGGCGCCCGCCAACGCGGCGCGCTTCCAGTCGAACACCGTCGACCCCTGCCAGGCCAGGACCACACCCTGGGCCGGGGTGTCATCCGTGTCGACCCAGCGCGCAGCCGCCGCTGCCATAAAGGCCTCGATGGGTTCTGCATCGATCTGCGACCGATACGCCGAACCCAGCAGCCAGCGGCAGACGTTCAAATGGTAGGTCCAATCCCGTGGCGGCCGGTGTCGATAGGCCCAGGTCATAAAGCTGCGAAACAGGTTCAGGCCCTCGGGCGGGTCGAGCTTGAGCAGCGCCGGGCAGATATCGAACAGGGTGTGCCAATACGGCAACAGGCGTGCATCCAGGTGCACGAAGCTGCGGCAATTGCTGGGGTATTCAGGCGGCGCGGGTTCCGCGTGCAGGCGACGGGACGCCGTGCTAACCAGGCGGCGGGCGCCTGCGGGCAACAGGTGGTTCATGACACGCACTCACATTCATGACGATGGAACGCCTCCTGGTCTCAGGAGGCCCAGGGCATACGTCAGAATGCGGGGGAAGCGCGGGGGTTGGCCGAGGGCCAGGCATAGCGTGGCGGCGCCTTGTTGCGCCGCTCATGGGCCGGTCGCGGGGTGCGCTCCAGGCCCAACAACCAGGCCAGGCCGACCAGAAACACCAGCGCAACGGTTAAAGCGTTGCAGACGGGGCAGGCAAAGTAGTTCGAGATGTTGCTGGAAGACGGGCTGCCCAACCCTTTGTCGGAAAGTGGCGCCTGCTTGCCATCCAGCGAACAGAACGCCCCGCCGATGCCATTGAGTGCCTCGCCCATCATCTGCCCATGCCCCAAACCGCAGACGAACAGGTTCATCAGCACGCAGAAGTACAGGGCCCAGGCAATCAGGGAACGGTCGGGGTGGCTCAATTTCATGGCGGCGACTCTACCACCGGAGCCGCAAAAGGATGAAGCGCGGCATGCCCCTGTGGCAGAACGTCGCAGATTACGTGTGCTTCCCAGGGTTGGTAGACTGGGCGCCCTCAAAGCCTGACGTATTGATCCAGAGCAATGCAGGCGCTTCACAGGATGCACAGTTGATGAGTACGTTATTCACCCGCCGCAAAGTGCTGACCGGTATGGGCCTGTTGGGCCTGGGCAGCCTGCTGGGCGGCTGTGACTACAGCCCCAAGCTGAACTTCAAGTACGGCAAGGACTTGAGCGACAAGATCATGGGCCGCACCTTCAAGCTCAAGAACACCGACGGCGAGACCGTCACCCTCAGCTCGTACCGTGGCCTGATGCCGGTGGTGTTCTTCGGTTTCACCCAGTGCCCGGCCGTGTGCCCGACCACCCTGGCGCGCGCCGCCCAGGCCAAGAAGCTGATGGGCCGCGACGGCGAAATCATGCAGGTGGTGTTTATCACCCTGGACCCGGAACGCGACACGCCCGAGATTCTCGACAAGTACGTCAAGGCCTTCGACCCCAGCTTCGAAGCGCTGTACGGCACCCCGGAAGAAATCGCCGTGGCGGCCAAGGAATTCGGGATCTTTTATGAAAAGACTCCCGCCGGCGACACCTATACCCTGTCCCACACTGCCACCAGTTTCGTGTTCGATACCCGTGGCAACCTGCGCCTGGGCCTGCAGGCATCCCTTACTGCTAAAGAGTGCGCAGAAGACCTGCTCACCGTCATGGAGGTCTGCTAATGACTGCCGTTCAACACCTCAAACGCGCCCTGGTCGGCATGACCTTGCTGGGCCTCGCCGCCCACGCCAGCGCCCAGGTGCTAGTCACCGATGCCTGGGTACGCGCCAGTGTGCCGGGCCAGCCGTCCAGCGGCGCCTTCATGACCGTCACCGCCGACAGCGACAGCACGTTGCTGAGCGTGGCCTCGCCAGTGGCCAAGGACGTGCAGATCCATGAAATGAGCATGAAGGACGACGTAATGCGCATGGGCCCAGTGGACTCGGTAGCCCTGCCTGCCGGCAAGGCCGTGCCCCTCGACCCCGACGGTTACCACGTGATGCTGATGGGCCTGACCCGCCAGATCAAGGAAGGCGACCAGGTCCCCCTGACCCTGACCGTGCAAAATGCCAAGGGCGAGAAGCAGGCGATTGAAGTCACCGCGCCTGCCCGTGGCCTGGATGGGATGGATCACAGCAAGATGCATTGAGGACCGCTGTGGCTGATGGGTTCTGAATGTTTGTCAGTTCTGTTGTGGTGAGCGTGCTTGCTGTGGTGAGCGGCCTTGTTGTGGTGAACGGGCTTGCTGTGGTGAGCGGGCTTGCCCCGCGCTGGGGTGCGAAGCGGCCCCACCCACGAGCACTCACCCCCCTCTGAAAGAACGCGGTGCATGGTTTTAGGGCTGCTTCGCAGCCCAGCGCGGGGCAAGCCCGCTCACCACGCCAAACGAGCGTCTTATCGGCTTGGCACGGGAGTTGGGTGGACTGTATCGAAAAGGATCAGGCCACTTGCCCTTGGCTGCGTCATCAGGTGAAAACTCTCGCTGAGCAACGCCACCGTGGCGCGGATGCTATCGGTCTGGCGCGGCACCGCAAATAACCCGTAGTTGACGCTCAACGCCGGGTTAGCGTTGGGCCCCAGGGCGATCACGCGCATGGTGTCCAGGCGAATATTCTCGGCAGGCAACAGGGCGACCCCCAAGCCGCTCTCCACCGCCGCCATGATCACGCCGATATTCGGGCTGGTGACGGTTACCCGGAAGTCCCGACCGGCGCTCAACAACGCATCAAACATCAGGCGCCGCCACGCGCAGGGCTCGGCATACACGATCACATCCAACGCCAGTGCCGGGTCGATCTCATCGTCGATCCCGCTTACCCAATACAGAGGCATGTTCCAGGTCTGCACGGGGTCGGCGGCAAACACCGAGCTCGCGCCGATGGCGACGTCGAGCAAGCCATCGTGCCAGCGTTCGGCGAGGGCATCGCCGTGGTCCACGGTGATGTCCATGTGGACGTGCGGGCTGGCACGCCGCAACCGCCCCAGCGCGGCCGGCAAAGCCGAGACCGCCACGTCCTCCGAAAGGCCGACGCGCACGGTGCCCATTACCGTGCGCTCCTTGAGACGTGTCGCCACCGTCTCTCCCAGCGCCAGGATGCGCGTGGCGTAGCTGAGCAACAGTTCGCCCTCGGTGGTCGGCACCACCCCACGCCCGGTACGGCGCAAAAGGCGTTGCCCGAGCAGCTCTTCGAGCCGACGAATCTGGGCGCTCAGCGCCGATTGCGCCCTGCCCGCTTGTTGCGCAGCGCCACTGAGGCTGCCGTGATGACACACCGCGACAAAGGTGCGCAGTAAATAGGGTTCGAAGGCATCGGATATCATGTTTGGCATAACTCTGAATCAACCGCTATCACCCTACCTTGATATCCACCGGATGACTACGCTGCCCAGCCTGTTCAACCAGTGAGTCAAACATCATGGATAACCCCCGCAACCCACGCATCGTATTGGCTGCTCGCCCCGACGGTCGCCCGAAAACCAGCGACTTTCGCCTCGAATACGCTGCGATCCCCTCGCCTGCCGATGGCCAGGTGCTGCTGGAAAATCTCTACCTGTCCCTCGACCCGTACATGCGCTGGCGCATGAGCGACGCCAAGTCGTACGCCGAACCCGTCGGCATCGGTGAAGTGATGGTGGGCGGCACCGTGGCGCGTATCACGCACTCGCGTCACGCTGACTGGCACGAAGGTGACCTCGTGCTGGCCTACGCCGGCTGGCAGCGCTTTGCCGTGTCTGACGGGCACGACCTGCGCCGCCTGGACCCCAGCATCGCGCCCCTTACCACGGCCCTCGGCGTGCTAGGCATGCCGGGCTTCACGGCGTACGCCGGGCTGCTCAACATTGGCCAACCCAAATCCGGCGACACCGTGGTTGTCGCAGCCGCCAGCGGAGCCGTGGGCTCGGTGGTCGGCCAGATCGCTCGCCTGCACGGTGCCCGAGCCGTGGGCATTGCGGGTGGGGCGGACAAGTGTGCGTTTGTGAAAGACGAACTGGGTTTTGATGCGGTCATCGACCACCGCGCCCCAGACTTTGCCGAACAACTGGCCAGGGCATGCCCGAATGGCATCGACGTGTACTTCGAGAACGTCGCCGGGCCTGTCTGGGATGCCGTGCGGCCGCTGCTCAATGACTTTGCGCGGATTCCGGTGTGCGGGCTGATCGCCCACTACAACGATGGCGCCCTGCAGGAAGCCACCGCTGATCGCCTGCCAGCCACGATGCATGACATTCTCGCCAAGAGCCTGACCGTACGCGGGTTTATCCAGACCGAGTTCGCCGATCAACAACAGGACAGGTTCCTCAAAGAGGCCGCACAGTGGATCGCCGACGGCAAACTCAAATGGCGCGAAGACATTGTCGAGGGTCTGGAACAGGCGCCCGAAGCCTTTATCGGACTGCTGGAGGGGCGCAACTTCGGCAAGTTGATCGTGCGCCTCAATCCACAATAAACAATTTCGCCCCGACACGCGTCGAAGAGCGATGGCCTTCCATGTCATTGCCCACCTGGTAACTCATTCCGGCCGTCAGGGTGAACTGGCGGCCGTCTTCCAGCTCCGTGTGCAACTCGCCTTCAAGGCACAACAGAATGTGCCCGCGCCAGCACCAGTGATCCGCCAGGTAGCCGGGGGTGTATTCGACCATGCGCACGCGGGTGGTGCCGAAGTGACCGGTGCGCCATATGGCATTGCCCGTCACGCCAGGGTGAGAAACCGGTTCGACCGTGGACCAGTCGGTGGTGCCAAAGGGGACAGCGTTCAGATCCATGATGGGCTCAATGATGGTTGTGCAGGGCTTGAGGCTATCCACCTGGAGCGGCAGCCGATAGACACAGATCAAGCGCTTTTGTGGGATACAGGTATCCTGCCTGCACGGCTCTCACGGATACGCTTATGCAGATCGACCCCACCTACGTCCTTTACGAAACCGAACACTGGCGGCTCAACCACCACCTGGCGTCCGCACTGCCCGGTTACCTGATGCTGGGCGCCAAGGCGCCAGCCCACTCCCTGGGTGACATGCCGGAAGCGGCGCTGACCGAGTTGGGCGGGTTGCTGGCAAAGACCCAGCGGGTGATGGAGGCGCAGCTGGAGCCGAAATGGCTGTATATCAGCCGCTATGGGCACATGCCGGGCTTCCCGCTGCATTTTCATTTTATCCCGGTGTATGACTGGGTGGAGGACGCGTTCTGGCGGGATGAGCGCTATCGGCGGCTGCAAGGTTTTGGCGCGCAGGGCCAGGCGCAGGCCTTGACCGATGGCGCGGAACTGACGCTGTTTGTGTGGCGGGAGTTTGGGGAAAGCCCTACGCCGCCGCCGGTTCAGGGAGAATCCGTGCAGCAGGTGATCGCGCGATTGCGCGCTGCGTTCAGACCGGAGTGAAAAGCCCAGCTTAAAACAGATCCCCTGTGGTATCAGCAGGTGAGGTGTTTGGTCATCGGGACACAGGCCAACTGCAAACCCGACGGCGAATGGTAAATCGCCTGCTCATCACCCACGTACCCACAGGCCCGATAGAAACTCGCCGCATTCAACGTCGCATCCAGCACCAGGGTTTCAATCGCCTGTTCCCGCGCAACGCTCTCCAGGTGATCGAGCATCGCCTTGCCATATCCGCGCCCGGTGAACCCAGGCAACACAAACAATGCGCCGACTTCGTTGTTGTCCGGATCAAGCATGCCGGTGGCCACCGGTTCTCCCTGCACCCACCCCAGGTAAAACGGTTTGTCCATCAGCGCGCTGTAGCCGTCTTCGGCTTTACCCCGCGTCCACAGCAGCATTTGCGCCTGCGTGTAGGCGCCGATGCACTGGCTGCGAATGGCCTGCAAACGGATGTCGAACGCCACTTGGGCATGTTCCTGGTTGGCGCGTTTGATCTCCAGCATGTGTATCTCCTTCCATGAAATCATCGTGCCATTAGCACACTTGTGCTAATCGACCCCTCCCCCCTGCGGCGCTATATTCCCCGGCACTTCCAGCGCTCCTCCGGCACCGTGCATTTCTTGCGCGTGGGCGCGTTGTGCGCTGGAAAAACCATAACAACCCCAAGGAAGAAGCACCATGAAACTGCAATCCTCCGTTACCCGCCTCACCCTGTTGGGCGCCCTGATCATCGGCGTCGCCGGCTGCAGCAACATCAAACCTACCGAAGATCACCTCAAGACGCTGTCGGAGACCAACCTGGGCGAACCGGTCAAGCGTATTTCCAATGTGCGCAGCGACTCGATGACCACCTACTACGTCGCCAGTGCCGCCTCCGGCGAGTACAACTGCTCAGTGCCCAGCGGTGCCAGCGGCGGCATGTTCGCCGTGGCCAGCTTTGGCATGATGAAGCCTGCGGCCTACTGCCAACCCAAAGGTGCACGCGGCAACCCACTGCAGGGCTTCACCCAGTAACCATCTGCTGGCTCAGGTCGCGCAAGGTCCCGCGCAGTTCGGCGGGACGCACCGGCTTGGAGAGAATGGCGATCCGGCGGTCGTGCAAGGCGGCCTGGATTCTCTCCACGTCATGCCCGGTGAGAATCAGCGCAGGAACGGCCCAGCCACGTTGCTCGCGCAGGGCATCGATGCATTCGATACCAGTAGCGTGGTTGCCCAGGTCGTAGTCGGCGACGATGATGTCGCAGTCACTGACCAGGTCGCGCCCCGAAGACTCAGCCTGCACCTCGCAACCCCAGCGCTCCAGCAGCGCCTGGGTGGCGAGCAGTACGTTATGGTCATCTTCTACCAGGCACACCTTCAACCCGGTCAACAGCCCGGCCTGGCGCGTGTCGTCGCGCGGTGCCGTGGCACGTGGCGCAGAGGCCAGGGTCAAGCCATACAGGCTTACAGAAGTACCATGGCCCACCCGTGAGCGCAGGCCTACTTGCACCCCCATCAACTGCCCCAGGCGCTTGACGATGGACAGTCCAAGGCCAACGCCTTCGACGTCCTTGTCACGCAGGTGGCGCACTCGATAAAACTCCTCGAAGACCTTTGATAGATGCTCCTCGGCAATCCCCCGGCCCCGGTCATGAATCTCCACCGCCAAGCCGCCGTCGCGAATGCGCACGCCAATGAGCACAGGGCGGTGGGCACCGTATTTGAAGCAATTGGACAGCACGTTCTGCACCATGGTCGCCAACAGCGCCGGGTCGACCAGCACCCAGTGCGCGCAAGGCCGCAGGCGCAACTCCACCCCGGCCCAACGCGCGGCCTCGGCGTTCTGGCGCACCAGGTCGGCAAGGAACTCGCCCAGGTGCACCGCCTGGTATTTAGGCAGCAGGCGGCCGTTGTCGAGGGTGTAGAGGTCGAGAATCGAGCGGAACAATTGCGACACGTTCAGCAGCGAACGGTCGATGTTATCCACCAGGCGCCGCTCTTCATCGCCCAGCCGGGCTTCGCGCAGGCACGCGGTGAACAGGCCGATGGAGTGGATGGGTTGGCGCAAATCATGGCTGGCCTGGGCGAGGAAACGGGATTTTTCCAGGTTGGCGGCGATGGCCTGCTCGGATGCCTTGCGCGTGCGCTCCAGCAGGATATGCGCGTACACCGGGATCACCGTGCTGGTGATCATCAGCATCAGCACCATGAAAGGCTGCGCCTGCCACACCGGCGTGAGCCGATACACCACCAGCAGCGCCAGCAACGCCAATGCCGTGGCAATCGCCAGGTAGCGCGAGCCATAGCGCATGCCGTTGCCCAGATTGACCCAGACCATCACCGCATACAGCGGCAATGCCGCTTCGCCGCCCACCACCATGCCAAACGAGGTGCCGGTGTAGTCGTGGAGCATCCCGAAGATCCGCCGCGCCGGGTAATGCCCGGGCCAACGTGCGATCACCTGGCGCAACGCGATGGAGGCGAGCAGGAACAGGACGATATACAGGATCACCGGCAGGTAGGTGTCCATCGACTGTCCGGGCAGAAAGCCCAGAGCGGTGATGTACACGACAGCGATGGTGGCCACCACAATGCGCAGGTTGGCCTGGTCGAGTTCGGAGTTGGTCTCAAGACTCATGGTTTACGTCCTTGTGCGGCAATCAACAAATCCGTCATGCGCCACAGGCAGGCCCTGAGCGCGGTGGTAAGGTAGCATGCAACGGCATAACCCTGCCCCAGGGAGGAGCACCCCATGACCGGCCGTATCATCATCGCCGATGACCACCCGATGTTCCGCGAAGGCATGCTGCGCACCGTGCAGCGCCTGCTACCGCACGCCCAGGTGCAGGAAGCCGGCGACCTCGACAGCGTGCTTGCGTTGATCCGCGAAGGCGGCGATATCGACACGCTGATCCTCGACCTGCGCTTCCCCGGCCTGACCTGCATGAGCCAACTGGTCGAACTGCGCCAGCAATTACGGCGCACCACATTGATCGTGGTGTCGATGGTGGACGACCCGGCGTTGATCGACCAGGTGATGGCCCTGGGCGCGGACGGCTTCATCGGCAAGAACATCGCCCCCGACGAGATCGGCCAGGCGTTGCTGGCGATCCGCGACGGTGAAGTCCTGGTCAAGTTCGTCCCATCCGGCCTGTTGCCGCTGGACACCCACACCCTCACCGCCCGCCAGCAAGACGTGCTGCGCCTGATCGCCCAGGGCAAGACCAACAAGGAAATCGCCAAGGCCCTGGCTATCTCGCCGTTCACCGTGCGCATCCATGTGTCGTCGCTGTTGCGCACCCTGGATGTGCCCTCCCGGGCGGCGGCCGCGGTGAAGTATTCCGGGGAGTTCTAGGCGTTTTCATCACCGGGGCGGGTGAAGGAATAGCGGTCGATGTCAGTGCGCAGCGACCAGCCCTGACCCTGCCAATAATGGGCGGCACGGGTGTTGGTCTTGAACACATCGAGGTGGCATTTGTGGATGCCCAGTTGCGCCAGCACGTCGAGGCAACGTTGCGTCAGCGCCTGCGCGATGCCTTGACGGCGATAGTCCGGCAGTACCAGCAAATGCTGCAGGTAACCACGGCGCCCATCGTGGCCGCACATCACGCAGGCGATCAACTGACCTTCGGCTTCGGCCACAAAACTCATGCCGGGGTTGCGTGCCAGGTAGCGCTCGGTGGCCTCACGGGAGTCGGCGTCGCGCAGGGAGATACCGGGGGTGTTTTGCATGAGGGCGAGAACGGCGTCGTAGTCGGCTGGGGTCATCACACGAAGGTTGAACATGGGCTGTGCCTGAGGTGAAGGGCCGATCAGATTGGCACACTTTTGTGACGCGCCCCAGCGCTCTGCATCCGATATTTATGCTCACTTCCCAGCTTAATAATATTTTATTTATAACCCCCCTCCCCCTAGCCTTGAAGTCATGCCAACGCTGAATCCAACTGCATTACGCAAGGACAGAGACATGACTGAAGCAATAACAAAAACAGACACACTGGTGGTGGGCGCCGGTCAAGCTGGCGTGGCCATGAGCGAGCATCTGAGCAAGCAAGGCGTACCCCACTTGGTGCTGGAGCGCAGCCGTATTGCCGAGCGCTGGCGCACCGGGCGATGGGATTCGCTGGTGGCCAACGGGCCGGCCTGGCATGACCGGTTCCCCGGCCTGGAGTTCGACACGGTTGCCCCGGATGGCTTTGCGCCCAAGGAACGCGTGGCCGATTACTTTGAAGCCTATGCCCGCAAGTTCAATGCGCCGATCCGTACCGGCGTTGACGTGTTGTCGGTGGTCCGCAATGTCGGCCGCCCTGGCTTTACCGTGCACACCAGTGAAGGGGTGATCGAAGCCAACCGGGTAGTGGCGGCGACCGGGCCGTTCCAGAAGCCGGTGATCCCGGCCATCGCGCCCAACGACACCGCGCTGCACCAGATCCACTCCGCCGACTATCGCAACCCCGCGCAACTGCCAGCCGGCGCCGTGCTGGTGGTGGGTGCCGGTTCATCCGGCGTGCAGATTGCCGATGAATTGCAGCGCTCCGGGCGTCAGGTGTACCTCTCGGTCGGCGCCCACGACCGCCCGCCTCGCGCTTACCGCAACCGCGACTTCTGCTGGTGGCTGGGTGTACTGGGCGAGTGGGACCAGGCAGCCATGAAGCCCGGCCGCGAACACGTGACCATTGCGGTCAGCGGCGCACACGGCGGCAAAACCATCGACTTTCGCGAGCTGGCCCAGCAAGGCATGACCCTGGTCGGCCTGACCCAAGCGTTCAATGGCAACGTTGCCACGTTCCAGCCGAACCTGGTGGAAAACCTCGCACGCGGCGATGAAAACTACCTGGCCCTGCTGGATGCCGCCGATGCCTACATCGAGCGCAACGGCCTGGACCTGCCCCTGGAGCCCGAAGCCCGTCACGTGTTCCCCGACGCGGACTGCATCAAGAACCCGATCCTGGAACTGGACCTGGCCAAGGCCGGCGTCACCTCGATCATCTGGGCCACCGGTTTTGCGGTGGACTACAGCTGGTTGAATGTGGCGGCCTTCGACGCCGCCGGCAAGCCCCAGCACCAGCGCGGCGTGTCCAGCGAGGCCGGGATCTACTTCCTGGGCCTGCCGTGGCAGTCACGCCGTGGTTCGTCGTTTATCTGGGGGGTGTGGCACGACGCCAAGTACGTCGCCGACCACATCGCCATCCAGCGTCAATACCTTGAGTACCGCGAAGCCGCGCCGGTGGCTCGCCCCTCCCCTGTCAGCGCCTGATCACTTTACTGCCGGAGTTTTTTTGATGCCTACTCACACTCGTATCCGCATGTTCAACACCAAGGAAACCTACCCCAACCAGAGCCTGGACAACGACCTGTGCCAGGCCGTGCGCGCTGGCAATACCGTGTATGTACGCGGCCAGGTCGGCACCGATTTCGACGGCAACCTGATCGGCCTTGGCGACCCGCGTGCCCAGGCCGAGCAAGCGATGAAAAACGTCAAGCAACTGCTGGAGGAAGCCGGCAGCGACCTCAGCCATATCGTCAAGACCACCACCTACCTGATCGACCCGCGCTACCGCGAGCCGGTGTACCAGGAAGTTGGCAAGTGGCTCAAGGGCGTGTTCCCGATCTCCACCGGGCTGGTGGTGTCGGCCCTCGGCCAGCCGCAGTGGTTGATGGAAATCGATGTGATCGCCGTTATCCCCGAGTAAGGAGCCGCACATGACCTTTTCAATCGTCGGCCGGTGCGCCGAAACCGGCCAACTGGGCATTGCCATCAGCTCGTCGAGCATTGCCGTGGGCGCCCGTTGCCCGTGGTTGCGCCCAGGCGTAGGTGCGGTGTCGACCCAGAACATTACGCTGCCGGCCCTGGGCCCGGACGTGCTCGACTTGCTGGAACAAGGCCTGGCCCCCGCCGAGGCCATCGACACGGCACTGACCCGCAACGGCTACAGCCAGTACCGGCAACTCACGGCGATTGATCACCTGGGGCGTAGCGTGCATTTCAGCGGCAGTGAAACCCTCGGCACCCACAATGCGGTGTCGGGCGAACAGTGCGTGGCGGCGGGCAATATGCTTGCCGACCGTGCGGTGATCGAGGCCATGGTCAGCGCCTTCGAGCAAGGCGAAGGCCAGTTGGCGGACCGGTTGCTGGCGGCCATGCACGCCGCCATTGCCGCCGGTGGCGAAGCCGGCCCGGTGCATTCCGCCGCGCTGGTGGTGGTGGGCGAACTGACCTGGCCGATCATCAATTTGCGGGTTGATTGGGCCGATGAACAACCGATCCTTGAATTGCAAAAGCTGTGGGATGCCTATCGCCCGCAAGTGCAGGACTACATCGACCGCGCCCTCGCCCCGGACCGTTCGCCCGGCTACGGCGTAGCGGGAGACGACCGATGAGCAGCAGCCGCGAACTGCTGCAGACGCTGGTGGGGTTCGACACCACCAGTCGCGAGTCCAACCTGCAACTGATCGAGTTTGTGCGCGATTACCTGGCAGGTTTCGGAGTGGCTAGCGAGCGGGTCTACAACGCAGAGCGCAGCAAGGCCAACCTGTTTGCCAGCATTGGTCCGGTGGAATTGCCAGGAATTGTGCTGTCAGGGCATACCGATGTGGTGCCCGTCGATGGCCAACCCTGGACCGTGCCACCGTTTGCACTGACCGAACGTGACGGCAAGTTGTTTGGCCGCGGCACCGCCGACATGAAGGGCTATATCGCCTGTGTGCTGGCGCTGGTGCCGGCGCTGGTCAAGGCGCCGTTGCGGGTGCCGGTGCATATCGCCCTCTCCTATGATGAAGAGGTCGGTTGCCTGGGTGTGCGTTCATTGCTCGCGGTACTGGAGCAGCGCCCGGTGAAACCCATGCTGTGCATCATCGGCGAACCCACCGAACTCAAACCGGTGCTCGGCCACAAGGGCAAACTGGCGATGCGCTGCGACGTGCATGGCGAGGCGTGTCATTCGGCCTATGCGCCGTATGGGGTGAATGCGATCGAACACGCCGCCGAGTTGATCGGCGAGCTGGGACGGATCGGCCAGCGCCTGCAAGAGACACAGGATGCGCGCTTTGATCCACCGTTCAGCACGGTCCAGACCGGGGTGATCAGCGGCGGCAAGGCGCTGAATATCGTGCCGGCGGATTGCCGGTTTGATTTTGAAGTGCGTGCGTTGCCGTCGCAGGATCCAGCCGAAGTGGCTGACGAACTGAAGGCCTACGCCGAGCAACAAGTATTGCCGCGCATGCAGGCGGTGAGCGCGCAGAGTGCGATTCGCTTTACCGAGTTGTCGGCGTACCCCGGGTTGGTCACCGATGAGCGCAGCCAGGCGGCGGAGTTGATCGCCGCGTTTTCCGGCTCGCGGGCGTTCGGTACGGTAGCGTTTGGGACCGAGGGTGGGTTGTTTGACGCCGTGGGTATTCCCACGGTGGTGTGCGGGCCGGGGAGCATGGACCAGGGGCATAAGCCGGATGAGTTTGTGAGCGTGGAGCAACTGGCGGGGTGTGACGCGATGCTGGGGCGGATGCTGGACTCGATTCGCGCGTAGATCACCGTTCCCCTGTAGGAGCCGGCTCCTACAGGGGATTTTTGTCAGCCGAGCAGGCGGGCGAGTTCTTCGCGGCAGTAGTCGACGAAGAGCTGCACCGGTTTGGTCAGCGGCGCCCGCCGTAACCATACCGCTGACAAGCCTGAGCCGGTCACCGTCTCCGCCAGCGGCACACACGCCACCTTTTGCCCATCATAGGTGTACTCAGTGAACGGCTTGGTCACCAGAATCGAAAAGCCGAACCCCCGCCCCACCATGCCCCGCACCATCTCGATCGACGGCGAGCTGAACACGATATTCGGCGTCAGCCCGCGCTCTTCAAAGATGCTCACGAAGTAGGTCCGACTGGGCAGCACGTCCAGCAGAATCATCGGTTCCAGCACCAGGTCTGCCAGCGACACCTTGGCTTGTTGCGCAAAGCGATGATCGGCCGGCAACAGCGCATAAGGTTGCTGCGGCGGCATCAACGGCGTGGTCTCGATGGTGGCGCCCAAGTCGTGCTCGAACAGCATGGCCACATCGATGCTGCCCGCCGTCAGCGCTTGCACCAGCTCCTGCTGTTCGCCATCACGAATACGGATCTCCACCCCCGGCCAACGCGCCTTGAAACCGGCGATCAGGCGCGGCAGGTAGAGTGGCGCCACGGTTTCAAAGCAGCCGATATCGATCTGCCCGGCCACCACATCATTGTCCGCCAGGGCGTTCTGCTCGAACTCATGGGCCACCCGCAGCAGTTCCAGCGCTTTGCGATAAAACCGCGCGCCGCTGGGGGTGAGCGACACGCCCTGGGCGTGATGACGGATAAACAACTGCACGCCAAAGCTGTCTTCGAGCTGCTTGATCGCCGTGGACACCGACGGCTGAGCGATATACAGCTTGCGCGACGCCTCGGCGACACTGCCGCACTCGGCCGTGGTGACGAAATATCTGAGTTGGCGCAGGTTATAGGCAGCCATCGGGACCTCCAAAAACGTGGGACTTCGCCCGCAAAACAGGTGTAGGCAACATACCGGAGCGCGGCAAGGCGCGAGCTATATTTTTTAAGGTCTATAGCAACAAACTTACTAATTTACCTCCCCGCGCCCATTGCAGATCATCACACCAACAACAAAGCGTCACGCCGGTGGCGCACAGCGAAGTACGTCAACGTACTCACCTTGCCTTGGAGCTCGTCATGGTTACCACTGCAACATCCTCCGCCCCGCTTATCGAAAAACACACGATTGGATACGTGCCCCCGGAAGATCGCCATGGAAAGGTAAGAGACCTGTTCACCCTGTGGTTCGGCGGCAACATCGCGCCGTTGCCCATCGTCACGGGCGCACTGGGTGTGCAACTGTTTCACCTCAACCTGGTGTGGGGCATCGTCGCCATTCTTGTCGGCCACCTGGTCGGCGGCGTGCTGATGGCGCTGCACTCGGCCCAGGGCCCGCAGATGGGCATTCC
This sequence comes from Pseudomonas sp. VS40, assembly GCF_018587885.1. NCBI lineage: Bacteria > Pseudomonadati > Pseudomonadota > Gammaproteobacteria > Pseudomonadales > Pseudomonadaceae > Pseudomonas > Pseudomonas sp. VS40. The sequence goes on along the minus strand of NZ_JAGYWD010000002.1, from coordinate 284,088 downwards.
GCAAATGATCCAGAGCCGCGCCCAGTTCGGCTCCCTCGGCGCCTTGCTGGTGGTGGTGATCGCCGGCGTCATGTACATCGGTTTTTTTGCCTCCAACATCGTGCTCGCGGGTAAATCCCTGCACGGTGTGGTCGACGCCGTGCCCGTACCGGTAGGCATCGTGATCGGTGCGATCGGTTCCGGGATCATCGGCATCATCGGCTACCGCTTCATCCACGTGCTCAACCGCATCGGCACCTGGGTGCTGGGCGCCGGGATCGTGCTGGGGTTCGGCTACATCTTCACCCACCTGCAGACCACGGACTTCCTGACGCGCGGTGAATTCAACATCGCAGGCGTGCTGGCGACCGTGTCCCTGGCGGCGTTGTGGCAGATCGCATTCGCGCCCTACGTCTCCGACTACTCGCGCTACCTGCCGGCCGATGTACCGGTTGCCTCCACCTTCTGGACCACCTACCTCGGCTCGGCGCTGGGCTCCAGCCTGTCGTTCATCTTCGGCGCCGTTGCCGTCCTCGCCACCCCGATCGGCATGGACACCATGGACGCGGTCAAACTCGCCACTGGCGCCATCGGCCCGTTGATGCTGGTGCTGTTCCTGCTCAGCGTGATCAGCCACAACGCCCTCAACCTGTATGGCGCCGTGCTGTCGATCATCACCCTGGTGCAGACCTTTGCGTACCGCTGGATTCCCACGGCAAAAAGCCGTGCAGTGATCTCGATCCTGGTGCTGGCAGCCTGCGCGATTGCGGCGGTGTTCGCCTCGAAAGACTTCATCGGCCACTTCGTCGACATGGTGCTGGTGTTGCTGGTGGTCCTGGTGCCGTGGACGGCGATCAACCTGATCGACTTCTACGCCATCCATAAGGGCAAGTACGACATTGCCTCGATCTTCCGCGTGGATGGCGGGATCTACGGCCGGTACAACCCGCAGGCGTTGTTGGCATATGGGATTGGGATTGTGGTGCAGATTCCGTTCATGAACACGCCCCTGTACGTGGGGCCGATTTCGGAACACATCAACGGCGCGGATTTGTCTTGGGTGGTGGGGTTGGTGGTGACGTCGCCGTTGTACTTCTGGTTGGCGAGTCGGGACAGTGCGTATAAGCGCCGGATGGATGGGGGGAAGTTGGTGGGAGGGGTTTGATAAAACCACCATCTATAACTTGAGCGATTAGAGAACCCGCCTTGGCGGGTTTTCTAGTTTTTGGATGGCCAGCCGGACGTGCGCTTTGTATGGCAGATGGGGCTGTCGTGATGAGCGGGCCTGCCCCCTCACCACAATAAGTCCCCTCAGGACCATAGGGAGTGCGCGTCAGGGAATTCAGTTGCCGCGAATAGAGGTTTGTCTATCATGTGGCCTTTCGCTCAACGCCCCAGGAAACGCCCATGCCCACCCTCACCTTCCGCAACGCCCTCCCCGCCGACGCCGCCCGTTGCTTTGAAATCGAAACCACCGCCTACGAAGGCGACGAAGCCGCGACCCTGGAGAAGATCGCCACGCGTATTGCGCAGTACCCGCAAGGCTTTCTGATCCTGGAGGCGGATGGCGCGGTGGTGGGTTTCATCAACTGCGGTTGCGCCCATAAGGTGGTGATGTCCGACGAGGCGTTCAAGGAGTTGGTGGGCCATTCGGCCGATGCGCCGAACGTGGTGATCATGTCGGTGGTGGTCGACCCGGCGCACCAGGGCAAGGGTTACTCCAGGCTGCTGATGACCGAATTTGTGCAGCGCATGCGGGCGATGGGCAAGCAGACGATTCACTTGATGTGCAAGCAGCACCACGTGCCGCTGTATGAGCGCATGGGGTACCAGTACGTGCAGCCGTCGCCGTCGGATCACGGTGGCATGGCGTGGCATGAGATGGAGATGGCGCTCTAGCAATGAACACACCGCGCATCGACATCAGCGACCAACCCAACCCCGACGCCGAGCGCATCTTGGGCAGCGGTCTCGCGACCTTCAATGAAGCCATCACCGGCTACAACGACCGGTGCCTGCTGACGGTGCTGATCAAGGACCCCGACACCCGGCAGGTCCTCGGCGGCATCACCGGTAAAACCACGTTGGGCACGGCGTTCCTCGACCTGTTCCACCTGCCCGATTCATTACGGGGCACGGGGCTCGGCAGTCAGTTACTGCAAGCCTTCGAAGATGAAGCCCGGCGTCGGGGTTGCACAAACGCGGTGCTGTACACCCTGAGTTTCCAGGCACCTGGGTTTTACGAAAAGCACGGCTGGGTACGCTTCGGCGAGATCCCGTGCGAGCCCGAAGGCAGCAGCCGGGTATTTCTGTCCAAGGTGCTGTGACGTTCAGGGTTTTGCCAAACAACCCAGCAGCCGCCCCCCTCTGCGCCGCGCCATTCTCCGCCGCTTGCGAATGTTGCCAGTGCAGGCTTGCCGCAGTAGGGTTTACCCCTGCCCAATGTCCAGGAGCCCAGCATGAGCTTTTTTTCCGACCCCGATGCCGTCGCCCGTTACGCCGAGGGGCCCGTGCGCCTGGTGCCGGGTTTCGATGGGCTGCAACGCATGACCACCCTGCTGCTGCGCGAACGCGTGCCGGTCACGGGCAAGGTGCTGGTGTTGGGCGCGGGCGGTGGCCTGGAGTTGAAGCGCTTTGCCGACGCGGAACCGGACTGGCGTTTTGTGGGGGTAGACCCATCGGCCGAGATGCTGAAGCTGGCAGAGGCCACCTTGGGTCCGTTGAATGCGCGAACTCAATTGCACGAAGGCTATATCGACACCGCCCCGCTGGGACCTTTCGACGGCGCCACCTGCCTGCTGACCTTGCACTTCATCCCAGCCGAACAGCGCCTGCAAACCCTCAAGGCATTGTGGTTACGCCTGTTACCGGGCGCGCCGCTGGTGGTGGCGCATCACAGCTTCCCGCAGGCGGGGGACGATAAGGCCCGCTGGCTGAAGCGCTACGCCGCGTTTGCGGTGGATTCGGGCGTGCCGGCAGCAGATGCCGAGCGGGCGATTGCGGCGATCAGTGAGAAATTGCCGGTGCTGTCACCCGAGGCTGATCAAGCCCTGATGACAGAAGCCGGGTTCGAGGGTGTCGAGTTGTTCTACGCCGGCTTCAGCTTTAGAGGCTGGGTAGGCTATAAACCGCGCTAGCGGCTCTACCAACTCCCGGACGCCCCGCCGCCGCCACTCGAACCACCGCCACCGGAGGAGCTGGAGCTGCTGGAACTGGAGCTGCTGGATCCCGAGCTCGACCCATCGCTCGACCCAGAGCCACCGCCGGTCTTGCCAAAGATGAACAGCGCAGCAAACGAGGCAATCGGGAACGCGTACAGCCAGCCGTCACGTCCGAGTTCTATCAACACCCCCGCTGCCACATACACCCCCACCGCTGCCGACAGCCGCGCGACAAACCCCACGCGACTTTGCTTCCAGGCAGCCTTCATGATCACCAGCAGCACCAGGTACAAACCCAGCACCACCAGCGCACCCAGCGGAAATACCAGCCAATGGATGAAGTTGACGTCGGCGTACTGACGATCAATCACCACCAACACAAGGATGTACGCCAGCAGCCCGACGACGCAGTAAAACACCGAGCGTGCCATCCACAATGCGCCGAAGGTTGCGCCACCGATGAGCAGGGTCAACGGCATCACCAGCAAGAACACCAGCCAGTCGCGCCCTCCGCCCAGGATCGCGAGCAGCACGGTGGCCGCCACCGTGGCAATCAAGGCGCGGCGCCAGTGCAGCTTGCCGGCACTGATCAGCACACCGCCAACCGCGCCGATGACAGTCGTTCACGCCCTGGGACACACCGCCCGCGAAATCCCCTTGGCGAAACGCCGGCGTGATGTGTTCTTCGATAATGCGATGGGCCAGCAAATCCGTGACCGTGCCTTCCAGGCCATAGCCGACTTCGATGCGCACCTTGCGGTCCTCCTTGGCCACCACCAGCAGGATGCCGTCATTGATGTCCTTGCGGCCCAGCTTCCAGGCGCGGAACAGCTGGTTGGCGTAATCCTCGATGCTCGCGCCGCCGGTGGTGGGCACCAGCAGCACGGCCACTTGCGAGCCTTTGCGCTGTTCGAGGTCGGCGAGCTGGTTTTTCAGACGGGTGGTGGTGGCGGCATCCAGGGTGTTGGTGAGGTCGATCACCCGCTGGTCAAGGGCCACGCCGATGGGCGAAGTGCCCGCCTGGGCGTTGCCCAGCAGGCCAAAGACCACCAGCGCTACCAGGCTCAACACGGATTGCCGCAAAATCGCCATCATGCTTTGTTACCTGAAATTTCTTCCTGAAGGCGGTGACTTTACCTTAACGGCGCTATAACGCGTGACCCCACGCCTGTGACTATCTAAACTCCCTGCAGTCATAGCAATACGCCACAACCGAGCAAACCCATGGACTTACTCCACCGTAACAATGTCAGCGTGATGGGCAACGGGACCTCGACCCTGGTGTTTTCCCACGGGTTCGGCTGCAACCAGGCCATGTGGAACTACCTGGCGCCGCATTTCCTGGAACGCTTTCGCGTGGTGATGTACGACCTGGTGGGCGCGGGGCTGTCAGACTTGGGCGCCTTCGACAAGGCCAAGTACGGCACGCTGGAAGGCTACGCCCGTGACCTCAATGAAATCATCGAGGCCTACGCCGTCGGCCCGGTGATCCTGGTGGGGCATTCGGTCAGCGCAATGATCGGCGCCCTCGCCGACCGCCTGGCCCCCGGCCGCATCAGTGCCCATGTGATGATCGGGCCATCGCCGCGCTATATCGATGAAGACGGCTACATCGGCGGCTTCAAACGCGGCGATATCGAGGACCTGCTCGACACCCTCGACAGCAACTACCTCGGCTGGTCCAGCGCCATGGCCCCGGTGATCATGGGCGCACCGGATCAACCGGCGCTGGGCGAAGCGTTGACCGAGAGTTTCTGCCGCACTGAACCTGAGATCGCCAAGCAATTCGCGCGGGTGACGTTCATGTCGGACAACCGCCAGGACGTGATCGGCCTGGCCACCCCGGTGTTGATCCTGCAATCCACCGATGACCTGATCGCCCCCGTCGCCGTAGGCGAATACCTGCACAGCGTGCTGTCCCACAGCCGCTATTGCCTGGTGGAGAACATCGGCCATTGCCCGCACATGAGCGCGCCACAGGCCTGCGCAGCAGCCATGGACGATTTCCTGGCACCCTGGGCGGTTGCGCGTGCCAGCTGACCTATTCGACAGCGCGGCCTGCGCCCTGGCCGTCACCGCGCAAGATGGCATGATCCTGCAAGCCAACGCGCGCTTCAGCGAGTGGCTGGGGTTCAGCAACACCGAGCTGTGCGGCAAGCGTTTCCAGGATTTACTGACCATGGGCGGACGCATCTTCCACCAGACTCACCTGGCCCCGATGTTGCGCATGCATGGCAGCGTCACCGAAGTGAAGCTCGACATGCTGCACCGCGACGGCCACAAGGTCACCGTACTGCTCAACGGCATCCAGCGTGAACAGGCCGACAGCGTGGTGTACGACCTGGCGTTGTTCGGCACCACCGACCGCGACAAGTACGAACGCGAGCTGCTCAACGCCCGCAACTTGGCCGAAGCGTTGTTGCAGGAAAAAACCGCCACCGAACTGGCCCTGCAGCAGGCTCAGGCCGAGCTGCGCGAGGCCTACGCCGTTTCCCAACGCCGCGCGCTGTTCGCTGAACAGATGGTAGCGATTGTCAGCCACGACCTGAAAAACCCGCTCACGGCGATTCGCATGGCCTCCGACTTTCTCAGCCGCAGCGAACGCACGCCCAAGGAGCGCCAGTTGCTGGGGCATATCGGCCAGTCATCCGAACGCGCCCAACGCATGATCGCCGACCTGCTGGACTTTACCCAGGCCCGGGTCGGCCAGGGCATCAGCATCAAGGCGGCCCCCCTGGATCTGCACAGCGTGATCCATCGCGCCGTGGATGAACTGCGCGTGGCGTTCCCCAAGGCGACGCTGGAGCATCACAGCGAAGGCCAAGGCGACGCGAGCCTGGACGCCGACCGTGTGCAGCAGATCATTGGCAACCTGGTGGCCAACAGCGTGGCCTATGGCGACCTGCAGCGGCCGATCACGGTCACGTCACGGCTGTGCGATGGCGCGTGTGAAGTGTCCGTGCACAACTACGGCGAACCGATTCCCGAAAGCTTGCTGGCCGGGCTGTTCGAACCCATGACCCGTGGCACCGACCAAGGCAGCGATGTGCGCAGCGTGGGCCTGGGCCTGTACATCGTGCGCGAGTTGGCCAGGGTGCATGGCGGGGATGTGGCGGTAAAGTCCTGTGAGGTGGGCGGTACCACCTTTACGGTGACGTTTCAGGGCAAATAAGCACTGCCCTGTAGCACCGGCTCCACGCGCCCGGTCAACACCACCCCGCCCTGCCCGTCCCAGTGCACCGTCACTGTGCCGCCATCGCACTGGACCTGCACCGTGGCATCCAGCAATCCTCGCCGGATCCCATTGACCACGGCCCCGCAGCAGCACGAGCCAGACCCCAACGGCACGCCGCCGCCGCGCTCCCAGATGCGTAGGCGGATATGGCCACGATCAAGTACCTGCACGAAATGCACATTGGTCTTGGCCGGGAACAGCGGGTGCGTTTCCAGCGCAGGCCCCACGGCCGCCACGTCGACAGCCGCAATGTCTTCCACAAAATACGTGCAATGCGGGTTGCCCATGCTGCACGCCGCCGGGTTGCCCTCGATGGGCAAGGTGCGCGTGTCCACGGCCTCGGCCAGCGGTACCGCCGACCAGTCCAGCGACGGTTCGCCCATGTTCACCGAGACGTGTTGCCCCGGCGCACGCACACAGGTCAGCAAGCCCCGGTCGGTTCGCAACACCACCGACGCCGTGCCGGTTTCATGCATCAAACGGTCGGCCACGCCACGGGTGGCGCTGCCGCAGGTGGCCAGCGGCGTGCCGTTGGGGTTCCAGAACTTGACGCGCGCGGCGGCATCGTCACAGTCGAGCACCACGGCCAGTTGGTTGAAGCCGATCCCGGTATGACGATCGCCCAGCTGGCGGGCGACCTTCGCGGTGATGGGATCATCCAGGCCACGGCGATCAACGATGATGAAATCGTCGCCATGGGCATGCATTTTCACGAACGGCAGAAGCATCGGGTGTCCTGTGGTCGACCTGTGGGGGCACTGAAGGATACCCTGACTGGCCCAATTTCATGAGACCTCTCCATGCTCATTGTCTTCAGCGGACTGCCCGGCACTGGCAAGACCACCATCGCCCGCGAACTGGCGCGCCAGACCGGCGCGGTTTACCTGCGTATCGACGTGATCGAACAGGCGATCCGCAAGGCCGGCGTACTGGCCGGCGATGTGGGTGCCAGCGGCTACGGCGTAGCGAATGCGCTGGCGTTGAGCAATCTGCAGGTGGGGCACACCGTGGTGGCGGACTGCGTGAACCCGGTCAGGGAAAGCCGAGAGGCGTGGAAGGCCGTCGCTGCGGCGGCAAAGGTGGTGTTGCTGGATATCCTGGTGACCTGCTCGGACCGGGAGGAACATCAACGACGGGTAGAAACCCGAACAGGCGACATTCCCGGCCTGATTCCACCCACCTGGCAGTCCGTTCTCGCACACGAATATGAAGCGTGGGAGAGCGGGCCCCTAGAGATCGACACTGCCCTCATGACGCCGGAGCAGGCGGTAACTGTGGTGAGCAGGCTTGCCCGCTCACCCCGGTAATCTCGCCCTCTTGCGCCTCAAAGCACACTCCCCATCGCCTTCATCAACACCAGATCGCGCGCGTAGATATCCGGCGCATACACCAAGCCGCCCTGGCGGTCGACCTCCACCGTCCAGTAGCCCAGCAGCACCGGCACCGGCGTGGCCAGCCTGAATTCATGGGTTACGCCGGTGGCCAGCAGTTCATCGGTGCGGGCGCGTTCGGCCGGGCTCACCAGCAGATCCCGCAGCAACAAAGGTTGTTCAACCCTGACACAGCCTGAGCTGAATGCCCGCGGCCCCTTGGTGAACAGTGGCTGGCTCGGCGTGTCGTGCAGGTACACCGAGTACGGGTTGGGGAAGCGCATCACGATCTTGCCCAGCGGGTTGCGGGGGCCGGCTTCCTGGCGCAGCAGGATATTGCCGGGGCGCGCCCAGTCGATCTGTTCCGGCGCCAGCGGGTGGCCTTCGGCGTCGAGCACTTGCAGGTTCTGCTGGCGCAGGTATTCGGGGTTGAGGCGGATCGCCGGGAGTTTATCCTCGCGCATGATGGTGGGCGGGATGGTCCAGGTCGGGTTGAGGGTCAGCCGGGTGATGCGCGATTTCAGCAGCGGCGTCTGGCGTTCGGCGCGGCCGACTTGCAGGCGGGTTTGCCACACGGGAATGCCGCTCTGGTACACGCTCAATTGCGCGGCGGCGACGTTGACCAGCACACCTTCGGGCTCCAGGTCCTGGGCCAGCCAGCGGAAGCGCTCAAGGTTGATGCGCAGCTGTTCGCGACGCACGGCCGGGCTGATGTTGAGTTCGGCCACGGTACCGGCGCCGATCACGCCGTCGGCCTGCAGCGAATGGCTGAGCTGGAACGCCTTGACCGCCTTGACCAGGTCGTCGCGGTATTGCTTGCCGCTGGGCGCCTTGGCCAGGTAGCCGCCACTGATCAGGCGCCGCGCCAGTTCCGGGACGCGCGGGTCTTCCATGCCGGGACGCAACAGCGGGCCCGTGGCGACCGGGTCCCAATGCGGCAACGGCTGCTGGCGCACGGTGGAATAGGCATTGCGCAGGCTGCGGTACAAATCGGCGCTGGGCCGGGCCTGGTCGAACGCTTGGGCCATGTCTTGCAGGCCCGTGGCGGCAAAGGCCAGCACGTCAATGCTGGGGTCGCGGGTCGGCGGCTGGGAATGCCACAGCGGTTCGAAGCGCGATTGCTGCAGGCGCCCGTAGTGCAAATCCTGCAGGGCTTGCAGGTAGTGCTGGCTGGTGTCGATATCGCTGCACAGCACGTTGGCCGTGGCATCCGCCGCAGGCAGGCTATAGTGGGTGGGGTCCAGGCCGTCATCGGCCAGCAGCAACAACTGAGATTGCAGGGCTTGGCGACGCTCGTCGGCGGACCACAACGGCACATTACCCTGCTGTTGGTAGAAAGCTTGCAGGCGCAGTTGGGCGGCGGCGTCGATCTGCGGCGCCAGACCGGGGCAGACACTGGGCAGTTGCGCCAGGGCCTGTTGGACCGGCGCCAGATCGACCGGCGCCGGCGTTGTGACCGGCAACGGCTCGACCGGGAGCGCGTCGGCTGTCGCGACCAATGGTGCAACGAGCAGGCAAATGCTCAAGTAACATGCGTGTTTTTTGAACAATTGACTTTGCTCCAATCCACAGTGGGGGGATGTACTGTAGATGCTGACTTTTATGTGCCGGCTCGGGATGACCACCCTGGGCTTGATCACCGTGAGCCTGGCCGCTTTGAGCACGACTGCGCTCGCCGCCAATGGCACTCCTCCTTCCTTGTATAGCAGCCTGGCGCGCTCGGCTCCAGAACTCAATCCCACTGTACTCAAAAGCGCCCTGAACGCGGTGCAGTGCGCAGTCAATAATGGCGAGGAACGTTCCGAGCGCCTAGCGGTTATTGACTACTCCCAGCCTTCGACCGCCCGTCGGCTGTGGATCTTCGATTTGCGCAAGAAGACCCTGGTGCTGCGCGACCTGGTTGCCCATGGCGCCAAGTCCGGGGAAAACTTCGCCACCCAGTTCTCCAACCTCGAAGGCAGCCACCAGTCCAGCCTGGGCCTGTTCCGCACCCAGGAAAGTTACCTGGGCACCCACGGCTACTCGCTGCGCATGGATGGCCTGGAGCCGGGCTTCAATGACCTGGCCCGCGACCGCGCCATCGTGATTCATGCGGCCGACTACGTGAGCCCCCTGTGGAGCAAGCGCGAAGGCCGTATCGGCCGCAGCCAGGGTTGCCCGGCCGTGCGCCCGCAGGTGGCGCGCCAAGTGGTGGACAAGCTCAAGGATGGGCAGTTCATGTTTTCCTGGTATCCCGACCAACGTTGGCTGAAGTCCTCGACGTACCTCAATTGCAAACCCCAGCAGGTGGCGAGTAGTCGTACAATCCGTGGCGGATAGCCTGTCCCCATCGATAAAAAAAGAGAGCCACACATGCTTCTACACCACTCCACCTGGATCGAGATCGGCCAGTTCCTGGAACGCAGCCGCACGGTGGTGATTCCCATCGGTTCCAATGAACAGCACGGCCCCACCGGCCTGCTGGGCACCGACTGGATGTGCCCGGAAATCATCGCCCATGCGGCGCAGAAGAACGCCGACATCCTGATCGGCCCGACCTTCAATATCGGCATGGCCCAGCATCACTTGGGTTTTCCCGGCACCATTTCCCTGCGCCCTTCCACCTTCATCGCTGCGATTGGCGATTGGGTGCGCTCACTGGCGGGGCATGGTTTCGAGAAGATTCTGTTTCTGAACGGCCACGGCGGCAATATCGCCACCATCGAAGCAGCGTTCTCGGAGCTGTACGCCGAGGCCAGCTTCGCCCGCCGCCCTGCCGGGTTCGCGCTGAAACTGGTGAACTGGTGGGACCTGGAAGGCGTGAGCGACCTGGCCCAACGCCAATTCCCGGTGGGCCATGGCAGCCATGCCACCCCATCGGAGATTGCGGTGACACAGTGGGCGTACCCAGACTCGATCAAGACTGCCGACTACTCACCACAAATCGCCAACACCGGGCCGATCCGCGAAGCGCTGGACTTCCGCGCACGCTTCCCCGACGGACGCATGGGCTCGGACCCGGCGCTGGCGACAGTAGAGAAAGGTGGAGAGTTAGTGGCGTTGGCGGCGCAAGGGTTGGTCAAGACAGTCAACGCGTTCAGTAACGAAGCCAAACCATGAGCCCTACGTGAATCAAAAAAAGTGGGAGGGGCGCTTGCCTGCGTAGGCCATACACACCCCCCGTAGCAACAAACCTAACCACGATGCGAAGCGAGCCGCTCTTGATCCAGCTTTTGATTTTGCTTTTGATCTCAGGCGCCCCGTCAAACACGCTGGCCGGAATTCGACAGGGATTTGGGGGGTAAACCGGCAGGGATGCCGGTTTAGCCGCCCCGCGCCATGGATGGCGCGTGGCGGCGGCCCCCCAAATACCTGTCGGATTACGGGCACACCGAGCCTAGGCGAGGTGCCGAGTGTTGGGGCAAGAGCCCTTTGGTTACTTTGGGGCTTTTCCAAAGTGACCCGCCGTAAGGGCGGAACCCATAGCAGCCGTTACCCAAATAACGGATATGTACTCGGTCTGATCCAACATCCAGGTCGGCTGTCAGGCCGCCTTCGCAGGCAAGCCAGCTCCCACATTTTGGATCGCGGGGCGACAGTTAGATTGTGGTCGGCTGTTAGGCCGCTTTCGCAGGCAAGCCAGCTCCCACATTTGGATCGCGGGAGGACAGTTAGATTGTGGTCGGCTGTTAGGCCGCTTTCGCAGGCAAGCCAGCTCCCACATTTGGATCGCGGGGTGACAGTTAGATTGTGGTCGGCTGTTAGGCCGCTTTCGCAGGCAAGCCAGCTCCCACATTTTTGAATCGCGGGGTGACAGTTAGATTGTGGTCGGCTGTCAGGCCGCTTTGGCAGGCAAGCCAGCTCCCACATTTTTGGATCGCGGGGTGACAGTTAGATTGTGGTCGGGTGTCAGGGCGCAATCGCAGGCAAGCCAGCTCCCACATTTTTGAATCGTGGGGTGACAGTTAGATAGCGGTCGGCTGCCAGACCGCCAGCGCAAGCCAGCCCCCACCCACATCAGCTATGCACGCCCCGGAGTTATTTGCACTCTTGCGCCGCCAACTCCAACCGCGATGGCGTGATCGTCGACGCCAGCGGCTTGCGCTCATACAGAAACACCTTGCCGCCGTCCTGGGACTTGTAGGCCTCCAGCACATCATCGGCAGCAATCTTACTGGTCAACACCACCTTGGCGTGACGCGAGTTCTGCGTGACGGTCGAGGTAATCCCATGCTTTTCCAGCTTGGGCAATACACACTGCACATAGGCCTCAGGCCCCTTGCTGGTTTGCAAGGTAAGGGTTGGGGCGTTGGGGGCGGTGACACAACCGGCCAGCAACAGGGAAGCTAGGGCCAAGGCCGGGACGAAAAGAGCGCGCATGAAAAATTCCTGACTACAAAAATAAAGGTTCATATCAACCGGCACGGACCAAAGACTTGAGCGACGCATCAAACTGCTTCAAGGCATCGAGCTGCACATCACGTTGCTGCTCGATCTGCGCGGCAATCTCCGGCGCGGCTTTGTCATGCACCCACACCGACGGCACCTGCTTGTGCACCGAGCCTTCGGCCTTGGCGATGTACTGCAGGTTCGCGTCATAGAACCGCGCAACAAAGCGTGCCTCGACCACATCATTACGCGGGGTCAGCAGTTGGTTGTGGGTATCGAGCATCACCACCACATCCGGGTGAGCCTGCACCAACGCATCCAGGTTGTCGTAGACAGTCACCGACAAAAAGGTGCCTTGCAACGAGCTCATCAACCAGTCGATGGCCAGCTCTGGGTCGGAACTGTTGACGAACGCCTGGCGGATACGCCCGTCGAGGGCATCCTTGGCACCATTCAAGGCCATCTCGTGGTAGCGTTCAAGGTAGCCGAGGTTGTCGCGGGTGTTGTCGCTCAGCAAGACACCCACCGACTGTGCGTGCTGCAGGGATTCTACGCTAGCGCCGATAGGTAGCAAATGGCCCGTACGCAGATCGTCTGCGAGTGCCGCGTTGTTGATAGCCACGGTGCCCAGCATCAAAGCCATCAACGCCAGCTGAATAAACATCCTCATCGCGCATTTCCTTGAACAGCGTCTCGATGGGGCTGATTTTCCGCTTTTCCAGCAAAAACAGAACTTGCGATCCGTGATGGTGACTATTATCTGAACCGATAGTGCACCCATAAAACCTATAAGGACCACGCTATGAAGCCTCACCAGAAAACCTTCGACCGCATCCGCGAAGCCGTCCTGCCGGAATTTCGCGAGCGCGTCGCCGATTACCTGGTCGACTATGAAGACGTGCTGCAGGACGCCGCGGCGAGTGCCGACCAGGTCCGCGCCAGCGCCCATCAACTGCGCGGTTACCTGCGTGGCTTGAACACCACGCGGGTATTGGGCATGGCGGATTGGGAGGACCTGGACCGCCGCGTCTTGCAGATCACCGAACGCTCTACTGCGCAGGGCGTTGTTGATTGACCCACGCCTGTACGGACGGTCGCAGCCACTGGCGGCGCGCGTATTCCACCAACTCGGCAGGCACGCTGTCGCCATTGAGAATGAGGCGATTGAGCATCACGGCCAGGTCCACGTCAGCGATGGACCACTCACCGAACAAGTACGCCGGATTACCCGCCAACAGCGCCTGGGCCGCCTTGATCAACTTCGCCGCCGCTGCTTCAGCCACAGGCGACAGTGGCGGCATCTTTTGCCCGTAGAACACCACCATCGTCGAGCGCTCCTGACGGATCGCCAGCAAGTCGCTGCGCAGCCATGCCTGCACCTGCCGCGCCCTCGCCCGCTGTTTTGGATCGGCCGGGTACAGCGGCGTCTCGGGGTAGGACTGCTCCAGGTACTCGGTGATCGCCGAGGACTCGGACAGCGCAAAATCGCCTTCTACCAAGGTGGGCACGCGCTGGGTCAGGGACAGTTGGGCAAAGTCGGCCGCGTGCTGTTGCGCGGCATCCAGGTCCAGGGTGATCGTGTCGAACGCCAGGCCTTTTTCGCGCAGGGCGACAAACACCGACATGGCGTAAGGGCTGGTGTACAGATGATCCACATACAGGCGCATAACGATTCTCCTTGAGGGGAACACCACGCTACGAGATGTGCCACAGGAAAGACAATGCGCTGTTTTTATGGGGGCATTCCTTGGCGGAATACTGGGTTTGCCGATCAGAAGTCCACCGTTGCCGACAGCTTGACCGTGCGCGGCTCGCCCTGGGTCAGGTAGTTGTTGGCGGTCGACGCCGACGCCCAATACGCCTTGTTCGCCACGTTCTCAACGTTGGCGCGCAGGGTGATGTACTTGTCGTCGGCCTTGAAGCCATAGCGGGCGCCGAGGTCGACGCGGGTCCAGGCGGGGATGCTCAGGGTGTTGGTGGCGTTGACGTACTCGCCACCGGTGCGCAGCATCCGCGCGTTGACGGCGGCGCCCTGGAGGCCGGGAATATCCCAGTCAGCGCCAATGTTGTACTGGAAACGCGGCACGCCGGCGGCGCGGTTGCCGTCGCTGAGGCCGTTGGAGGTGTTTTTCAGTTCGGTGTTCATCCAGGTCGCACCGGCCAGCAGGCGCAGGCCGTCGACCGGTTCGCCGAAGACGTTCAGCTCCACGCCTTTGTTGATCTGCTCGCCGTCGACGCTGAAGGTGTTGGTGCCATTGGCGTTGGTGTTGGTGGCGCTGCTCGGCTGCTCGATGCGGTAGACACCCAGGGTCGCGCCAAAGGTATCCCAATCCAGCTTGACCCCCGCTTCGGTCTGTTTGCTACGGTTGGGCGCGAACACCTCGCCGGGGTTGGTGACGTTGGTTAGCGGCGCCGTCGGCCCCTGGGCCAGCCCCTCGATGCGGTTGGCATAGAGCGACACGTGCTCCCACGGCTTGACCACCAGGCCATACACCGGCGTGGTGATGCTTTCGGCATAGTTGGCAGTGCGCACACCCGTGGTGGTGTTCCACCCATCCACTTCAATGGTCTGGCGCCGCACGCCCAGGGTCAGCAGTACGCGATCATCAATAAAGCCCAGGGTGTCGGACACCGCTGCGCTCTTGATGCGGTTCTTGCCGACAATACGCGGGTCATGGATATCACTGCCGAAGTACGTGACGCTGGGGCGCGGAATCTGCGTTGGATTGTACAGATTGCCCGGCCGACGGTTGGCCTGCAGGATCGCCTCGAAGGCCGAACGCTGCTCTCCCCAAATACCCGACAAGCCGAAGTTGACTTGATGGGTCACTGGCCCGGTAGTGAAGTGCCCATTCAAACCGGCCATGGCGCTCTTGTTATCTTCATCGTGGGGCGAGTACAAAAAGCCCACGCGACCGCTGCCATCGTTGCCCACATACAGCGACGAATACTGGCCGTTTTCCCGCGTGTGCTTGGCGCCACCGCCCACATACGCCGTCCAGCTTTCATTCAAATCGTATTCGGCGTTGAACATGCCGTAAGTGTCTTCCAGCTCCGACCAGCTCCAGTCCTGGGCGTAGTTGTGCTTGGCGGACGGCGCCTTCGGCACCTGGGTGCCATTGGGATACACCACCGAACGACCGCTGTTGATGCGCTCTTTCTGGTAGCCAAAGTCAGTCGACACCCGCAGGCGATCGCCGCGGTAATCCAAGGCCACCGCCACCAGTTGCGAGCTTTTGAATTCATCCTCGGTGGCTGTGTCGCCGCCATGCTTGGCGAGGTTGACCCGCGCGCCGAAGCGGTTGTCTTCGCCGAACCGCTGGCCGAGGTCGAGATGGCCGCCGCTCTGGCCATCGGTGGTGGTGTCGAGGGTGATGCTGCGGGTGGGCACCTCTTCGGCACGCTTGGGCACCAGGTTGACGCTGCCGCCAATGCCGCTGCCCGCCGGCGACACGCCGTTGACGAACGCATTGGGGCCCTTGAACAACTCGACCCGCTCCAACGCCTCGGTGGTGATGATCTGCCGTGGCAGCACGCCGTACAGGCCGTTGAAGGCAATGTCATCGGTGTTCAGCGGCAGGCCGCGAATGGTGAACACCTGGGAAAAATTGCCAAAGCCGGAGGACTGGCGCACCGACGCATCATTGAGCAGCACATCGCCCACGGTGCGCGCCTGCTGGTCGGCGATGGTCTTGGCGGTGTAGCTGACCACGCTGAACGGCACGTCATTGATCGAACGGTTGCCCAACACACCGAGGCGCGCCGAACGTGCGACCTGGCCACCGGCATAGGTGTCCGCTTGCGCCCCGCTCTCCCCACTGATGGTGGTCGCCCCCAACTGCAACGCGTCGCCCGTCGGCTCAGGCACCAGGGTGTAGCCGTTGGCGCCGGTGCTTTGCAGGGTATAGCCGCTGCCTTGCAGCAACTGCGTGAAACCCGCGTGTGCGGTGAAACTGCCCTGCAAACCGGCGCTTTGCTGGTCATTGAGCAGCGTGGAATCAAACGACAACGGCACCCCGGACAACGCCGCAAACTGCGCCAGCACATTGCCCAACGGCGCCGGCGCAAGGTTGTAGCTGCGCACCGCGCTGGTCGACGCTGCGTCTGCGGCCACAGCGCTGTGCAACGGAGCCATGGCTGCCAGGGCAACCGCCAGGCTCAAGGCCTTCAAGGGACGGATGGGGTGCGGTGTGAAGGTCATGGAGATTCCTGTCGGCGCGGTGCAAAGTTGAGGGTTCTCCCCTACACCGAGCGACAACGAAAAAGGTATCAGCGAACGTCGAAAAAAATCTCAGCGCGGCTCAACGGTCACCCAGTAGCCGGTGAGGCTGCTTATCTTGACCGGCAGGGTTTCCTGCAACAGACGCAGGCTGGCGTCGGTGTCACGCAGGGGGAACGCCCCGGACACGGTCAGCGCGGCCACACTGGCGTGGCAACGCAACACGCCACGACGGTAACGGCCCAACTCATCGAGCAAGTCCGCCAGGCGCATCCGTTGGGCCAGCAGCATGCCGTTTTCCCAAGTGGTTGCGCCGATGTCCAGCGGCTGCACGGGCGCCACGCTGTCGCCACTGAAGGCGCCTTGCTCGCCGGCCTTGAGGGTCAGCCCACGGTTGGCGTGCGCTGGCAGCATTTCCACCGCCCCGTCGAGCACGGCCACGCGGCTGCTCTGCTCGCCGACTCGCACACTGAAATGCGTGCCCAGGGCGCGGGCGGTGCCGTGGCGGGTCTGCACGATAAACGGGCGATGGCTGGGTGCAGGATCCTTGGCGGTGGTGATCATCACTTCGCCTTGCAGCAACTCGATACGCCGCACTTGGTCAGTGAAGACGATGTTCAGTGAGCTGGCCGTATTGATCAGCAGGCGCGTGCCATCGGGCAAGGTGAGGCTGCGCTGTTCGCCGGTGGCGGTGTGTTGGTCGGCGGTCCACGATTGCCACGGTTTTTGCCGATACGCCAACCAGGTCGCCGGCCCCGCCAACAGCAACAGCCCGAGGGCCTGGCGACGGCCGAGGGATTTTTTGCGACCGATGCGCTTGAGGGTGTCGCCGGCAATCGCGGCGGGCACGCTGTCGAAGTCGCCCAGGATCGCTTGCGCGCGCTGCCAGGCCTGGGCGTGCTGGGCGCTGCGGCCCTGCCACTGGGCAATGGCGCGGCGGTCTTCGTCGGTGGCGCTGCCGGACTGCAATTGCACCATCCAGTCGGCGGCTTCGCCGAGGATCAGCGGGTCAATGGACGGGTTCATGCCACGCTCAGGCATGCCAGGAACGCATCGCGCATATAGCGTTTGACCGACACCAGCGACACCTGCAATTGCTCGGCAATCTGCGCGTAAGTGAGGCCATCGATCTGTGACATCAGGAAGGCTTGGCGGGTCTTTTCGGGCAAGTCGCGCAGCATTGCTTCGATACGGTACAGCGCCTCCAGGATCAGCCAACGGGTTTCCGGCGACGGCACTTCCTGCTCCGGCAGGTGGGCGATGGTCTCCAGGTAGGCGCGTTCGACTTCCTGGCGGCGCCAACTGTCGATCATCAAGCCCTTGGCGATATGGGTGAGCAACGCTCGCGGCTCGCTGCCGAAACCGGCGCCAGGCTGGCGGGTGAGCAGGCGCATGAAGGTGTCGTGGGCCAGGTCGGCCGCATCACTGGCGTTGCCGAGCTTGCGGTCGAGCCAGCGGTACAACCATCCATGGTGTTCGCAGTACAGGTCCTGGATAGGCAAATGGAGGGGGGACGACATGCGAATCACCGGCGCAGGGAGCCAAGGAGTAATTAAGAATTGATCGCATTCTAGTCTGACCAAGGAATCGCGGCAACGCGCAAATTAATGTTATAGGATAACGCCCCACTTCCGCCCTGCCCTGTGATGCTTGCCCATGACCGACGCTTTACCTCTGCGCCAACGCCTGCTTTCCATCGACGCCCTGCGCGGCCTGGTGATCCTGTTCATGCTGCTGGACCACGTGCGCGAAACCTTCCTGCTGCACCGCCAGGTCAGCGACCCGATGACCATCGACAGCACCGAGCCCGCGCTGTTTGTCAGCCGCACCCTCGCGCACCTGTGTGCGCCGGTGTTTGTGTTGCTCACAGGCTTGTCGGCCTGGCTCTATGGCCAGAAGTACTCGGGCCGCCGCGATGTGTCGGCGTTCCTGTTCAAGCGCGGGCTGTTCCTGGTGGTGCTGGAATTTACTCTGGTCAACTTTGCCTGGACCTTCCAACTGCCACCCAGCGTGATCTACATGCAGGTGATCTGGGCGATTGGCGTGAGCATGCTCGCCCTGGCCGCGCTGGTGTGGTTACCGCGTCCAGTGCTGATTGCCGTGGCACTGGTGATCATTGGCGGGCACAACTTGCTCGATGGCTTGCACTTCGATGCGGGCTCGGCCCTGCATGTGCCGTGGACAATCCTGCATGAACGCAGTTGGATCGAGGTCGGCGATTCGCTGCGGCTGCGTACCACCTACCCGGTGCTGCCGTGGATCGGCGTGATTGCCCTGGGTTACGGGTTGGGCCCCTGGTTTGCCCAGGGCATGCCATCGGCGTTGCGCCAGCGCTTTCTGTTGCTGGCCGGTGTGGGGGCATTGGTGGGGTTCGTGGTGTTGCGCACGGCCAATGGGTATGGGGAGAAGCCGTGGCATGCCTATGAGAACGGCGTGCAGTCCCTGATGAGTTTTTTCAACATCACCAAGTACCCGCCTTCGCTGCTGTTTCTGGCATTGACCCTGGGGGTTGGCTTGCTGCTGTTGCTGGCGTTTGAACGTGCGGGGCAAAAACGCTGGATCGGTATCCTGGCCACGTTCGGGGCGGCGCCCATGTTCTTCTATCTGCTGCACCTGTATGTGCTGAAAATCCTCTACGTCGCCTGTGTGGCGCTGTTTGGGCTTAATCACGGCAACTACTTCGGTTTCGACAGCATCGGCGCTATTTGGCTGGTGGCATTGCTGCTGCCCTTGGCGCTGTATCCGCCGGTACGCTGGTTTGCAGCGCTCAAGGCTCGGCGCCGTGACTTGGCGTGGCTCAAATACCTGTAGCGGCCCCGGTTGCTTTTCTGTGAGAGCTGGCTTGCCAGCGATGGAGGGCAGCCATTGTCGACAGGCGTCCATAATGAGCCATACTCATTATATTCCAGACAACCATAAAAACTGCTCAGGTTGATACCCCTGGATAAGCGACGCCATCACTGGCCGCACCCCATCCATTGCGCCTACCATGGTTCCAAACGACCACTCCATAGAGCCCTCATGATCAAAGCCAGCCTGCGCAGTCACCTGACCCTCTGGTTCGCCGGTTTATCGTTGCTTACGTTATTGAGCGTGGGCTTTTACGTGGGGTACATCGCCACTGAACAGGTGAAGCAGGCCAGCGGCAATACGCTGCTGAGTACGGCGCGCTCTGCCGCTGCCCTGCTGGCCGTGCAACTGCGCGAGCGGCAGCTGGAAGTGTCACTGCTGAGCAAGGCGCCGTTGTTTCGCCAGGGTGACCTGGACGCGCCAGATATCCTCACCCTGATGGAACTGCGCACCCAGTCGCGCGCCGAATATGCGTGGATGGGCGTGGCCGATGCCGAGGGCAAGGTGCGCCAAGCGGTCAACGGCTTGCTGGTCGGTCAGTCGGTGCAGCAACGGCCATGGTTCCAGGCGGGCATGCGCGGCGAGTACACCGGTGATCCCCACGAAGCCGTGCTGCTGGCCAAGCTGCTGCCGGGCGCCGCCAACGGCGAGCCACTGCGCTTTATCGATTTCGCCGCACCGATTCGCAATGCCCAGGGCGAGACCATCGGCGTGCTGGGCGCACATGCGCATTGGCGCTGGGTCACGCAAATCGTCGATTCTGCCGTGATGCAGAAAGATGCCGTGCCGAACCTTGAAGCGCTGATTGTCGACTTCGACGGCAAAGTGCTCTATCCGGAAGTACTGGCGGGTGAGCAGATGCCGCCGGCCAACCTGAGCAAGCCGTCGGGCTGGTCCACCGGCGATGGCTACGTCACTGCCTCGGTGGCGGTGCCCAGCCCGTCGAATGCAAAAGTGAGCTGGTACATCATGGCGCGCCAGCCCCTGGACGTTGCGTTGCAACCGGCGCGTGTGCTGCTGTACAAACTGTTGCTGCTGGGGCTGATCGCCGCCGTGGTGTTTGGACTGGTCGCCTACTACCTGGCGTCTACCCTCAGCCGCCCGATCGAACGCCTGGCCCGGTCCGCCAAGCAGGTGCAGGACCAACTACCCGGCGCGGTCTTCCCTCAGGATCACCCGGTGCTGGAAATTGCCCAGTTGGGCCGCTCGCTCACCGGCATGACCCAATCCCTGCTGTCCAAGGAGCGCCAGTTGCAAGAGGCTAACGCCTCCCTGGAAGCCACCGTCGCGCAACGCACCGCTGACCTCACCCAAGCCAATGCCGAGCTGCTCAAGCTCGCCACCCACGATGCATTGACCGGCGTCTACAACCGCCGTCGCTTCGATGAAAAACTCGCCGAAAACAGCCTGCTGTTCCAACGTACAGGCCGCACCTTCGCGCTGCTGTTGATCGATGCCGACTACTTCAAACGCGTCAACGACACGTACGGCCACGCCATCGGCGACGACGTGCTGTGCCAACTGGCCGCGCTGATCGAAAACACCACCCGCGCCACCGACTTTGTGGCGCGTTACGGCGGTGAGGAATTCGCGGTGCTGCTGCCCGAAGTCGAAGCACCCGACAGCCCTGACGTGGTGGCGGAAAAAATCCGTAAGGCCGTTGAGACGGCAGTGTTTCCAACCGTGGGCCATGTGACCGTGAGCATCGGCGTGGGCGTCGCCGAACCGTCGGACCGCGACACCTCGGCGCTGCTCAAGCGCGCGGATATGCAATTGTACGAGGCCAAGGCCGCGGGCAGGAACCGCGTGGCTTGACCACGAAAATCGTGTGTCGCGTGAGTCGATTGTGATGAGCTTTAGCCAGGCTACGATAGCGGTGGGTCAGCCTGAATCTCCGCTGGCATCGCCTCCGCCATCGCGGCCTCGCTAAGGCTCGACGGCGCCCCCATTGACCGTGTGGCGCCTTAATGTGCCGTTACATCAACGGAATCGAATAACTCACAAATACCCGATTCTGATCCTGGTCCCGTGCCACTTCGCTGCGCGACACTCCGTTGCGCCAGCCGAACCCGACGTTCTTGAACGTGCCGCTCTGCACCACGTAGTCCAGGGAAATATCGCGCTCCCATTCACTCGCATCGTTGCCGCCGGTGGTGAGGATGTGGTCGCCCTTCAGGTACATCACCGAGGCCTTCAGGCCCGGTACGCCGAGCGAGGCGAAGTCATAGGCGTATTGGGCAAAGGCCGTGCGTTCTCCGGCCTGGATGAAGGTCTGCACGGTACGGTCGGTGTAGAGGTACAGGCTGGAACCGCCCTCTCCTTTATTGACCAGGCCGCCCTGGTTGAGCTGGGCGAAATTGCTGTCGTCCGAGACTTGCTGGTAACCGGCAGTGATCGCGTGCGGGCCCAGGGAGTAGATGAACGCCGCGCTCCAGGTGTCGTTGTCGATTTCACCGTTGCCGTTCTTGGTATAGCCGCCGAGCTTGTAGCCTTCGGCGCGGCCGGCGGCGCTGCTGTTCTTGCCGTCGGAGCGGGTCTTGAAGTAGCGCAAATCGGTTTTCAATGAGCCAAAGTCACCCAGCGGTAGTACATGGATCAGGCCGGCAAAGTGTTGTTGGTAATAGTCTTCGAGGTTGGCGTAGTAGTACTGGACCATCAGGTCCTTGGTCACTTGGTAATCGGCGCCGGCGTAATTGAATGTGTTGCTTTCCTGGGTGCCGCCCGCTGCCGCCAGGCCGCTGCGGTCGCTGGAGCCACGGCCGGTGGCGTGTTGCAGTTGGCCGCCGATCAGGGTCAGGTTGTCGATGTCCTTGCTGGTGATTTGCCCACCTTCGAACGATTGCGGCAACAGGCGCCCATCGTTGCTCACCAGGATCGGCAGGTTCGGCCGCAGGTAGCCGTAGCTCAACTCGCTCTTGGCGAAACGCGCCTTGGCTGTCGCACCGCCACGGGCCCAGTTGTCGGCGGCCTTGCCGTCGTCGGTGGGGATCATCGAGCTGCCCACATGGCGCCCGGCGCCGCTGTCGAGGGTCAGGCCGAGCATGCCCACCGCATCCAGGCCGAACCCGACAGTGCCATCGGTAAAGCCCGACTGATAGTTGAGGATAAACGCCTGGCCCCACTCTTCGGTTTTCGACGGTGCGGCGGCGCCGTCGCGGTTGTCGTTGTTGAAGTAGAAGTTGCGCAGGCTCAAGTTGGCTTTGCTGTCACCCAGGAAATCAGCCGAGGCCAAGGGGCTCAGGGCAATACCCAGACTGCCGGTCAATACGCTTAATACATTCAAAGTGGCTTTCATCAGGACGAACTCCGGCGCGGAATCCAAGTTCCGGGCGCAAATAATGGGCAGCAGGAAACACACGGCCAAACTCGGTTGGCCGGTGCGTGAACGAACGTTTAGCGGCTTAGTTGAACGAGTGAACCTCCGTATAACCTCAGTCAATCAATCCATGAGCGTCATAAAACGGATACGGCCCCGGGTAATCCCCGAACACGCCGTTGTGGCTGATCAAACCTTGTTGCGCCTCCCAGCGATGCAACAAATAGCCCGCCGGCTCCAGGTTGAAATGCGCGGGCGCCGCTTCTTGCAAATCCAGCACGATCTGGTGAGAGGTGCCGGGGCACACACAACTGAGGCTGCCGCCGAAACGCCGTTGCATTGGCCGGTGCAGGTGCCCGCACAGCAGGCGTTCCACTTGCGGATGGCGAGCCACGACGTGCTCCAGCGCGGCGGCATTGATGAAAGGTTCGCGGTCCATATGGCCGATGCCACTGATGAAGGGCGGGTGATGCAGGATCAACAGCGTCGGCGCGTCGGGACGCAGTGCCAGTTGCGCATCCAGCCACTGCAACTGGCTATCGAGCAACTGGCCGCCGTGGCCGCCAGGGATAGTGGAATCCAGGCCGATCAGCCGCAGCGGGTGCTCCTCCACTACCCAGTCCAATGGGCCGTCTGCCGAGGCCGGCAAGTAGCGGTGATCACGGAATGCCTCCAGCAGCGGCCCACGCGTATCGTGGTTGCCTGGCACCAGGTAGCACGGCATGTGCAGGCGCGCGAGTTCGGGGTGCAGCACGGCGTATTCATCGGCGCGGCCGAAGTCCACCAGGTCACCGCTGATCACCACGATATCGGGGCGTGGGTAGCTGGCGTTGAGGTGGTCGACGGCACGCCGTAGCGCGCCGAGGGTATCGACCACGCCATAGGTGAGGCGCTGGCCGGCTTTAAGGTGCAGGTCGCTGATCTGCGCGACAAGGAACGGACGATTCACAATAGATTCTCAGGCATTCAGGGTGAACAACATGTGCGGCGCAATCGCCAGGGCAATCGGCGCGCCGACGGCGTACAGCTGGTTATCACTGCTGTCGACCAGCAACGGCTGCGGGCCGCCCACATCCACCAGCAGGCGGCTTTGCGCGCCCTGGAAGAACTGCGCCAACAGATGACCGTGCAAGTGCCCTTCACCCTCCATTACCCGCAGGTGTTCGGGGCGGCAGTAGACGGTGCTGGGCAGGTCAGCGGTGTGCCACGGCAGTTCACCGCCACAGACTTTCAAGCCATGGGCCGACGACGCGATCACGGCGAAGGCATTGAGGTTGCCGACAAACCCCGCGACGAAGGCGTTGGCCGGTTTCTGGTAGATGTCGCGCGGGCTGGCCAACTGGGCGACACGGCCGTGCTCCATCACCAGGATGCGGTCGCCCAGGGCCATGGCTTCGCCCTGGTCGTGGGTGACGAAGACCGAGGTGATACCGAGCCCGCGCAGCAGTTCATTCAACTCGCTGCGCAGGCGTTCGCGCAGTTGTGCATCGAGCGCCGCCAGCGGCTCATCCAGCAGTAACACCTTGGGGCGCGGCGCCAAGGCACGGGCCAGGGCCACGCGCTGGCGCTGGCCGCCGGATAGCTCGTGGATGCTGCGCTTGCCGTGGTTCCGCAAGCCCACCAGCTCCAGCAACTCGTCGCAGCGCTTGTTGCGTTCAGGCACCGACATGCCGCGAATCTTCAAGCCGTAGACGATATTCCCGGCCACATCCAGGTTGGGAAACAGCGCGTAGTTCTGGAACACCATGCCCACATCGCGGCGCTCGATTGGCAGGCGGGTCACGTCCTGGTCACCGAACAGCACCTGGCCCACGTCCGGGCGTTCGAGGCCGGCGATCAGGCGCAAGGTCGTGGTTTTGCCACAGCCGGATGGGCCAAGGATCGCCAGGGTTTCACCGCCTTCGACGGTCAGGTTCAAGTCATGCACGGCCACGGTGCCATCGGCGAACGCCTTGCGACAGCCTTGCAGGCGGATAGTGATAGCGGTCATCGACGCTCTCCACGGGACAAACGGGCACTGATGGCCTGCAACGCAATCAGCAGCGGCACGATCATCAGCAAAAAGATAAGGGTGTAGGCGCTGGCGATTTCCAGGCGCGCCGAGGCGTAGCTGTCCGCCAGGCCCACGGGCAAGGTCTTGGTCATCGGCGTGTGGAGCATCCAGGTCAGGTTGAATTCACCCAGGGACAAGGTGACCACCATCAACACACCCGCCAGGATCCCCGCGCGGCAGTTGGGCACCACCACGGAAAAAAACCGCCTGAAAGGCCCCGCGCCCAGGCTCGCCGCCGCCTCCTCCAGCACCGGCAATTGCTGGCGCTGCATCACCGCCATCACCGGGCGCACCAGGAACGGCAAGGTGAACAACACGTGGCCGACCAGAATGAACACCCAACTGCTGCGAAAGCTGCCGAACTGGCCATAGGTGAGCAGCAACGCCAGCGCACTGGCCAAACCCGGCATGGCCACCGGCAGCACCATCAGTTCTTCAAAGGCGCGGCTGAAGCGGTTGTTCAGGCGCACCAATGCGTAGGCCGCCGGTACGCCAATCACGCAGACGCACACCGCGCAGGCCAGGGCCAATTGCAGGGACAGCCACACGGTGGGCGAATAGGCCTGCCATACCTGGATCAACCAGTCGAAGGTCAGGCCACTGGACAGGCCGACAAAGAAGTTGCGGGTCAGCCCGGCCAGCAGCGACATCAGCACCGGCACCAGCATGAAGGCGCACACCAGCAGGGTGAATAGCAGTTGCAACACAAACAGCGATGAGCGTTTCACAGCACAGTCCCCGCGTTTTTCACCAGACGCCGCGTGAGCAGCAACACGGCCCAGGTCACCGCGCCAAGCACCACCGACAGCGCGGCAGCCACGGCAAAGTTGGCGTAGTTGGTAAACACGTTGTAGATCGCCACCGGGGTGACATTCAGCCGCGTGCCTAACGTAAAGGCGGTGCCGAAGGCGCCCATGGTGGTGGCGAAACAGATCGCCCCGCACGACGCCAACGCCGGCGCCAGGCCCGGCACAACCACATCGCACACCACGCGCCAATGCCCGGCACCCAAGGAGTGCGCGGCTTCCTCCAGGCTGCGGTCGAGGCTTTCGCACGCCGCCATCACCGTGAGGATCACCCGTGGAATCGAGAAGTACAGGTAGCCCACGAACAACCCCGCCAGCGAGTAGGCAAAGATCCAGCGCTCACCCGCCAGTTGCAGGCCCAGGGCGGCAAACAAGCCCTGGCGCCCGGCCAGCAGGATCACCAGGAAGCCCACCACCACGCCGGGAAAGGCCAGGGGAAATGTCAGCAACGCCACCAGCGCCGAGCGCCCAAAGAACTGCTGGCGGGCGAGGAACACGCCGCTGATGCCGCCGATCACCAGCGCCACCAGCGTCACCACCACCGCCAGCACCAGGGTCTGCCCAAGGCTGCCCAAATACTGCGCGCTACTGAGCACCTGCCAATAGCCGCTGCCGTTGCTGTCGCGGCTCTCGGCACCGAGCAGCACCAAGTGCGCCAGCGGCAATAGCCAAAACGCGAGCAGTACCGCAAAGGCCGGGGCCAGTGCCCAGGCTGCCTGCCTTGCCGATGCAGCCACTTACTTAACCTCGTTCAAGTAACGGGCGGCGAAGGCTTCCTGCACAGCGGCCATTTTTTCGTAGTCCACCACACCGGCACGGGCGTAGTCGCTGTCGGGCAGGAACTGTGCGGCCACGTCAGCCGGCATTTTCATTGGCCGCACAGGGCGCAGGTAGGCCTTGGCCCAGAGCGCCTGGCCTTCGTCCGACAGCACGAAGTCGAGGACTTTTTCCGCATTGGCGCGGTGTGGCGCGTTGGCGACCAGGCTCATCACGTAAGGCACGCTGATGCTGCCTTCCTGGGGGATCACGAAGGCGACGTTGGCCTTGTCTTTGTAGCGCGCGCGGTAGGCGTTGAAGTCGTAGTCCACCAGGATCGGCAACTCACCGGACAGCACGCGTGCATACGCGGTTTGCTTGGGCACGATGGGCGCGTTTTTCGCCAGCTTCTGGAAGTAGCCGATGGCGGGGGCGAAGTTGTCGAGGTCACCGCCCAGGGCGCGGTTGATCGCCACAGCCGAGACGTAGCCGACGAAGGCGCTGGAGGGATCGAGGTAACCGACCATGCCTTTGTACTCAGGCTTGAGCAGATCGGCCCAGCTTTGCGGCACCGGCAAACCACCGAGCGCGTCGACGTTGACCATGATGCCCAAGGTGCCGGAGTGGATCGCGAACCAATGGCCGGCCGGGTCCTTGAGGCCAGCGGGGATCTGGTCCCAAGCCTTGGGCTTGTAGGTGCCGACCACCTCGGCTTTTTGCGCCTGCAGGCCGAAGGTCACGCCGTAGTACACGACGTCGGCGACCGGTGCGGCTTTTTCCGCCACCAACTGCGCCAGGGACTGGCCGGAGTTCTTGTTGTCCAGCGGCACCTGCACACCGGTGCTGGCGGCGATGGCCTTTAGCTGGGTGCCCCAGTCGGCCCAGTCCGGCGGGCAGTTGTAGCAAATTGCGGTGTCGGCGGCCTGGGCCAGGCTGGCCGCTCCGCACAGCAGCACGGCGGCGAGGGTTTTACTGAGTGCGCGCATCTAGGGTCTCCTCATGGGGTTGGGTACTGTCGCCGGGGCGAATATGGCAAGGCAGGCAGTGGGAAATCGGGGCGTTGCCGGCGATCTGCGCCAGCAGTTGGTCAATCACGGTGCTGGCGAGCAGCGCGATGGGCTGCACCACGCTGCACAGGGTCGGGTGAATCTGGGTGCCGAGGCTGATACCGTCAAAGCCCATCACCGAGAGTTGTTCGGGCACATTCCAGGTGTTGCGGCGCAGCTCGGCGATCAAGCTGATTGCCAGGAAGTCGTTGGAACACACCAGCGCGGTGGGCGCACCGGGGCCTTGAAGAAAGGGTTCGATGGCGGCGAACTCGGCCTGGGTATGGGCCGGCATTTCAATCACCGGGCGGGGGTCGAGGGCGTATTCGCGCATTGCATCGCAATAACCGGCGTAGCGCAGGCGGGCACGGTCAGATTGCAGCGCAGGGCCGGCGACCATGCTGATGCGTCGATGGCCGGCTTCCAGCAGATAACGCGTGGCCAGGGCCATGCCGGCGCGGTTGTCGACCGACACGGCGCTGTAGTTGGGGTTGCTCGGTTGGTGGTAGGCCAGCACGAACGGGGTCTGTTCGGTGTTGAGGCTGCTGAGCACGCTGTTGCTTTCGGCATCGGTGACCGTCAGCACCAGGCCATCGACGCGCTGGCGCAGCAGTTCTTCCACCACGCTGCTTTCGCGTTCGCTGTCGTAGTCGGTGGTCGCCAGCAACAGGCTATAGCCACGCGCCCGAGCCGCGCGCTCCATGGCCTGGAATTGTTCAGCGAATACCGGGTTGAGCAAGTTGGGCACCACCACGCCGATCAACTGGGTGGTTTGCAGGCGCAGTTGGCGGCCCAGCAGATTGGGGCGGAAGCCCAACTCGCGGGCGGCGGCAAACACCTGTTCACGGGTGGCCGGGCGCACTTGGTCAGGGGAAGCAAAAGTGCGGGCGGCGGTGGCGCGGGAGACCCCGGCCAGCCTTGCTACGTCTTTCAGGTCAGTCATTGTCACTCGCTTGAGATCGATCTCATTGGCGAGGACAGTAGCGAGGGAATGTGGCAGCCAGGTGGTGAGGAGATGACAATTTGATGTCATCGATGGCCCATCACCTTATTGCGACGGATGCCGTTTAGAGGTGGTGGCTTGCCTGCAATAGCGGTGGGTCAGCCACTTCTGCAGTGACTGATACGCTGCCATCGCAGGCAAGCCAGCTCCCACAGGGGATCGGCGGTGGTCATGAGGTCTGTTTCACCAGTCCCTGCCCCGCCGCCACCGCCAGGATGTCTTGGGCAGGCACGTTGACCCAGGTGGTTGCATCAAGCATGCCTGCAGTGGCCAACCATCGGCCGACCATGTGGTGCCCCAGCGCATACCCCAGCCATTTTGGCTTGTCGCCGGTGCCAAAGAACCAGGCGCTGTGATCGTAGTGGTTCGCTGCCAGTTCAGTCATATTCACCGGGGCCGCCTGCAAGGCTTCAAGGCTCAGCGCCCTCTCCCACGGCTCCGGCTCGCTGCCCAGTGCATGCTGCACAAACTGCCCGGCCAGGCCTTCACTGATCAGCGCCTCCCCCAGCGTCCAGCCGTACCCCGGCCCGGCCATGCGCAGGCAATGGTGCACCTCGTGCACGATATGCCGGCGCACAGCCCCGCTCTCAAGGCTAGCGGCGAAGTTCGGGTTGTCGGGATCCAGGGTCAGCGAGAACATCGTGCTGCGATATGCACGCCCGACCAGGCCAAGCTCAGCGATGGTTTCACCGGGCAGGCGTTGGAGGAGCACATCCAGGCGCGGCGCCGGCAGGCATCGGGAAATGGCCTGGTAGGCGATGTCGAATTCTTGCGTCAGTGCCTGGCGAAACGCGGCCAGGGAGCCCGAAGCTTCCAGCCAATGCAGTGTCCATGCGTCCATTCTTACCTCTCGTCGTCCAAACCGGATTCCATCACGGCAGCGGCTCATCATACCGTTGAGCTGTCACATCCATGGGTCAGTTTAAAAGCAGCGCAGCAAAATCCGCCCACTAACCTTTCGATTCGATCCAAGTGCGGGCACAATGCGTGTCCTTTTTTGGCAGGCACCGCCGCAGGCTCTCAAAAATGATCAAAACGCCGTACTACCTCATCGATAAACAGAAGCTTCTGGTCAACATGCAGAAGATTGCTTACGTGCGCGAACAGTCCGGCGCCAAGGCTCTGCTGGCGCTCAAGTGCTTTGCCACCTGGTCGGTGTTCGACCTGATGCAGCAATACATGGACGGCACCACCTCGTCGTCGTTGTATGAGCTCAAGCTCGGCCGCCAGAAGTTCGAAGGCGAGGCGCACGCCTACAGCGTGGCCTGGGCCGACGACGAAATCGAAGAGATGCTGGATAACTGCGACAAGATCATCTTCAACTCCATCAGCCAACTGCAGCGTTTTGCCGAACGCTCCGAAGGCAAGACCCGCGGCCTGCGCGTCAACCCACAGGTGAGCAGCTCCGACTACCTGCTGGCCGACCCGGCGCGTCCGTTCAGCCGCCTGGGCGAATGGGACCCGGTGAAGATCGAAGGCGTGATCGAGCAGATCTCCGGCTTCATGTTCCACAACAACTGCGAGAACGGCGATTTCAGCCTGTTCGACAAGATGCTCGGCACCATCGAAGAACGCTTCGGCGCGCTGCTGCACAAGGTCGAGTGGGTCAGCCTCGGCGGCGGCATCCACTTCACCGGTGAAGACTATGCGGTGGACGCATTCTGCGCGCGCTTGAAAGCCTTCTCTGAAAAATACGGCGTGCAGGTGTACCTGGAACCCGGCGAAGCGGCGATCACCAACAGCGCCTCCCTGGAAGTCACCGTGCTCGACACGCTCTACAACGGCAAGAACCTCGCCGTGGTCGACAGTTCCATCGAAGCCCACCTGCTGGACCTGCTGATCTACCGCCTCAACGCCAAGCTGGCGCCGAGCGATGGCGAACACACTGTGATGGTGTGCGGCAAATCCTGCCTGGCTGGGGACATCTTCGGCGAGTACCAATTTGATCGTCCGCTGGCCATCGGCGATCGGCTGTCGTTCATCGACACCGCAGGCTACACCATGGTCAAGAAAAACTGGTTCAACGGCCTGAAAATGCCGTCCATCGTAGTGAAACAACTCGACGGTACAGTCGAGGTGGTTCGTGAATTTGGTTACGACGACTACCTGTCCAGCCTTTCGTAAGCTGGCGGATAAAGGAGAGATAAAGCAATTGAAAAAGAACGTTCTTATCATTGGTGCAGGAGGTGTCGCCAAGGTGGTGGCCCACAAGTGCGCGCAGCACAACGACGAACTCGGTCGTATTGCTATCGCGTCGCGCAACATCTCCAAATGCCAGGCCATCATCGACAGCGTCAAGGCCAAGGGTAGCCTCAAGGTTCCCGCCGACATCCAAGCCTTCGCGCTGAACGCCCTGGACGTGGAAGCGACCAAGGCCCTGATCCGCGAGACCGAATCGCAGATCGTCATCAACGTCGGTTCCGCGTTCCTCAACATGTCGGTCCTGCGGGCCTGCATCGACACCGGCGTTGCGTACCTCGACACCGCCATCCACGAAGAGCCGGGCAAGGTCTGCGAGACCCCGCCGTGGTACGGCAACTACGAGTGGAACCACCTGGAAGAGTGCAAACAGAAGAACATCACCGCCATCCTTGGCGTGGGCTTCGACCCGGGTGTCGTCAACGCGTATGCCGCGCTGGCGCAGCAACAGCATTTCGACCGCATTGATTCGATCGACATTCTCGACGTCAATGCCGGCTCCCATGGCAAATACTTCGCCACCAACTTCGACCCGGAAATCAACTTCCGCGAATTCACCGGACAGGTGTGGAGCTGGCAGAACAGCCAGTGGACCAGCAACACCATGTTCGAAGTCAAACGCACCGACGACCTGCCAGTCGTGGGTTCGCAGAACCTCTACCTCACCGGCCACGATGAAGTGCACTCGCTGTCGAAAAACCTCGACGTGCCCAACGTGCGTTTCTGGATGAGCTTCGGCGAACACTATATCAACGTGTTCACCGTGCTGAAAAACCTCGGCCTGCTCTCCGAAAAACCGGTCACCACCGCCGAAGGCCTGGAAGTCGTGCCGCTGAAACTGGTCAAGGCCGTGCTGCCCGACCCGTCTTCGCTCGCGCCTGGCTACACCGGCAAGACCTGCATCGGCGACCTGGTCAAAGGCACCAAAAATGGCCAGCCCCACGAGATGTTCATCTACAACGTGGCGTGCCATGAAGAAGCCTTTGCCGAAACCGACAGCCAGGGCATCTCCTACACCGCTGGCGTTCCACCGGTAGCCGCTGCGCTGCTGGTCGCCCGTGGCGAGTGGGACGTGAAGCACATGGCCAACGTCGAGGAACTGCCGGCTGAGCCGTTCCTGAAAGCGCTGGATGTGATGGGATTGCCGACTCGCATTAAAGACGAGCACGGTGATCGCGCTTGGGATGCGATTGCCTGATAGGCGATAGCTGCCCCAACAAAAAAATGCGCCCTTAGGGGCGCATTTTTTGTTGGGGCGTACACACTTCTCAAACCCAATAGAATTTCAAATGTGGGAGCGGGCTTGCTCGCGAATGCGGTGGGTCAGAAAAGAATAGGCTGACTGACACACCGCATTCGCGAGCAAGCCCGCTCCCACAGGGGATCTCTAGTGAATTTGAAATAGCGGGTTATTCGAGGTTCCGCGCCGAATTGCTCAACGCCCGCGAACACTGCAACAACGCCGGCGCCAGCTGCCGCTCGGCATCCGCCCTGCTCCACCGACTGGTCGGTGCCACCACATGCACCGCTGCCACCGGGCGGCCATTGGCGCCCAGCACTGGCGCACCGATGGTCATGTCGCCCAGGAACAGCTCCTGGCCGTTCACTGCATAGCCCTGTTCGCGTACCTGTTGCAACGACTCCAGAATCTTGTCGACTTCAGTCAAGGTCTGGCTGGTGTGCGCAATGCGCTGGCTGTTCTCGATCAACACCAGCGCTTCCTCCTGCGGCAACGCGCTCAAATACGCCCGCCCCGACGCCGTGCAATACATCGGCACCCGCGAGCCGATCGGCATGTGCACGGGCACGAAGCCCGAGCTGACAAAACGCGCGATGTAGGTCATGTCGTAGCCCGCAGGCTCGGTAAGGCACGACGTCTCGCCGGTCAGTCGGGTCAACTCCGACAGAAACGGGTTGGCCACTTCGATCAACGAATGCGCATCCAGGTAACTGAAGCCCAACTCCAGCACCCGGGGTGTGAGTTGGTAATGCCGTGTGCGGGAGTGTTTCCGAAGGTAACCCAGGCTTTCGAGGGTAAACACCATGCGCTGGGCCGAGCTTTTGGTCATGCCGGCGGCCTCGGCCACCTCTGCAAGGCTCATGCTGCGGCGCTGGGCGCTGAATGCCTTGAGCACCGACAGGCCTTTTTCCAGGGATTGGTTGTGCAGGCTGTTGCGTTCTTCGGACATGGCGGACTCGCGGTCAGGTCGATCAGGCGTGGCGATATTTCTACCTTAAATGACAAAAATAGACCATCAAAAATCGCATATCGATACGATTAGTTCATTTTGTCGTTTTTTGATAGCTCATATCGATTTATATCTATCGAAATGGCACAGAGCTTGCGATTTCATCAATAACCGCTCGCGGTACTGACGATCCGTTTTCCTTCTGGAGTAACCCGATGAACAGTCTTTCGCCCTTGTTTCGCCGCCTTGCCTTCGGTCTCTGCGCCACGCTCTGCGTCAGCGTTGTGCACGCCGAGAGTGCGTCCTCGTACAAAGTCGGTGCGACGGCCAGTGGTTCGCCGTTTACCTTCCTCGACATCAAGAGCAACAGCATCCAGGGCGTGATGGTTGATGTGGCAGAGGCCGTGGGCAAGGCCGGCGGTTTCACCAGCCAGATCGAGCAGACCAACTTCGCCGCGCTGATCCCCTCTCTCACGTCCGGCAAACTCGACTTCATTTCCGCCGGCATGCTCAAGACCGAAGAGCGCACCAAGGTGGTCGACTTCAGCGCCCCGGTGTATGCCTACGGTGAAGGCCTGATCATCAATGCCGACGACAACACGGCCTACCCCGACCTCACGCCCCTCAAGGACCAAGTGGTCGGCGTGCAGGCCGGCACCGTCTTCTACGACCAGTTGAACAAGCTCGGGATCTTCAAGGAGATCCGCACCTATGACTCCATCGGCGAGATGGTCCGCGACCTGTCCCTGGGCCGCATCAAGGCCGCCGTGGGAGACCAGCCCGTGGTGGCCTACCAGATCCGCCAGAAACTGTTCAAAGGCGTGAAACTGGCCCCCGACTACAAGCCCACCAACGTCGGCGAAGTGTGCCTGGTGGTGCGCAAGGGCGATGCGCAAACCCTGGAACGCTTGAATACTGCCATCGCCAGCATCAAGGCGGATGGCACCCTCGACAGCATCCTCAAGAAGTGGGGACTTGATACCCAGGTGCGCCCATGAACCCGGCGGAGTTCCTGCAAAACGCCCAGGACTTTTTGCCGATCCTGCTGCAGGGCGCCTGGGTGACGATCCAGATTACCGTGCTGTCATTCCTGCTCAGCAGCGCCATCGGCCTGGTGCTGGCGTTGCTCAAGCTGTCGCCGATCCGTGCGCTGTCATGGACCGCGAGCACCATCATCAACGTGATCCGGGGCCTGCCGATCATTGTGCAGCTGTTCTACATCTACTTCGTGCTGCCCGACATGGGCGTGCACCTCACCGCGTTCTACGCGGGCGTGATCGGCATGGGCATCGCCTACTCGGCGTACCAGGCCGAGAACTTCCGCACCGGCATCATTGCCGTCGAACAGGGCCAGCGTGAAGCCGCCGAAGCCTTGGGGATGCGCTCGGCGCTGATGATGCGCCGGGTGATCCTGCCGCAAGCGTTTCGCATCGCCCTGCCGCCGTATGGCAACACCCTGGTGATGATGCTCAAGGACTCGTCGCTGGTCTCCACCATCACCGTCGCCGAGATGACCCGCCAGGGCCAGCTGATTGCATCGTCGACCTTCCAGAACATGACCGTCTACACCCTGGTCGCCCTGCTCTACCTGCTGATGAGTCTGCCGCTGGTGTATGGCCTGCGTCGCATGGAACAGCACCTGGGCCGGAGGAAAAAAGCATGATCGAGATTCGCCAACTGCAAAAACACTACGGCAGCCACCGCGTGCTGCACGGTGTCGACCTGGACGTGGCCAAGGGTGAAGTGGTGTGCCTGATCGGCCCCTCGGGCTCGGGCAAATCCACCCTGCTGCGCTGCATCAACGCGCTGGAGGCCTATGACGGCGGACACATCCACGTGTTCGGCGAAACCGTGCAGCGCGCCAGCAAGACCGTGCACGCCCTGCGCAGCCGCATGGGCATGGTGTTCCAGCGCTTCAACCTGTTCCCCCATCGCACGGTGCTGGAAAACGTGATGGAAGGCCCGGTGTATGTCAAAGGCGAGCCGCCCAAGCAGGCCCGCGAAGAAGCCCTGGTGCTGCTGGAAAAAGTCGGCCTGAGCGCCAAGGCCGATGCGTACCCGGAGCAACTCTCCGGCGGCCAGCAACAACGCGTGGCCATTGCCCGCGCCCTGGCGATGAAACCCGAAGCCATGCTGTTCGACGAACCCACCTCGGCCCTCGACCCGGAACTGGTCGGTGATGTACTGGCGGTGATGCGCACCCTGGCGGATGAAGGCATGACCATGATCGTCGTCACCCACGAGATGGGCTTTGCCCGCGAAGTGGCCGACCGCGTGTGCTTCCTGCACGGCGGCTACATCGTCGAAAGCGGCGCGGCCGAGCACGTGCTGGGCAACCCGCAACATCCGCGAACCCAGGACTTTTTGCGACGGGTGCTGCACCCCACTGGCGACACGCGGAGCCTGTCATGAAGTCATTGTGGTCGGCGACTGCGCCTTCGGTGGTGCCGACGCCTGCGTTGAGCGAGTCGGTGAGGGTGGACGTGGCGATTGTCGGTGCCGGCTATACCGGCCTATCGACGGCGCTGCACCTGGCCGAACGCGGCGTGAGCGTGTGCGTGCTGGAAGCCAACGAGCCGGGCTGGGGCGCGTCCGGGCGCAACGGTGGGCAGGTCAACCCCACGCTCAAATACGACCCTGAACAGCTGGTGCAGATGTACGGACCGGAGCGCGCCGAGCCATTGATCTCGACCGTGTCGAATTCGGCCGACCTGGTGTTCAGGCTGATCGAAAAACACGGCATTGATTGCGCGCCGGTACGCAAAGGCTGGATGCAGGTGTCCTACAGCGAAAAAGGCGTCGCCGGGCTGCACGCACGGGCGGATCAGTGGGCCCGGCGCGGTGTGCCGGTGCAGCGCCTGGAGGCGGCGGCGGTGGCTTCGCGCATGGGCAGTGACGCCTTTGCCGGCGGCTGGCTGGATGGCCGTGCCGGTGCCATTCAGCCGTTGGCCTATGCCCGCGGATTGGTGGGCGCGGCGCTGGCAGCGGGTGTGCGGGTTCATGGGCAAAGCGCAGTGACGGGCTTGCAACGCGAGGGTTCGGGCTGGCAGTTGCAGACGGCTGGCGGCGCACAGGTGAGCGCCGATCAAGTGGTCCTCGCAACCAATGGCTACAGCGGCAACCTGTGGCCGGGCATGGCGCAGAGCATCCTCGCGGCGAACAGTTTTATCGTCGCCACCAAACCCTTGAGTGGGCGCGCGGCGGACAGCATCTTGCCGGGCCAGGAGACCGTCTCCACCGCACAAAGGCTGCTGCTGTACTTTCGCAAAGACAGCCATGGTCGCTTGCTGATGGGCGGGCGCGGGCTGTTCAACGACCCCACTTCACCCACGGATTTCGCCCACTTGGAACGCTCGCTGGCATTGCTGTTTCCGCAATTGGGACGGTTGGAATTCGAGTATCGCTGGGCCGGGCGTATCGCAATCACTCGCGACTTCATGCCTCATGTGCACCAGCCCGCGCCGGGGCTGACCTTGGCGATGGGCTGCAATGGCCGGGGGATCGCACTGTGTACCAGCCTGGGGCAGCAACTGGCGGGCAAGTTGTGTGACAGCCAGGCGGAGTTCGCCTACCCGGTGACGCCGCTGCAGCGCTTGCCGATGCACGGGTTGCAGCGGTTCTATATTGGGGCGGGTGTGGCGTGGTACAGCTTGTTGGATCGGCTCAATGTGAGCTGAACACGCCCCTCATGTGGGAGCGGGCTTGCCCGCGATGGCGGTGTGTCAGCCACGGGATGTGCTGGCTGATGGACCGCTTTCGCAGGCAAGCCAGCTCCCACACTGGGTCTGCTTTTTTCTGGAAGACCGAGTGTTCAATATTCCTCCCCCTCGTCGCCCCTGATCCTGGCGGCGAGCGCCTGGGCAATGGCCGGGTCCTTGTTTCTGATGCTCGATCTGTTCGTAAAACCGCGCAAAGCCTGATGATTTTTTGGGGGGTGGGGATTGGGGCAATCGCCATCAAAACACCGACCACCCAATCCGCTCACTCAACAACTCCAACGCCTTCATCCCCGCCAGTGAATTCCCCGCTGCATTCAGTTCCGGCGACCACACGCACACCGTGAACTGCCCCGGCACCACCGCGACGATCCCGCCGCCGACCCCGCTTTTGCCCGGCAACCCCACGCGGTAGGCAAAATTGCCCGCCTCGTCATACAGCCCACTGGTGGCCATGATGGAGTTGACTTGCTTGGTCTGCCGCGCGGTCAACACCTGTTCGCCGCTGTGGGCGCTCACGCCTTCGTTGGCCAGGAAGCTGAAGGCCCTGGCCAAGTCCAGGCAACTCATCTGCAGCGCGCAGTAGTTGAAGTAGCTGTGCAGCACCGCGTCCACGTCATTGTGGAAGTTGCCGAAGGATTTCATCAGGTAGGCCATGGCCGCGTTGCGCGCGCCGTGCTGGGCTTCGGACTCGGCGACGACGCTGTTGACCAGGATCTGCGGGTTACCCGACAGGCGCCGGACGAAGTCGCGCATCGACAAAATCGGCACGGCGAAACGCGATTGGTTGATGTCGCAGATCACCAGCGCGCCGGCATTGATAAATGGATTGCGTGGACGGCCGCGTTCGAATTCCAGTTGCACCATGGAGTTGAACGGTTGCCCCGAAGGCTCGTGGCCCAGGCGTTCCCAGATGGTTTCGCCACCGTGGTCGATGGCCTGCACCAGGCTGAACACTTTGGAGATGCTCTGCACCGAGAACAACGTGTCGGCATCACCGGCGCAATAGGCCGAGCCGTCGTTGCCGTACACGGCGATCCCGAGTTGGTTGGCGGGCACGTCAGCCAGCGCGGGGATGTAGTCGGCGACTTTGCCGAGGCCGATCAGGGGGCGCACTTCGTCGAGGATCGACGAGAGCATCGCCTGCATGTCTTGTCCTGTCATCTGTCTTTGAATCGGTGGTAAGCGGGCCGCGGAGGATACTTCAATGTGCGCGGAAGCCCCACACAATCTCTACCACCCGCTCGGCAACCACCAGGTAAAACACGATCAACAATAACTGCAGCGCCAAGTGATAACGCAGCTTGGCGAGCCGGCGGATGCCATCACTGACGTTCAGAAGCATCAGCAGCGTGGACAGGATGATCAGGCCCCAGCCGGCCACGCTGGAGGCGAACACGCCGATAAACAAGTCACGCTGACCAAGCAATGTGTTGGTCCCCGCCGCAAACAGCAGTGCACACACCAGCAGGTTTTTCACGTTGTCGAAAATCTGCGTGCTCAGATCGTTTTCCAACAACGCCATATACCGTTTCCATAACGTGCGCATGGCAAGTACCGGGTAGGGATCGCTCGTCAATCAAAGTAGTCCAATTGCCCGTACACTGCACCGTTGCGCTTACTCCACGAGGACTTTTGCATGAAATTGATGATCGGCCTGGCCGCCCTGCTGCTGGTATCGGCCTGCTCCACCGCCTCCCACCCTACCCCGCCCGCCCAGGATGCCACGGCGTCCGAATGCCTGGCCGGTGGCGGCACCATGAAGCAAGTCGGCAAGTTGCAGAGCTGGAAATGCATTACGCCGTACAAGGACGCGGGCAAGGCCTGTACTGATTCGAGCCAGTGCGAAGGCGAGTGC
The DNA here is from genome assembly GCF_018587885.1 of Pseudomonas sp. VS40. NCBI lineage: Bacteria > Pseudomonadati > Pseudomonadota > Gammaproteobacteria > Pseudomonadales > Pseudomonadaceae > Pseudomonas > Pseudomonas sp. VS40. Next base: position 245,964 of record NZ_JAGYWD010000002.1, on the reverse strand, counting down.
CAGACCAGCGTCACCACCCAGTCCGGCAACGGCCCGGTGACGGGTGCGTGTCAGGTGGACAACGGGCACTTCGGCTGCTCGGCGACGGTGGAGAAAGGCCAGTTGGGCCGGGCGATCTGTGTGGACTGACTCGCTATCCTGTAGGAGCTGGCTTGCCAGCGATGGCGGCCGGACAACCGGCCGCTATCTACCTGTCACCTCGCGACTCAAAAATGTGGGAGCTGGCTTGCCTGCGAAAGCGGCCTGACAGCCGACCACTCTCCAACTGTCCCCCCGCGATCCAAAAATGTGGGAGCTGGCTTGCCTGCGAAAGCGGCCTGACAGCCGACCACTCTCCAACTGTCGCCCCCGCGATCCAAAAATGTGGGAGCTGGCTTGCCTGCGAAGACGGCCTAACTGCCGACCACTGTCTAACTGAAGCCCCGCGATCCAAATGTGGGAGCTGGCTTGCCTGCGAAGGCGGCCTGATAGCCGACCACAATCTAACTGTCACCCCGCGATCTAACTGTAGGAGCTGGCTTGCCTGCGAAGGCGGCCTAACTGCCGACCACTCTCTAACTGAAGCCCCGCGATCCAAATGTGGGAGCTGGCTTGCCTGCGAAGGCGGCCTGACAGCCGACCTGGATGTTGGATCTGATCGGGTACATATCCGTTATTTAGGTAACGGCTGCTATGGGTTCCGCCCTTACGGCGGGTCACTTTGGAAAAGCCCCAAAGTAACCAAAGGGCTCTTGCCCCAACACTCGGCACCTCGCCTAGGCTCGGTGTGCCCGTAATCCGACAGGTATTTGGGGGGCCGCCGCCACGCGCCATCCATGGCGCGGGGCGGCTAAACCGGCATCCCTGCCGGTTTACCCCCCAAATCCCTGTCGAATTCCGGCCAGCGTGTTTGATGGGGCGCTTAAGATCAAAAGCCAGATCAAGATCAAGAGCGGCTCGCTTCGCATCGTGGTTAGCGGGGCAGGCTAGCGTTTAGAAATGCGCCACATCCGACACCCGTTCATCCAGCACGTCCCGCGCCAGTGCCCAGGCCTGGTCCTTGGACTCCACCACCAGCAGCGGGTATCCCCAGGCCTTGCCGAACATTACCGCAAATGGCTTGAGCGCCAGGCGCTGCGCGGCACTGGGCTCTACCTGGATCATGCCTTTGACGTAGGTGCGCAGCGCCTGCTTGTTTTTCTTCATCCAGATCGATGCTTGCTTGCGTTCCTCATGGGAGTGTTCGTGATTGTTTTCGTCCACGGATTTTTCGTGCAGCAGCAGGAAGGGTTGCTGGCGCGCAAGCAGGCTTTCGAAGACCCCGAAGGCATCCTCCTGCCCACCCTCGTTGGGTGCGTCAAACACGATTTTCACCACCGGGAATGTTGTGCTGTCGAGTCGCATGGCGGAGCTCCTTGTTGAGAATTGATCTCACTATAAGGGCCCGACCACTGGACGGCATTGCACAGAATAGCCAGACTGTTTCGCAATCCGGCCAACCTGCGAGACCCGTCATGAAGCATCACCGTCTGGACATGCGCGATCCGCTGATGGCCAAGGACGCCGATGTGTTCCCCCGCGCCGTGGTGGCGGTGGGCGCCACCAGTACGTCGGACACCTGGGAACATGCCCAGCACGCCCACCGCAAGGGTCAGTTGATGTACACCCTGCGCGGGGTGATCCTTTGCGAGATCGAAGCGGGTATCTGGATCGTGCCACCGCAGTGCGCACTGTGGATTCCCGGCGGCACGTCCCATGCGGCGCGCGGGTCTGGCGAAGCGGAGGTGTACTGCCTGTTGATCGACCCCGACGCGGCGTGCGCCCTGCCCCCGCAATGCTGCACTTTGGCGGTATCGGGCCTGCTGCATGAGCTGATCAGCAAGGCCGTGAGTTTCCCGCAGCTGTATGACGAACACGGCGCCCAGGGGCGTTTGATCAATACCTTGCTGGATGAGCTCGCCGCCGCCCCCGTTGAAGCCTTGCACCTGCCCATGCCTCAGGACCCACGCTTGCGCCGCCTGGCCAACAGCCTGTTGGCCGAGCCGTCGGACAAGGCGACTCTCGGCCAATGGGCGGTGCGCATCGGCATGAGTGAACGCAGCATGACGCGCCTGCTGCTGGAGGAACTGGGCCTGAGCTTCGGCCGCTGGCGCAGGCAATTGCATGTGATCCTGTCGTTGCAGCGCCTCGCCAAGGGCCAGAGCGTGCAAACGGTCGCGCTGGACCTGGGTTATGAGAACGCCAGCGGCTTTATCACCATGTTCCGCAAGGCCGTGGGGCAGCCGCCGGCGCGCTACCTGGCGGACCGCGCCGGGGTGTTCAGCCCGCCCCCAGGCGCTATTCCGCTAAAGGAGCCCCGGCACGAGTAGTGGCGGCACAAACGCGGTGACTTGCGGCAACGGCTGGTCCCACTTCACCACCTCCACCGTGGCCGTCTGCGCCGAACAGCCCTGGGACAGGCTGGAGGCGCCGACATCGGCAGTGATCATGTTGGGGTTGCCGTGCTTGTCCAGGCTGTTGCGCTGCCCTGGAGTCTGCGGGTCGAACCAGGCGCCGGTGGCGATCTGCACCACCCCCGGACGGATGTCATGGGAGACAATCACCCCAGCCAGGAACGCCCCCCGTCCATTGAACACCTTGACCACATCACCGTCGCCAATGCCCCGCGCACGCGCATCGTCCGCGTTGATGGTCAGCGGCTCGCGCTGCTGGATCTTCGACGCGCGGCTGTAGCTGCCGTGGTCGTACTGGCTGTGCAGGCGTGTCTTCGGCTGGTTCGACAGCAGGTGCAGCGGGTAGTCCGGCACAGGTTTGTCCAACCACACCGGATGGCCAGGGCAGTCGGCATAACCAAAGCTCGCAATGCGTTCGGAAAACAGCTCGATACGCCCCGAGGGCGTGGGCAAAGGATGAGCGAGCGGATCGTCACGAAAGGCCTTGAGCAGCACTGTATCGGTGTCGGGATAGGCCACTTCGAACACGCCGTCACGCCAGAACCGATCGTAGTCCGGCAGCTCGATGCCCTGTTCTTCAGCGCGTCCACGGGACTCGTCGTAGATAAAACGCAGCCACTGCCCGGCGTCACGGCCTTCGGTGAAGGTGTCGGCAAACCCCAGGCGCGCGGCGATGTCAGCAAAGATCGAGTAGTCATCCCGCGCCTCGCCGACCGGTGCGATGGCTTGCTGCATCGCCAGCATAAACCGGTCCGACGCCGAACTGCCGATATCGTTGCGCTCCAGGGCGGTCGTGGCCGGCAGTACGATATCGGAATACTTGGCCTGGGCGGTCCAGTACTGTTCGTGGACGATCAGGGTGCGCGGTTTTTTCCAGGCCTCCAGCAAGCGATTGAGGTCCTGGTGATGGTGGAAAATATTGCCGCCAGCCCAGTACACCAGGTGAATATCCGGATACGCCTGGCGCTTGCCGTTGTAGTCGAATTCGGCGCCGGGGCTAAGCAGCATGTCAGTGATGCGTGCCACCGGAATGAACGCCTTCACCGGGTTGAGCCCCTGGGAAAACCTTGGCCCGGAGAAGCCTTTGCGGCCGCTGCCGGTGTTGTTCATGCAGCCGTAGCCCAGACCAAAGCCGCCGCCGGGCAAGCCGATCTGCCCGAGCAGCGCCGCCAGGGTCACGGTCATCCAGAAAGGCTGCTCGCCGTGCACCGAGCGCTGCAGGGAATAGGCGATGTTGATCATCGTCCGCTGGCGGCCCATGCGCCGGGCGAGGTCGATGATCTGCTGCGCGGGGATATCCGTCAGTGCCTCTGCCCACGCGGGGTCTTTCGGTTGACCATCAGTGTCGCCGAGCAGATAGCCGCGAAAGCGGTCGTAACCCACGGTGTATTGCTGAATGAACGCCTCGTTGTGCAGGCCTTCCGTCACCAGCACATGGGCCAGCGCCAGCATCAATGCGGTGTCGGTGCCGGGGCGGATCGGCAGCCATTGGTTGAGGGCCGGGCCGCTCAGGTCATCGCGCAACGGGCTCACGTTGACGAACTGCACGCCAGCCGCCGACATCGCCGCCAACGCCTCGGTCAGCAAGTGATCACTGGCGCCACCGGGGCTGGTCTGGGCGTTCTTGGCTGGCAGCCCGCCGAACGCCACGAACAGCTCGCAGTGTTCGGCGAGGTTTTTCCAGGAAGTGTGCGCCGCCAGCAGCCAGTCCATATTGCCGACGATATGCGGCATCAACACCCGCCCGGCACCGAGGCTGTAGCTGTCGGTGCTGGCGACATAGCCGCCGAACTGGTTGAGAAAACGGTGCAACTGGCTTTGTGCATGGTGGAAACGCCCGGCGCTGCCCCAGCCGTAGCTGCCACCGTAGATCGCCTGGTTGCCGTGTTCGGCCTTGACCTTGTTCAGCTCACGGGCGACCAGGTCCAGGGCCACTGCCCAGGAGACCTCGACAAACGGCTCCTGGCCCCGCAGTTCGGGGTGCGAGCCGGGCTCGGCCAAATAACTGCGGCGCACGGCAGGCCGCAGGATGCGCGTCGGCGAGGTGATGGCGTCGGGGATTGACGCACCGATGGGCGACGGGTCTTTGTCCCAGTCCACCGGCGTCATCGCCTGCAACTTGCCATCGACGACCTGCGGACGATAGGCGCCCCAGTGCAACGAAGTGAAGGTCATGGCTACCAGTTTTCTCCCAGCCCGAGCAGGCCCAGTATCTGCCGCCGCAGGTCCACCAAGTAAGGATCGTCCCGGTGCCGAGGATACGGCCGATCGATGCTCAATTGCGCCAGGATTTTTGCCGGGCGGTCGCTGAACACGATTACGCGGTTGGCCAGCAGCAAGGCTTCTTCCACATCGTGGGTGACCAGCAAGGCCGTGTAGCCCTGGCGCTGCCACAGGTCGATCAACTCTTTTTGCATGGTGATGCGGGTCAGGGAGTCGAGTTTGCCCAAGGGCTCGTCGAGGATCAGCAGGCGCGGCTGGTTGACCAGTGCGCGAGCCAGGGCCACGCGTTGCGCCATGCCGCCGGAGAGCTGCCGTGGATACGCGCGGGCGAACTGGCTGAGACCGACCTTCTCCAGGGCTTCGTCGACCTTGGCCGAATGGGTCTTGAGCAGGCCCTGGGCTTCCAGGCCGACAGCGACGTTGTCCCACACCCGGCGCCACGGGTACAGGGTCGGGTCCTGGAACACCACGACGCGGCTCGGGTCCGGCCCGGTGATGGCTTCACCGTCGGCCAGCAATCGTCCCGAATCCGCCGGTTCCAAACCGGCCACCAGGCGCAGCAAGGTGGATTTGCCGCAGCCCGAAGGCCCGAGCAGCGCCACGAACTCTCCGGGCGCTACGTCCAGGGACACCCGCTCCAGCACCGGCAGGTGCTGACCGTCCAAGGCAAAACCATGGCTGAGGTTGTCTATGCGCAGCGCCAGACCTTCCGACGCCGATTCCACGTGTGCCAGGGCTACCATTTCATCGATCCTTTCTGCCAGGCCAGCAACCGATCACGCACTAGGAACAACCCGGTGATCAACCCCGAGCAGGCGAGTGCCATGATCAGCAAGGCGGCGTACATATTCGCGTAGGCGGCCCAACCCTGGGCCCACTGCAGGTACCAGCCGATGCCGGATTTGACCCCCATCATTTCAGCCACCACCAGGGTCGAAAACGACGCGCCCAGGCCCATGAACACGCCGACAAATACGTGAGGCAACGCCGCCGGAATCGCCACCTTGAAAATCAGGAAGCCTTGCTTGGCACCAAGGGTGCGGGCCACGTCGTAATAGGCTTTGTCCACGCTCGCCACACCGGACCAGGTGAGCACCGTGACCGGAAACCAAGTGGCCAGGGCGATCAGGAACACGCTGGCGCTCCAGCTACTGGGGAACAGGAAAAAACACAGCGGCAATAACGCCGTCGACGGCACCGGCCCCAGGATGCGCAGCACCGGGTGCAGCCAATAACCGATGCGCGTGGACCAACCGATGGCCACACCGGCAATAAACCCGGTAATCGCGCCCAGGGCCACGCCCGAGCCCAGCAGCAATGCCGAATGCAACAGGCTGTCGGCCAGCCGTGCGTAGTCTTCGATGTACACCGCCAGCAAGGCCTGGGGCGGCGCAAAAAACGGCACCGGCAACAACGCCAGCTTGGCGGTGAGCAACTCCCAGAAGCCCAGCAGCAGCGGCAAGGCAATCAGCCAGGGGCCGGCATTGCGCAGGCGCAGGCTCAGCTTCGGCACCTTGCGTCCCAGCAGGCTCAGCCCGATGAACAGTGCGGCAACAGCCACGCACAGCGTGGCCAGGCCTTGGGTCATCGGCCAGTTGCGCGTCGCGTTGGGCCAGTAACTGATCAACAGCGCGACGGCCAGCCAGGCCGTCACCACGGCTGCGCCCTGCCACCCGACCTTCAGGGTCAGCGGCGGATTGAGGGTCGTTGCGTCAGCTGAAGACATCGGCGGTGATCTCCTTGGCGAACTCCAGCGGATCGGTGCTCTTGCTGATCACTTCGACGGTTTTCAGGTCGGTCACGTAGGTGAGGATTTCCTGGGTCAGCGCCGCGCCCACCGCGTGATGCCCGTGGGTATGGTCGTGGAGGATCGCCTGCACTTCCTCCACCGACGTGTTCAACGCATGGGCCTGGAAGCCCTTGGCAACTTCCTCCGGATGCTGCACGGAATAGTCGTGGGCTTCCAGAATCGCCTGGGTCAGCGCCGCGACCACACGCTTGTCTTCCCGCACCAACTTGCCGGTGACACCCACCACGCAGCAGCTGAGGTTGGCGTATTCCTCCACCAGGTTGGTGGACAGCTCACGCGCCACGCCGGACTTGATCAGGCGGTACATGAACGGGTCACTGCCGCTCACGGCCTGCACTTCGCCGCGCTCCAGCGCGGTGCCGAGCAAGTCCGCGGGGTACAGGCGCCACTCCACATCGCGCACCGGATCCACACCGTGTTTTTTCAGCAGGATCGAAAAGAAATTGCGGTCCGGGCTGGCCATGTCGGTCACGCCGATGGCCTTGCCCTTGAGGTCTTCGAGCTTGGTCACGCCGCCGTTCGCGGCACTGAGCAAGCGCAGGCAGCCGCCATGGGTACCGGCGGTGAGCTTCACGTCAAAGCCCTGCTCCAGCGCCTTGAGCCAACGCAGCGCCATGCCCACGCCTGCATCGGCCTTGCCGGTGGCAATGGCTTCGAGCAGCACTTCAGTCGAGTTGCCGAAATTGACCAGTTCCACGTCCAGATTGTGCTTGGTAAAAAAGCCCTGGCCGTGGGCGATCACGACCGGGGCCAGGCACACGGCATTGAGGTTGACCGCCAGTTTCAGCTTGCGTGGCGCATCCAGGCGGATGAACTCACCGGTGCCGGCGGGTTCCGGTGAAGTGTTGTGGCCGGCGTGTTCTTCGGCGCCGAAGCCCAGGCGTGGCAGCGACAGGCTGGCCAGGGTGATGCCGGCCAGGCCGAGCAGGCGCCGGCGGGTCAAATGATCGAAGTCAGCCATGCAAAATATCCCTTTTATCAACTCAGTAATAAAGCCGGTGAACAGCCCTTCTGTGGTGAGCGGGCTTGCCCCGCGCTGGGCTGCGAAGCAGCCCTAATCCGGCCACCTCGTTTTACCTGCGAGAACACAGCGGCCGTGATGGGGCCGCTTCGCGCCCCAGCGCGGGGCAAGCCCGCTCACCACAACTGCCCGCTCATCACATCAGATGAACAGCCACTCAAGCCTGCAACCCAGCCAGGCCCAGGTGCTCGCGCAGCGTCGACCCTTCGTAGGCAGTGCGGAACAAGCCCTTGCGCTGCAAATGCGGAATCACGCTCTCGACAAACTCGGTGAACGAGCCCGGCAGATACCCCGGAGAAATCACAAACCCGTCGCAGCCGCCCTGCTCGAACAGCTCGGCCAACTGGTCGGCAACCTGCGCGCCGGTACCCACCAATTGCGGCACGCGCACGCTGCTGGCGAAGATGCGCCCGAGTTGTTCCAGGGTGGTTTCTGGGCCTTGCATCAAGAGCTTTTCCGCCGCCGCCGGGTGGATCAGTGGTGACTGCGCGATCTCGGCCAAGGTCGCTGAAAGCGGGAATGGCGACAGGTCCACATTCAACTGCGAGGCCAGTGTCACCAGCCCCAGCTCCGGACGGGCCAGCGCGTTGTGCCGATCGCGCTTGGCGCGGGCCTCGGCTTCGCTGCCGCCAATGAACGGCATCACCGCCGTGAGCACCTTGCAGCTGTCGGCGTCACGGCCTTGCTGCACCACCTGGGCACGCACGTCATCGCGGAACGCGCGCATCGCCGCCAAGTGCGGATGAATGGTGAAAATCGCCTCGGCCCAACGCGCACCAAAGCGCCGGCCACGTCCGGAAGAGCCGGCCTGGATCAGCACCGGTCGGCCTTGGGGTGTGCGGGGGATATTCAGCGGGCCTTCCACCCTGAACCACTCGCCCTGGTGCTGCACCGAACGGATCAGTTCCGGGTCCGCCAGCACGCCGCTCTCGCGGTCCAGCTTCAGTGCGTCCTTGCCCCAGCTGTTCCACAGTTTCAGCGCGACTTCGACAAACTCATCGGCGCGGTCATAGCGCAGGTCATGCTCCAGGTGCTTGTCCTTGCCGAACAGGCGCCCTTCGCTGTCGTTCATCGAGGTGACAATATTCCACGCCGCGCGGCCCTTGGACAGGTGGTCGAGGGTGGCAAACTCACGCGCGATGTGCGCCGGTTCGTAATAGGTGGTGGAGCGCGTCGCGCCCAGGCCCAACTTACTGGTCTTGCCCACCAGGTAAGAGAGGATCGGCAACGGGTCCAGGCGCGTGGCGTCCTGGGCACCGTAGCGCAAGGCGAACTCGCGGGAGCCGCCCATCTGGTCGCCCACGGCCAGGCGGTCGGCGAAGAACAGGAAGTCGAACAACCCCTCCTCCACCACCTTGGCCACCCGTGCGTAGTACTCAGGGTCGAGGTAATTGCCAACGGTTTCCGGGTGGCGCCATACCGCATGGCTGTGCACCACCGGCCCACTCAACAGGAACGCGGATAAATGGATTTGGCGGCTCATGGCTTGGGTGTCCACACGGTGATGGCGCTGACCTTCAACGGCTTGGGAGTCAGCTTGGCGGCGTAGTAGGTGTCGGCGATGCGTTGTTGCTCAGCGAGGTTTTCCAGCCTGACCGGGATGATGTCGTAGCTGCGGCGGCTATTGGCGCGCTCCACTGTGGCCGGGGCGATGTTGCCCCATAGCGGGCCGAGGATGTCGGCGGCTTCCTTGGGATGGGCCTTCACCCATTGGCCGGTCTCGCGCAAGGTGTCGAAGGTCACCTGCAACACGTCCGGGTGGGCCTTGGCGAACGTCGTCGTCGCCAAGTAGAAACGGTTGTAGTCGGCCAGGCCGTCCTTGCCGTCGGCGATCACACGCACGTGGTGATCCAATTGTTGAGTGGCGAGGAACGGGTCCCAGATCACCCAGGCGTCGACGCTGCCATTGGCGAAGGCAGCCCCGCCGTCCGGAGCTTCCAGGTAACGCGGGGTGATATCGGCCAGGGTCAGCCCGACTTTTTTCAGCGCGGAGATCAGCAGGTAGTTGCTGCCCGAGCCCTTGGACACCGCGACCGTCTTACCCTTGAGGTCGGCGATGCTGTGGATCGGCGATTGGTCCTGGACGATGATCGCCTGGGCGCCCGGCGATGAGTTTTCCTGGGCGTAGTAGGTCAGCGGTGCATCGGCGGCCTGGGTGAATAGCGCGAAGGCGTCGGCCACATCCGCGTGCAGGTCGACGCTGCCGGCGTTCAGCGAGCTGAGCAGGCCAGTGCTGAACTCGTGCCAGTTCACCGTGAATCCCAGGGGCTTGAGGCGCTGCTCCAATTGGCCATTTTGCTTGAGCAGGATCCACAGCGTGGATGAGCGCTGGTAGCTGATGTCCAGGGTTTGCTCGGCATGGGCTGCCGCCGCGGCGAACAGCAGGCTGGCGGCGGCGATTAGTTTTTTGAACGTCATGGGAGGCCTTGGCGTGGAAGAAATGAAGGGAGCTGCATATGCCAAAAAACCGCGTAAGGCCTGGCAGTAAAGCTGATTCGATTATATTAATGATGAGCAATGATGAAAGAATCTTATAATTCTATGGTTATGCCCAATTTATAGGCGGGCGGGAAAAGCGTCCTAAGCTCAGATCGAAAGAGTATTTAACGAATAGTTTTTAGAACCTTAAGCTCGGTCCTATTTCGTCAGAGATCGAGCGCGCCATGTCCATACGTCGTCCCCTCGCTGCTGTATTAGGGTTGCTGGCCTTTTCCGTCGCCGTGAGCGCCGAGGCCCAGGAAACCGTGCGCATCGGTTACCAGAAGTCCTCGACCCTGATCACCCTGCTGAAAACCCAGGGCACCCTGGAAAAAGCCCTCAAGGCCGACAACATCGACGTGAGCTGGCACGAGTTCCCCAGCGGCCTGCCGCTGCTCGAAGCGCTGAACGTGGGCAACGTCGACATCAGCGCCGACGTGGCCGACACCGTGCCGATCTTCGCCCAGGCGGCCCAGGCCAAGCTCACCTACTTCGCCCAAGAAGCGCCCTCGCCTTCGGCCCAAGCGATCGTGGTGCGCAAGGACTCTCCGATCCAGCAATTGGCGGACCTCAAGGGCAAGAAAATCGCCGTGACCAAGGCAGCCGGCACGCACTACCTGCTAATCGCCGCACTGGCCAAGGCAGGCCTGGCATTTTCGGATATAGAGCCGGCCTACCTGTCACCCGCCGACGGCCGCGCAGCCTTCGAAAACAACAAGGTCGACGCCTGGGTCACCTGGGAACCCTTCCTCACCAGCGTGCAGCGCCAACTGCCAACACGCACCCTGGCGGACGGCGCAGGGCTGGCCAGCTACAAGCGCTACTACCTGACCGGTACGCCGTACGCCAAGGCCCATCCGCAAGTGTTGAACGTGGTGTACACGCAACTGGAAAAAACCGGCCAATGGGTGAAAACCCACCCACAAGAGGCGGCCACAATACTTGGCCCGCTGTGGGGCAACCTGGATGTCGCGACGGTTGAGGCAGCCAATGCGCACCGCAGCTATCAAGTGCAGCCTGTGACGATTGATCAGTTGGGCGAACAACAGGAAATCGCCGATGCGTTCTTCAAGGCGGGGTTATTGCCCAAGGCCGTGGATGCCAAGGATGTACAGACCTGGAAGCCTTGAGGCTCCTACAGGAGGCGTCATTCGCAGACAAAAAAGGTGCCCCCCCGGCATCCACGATGCGAAGCGAGTCGCCCTTGATCTTGATCTTGATCTTGATCTCGCTTTTGATCTTAGGCGCCCCGTCAAACACGCTGGCCGGAATTCGACAGGGATTTGGGGGGTAAACCGGCAGGGATGCCGGTTTAGCCGCCCCGCGCCATGGATGGCGCGTGGCGGCGGCCCCCCAAATACCTGGCGGATTACGGGCACACCGAGCCTAGGCGAGGTGCCGAGTGTTGGGGCAAGAGCGTTTTGCTTACTTTTGCGCTTTTCAAAAGTGAGCCGCCGTAAGGGCGGAACCAACAGCAGCCTTTACCTAAATAACGGATATGTACCCGGTCTGATCCAACATTCAGGTCGGCTGTCAGGCCGCCTTCGCGAGCAAGCCAGCTCCCACATTTGGATCGCGGGGCAACAGTTGGAGAGTGGTTGGCTGTCAGGCCGCTTTCGCAGGCAAGCCAGCTCCCACATTTGGATCGTGGGGTGGCAGTTAGAGAGCGGTTGGCTGTCAGGCCGTCTTCGCAGGCAAGCCAGCTCCCACATTTGGATCGTGGGGTGGCAGTTAGAGAGTGGTCGGCTGTTAGGCCGTCTTCGCAGGCAAGCCAGCTCCCACATTTGGATCGTGGGGTGGCAGTTAGAGAGCGGTCGGCTGTTAGGCCGTCTTCACAGGCAAGCCAGCTCCCACATTTAGACCGTGGGGTGGCAGTTAGAGAGTGGTCGGATGTCAGGCCGTCTTCGCAGGCAAGCCAGCTCCCACATTTGGAGCGTGGGGTGGCAGTTAGAGAGTGGCTGGCTGTCAGGCCGTCTTCGCAGGCAAGCCAGCTCCCACATTTGGAGCGTGGGGTGGCAGTTAGAGAGTGGTTGGCTGTCAGGCCGTCTTCGCAGGCAAGCCAGCTCCCACATTTGGATCGTGGGGTTACAGTTGTAGAGCGGTCGGCTGTCAGGCCGCCGGTCACAACAGTGTGCGCTCCAGCGCCTTTTTCCACGCAGCATAACGCCCCGCCATAGCAGGATTATCCTGCGGCTCAAACCGCTCCCGCTGCCGCTCCAGCGCGCCCAGCGCGTCATCACTCCCCCACACACCCATCGCCCTCCCCGCCAAGTGCGCCGCGCCCAGCGCCGATACTTCCGGCGACAGACTGCGCACCACCGGACGTTGCAACAGATCGGCCAAAAACTGCATCAACCAACGGTTACGCGTCGCACCGCCGTCCACCCACAACTCCTTCAACGGGCTACCGATGTCCTGCTGCATAGCCTCAAAGACATCCCGAATCTGATAACCAATCGACTCCAGCGATGCCCGCAGGATATGCGCGCCAGAGGTGGCTTCGGTCAGCCCGCAGATCAAACCGCGCGCATCAGCCTGCCAGTGCGGAGCACCCAGCCCGGACAGTGCCGGCACAAAATACACACCGCCATTGTCCGGCAGCTGCGCAGCCTGCTCGGTGAGCGCATCCAGGGATTCCCCCGCCACCAGGCGCGAGGCCCACTGCACGGCGGCGCCGGTGTGGACGATATTGCCTTCCATGCCAAAGGTGGGTTGGCCGCCGTCATGCCAGGCCAGGGTGGTGGACAAGCCGTGAGTCGAAGCAATCGGGCCGCTCATGGGGGTCATCAAGGACGAGCCGGTGCCCAGCGTCGCTTTCACCAGCCCCGGCGCAAACCCGCCCTGGCCGTACAGCGCAGCGTGGGAGTCGCCGATCATCGACATCACCGGGATGCCGGCGGGCAAACTACCCGCCGCGACGGTTTGCGCAAAAAAACCCGCGCTCGGCTGGATGGGCGCCAATGCGGCCAATGGAATCCTGAACAGTGCCAGCAGCGCCGGGTCCCAGGCACAGGTGTGCAGGTTGAACAATTGAGTACGCGCCGCGTTGGAATAGTCGGTGGCAAACACCTGCCCGCCGCTGAGTTTCCACAGCAGCCAGCTGTCCATCGTGCCCAGGCAGATATCACCGGCAGCGGCGCGCGCGTGGCCATCCTCAAGGTGGTCGAGAATCCAGCGGAACTTGCCTGCCGAGAACATCGGGTCCAAGGCCAACCCGGTTTTTTCCAGGATCAGCGCCTCGTGACCCTGCTCATGCAACTGGGCACACAACGCGGTCGAGCGCCGACATTGCCAACTGATGCACGGCGACAGCGCTTCGCCGGTATGCCGGTCCCAGGCCACCACCGACTCGCGCTGGTTGCTGATGGCCAGCGCGGTGATCGGCCGATCCACCTGACCCAGGCATTCTTCAATGGCGGCCAGGGTGCTGTGCCAGATCAGCAACGGGTCTTGCTCGGAAAACCCCGGCTGCGGATGGGTGATACTCAGCGGCCGCGAGCCCCGGGCAATCACCTGCCCGCGTTCGTTGACCAGCACCGCCTTGGCGTTGCTGGTGCCTTCGTCTATCGCCAGGATCAGCGGAGTGTTGTTTGTCATCGCATTCACCGCAACCGAGTGGCAGCCGCCACAATCCCAGCCGCGTCGATGTTATGCAAGGCGCGGGTCGGTTCGCGGGCGCCGGCGGCGGCATATTCGCCATCACCGATGCCCAGGCGCACCAGGGCAATGCCCAACCCCGCTTCGGCCAGTACTTCGGCGACCAGGCTGCCGACGCCACCGTTGATATTGTGTTCCTCGACGGTGATGGCCGCGCGCGTGCCACTCAGGGCGCTGAGCAACACGTCACGCTGCAACGGCCGGATCGACGACAGGTTGATCACCTGCGCCTGAATCCCCTGCTCGGCCAGCCGCCGTGCTGCGTCCACCGCTTCATGCACCACCGAGCCCAGGGCGACGATGCTCACGTCCGCGCCCTGGCGCAGGATATCCACCTGCCCCGGTACGAATTGATAGTTGGCAGCGTGCACGTCCGGCAACGCCTTGCCATCGAGACGGATGTACACCGGGCCCTGGTAGCGCAGCGCGTAGTCGACGATCTGCCGGCATTCAATGGCGTCGGCCGGGGCAAAGATCTGCACGTTGCCAAAGCCGCGCATCACCGAAATATCGTCGAGGCTATGGTGCGTGCTGGCCAACGGGCCGTAACTGGCGCCGGCATTCAGGCCGAACATCTTGACGTTGGCCTGGTTGTAGCAAACGTCGACCTTGATCTGCTCATTGGCGCGCGAAATCAGGAAGGGCGCGGCGTTGCAGGTCGCGGCGATCTTGCCGCCCAGGGCCAGGCCCGCCGCGACGCTGACCAACGATTGCTCGGCAATGCCGACGTTGATCAGCCGCTCGGGAAAGCGTTGCACAAACGGGCCGATCTTGGCCGTGGAGGTGGAGTCACTGACCACCGGCACCACGTCCAGCCCGGCATCGACGGCGGCAATAAAGGCGTCCACCATGACGCTCGCCAGATGTTCACTCGCCATGACTCAACTCCTCCAGTGCCGCGTTGATTTCATCACCCTTGGGCACGCGGTGGTGCCATTCGGGACGGGCTTCGATAAACGACACGCCCTTGCCTTTGATGGTGTGCGCGATCAGCACCTGGGGCGCACCGGTCTTGGTTTGCATGCTTTCCAGGGCTTCGATCAACTGGCCCGTGTCGTTGCCGTCGCACTCGCTGACACCAAAGCCGAAGGCCGCCCATTTCTGGTCCAGCGGGTCGAGGGGCATGATGTCGGCCGTCAAGCCCGCCAGTTGCAGCTTGTTCTTGTCGACGATCACGAACAGGTTATCCAGGCCGTATTTGGCCGCAGCCATCGCCGCTTCCCAATTGGAGCCTTCGGCCAGTTCACCGTCGCCAGTCAGCACGTAGATGCGTTTCTTGCTGCCGGACATCTTCGCCGCCAACGCCAGCCCCACCGCCACCGGCAAGCCGTGGCCGAGGGCGCCGGTATTAAGTTCGATGCCGGGGGTTTTCTGCCGCACCGGGTGGCCCGGCAGGTGAGAGTTGAAATGTTGGTAAGTGGGCAGCCATTCCACGGGAATGTAGCCCGCCTGCGCCAGGCAGCAATACAACCCGCCGACACCGTGGCCCTTGCTCTGGATATAGATATCGCGCTCAGGGTCTTCGGTGCGTTCCGGCCCGGTATTGAGAATGCGGAAATACAGGGTGGCGAGAATATCGGTTTCCGAGAGGTCGGCACCGGTGTGGCCGCCAGCCGGTGAGTCGGCATTCAGGCGGATCACGTGGCGCCGGATCAGGCGGGCCTGTTCTTTGATCTGGTGGGCGTCGTACTGGAAGGCATTCATGCAGCGGCTCCTTTGAGGCTGACCACGCGGGGTGAACGTGTGCAAAACTGTGTTTGAATATTTATTCAGCAATGACAATATATTTCTATTTAGACGCCGATCGCTCAGCAGGTCAAGTGAGTGACCGGTGGAAAAATGAAATAAAACCGCGAAATACCCCTCGGACAAACGGCCAAAATCCCACCCGCGCTTATCTATCCCGTGGCTTTGCGCCAGGTGAAAGCAGCGACCTAGAGGCATACTGGAAAAATTAAGCGCTTGACTTTGCCACGGTGTCACTGGAATCTGAATTAACAGTCAAGCACGCATAAATATTCAAGACGCTTGAAAGCACTCCAAAAAAAATAAATCAGGAGAACACTGTGGACGCCAAAGCTATTGTCCAGCACCCGGCCGAACTCAAGCCGCCCCACCGCCCGCGGTTGGTGAAACTGCTTCCCAGCAATATCGGCGGCCCGCTGATCGGCCTGGTGCTGCTGGTGCTGGTTTTCTCCTTCAGTTCCGAATTCTTCTTCTCGCTGCGCAATGGCCTGAACATTCTTGATCAGGTCACGGTGCTGGGCATCCTCGCGATTGGCATGACCGCAGTGATCGTGATCGGCGGCATCGACCTGTCGGTGGGGTCGGTGCTGGCCTTCTCGATGATGATGCTCGGCTGGCTTTACCAGGACCAGGCGGTGCCGCTGGGGTTTGCGATCCCGATCTCGATTGCCAGCGGGATGCTTGCCGGGCTGGTGTCCGGCGGGTTGATCACCTATGCCAAGCTGCCGCCGTTCATTGCCACGCTGACCATGATGTCGGTGGCCCGCGGCCTGGCGAACATCCTCACCGAAGGCCGGCAGATCGTCGGCTACCCGGACTGGTTCACCAGCCTGGCCACGGTGCGTCACTTCGGGTTTCTCTCGGCAACCGTCGGGCTGTTCCTGGTGATGCTGGTGGTGGCCTGGGTGTTCCTGCGCTTTCGCGCCGGCGGCCGTAACCTGTATGCCATGGGCGGCAGCCCGGAGGTGGCGCGCCTGTCCGGCATCAAGGTGCGTGCGATCACCCTGTGGGTGTACGCCATCAGCGGTGCGCTGGCCGGTATCGCCGCCGTGACCCTGGCAGCACGCCTGGACTCTTCCCAACCCAGCGCCGGCCTGAGCCTGGAACTGGACGCCATCGCCGCCGTGGTGATTGGCGGCGCCAGCCTCAGCGGCGGCGTCGGCAGCATCGGCGGCACCCTGGTCGGTGTACTGATCATTGGTGTATTGCGCAATGGTCTGAACCTGCTCGGTGTGTCGCCCTTCATTCAACAAGTGGTGATCGGCGTGGTCATCGCCCTCGCCGTGACCATCGACACCCTGCGACGCCGCTCCAGCACTGCCCGTTAAAACCTGTTCGACAGTTGACACCCTCCAACAATAAAACCAGGAGTCACCGACATGTTCAGCCCCAAGAAACTGCTGTTGGCCACCGCCCTCGCGGCCGCCACCCTCACCGCTGCCGGCACCACCTGGGCCAAGGACCTGACCATCGGCCTGGCCGTGGCCAACCTGCAGGCCGACTTCTTCAACCAGATCAAGCAATCGGTGGAAGCCGAGGGCAAGGCCAAGGGCATCAAGGTGATTACCGTGGATGCCCAGGGCAACTCCTCCACCCAGGTCAGCCAGATTGAAGACCTGATCACCCGCCAGATCGATGTGCTGATCTACATCCCGGCCGGTGCCACCGCCGCCGGTGTGCCGGTCAAGGCTGCGAAAGCCGCCGGTATCCCGGTGATCGCCGTCGACCGCAACGCCCCCGACGCGCCAGGCGATACCTTTATCGCCAGTGACAGCGTGGCCGGGGCCAAGACCCTGGCCGAGTACGTCGGCAAGCTCACCGACGGCAAGGGCCGCATCGCGATCCTGCAAGGCCAGCTTGGCACCACCCCCGAAAATGATCGTGCCAAGGGTTTCGAAGAGGGCTTGAAAGCCTTCCCGGACCTTAAAGTCGTCGCCCAGCAACCCGCCGAATGGGCCCAGGATAAAGGCTTCGCCGTAGCCCAGGACCTGCTCCAGCGTGACCCGAATATCACCGTGTTCTTCGGCCGTGCCGATGCCATGGCCTTGGGTGCCGCCCAGGCGGTGAAAGTCGGCAACCTTGATCACAAGGTCGTGGTGGTCGGTTTTGACGGGGACGTCGCCGGGCTCAAGGCCGTGGAAAGTGGCGTGCTGAACGCGACCATGACCCAGCAGACCCAGAAGATGGGCCGCCTGGCCGTGGCGTCGGCTATCGACCTGAAAGCCGGCAAGGCCGTGCCCAAGGAGCAATTGTTGCCCACCGTGCTGACCACCAAAGAAAACGTCGCGCCGTTCCTGCAACAGCACCCGTAAGCCTTGGAGGTCGTCATGCAAGCAGCAGCCCTGGACACCGCCCACGCCGACGCGGTGCTGTGCCTGCGCAATATCAGCAAGGCCTACGGGCCGGTGCAGGTACTGTCGCAGGTCAACGTGGACATTCGCCCCGGCGAAGTGCTGGCCCTGCTCGGCGAGAACGGTGCGGGCAAGTCAACCTTGTCGTCGATCATCGCCGGGCTGGTACAGCCTGAGGCCGGGGGCAGCATGACCTGGCTCGGCGCGCCTTACGCACCGGCGTCCCCTGGTGCGGCACTGAGCGCCGGGATCGGCCTGATCCACCAGGAAATCCGCCTGCTGCCGCAATTGTCGATCGCCGAGAATATCTTCGTCGGCCGCCTGCCCATGCGTCATGGGCGGGTGGACCGCGAATACATGGAGGCCCAGGCGCAGATCCAGCTGGAGCGCCTGGGGCTCAAGGTGCCGGCGTCGCGCAAGGTCGAAGGCCTGAGCGTGGCGGCCCAGCAATTGGTTGAAATCGCCAAGGCGCTGACCCTCAAGGCCAGCCTGTTGATTCTCGATGAACCCACCGCCGCATTGGGCGGGGAAGAAACCGAGTTGTTGTTCAAACAGGTGGAACGGCTCAAGGCCGAGGGCGTGTCGTTTATCTATATCAGCCATCGCCTGGAAGAAATCGCGCGCATCGCCGACCGCGTGCTGGTGCTGCGCGACGGTCGCCAGATCGCTTTGCACGCCACCGCCCAGGTGCCGGTGCGCGAGCTGGTGGAGCAGATGGTCGGGCGCAGCCTGGAGCGAATTTTCCCAGCCCTGCAAACGCCACAGGAGCGCGTGATGTTGCAGGTCAAGGACCTTACCTGCCGTGAGTTCGCCTTGCACGGCATCGACTTCGACGTGCGCGCCGGCGAAGTGTTTGGCATTGCCGGTGTGGTCGGCGCCGGGCGGACCGAACTGGTGCGCACCATTGCCGGCGCGGCGCGTGATATCCAAGGCCACATGGTGCTGGACGGTGAGGTGCGCCACCTGCGCTCGCCCCACGAGGCGATCCAGGCCGGTGTGGTGCTGGTGCCCGAGGACCGCAAGCAGCAAGGCGTGGTGGTGGAGCACCGCATCGAAGACAACCTGATCTACGGCAACACCGACCTGTTGGATAAACGTGGCTGGGTGTTCCCTGCCCCGCTGCGCGAATTCGCCCGCACGGCGGTGGCGCGGTTGGGGGTGAAGGGTGCGCCGCAGTCGCGAATTTCGAGTTTGTCTGGTGGTAACCAGCAGAAGGTGATCATTGCCAAGTGGCTGGCGCGCAATCCCAAGGTGTTCATCCTTGACGAGCCGACACGCGGCATCGACGTGGGCGCACGGGCGGCGATCTATGAAGTGATCGCGGACCTGGCGGCCAAGGGCATGGCCGTGATTGTGGTGAGCTCGGACCTCGATGAGGTGCTGGGGTTGTCCCATCGGGTGATGGTGATGAGCCGGGGCCGGCAGATGGGGATCCTGGCGCGGGGCGAGGCTACCCCGGTGTCGGTGATGGAAATGGCCACTGCGTAAGTGCCCTGCCCTCATAAACAACGAAGAACCCATGTGGGAGCGGGCTTGCTCGCGAAAGCGGTGTATCAGTCAAAACATCATTAGCTGACCCACTGCTTTCGCGAGCAAGCCCGCTCCCACAGTTTTGATCTGTGGTGTGTTCACTATTGGGAGTCGTTCATGCAACTTTTTAGTCTTCAGGGCCAAGTCGCCTTTGTCACCGGCGCAGGCAGCGGCATTGGCCAGGCGATTGCCGTCGGGCTGGCCGAGGCCGGCGCGGATGTGGCCTGTTTCGATCTACCGGGCAGCCCCGGCATCGCCAGCACCGTCGAACGTATCCAGGCCCTCGGCCGCAAGGCCTTGGCCCTGAGCGGCACGGTCACCGAACGCGCCGCGCTGGATGCAGCGGTAGCGCGCACCGAAGCCGAACTCGGCGCATTGAGCGTCGCCGTCAACTGCGCCGGCATCGCCAATGCCCAGGCCGCCGAAGACCTCGAACTGCAACGCTGGCAAACCACCCTGGACATCAACCTCACCGGCATCTTCCTCAGCTGCCAGGCCCAGGCCGCCGTGATGTTGCCCCGCGGCAAGGGTGCCATCGTCAATATCGCCTCGATGTCCGGCAGCATCGTCAACCGAGGCTTGCTCCAAGCGCACTACAACACCTCCAAGGCCGGCGTGATTCACCTGAGTAAAAGCCTGGCGATGGAATGGGCCGACAAGGGCTTGCGGGTCAATTGCATCAGCCCGGGCTACACCGCCACGCCGATGAACTCGCGCCCGGAAGTCGCCGACCAGGTGAAGATCTTTGAACAGACCACGCCCATGGGCCGCATGGCCAGCGTGGAAGAAATGGTCGGCCCGGCGATTTTCCTGGTCAGCCAGGCCTCGTCCTTCTGCACCGGTGTCGACCTGCTGGTCGATGGCGGCTTTGTCTGCTGGTAACCCTGGGAGCCCTTGTCATGTCGCAACGATTCAGCGGTAAAACTGTCGTGATTACCGGCGCCTGCCGGGGTATCGGCGCCGGCATTGCCGAGCGCTTCGCCCAGGAAGGCGCCCACCTGGTACTGGCTTCCAATGACCTGGAACGCGTGACCTTCACCGCCAACCAACTGGCCCAGGAATACCACGTCGACACCCTGGCCCTGGCCATCGACGTCACCCGTGAAGACGATATCGAAAAGCTCTACCGCGAAGGCCACGCACGGTTCGGCAGCATCGACGTGTCGGTGCAGAACGCCGGCATCATCACCATCGACCACTACGACAAAATGCCTCGCGCCGATTTCGACAAGGTGCTGCAGGTCAACACCACCGGCGTGTGGCTCGGCTGCCGGGAAGCGGCCAAGTACATGGTCAAGCAAGGCAGCGGCCGGCTGATCAACACCTCTTCCGGCCAGGGCCGCCAGGGGTTCATCTACACGCCCCACTACGCCGCGAGCAAAATGGGCGTGATCGGCATCACCCAAAGCCTGGCGCTGGAACTGGCGCGGCATAACATCACGGTGAACGCGTTCTGCCCCGGCATTATCGAAAGCGAGATGTGGGACTACAACGACCGGGTGTGGGGCGAGATCCTCAGCACCGACGAGAAACGCTACGGCAAGGGTGAATTGATGGCCGAATGGGTCAAGAACATCCCCCTGCGCCGCGCCGGCAAACCCTCGGATGTCGCGGGCCTGGTGGCGTTTCTCGCGTCGGACGATGCGGCCTACCTGACCGGCCAGGCGATCAATATCGACGGCGGCCTGATCATGTCGTAAGGGTTTGGTATCCTCATGGCCATTGAGTCATGCCTTTTACTATAAAGAGCCTTGAGGCCTTCATGAGCCAGATCGAAGAACAGCGCCTGATCACCAAGATCGCGAGCCTCTATTACGAAGAAGGGCTCAAGCAGTCCGAGATTTCCGCGCAACTGGACCTGTCCCAATCCTTTATCAGCCGCGCCCTGCGCCGGGCGCTGCAGGACGGCGTGGTGAAGATCACCGTGATGCGCCTGCAAGGCCTGCACCTGGAGCTGGAAACCCAATTGCAACGCCGCTACGGCGTGCGCCGGGTCATCGTGGTGGAAGCCACCGAGCCCGGCAATGACGAGAGCATCAAGCAGGCTATCGGTTCGGCTGCCGCCCACTACCTGGAAACCAGCCTGTCGCCCCAGGACCATATCGGTATTTCGTCGTGGAGCAGCACCATTCGCGCCATGGTTGGCCACTTGCACGCGCAACCCGGCAAACAGGCTGCCCAGGAAGTGGTACAACTGTTGGGTGGCGTCGGCCACAAGGGAGCATTTGAAGCCACCTTGCTCACCCAGCGCCTGGCGACCCTGCTCAACTGCCCGGCGTTTTTGCTGCCCTCGCAAAGCATCGAGCAATCGGTGGAGAGCAAGCAGCGCATCGTGCAGATGGAAGAGGTCAAGGAAGTGCTGCAGCGCTTTGACAGCATCACCCTGGCGATTGTCGGCATCGGTGACCTGGAGCCCTCGCAACTGCTGCGCAACAGCGGCAACTACTACACCGAAGACATGCTGCGCCTGCTTGCCGAACGCGGCGCGGTGGGCGATATCTGCCTGCGCTACTTCGATGCCCAAGGCAAGCCGGTGCTGGAGGAAGACGAAGAATTCGTCGTGTCGGTGGCGCTGCCCAAGCTGCGCGCCATCCACCGTGTGCTCGGCCTGGCCGGTGGGTTGAACAAGGTCCAGGCCATTCGTGGCGCGCTCAAGGGCGGCTACCTGGACATCCTGATCACCGACCTGGACACCGCACAGGCCCTCAACCAATAACCTTTTTTGGAGACCGCCGCTCATGACGTCCAAGCTCGAACAACTCAAGCAATTCACCACCGTGGTCTGCGACACCGGCGACCTGGAAGCCATCAGCCGCCTGCGCCCGGTGGATGCCACCACCAACCCTTCGCTGCTGCTCAAGGCCGCGGCCATCCCGGAGTATGCCGAGTTGCTGCGCGGTGCGGTGAGCCTGTCCAAGGGCGATGTCGACCTGGCCTGTGATCGCTTTGCGGTGTCGGTGGGTTGCGGCATTCTTAACGTGATTCCGGGGCGCATCTCCACCGAGGTCGATGCGCGCCTGTCCTTCGACGAAGAGGCGCTGTGGGCCAAGGCCAACCAGTTGATCGCGCTGTACGACCAGGCCGGCGTGGGTCGCGACCGCGTGCTGATCAAACTGGCCTCCACCTGGGAAGGCATCCGCACCGCCGAGCGCCTGGAAAAGGCCGGGATCCAGACCAACCTGACCCTGTTGTTCTCGTTCGTCCAGGCCGCCGCCTGCGCCGACGCCGGGGTGTTCCTGATTTCGCCGTTCGTGGGCCGCATCTATGACTGGTACCGCAAGCACACCGGCCTGGACTACACCGGTGGCGATGACCCGGGCGTGCAGTCCGTGACGCGGATCTACAACTACTACAAGGCCAATGCCATCAAAACCGTGGTCATGGGCGCCAGCTTCCGTACCCTCAGCCAGATCGAACAACTGGCAGGCTGCGATCGCCTGACCATCAGCCCCGAGTTGCTGCAAAAGCTCGATGAAGACCAGGGCGTGCTGGAACGTCAATTACACCCGGGGGCGGTCGGCGAGTCGCGCCAGCCCCTCAACGAAGCGCAGTTTCGCTGGGGCTCAAACGAGGACGCGATGGCCACCGAGAAACTGGCTGAAGGCATTCGCCAGTTTGCCCGCGACCAGGAAAAACTCGAGGCGGTCCTCGCAGCACTATGAGCCCTGCCCTGCCGCTGAGCCAGCCACGCACCCTGGTGTTCCTGGCCTACCCCCAGATGGCCTGCTCGACCTGACCGGCGCCCAGACGGTGTTCTGGGCCGCCACCAAGGCCATGGCAGAACGCGGCCTGCCGGGTTACGTGATGCACACCGCCAGTCTGGCCGGTGGCCTGACACCCGCCCTCCCTGCGCCGGCCAGCCCACTCCTTGCTGCCCCGGTCAATCCCGAGCGCCCGCCAAAGCTGTTTAGGCGGGCGTTTTTTTGCTGCACTCATCCATAGAGCGTGCGGCTATCGCCCCCATCACCCCGCCCACGATTGGCGCCAGCCAGAACACCCACAGCTGCGCAATGTACTCAGCGCCGGCAAACAGCGCCGGCCCGGTACTGCGGGCAGGGTTCACCGACGTATTGGTCACCGGTATCAGCACCAGGTGAATAAGGGTCAGCGCCAGGCCAATCGCGATCGGCGCAAACCCCGGGACAGCGCCCGGCGCGGTCACGCGCATGATAATGAAGACAAAGAAAAACGTGGCGATCAGTTCGGCCAGCAATGCGGCCTTGATGTCGAAGAGACCGGGGCTGAGCGGGCCATAGCCATTGGCGGCAAAGCCACCCACGGCGAAATCGGGCTGCCCATTGGCGATCAAGTACAACGCAGCCGCGGCGGCAATCGCGCCGGCAACCTGCGCGACGATATACGGCAGCACATCAGTGCCAGGCACGCGGCGCCCCGCCCATAAGCCAATGGTCACCGCCGGGTTGAAGTGGCCGCCGGAAATGCCCCCCACTGCATAGGCCATGGTCAACACCGTGAGACCAAACGCCAGCGCGACCCCCACGAAACCAATGCCCAGGCCGGGAAATGCCGCCGCCAGAATGGCGCTGCCACAGCCGCCGAAGGTCAGCCAGAACGTACCGATAAACTCGGCGGTCAAACGCTTTTGCACAATCGACTCCATTGCTGTTCAAGTGCCGTCACCACAGGGCGTGGGCGGTCCTGGGCGACGGTAGCAATGGGTATCAGAATGGCCTGTAAGACTTGTCTGGCCGTTGAACAGTTGATGCCTGGAACACAAAGCAGATCCAACGCTGCTCAGTCGCGCGCCACGCCCTGGCCATATTTGCGAATCGCCAGGCAGTACCCAATCACTGCCAGCGCCGCCAGCAAACCACCCGCCGCGCCTATCCAGGCGAAGCCGAAGCGGCTGCCAACCCAACTGCCCATAAGGGCGCCGCCGCCGATGCCGATGTTGTAGATGCCGGAGAACATCGCCATGGCCACGTCCGTGGCATCCGGTGCCAGCACCAGCACCTTGGACTGCATGGCCAGGCCGAAGCCCATGATCGCCATGCCCCAGAAAATGCTCAGCACCACCAGGTAGGATTCGGCGCCGCTCAATGGCAGCAGCAACGCCAGGCACGCCGCCAGCAGGAACACTGCGCCGACCACGAACAGGTGCGGGTTGAACCGGTGCACCAGGCTGAACAGCAACGAGCCGATGATGCCCGCACCGCCGAACACCAGCAGGATCAGGGTCACCGCGCTGCCGCTCATGCCGGCCACGCCTTCGACGAACGGTTCGATGTAGCTGTAGGCGGTGAATTGTGCGGTCACGGTCATGGCCGTGAGCACGTACAACGCTACCAGCGCCGGGCGCTTGAACAGCAGCGGCAGGCTGCGCAGCGAGCCGGAGTTCTGGCTCGGCAACAGCGGCAAGGTGCGCGCCAGCCAGAACACCAGCGCGGCAGCGAAGGCGCCGATGACCAGGAACGTGGTGCGCCAGCCCATGGCTTCGCCCAGCAGGCGGCCCAGGGGAATGCCGAGCACCATCGCCAGGGAGGTACCGGTGGCCAGCAGGCCGAGGGCTTGCACTTGCTTGCCTGCCGGCGCCAGGCGTACGGCGAGGGACGCGGTGATCGACCAGAACAGCGCATGGGACAAGGCAATGCCGATACGGCTGACCATCAACAGCCCGAAGCTGGTGGCGACACTGGAGAGGATGTGACTGACGATAAACATGCAGAACAGCACGATCAGCAGCTTGCGCCGTTCGACGTTGCGGGTCAGCAGCATCACCGGCAGCGAAGTCAGGGACACGATCCAGGCGTAGATGGTGAGCATCAGCCCGACGTTGGCAACAGGCATGTCGAAGCTGGCGCCAATGGCGCTGAGCAGCCCGACGGGCACGAATTCGGTGGTATTGAACACAAAGGCGGCCAACGCGAGGGCGATGACCGGTTGCCAATTGGCTTGGGGGGTTGCGGCTGAAATACTCATTGAACGGCGCGGTACTCTGACGTTGATCAAGCGGGAACGGTGATCAAGCGGCCACTCAGGACGAGCGCCGCCGCCGAGCATTCTATAGGTTTCTGGCCCGGCTGTTGACGCTCATCCCGCTCAAAACAACCTCAGTGTTGTCACGGCGCGGTGACAGTCACCACGTAGGCCCCCGATTGAATCGGTTTGTCGAGGGCATCCACCAGCACATACCGTTGGTCGTAATAGCGCCCGTTGCTGCTGTCGGCCACCCACTTGACGTGGGCCGTCGACGTGCCCAGTGCCTGGACGCTGCGCACAGGCTGCACGTCAAGCTGGCTGCCGCGCAGCGCCTGCGGGCACCCCTTCAACTCCAGCGTCGAACCGCCCGACGCGCCCGCGTTGCAACCCGGCTCGACGATGCTGCCGTGAAACTGGATGACGCCTGAGGAGGCTGCCAGGCAAGCCCCCGTCCATAACGCAAGAAAGCCGGTAACCAGTGACAAACGTTTAACGTTCATGACGACACTCCTTCTTGGGCTGTTAAGAAGTAAGTCGTCTGGTCAGACGTTAACTTGAGGTTATTCGTCGCCGTTCGTAAGAAAAATTACGGGTCCACCTGCCCCATCATCTCGGGAATGCTTTCCGGCCGCTTGGCGTAACGCTGGGCCAACGCCGCGCAGACCATCAGTTGGATCTGGTGAAACAGCATCAATGGCAGGATCAGCACGCCCATGGTCGCCCCGGCGAACAGCACCTGGGCCATCGGCACCCCGGTGGCCAGGCTCTTTTTCGAGCCGCAGAACAGGATGGTGATGCGGTCTTCCTGGTTAAAGCCAAAGGCCTTGCCCAGCACGCTGGACGCCACCAGCACCAGGGCGAGCAACACGCAGCAGGCCACCACCAGGCCGCCGAGTTCCCACAATGGGATCTGGTGCCAGATGCCTTCGTTGACCGCTTCGCTGAACGCGCCGTAGACCACCAGCAGGATCGAGCCCTGGTCGACGAATTTCAGCCAGGATTTATTGCGCCCCACCCACTCGCCGATCCAGCGACGGGCGATCTGCCCGGCGATGAAGGGCAGCAGCAACTGCACGCTGATTTTCAGGATTGCGTCGACGGTCGAGCCGCCCTCGCCGTGCACGTTGAGCAGCAGGGTCACCAGCAGCGGCGTGAGGAAAATACCAAACAGGCTGGACGCCGCCGCGCTGCAAATCGCTGCGGGGATATTGCCCCGCGCCAGGGAGGTGAAGGCAATCGCCGATTGCACCGTGGCCGGCAAGGCGCAGAGGTAGAGCATGCCCATGTACAGGTCTTTGCCGATCAACGGCGACAGCACCGGCTTGAGGGCCAGGCCCAGCAGCGGGAACAGCACAAAGGTCAGGCTGAACACCAGCAGGTGCAGGCGCCAGTGGCCGGCACCGGCAACAATCGCCTGACGCGACAGCTTGGCGCCGTGCAAAAAGAACAGCAGCGCAATCGCCAGGTTGGTGACCCAACCGAAGGCCACGGCAGTCTGGCCGCTGGCGGGCAGCAGGGAAGCGAGGATCACCGTGGCGATCAGCGTCAGGGTGAAGTTGTCGGGCAGAAAACGGGGGCGAGTCATAAGCAGGATCTTCCGGGGGTTGCCAAGAGCGTCGTCGCGACTCTAACGTAACGGCTTGTTACCGACTAACGCCAATGAGCCAGTAAATGCCGCCTAAAGGACATGCCAACACCGTGCGCCGCAGCGTGCCCGGGCTTTCCAGCCTGCCACGGCCGGTGTATGGGCGCACCGAATCCTTGCCCAACCGCGCATTGACCCGTCGGCACAGCCACCCGTGGGTGCAATTGTCCTACGCGATCTCCGGGGTGTTGGAGATCCAGACCAGCGTCGGCCGCTTCGTGGCGCCGCCCCAGCGCGCGGTGTGGATCCCGGCGGGTATGCCGCACCGGGTGTTCAGTTCGCCCCACACGGAAATGCGCAGCCTGTACCTGGATTGCAGCGTTACCACCTGGGCGGCCGAGCGCTGTCATGTGTTGGAAGTGAGCAGTTTGCTGCGCGAGCTGATCCGCAGCTTCAGCGAACTGCCGGTGGAATATGCCGAGGACGGGCCGGATGGGCGCTTGGCCCAAGTGGTGCTGGACCAGTTGGCCGCCGCGCCACAGGTGGACCTGATGCTGCCATTGCCGTTGGACCCGCGCTTGCGGCAGATCTACCGCAGCCTGAACCTGCACCCGGAGCAGCAAACCACCTTGGGGCAATGGAGCCAGAAGCTGGGGGTGAGTGAGAAGACCCTCAGTCGGTTGTTCTTGAGTGACACCGGGCTGACGTTCCGGGTATGGCGCCAGCGCTTGCGCCTGCTGACCGCCCTGCCCGCCCTGGAGCAAGGCGAACGGGTGACCGATGTGGCGCTGGGCTGTGGGTATGAATCGACCTCGGCGTTTATCAACGCGTTTCGCCAACAGTTCGACGCCACGCCCGGCGAATTCTTCCGCTGAAACCTGCCCCATTATGTAGGAGCCGGCTTGCCGGCGCCTACAAGTGCGGGGTGGGGTCAGCTGCCGTTGCCGCCGTGGGCTTCTTCGAAGAAGTAGTCTTTCCAGCTCGCGGCCTTGTTTTTCAGCACGCCCAGTGCCTGCAATTGCTCGGCGTAGATGTAGGTACGCTGCGGCACGATGGTGAAGTCGATCTCCGGGTCCTGGACGATTTTCTCCACCAGGTCCAACGGCAGCTTCGACTGTTCTACGCGGATATACGCCTTGGCGGCGGCGGGTTTGTCGGCCTTGATGATCTTCTCGGCTTCGGCCAGGGCGTCGTAAAACGCTTGGTAGGTCTTGGGGTTCTCGTCGTGGAATTTCTGCGTGGTGTACAGCACGTTGAACGTGGCCTGGCCTCCGAGGATGTCGTAGGAACTGAGCACCTTGTGCACGTTCGGATTGAGCAATTCCTGGTACTGGAATGGCGGGCTGGAGAAATGCGCGTTGATTTCCGAGCCCCCGGCAATCAATGCCGCGGTGGCATCGGGGTGGGCCAGGCTGATGGAGATATCGTCAAATTTCTTGTAGTTGGCATCACCGAACTGCTTGGCGGTCTCGATCTGCAGGGTGCGCGACTGGAAACCCACACCGGCGGCGGGCACGGCGATGCGGTCTTTCTCGGTGAAGTCCTTGAGGGTCTTGACGTTGGGGTTGTTGGTCAGCAGGTAGTTGGGCATCGAACCGAGGGAGGCAATGGCCTTGACGTTCTGCTTGCCCTTGGTGCGGTCCCACAGGGTCAGCATCGGCGGCACACCGGCGGAGACCACGTCGAGGGCGCCGGCCAGCAGCGATTCATTCATGGCGGTGGCGCCGGAAATGCTGTTCCACTCCACCTTGATATCCAGGCCCTGTTCCTTGCCGTGCTTTTCGATCAGGTTCTGGTCGCGCACCACGTCTAGGATCAGGTAGCCGATGCCGAATTGCTGGGCGATGCTGATCTTGCCCTCGGCCTGGGCACCGGGGCTGAGCAAGGCACTTGCGGCAGCCAGGGAAGCAGCCAGGAGAGTCAGGGAGGAACGCTTGGAGGTCATGGGGTCTGCCGCGCTTTTGAGAAGGTGAGCGAGGGTAGCCACGATTTTTAAGACAGGAAAAGAATATCGGGTTCTATTGTTATGCAAATAACCCACAAATGGGCGCCCGGCTGTTATTGTGCCGCGCTTTGAAAAGCTACCGAACACTGCGAGGAAATGGCCGTTGAACACTGACGAAAAAATGACCGGGGACCTGTTCGAGGTCGATAAGCGCCTGTCACTCAAGCCCGTGGTGGACCTCAACGCTTATTTGCGCAGCGCGTTCGGCGACGGCCCGTGCACCTGCATTCGCTGCACGGCCAGCCAAGGTGATGAGGCCGGCTATGAGTTTCAGCACACCTTCACCTTCGACGGTAAACCCAGCCAACGCCGCTTCGCCTCCACGGCAGGCAGCGATGTGTTGCAAGCGTTGAAGAAAGCCTGGCTGTCGTACACCAAGGCCGAGCTGCCAAGCAGTGGCTTGTTGACGCTGGATACCGTGAAAGAGTTTGTCGAGCCGCAGTTGCACAAGCGCCTGGCGCCTCTGTTTCTGGCCAGCGGCCTGGTGAAGGACGTGGACGGCGAGCTGCACCTGCAACCCCAAGCCGCCGCCTGATCACACCCCATGTAGGCGCTGGCATCAGTCTCCACCGCAACTCTGGGCCAGCAGGCGGTCGACGACTTGCCGCAGACAGGCTTGCTCATCGGCGCCCGACGCCTGGGCGGTGGCGTGGCAGTGCAGCTGATCGACGGCACTGTTGCCGCACGCCAGCAACCGGCGCAAATCGCCGAATAACGCTGCCTCGCCCATAGACTCGGC
Organism: Pseudomonas sp. VS40; assembly: GCF_018587885.1. Lineage (NCBI taxonomy): Bacteria > Pseudomonadati > Pseudomonadota > Gammaproteobacteria > Pseudomonadales > Pseudomonadaceae > Pseudomonas > Pseudomonas sp. VS40. The sequence continues at coordinate 216,447 of NZ_JAGYWD010000002.1, read as the reverse complement.
GGTGGTCGCGAAGGTGCGTTCCGCCTGTCGCAACCACTGTTCAGCAGTGCCCATTGTGCCCTGGTCATCCAGCGCAAAGGTGCCCGCCGCGCCGTAGCGCTTGGCCTGCCAGCGGTTCTCCTTGAGCAGCCAGCGCGCCTCGGCGGTGAACTCGGCACCGGGCTTCTCCAAGGCGCAGGCGTGGGTGACCATCACCCGAAACAACGTCGCCAGGGCTAAGGCGTCCGCCAGTCGGGGGCAGGCGTCGGTCATGCGCAGTTCCAGGGTTGGATAGCGCGCCGCCGGGCGAATACCCCACCACCCATTGCCATCGGCCTTGATCGCACCGACGCGCTGCAACAAGGCCAGGTAGCGCAAGTACGCCGCCCAATCCGTGAAGTGTTCTGGCACGCCCATGCGCGGCCACTCATCACAGGCCGCTTGGCGATAGCTCATGAAACCCGTGGGCGCGCCGTCCCAGAAGGGCGACGAGCAACTGAGCAGCAGCAATAACGGCAGCCACGGTGAGACCTGGTTCATCACCGCGATGCGGTCGACACTGGCAGGCACCTCGACATGCACATGCAACCCGCAGAGCACACTGCGGCGCGCCACGTATTGGATGTCGTCGAACAACTGCTGGAAATGCGTACGCTCCGTTGACCGTTGCTCACGCCACGCCGCCAGGGGATGGCTGCCGGCACACACCACCCCCAGGCCGAAATCAGCCAGGGATCGGCCCAGGTTGTGGCGCACGGTGGCCAGGTAATCAGCGGCTTCGTTGCTGGCCTTGAACACGGGGGAAGCCACCTCGATCTGGCCCTGGAACATCTCATACGCAAAGCCTTGGCCGATCGCCTGCCGACAGGCCGCCAGCACCGCCGCCGAGGGTTGGCTGACCAGGCTGCGGGTATGCAGATCGGTAATGAAATATTCTTCTTCGATACCAAAGGTGAGCATGGCCGTCAGCGCAAACGGGTGACGGTGAGCGCAACCACGGCAATCCGTTCCACACGTTCGTAGCCGGGCTTGGCCAACTCTTCGCCAAATACGTCGGGGTCCAGTTCGCGGTAGGTCCAGCCAAAGGCATCGCTGCCAAGCAATGGCTTGACCGCCGCCAGGAACGGGTCCTCGCCAGCGACAATCGCCACACCGGTGTACAACACCAGGCTGCCGCCGAGGGCCAGGCGCCCCAGGGACTCGCCGGCGATACGCACCGACAACTGCTCACCCAATGCCCCGCCACCATGGCGATAGGCACGCTGGCGGTCATCATTCATATACGGCGGGTTGGCGACAATCAGGTCGAACTCACCCTCCACGCTCGCCAGCACGTCGCTGTGGTAGGCACTGATATTGGCCAGCCCGGCCAGCTCGGCGTTCACTGCGGTCATGCGCAGGGCGCGCGGGTTGATATCCACCGCGAGCACCTGTGCATCGTGGCGCGCGCGGGCGATCACCAACGCACCGACGCCGGCGCCGCAGCCGATGTCCACGGCGCGCTTGACCGGTTCGAAGCGCTGTTGCAGATGGGCTTCGATTACCTGGGCAAAGCGGTAGCTGTCCGGCCCGAAAAACACTGCATCGGACTGGGTGGTGGGGTACGCGGAATGCGCAAACAGCAGATCGTCCAGGCTCGACCATCGCACCGCACTGCGCCATAACGAATCATGCTTTTCGATGACATCGGCTTGCTGCAATTCCTCACGGAAGGCTTCGGGCAACAGCGTGTGGTCAAACGGCATCGACCAGCCGAACACGTCGCGCAGGTCCGTCGCCAGCGGCGCGGCCAGGCGTTGATAGACACGCTCATGGGTCAAGGGCGTTGGGGTGATGAAACGGTAGCCGCTCTCCTTCAACCCCCGGCCCAGGTTCAACAGGGCGCGGTCGGCAAGTTGTTGTGCAGACATGGGGTATTCCTTAGCGCAAACGCGCGCGCAGTTGAATAAAGCGGCGGGTCGCGTACAACCCGGCGGGCGTGCAATGGCGTCGCGCCGACAGCCACGGGATCAGAGCGTTGAGCTGCTCCTCATCGGACAGCTTCCACAGCGATTCCACCAGCGCCTGGGTGTCGGGATCCGCCGGGCGATGCTGCTCGCGGGAGAACCGGCTACCGCGTCCGGGCCGTACGGGCGGCACGCGTTGGTCGCTGGTCCAATCGCCGGCGATCCAGTCGTGCAGCACCTGCTTTTCATAGCCACTGAACACGCCGAACATCGCCGCGCCCGCCCCTTCGATCAATTGCCAGAAGCGGCTTTCGGCCGGGTCCTGATCGCGCTTGATCCAACCCTTGTCTTCCAGGGCCTGGAGAAAGGCGCCGATCTGCCCCGGCTGGCCCAGCCATTGGTTGACGGTCTTACCTTCGAAGCGGCAATAGTCCGAATGCATGTGCTGGCCGAAGGTGCGCTTGCGCTCAAGCATGGCGACCACTTCGTCCTGCAGGTTGAAGCCGTTGATGACGGCCGTTGTCCCCGGCCCCAGGTCGTTGAGGCGATAACCCTCGGCCACCCGGCGATAGAAGTCCGCCCTGCCCTCGCCCAGCGGCAACAGGTTCAGCACCGACTGCGCCGCCTTGCACGCATGGCCGCTGCTGGCGTTGTCGATGGTCACGTGCAGGGTGAAGTAATAGGGGTCGATGCCCAGTTCGCTCAACTCAAAGGCCGTGATCAACAGGTGCAGGGGTAGCTGCTCATAGCCGAGGTTGTAGCCGATGATCTCCGGCAAGAAGTCTTCAGCGCACAGCCCCAGAGCCATCTGCAGCGCACCTTGCAGGTAATGTGCGTCTTCCAGGCCCGCGTTGCTGTCGGCATCGTGTTCGCTGAGCAACTTGCGGTAGATCACCACATGGTTCTGGGCCGCCTCACCGTCGCCCAGCTCTTCAAGGTAGGTGGTGAGCAGGCCGTCGAAGCGCGGGTCTTGCCAATGGCGCAACAGGCCATTGAGCCAGGCGCCGTCGACCTGTTTGGTCGGGGCCACGCGCTGCAAGAAGTACAGCGCATGCGCCTTGTTCTGGAAGTAGCGACGTGGCTGGCCTTGCTGGCGTTGCTCCAGGTAATCAGCATAGGCCTGGGCCACCTCGGTGCAACGCTGTTCGATCCAGCCGGGCAGTTGCTCGGGCACCGGCGGCAGCTCGCTGGGCGCGTCTTGCACCTGCGCCAACTGCGCCTGCAGGAAATCCCGCGCAGCCTCGTGCGCGCCCTGGCCTTCACCATAGAGCTGCTGGTAAAGCCCGTGGTACTGGCCGCAAACCGAATGAGTGAGAGAGGCCGGCTGGCCCGACAGCGCTGTGAGAAGCGTCATGATGGCAGTTTCCGCAAAGTCCGATACAACCAGGCCTCCCGACAAGGAGGCCCCGCAAGAGCGCTCAGAACCACACGCTTCTAAAGTGAAGAGCATCGGGGTGTGCGGAAAATTCAATCAGGGTTGGGAATGTGCGGATCGGCGGTTGCCGTGTTTGGTTTTTCGCCGGTGCGGATTGGCTGAAAGAACACAAGTGGTGAGGGGGCAAGCCCGCTCACCACAATCAGTAATGACAGGGGTGTTTACTTGCGTGCAGCCTCCCACTGCTTGAGCAGGTCGTTGTAGTTAACGGTTTCGCCTTTGGGCTTCTCGTTGGCCAGTTTCGGTTTAGGTGCGCCCGGCTGGTCGAACCAGTATTGCGCATCACGCTCGGGGTTCATTTTCGGGCCGCACACCGGTTGCACTTTGGAGCGCTCCAGGCGTGTCATGATCGCGTCCTGTTCCTTGGCCAGGTTGTCGAGCGCCTGTTGCGGGGTTTTCTCGCCGCTGGCGGCGGCGGCGATGTTGCTCCACCACAGTTGCGCCAGGCGTGGGTAGTCCGGCACGTTGGTGCCGGTCGGCGACCACTCGGTCCGGGCCGGGCTGCGGTAGAACTCCACCAGGCCACCCAGCTTCGGTGCCATGTCGGTCATGGCCTGGGAGTTGATGTCGGACTCACGAATCGGCGTCAGGCCGACGATGGTTTTCTTCAGCGACACGGTTTTCGAGGTCACGAACTGCGCGTAGAGCCAGGCCGCGAGTTTCTGTTTCTCGGGCGTGGACTTGAGGAAGGTCCAGGAGCCTACGTCCTGATAGCCCTTCTTCATGCCCTTTTCCCAGTAAGGTCCGACAGGCGAAGGCGCCATGCGCCATTTCGGCGTGCCGTCGGCATTCACCACGGGCAGGCCCGGCTTGACCATGTCGGCCGTAAACGCGGTGTACCAGAAGATCTGCTGGGCGATGTTGCCTTGGGACGGCACCGGGCCGGATTCGGAGAAGGTCATGCCCGCCGCTTCCGGTGGCGCGTAGGCTTTCATCCAGTCCACGTATTTCTGGGTGGCGTACACGGCGGCTGGGCCGTTGGTGTCACCGCCGCGGGTGACGCTGGAGCCGACCGGGTGGCAGTCCTCGACGCGAATGCCCCACTCGTCCACCGGCAAGCCGTTCGGCAGGCCCTTGTCGCCACCACCGGCCATGGAGAACCAGGCATCGGTGAAGCGCCAGCCCAGGGACGGGTCTTTCTTGCCGTAGTCCATGTGCCCGTACACGCGCTTGCCGTCGATTTCCTTGACGTCTTCGCTGAAGAACTTGGCGATGTCTTCATAGGCCGACCAGTTCACCGGCACGCCGAGTTCGTAGCCGTATTTTTCCTTGAACTTGGCTTTCAGCTCTGGGCGCTCGAACCAGTCGGCGCGGAACCAGTAGAGGTTGGCGAACTGTTGGTCAGGCAGTTGGTAGATCTTGCCGTCAGGCGCGGTGGTGAAGGAAATGCCGATGAAGTCCTTGATATCCAGGGTCGGCGAGGTGAAATCCTTGCCTTCATTGGCCATCAAGTCCGTGATGGATTCGGTCTTGCCGTAGCGAAAGTGCGTACCGATCAGGTCCGAGTCGTTGACCCAGCCATCGTAGATATTCTTGTCGGACTGCATCTGGGTTTGCAGCTTCTCCACCACGTCGCCTTCTTGCAGCAAGTCATGGGTGAGCTTGATCCCGGTGATGTCACTGAACGCCTTGGCCAGCACCTTGGACTCGTATTCGTGGGTGGTGAGGGTTTCCGACACCACGTTGATCTTCATCCCACGAAAGGGTTCGGCAGCCTTGATGAACCACTTGAGTTCGGCAAGCTGCTGTTCGGCCGTGAGGGTGGACGGTTTGAACTCGCTGCCGATCCATTTTTTCGCGGCATCTTCGTACGCATCGGCCCAGGCCGAGGCGCTCAAACCGCTCAGGGCCAGTACGGCGGCCAATGAAATGCTATGTCGCAGCTTATTGTTCTTATTCAACATAGAGACCTCCAGGTTGTTTATTCACAAGGGCATCAGCCCCAACGCATCACACTCAACAGCCATACCAGGGAGAGCGCGGACGCCACCCAGATGCTCCAGTCGGTAACGCCGATGACCAGCAAATGCAGGTAGGCGCTGCCGAGAAGACCGATAAACAAGCGATCACCACGGGTGGTGCTGATCGGTAAAAAACCACGCCGGGGGATGCTCGGCGAGCGCAGTTCCCAGGTGGTCATGCCCGCGAGGATCAGGGCTATGGCACCAAAGAACAGCGCAGTGGGGGTGGTCCAGGCCATCCATTCCATCATCGACTCCTCAGACCCGGCCGAGGGCAAAGCCCTTGGCCACGTGGTTGCGAACAAACCAGATCACCAGCATGCCGGGAAGGATAGTCAACACCCCCGCCGCCGCCAGCACACCCCAATCGATACCCGACGCCGACACCGTGCGCGTCATCACCGCCGCAATGGGCTTGGCGTTGACCGAGGTCAGGGTGCGCGCGAGCAACAACTCGACCCAGGAAAACATGAAGCAGAAAAACGCCGTCACACCGATGCCGGAGCCGATCAACGGGATAAAAATCTTCACGAAGAACTTGGGAAACGAGTAGCCGTCGATGTAGGCGGTTTCGTCGATTTCCTTGGGCACCCCGGACATGAAGCCTTCGAGGATCCACACCGCCAACGGCACGTTGAACAGGCAGTGCGCCAGGGCCACGGCGATGTGCGTGTCGAACAGGCCGATGGACGAATACAGCTGGAAGAACGGCAGCAGAAACACCGCCGGTGGCGCCATGCGGTTGGTCAGCAGCCAGAAGAACAGGTGCTTGTCACCCAGGAAACGGTAGCGCGAGAACGCATAGGCCGCTGGCAGCGCCACGCTCAGGGAGATCACTGTGTTCAGGCTCACGTAGTACAGCGAGTTGAGGTAGCCGGTGTACCAGCTCGGGTCGGTGAAGATCACCTTATAGTTGGCCAGGGTGAAGTCCTGCGGAAACAGCGTCAGCCCGCCGAGGATTTCGGTGTTGCTCTTGAAGGACATATTCAGCAGCCAGTAGATCGGCACCAGCAGGAACAGGATGTAGATCAGTAGCGGTATCAGCTTTCTCTTGTTCATGTTGGCGGCCTCAGCGGTTGGCGTCGGAGTGGGTCATGGCGGTGTAGAACAGCCAGGACACCAACAGGATGATCAGGAAGTACACCAGCGAAAACGCCGCCGCCGGGCCCAGGTCGAATTGGCCTACGGCCATCTGGGTCAGGGTCTGACTCAAGAACGTGGTGGCGTTACCCGGCCCGCCGCCCGTCAGGACGAAAGGTTCGGTGTAGATCATGAAGCTGTCCATGAACCGCAGCATCACCGCGATCAGCAGCACGCTCTTCATCTTTGGCAACTGGATATGTCGGAACACCGCCCAGGCCGAAGCACGATCGATCCGCGCGGCCTGGTAGTACACATCCGGAATCGCCCGTAGGCCGGAGTAGCACAGCAGCGCCACCAGCGACGTCCAATGCCACACGTCCATCACCAGCACCGTGACCCAGGCGTCCATGGTGTTGGCCGCGTAGTTGTAGCTGATGCCCAACGCATTGAGGCTGTAGCCCAGCAGGCCGATGTCGGCGCGGCCGAAGATCTGCCAGATGGTGCCCACCACGTTCCACGGGATCAGCAGCGGGATGGCGAGGATGATCAGCACCAGCGACGACCAGCGGCCCTTGGTCGGCATGGTCAGGGCGATGGCGATGCCCAGCGGGATCTCGATCAGCAACACGCAGGCTGAGTAGATGAACTGACGCAGCAGCGAATCATGCAGGCGCGGGTCGAGCAGCACCTGCTTGTACCAGTCGGCGCCGACGAAGTAGCGGCTGGACTGGTCGAAGATGTCCTGCACCGAGTAGTTGACCACGGTCATCATCGGGATCACCGCACTGAACGCCACCAGCAGGAACACCGGCAACACCAGCCACCAGGCCTTGTTGTTCTGCACCTTGTTCATGGCTGCACCTCCAGCAGGTAGTCGTCGGCATACACCATCAGCCATTGCGCGGGAAAGCTGATGGAGGCCTTGCCCTCGGGCACCGGTTTGTCTTCGGCCAGGCGCACCTTGAGCAGCGCGCCGTCGAGGTTGAGGGTAATGATCTTGTAGGTGCCGAGGTCTTCCAGGTGTGTGACCTCGGCCTGCAGGGCGTCGGGATTGTGCTCGTCCCACACGTGGATGAATTCCGGACGGATACCAACCTGCAACTTTTTGTACTCGGTGTTGGCAATGCGTTGCTGCAAGGCCTCTGGCAAGGGCAGGTAGGTGTCGGCAAACCGCACCCCGCCCGCCTCGGCCTGCACCTCGATCAGGTTCATCCCAGGGCTGCCGATGAAATAGCCGACAAAGGTGTGGCTCGGCCGTTCGAACAGGTCGCGCGGCGTGCCGAACTGTACGATTTGCCCGCCGTACATCACCGCGATCTTGTCGGCGAAGGTCGAGGCCTCCAGCTGGTCGTGGGTGACGTAGACCATGGTGATGTTGAACTGCTCATGGATCTGCTTGAGCTTGCGCCGCAGCTTCCACTTGAGGTGCGGGTCGATCACCGTCAGCGGCTCATCGAAGAGGATCGCCGACACGTCGTCGCGCACCAGGCCACGGCCCATGGAGACTTTCTGTTTTTCGTCGGCGGTAAGGTTGCGGGCCTTTTTGGTCAGCAGGTTTTGCAGGTCAAGGACCTCGGCAATTTCCTGCACTTTGCTGTGGATCTTCGCCTCGGCCATGCCCTGGTTGCGCAGCGGGAACGCCAGGTTGTCGAACACCGTCATGGTGTCGTACACCACCGGGAACTGGAACACCTGGGCGATGTTGCGTTTTTCCGGGGTGAGGTCGTTGACCACTTTGCTGTCAAACAGCACCTGGCCTTCGGACGGGCTGAGCAGGCCGGAGATGATATTGAGCAAGGTCGACTTGCCGCAGCCCGACGGCCCGAGCAAGGCGTAGGCCCCACCCTGCTCCCACACGTGGTTCATTTCCCGAATGGCGTAGTCCTCGGGGCCGCTCGGCGTAGGGCTATAGCTATGCGCCAGGTTCTGCAAATGGATCTCGGCCATCAGGCAACCCTCGCGACACGGCGCCCGGGGGCCTGGACCAAACGGCCCTGGCCATCGAACACAAACAGTTTATGGGTGGGGATGTACACGCGGATCGGCGCGTCGACGTCGTATTCGTGCACCCCCGGCAGGTGCAGCACCAACAGGAAGTGTTCACTGCGCACGTGCAGGAAGGTTTCCGAACCGCTGATCTCGGCGACCTCCACGGTCACCGCCAGCTCCAAGTCGTCGTCGTTGCTCGGCACCAGGCTGATATGGCTGGGACGTACGCCGAAACGGAACTCGCCTTCGCCGATGGGGCGCAGGTCGACGTTGAGCGGGAAGTGCACGAAATTGGCGAAGCTCACTTCATTGCCGCTGATACGCCCCGGCATCAGGTTGATCGGCGGCTCGGAAAACAGCTCGGCGGCCAGCACGGTCTGCGGCTGGTGATAGACCTCGGCGGCCTTGCCGCTCTGGATCACCCGGCCTTCGTGCAGGATGGTGGTGGTGCCGCCCAAGGCCAGGGCTTCGTTGGGTTCGGTGGTGGCGTAGATGGCGATGGTGTGGCGCGCGGCAAAAAGCTCGCGCATTTCCTGACGCAGCTCTTCGCGCAGTTTGTAGTCCAGGTTCACCAGCGGCTCGTCGAACAGGATCAGCTCGGCGTCCTTGACCAGCGCGCGGGCCATCGCCGTGCGTTGCTGCTGGCCACCGGAGAGTTCCAGCGGGTGACGCTGGAGGAATTTCTCGATGCGCAGCATCCTGGCGGTTTCCAGCACCTTGCTCTGGATCAGCTCGTTGGACACACCGGCCTGGCGCAACGGCGAGGCGATGTTCTCGAACACGGTCATGGTCGGGTAGTTGATGAACTGCTGATAGACCATCGACACGTTGCGCAGGCGCACCGGTTTTTGCGTGACATCCACGCCGTTCATCAGGATGCGACCGCTGTCGGGCTTGTCCAGCCCGGCCATCAGGCGCATCAGGCTGGTCTTGCCGGACAGCGTACGGCCGAGCAAGACGTTGAAGGAACCGGCTTCGAAGCGCAGGTTGGCGTCGTCGATCCAGGTCTGGCCTTCGACAACGCGGGAGACATGTTCCAGGGTCAATGACATGACACGACCTTTTTATTATTGGAATGAATCTGGCCAGCTGTCAGAGCGAGTTTCGTGCCAAAACGGCAAGTGCTTGATGTGCAAGGAAATGGGCTAAACGGGGTGTTCAGGTGTGAACAGAAATGAACATCACAGGCTGAACAACTGAACACTCAGGCCCTTGACAATGAACAGTCCTGAACAACACTCTCATGACCGAAACAGGGCAAATGTGGGAGCGGGCTTGCTCGCGAAAGCAGTGTGTCAGTCAATACATAGGTCGACTGGTCCAACGCATTCGCGAGCAAGCCCGCTCCCACATTTTGATCCGGTTTCGTCAGGTAGATTGTGCAAGCCCAATAACAATAAAAATGAAGGTCGCACCATGGCCGAACCACTGGCTCACGACACCCTTATCCAGGAATCCTGGCGCCGTTGCCGCGCCTTCGGCCTGGACCACCAGAGCACGCCCAGTTTCGACCAGCTTCCCGCCGAGGGCATCAGCCAATTGCTGGAGAGCCAGCACTCGCTGGTACAGACCACGCATCAGGAAGTGCTGCCCTACTACGAAAACATCCTCAGTAATTCCAACTGCCTGATCATGCTGGCCGACAACCAGGGCCAGGTGCTGACCAGTTGGGGCACCCAGCGTTTTATCGAACCCAAGCTGGCCAGGGGCTTCAACCCCGGCGCCAGCTGGATGGAGCGCTCCAGCGGCACCAATGCCATCGGCACCGCGCTGGCCTGCGCCCAGGCGGTGCATATCGAACACGATGAACACTTCCTCAAGGCCAACCGCTTCATGACCGGCTCGGCGGCGCCGATCTTCGATGCCCAGCGCGAGATCATCGCGGTGCTGGACGTGTCCAGCGACAGCTACCTGCCGCCCTCCCACACCCTGGGCATGGTCAAGATGATGAGCCAGACCGTGGAGAACCGGCTGATCCTCAACCTGTTTCGCGGCGAACACTTCCAACTGACCTTCAATACCGGTCTCAGTAACCTGGATAGCCAATGGGCCGGCCTGCTGATCTTTGATGAAAGCGGCCAGGTGCTGTCGGCCAACCGACGTGCCGACAACCTGCTGGGCATCAGCCTGTCGCGGGTGATGATCGACAGCCTGTTCAAAGTGTCGCTGCTGGAGCTGTTGAACCAACCGGAAGGCCTGCCCTTTTCCCTGCAAGCCGCAGGGCGTAATCGCTTCCAGTGCTTGTTGAAGCGGCCCAGGCAAATGCCGGTGCAGGCGCGGGTGTTTACTGAACCGACGCCGCCAAAGCCTGCCTCCATTGGCCTCAAGACGTTGCATTTTGGCGATATGCGCGTAGAGAAAGCCGTGCGCCAGGCCGAGCGGTTGCTGGAAAAAGATATTCCGCTGCTGATCCACGGCGAAACCGGCGTGGGCAAGGAAGTGTTCGTCAAAGCCTTGCACCAGGCCAGTTCGCGCAGCCAGAAGGCGTTTATCGCGGTGAACTGCGCGGCGATTCCGGCCGAGCTGGTGGAGTCGGAACTGTTCGGCTATGAAAAAGGCGCCTTCACCGGCGCCAATCAAAAAGGCAGCATTGGCCTGATCCGCAAGGCCGACAAGGGCACGCTGTTTCTCGACGAGATCGGTGACATGCCACTGCCCACCCAGGCCCGCTTGCTCCGGGTGCTGCAGGAACGTTGCGTACAACCAGTGGGCAGCAGCGAGTTGTTCCCGGTGGATTTGCGCATCATCTCGGCCACCAACCGCGCACTGCGCGAACTGGTGCAGGCCGGACGTTTTCGTGAAGATTTGTACTACCGCATCGGCGGCCTGACCCTGGAACTGCCGCCCCTACGCGAGCGCACCGACAAGCAGGCGCTGTTCCAGCAACTGTGGCAGCAACACCGCGAGCCAACCCAGTGGGCAGGCCTGAGCGCTGACGTGCTGGCGCTGTTCGAGCAGCACCCGTGGCCGGGGAACCTGCGCCAGGTGAGCAGCGTGTTGCAGGTGGCGCTGGCGATGGCCGAAGAACAGCCGATCCGCCCGGAGCACCTGCCGGATGATTTTTTTGTCGACTTGAAAGTGGAACCACCGCAGCCCATCAGTGAGTACCTGGATGACAGCATCGACCTCAACCAGCGCCTGAAGGCCGTCGGTGGGAATATCTCCCACCTGGCGCGCGAACTGGGGGTGAGCCGCAATACCCTGTACAAGCGCCTGCGCCAGCCCTAGCGCGGCTTGACCACCACCAGCAGGTCGGTGAAGTACTCCACCTGGATCGGCAGGTTATCCGCCAATGACGACAGCGCCGCTGCCGTGTCGTCGAGCTTGAACACGCCGGACACCCGCAGGTTCTGCAGGGCCTGTGGATCGAAGCGCAGCATGCCGTGGCGATAGCTGGAGAGGGTTTGCAGGACCTCGCTCAGGGGTTGGTCGTTGACCTTGAGCAGGCCACGGGTCCAGGCGTCGGGGTCGCCATCGTTGACCGCTTGCGGCGGCTGCGCGCGGCCATGGTCGAGGACCGAGCGCTGGCCGGCCTTGACCTTGACCCCATCGAGGGTCTCGCCTTTGACCGCTACCGTGGACTCGATCACCGTCACCACCGTGGTGCCGTCTACCGCGCGCTTGACCAGGTAACGCGTGCCCAGCGCAGTGGCGGTGCCCTGGTCGGTACGCACCACGAAAGGCCGTTGCGTATCCTTGGCCACGTCTACCCAGAGCTCGCCCTGCAGCAGTTCGATCACCCGTTGATGGCCGTCGAACTTCACGTCCACCGCCGAGTTGCTGTTGAGCTGCAACTGGCTGCCGTCTTCGAGGGCGATCTGCCGGCGCTCACCAATGCCGGTGCGCTGGTCAGCCATCCAGAGGGGCAGGTGTTGCAGGCCCAGCCAACCGCACAGGACCACACCGAGCAAGCCCACCACCTGCGTGCCACGTGGACGTCGCGGGGTGAAGGCACGGTTCAGGGCAATGCGCGCGGGCTTGGCGGGCAACGCATCGAGGCTACCCCACAGCGCACTCATGCGCTCGATAGCCACTTCGTGGCGCGGGTCGGCCTGGCGCCAGGCGTTGAAAGCCTGGCGATCGGCGTCGGTGACGGCTTCGTCGTGCAGGCGCGTGAGCCACTGCGCCGCCTGCTGGATGATCTGTTCGGAACTCATGCCAGCGGGTCGGCCGGGTGCAGGCTGTGGTAGCAATGCACCAGGGCGCTGGAGATGTAGTTTTTGACGGTGCTGGACGACACGTCCAGGCGCGTGGCGATCTCGCTGTAGGTCAGGCCATCGAGGCGACTCAGCAGGAACGCTTCGCGGGCCTTGGCCGGCAGGCCGGCGAGCATCTCGGCAATGCGTTCGAGCGCTTGCAGCGCCACGTGAATCGCGGCGGGGTCGGGCATGCCGGCGTCTTCGCACTGGACCGCCAGGGCTTCCATGTAGGCTTTTTCGATACGGCGACGACGGGCGCCGTCGATCAACAGCCGCCCTGCCGTGGTGGCCAGGAAAGCACGAGGTTCCTTGATCGACTGCGGCTCGGCCAGCATCAGCACGCGGATGAACGCGTCATGGGCCAGGTCGGCGGCATGCTGGGAGCATCCGAGTTTCTTGCGCAGCCAGCCGTGCAACCAGCCGTGGTGCTCGCTGTACATCGCCGTGAGGGTCTGCTGCCGGACGGAGTCGCCCAGCGCGGCCGGAATGTCATGCATGCGCAAAAAGATCTCAAATGGGAAATGTTACCAATTGCGCAAACAATGCCAGTAAAACGGTGTAGGAGCAAGTGTCACTCCTATGTCGGATGCTGCCCATTGTAGGAGCCCGGCTTGCCGGCGATGGCGCCCTTAAGATCGCCTTCGCCGGCAAGCCGGGCTCCTACAGTGGAACGGAGGTGTTTTAAAAATTACGTTCCTTTAGCGCCAGCTCCAGGACACGCCGGTGTAGATGCCACGGCCATCCGCCGGCGTGGAGCGCGCGACGTCCAGCCCCTTGTCGTCGTAACCCGGCGTGACGGTATTGGCGTAGCGCCGGTTGGTCAGGTTGCGCAGGTCGACCCAGGCTTGCCAGTCTTGCTTGGGTGCGTCGTAGCCGAAGGTAGCGCCGAGAATGGTGTAGGACGCGGCGTAGTAGGAATTGGCGTAGTCCACCGCCACCCTGGAGGAATGCTCGGTGTTGAGGCTGGTGTAGAAGCCTGTCGGGTGGCTGTAGCGCACTTGGGCCTGGTAATAGTGCTTGGGAATGCCGGGCAAGGTGTTGTCGCCGAAGCGGTCATCGTCACGGTAGTGGAAGTCACTGAAGGTGTAGGCCTGGCGCACGGCGACCTGGCCGTTGCGGCCACCGTCCCACAACGGGCTGAGCAGGCTCAGCTCAACGCCTTGGTGCACGGTGGGGCTGGCGTTGGACTCGGCGACGATGGCATTGCTGGTGGAGGTCTGTGCCTGGGTTTCCACGGTGAGCAGTTCGTGGCGCACTTCGGAGCGGTACAGCGCCAGGTCCCACTGGCCGAGCCAGGCTTCGCCACGGCCACCGATCTCCAGGGTGGTGGCGGTCTGGTTTTTCAGGCTCACGCCTTCGCGCTGCAAACCGGTGGCCGGTCCACTGCCTGTGGGGAAATATTTGTTGGAGCCCCAGATCATCGACCAGGCGTGCGGCGGCTCCACCGAGCGGCTCAGGTTGCCGTACACCTGCAATTGCGGGGTGAAGTCGTAACGCAGGCCGACGCGCGGCGCGTAGTCCCAGTCGTGTTGGCTGAGCGGTGCCTGGCCTTCGGGATAAGTGACCTGGGTTTCGCGACGGGTATAGATCGCCGCCAGGCCGGTGGTCAGCCACAGGTCAGGCACCAGTTCCAGGTCGTTGCCGATATGCAGCACGGTGTCGGAGCCCAGGTAGCTGTAGTCACGGGTCTTGGTGCCAGGCGTGTAGCCGGCAGTGTTACCGGAAGGCGTGCGTACATACTCCGAAGCGCCGTTGTTGGGCATCGCCTGGGTGGTGCGCAGGCCGAGCGTGGTCTTGCTGTCGTGGCCGAACAGCGTGTCCTGGCGGATGTAGTTGAGGGTGCTACTGATGTCGGTGTAGGCGACTTTCAGGCGGTTGGTGCCTTCGCGCAGGTCCATCGGGTAATCGTGGTAGGCCAGGCCGACTTCGACCCGGGCATTGTCATCCAGCTGCAGGGTGGTCTTGTTGGCGATCCAGGTGGAACCCGGCTGCAGGCGCTTGGAGTCGCGGGCGGCGTTGAGGCTGTTGGCCGCGCGTGGGTCATGGCTGATCTGGGCACGGGTGAGCTTGCCGGGGGTGTCGTTGGTGGTTTCGCGGTAGCGGAAATAGAAACGGGTTTCCAGGTCCGGGTTGAAGCGGTAGCCGAAGTTGGCCGCCACGCCCTTGCCAGTGCCGGCGCTCTGGCGCTGGTAACCGTCGGACTCGGAGTCGGTAAGGCTGATGTAGTAGTCGGCATCCCCCAGCACCTGGCCCGAACTGATCTCGCGCTGGGCATAGCCTTTGCTGCCCGCTTCGTAACGCAATTGCAGCTTGGGAGCGTCGTAACCGGTGCGTGTCACGTAGTTGACTGCGCCACCCAGGGCCAACGCGCCCTGATCGAAACCATTGGCGCCGCGCAGTACTTCCACCCGGCTTTGCCACAACGGGTCTTTGAGTTCATAGGGCGTACCGCCGGGGCCGGTGAGTGGCAGGCCGTCGAACATTTCGTACAGGCCGGAGGCATGGGCACCGGGGCTGCGGTTCAGGCCCGAGCCGCGAATCGAGAGTTTTACCCCTTCATTATTCGCCGCCTTGGCATACACCCCGGCCTGGTACTTGAACACGTCTTCGTTGGTGCTCACCCTGCCCTGCTGCACGTTGTCCATGTCGATGTAATGGGTGCCGCCGGGCACGCTCTTGAGCTGCGCCTGGGCCACTTCACCGGCGCTGGCTTCGCTGCTGGTGACTTCGACCGGGGCCAATTGCAGGTCTTCGGCGTGCACCAGCGAGCTTAACGTCAGGGCGGCAAGAAGGAACGGAGGTTGGCGCAGCAGCATGGGGCGGGTCCTTGGAATTCGGGGGGCACGTGGTGGGAAGACAGGCACGCCCGCCAAGTCACTCCTTATTAACGGACCAGACCTTTCCCACAACAGCGTCGGACGTGGATTCTTTTCTAAGTCCGAAATCGAATTAACACATGCAAACTCAGTATTTAAAGAAATAACCCCCAAGCATTACTGTGGAGCCACTGAGTCAACCACGTACCATGAGACCGCCCCCATGCAGACATCCGCCACGATCATCGACTTCACGCTCCACCGTAAACGCCGCCAGGCGCGTGCAGCGGCCGAGTTGATGTGGGCGATGTACGCAGCGCGTGCCGGGCTGGCGGTGTTTACTGCCCAGGCTGCTGCGTCCAGCGATACTCGCCGGGCGTAAGGCCGATGAATTTCCTGCACGTGCTTCCCGAACCGCCTGCCCCCCTGCCCAAACCCAGCACTGACGACGACGTGATCAGCCTGTGCGTCGCCCACAACCTGCAACGCCTGCGCAGCAAACGCCACTTGTCCCTGGATGGGTTGGCGCGTGCCTGTGGCGTGAGCCGGGCAATGCTGGCGCAGATCGAATCCGGGCGCAGCGTGCCGTCAATCAAGGTGCTGTGCAAGATTGCCAAGGGCTTGAAGGTGTCCGTAGCGGCGTTCCTGGAGGACCGAGCCTTCGAGGGGGTGGAAGTGCTGCCGGCGCAACAGAGCAAGCGCCTGGTGAGTGCCGATGGCGCGTTTATCAGCCGGGCATTGTTTCCCTACGATACCGCGCGCCAGTCCGAGTTTTACGAGATCCGCCTGCGCGCATTGGGCGAGGAAGTTTCCGAAGGCCATGGTCCCGGCATCCAGGAAAACCTGGTGGTGGCCCAAGGCGTGCTGGAAGTCAGCGTCAACGACGCGCGCTATTTGCTTTCAACCGGCGACTCGATCCTGTTCTATGCCGACCAGCCCCACCGCTACCGCAACCCGGCAGACAGCGAGGCCGTGGCGTTCCTGGTGATTACCTACCCCGAACGCCTGGATTGAAACGCAAAACGCCCCGAATAATCGGGGCGTTTTTTTTGAGTGCGGGACCTATCAGCAGGTGCAGCACATCATCGGCATGCCGTTGCAGCTCATCATCATCGGCATGGCGCAGTCGTTCATCATTTTGTTCATGAGCATGCAGCAGTTTTCCATCATGGCCATGCTCATGCCTGGCATCGGCATCATTTTGCACATCATGCTGTCGCCCATCAGGGTGCATTCCATCACGCACTTCATCATCGGCATTGGCATGCCCATCATCGGCATCATGTTCATGCCGGTCATCATGGCCATGGCGTCGGCCGACATGCACATCATCGACATGTTGGCGCACTGCATCATCATCGGCATGCCGCAGTTCATCATCATCGCCATCATTTCAGCGTTGGTCTTGAACTGAGCCATGTCCATACCGGCAGCCGGCTTCATGGTGCACATCATGGCGTCCGCAGCCATTTCGCACTTCATGGTGGCCATCATCATCGGCATGCCCATCATCGGCATCATGGGCATGGAGGTGTTCATCGGCATCTGCATGGCATTCATCATCTTCGAAACTCCGTAATCGACAGGAAATGAGTAAGTTCTGGGGCCGATTCTAGAGACGCCGGAGGGCGGCGCAAGACGGCAGCAGAGCAGCAGGAATGGATGTTCGGGGGGAAGCTTAGCGGAAGAAAACAGCTGCGCTGGATGTGATGATGAGGATTTCGTCGTTATGGCATTCATCCTGATTGTTGAACGATGCAAAACGACTCTATGGATATTCGATCCTGGATTCTCGACCAACCTTATGGAAATAAACGATCTAACAGGGCGCAACTAGTGCTCAGTTTTCCTTAACGTGTGCATCAACTCTTCCGCTTCCGACCCAGGCGGGAGCCGAAAACCATACATTTCATCAGTGTCCAGTATCTCACCCAGCACCTCGAGCAACTGCGCCTCGGTCGGTGATTCGCGCAGCAGCTTGTGTGCCGGCAGCAACACGTCGGCGGAAACGCCCTGGACACTCGCTGCATCGATCACGGCGAAGAGGATAAAGCGCAAACGTATTTCGCGATCAGTAGGCCAAACCGTTTTTTGCTTACCCATGCTGGAGGCCTCTCTCTTTCGGAAAAATCCGAGGCTATTGATGACCGCAGGGTGTTTCAAGCACGGGGAGGCAAGATAGGCCACTTCCTACAGAGGAAAGGGAAACACCGCACCCATCATCAGGGATAAACAAGCGTTCAGGGGAATGAATGACGGTGTTGCGTGCCCGTACACGGGTCACTGCACTGGCAGGAAATTCATCAGCAACAAGCTCTGCGCATAGTTCAGGCCAATGCGGCGGTAGCGCTCGTCGAGCATCTGGGTCAGCAGGTCGAGGCGCGCGACAATCTTGCCGAACTCCACCGCAAAACTCAGGTTGCTGCCCTCCTCCGATATCTCATTGGAAAACAGCAGCAGCACGCCATTCGCATCCTGGCGTTTGCTTAACAGCCAGGTGGCCTTCTCGATATTGCGCGCGGCATTGCTGACGAACTGCGGGTTGATCGAGTCGGTGATGTAGAACTCGGTGCGCCCGCCGTGGGCGGTGACGATCATGCTGCCGATCGCATAGATAAACGCGCCAACCCGATCGCCCTTGAATTCCGGGCTCAAGGAATAGCTCAGCGCCACCAAATCACGACGCTCCCCAAGGGCGGGTAGCGCGCGCCGTTGCTCGATGGCCTGGCGAATCTCCCGCGCCGCCGTAACCGCATCCGGATAACCCGACTGGCGCCATTGGCTGGGATTGCGCAGGTAGAGTTTATTCATCAGCAAATACAGGCTTTGCAGGTTGTCACGCATGCCCAGCGTCGCCATGCGATCCACACTGGTCTGGAAGAACTCATCGGGCTTGCCATTGCTGAACTGCTTGGCGATATCGCGCCCCTGCTGCTGGCTGCAACCGCTGGCACAGAGCATTAACACGGCCGCCAGCAACAAGGGCTGGCGCATCCGTCGAAGGTTGAAACAAGGAAACGTGCGATCCATCGGCACCCGATCTGGCTCATCTGCCCACGCGGGGATCGGCGGGGCTGGGACAAGGATAGAGCGGAGAAATCCAGAAAAGTGCAATGGCGGTGGGGAGATAGTTGTAAGCAGAAGCCGCCGGGGCGGTGAAAAGGCGCAGCCGCCACGAATATTTTCCAGGGTCTATACTGTTTGTAACAGTTGCGTGTGTTGTCGGCGATCCAGGGTGGCAGTTCAACCTTTGAGGGGCTGACGCGGTTGTCTCCATCACCGACGGCATACCCATCAGCAGCTGTAATTGAGGGAGACGGCAATGAAACATCCAATTCGAGCACAAATGGTTGTTCAGGTGATTTGCCTGCTTTCGGTGGCGCAGCTGTTTTGCTGAGCTGAGTATCACTGCCTTAACACCCAACCGCAGGCGCGGTAGTGGAAGGTATTGCCCGTGATAAACCGGCAAACTGGCCCGACATCCCAATGCCGGGCCAGAACGTGCAGCTACAGCAAGACCGTGGCGAGCATGCCCAAGGCGCCCAGGCAAAAGCCGATCAACGCGCCCCGCCCGGGGACTTCATGGAACAATGCCCAAATCACCACAGGCTCCAGCAGCAATAACGATGTGATGGACACCACCGTGACCACCCAAATGTCACCGACCGCCAGATACCCCAGCCAGTAAGCCCCCAACAGACAAAGGCCGGCAAAGCACATCACCACCACCGGCATGATGAACCCTTGCCACGAACCATCGCCTGCCTGAGCCAGCCTGGCGGTAACTACCTCACTGTAGATCGCACAAAACTCACCGATTACCATCAACCCTAGAGCAGAAACTCCGAGTAATTCTTTGGACATATCAAAAACTCCTTCGTATTCAACGCACTGTTTTTCAACTCCCAGCGGGCAATGCTGCTGCCGAGGGTTTCGTTGCAGAGATACGAAGCAGCCTTGAACAGGCCTGAATTACCGAAGTGCTTTTGCATGCTCATGTCCTTTTTGGGGGTGAGGCTTGGCGACCAGGCAGGTCGCTCGTTGCGATCATACGTTTCGTCAGCGGCCTTGCACAACCAAGGCCCGGCTGGCGAACACGCCATAAAAAATAGGCCGCGCCGTCGCCGCCGCTCCGCATGATCGGGCTATGATCGACCCATACGAACCGGACGCCTGATGCCCCATGCCCGTCGACTTGCAAGCCCTTTATCCCAAACTGATCCACCTGATGCTGGATACAGTCTTCGTCGTCGACAGCGATAACGTGATTGTCTTCGTCAGCGATGCCTGTGAGGCACTGCTCGGCTACCGTGCCGAAGAGCTGACGGGCACGCAGATCACCCACTACATGCACCCGCAAGACCTGGCGCGCACCCGAGCCTCCATTGTCCGGGTCATGAATGGCCAACCCCACGTCGACTTTCGCAATCGCTACATCCGCAAGGATGGCAGCGTCGTGCACATCCTATGGGCGGCCTTCTGGTCCGAAGAGGTGGGGGCACGAATCGGCGTCGCGCGGGACGTCACTGCGCTCACCCAGGCCGAGGAGGAGCTGCGCTTCCTCGCCCATCATGACCCGCTGACCGCCCTCACCAACCGATCACTGTTCAACGATCGGTTGGACCAGGCCCTGCAAGCCGCACGCAGTCACAACCACACCCTCGCGTTACTGTTTCTGGACATCAATGACTTCAAGGGCATCAACGACGTGCACGGCCATGCCATGGGTGATCGCGTGCTGTGTGTGATTGCACGACGACTGGAGCGCTGCGTGCGCGACACCGACCTGGTGGCCCGGATGGGCGGTGACGAATTCACGGTGCTGATCACCGATATCCAGTCGCCGGACGCGGTTGCCGGCAAGGTGGCGCAGATACTCGCGGCCATGGCCGAGCCGCTGGGCGCTGAATTTGGCGGGGTGAAGATGCCGTCCTGCAGTGTTGGTGTGGCGTTTTACCCGGGGGATGGGGAGGATGCGGATACGCTGTTGAGTCATGCGGATGGCGAGATGTATCGGGTGAAACGCTTGCGGGTTGCAAGCGAGCGATGAGACGCGCATAAAACGGCCACTTTATCCAAGCGGCCACTTCATACAAAAAAGCAGTATCACTCTTTATTTTTAAATACCGTTGAAAACATTGGCGCCAACAATGCAGCACCTCGCAGATTCAAATGATCATCATCGTAATAGATGGGCAATCCCCCATTTGAACCATGACATGCACGCTCTTCGCACAGAAATGGCAGAGGGTCGAGAACCTTAACGCCACATGCGGCCACCGCTGCATCCTGCGCCTCCCAAACAAACGCATTACGCTTTTTGTATTCCTCCATGGAAACGGAAATATCTCGCTCTACCCCGAATAGTAACGCTCGGCCGGTGAATTTCGGCACATTGATACGTTGCTCTGGTATGGGCCTGACTAAATACACTTCCCGGTCTGCTTTGAATGCACACGCCGTGTCTATAATTCCAGCACGCATTTTTTCCAGATGCTCTGGCAGCCCATGGGAATCGGGCGATTCAAAATACATGGGTGCTAGCAGTCGCTTAAGGATATCATCGGACTCGTTGGGTCCAAACGCATACAGTGAAGTCCTATTCACAATGATCAGGGGTACGTTTTTCGGTAATACTTTCTGTTGCTCTAACGCCCAGGCGACAAACTTACCACACTCGTCAAGCCCATCCGTCGTTTTACTCGACAGTACCGTAGGGCACGCATCCAGCGTCCATTGCAAGACATGATCGTTTTTACTCGGCAGCGCAAACTCCACGGCTTTTACCAGCGCCCCAGCATGGCTATCACCTATTGTGATCGCTGCCAAGTGTTCGCCTCCAAAAGTGCAACCCGTGATGGAGGCCGCGTCGTATATTTTAGAATGATCGAAATGCTTACACAGCTCATGTCGGGCATCCACATTATTCGCTTGCTCGAACGCGGCATTCGCTCGAGGCGGAATCCTGCCTTCAACATTCGCACCGACAAAGCTAACAAAAAGACCTACACCCGCGAAAACGGCAGAAAGAATCACAAAGACGATCAACGTCACCAGGGACGAAAAACGGCTGAACAGGAACAGCTTGCTTTTCTCAATCATTGAATAGGACAGGCTGCCCAAAACGAATGTGCCTAACAATCCTAAACCGATAGCGACTGCGGAACTCTGATATTCGGTATAGACCAGCGCTACTACGATGGGCCAGTGCCACAAATAGATAGAATAAGAACGACTCCCCAACCATTGAGCGATTGCAGTCGATGTCAATATCGAACGTTCCCTGGAAGCAATCAAAACCATCATTGTTCCAAGCACAGGAATCAATGCGAGCGAACCGGGCCATACATCAGTGACATCCAGCATCGCCACCGAAACAACTATCAGGCTAAACCCAATTAGCTCAATACATTGACGCATCCTCTGAGGGAGGTCGCATTTTTCCGCCGTTAGATAAACCAAGCCGCCTGCTGCCATCTCCCACCCTCTCGTGGGCAATAGATAAAACGCGGCTGACGGGTAAGAGATGGAAAAAATCACTGAAATACAGAGTGACATAACAAACAATGTAGCCAGACCGAACGTCATCACTGCTTTACTGGGCCTGAGCTTCCAGAGCACAGCCATGAATAATGGAAGTAAAATATAAAATTGCCACTCTACCGAAAGAGACCAGGTATGAAGCAACCATTTGTCGTAAGACTCAGCATCAAAATACCGGGCCTCACTCAAAAACTGAAAATTAGAATAAAACCCCAACGCACTCGCGACATGCTTGCCTAACACACCATAATCAACAGCGGGCAAATAAAACCATCCTGCAATCAGAAGTGCTATACACACCGCTAACAAGGCAGGAATTATTCTGCGAGCCCGGGCCAAATAAAAGTTGATAAAGGAAAACTGAGAGCCTCCCGGAGCGCTCAATGCTCTGTATATAATCCCCGTCATCAAAAATCCGGAAATGACAAAGAACACATCAACGCCGATGAATCCACCTCTAAAACCGAAAACGGAAAAATGGTAGAGTACAACGGTAAGGACAGCCCAAGCGCGAAGCCCATTGATATCCTTTCTAAACGCTTGCTGCTTTTTTGGTAACATTCCAAGGCTCACGATTTAATATCGACTCAATACTTCTTTCACACTTAAGAAAGATCAACAATACAGAGCAACGATGACTTAAAGCACTGGTAACCGAGACACGATGTGCACCCGATCAAACAATTTTCACCTATAGCAGCGCCTAAAAATGACTTTAACTGCCTGCCCGTCACCTCAATAACTCGCCCTTGCCGCGACCAAAATAGAAAATGCAATTACATGGCTATCGAAAAGCTGCGAAGAATGAACTACCACCTGTACGCCTGTCAATTTGATACCAGAAGAATTGCGTGATTTACCGTATTTTTAGTACAGACACTGCACAGTCTTTCTCGACCCTTGCTTTTTTTGGAAACCACGACGCTGTCAACCCATTTTTTGGGCATCGGCTATTCCACTTATGGATTCAGGTGCTTCTTCCTTGGGGGCTACGCCGCTCACTTTTTTGCATGGAGCACAGCATGCCCCTTGCAGGATTATTCGTGAGAAGTGGTCTCTGACGGTATGATGCGTGATTCAATGAGTGGGCGCCTTGACTTAAGTGCGAAAACTTCTTTCGCGTAACCCTGACTGGCTGGCAAGGTATTCACTCCTTGGCTACCGGCATCGATTGTGCACCAAGGATTGATCGCGCTGAGCACCTACAACCGTACGTGCCCCCCTATCAACGCACTGATTGCTACCTAAGGTTGCTCATCTCTGATGAGAAGGCTATCGATGTAAAGCTTACTGCCATGTTTTGAAAGATGGTCAAAATCATTTAGCAGTAACTTTCTATCTTTAAATAGCGAGCATTTTCCGCTTGGGCAGAAGCAAGGTTCAGGGTCAAAAACCACAAGATCAGGATGGTTTCTCTTTAGCACTCCAATAAACTTAATACACTAAATTGCTCATTTTTGTCGGAGGAGGCAGCGCGTCACTGCGGGTCTCAACCTACGCAAGGCACTGCCTCGCGTTTCAACACCGAAGGTCCAACCAGCGTTGACATGGTTATTGGGTGTACGTCGAGACGTCGCGTCGCACATACGTCGGTTGGCCGGATGTTTCGCAAACCTTAGGCATAAATGTACATAAGCCTGCAGTTTTCGCCACGCTTCGACTCAACCCCAGAAACACCAAAGCTGCGCAATTCTGGCTGTGTGAAAACGCAGTCCGCGCCGGCTCAAAGTAAAGGCCCCGACTAGTCGGGGCCTTTACTTTCGCGGTCTTGTATAAATAAAGCGCGCTTTCCCGCCGAACGAGTGAAAACTATTTGCTGAATGCCGCATGAAACGAGCATTTCACCAGACATAGATGCCATATTCAGAGCTTCGTTGACGCGTAAAGACGCACCCTGACGCGGAATACTTACTTGGCTTGGCGAAGCACCAGCTCCGACAGACGAGTCTTGACGCGGAAGCAGAACTCACGAATTTGGAATTGATAGGCGGGCATTACCATGTAGTTCAGATCGGGACCCAACGAGTCTTTGACTTCCATGTATTTGGCAGTCTTGACAGCAATGGTCTGGTATTCCGCTTCGTATTTGGCATAAGACGCTTTGTTGTAGAGCCTCAAGACATCCAGCTCTTTACGGCATTGCTCAGCGCGATTCTGGTTCAGGCCTGTCTCTGATTCCGCCGGAGCGGCTTTGGGATAGGTAGCGATTGGGACGTCAGCACTGGCGTTAGCAGGGACGGCCTCATAGCCCTCAGGCGATTTTGCGGGTGTCGAAGGTGCGACTTCAGAGGGTGCTTGCTGGACGACGGCAGGAGGGGGAGCCACTTTAGGTTTTTCTGGAGTTTTAGTAACGCATCCCGAGAGAGCAAGGCCTACCACTACAACGACGCCACACATTTTATCCATCGGTTTCACCAAGAGGTCTTTATGGTTGGCTGAGTCGTTAGGTTCTGGGTAAAAGTCATGACACCGTCAATGATCAAGTGTGAATTTTCTACCAGTCTCAAGGCGCTCAGCCTCTCTTCCTTGAGTTCGCAGATGGACGATAATAGTAAAAAAACAATGAGATGACGAGAAAAAGCTCGTCAGAAAAGTCACAAAATTGATGGGGTAATGACCGTGGGATCGCGCTGCGCATGCGCCCTGATTGTGTTGCGCTTGCGCCGGGACAAGGCATCAAGATAGGAAAGTTCTGGAACACCTCAAGCGTTATGGACGCCCAATGGAAAGCCGTCGAACCCCACCCAAACCCCAGAAACACAAAAGCCCCGCATTCGCGGGGCTTTCGTTTGAATCTTGGCGGGAAACCAGGGATTCGAACCCTGGAGACGCTCTTAACGTCCGCCGGTTTTCAAGACCGGTGCATTCAACCACTCTGCCAATTTCCCTTGTGCGTCACAGGATTATAGTAGCCTATCCCGTCTCAGCGGGCGCC
Organism: Pseudomonas sp. VS40; assembly: GCF_018587885.1. Classification (NCBI taxonomy): domain Bacteria; kingdom Pseudomonadati; phylum Pseudomonadota; class Gammaproteobacteria; order Pseudomonadales; family Pseudomonadaceae; genus Pseudomonas; species Pseudomonas sp. VS40. The sequence goes on along the minus strand of NZ_JAGYWD010000002.1, from coordinate 191,561 downwards.
ATAATACCCGAATGAAACACACTGTCAAACACTCGGCATCGCTTGTTACAGAGCGTCTGTTATGATCTTTGCGACTGAACGTTTCAAAACCGAAGGAGTGTCGCCATGCGCGAACAGAATTACGCAGTGAATGGTAACGCGCAGGCTGAGCAGCTTGAAGTCAGCCGCGTGTTGCGCAATACCTATGGCTTGCTCGCCCTTACCCTCGCATTCAGCGGCGTGATGGCGTTCGTGGCCCAACAGATGCGCGTCGGCTACCCGAATATCTTTGTCGTGCTGATTGGCTTCTATGGCCTGTTCTTCCTGACCAACAAGCTGCGTGACTCGGCCTGGGGTCTGGTGTCGGCGTTTGCCTTGACCGGTTTCATGGGCTTTATCCTCGGCCCGATCCTCAACCGTTACCTCGGCATGGCCGGTGGTGCGGAAGTGGTCAGCTCGGCGTTTGCCATGACGGCCCTGGTGTTTGGTGGTCTGTCGGCCTACGTGCTGATCACCCGCAAGGACATGAGCTTCCTGGGTGGCTTCATCACCGCCGGCTTCTTCGTGCTGCTGGCAGCCGTGGTTGCAGGCATGTTCTTCCAGATCAGCGGGCTGCAACTGGCGATCAGCGCAGGTTTTGTGCTGTTCTCCTCGGTGTGCATCCTGTTCCAGACCAGCGCGATCATCCACGGTGGTGAGCGTAACTACATCATGGCGACCGTCAGCCTGTATGTGTCGATCTACAACTTGTTCGTCAGCCTGCTGCAGATCTTCGGCATCATGAGCCGCGACGACTGATCGCTGGTGCAATAAAAAATGCCCCGTATCGAAAGATACGGGGCATTTTTGTTTCTAACGCTCCGAGAGCAACCGGTCAGTACTGGTTGGGTTCCATTTCCAGATCAACCTTGAAGCGCTGTGCAATGTCTTGCTGGATACGCCGGGCCAGATTGGCAATGTCGTGCCCCGTGGCACCGCCATAGTTGACCAACACCAGCGCCTGCAGCTTGTGCACGCCGGCATCCCCGTCACGGAAGCCCTTCCAGCCGGCCTTGTCGATCAGCCAGCCGGCCGCAAGCTTCATCTGCCCATCGGCTTGCGGGTAGGCCACCAGGTCTGGGTACAGCGCTTGCAATTCAGCCGCCAGTACTTGGGACACCAGTGGGTTCTTGAAGAAGCTCCCAGCATTGCCCAGTTCTGCCGGGTCAGGCAGTTTTTCCCGGCGTATGCTGCAGATGGCACGGCTGACGTCGCTTGGCGTCGCGTCGGTGATCCCCTGCCCCGCCAAGCGCTGTTGCACCGGACCGTAGTCGAGCTTGAGGTGGCTGGCGCGGCTCAGGGCAAAACGCACCCGCAAAATCAGCCAGCGTCCGGTCTCGTGCTTGAACAGGCTGTCGCGGTAGGCGAAGTTGCATTCTTCCAGAGTGAAGTCACGCAGTTTGCCAGTGTGGCGGTCCAGCGCAGTGAGGCCGGCAAATACGTCCTTGATCTCCACCCCGTAGGCGCCGATGTTCTGCATGGGGGCTGCGCCAACGGTGCCGGGGATGAGGCTGAGGTTTTCCAGGCCGCAGAAGCCCTGCTCCAGTGTCCACAGCACGAAGGGGTGCCAGGCTTCGCCCGCCTCAGCTTCGACCACCACCTGCGTGCCGTCATCGTGCAGCACGCGGATACCTCGGGTAGCCATGCGCAGCACCAGCGCCGGGATGTCCTGGGTCAGTAGCAAGTTGCTGCCACCGCCAATCACCAACAACGGCACCGCGTGGGCGGCCGAATAGGCCAAGGCCTCACGGACGTCGTCGTCGCTATGGGCCTCGGCGAACAGCTGGGCACGTACATCAATGCCAAAGCTGTTGAATGGCTTGAGCGATACCTGCGCAAGCACTTGCAAGGTCATAACCGCCCCTTCAATTCGATCACCAATAAATCACAGGCACGCTCGATCAGGTCCAGGACCCGTTCGAAGCCTTGTTCACCTTCGTAATACGGGTCTGGCACTTCGTCCACTTCAGCGTCGTAACGGCGCAGGAACAGGTCCAGCTCCGCCTTGCCCTGGCTTGGCTGCATAGCCTTGAGGTTGCGCAGGTTGCTGTGGTCCATGGCCAGGATCAAGTCATAGCGGGCAAAATCAGCACGGGACACCTGCTGGGCACGCTGGGCCGACAGATCGTAACCGCGCACCAGCGCCGCGCGCTGGCTGCGTTGGTCTGGCGGGTTGCCGATATGCCATTCACCTGTACCGGCGGACGCTACGTCGACCTGCCCCGCCAGCCCGGCTTCGCGCAACTTATTGCGCAGTACGCCTTCGGCGGTAGGCGAGCGGCAGATATTGCCCAGGCAGACAAACAGGACCTCCATCAGGCCCCCAGCAGGCGACGGACGCGCTCAAGGTCTTCCAGGGTATCGACACCCGCCGGCGGCGCTTCCAGCGCATCGCCCACGTGGATGCGCACGCCATGCCACAGCGCCCGCAGTTGCTCCAATGATTCGGTATTTTCCAGCCAGCACGGGCCCCAGCTGACGAAGTCGTGCAGGAAGCCTGCGCGGTAGGCGTAGATGCCGATATGGCGACGGTAAGGCACGCCTTCTGGCAACACGTCAGGTTGCTTGGCAAAGGCGTCGCGGGCCCATGGCAAGGTCGAGCGGCTAAATGTCAGTGCCAGGCCGTTGATGTCACTGACCACCTTCACCACGTTCGGGTTGAACAGGGCCTCGATGTCTTCGATCGGCTCGGCCAGGGTGGCCATGCGCGCTTCGCCATGGGCGGCCAGGTTGGCGGCGACTTGGTCGATCACGCTCGGCGGGATCAGCGGCTCGTCACCTTGCACGTTGACCACGATGGCGTCGGGCGCCAAGCCCAGCTGGGTGGCGACTTCGGCCAATCGGTCGGTACCGGAATTGTGGTCTTCGCGCGTCAGCACGGCCTCAGCGCCGAAGCCTTTGCAGGCTTCGATGATGCGCGGGTCATCGGTGGCCACCACCACGCGCTCGGCGCTGCTTTTGCAGGCCTGTTCCCACACCCGCTGGATCATTGGCTTGTCGCCGATCAGCTGCAGCGGCTTGCCCGGCAGGCGGGTCGATGCATAGCGGGAGGGGATGACTACGGTAAAGGCTGTGGTCATTTATCCAGGCGCTCATCAGTGGTCAGGGTGCGGGCTTCGCTTTCGAGCATCACCGGGATGCCATCACGGATCGGGTAGGCCAGGCCTGCGCCTTTGCTGATCAGCTCGGTCTTGTCGGCGCTGAGCTTGAGCGGGCCTTTGCAGATCGGGCAAGCGAGGATATCGAGCAGTTTGGTGTCCATGAGTGTTTCCTGGAAAAAAGCGGTTTAAGGCAAGAGACGGGCAGGCAGCAGGCGCATCAACTGCGTGTCGAACCAGGCGACGAACGCCGGCGACGGCAGCGCATCCACCGTAAGGTACCACCAGTCAGGCTGGGCAAAAGCGCGGCACTTGACCGCGTCCTTCTCGGTCATGACCAGCGGCAATGACGGCGTAAAATTCAAGACCTCGGCGCTGTAGGGCGCGTGGTCGGCAAATGCATGGGGTATCGGCTGCCAGTGTAGCGTTTCAAGGGTATTGAAGAAACGTTGCGGGTTACCGATGCCGGCAACCGCATGCACCTGCTGGCCCGGCGCAAAGTGGTTCACCGGCTGGCGCTCGCCAGTCTGCAGATTGACCAGTGCGGTGGGCTGCAAACGAAAGGCAAAGCCGTCCTCGCGGTCGCTGGCGGCGCCGTTATATAACAGCGCATCGACACTTTGCAGGCGCTCCACCGGTTCACGCAACGGCCCCGCAGGCAGGCAACGGCGGTTGCCCAGGCCACGGGCCGCGTCGATCAGCACCAGTTCGAGGTCACGGGCCAGACGGTAATGTTGCAGACCGTCGTCGGAGAGAATCAGGTCCAGGGTGTCACTGGCCAGCAACGCCTTGACTGCACGGCTGCGATCGGGGTCGATCATCAGCGGTACACCGCAGCGCTGCACGATCAATAAAGGCTCGTCACCTGCGACGTCGGCGCTCTGGCTGGCTTCGACCCGCCACGGCAACTGCGGGGGCTCGGCGCCATAGCCACGACTGACCACCCCCACGCGCAGGCCGCTGCGCCGGCAGTGTTCGATCAGCCAGAGAATCAACGGCGTCTTGCCGGTGCCGCCGACGGTGATATTCCCGACGACTACCACCGGCACCGGTGATTGGTAAATGCCGCCCTCACCTGCCAGGAAGCGTGCGCGCTTGCGCTGTACCACCCGGCGATACAGGGACTCCAACGGCCGCAACAGCGTGAGTGCCGGATGGCCCTCGTACCAGGCCTTGAGCAAACGATCGGACATGGCCATCAGGGTTGGCTCGCCGCCTCGACGGTGGTCATGCGCAGATGGCTGAAGCCGAGCTTACCGGCGGCATCCATCGCGGTAATCACAGCCTGGTGTTGGGTCTTGCCATCGGCACTGATGGAGAGCGGCAGCTTGGTGTCGCCGCCGGACTCTTTCTGCAAGGCATCCATCAGGCTGGCGAGGTCGTTTTTCTCGAGCAACTGATTATTCACCGAAAACACCCCTTCGGCGCTGATGGCGATGTCCAGTTGCTTGACTTCCTGGTCTTCGGCCGGCGAACCGCTCACGGCTTCCGGCAGGTCGACGCGCAGCTCGGTTTGCCGGGTGAAGGTGGTGGTGACGACAAAAAACAGCAGCAGGATAAACACCACGTCGATCAGCGACGCGAGGTTGATATCGACATTTTCCCGTTGCTTGCGGCGAAATTTCACGCTTTGCCCCCAACCAGGTCGACGTCACGGTCGCCTTGCACCACTTCCACCAGCTTGATGGCTTCCTGCTCCATACCGACCACCAGCTCATCAATGCGACGTTGCAGGAAACGGTGAAAGAACACCGAAGGAATACCCACCATCAAGCCCGCCGCCGTGGTGATCAGCGCCTTGGAAATACCCCCGGCCAGCACGGCCGCGTTGGTGGTCATGCCAGAGCCCATGAACGAGCTGAAAATATCGATCATGCCCAGCACGGTACCCAGCAAGCCAAGCAATGGCGCCATGGCGGCGATGGTGCCGAGGGCATTGATGTAGCGCTCCAGTTCATGGATGACGCGGGCGGCAGCCTCTTCAATGCACTCTTTCATGATCTCGCGACCATGCTTGGAGTTGGCCAGGCCCGCAGCAAGGATTTCACCCAACGGGGAGTTGGCGCGCAGTTCCTTGAGTTTGTCCTTGTCCAACTGCTTGTTCTTGATCCAGCTCCAGACCTGCCCCAGCAGATGCTCGGGGGTAACGCGACTGGCACGCAGGGTCCACAGGCGTTCGGCGACGATGCCGAGTGCGGCGATAGAACTCATGATGATCGGCAACATCATCCAGCCGCCGGATTTGACCAATTCCCACACAGTGAATGTCCCCTCGAAAAAGTGCGCCACTTTACCATATAGGTTCGCAGGCCACAGACCCCATCGACCGCAGCCATCCGCGCCTAAGGTAGCCGCTCGCGCCAGAACCTGCGTTGACTGCGCGCAACAACCGGTGGCGCGAAAGCGCCCAATTGCAGGCGCACCGCCCCCTGCTCGGCGCTGTCATACACCTGGCTACCCAGCCGCTGGTAACGCGCCATCACCTGAGGATGGGGATGGCCGAACGCATTGCTACGCCCCCGCGAAATAAGCACGGAACGCAGCGCGAGGCGCTCCAGGAACGCCCAGGACGAAGAGCTGCGACTGCCATGGTGCGGCGCTTGCAACCAATCGGTCGGCACCGCCAGGGGTGAGGCGAGCATGGCCTGTTCGGCGGCGCGGTCGATGTCGCCGGTCAGCAACAGACGCTCGCCATTGGCCTGCACCCGCAACACACAGGACTTCGGGTTGCCGGTAATAGCATCAGGCCACTGCCAGAGTTCGAAGGTCACACCGTCCCAGGTCCAGCGCTCGCCACTGATACACGGCTGAGTGCCGAGAAAGGCCGGCAGCCCGTCGGTTTCTCCACCCACCACGCGCTTGATCGGCAGGCCCTTGGCAATCGCCGCCGCACCGCCGGCATGATCTGCGTCGGCATGGCTGAGCAGCATCAGGTCCAACGCCCCTACCCCCAGTTTTCGCAGCGATGGCAGCACCACCCGCGCGCCGAGGTCAAAGGTTCCGGAGCGCGGGCCAGCGTCATACAGCAAGGTATGGTGCCGGGTGCGCAAGATCAGCGACTGCCCCTGCCCGACGTCCAACTGCACCACGTCGACCTGCCCATGGGGCACCCATTCACGTGGTGGAAACACCGCCAGCAACAGCATCGGCCAGCCCAGCACACGAAACGGCACGCCCTTGGGCAGCAGGAGCAGCACGGCGCCGAGCAGACTCACCAGCCAATAGCCCAACGGCACATCGGCCGGAATCCACGCCGGCACCTGCCCGGCCAACCAGCCCAAGCCCTTGAATAACCCATCCAGTGCACCGCCCGCCAGCCACAGCAAGCCTTCACCCACAAACGGCAGCGGCAGCAACGCCGTCCCGAGCAACGCCAGCGGCAGTACCACCAGGCTGATCCACGGCACCGCCGCCAGGTTGGCGAACGGTGCACTCAGGCTGATGGGCAGCCCCAACACCAGCAGCACCGGGAACAACCCAATAGCAATCAGCCATTGCGGCCGGGTCCACGCCTGCCACGCGCGCCAGGGGCCCAGCCGCCCACCGAACGCCAGGATTAACACCGCCACCGCCGCAAACGACAGCCAGAAACCGGGTTGCAGGCTCGCCAACGGCTCCAGGACCAGCACCCCATTGAGTGCCAGCAGCAAAGGCCACCACAGTCCGAGATGCCGGAATCGCAACCGCCACAACAACACCAACCCCACCATCACGCAGGCGCGCTGCACCGGCACGCCAAAGCCTGCCAGCAAGCCATACCCCAGCGCGGCGCCGAACGCCAGGCCACACGCCCAAGGCAACCAAGGCCAGCTGCGGGGCCAGCAGCCGTAGCGCGCCAACCCGGCGATCAAGGCGTAGATCAAGCCCGCCAGCAAACCGATGTGTTGGCCGGAGATGACCAGCAGGTGCACAGTGCCCGTGTCCTGCAAGACCTGCCAATCGGCGGCGGCCAATCCAGAGCCATCACCCAGTACCAGCGCAATCAGGCCCGCCTCCCGGCCCTGGGCATCCACCGCCATCAGGCGCTGGCGCACACTGTCGCGCCAGGCATTGCGTGCGGGTGCCAAGCGCTCGCCGTCCTTTACCGTGCCGGTGGCACCGATACGCTGGGCCAGCAGCCAGGCCTCCTGATCAAAGCCGTGGAAATTCAATAGCCCGGCTGGTCGCTTGAGGGTGACCGCCAGGCGCCAGCGCTCGCCACTGCGCACCGACGGCCCGCCACGCCAGGAGACGCGAATGCGTGTGGGCAAGCGGGCATTACGCGACCGACTGTCGGTCAGCACGAAACGCACGCCCTCGCTCGTCTGTTGCGGCAACCCGGTCACCCACCCTTCCACCCAGCGTGTCTGGCCGTCCAATGCTGGCCGTAGGCGATCTTCCAGTGCCCACTGTGCGCTGATGCAGGCCCAGCTCAGCCCCACCAAGAAAAACGCCAAGGGGTAAGTGCGAAACGGCAACAGCATCAATGCCAGCACCAGCAAGGCGATCAGCCAGCCGGTAGCGGGCAACGCGGGTAAAAAACGCAGCGCCAGCAGCCCCAGCGCAAACGCGAACATCCCTGTCCTCATGGATCATCCTTTTCAAGTGATCCACTCAGTCTTAGCCGAGCGCCGAGCACGGCCTATGATGTTTTGTCACAAAGTCTGAATTTTCTGTTTATAGAATGCGGGCATACTTGCCCCTCGAATTGATCTGGACCCCTTATGCCCCGGCGCCTATTCAAACGGTACATGCCCGACCCCAGCAGTATCCGGGAACACAAGTCATTACAGTTTCTCGGCACGTTGCTGCATGACCCGAACCTCTGGCACCTCAACCGGCACTCGGTCGCACGCGCGATGGCCGTGGGTTTGTTCGCGGCTTTTATTCCGATTCCCTTGCAGATGCTGCTGGCGGCGGTGCTGGCGATCACAGTGCGCGGCAATATGCCGATCGCGGTCAGTCTGGTGTGGCTGACCAACCCGATTACCATGCCGGTGGTGTTTATCTGCACTTACATGACCGGCGCCTGGCTGATGAATGTGCCGCCCCGCAGCCTGCCCGACGATTTGACCTGGGAATGGATCAGCGGCCAATTGAGCACATTGTGGCAGCCGTTCCTGCTGGGTTCAGTGGTGCTGGGGCTGGTGCTGGGCGCCCTCGCCTATTGCCTGACCATGGGTTATTGGCGCTGGTGGGTGGCCCACCAATGGAAAAAACGCAAACAGCGTCGCGCTTAGCAGGCCCGCAAGCGCACATGCACCCGCAGCCCTTGCCCGGTATTTTCCGCCCACAGGCTACCGTCCTGGCGCTGCACGGCATTGCGCGCGATGCTCAAGCCCAGGCCGAAGCCACCATCGCCGGGGCGTGAACCGTCCAGGCGGGTAAAAGGCGCAAAGATCCGTTCCAGGTCGCCTTCATCTATTCCGCCGCCCTGGTCCTCCAGCCACAGGTGCCAGAAATCCCCCTCACGACGCCCATCCAGGCTGACCATGCCGCCCACCGGCGAATGGCGGATGGCATTGCGCAAAATGTTTTCCAGCGCCTGGGCCAACGCATTCAGATTGCCGCGCACCCAACACTCCGCGCCCAACAGGCATGGTAGGCGCGACGGCGGCCAGTCGCTCTCGAAACAGGCGTTTTCGCGCAGCATGTCCCACAGCGCCTGAACCTGGATATCTTCCCGGGGCAGCGGCGCCCGCTCAGTGTCCAGCCAGGCCAGTTGCAGGCTGTCTTCCACCAGGCGCTGCATGGCGTCGATCTCACGGCTGAGCCGCTCGCGCAGTTGCGCCAGGTCTTGCTCGCTGTCACAGGCCACCCGTAAGCGGCTCAAGGGCGTGCGCAGTTCATGGGACATGTCCCGCAGCAACTGCTGCTGCAATACCACGGTGCCCTGTAGACGCTCGGACATGTGATCGAATGCGCGGCCCAGCTCGCCCAGTTCATCCTGGCGGCTGGTGGCATCGTCGGACAGCCGTGTATTCAACTGATCGGCACGCCAGGCATTGGCCTGCTCGCGCAGTTGATTGAGGGGCATGATCAGCAATCGATACAACCCCACGCAGAGCAACAGGGTAAACAGGCCAGGGATCACGCCATTGGTCACCACCCGCCAGAACAGTTGGTAACGCCCCGGCATGAAGCGCTGCGGCAACTCAATCACCAGCGAACCCGCGTTGGGGTCGACGGGAAACGGGATTTTCAGCCACGGCAGGCCTTTGACATGCCGACTCACCGGCCAGTCCAGGCCCCGCAGAAAGGTCAGGCGCTGGCTTTCCCTATCGGTCAGCGGGTAGCTGCTCAGCGACTGCAGGTCATTGCCGATCACGCCTATCCAGGTGCTTTCACGCTTGCCCATCGCCTGCAACCAGGCGTCCACGCCAGCATGGCCGCCGCGATTCCACGCTTGCTCAGCACCGACCGCATACCCACTCAAGGTGATCCGCGCCTCGTCGGACAAATAGGCGTTCTTCTGCTCCATGTACCGGCCCCATGACCAACTGAGCCAGATCATCAGCAAACAGAAGGCGATCAGCAGGCAGGCCAGTTTCCAGAACAACGAGTGCTTGCCCGGCAGCCGTTTCAAGGGGCGTTCAAAGGCTGTCATCGAGACCGCTCAGCACATAGCCCTTGCCCCACACCGTGCGCACTTCGCGCTCGGTGTAGCCGATGGCCTTGAGCTTGCGGCGGATCTGGCTGATATGCATGTCGAGGCTGCGGTCGTGGGGGGCATAACCGCGTTGCAGCACGTGCTGGTAAAGGAAGGCCTTGCTGAGGACTTCCTCGCTGTTGCGGTGCAGGGTTTCGAGCAGGCGGTATTCGCTGCGGGTCAAGCCGGCCCAGTGTTCCAGGTAGAAGACATCGCACAGTTCATCGTCAAAGCGCAGGGTGCGGGCGTCGTCGCGCACCGCTGCCAGGGTCGGCAGCGGGCGGCGGTCGAGGGCCACCCGACGCAGGATCGCCTCAATGCGCACACGCAACTCGACCATGCTGAACGGCTTGGGCAGGTAGTCATCGGCGCCCAGGCGAAAACCACTGACGCGATCGGCTTCGGCGCCCAGCGCGGACATCAGGATAACCGGGATCGAATGGCTCTGGCGCAAATGGGTGAGGATCGACAGGCCGTCCATCCCCGGCAGCAAAATATCCATCAACACCACATCGAACACCTGGTCGCGCGCCATCTGCAGGCCTTGCTGGCCGTTCTGGCACCAAGTGACATGGAAACCACAGCGGCCCAGGTGCTCATGGACATAGGCGCCCAGCACGGGGTCATCTTCGATGGTCAGGATACTGGGTAGGCCGATTGCTGCGGGATTCATTAGTATCTGCAAGTCATTCTCAATCGCTGATTATTCAAGATTACCCCGCCCCAGGCAATCGCCACCGGGCGCCAAATGGCTTGATGATTGCCGTATGTCATTAATTTGCAAGATTACTCCCCGCGCAAATGGCTACACTGCGCAGGTGGCCGGGCCGGATGCCCGCGCAATTCCGTAGATATCAATGTGGTAGCAGGAGAGTGGCGTGCTGACAAGAATGGGGATAAAAGGCCGCGTACTGTTGCTGACCTTATTACCGACCAGCCTGATGGCCTCGCTGTTGGGGGGCTATTTCACCTGGATGCAGCTCTCGGAACTGCAGTCGCAATTGCTGCAACGCGGCGAAATGATCGCCGAACAACTGGCACCCCTGGTGGCGCCTGCCTTGAGTGCGCGCAATACCGACCTGCTGGAGCGCATTGCCACCCAGTCGCTGGAACAGCCGGACGTGCGCGCCGTGTCCTTCCTCAGCCCGGACCGCGCGCCCCTCGCCCATGCCGGCCCGACCATGCTCAACCAGCCGCCCATCGGCAACAGCTCTCACCTGCTGCAGCGTACCGGCAATGACGCCACCCGCTACTTGCTGCCGGTGTTTGGACGCCATCGCAACCTCGCCGGCGACCTGATCCCGGACGAAGCCGATCGCCTGCTGGGTTGGGTCGAGGTGGAACTGTCCCACAACGGCATGTTGCTGCGGGGCTACCGCAGCCTGTTCGCCAGCCTGCTGCTGATTGCCATCGGCCTGATCTGCACCGCGGCCCTGGCCCTGCGCATCAGCCGTACGATCAATTCGCCGATCGGCCAGATCAAGCAAGCTGTGGCCCAGCTCAAGGACGGCAACCTGGAAACCCGCTTGCCACTGCTGGGCAGCCAGGAACTGGATCAGCTCGCCTCGGGCATCAACCGCATGGCCGAAACCCTGCAGAACGCCCAGGAAGAATTGCAGCACAGCATCGACCAGGCCACGGAAGACGTGCGCCAGAACCTGGAAACCATCGAGATCCAGAACATCGAGCTGGACCTGGCGCGCAAGGAAGCCCTGGAGGCCAGCCGCATCAAGTCGGAGTTCCTGGCCAACATGAGCCACGAGATCCGCACGCCGCTCAACGGTATCCTGGGCTTCACCCACCTGCTCCAAAAGAGCGAGCTGACCCCACGCCAGCTCGACTACTTAGGCACCATCGAGAAGTCCGCCGACAACCTACTGGGCATCATCAACGAGATCCTCGACTTCTCGAAAATCGAGGCCGGCAAACTGGTCCTCGACAGTATCCCGTTCAACCTGCGCGACTTGCTGCAAGACACGTTGACCATCCTCGCCCCCGCCGCCCATGCCAAACAGCTCGAACTGGTGAGCCTGGTGTACCGCGACACGCCGCTGGCGCTGGTGGGTGATCCGTTGCGCCTCAAGCAGATCCTTACCAACCTGATCAGCAACGCGATCAAGTTCACCCGCGAAGGCACCATCGTGGCCCGCGCGATGATCGAGGACGAGCAGGAAGACAGCGTGCAATTGCGCATCAGCGTGCAGGACACCGGCATCGGCCTGTCCAGCCAGGACGTGCGCGCGCTGTTCCAGGCCTTCAGCCAGGCCGACAACTCACTGTCGCGCCAACCTGGCGGTACCGGGTTGGGGCTGGTGATTTCCAAGCGCCTGATCGAGCAGATGGGCGGTGAAATCGGCGTCGACAGCACACCAGGCGAAGGCTCGGAGTTCTGGATCAGCCTGAACCTGCCCAAGACCCGCGACGATGTCGAAGACCTGCCGTCCGCGCCGCTGCTGGGCCATCGCGTGGCGGTGCTGGAAAACCACGAACTGGCACGCCAGGCCCTGCAACATCAACTGGAAGACTGTGGCCTGGAAGTCACGCCATTCAATAGCCTGGAAAGCCTGACCAACGGCATCACCAGCGCCCATCAGACTGAGCAGGCCATTGACCTTGCGGTGCTCGGCGTGACCGCCAATGACATCCCGCCCGAGCGCCTCAACCAACACCTGTGGGACCTCGAACACCTGGGCTGCAAGGTGCTGGTGCTGTGCCCCACCACCGAGCAGATGCTGTTCAACCAATCCGTGCCCAACCCCAACAGCCAGTTGCAGGCCAAGCCGGCGTGCACGCGCAAACTGCGCCGTGCGCTGTCCGACCTGATCAGCCCGCGCCCGGCGCGCAGCGACCCGGGCGAGCCGTTGTCCAGCCGTGCGCCACGCGTGCTGTGCGTGGACGATAACCCGGCGAACCTGTTGCTGGTCCAGACCCTGCTGGAAGACATGGGCGCACGGGTGCGCGCGGTGGAAAGCGGATATGCGGCCATCGACGCGGTGAAACAGGACACCTTCGACCTGGTATTGATGGACGTGCAGATGCCTGGCATGGACGGCCGCCAAAGCACCGAGGCAATCCGCCAATGGGAAAGCGAACGCAGCGGCACGCCCCTGCCGGTGGTCGCCCTGACCGCCCACGCCATGGCCAATGAAAAACGCGCGTTGCTGCAAAGCGGCATGGATGACTACCTGACCAAACCCATCAGCGAGCGGCAACTGGCCCAGGTGGTGCTGAAATGGACCGGCCTGGCCCTGCGCAATCAAGGTCCGGAACGTGCCACCGACGGCCTCGGCCCCGGCGTGCAATTTCCGGTGCTCGATCACGAAGAAGGGCTGCGCCTGGCCGCCGGCAAGGCTGACCTGGCGGCGGATATGCTGGCGATGCTACTGGCATCGCTTGAGGCCGATCGCCTGGCAATTACCCTCGCCCGTGACGCCAATGACAACAATGCGCTGATCGAACGTGTTCACCGCCTGCACGGCGCAACCCGTTACTGCGGCGTGCCACAACTGCGGGCGGCCTGCCACCGCGCCGAAACCCTGCTCAAGCAGGACGACGCCAAGGCCCAGCACGCGCTGGACGAACTGGACATGGCCATTGCCCGGCTTGCCAGTGAAGCGCGAGTAAACGCCTGACTGTGCACAGGAACAGGCTTTTCTGGTGAACGACCTGGCTTCGCGTTGGGCAGGCCCGCTCACCACAAAAGCCTGATTCTTCATTTGTAATTGCAGGGAGCATTTCCATGCGTGTCATTCTTTTCAGTAGCCAGACCTACGACCGCGACAGCTTTCTCGGCGAGCCGTTGCCGCCAGGTCTGGAGCTGCAGTTCCAGCCCGCGCGGCTCAACCTCGACACCGTGGCCCTGGCCGAACATCACGAGGTGGTCTGCGCCTTTATCAACGACGACCTCAGCGCCCCGGTGCTGGAACAGTTGGCCAAGGGCGGCACGCGGCTGATTGCCTTGCGCTCGGCGGGCTACAACCATGTGGACCTGCTTGCCGCCAAGCGCCTGGGCCTGACGATCGTGCGCGTGCCGGCCTATTCGCCCCATGCGGTGGCCGAACACGCTGTCGCACTGATCCTCGCCCTTAACCGTCGCCTGCACCGCGCCTATAACCGTACCCGCGATGGCGATTTCAGCCTGCATGGCCTCACCGGTTTCGACTTGGTGGGCAAGACGGTCGGCGTGGTCGGCACCGGCCAGATCGGCGCTACCTTCGCCAAAATCATGGCCGGCTTCGGTTGCCAGTTGCTCGCCTACGACCCCCTCCCCAACCCGCAGGTCCAGGCCCTGGGCGCGCGCTATGTGAGCCTGCCTGAACTGCTCGCAAAGGCGCAGATCATCAGCCTGCACTGCCCGCTCACCGCCGACAGCAAACACTTGATCAACGCCCGCTCCCTGGCGCAGATGCAGCCTGGCGCGATGCTGATCAACACCGGTCGCGGGGGGCTGGTCGACACCCCGGCGCTGATCGAAGCGCTCAAGGACGGCCAGCTCGGCTACCTCGGACTGGATGTGTATGAGGAAGAAGCTCAGCTGTTCTTCGAAGACCGCTCCGACCTGCCGCTGCAAGACGACGTGCTCGCGCGCCTGCTGACGTTACCCAATGTGATCATCACCGCCCACCAGGCGTTTCTGACCCGCGAAGCCCTGGCGGCCATCGCCGGCACCACCTTGGCCAACATCGCGGCCTGGGCCGACGGCCAGGCGCAGAACCTTGTCGAAGGATGATCAGTGGTCACATACCAGGCTCATGATGAGCCAGCACCCGTGATAGGATGCCGCGCCTATTTGGAGGATCCATGGCCGAACACGATTTCCGCTTTAGTTTGCTGAGCCCGCAACACACCCTGATCGAATGCCGCGCCCTGGTGCCGGGCCGTTACCAGGTCACTGGCAACGGTGGTTCGATCAAGCACGGCGACGTTTTGATCGTCTCCCTGCGCGGCAGTAAAACCCTGTCGATGCGCCTCACCGTCGAAGGTGATGCGCGCTACTCCATCCGCCCGGCGGGCCAGTGGGTCGCCATGGCCCAGGGGCCGAAATTCGGCGAGTTGGAGATTCATACCTGGAAAGTCAACTGCGACAGCTGCGATGCGGTGTTGGAGTTCGAGTTTGCGGTGGAAACCAAGCTGAGCAAAGAGCCGCTGCAACCGGCCGCCAATGCGCGGATCGCCGAGTTGGGCTGGGCCAGCGAGGGCGACAAGCACCGCTGCCCTAAATGCCAGAAGGCCGCGCAATGAGAGGCCTGCTTCTGCTCGCCTCCGTCGGGGCGGCCTTGACGGGCTGCGCGGGGGACTCGGCCAAGCTCAAGCAGGATCACAGCTACGTGGTGGAATGGATCGGTGAACGGCCGCTGATGGATTACGCGCACCTGACCGTCACCCTCGGCGCCGATGGCCGCGCCTACGGCAATGGCGGTTGCAACCATTGGTTCGCACCGTACACCGTCGAGGGCGACAAGCTCAGCTTCGGCAAGATCGGCAGCACCCGCAAACTCTGCGCCGAGGCCTTGATGGAGCAGGAACACCGCTTCTTCCAGGCCCTGCAAGGGGTGCAGCGCTGGGACATCTCGCCGATCGAACAGACGCGCTTCTGGCCGGCCGATGGCCTGCCGATTCGCCTGTGGCTGGAAGAAGGCTAACCCTAGCCTTTCGCAATCAAAATGTGGGAGCGGGTTTGCTCGCGAAGGCGGTCGTTCAGCCGGCATATCCGGTGACTGACACACCGCCTTCGCGAGCAAGCCCGCTCCTACATTTGTTTTGAGTGGCTGCTTTAGCCGCGCAAGGCCTTGAGTTTTGCCAATACGCCTTCCGCCGTTTGCTCACCCATCAACTGCTCGCGCACCTTGCCCTTGTCGTCAATGATGTAGGTCACTGGCAACGCTTCGCTGCGCGGGATGTCGAAGATCTCTTCCGGGTTCTGCGCCAGCACCGTGAACTTGATGCCCAGCTTGTCGCTGGCAGCCTTCAGTTCTTCACCTTGCACATTGTCAAAGTTGACCCCGAACACACCGACATTCTGCGCCTTCAACTGTTCGGCCAAGGCATTGAGCTCGGGGATTTCCGTGCGGCACGGGCCACACCACTCAGCCCAGTAATTGACCACCAGCCACTGCTTGTCCAAGCGTTCGGAAGCCACTTTCTGGCCATATTGGTCAACGCCGTAATCGTTACCGCAGCCGCTGAGCAGCAGGGTTGTGATGATCGCCAATGCACCGATCAGTCGCCTTGTCATGGGGTAATCCTTCGCAAAAATGAACGTTGGCTGCGACCTATCGCCTCTTACGGTTTAAGGACAGGTCGCTGCGCGGGTAGAATACCCGCCACCTTACGCAAGATGCGACCCGCACATGACCGATCTGACGCTTTATCACAACCCGCGCTGCTCGAAATCCCGCGGTGCGCTGGAACTGCTCGAAGCCCGCGGCCTCACGCCCACCGTGGTGCGCTACCTGGAAACCCCACTGGACGCCGCGCATTTGAAGGCGTTGCTGGGCAAACTGGGCATCAGTGCACGCCAATTGCTGCGCAGCGGTGAAGACGAATACAAAACCCTCAACCTCGCCGACGCCAGCCTCAGCGAAGCGCAGTTGATTGCCGCCATCGCCGAGCACCCGAAGCTGATGGAACGCCCGATCCTGGAAACCGCCGACAAAGCCATCATTGGCCGTCCGCCGGAAAACGTGCTGGAGATCCTGCCGTGACGTCGCCCTATGTGCTGGTGCTGTATTACAGCCGCAACGGCTCGGTCAGCGAAATGGCCCGGCAGATCGCCCGGGGCATCGAGCAAGGCGGTATGGAAGCGCGACTGCGCACCGTGCCGGCGATCTCCACCGAGTGCGAAGCCGTGGCGCCAAGCATCCCGGACGAAGGCGCGCTGTATGCCAGCCTGGATGACCTGAAGCACTGCTCCGGCCTGGCCCTCGGCAGCCCGACCCGTTTCGGCAACATGGCAGCGCCGCTCAAGTATTTCATCGACGGCACCAGCAACCTATGGCTCACCGGAGCCCTCGTCGGCAAGCCAGCCGGGGTCTTCACCTCCACCGCCAGCCTGCACGGCGGCCAGGAAACCACGCTGATGTCGATGCTGTTGCCGTTGCTGCACCACGGCATGCTAATCACCGGCCTGCCCTACAGCGAACAGGCGTTGCTCGACACCCAGGGTGGCGGCACGCCCTATGGCGCCAGCCACCATGCCGGGCCTGACGGCAAGCGCCTGCTCGATCAACATGAAATCGCCCTGTGCCGCGCCCTCGGCCTGCGCCTGGCCACCACCGCCACGCTGCTGGAGAACGGCCGTGGCCAGAAAGCCTAAGGTCCTGCCGCCCCAGGCGTGGCTGGAGCCACGGGTCAGAATGGCCCGCGCGCTGAGCCTGCTGGCGTTTTTCGCCTTGGCGGGGTTGCTGTGCGTGTATTACCTGTTCGTTGCTGACCTGCACGGCGCACGGCCGTGGGTGATCCTGCTGATCGAACTGGTGCCCTTGCTGGTGCTGGCGCCAGGCATGCTGCTGGGCAGCGCGCGCGGGCATTCGTGGATGTGCTTTGTGGTGAACCTGTATTTCATCAAGGGCGCGCTGGCGGCGTATGACCCGAACCGGCAGTGGTTCGGGGTGTTGGAGATGCTGGCGAGTTTGGCGGTGTTTTGTACCGCGTTGTTGTATGTGCGGTGGCGGCATCAATTAAATCGCCGCCTGGCGGAGCCTGTGGCGGCCTGAAGACCGCCATCGCAGGCAAGCCAGCTCCCACATTTGATCGGCGGCACGGTCAAAATGTGGGAGCTGGCTTGCCTGCGATAAGGCCGCCTCGGTCTCAATGATTCACGGTGTAGGCCAGCATCATCGACAACTGACACATCGGCCGCCCACTCTCGGCATGCCACTGGTTGAACGCCCCCTGCACCGTCGCCAGGTCACGCAGGCTGGTCGGCGCCTTGTCGACGATCTTCTGCGCGTTCAGCGCGGCCACCACGTCATAACTCGGCACAAAGGTGTCCTTGCCGACCATGCGCAAAAAGCGCGGCGCGGACAGCCCGCCAAGTTGATGGCCGTGCTTGCTCAGGTACTTCCATAGCCCGACGATATCAGTCACCGGCCAATCGGCAATAAACGCGCCGAAGCTGCCCTTCTCCTGCTCGATGTCGAGGATCATCTGCGCATTGCGCGGCACGCTCTTGAGCTTGCCCAGGTGACGGATGATGCTGGTGTCCTGCATCAAGCGCTCCAGGTGCTCAGCGCCCATCAACACGACTTTTTCCGGGTCGAAGCCGAAAAACACCTTTTCGAATGCCGGCCACTTGGCATCCACCACGCTGTGCTTCAAGCCCGCACGAAACACGCGCAGCGCCAGGGTCGACAGGTAGCGATCATCGCTGATCTTGCGCAACTGCGCCGGGGTCTTGGGTACAGGCAGATGGGCTTCCAGCTCGGCCGCCGAACCGAAGCGGTTCAGACAATATTCGTGCAGCCACTTGTAATCGCGCATGCCCTCTCCTGGGAATTGAATTGAAAACGGCGCCCGCGAGCGCCGTGTGTCAGAGCGTTGAATCGGCTCAGAGGTTCACAACATTGACGAAGCGCGAGGCGGCGGTTTCATCAATCTTCAAGCTGGTGAAGTCGAACAGGTTGCGGTCGGCCAGCTGCGACGGGATCACATTCTGCAGGCTGCGGAAGATGCTTTCGGTACGGCCCGGGGTCTTGCGCTCCCAGTCCACCAGCATTTCCTTGACCACCTGGCGCTGCAGGTTTTCCTGGGAGCCGCACAGGTTGCAGGGGATGATCGGGAATTGCTTGAAGTCGGAGTAGGCCTGGATGTCCTTCTCGTTGCAGTACGCCAGCGGGCGGATCACCACGTTGCGCCCATCGTCGGCACGCAGCTTGGGCGGCATGGCTTTGAGGGAGCCGTTGAAGAACATATTGAGGAAGAAGGTTTCAACGATGTCATCGCGATGATGTCCGAGGGCCATCTTGGTCGCGCCAATCTCATCGGCGAAGGTGTACAGCGTGCCACGGCGCAGGCGCGAGCACAGCGAGCAAGTAGTCTTGCCTTCCGGAATCAGTTCCTTGACCACCGAATAGGTGTCTTTTTCGACGATGTGGTACTCGACACCCAACTCTTTGAGGTAGGCCGGCAGCACGTGCTCGGGGAAACCCGGTTGTTTCTGGTCCATGTTGACGGCGACGATCTCGAACTTGATCGGTGCGACCTTTTGCAGGTGCAGCAACACGTCGAGCATGGTGTAGCTGTCTTTGCCGCCGGAGAGGCAGACCATGACCTTGTCGCCGTCCTCGATCATATTGAAATCGGCGACCGCTTCACCGGCCAGGCGACGCAGGCGTTTTTGCAGTTTGTTCTGGTTGACCGTAAGAGTGCCCATGGCGCTTGGATCCGCTAGAGGTGTGTGACGAAAAGCCGGGTATTTTACGCAAAAAAACCATCAAAAGGGCTAGCGGTAAAAGACTCCGCCGCGATTAGGGCCAATGTTTACAGCGCAATTCGCTCTAAAGCCTTACAGTTTTTCCGGTCATCACTTCCTATACTGCGACTAGAGGTCGCATATCTATCCAGACCTTTGAGGCCATTTGGCCCGTGGGCGCTCCGATGGGGGGCGATGGTAATAACGACAGGAGTGACTGGCATGATCCATCACGTCGTGGGGCTTTTTACCCATCCCGACCAGGAATGGCGGGAAATCCGTGGCGATAAAGAAGAAAGCATCGGCCACATGTACCTCACCCATACCTTGATTCTTGCGGCGATCCCCGCCGTTTCCGCCTTTATCGGCACCACCCAAGTCGGCTGGGTCATTGGCAACCGCGCGCCGGTGATGCTGACCCAGGAAAGCGCTTTGTGGATGACCATCATGTCCTACGCCGCCATGCTCGGCGGCGTGGCAGTGATGGGTGCGTTCATTCATTGGATGGCCCGTACCTACGATGCCAACCCCAGCATGGCGCGCTGCGTTGCGTTTGCCACCTACACCGCCACACCTCTGTTCATCGGCGGGCTGGCCGCACTGTACCCACATATGTGGCTGGGCATGGTCGTGGGCACGGCCGCCATCTGTTACACGGTGTACCTGCTGTATGTGGGGCTGCCGACCTTCATGGGCATCGATCCGGATGAGGGCTTCCTGTTTTCCAGCTCGGTCCTGGCCGTGGGCCTGGTGGTACTGGTGGCGATCATGGCGTTTACCGTGATCGTCTGGGGCCTGGGCGTGGGCCCGATCTACACCAACTGAGCGGATAAAACCGTGGGCAAGGCCACCGCAAGGTGGCTTTGTGCGTTATGCATGACCATTCGGCGCCTGACAGATTCGGAAACACCCAGCTTTGCGGCATACTGGGCGTCTCTGGAGATATGTACAGCATGCCCGAGCAACTCAATACCCGCGTCGAAGATTGTTTCCTACAAGCCGAATCCTTTTTCAAACGAAGCTTCAAACGCCCCCAGGTGAGTCTCAAGCTGCGGGGCCAAAAGGCCGGTGTCGCGCATTTGCACGAGAACCTGCTGCGTTTCAACCCACAGTTGTACCGTGAAAACAGCCAACACTTCCTCAAGCAGACCGTGGCCCATGAAGTGGCGCATTTGATCGCCCACCAATTGTTCGGCGAGCGCATCCAGCCCCATGGCGAGGAATGGCAATTGATCATGCGCGGGGTCTACGAACTGCCGCCGGACCGTTGCCATACCTATGAAGTGAAGCGCCGCCAGGTGACCCGCTATATCTACCGCTGCCCGTGCGCAGACAGTGACTTTCCGTTCTCACCCCAGCGCCATGGCATGGTGGCTCAAGGCCGAAGGTATTTGTGCAGGCGGTGCCGCCAGACCTTGGTGTTTACCGGCGAAACCCGGGTGGAGTGAGGGCCTCTTCGCAGGCAAGCCAGCGCCCACCTTTGATAGGCGGCGCGGTCAACAGGTGGGAGCTGGCTTGCCTGCGATGGCGGCCGCCCAGTCACTATCCAACTGTCTTGGCCTGGCGCAAATCCGCTATGCGCTGAGCACCAAAGCCCAACTCCGCCAACACCTCATCCGTGTGCGCCCCCACCGCTACACCTATATGCCTGGGCGCCGGCAACCCGTCGGAGAACTTCAACGGGCAAGCCAGTTGCGCCTGGGTCGAACCATCGCCCCTCGGCACCTGGCTGACCAGTTCCCGTGTCTTCAACTGCGGATGCTCCACGGCTTCACTGAGGCTCAACACCGGCTCCACACAGGCATCGACCCCGGCAAACAACGCACACAGCTCATCAAAGCTGCGTTTCTCGAACTCGACCTGCAGCGCTTGCTTCAGGGCTTTTTGCTGCTCAGCCTTGGGCGACAAGCCTTGCGCCGCCAACTCCGGGCGGCCAAAGGCGGTGCAGAGTTGCTGCATGAACGCCGGCTCCAGGCTGCCCACCGACATCCAGCGTCCATCCCGCGAGCGGTAATAGTCGTAGAAACTGCCACCATTGAGCACGTGCCCTTCCCACTCCGGCTCCACCCCGCACGCCAGGTAACCCGCACCGGCCATGGCGTTCAGGCTGAACGAGCAGTCGGTCATGCTCACGTCCAGGTATTGGCCGACCCCGCTCTGCTGCCGCGCAATGACTGCCGCGAGCAGCCCTACCACCGCATGCAGCGAGCCCCCACCCACGTCCGCCAACTGCACGCCGAGGGGCAACGGCCCGCTGTCCTGGCGCCCGGTGTAACTGGCCACCCCGGCCAGCGCCAGGTAATTGATGTCGTGCCCGGCGCGGTCCTTATAGGGCCCGGTCTGGCCGTACCCAGTGATCGACACATAGATCAGCCGGGGGTTGATCGCCTTCAATGCCTCATACCCCAGCCCCAGCCGCTCCATTACCCCCGGCCGGAACTGTTCGAGCACAATGTCGTAGTCTTTCACCAGCGCCCGTACGATCTCCAGGGCCTCGGCCTGCTTGAGGTCCAACGCCAGGCTGCGCTTGTTGCGGTTAAGGTAGGCGTGGCTGGCCGACGTACCTTGGTCATGGGGCGGCAACACCCGCAACAAGTCCATGCGCGTGGGCGATTCGATGCGCAGCACCTCGGCGCCCATGTCCGCCAGCATCAACGAGGCGAACGGGCCAGGCAGCAGGGTGGAAAAATCCAGCACTTTGAGGGACGCCAAGGGACCTGACATGTGCACTCCATTTCCGTTGTGAATGCCCACAGACTAGGCAGCCTTGCGCCGACCGGCAATCGCCGGAACGGTCACATACAGTGACCGTTTTGATCACGGCGGGCTTTTTCGTGGCGGCGGCTTTATCATTGACCCACGTTTGCTTGCAGAGTGTTCCATGAAGTTTGCGATTGCACTGTTTTCCGCCGCTCACGCGCCCTCCTCGCGCCGCGCCCTGCTGTTCGCCCAGGCGGCGCTGGCCGGTGGCCATGAGATTGTGCGGCTGTTTTTCTATCAGGACGGTGTCTACAGCGCCTCCAATTCCATCGTCGCACCTCAGGATGAGCAGGACATCGCCCGCCAATGGCGCGAGTTTGTCAGCGACCACCAGCTCGACAGCGTGGTGTGCATCGCCGCCGCCTTGCGCCGTGGCGTGCTCAACCAGGAGGAAGCCACGCGCTATCAACGCAGCGCGGTCAACCTCGATGCGCCGTGGGAATTGTCCGGCCTGGGGCAACTGCACGACGCCGCCCAGGCCGCCGACCGCCTGATCTGTTTTGGAGGGCCGTGACATGTCCAAATCCTTATTGGTGATCAGCCGCCAGGCGCCGTGGTCCGGGCCAAGCGCCCGCGAAGCGCTGGACATCGTGTTGGCCGGCGGTGCCTTCGATCTGCCGATCGGCCTGCTGTTCCTGGATGACGGCGTGTTCCAACTGGCGCCGCACCAGGACGCCAAAGCCGTGCAGCAAAAAGACCTCGGCGCCAACCTCCAGGCACTGGGCCTGTTTGGCATTGATGAGGTGTTCGCCTGCAGCCACAGCCTGGCCGCGCGCGGCCTCACCACGCCCGCTAATGCCGAGCCGCTCGACAGCGCAGCGATATCAACGCTGATTGACCGTTACGACCAGGTGATTACCCTCTGATGTCGACTCTCCATGTGGTTTCCCATTCCCCGTTTACCGACAGCCGCCTCGACAGCTGCCTGCGCATCTGTGGCGCCGAGGACGCCATCCTGCTCTGCGGCGATGGCGCCTACGGGCTGCATAACCCGGCCCTGCACACCCAAGGCGTGAAAGTCTTTGTGCTGGCCGAAGACATGCAGGCGCGCAACCTGCCTCTGCCGGACTGGGCCGATAGCGTCGATTACCCAGGCTTCGTGCAGTTGTCGCTCGATTACGACAAGGTCAACAGCTGGCTATGAACACCCTGACCGTAGGCGCACGCACCCTGGAACTGGACAAGGACGGTTACCTCGTTGACCTGGACGCGTGGTCCGAGGAAGTCGCCAACGCCCTGGCCGCCGCCGAACCCCTGGCGTTGACCGCGGACCATTGGGAAATCCTCACGCTGCTGCGCCAGTTCTATGCCGAATTCCAGCTGTCCCCCGCCACGCGCCCGTTGATCAAGTACACCGCCTTGAAACTGGGCCCGGAAAAGGGCAACAGCCTGCACCTCAACAAATTGTTCAACGGCACTCCCGCCAAACTCGCCGCCAAGCTGGCGGGCCTGCCTAGGCCGACGAATTGCTTATGACCGACTTTGCCCCACTGACCCTTGAAACCCCTGCCGAGCACCCCTTCGCGCAGTTCGTGCGCATCCTGGGCAAAGGCAAGCGCGGCGCGCGCAACCTCACCCGTGAAGAGGCCCGCGAAGCCATGGGCATGTTGCTCGACGAAAAAGTCGAAGACACCCAGCTCGGCGCCTTCCTGATGCTGTTGCGCCACAAGGAAGAAAGCCCGGAAGAACTCGCCGGTTTCACCGAAGCCGTACGTGAACGCCTGGATGCCCCGGCGCTGAACGTGGATGTCGACTGGCCGACCTATGCCGGCAAGAAGCGCCACCTGCCGTGGTACCTGCTGGCGGCAAAGTGCCTGGCGCAGAATGGCGTGCGTACCCTGATGCACGGCGGGGGTGCCCACACGGCTGGGCGTCTTTACACCGAACAATTGCTCGAAGGTTTGCAGATCCCGCTGTGCCGCAACTGGCAGCAGGTCGAGGCCGCCTATGCGCACGGCAACCTGGCGTTCATCCCGCTGGGTGATTGGGCGCCGCAACTGCAGCGCATGATCGACCTGCGCAACACCCTGGGCCTGCGCTCGCCGATCCACTCCCTGGCGCGCCTGCTCAACCCGCTCAATGCACGCCTGGGTCTGCAAAGCATTTTCCACCCGGGTTACCAGGGCGTGCACCGTGATGCCAGCGGCCTGCTCGGCGATAACGTGATCGTGGTGAAGGGAGATGGCGGCGAAGTCGAGATCAACCCCGACACCCTCAGCCATCTGTACGGCACCACCGCTGGCGAAAGCTGGGACGAAGAATGGCCGGCCCTCTCCGCCCAGCGCCACGTCAAGCCGGCCACGCTCGAACCTGAACACCTGAAGGCCGTGTGGCGCGGTGACGTCGAGGACAGCTACCCGCAACTGGCGCTGGTCGCCACCATGGCCCTGGCCTTGCGCGGCCTGGGCCACCCGCGGGAACAGGCCTTTGAGTTGGCCCAGCAGTACTGGGCGGCACGAGACAAATCGATTTAATCGATCATTAACGCCCGGTCTTTGCGCTTTTAGTTCGAACTCATCCCTTTAGACTGGGCTCCAACGCTTATTAGCCAAGGAGCCAGTCATGGGTTTGCTGATCGAAGGACACTGGAAAGACCAGTGGTACGAAAGTAGCGCAGACGGCGCGTTCCAGCGCGAACAGGCGCAACGCCGCCACTGGGTAACCGCCGATGGCGCGCCGGGCCCGAGTGGCGAAGGCGGCTTCAAGGCCGAGGCCGGTCGCTACCACCTCTACGTCTCCCTGGCCTGCCCGTGGGCCCATCGCACGCTGATCCTGCGCAAGCTCAAGGGCCTGGAAAGCCTGATCGATGTGTCCGTGGTCAGTTGGCTGATGCTGGAAAACGGCTGGACCTTCGACAAGGCTCACGGCTCCACCGGCGACAAGCTGGATGATTTCGACTTCATGCACCAGCGCTACACGGCTGACACGGCCGACTACACCGGGCGCGTCACCGTGCCGGTACTGTGGGACAAGAAGCTCAAGCGCATCGTCAGCAATGAACCGGCGGAGATCATCCGCATGTTCAACAGTGCCTTCAACGAACTGACCGGCAACACCCTGGATTTCTACCCCGAGCCGCTGCGCGCGACCATCGACGCGTTGAACGAGCGCATTTACCCCGCCGTGAACAACGGCGTGTATCGCGCAGGCTTTGCCACCTCGCAGCAGGCGTATGAACGTGCGTTCGATGATGTGTTTGCGGAGCTGGATCATCTGGAACAGCACCTAAGCGACCACCGTTACCTGGCCGGCGAATACCTGACCGAGGCGGATGTGCGGCTGTTCACCACACTGATTCGCTTTGATGCGGTGTATTACAGCCACTTCAAATGCAACCTGCGCAGGATTGCGGATTATCCGACCCTGTCGAATTGGTTGAGGGAGATGTACCAGTGGCCGGGCGTGGCCGAGACGGTGGATTTCGCGCACATCAAAGGGCATTACTATGCCAGCCACCGTACGATCAACCCGACGGGGATTGTGCCGAAGGGGCCATTGCAGCGATTTGATGGACAGCATGATCGGGCACAACTGAACGGCAAAAGTGTCTGGAGCTGATCAGTCACTGTGGTGAGCGGGCTTGCCCCGCGCCGGGCTGCGCAGCAGCCCCAAAACCAGACGCCGAGTTCTTTCTGAAAGAACTCGGCGTTTTTTAGTAGGGCTGCTTCGCAGCCCAGCGCGGGGCAAGCCCGCTCACCACAGAAAGCCTGCTCTCCACAGCAGGCTTAACGGCCACCCTAGCGTTCTCAGACCTGGGACTGTGCGCCTTCAAACCACTTCAGCTTCTCGCGCAACACCACCACCTCACCCACGATCACCAGCGTCGGCGCATGCACTTCATGCTCCGCCACCATGCGTGGCAGATCCGCCAGAGTGCCGGTAAACACGCGCTGGTTGGACGTGGTGCCCTGCTGGATCAACGCTGCAGGGGTATCCGATGCACGGCCATGCTTGATCAGTTGTTCGCAGATGATCGGCAAGCCAATCAAGCCCATGTAGAACACCAGGGTCTGCGAGGGGCCCACCAGGTCATCCCAAGGCAGGTCCGAGGTCCCGTCCTTTAAATGCCCGGTAATGAAACGTACCGACTGCGCATAGTCACGGTGAGTCAGCGGAATCCCGGCATACGCCGCGCAACCGCTGGCCGCCGTGATCCCTGGCACCACCTGGAACGGAATGCCGTGGGCCGCCAGTTCTTCGATCTCTTCGCCACCACGGCCAAAGATGAACGGATCGCCACCCTTGAGACGCAGCACGCGCTTGCCTTGCTTGGCCAGGTCCACCAATTGCTGGTTGATCTGGTCTTGCGGCACGGCGTGATCGGCGCGGCGTTTGCCGACGTAGACACGCTCGGCGTCACGGCGGCACAGCTCGAGAATCGCAGGAGCTACGAGGCGGTCATACAGCACCACATCGGCTTGCTGCATCAGGCGCAGGGCGCGGAAGGTCAGCAGGTCGGGATCACCCGGGCCTGCACCCACCAAGTAGACTTCGCCCGGTGCGTTCGGCGGTGCGCCGTTGACCTTTTCGATCAACAGGCGCTCAGCTTCATCGCCCTGTCCAGCCAATTGGCGGTCGGCAATCGGGCCTTGGAAGACCTCTTCCCAGAATGCGCGGCGCTGCTGCACATCCGGGTACAAACCTTTGACCTGAGCTCGAAACCGCGCCGCCAACCCGGCCAACTGGCCGTAAGTGGACGGAATCCAGGTTTCCAGCTTGGCGCGGATCAGGCGCGCCAGCACCGGCGCATCGCCGCCGCTGGACACCGCGATCACCAAGGGTGAACGGTCGACAATCGCCGGGAAGATCACGCTGCACAAGGCCGGCGCATCCACCACATTGACCGGCACGCAACGGCGCTTGGCATCGCTGGACACTTGCGCATTCAACGGCTCGTCGTCGGTGGCCGCGATGATCAGGGTGCAACCGTCGAGGTCGGCCTCCTGATAACCGCGCAAAATCAGTTCCCCGCCACTGCCCAGTACCAGCTCTTTGAGCTGGTCTTCGATCTGGGGAGCAACCACCCGCAGCAACGCACCGGCATCGGCCAGCAGCCGGGATTTGCGCAAGGCAATCTCCCCGCCACCGACGACCAACACACGACTGCCGCGCAGGTTATGAAACAGCGGCAGAAATTCCATTTAGCGGATGACCTCAACGCCCGCCATGTAAGGCTTGAGCACTTCCGGCACACGGATCGAGCCGTCAGCCTGCTGGTAGTTTTCCAGCACGGCCACCAGGGTACGGCCTACCGCCAGACCGGAACCGTTGAGGGTGTGGACCAGTTCCGGCTTGCCGGTTTCCGGGTTGCGGAAACGCGCCTGCATGCGACGGGCCTGGAAGTCACCGCAGTTGGAGCACGACGAAATCTCGCGGTACTTGTCCTGGCTCGGCACCCACACTTCGAGGTCGTAGGTCTTCACGGCGCTGAAGCCCATGTCGCCGGTGCACAGCGCCAGGACGCGGTACGGCAGCTCCAGCAGTTGCAGGACGCGCTCGGCGTTGGCGGTCAGGCCTTCCAGGGCTTCCATCGACGTCGACGGCTCGACCACTTGCACCATCTCGACCTTGTCGAACTGGTGCTGGCGGATCATGCCGCGGGTATCGCGACCCGACGCACCGGCTTCACTGCGGAAGCATGGGCTGTGGGCCACGAACTTGATCGGCAGTTGCTTGGCATCGAGGATCTCGCCGGCGACGATGTTGGTCAGCGACACTTCGGCGGTCGGGATCAGGTACAGGTCGGCTTCGCCGTCGCGGCTGATCTTGAACAGGTCTTCTTCGAATTTTGGCAACTGGCTGGTGCCCATCAGCGCCGGTGCCTGCACCAGGTAAGGGGTGTAGGCTTCTTCGTAACCGTGCTCGCCGGTGTGCAGGTTGATCATGAACTGCGCCAGGGCACGGTGCATGCGCGCGATCGGACCGCGCAGCAAGGCAAAGCGCGCGCCGGACATCTTGGCGGCAGTTTCGAAATCCAGGCCGCCGGTCAATTCGCCCAGGGCAACGTGGTCCTTGATCTCGAAATCAAAGGTGGTTGGCGTACCCCAACGGCGCACTTCGACGTTGCCGTCTTCGTCTGCGCCAATCGGCACGGACTCGTGCGGGATGTTGGGAATGCCGAGCAGGATCGAATCCAGCTCGGTCTGGATCTTGTCCAGCTCGACCTTGCCGTCGGACAGCTCGGTGCCCATGCGCTCGACGTCCGCCATCAGCGGCGCGATGTCTTCGCCGCGCTGCTTGGCCTGACCGATGGATTTGGAACGCGCATTCCGCTCAGCCTGCAGTGCTTCGGTGCGGGTCTGGACGGTCTTGCGCTGTTCTTCCAGCGCTTCGATGCGCGCAACATCCAAGGCAAAGCCACGGGATGCCAGGCGGTCCGCTACGTCCTGAAGGTTGCTACGTAACAGTTTGGAATCGAGCATGTCGGTCTCTCGTTTATCAAAGTTTGGTCAAGGACAGGCCAGCCCAGGTGGCGAGCAGCCCGCCGAACACGCTGATGCCCAGGTACCCGAAGGCGACCAGGGCCTGCCCGCTTTCCAGCAGGCGCAGCGTATCCAGTGAAAAGGATGAAAAGGTCGTCAGACCGCCTACAAAGCCGACAATCAAGCCGGCACGAATTTCAATCGGTACTTCCGGGCGCAACAGGAACCAGCCGTATAACAGCCCGATAATCAGGCAGCCCACCAGGTTGACCGCCAGGGTCGCCGCATAAAAATGCTTCGGCCAGTTGGCGCTGACCCAGGTGCCAGCGGCGAAACGCAATAATGTACCAGCGATGCCGGCTGCGGACACGGCAAGAATCGTCTTGAGCACTACTTTCTCCGCTGTTTGGGGCTGAGTCGATCGAGTTGGGCGAGGTGATTGAGCTTTTCGCCGATCTTCAGCTCCAGGCCACGGGGCACCGGCTGATAGAGCGGGAGTGGCTCAAGGTCATCGGGAAAATAGTCTTCACCGGCCGCATAGGCATCCGGTTCATCGTGGGCGTAGCGGTATTCATCACCGTAGCCCAACTGTTTCATCAGCTTGGTCGGCGCGTTGCGCAAGTGCATCGGCACTTCGAGAGAGCCGTATTCGGCGGCGGCGCGCAGGGCGGACTTGAAGCCCACGTACACCGCATTGCTCTTGGGCGCGCAGGCCAGGTAGGTGATGGCCTGGGCCACGGCCAACTCGCCTTCCGGACTGCCGAGGCGCTCCTGCACGTCCCACGCGGCCAGGCACAGGCTCAGTGCACGCGGGTCGGCGTTGCCGATGTCTTCGCTGGCCATGCGCACCACGCGGCGGGCGAGGTAGAGCGGGTCGCAACCGCCGTCGATCATCCGCGCAAACCAGTACAGCGCGCCGTCCGGGTTGGAACCGCGCACGGATTTATGCAGCGCCGATATCTGGTCGTAGAAGGCTTCGCCGCCCTTGTCAAAGCGTCGACGCGTATCGCCGAGCAGGCTTTGCAAGAGGTCGACGCCAATCTCACCGCCGTCTTCGGCCAGGTCGGAAGCGTTCTCCAGCAGGTTGAGAAAGCGACGACCGTCACCGTCGGCGGCGGTCAGCAGGATCTTGAAGCCCTCTTCGCTCACGCTGAGTTGCCGCTTGCCCAGGCCCTTGTCTTCATTCAGGGCCCGCTGCAGCAGCTTCTGCATGGCGGCCTCGTCCAGGCTTTTCAGCACATAGACCCGCGCCCGCGACAGCAAGGCGTTGTTCAGTTCGAACGATGGGTTTTCGGTGGTGGCGCCGATAAAGATCAGCGTGCCGTCTTCGACATAAGGCAGGAACGCATCCTGCTGGGACTTGTTGAAGCGGTGCACTTCATCGACGAACAGGATGGTGCGCTTGCCGTACTGCCCGGCCTGTTGCTTGGCGACTTCCACCGCCTGGCGGATCTCCTTGACCCCGGCGAGTACCGCCGAGACCGTTTCGAAGTGCGCATTTGAGACCTTCGCCAGCAGGCGCGCCAGGGTGGTCTTGCCCACCCCCGGCGGCCCCCAGAAAATCATCGAGTGCAGCGCACCCTGCTCCAGGGCTTCGCGCAACGGCTTGCCGCGAGCGAGCAGGTGTTCCTGACCGACGTACTCATCCAGGTTGGTCGAACGCAAGCGCGCGGCCAATGGCTGGGCAATCGGGTCACTTCGAAACAGATCCATGGGCAGCGTTTGAAACCTCTAGATTATTCCTGGATCACGTCGGCACCCTTGGGGATGTCGAACTTGAACTTGGATGCCGGTACCGGCTGGTTGGCCTTGACCCCGGAGAACAGGATATCGGTGCGCTGGCCGACGCTGTCGACCAGGCGCATGTTGTTGATCACGCCGTTGCCAAACGACAGGGACAGCGTGTCGAACAGCGTGTCCTTGGATTTGGGCTTGAGGGTGAACTCGATCACGTTGCTGGTCTGCTTGGAGGTGATGTCGAAGCTGTCGTTGATTTTCGACACATCACCCGACAGCAGCAGGGCCGGGGTCTGGTTCAGGCGCGGGTCGAGCTTCTTGATGGTGGCCTGTTCCAGGTCCGGGTCCCACAGGGTGACCTTCTGGCCGTCGGAAACAATGGTCTGCTCAGCCTTGCCTTCGGTGTGCCAGTAGAACAGCCCAGGGCGCTGCACGGCCATTTCGCCGGCAGTTTCCTGCAACTGGGTGCCACCGGCATCCAGGGTCAGCTGGGAGAAGCGCGCGGTCAGGGTCTGGGATTTGTCCAGCAGGTTCTTCAAGCTGGCGACGGAGGCCGGGTCAGCATGGGCCGAAACAGCGGTCAGGGCCAGTGCCGGCAACAACAGCATGCGGATAAGACGCATGGGAGTCCTCATTGAGTGGTCAGGGCGCGCCGCATGCTGCCACGCGGCGCGGGATCAGTCGCGCATCTGCCCGGGGGCAATGACTTCGCGCGAGCCGTTGGTGTTCATTGCGGTGACGACGCCGGCCATTTCCATGGCTTCGATCATGCGGGCGGCGCGGTTGTAGCCGATCTTCAGCTTGCGCTGCACCGCCGAGATGGAGGCACGACGGCTTTCCAGTACAAAAGCCACGGCCTCGTCGTACAGCGCGTCGGTTTCGGCATCATCGTCGCCACCGCTGCTGCCGCCGTCGAAGCCACTGCCGGCTTCTTCCACACCGGCCAGAATGTCGTCGTTGTATTCCGGCGCGCCGCGCAGCTTCCAGGCTTCCACCACACGGTGGACTTCATCGTCGGAAACAAAGGCGCCGTGAACCCGGATCGGCAGGCTGGTGCCCGGCGGCATATAGAGCATGTCGCCGTGGCCCAGTAGCTGTTCGGCGCCGCCCTGGTCGATGATGGTCCGCGAGTCGATCTTGCTCGACACCTGGAACGCCATGCGGGTCGGGATGTTGGCCTTGATCAGGCCGGTGATCACGTCCACCGACGGACGCTGGGTGGCGAGGATCAAGTGAATACCGGCGGCACGGGCCTTCTGGGCGATACGGGCGATCAGTTCTTCGACCTTCTTGCCGACGATCATCATCATGTCGGCGAATTCGTCGACCACCACCACGATGGTCGGCAGCTTGCTCAGCAGCGGCGCTTCGTCGTGAATGCTTTCGCGCTTGTACAACGGGTCGGTCAGCGGTGTGCCGGCGTCCTGGGCTTCCTTGACCTTGGCGTTGAAGCCCGACAGGTTACGCACGCCCATCTTCGCCATCAGCTTGTAGCGGCGCTCCATTTCGGCGACGCTCCAGCGCAGGGCGTTGGCGGCGTCCTTCATGTCGGTGACCACCGGGCACAGCAAGTGCGGAATGCCCTCGTAGATCGACAGTTCGAGCATCTTCGGGTCGATCATGATCAGCTTGGCGTCTTCCGGGCCGGACTTGAACAGGATCGACAGGATCATCGCGTTCACACCCACCGACTTACCGGAACCGGTGGTACCGGCCACCAGCAAGTGGGGCATCTTCGCCAGGTCGGTGATCACCGGCTTGCCGCCGATGTCGTGACCCAGGGCCAGGGTGACCGGCGACTTGAAGTTGTCGTACTCAGGGGTCGACAGCACTTCGGAGAAGCGCACGATCTGGCGGTCTTCGTTGGGAATCTCGATGCCCACGGTGGTCTTGCCGGGAATCACTTCCACGACACGCACACTGGTCACGGCCAGGGAACGGGCCAAATCCTTCGCCAGGTTGGCGATACGGCTGACCTTCACGCCGGCAGCCGGCTGGATTTCGTAACGGGTGATCACCGGGCCGGGGTGAATGGAATCCACCGAGACTTCGACGCCGAATTCCTTGAGCTTGATTTCCAGCAGGTGGCCGACGGCCGCCAGGGATTCAGGCGAATAGTTGAGTTGTTTCTTTTCGGCCGGGTCGAGGATCGAGATCGGCGGCAAGGTGCCTTCGACGGCGCTGTCGACGAACAGCGGCGCCTGTTTCTCTTTCTGAACGCGATGGCTTGGTTCGGCCGGCTTGGGCGGCGCGGGGGCAATGACAGGCGGCACCTGCTTCTCGCGGTCCGACATGTGCTTGCTCAGCGCCTGCTCGCGCTCGATCAGGCGCTCCTTGACCTTGGCCTGCTCGCGCCGGTCCGGTGTGCTCGGGGCCACTACTTCGTTGACACGGGTATCGACTTCACGCAACTGGGCGACCATGCGCTTGCGGTCGACACGGGCAGCCCACCAGCGGTTGGCGGCGCCCTGGAACAGTTCCAGCAGGTCGAGGGTGATCTTGCCGGTCACGTCCATCACCTTGAACCAGGACAGGTCGGTGAACACGGTGAGGCCGAACAGGAACAGCGCGATGAACATCAAGGTGCTGCCCTGGATATTCAGGGTCTTGCGCGCCAGGTCGCCGAGGCTTTCGCCCAGCGCCCCGCCCGCGCCCGCTGGCAAGCCAGTCGGCGCATGGAAATGGATATGGGCCAGGGCCGCGCCGGACAGCACCAGGAACACCAGGCCGATCAGGCGCCATGAAAACAGCCAGCCGCTCCACTGCCACGGCTCGTGGCGCTGGCGGAAGATCTGCCAGGTCTTGATCGCCAGCAGCAACGGGAAGATATAGGCGAAGTAACCCAGCACCATGAACAGGATATCGGCGCTGTAGGAACCGGCAGGCCCGCCGAAGTTCTGCACGTCTTCGATCTTGCTGTTGTGGCTCCAGCCCGGATCGTCCTTGCCATACGTCAGCAAGGCCATCATCAGGAACAGGCACAGGGCGCCGATCGCGATCAGCGCGCCTTCCTTGAGACGATAATGCAGGTGCTGGCGCCAGGCCGGCACGACTGCTGCTTTAGGTGTTGCGGCGGATTTCTTCAAAACGGGTCTTTTCCTGCGCCTTTAGCGCGTCCATCTGTTGAATGACTGCAAATACTGCCCAATCCGAGCAGCTGAAAAATGAACGAGCGTCGTTGAATCTACTTTTAACACTGGGCGATTGCTGGATGAAATGGCGATAACGCCACAATGGCCGCATTGTACGGGTTTGTGCCCCTGATGCCACGCCACTTGGCGTTCTTCAAGCAGCATCGCCAGTGGTGTGTCACAAGATGTTCAATTTGAGCATGCATTGTCTTTGCTGACAAAGGCTTATGAGCTGTTTTTACTCATCCAGGCAAGCTTGGCAAAAGGCCTGCATGGCCTAGCCCCGATTACGACCACGCCTGATGCACAGAGTTGCAGAAACACCTGCTCACGCTAATCCACTCCAACGGCCGATTCGGGCTGGCCCCATGGCGCCATGTCGACAATAATCAGCACTGCGCACGCAGGTGTCATACCTGCCACTCCCCTCCCCTTCCGTAAGCCTGGATGCCATGCTGACCTGGTTACAACGCGATTCACTCACATTCCCTCCATTGGCCAAGGCCATGCGCGAACCCAATGGCTTGCTGGCCGCCGGTGGCGATCTTTCGGCCGAGCGGCTGATCCAGGCCTACCGCCATGGCTGCTTTCCGTGGTTCTCGGAGGGTCAGCCGATCCTCTGGTGGTCGCCCGACCCGCGCACCGTGATATTCCCCGACGAACTGCATGTATCGCGCAGCCTGGCCAAACTGTTGCGCCAGCAGCGCTACAGCGTGACCTTCGACAGGGACTTTGCCGCCGTCATCCAGGCCTGCGCAGCACCGCGTGCCTATGCCGATGGCACCTGGATTACCGAAAGCATCCAGGGCGCCTATCTGGAGCTGCACCAGCGCGGTTATGCGCACTCGGTAGAGGTCTGGGACGACGGCGAACTGGTAGGTGGCCTGTATGGCCTGGCGATGGGCCAGCTGTTTTTTGGCGAATCCATGTTCAGCCGCGCCGACAACGCCTCGAAATTCGGCTTCGCCACATTGACCCGTCAATTGCAGGCCTGGGGTTTTGTACTGATCGACTGCCAGATGCCCAACGATCACCTGCACAGCCTGGGTGCCCGCGCCATATCCCGCAGCGACTTCGCAGGTTTCCTGCGCGACCATCTGGACCAGCCCAACGCTGGACCGTGGGTTTCCTAGGCGACTTCCGCGCTCCTGGCTTACACTTATTTCAAAGCTTACCCGAGGGTTGATCATGACCGAGTTGGCGCGTTTGAAGTTTTATGCCACTCAACCCCACTCTTGCAGCTATCTGCCCGACGAGCAGGCCACCACGCTGTTCCTCGACCCCAGCCAGCCGATGGACGTGCATGTGTATGCCGACCTGTCGGAGATGGGCTTTCGGCGCAGCGGCGATCACTTGTACCGGCCTCACTGCCAGAACTGCAATGCCTGCGTACCGGCACGCATCCCCGTGGCGCAGTTTCTGCCGGACCGCAACCAGAAGCGCATCCTCAAGCGCAACGCCGACCTGACGGTGACGCCGGCCAAGCCACGCTTCACCGAAGAATACTTCGACCTCTACCAGCGCTATATCGAGGAACGGCACGCCGACGGCGATATGTTCCCACCCAGTCGCGACCAGTTTTCCACGTTCCTGGTGCGCGACCTGCCCTTCTCGCGCTTCTACGAGTTTCGTGCAGACGGTCGATTGGTGGCCGTCGCCGTGACCGACCTGCTGCCTAACGGGCTGTCGGCGGTGTATACCTTCTATGAGCCCACCGAAGAACGTCGCAGCCTGGGACGCTTCGCGATCCTCTGGCAGATTGGCGAAGCACTGCGCCTGGAACTGGAGGCGGTGTACCTCGGATACTGGATCAAGAACTGCAAAAAGATGAATTACAAGACCCAATATCGGCCCATCGAACTGCTGATTAATCAAAGATGGGTCACGCTTAACTAGAACCCCTTGGCTTGAACACCCTTTTTCGGGCACAATGCACGCCGCTTTTGCCTGGCGCAGTTGCACCGGGCCATTCACTGGATACCGAGGGCTTTACTGCATGTCGAAAGAAGACAGCTTCGAAATGGAAGGCACTGTCGTCGACACCCTGCCCAACACCATGTTTCGTGTGGAGTTGGAAAATGGGCACGTCGTAACCGCGCATATCTCCGGCAAGATGCGCAAGAACTACATTCGTATTCTTACCGGTGACAAAGTGCGCGTCGAGCTGACGCCCTATGACTTGAGCAAAGGGCGCATCACTTACCGCGCTCGCTAAGCAAGTCAATACAAAACGCCCGGTTATGCCGGGCGTTTTTGTGTGTGCGCCATTTAACAGTCGCCACTTGACCCTGTGGGAGCTGGCTTGCCTGCGATAGCGGTGTGTCAGTGACTGCATGCTTGGCTGGCCCACCGCTATCGCAGGCAAGCTAGCTCCCACAGCTGATCTTCACCGGTCAACAGATAGCAACCCACCGATTTATCCACGCAGCAAAAAGGCGCCTTTCGGCGCCTTTTGCTTTGTTGCGGTCAGCTATCAGGCCATTTCAGCCGTGGTTTCGAACTCGAAGGTCAGCTCGCCGTCCTTCAGGTCGATGTGCACCACGCCACCATGGTCGGAGAGTTCGCCGAACAGGATCTCTTCGGCCAACGGCCGCTTGATCTTGTCCTGGATCAGACGTGCCATTGGGCGAGCGCCCATCGCTGCGTCGTAGCCACCCTCTGCCAGCCAGTTGCGCGCCGCGTCCGTTACGTCCAGCTGCACGCGCTTGTCTTCCAACTGCGCCTGAAGCTCGGTAAGGAACTTGTCCACCACGCTTTTGATGACCTCATGGCTGAGGCGACCAAACTGGATAATGGTATCCAGGCGGTTACGGAACTCCGGCGTGAAGCTCTTCTTGATCACTTCCATGGCATCAGACGAGTGATCCTGATGCGCGAAGCCGATAGAAGCCCGCGCGGCCGTTTCGGCACCGGCGTTGGTGGTCATGATCACGATCACGTTGCGGAAGTCCGCCTTGCGCCCGTTGTTGTCGGTCAGGGTGCCGTGGTCCATCACCTGCAGCAGCAGGTTAAAGACTTCAGGGTGGGCCTTCTCGATTTCATCGAGCAGCAATACGCAATGCGGCTGCTTGGTGATCGCCTCGGTCAACAGGCCGCCCTGGTCGAAACCTACATAGCCCGGAGGCGCACCGATCAGGCGCGACACGGTGTGGCGCTCCATGTACTCGGACATGTCGAACCGCACCAGCTCAATACCCATGGCCTTGGCCAACTGCCGCGCCGCCTCGGTCTTGCCGACACCGGTCGGGCCGGCGAACAGGAACGAACCAACAGGCTTGTCCGGCGACTTGAGGCCCGCACGCGACAGCTTGATCGCAGTGGACAGCGAATCGATGGCAGCATCCTGGCCGAACACGGTGAGCTTGAGGTCGCGCTCCAAGTTACGCAGCAGCTCCTTGTCGGAACTGGTGACGTGTTTTGGCGGAATCCGCGCAATCTTCGCCACGATGTCCTCGACCTGAGGCACGTCGATGCGTTTGACCCGCTTCTCGACCGGCTGCAGGCGCTGATAGGCGCCTGCCTCGTCGATCACGTCGATGGCTTTGTCAGGCATGTGGCGATCGTTGATGTAGCGTGACGCCAGCTCGGCGGCTGAACGCAAGGCCTCATCGGTGTACTCGATGCCGTGGTGCGCTTCGAAACGCCCCTTGAGCCCGCGCAGGATGCCGATGGTGTCTTCAACCGAAGGCTCGGACACGTCGACCTTCTGGAAGCGCCGCGCCAAGGCACGATCTTTCTCGAAGATGCCACGGAATTCCTGGAACGTTGTGGAACCGATGCAGCGGATATCACCCGACGACAGCAGCGGCTTGAGCAGGTTGGAGGCGTCCATCACCCCACCGGATGCCGCACCGGCACCAATGATGGTGTGGATTTCGTCGATGAAGAGGATCGCCTGCGGGCGTTTTTTCAGTTCGCCAAGCAACGCCTTGAAGCGCTTCTCGAAATCGCCACGGTACTTGGTCCCGGCGAGCAAGGCGCCCAGGTCCAGGGAGTAGACGACGCTGTTGGCCAGCAGGTCCGGGACCTGGTTATCGACGATACGCTTGGCCAGGCCCTCGGCGATCGCGGTCTTGCCCACGCCCGCCTCACCCACCAGCAACGGGTTGTTCTTGCGACGGCGTGCAAGGATCTGCGCTACACGCTCAACTTCAAGCTCTCGCCCCACCAGCGGATCGATCCGCCCTTGGCGCGCCAGTTCATTGAGGTTGCTGGCATAGGCATCCAGTGGATTGCCCGAAGAAGAAGACTCACCGCCCTCGTCGTCCTGCATATCCTGCTCACCCTC
Source organism: Pseudomonas sp. VS40 (assembly GCF_018587885.1). Classification (NCBI taxonomy): domain Bacteria; kingdom Pseudomonadati; phylum Pseudomonadota; class Gammaproteobacteria; order Pseudomonadales; family Pseudomonadaceae; genus Pseudomonas; species Pseudomonas sp. VS40. The sequence continues at coordinate 154,067 of NZ_JAGYWD010000002.1, read as the reverse complement.
GGAATGATCGCCGTGCCCAGGCACCTTGGAGATACCATGGGCGATGTAGTTGACGACATCGATACGGGCAACGCTCTGCTGTTTAAGCAGGAACACTGCCTGGCTTTCCTGTTCGCTGAAAATCGCCACAAGCACATTGGCGCCCGTGACCTCACGCTTACCGGAGCTCTGAACGTGGAAAACAGCACGCTGCAATACCCGCTGGAAGCCCAGGGTTGGCTGGGTCTCACGGTCCTCGTCGTGCACGGGGATCAGTGGCGTGGTGGAGTCGATAAACTCCTGCAGGTCGTGCTTGAGTTTGTCGAGGTTGGCGCCGCACGCACGTAGAACGGTGGCGGCAGCTTCGTTATCCAAAAGTGCCAGCAGCAGGTGTTCGACGGTCATGAATTCATGACGCTTCGAACGGGCCTCCTTGAAGGCAAGATTGAGGGTGACTTCGAGCTCGCGGTTTAACATAGCTTCACCTCATACCCAAGTGGTCGGCGTTAACCGTCCTTCTCGATTTCACAGAGTAGCGGATGCTGGCTTTCCCTGGCGTACTGGTTGACCTGCATGGCCTTTGTCTCGGCGATGTCGCGGGTAAACACTCCACATACTGCCCGTCCTTCTGTGTGAACGGCCAGCATTACCTTGGTCGCCAACTCGCGGTTCAGGTTAAAAAACACCTCGAGCACTTCGACCACGAAATCCATCGGTGTGTAGTCATCATTGAACAAAACCACCTTGTACATCGGCGGCGCCTGGAGAGCAGGCTTGGCCTCCTGAACAGCAATGCCTGCAGAACCGTCGTCATCATGTTCCTGATCCGGTCGATCCTGATTGAATGTTAGTCGAATCTGGCTGTTTGCATGCATGGAAAGAAAGGTTCGTCAGTGGTTCAAATACAGTGGTGGGGGCGACCTGTCAGAATTTCAACTCCTGACTGATCGGTCGCCTTGACTATCGGCGAAACGGTGTTACAACCAATAGAACCCACAGTGGGTAAAAAAGGTCCGCGCAGTCAACCTTATTTATTCGGGTTAGGACGGATAAACTGGATGATACTCCAGTGATGGAGTCTGGTGCAGAGGGATATGGGCATGGCAAGCGGTAAGGTCAAGTGGTTCAACAATGCCAAAGGGTACGGCTTCATTATTGAAGACGGCAAGGATGAAGACCTTTTTGCGCATTACTCAGCGATCAAAATGGAAGGTTATAAAACGCTGAAGGCGGGGCAGCCGGTCTCCTTTGACATTATTCAGGGGCCCAAAGGCAAGCACGCAGTCGAAATCAGTGCGCCAGTCACCATCGGCACAGCCAAAGAGGGCGTCGCTCAAAAATCAAAAGAGCAATTAGCCTAATCGGCCACCGAGCAGGCGCCCAATAAAAAACCGACCATTCCATTGACGGTATGGCCGGTTTTTTTACCCCCGTCGCTTACATGTGCGAGATCAGCGCATCACCGAAGCCAGACGAAGACACCAGGGTGGCACCGTCCATCAGACGCTCGAAGTCATAGGTCACAGTCTTGGCAGAAATCGCGCCATTGGTGCCCTTGATGATCAAATCCGCCGCCTCGGTCCAACCCATGTGACGCAACATCATCTCGGCTGACAGAATCAGCGAACCCGGGTTGACCTGATCCTTGCCCGCATATTTAGGCGCAGTACCGTGGGTCGCTTCGAACATCGCCACGGTGTCCGACAGGTTGGCACCCGGCGCAATACCGATGCCGCCCACTTCCGCCGCCAGGGCGTCAGACAGGTAGTCGCCGTTCAGGTTGAGGGTGGCGATCACATCATACTCAGCCGGACGCAGCAGGATCTGCTGGAGCATGGCGTCGGCAATGGCGTCCTTGACCACCACATTCTTGCCGGTCTTAGGGTTCTTGAACTGCATCCACGGGCCGCCGTCGAGCAGTGTGGCACCAAATTCTTCGGCCGCCACTTCGTAGGCCCATTCCTTGAAGGCACCTTCGGTGAACTTCATGATGTTGCCTTTGTGCACGATGGTCAGTGAGTCGCGGTCGTTATCCACTACATATTGCAGGGCTTTACGCGCCAGGCGCTTGGTCCCTTCCTTGGAGACCGGCTTCACGCCAATCCCGCAATCCTGGTCGAAACGAATCTTGGTGACGCCCATTTCCTCTTTAAGGAACTTGATTACCTTGATCGCTTCGGGCGAACCGGCCTTCCATTCGATCCCAGCATAAATGTCTTCTGAGTTTTCACGGAAAATGGTCATGTCCACGTCGCCAGGCTTCTTGACCGGGCTGGGCACGCCTTCGAACCAGCGCACCGGGCGCAGGCATACATAGAGGTCGAGTTGTTGACGCAGGGCCACGTTCAACGAACGGATGCCGCCACCGACCGGCGTGGTCAGCGGGCCCTTGATGGACACCACGTAATCCTTGACCGCGTCCAGGGTTTCCTGGGGCAGCCAGGTGTCCTGGTCGTAGACTTGAGTCGCTTTCTCGCCGGCATAAACCTCCATCCACGAGATTTTGCGCTTGCCGCCGTAGGCCTTTTCAACAGCTGCGTCGACCACCTTGATCATCACCGGGCTGATGTCGACGCCGATACCGTCACCTTCGATGTAAGGGATGATCGGTTGGTCAGGAACATTGAGAGAATGGTCTGCATTGACGGTGATTTTGTCGCCGACTGCCGGAACCTGAATCTTCTTGTATCCCATGCTGAACTCCATCTATGGATTGAACATCTGGCTGCGTTCGAGCCTACTCCAGATAAATGGCGACTGAAACCTCACGCCATGCTCATTTGCCTCGAAAACAGCATAATTTGTCGCCTACAAGCCTGAAAGCAAAGGCAAAATCGCCAATCTTGAGCACATCGTGCGACTTTGGTCGCAACCTGGGCCCTGCGACCTTTAGACCAATGGACGACACACCTTTTGTATGAAGGCTCGGCGCAAGCATAGCGACCTATGTATAATGCCGCCGCTGACCAAAGAGTCACGACGGCCGACCGCTCTATAACAGTGCCCTCCGCCAGAAAAGCCGGACTAAACAATAGTCCACCCGCTTGACGCTCGACTGATGCAACCCAACATCACCGCGAAGAAACCTCGACATTTCGCTCATGGATGACTTTGAACGAACGCGCTCCACCCGGCGCATCTCGAGTTTCTGCGCACGCTTTCAGCAAAGAAGAGAGTTAATCCGAATATGCCCACCCGCTCGAAGATCATCTACACCTTCACCGACGAAGCCCCAGCCCTCGCCACCTATTCATTGCTGCCTATCGTAGAGGCCTTCACCGCTTCCGCTGATATTGCCGTGGAAACCCGCGACATCTCCCTCGCCGCGCGCATCCTCGCAAGCTTCCCCGAGCAACTGGGCACCAAGGCTATCCCGGACCACCTCGCCGAACTGGGCGACCTGGCCGTTACGCCTGAAGCCAACATCATCAAACTGCCTAACATCAGTGCCTCGACCCCGCAGCTGCAAGCCGCGATCAAGGAACTGCAGGCCCAGGGCTATGCCCTGCCGGACTACCCGGAAACTGTAACCACCGACGCGGAAAAAGAAACCCGTGCACGTTACGACAAGGTCAAGGGCAGCGCCGTAAACCCGGTACTGCGCGAAGGCAACTCCGACCGCCGCGCACCGCTGTCGGTCAAGAACTACGCACGCAAGCACCCGCACAAGATGGGCGCCTGGGCTGCCGACTCCAAGTCGCACATCGCCCACATGAGCAACGGCGACTTCTACGGCAGCGAAAAAGCCGTGCAGATCGAAGCCGCTGATGCTGTCAAAATCGAGCTGATTGCGCAGGATGGCACCGCCACTGTCCTGAAGGAAAAGACCTCGGTACAGGCCGGCGAAATCATCGACACCGCCGTACTGAGCAAGAAAGCCCTGCGCGCGTTCATCGCCGCTGAAATCGAAGACGCCAAGCAACAAGGCGTGCTGCTGTCGGTTCACCTGAAAGCCACCATGATGAAGGTCTCCGACCCGATCATGTTCGGCCAGATCGTTGCCGAGTTCTACAAAGACGCCCTGACCAAGCACGCCACCGTGCTGGAACAGATCGGCTTCAACCTGAACAACGGCATCGGCGACCTGTACGCTCGCATCAAGGCCCTGCCGGCCGAGCAGCAAGCGCAGATCGAAGCGGACATCCAGGCGGTCTACGCCGCTCGCCCTTCCCTGGCGATGGTCAACTCCGACAAAGGCATCACCAACCTGCACGTGCCGAGCGACGTAATCGTCGACGCCTCGATGCCAGCCATGATCCGTGACTCCGGCAAGATGTGGGGCACCGACGGCCAGCTGCACGACACCAAGGCCGTGATCCCGGATCGCTGCTACGCCACCATCTACCAGGCAGTCATCGAAGACTGCAAGGCCAATGGCGCCTTCGACCCAACCACCATGGGCAGCGTGCCAAACGTCGGCCTGATGGCGAAGAAAGCCGAAGAGTACGGCTCCCACGACAAGACCTTCCAGATCAAGGCTGACGGCGTAGTCCGCGTCACCGACAGCAAGGGCAACCTGCTGATGGAACAGAAAGTCGAAGCCGGCGACATCTTCCGCATGTGCCAGACCAAAGACGCGCCGATCCAGGACTGGGTCAAACTGGCCGTCAACCGTGCCCGCGCCAGCAACACCCCGGCCATTTTCTGGCTGGACCCTAAACGTGCGCACGACGGCGTCGTGGTCGAGAAGGTTCAGGCTTACCTGAAAGACCACAACACCGAAGGCCTGGACATCCGCATCATGTCGCCGGTCGACGCGATGAAGTTCACCCTGGAGCGCACCCGCAAGGGCCTGGACACCATCTCGGTGACCGGTAACGTGCTGCGTGACTACCTGACCGACCTGTTCCCGATCATGGAACTGGGCACCAGCGCCAAGATGCTGTCGATCGTGCCGCTGATGAACGGCGGTGGCCTGTTCGAAACCGGCGCCGGCGGCTCGGCTCCAAAGCACGTGCAGCAATTGGTTGAAGAAAACTTCCTGCGCTGGGATTCCCTGGGCGAGTTCCTGGCCCTGGCCGCGTCCCTTGAGCATTTGGGTGTGACGTACAACAACCCGAAAGCCCTGGTACTGTCCAAGACCCTGGACCAGGCTACCGGCCAGTTCCTCGACAACAACAAGTCGCCATCGCGCAAAGTCGGCAACATCGACAACCGCGGCAGCCACTTCTACCTGGCGCTGTACTGGGCTCAAGCCCTGGCCGCCCAGACTGAAGACACTGCACTGCAAGCGCAATTTGGCGAATTGGCCAAGACCCTGACCGAGAACGAAGCGACCATCGTTGCCGAACTCAATGCCGTACAGGGCAAGCCAGTGGACATCGGCGGCTACTACGCGCCGAACCCAGAGCTGACCAGCAAGGCCATGCGCCCAAGCAACACCCTCAATGCGGCGATTGCCAAGTTGAAGTAAGGTTGTAAGGCTGCAAAAAAGCCCCGGCCCTGTGCCGGGGTTTCTGTTTTTACTCTTTAACTGAAAAAACTGAATCAAAATGTGGGAGCGGGCTTGCTCGCGAATGCGGTGGGTCAGCCTACACCTGCAGCGACTGACACTCTGCATTCGCGAGCAAGCCCGCTCCCACATTGACTGCAATCCTGCCCAAAGACCGCGTCGCATTCTTCATTGAGGCTTTCCATGACCTGGCAACCCCACATCACTGTCGCCACCATCGTCGAAGACAACGGCCGCTTCCTGATGGTCGAAGAGCTCAAAGGCGGTCGCGCCGTGCTCAATCAGCCTGCCGGCCACCTCGACCCGGATGAAACCCTCATCCAAGCCGCGGTTCGCGAAACCCTCGAAGAAACCGGCTGGGACGTCGAAGCCAGCGGCATCGTCGGCATCTACCTGTACACCGCCCCCAGCAATGGTGTGACCTACCAGCGTGTGTGCTTCATCGCCAAAGCCCTGAAACACCACCCTGACTATCAACTCGACGAAGGGATCCTGCGTGCCCGCTGGCTGACCCGCGACGAACTGATGGAGCTGCGCGACGACTGGCGCAGCGAGCTGATCATCCGCTGTATCGATGATTATCTGGCCGGCCACTGCCACAGTCTCGAATTGATCCGACCTTCTCTTTAGCCTTGAAGGCCTGAGCCTGATAGAATCGCGTCCTTTTTCAAGACACCCGTTGAAACCCTATGCGTGATCCAGCCCCTTCTGACACACAAAAGAAGCGCGTCATCGTCGGCATGTCCGGCGGCGTGGATTCTTCCGTTTCCGCCGTTCTGCTCATGGAGCAGGGTTATGAGGTGGAAGGCCTGTTCATGAAGAACTGGGAAGAAGACGATGGAACGGAATATTGCACCGCGATGGACGACCTGGCAGACGCCCAGGCCGTGTGCGACAAGATTGGCATCAAGCTGCACACCGCCAACTTCGCCGCCGAGTACTGGGACAACGTGTTCGAGCACTTCCTGGCCGAATACAAGGCCGGCCGCACGCCCAACCCGGACATCCTGTGCAACCGCGAGATCAAGTTCAAGGCGTTCCTCGACTACGCCATGATGCTCGGCGCCGACCTGATCGCCACTGGCCACTACGTGCGCCGCCGCGATATCGATGGCCGCACCGAGCTGCTCAAGGGCCTGGACCCGAACAAGGACCAGAGCTACTTCCTGCACGCCGTCGGCGGTGAACAGATCGCCAAGACCCTGTTCCCGGTGGGTGAGCTGGAAAAACCCGAAGTGCGCAGGATCGCCGAGCAACACGGCCTGGCCACCGCCAAGAAGAAGGATTCCACCGGGATCTGCTTTATCGGCGAGCGCCGCTTCAGCGACTTCCTCAAACAATACCTGCCGGCACAACCGGGCGAGATAAAGACCACTGAAGGTGAAGTCATCGGCCGCCACCATGGCCTGATGTACCACACCATCGGCCAGCGCCAGGGCCTGGGCATCGGCGGCTTGAAAGACGCCGGCGAAGAGCCGTGGTACGTGCTGGTCAAGGACCTGGAGCACAACGTGCTGATCGTCGGCCAGGGCAACGAACATCCGCTGCTGTTCTCCGGCGCCCTGCTCGCCTCCGAGATCTATTGGGTCAACCCGATCGACCTGAGCACGCCGCGTCGTCTGACCGCCAAAGTGCGCTATCGCCAGGGCGACCAGCCCTGCACCCTGGAAAAAACCGCCACTGGCTACCGCGCCACCTTCGATGACCCGCAACGCGCGGTCACCCCTGGCCAGTCCGTGGTGTTCTATGACGGTGAAATCTGCCTGGGCGGCGGCGTCATTGAAGTGGCCGAAGCCTGGAGCAACCCGGCATGAGCCCGACCCAGGAGCAATTGACGGCACTCGGCGGGGTATTCCTCGCCGCGGTACTGGTGGACAAGATCGCCAAGACCGGCCAGGTCACCGAGGCGGGCCTGACCTGCATGCTCGGCAGCCTGCTGATCCGCGACCCCAAGGACACCCTGGAGGTCTACGGGGGCGACGACCTCGCGCTGCGTGAAGGCTACCGCGCGCTGATCGGCGCACTGGAACGCGACCCCAGCACCCTGCAGCGCGAGCCGCTGCGCTACGCCCTGTCGATGCTCGGCCTGGAGCGTCAACTGGCCAAGCGTGACGACATGCTGGAGGTCATCGGCAAGCGTCTGCCGCAGATCCAGTCCCAAGTGGAACACTTCGGCCCGGCCCACGAAAACGTGATCGCAGCCTGTGGCGCGCTGTACCAGGACACCTTGAGCACCTTGCGCCAGCGGATCCAGGTCCACGGCGACATGCGCAACCTGCAGCAACCGAACAACGCCTCGAAAATCCGCGCCCTGCTCCTGGCCGGTATTCGTTCGGCACGGTTGTGGCGCCAGTTGGGCGGTCATCGTTGGCAATTGGTGATCAGCCGTCGCAAATTGCTCAAAGAACTTTACCCGTTGATGCGCAACGAATAAGTCGCACCAGCAGGCCTTTTTCAAGCCGTTACGCGTAATACGCCGGTCAGTTGGCAACGGACCGGCGGATTTTTTCATGTATGATACGCGCCCCATTTCGTTGCCCGACTGTCCGAGAACACCCCATGCAGCTCTCTTCGCTCACTGCGGTTTCCCCTGTAGACGGCCGCTACGCCGGCAAAACCCAGGCCCTGCGCCCTATTTTCAGCGAATACGGCCTGATCCGTGCTCGTGTACTGGTTGAAGTGCGTTGGCTCCAGCGCCTGGCCGCTCACCCCGCCATCAGCGAAGTGCCGGTTTTTTCCGCCGAAGCCAACGCTGTGCTCAACACCCTGGCGGAAAACTTCTCCCTGGAGCACGCCGAGCGTGTGAAAGAGATCGAGCGCACCACCAACCACGACGTCAAAGCCATCGAATACCTGCTCAAAGAGCAAGCGGCCAAGCTGCCGGAACTGGCCCAGGTCAGCGAATTCATCCACTTTGCCTGCACCAGCGAGGACATCAACAACCTGTCCCACGCCCTGATGCTGCGCGAAGGCCGTGATGATGTGATGCTGCCGCTGATGCGCCAGACCGCCAACGCCATCCGCGAACTGGCTATCCGTTTTGCCGACGTGCCGATGCTGTCGCGCACCCACGGCCAACCGGCTTCGCCGACGACCCTGGGCAAAGAACTGGCCAACGTGGTGTACCGCCTGGAGCGCCAGATCGCTCAAGTCGCCGCCGTACCGCTGCTGGGCAAGATCAACGGCGCCGTGGGCAACTACAACGCCCACCTGTCGGCCTACCCTGAGATCGACTGGGAAGCCAACGCCCGCGCCTTCATCGAAGACGAGCTGGGCCTGGGCTTCAACCCGTACACCACGCAGATCGAACCGCACGACTACATCGCCGAGCTGTTCGACGCCATTGCGCGCTTCAACACCATCCTGATCGACTTCGATCGCGATATCTGGGGCTACATCTCCCTGGGCTACTTCAAGCAGCGCACCATTGCCGGTGAAATCGGTTCGTCGACCATGCCGCACAAGGTCAACCCGATCGACTTCGAAAACTCCGAAGGCAACCTCGGCATCGCCAACGCCCTGTTCCAGCACCTGGCCAGCAAGTTGCCGATCTCCCGCTGGCAGCGCGACCTGACCGACTCCACCGTACTGCGCAACCTCGGCGTGGGCTTTGCCCATAGCGTGATCGCGTACGAAGCCAGCCTCAAAGGCATCAGCAAGCTTGAGCTCAACGAGCAGAAGATCGCCGCTGACCTGGACGCGTGCTGGGAAGTCTTGGCCGAGCCGATCCAGACCGTGATGCGTCGCTACAACATCGAAAACCCGTACGAGAAGCTGAAAGAATTGACGCGCGGCAAGGGCATCAGCCCTGAAGCACTGCAGACTTTCATCGACGGCCTGGACATGCCAGCCGCGGCCAAGGCCGAGCTGAAACTGCTCACCCCGGCCAACTACATCGGCAACGCTGTAGAGCAAGCCAAGCGCATCTGATCATCGCTCGACCCTTTGAGACGCCCGGCCGCGCCGGGCGTTTTTATTCCAGTCTGAAAAGTGCTTTTTTTCAATAGGTTACACATGAATCCTGATATCCCTCTTCAACTTCTGGGCGGCATCACGGCACGGGAATTCCTGCGCGACTACTGGCAGAAAAAGCCGCTGCTGATCCGCCAGGCCATCCCTGATTTCGAAAGCCCGATCGACGCCGACGAACTGGCCGGCCTGGCGCTGGAAGAAGAAGTCGAGTCGCGCCTGGTGATCGAACACGGCGAGCGTCCGTGGGAACTGCGTCGCGGCCCGTTCGCCGAAGATGCGTTCAGCACCCTGCCCGAGCGCGAGTGGACCCTGCTGGTGCAAGCGGTCGACCAGTTCGTGCCAGAAGTCGCCGAGCTGCTGGAGCAGTTCCGCTTCCTGCCAAGCTGGCGCATCGACGACGTAATGATCAGCTTTGCCGCGCCGGGTGGTAGCGTCGGCCCGCACTTCGATAACTACGACGTGTTCCTGCTGCAGGCCCAGGGCAAGCGCAACTGGAAGATCGGCCAGATGTGCAGCTCGGAAAGCCCGCTACTGCAACACGCCGACCTGCGCATCCTCGCCGAATTCGAAGAAAGCGCCGAATGGGTGCTGGAACCGGGCGACATGCTCTACCTGCCACCGCGGCTGGCGCACTTCGGTATTGCCGAAGATGACTGCATGACCTACTCCGTGGGTTTCCGTGCACCGAGCGCCGCCGAAGTGCTGACCCACTTCACCGACTTCCTCAGCCAGTACCTGACGGACGAAGAGCGCTACACCGACGCCGACGCCCAGCCGGTCAGCGACCCGCACCAGATCCAGGGCGATGCGCTGGACCGCCTCAAGAGCCTGTTGGCCGAACACATGAGCGACGAGCGCATGCTGCTGACCTGGTTCGGCCAGTTCATGACCGAGCCGCGCTACCCGGAACTGGTGGCCGGCGAAGAGCTGGGCGAAGAAGACTTCCTCAGCAGCCTGCAAGACGGCGCGATCCTGGTGCGCAACCCAAGCGCGCGCCTGGCCTGGTCCGAAGTCGACGACGACGTACTGCTGTTCGCCAGCGGCCAGAGCCGTTACCTGCCCGGCAAGCTGCGTGAACTGCTGAAGCTGGTGTGCTCGGCCGATGCGCTGCACAGCGAAAACCTCGGCGACTGGCTGGCTGACGAAGACGGCCGCGACCTGCTGTGCGAACTGGTCAAGCAAGGAAGCCTGGGATTTGCCGATGAATAGGATTCACGTAAGTGTCGCGGACTGGCAAAAGGATATCGCCGAGATTCGGCGCATTCGTGAAGCCGTCTTTATCGCTGAACAATCGGTTCCACCGGAGTTGGAATGGGACGCGGATGACGCCGGCGCGGTGCATTTCCTTGCATTCGAAGGCGATTTTCCGATTGGCACTGCGCGCCTGCTGCCCAGCGGCGAGATCGGACGCGTGTCGGTCCTCAAGGACTGGCGCGGGCTGAAGGTCGGCGACAAGCTGATGGAAGCGGTGATCGGCGTGGCCGAGAAACGTGGCCAGACCCGGCAGTTCCTGAGTGCGCAGGTTTATGCTGCACCGTTCTATGAGCGACTGGGCTTCAAGATCGTCAGTGATGAGTTCCTTGAAGTCGGGATTCCGCATGTGGATATGGTGCGCGGGGACTGATCCGACACCGCGTCGCCTGCATCGCAGGCAAGCCAGCTCCCACATTTGACCGAGTACACTCCTTGGAATGCGGTCAAATGTGGGAGCTGGCTTGCCTGCGAAAGCGATATCAGCAGCACCATAAATGCCCTGCACTGCCAGGGCATTTTGCCGTCTACGATTCAATTTGCGACCTGCCAGGCCGACAAACTGGCACTATCCAGCCTTTGACTCGCAGAGATAACGGACATGTCCCTACGCACCCTGCTCACCGCCCTCCTCCTGACCGCCAGCGTCTCGGCCATGGCCGACACCGAAGTCGTCAACCTGAGCAACCGCACCAGCGCCGACCTGCTCCCCGTGGCGCAGAATTTCATCGGCAAGGACGGTACCGTCAGCGCCTACGGTAACCAACTGATCGTGAATGCCGACCCTGGCAAGATCCAGGACCTGCGCGCCCTGCTCTCCCAGTTGGACACTCCCGCCAAACGCCTGCTGATCACCGTCGACACCAACGAAAACAACCAGCAGAACAGCGGCGACAGCCAGACCCGCATCATCAGCTATGGCACCACTAGCCGAGACGGCGGTATCCAGCAGATCCAGGCCAGCGAAGGTGTGCCCGCGCTGATCCAGGTCGGCCAGAGCGTACCGCTGACCACTACCCAACAGGACAGCTACGGCCGCCTGCAAAACCAGACCCAGTATCGCAACGTAACCCAAGGCTTCTACGTGACGGCGAGCGTCACCGGTGAGACCGTACACCTGGCGATCAGTACCAACCGTGACCGCATGAGCCAGGAACGTCCTGATGTAGTGAATGTACAAAGCACCGACACAACTGTCAGCGGACGCTTGGGCGAATGGATCACCCTGGCCGGCATCAATCGCGAGACCCAGGCCGACAAATCCGCTACAACCCGCAGCTACTCTACTCAGGGCCGCGATGACCTGACTGTGCGGGTCAAGGTCGACACCCTGAACTGAAGCACCAAAAACTGACTGATGAGTCGTATTAGACTAAAGATGTAGTGCTCGAAAAAAAGCACTACAAAACATTTGACGATCCAAAAAAGCATGGGCATGATGGCCTCGCTCCCGCTAATCAGGGGCCCTGGCAAGGGCCTTCGGATCGCCGCTCCAAGCTACCCACCCGAGCCGATTCGTGTCTGTACCGCCCACAAGGCGTGTTTGACGAGGTTGCGACTGGAACGAAGTTGTCCCGAGGGACGGAAGCTAACCAGGTAACCCGGCTACACGCTGTTGAACACCCGAGGGCCCACGACGCCCGGAGACTGTTCTCGGTCCGCCTGTACCTACTCCACCCTCTCGCCACTCGTTCATCCCGTCGCATTCCCCGCCAGACCCGACATGACCGCCTAAGCTTCTGGTCAGCGAGCAGCCCTGCCCACGCATTTGAATGCAGGGCTGGCAAATGGATTTTTTCCACCACAAGAACACGCGACGAGGTTTACTTCCATGGCACTGACACGCGAACAGCAAATTGCAGCCCTCGAGAAAGACTGGGCTGAAAACCCACGTTGGAAAGGCGTGACCCGCGCTTATTCCGCTGCTGACGTCGTCCGCCTGCGTGGCTCGGTCCAACCTGAGCACACCTTTGCAAAACTCGGCGCCGAGAAGCTGTGGAACCTGGTGACCCAAGGTGCCAAGCCTTCCTTCCGTCCCGACAAAGATTTCGTCAACTGCATGGGCGCCCTCACTGGCGGCCAGGCAGTCCAGCAGGTGAAAGCCGGTATCCAGGCGATCTACCTGTCCGGCTGGCAAGTGGCGGCGGACAACAACTCCGCTGAATCCATGTACCCCGACCAATCGCTGTACCCGGTGGATTCGGTTCCGACCGTGGTCAAGCGCATCAACAACTCGTTCCGCCGTGCCGACCAGATCCAGTGGAAAGCCGGTAAAGGCCCGGGTGATGAAGGCTACATCGACTACTTCGCGCCTATCGTGGCCGACGCAGAAGCCGGTTTCGGCGGTGTCCTCAACGCCTACGAACTGATGAAGAGCATGATCGAAGCAGGCGCTGCCGGCGTGCACTTCGAAGACCAACTGGCGTCCGTGAAGAAATGCGGCCACATGGGCGGCAAGGTACTGGTTCCGACCCAGGAAGCCGTACAGAAGCTGACCGCCGCCCGCCTGGCTGCTGACGTTGCCGGCACGCCGACCATCATCCTGGCCCGTACCGACGCCAACGCCGCCGACCTGCTGACCTCGGACTGCGATCCGTACGACCAGCCGTTCGTAACCGGCGAACGTACCCAGGAAGGCTTCTATAAAGTGCGCGCCGGTCTCGACCAGGCCATCGCTCGTGGCCTGGCCTACGCGCCATACGCCGACCTGATCTGGTGCGAAACCGCCAAGCCAGACCTGGACGAAGCCCGTCGCTTCGCCGAAGCGATCAAGAAGGAATACCCGGACCAACTGCTGTCCTACAACTGCTCGCCTTCCTTTAACTGGAAGAAGAACCTGGATGACGCGACCATCGCCAAGTTCCAGCGCGAACTGTCCGCCATGGGCTACAAGCACCAGTTCATCACCCTGGCCGGCATTCACAACATGTGGCACAGCATGTTCAACCTGGCGCACGACTACGCCCGCAACGACATGACCGCCTACGTGAAGCTGCAAGAGCAAGAGTTCGCTGACGCCGCCAAGGGCTACACCTTCGTGGCTCACCAGCAGGAAGTGGGCACCGGCTACTTCGACGACATGACCACCGTGATCCAGGGCGGCACCTCGTCCGTGACCGCGCTGACCGGTTCGACCGAAGAAGAGCAGTTCCACTAAACACCGCGTACACGGCCACTGCGGCCCCAAGGAAGACCTAACCGCAGTGCCGCACAACAATCACGCCCCGACTGGTTCGGGGCGTTTTTTTTGCGCTGGTAAACATTCGACTGACACAACACCGATCAAAATGTGGGAGCTGGCTTGCCTGCGATAGCGTTGGGTCAGACACCACATTCATATCTGATGCACCGCCATCGCGGGCAAGCCCGGCTCCCACAGGGAACGCGCCGAGTTGAAGGTTTTGCGCAAAACATTGATCCAGAGCGGTATTTGCCTGATTCAAATGGGTTAAAAGATCTGTTGCAGCAACTAGCGGCATTCAAGCAAGTAACGGCAACTTCCCCCGCCACACGAGAACCATTCGCTTAAACCCCACGCAAACAATAGTCATTATCATTTGGCGCATAAAAACTTCGTTACCTATGAAACAAAACTTAATTGTTCAAAAGCGCGCTAATGCCCACACCGCAAGGGCTGCAGCCCCAAGAAGGTGCACTATGTCCTTATTCCATCGAATAATTTCGCTATCGGAATTTTACTTGCCCGGTGTTTAGCCATAAAATCACCGCGATTGATTGCAGTGCGACATATCGTCACTGCATCGTTACTTTTTCGAGCTCAGAGACCTTTGCTCTCTGTTAAGGATTTCCAGCATGACCGAAGCGACAGGACTCATGGCCCACAACTGGGGCTTTGCCATTTTCCTCCTCGGTGTTGTCGGCCTTTGCGCCTTCATGCTCGGTGTTTCCAGCCTCCTCGGGTCAAAAGCCTGGGGCCGCAGCAAAAATGAACCGTTCGAGTCCGGCATGCTGCCTACAGGTGGCGCCCGCTTGCGGCTCTCAGCCAAATTCTATCTGGTCGCGATGCTGTTTGTGATCTTCGATATCGAAGCCCTCTTTCTCTTTGCCTGGTCTGTGTCCGTCCGCGAAAGCGGCTGGACCGGATTCGTCGAAGCCCTCGTTTTCATAGCAATTCTGTTGGCAGGCCTTGTCTACCTATTCCGAGTGGGCGCCCTTGACTGGGCTCCGGAAGCTCGTCGTAAGCGGCAAGCGAAGCTGAAACAATGAGGCTTTGGCGATGCAATACAATCTCACCAGGATCGACCCGGATGCTCCTAACGATCAGTACCCTATCGGCGAACGGGAAACCGTTTCCGATCCGTTAGAAGATCAAGTCCACAAAAACATCTACATGGGCAAGCTGGAAGACGTGCTGAGTGGCGCGGTCAACTGGGGACGTAAGAACTCCCTGTGGCCGTACAACTTCGGTCTTTCGTGCTGCTACGTGGAAATGACCACCGCCTTCACGGCGCCCCACGACATCGCGCGCTTTGGCGCCGAGGTTATCCGGGCATCGCCGCGCCAGGCGGATTTCATGGTTATCGCCGGAACCTGCTTTATCAAGATGGCGCCGATCATTCAGCGTCTCTACGAGCAAATGCTCGAGCCAAAGTGGGTTATCTCCATGGGTTCGTGCGCCAACTCCGGTGGCATGTACGACATCTACTCCGTCGTTCAAGGGGTGGACAAGTTCCTGCCCGTGGACGTCTACGTGCCTGGCTGCCCGCCCCGCCCTGAAGCATTCCTGCAAGGCTTGATGCTGTTGCAAGAATCGATTGGCAAGGAGCGTCGCCCGCTTTCCTGGGTCGTCGGTGATCAAGGCGTGTACCGCGCCGAGATGCCTTCGCAAAAGGAACAGCGCCGCGAACAGCGAATCGCAGTCACCAACCTGCGCAGCCCCGACGAAGTCTGATCCAGCACCGCTTCTTTTATAGAACGAAAACCTGGCTTCATTCTTTACGTTGACCGAAAGCGATAAAAAACCATGACTACAGGCAGTGCTCTGTACATCCCGCCTTATAAGGCAGACGACCAGGATGTGGTCGTCGAACTCAATAACCGTTTTGGCCCTGACGCCTTCACCGCCCAGGCCACACGCACCGGTATGCCGGTGCTGTGGGTGGCGCGTGCCAAGCTTGTCGAAGTCCTGACCTTCCTGCGCAACCTGCCCAAGCCGTACGTCATGCTCTATGACCTGCATGGCGTGGACGAGCGTCTGCGCACCAAGCGCCAGGGGCTGCCGAGCGGCGCCGATTTCACCGTGTTCTACCACCTGCTGTCGATCGAACGTAACAGCGACGTGATGATCAAGGTCGCCCTGTCCGAGAGCGACCTGAGCGTGCCGACCGTGACCGGTATCTGGCCGAACGCCAGTTGGTACGAACGCGAAGTCTGGGACATGTTCGGGATCGACTTCCCGGGCCACCCGCACCTGACGCGCATCATGATGCCGCCGACCTGGGAAGGTCACCCGCTGCGCAAGGACTTCCCTGCGCGCGCCACCGAATTCGATCCGTTCAGCCTCAACCTCGCCAAGCAGCAGCTTGAAGAAGAGGCTGCACGCTTCCGTCCGGAAGACTGGGGCATGAAGCGCTCCGGCACCAACGAGGACTACATGTTCCTCAACCTGGGCCCGAACCACCCTTCGGCTCACGGTGCCTTCCGTATCATCCTGCAACTGGACGGCGAAGAAATCGTCGACTGTGTCCCGGACATCGGCTACCACCACCGTGGTGCCGAGAAAATGGCCGAGCGCCAGTCGTGGCACAGCTTCATCCCGTACACCGACCGTATCGACTACCTCGGCGGCGTGATGAACAACCTGCCGTACGTGCTCTCGGTCGAGAAGCTGGCCGGCATCAAGGTGCCCGACCGCGTCGACACCATCCGCATCATGATGGCCGAGTTCTTCCGGATCACCAGCCACCTGCTGTTCCTGGGTACCTATATCCAGGACGTCGGCGCCATGACCCCGGTGTTCTTCACCTTCACCGACCGTCAGCGCGCCTACAAAGTCATCGAAGCCATCACCGGCTTCCGCCTGCACCCGGCCTGGTACCGCATCGGCGGTGTTGCCCACGACCTGCCCAATGGCTGGGAACGTCTGGTCAAGGAATTCATCGACTGGATGCCCAAGCGTCTGGACGAGTACCAAAAGGCTGCGCTGGATAACAGCATCCTCAAGGGTCGTACCATTGGCGTCGCCCAGTACAACACCAAAGAAGCCCTGGAATGGGGCGTCACCGGTGCTGGCCTGCGTTCCACCGGTTGCGACTTCGACTTGCGTAAAGCGCGTCCGTACTCGGGCTACGAAAACTTCGAATTCGAAGTCCCGCTGGCCGCCAATGGCGATGCCTACGACCGTTGCATCGTGCGCGTCGAAGAAATGCGCCAGAGCCTGAAGATCATCGAGCAGTGCATGCGCAACATGCCGGCCGGCCCGTACAAGGCGGATCACCCGCTGACCACGCCGCCGCCCAAAGAGCGCACGCTGCAGCACATCGAAACCCTGATCACGCACTTCCTGCAGGTTTCGTGGGGCCCGGTCATGCCGGCCAACGAGTCCTTCCAGATGATCGAAGCGACCAAGGGTATCAACAGTTATTACCTGACGAGCGATGGCGGCACCATGAGCTACCGCACCCGGATTCGTACCCCAAGCTTTGCCCACTTGCAGCAGATCCCTTCGGTGATCAAAGGCGAGATGGTCGCGGACTTGATTGCGTACCTGGGTAGTATCGATTTCGTTATGGCCGACGTGGACCGCTAAGCATGAACAGCACGCTTATCCAGACAGACCGTTTCACCCTCAGTGAAACCGAGCGCTCGGCCATCGAGCACGAGCTGCATCACTACGAAGACCCGCGCGCGGCGTCGATCGAAGCCCTGAAGATCGTCCAGAAGGAACGTGGCTGGGTGCCGGACGGCGCGCTCTACGCCATCGGCGAGATCCTCGGCATCCCTGCCAGCGACGTTGAAGGCGTGGCCACGTTCTACAGCCAGATCTTCCGTCAGCCAGTGGGTCGCCACATCATTCGCGTGTGCGACAGCATGGTCTGCTACATCGGCGGCCACGAATCCGTGGTCAGCGAAATCCAGAACAAGCTGGGCATCGGCCTCGGCCAGACCACCCCGGACGGCCGCTTCACGCTGCTGCCGGTGTGCTGCCTGGGCAACTGCGACAAGGCGCCGGCGTTGATGATCGATGACGACACATTCGGTGACGTGCAGCCTGCTGGCGTGACCCAATTGCTCGAGGGCTACCCATGACCCTGACTTCTTTCGGCCCGGCCAACCTGATCAAGCGTTCGCCCGAGACCCATCCCCTGACCTGGCGCCTGCGTGACGATGCCGAGCCTGTATGGTTCGACGAGTACCAGGCCAAGAACGGTTACGCCGCTGCGCGCAAAGCCTTTGCCGACATGGCCCAGGACGACATCGTCCAGACCGTGAAAGACGCCGGCCTCAAAGGCCGCGGCGGTGCAGGCTTCCCCACGGGCGTGAAGTGGGGCCTGATGCCCAAGGACGAATCCATCAACATCCGCTACCTGCTGTGCAACGCGGATGAAATGGAGCCGAACACCTGGAAAGACCGCATGCTGATGGAGCAACTGCCCCATCTGCTGATCGAAGGCATGCTGATCAGCGCCCGCGCGCTGAAAACCTACCGTGGCTACATCTTCCTGCGTGGCGAATACACCACCGCCGCCAAGCACCTCAACCGTGCCGTGGAAGAAGCCAAGGCAGCGGGCCTGCTGGGCAAGAATATCCTCGGTTCGGGTTTTGACTTCGAACTGTTCGTGCACACCGGCGCCGGGCGTTATATCTGCGGTGAAGAAACCGCACTGATCAACTCCCTCGAAGGCCGCCGCGCCAACCCGCGCTCCAAGCCGCCCTTCCCTGCCGCCGTGGGCGTTTGGGGCAAGCCGACGTGCGTGAACAACGTCGAGACCCTGTGCAACGTGCCGGCAATCATTGCCGACGGCGTGGACTGGTACAAATCGCTGGCCCGCGAAGGCAGCGAAGACATGGGCACCAAGCTCATGGGCTTCTCCGGCAAGGTCAAGAACCCTGGCCTGTGGGAACTGCCGTTCGGCGTGACCGCACGCGAGCTGTTCGAGGACTACGCCGGCGGCATGCGCGACGGCTACACCTTGAAAGCCTGGCAGCCAGGCGGCGCCGGCACCGGTTTCCTGTTGCCCGAGCACCTCGACGCACAAATGTATGCCGGCGGCATCGGCAAGGTGGGCACCCGGATGGGTACCGGCCTGGCAATGGCGGTCGACAACACCGTGAACATGGTCTCGTTGCTGCGCAACATGGAGCAGTTCTTTGCCCGTGAATCGTGCGGTTTCTGCACCCCATGCCGCGACGGTTTGCCGTGGAGCGTCAAGCTGCTGATGGCCCTGGAAAACGGCGAAGGCCGCGAGGGTGACATCGAGACCCTGCTGGGTCTGGTCGGTTTCCTCGGCCCAGGCAAGACCTTCTGTGCTCACGCACCGGGCGCCGTGGAGCCATTGGGCAGCGCAATCAAATACTTCCGCTCGGAGTTCGAAGCCGGCATCGCGCCTACCAGCGCCGCCGTCCCGCCTCTGGCGAGGCCGATCGTAGTCGGCGCGTAACGCTTTAACAGGTGAAGGGTCCGTGCCCTTCACCTGCTCATGGGCTGACGCCGTACAGGCTGTGTTGACGCCCATGAATAACAAGATTCCATTAGCCACGCCCGCTGACAACGGGCCAACGAAGAACTTTGAACCATGGCCACTATCCACGTAGACGGCAAAGCGCTCGAAGTCGATGGGGCAGACAACCTGTTACAGGCATGTCTCTCACTAGGCCTCGACATCCCGTATTTCTGCTGGCACCCCGCGCTTGGTAGCGTCGGTGCCTGTCGCCAGTGTGCGGTCAAGCAATACACCGACGAGAACGACACCCGTGGTCGTATCGTCATGTCCTGCATGACCCCAGCCACCGACAACACCTGGATCTCCATCGACGATGATGAATCCAAGGCGTTCCGCGCCAGCGTTGTCGAATGGCTGATGACCAACCACCCTCACGACTGCCCGGTCTGTGAGGAAGGCGGTCACTGCCACCTGCAAGACATGACGGTGATGACCGGCCATAACGAGCGCCGTTATCGCTTCACCAAGCGTACCCACCAGAACCAGGACCTCGGCCCGTTCATTTCCCACGAAATGAACCGCTGCATCGCCTGCTACCGTTGCGTGCGCTTCTATAAAGACTACGCCGGCGGCACCGACCTCGGCGTATTCGGCGCCCACGACAACGTGTACTTCGGTCGCGTTGAAGACGGCGTGCTCGAAAGCGAGTTCTCCGGCAACCTCACCGAGGTCTGCCCGACCGGTGTATTCACCGACAAGACTCACTCCGAGCGCTACAACCGTAAGTGGGACATGCAATTCGCCCCGAGCATCTGCCATGGTTGCTCCAGCGGTTGCAACATCTCCCCGGGTGAGCGCTACGGTGAACTGCGTCGGATCGAAAACCGCTTCAACGGTTCGGTCAACCAGTACTTCCTGTGCGACCGTGGCCGTTTCGGCTATGGCTACGTCAACCGCGAAGACCGCCCTCGCCAGCCACTGTTGGCCGATGGCGCCAAGCTGAGCCTGGACGCCGCGCTGGATAAAGCCGCCGACCTGCTGCGCGGGCGCAACATCGTCGGTATCGGTTCGCCGCGTGCCAGCCTCGAAAGCAACTACGCGTTGCGCGAGCTGGTCGGCGCCGAGCACTTCTACTCCGGCATCGAAGCCGGTGAGCTGGAGCGCATCCGCCTGGTCCTGCAAGTGCTGAACGACAGCCCGCTGCCGGTTCCAAACATGCGCGACATCGAAGACCACGACGCCATCTTCGTGCTCGGTGAAGACCTGACCCAGACCGCCGCACGTATCGCCCTGTCGCTGCGCCAGTCGGTCAAAGGCAAGGCCGAAGACATGGCCGACGCCATGCGCGTCCAGCCTTGGCTCGACGCCGCCGTGAAAAACATCGGCCAGCACGCGCTGAACCCGCTGTTTATCGCCAGCCTGGCTGAAACCAAGCTCGACGACATCGCCGAAGAATGTGTGCACGCGGCACCGGATGACCTGGCGCGCATCGGTTTCGCCGTGGCCCACGCCCTCGATGCCAGCGCACCGGCCGTCGAAGGCCTGGACACTGAAGCCGCCGAACTGGCCCAGCGCATCGCTGACGCCCTGCTGGCCGCCAAGCGTCCGTTGATCATTGCCGGCACCTCCTTGGGTTCCAAGGCGCTGATCGAAGCCGCCGCCAACATCGCCAAGGCCCTGAAGCTGCGCGACAAGAACGGTTCCATCAGCCTGGTCGTGCCAGAGGCCAACAGCCTCGGCCTGGCCATGCTCGGTGGCGAGTCCCTGGACTCGGCCTTGCAGGCCGTGACCGACGGCAACGCCGACGCCATCGTGGTGCTGGAAAACGACCTGTACACCCGCACCGATGCCGCCAAGGTTGACGCTGCACTGAACGCCGCCAAGGTCCTGATCGTCGCCGATCACCAGAAGACCGCTACCAGCGATCGCGCCCACCTGGTGCTGCCAGCCGCCACCTTCGCCGAAGGCGACGGCACCTTGGTCAGCCAGGAAGGCCGCGCCCAGCGCTTCTTCCAGGTGTTCGATCCGAAGTACATGGATGCCAGCATCCTGGTTCACGAAGGCTGGCGCTGGCTGCATGCCCTGCGCGCTACCTTGCTGAACCAGCCGATCGACTGGACCCAGCTCGACCACGTGACCGCCGCTACCGCCGCGAGCGCGCCGCAACTGGCCCGTATCGTCGACGCTGCACCGTCTGCCGCGTTCCGCATCAAGGGTATGAAACTGGCCCGTGAGCCGCTGCGCTACTCCGGTCGTACCGCCATGCGCGCTGATATCAGCGTGCACGAACCGCGTACCCCGCAAGACAACGACACCGCGTTCGCCTTCTCCATGGAAGGTTACTCGGGCTCCGCCGAACCGCGCCAACAGGTGCCGTTCGCTTGGTCGCCGGGCTGGAACTCGCCGCAGGCCTGGAACAAGTTCCAGGACGAAGTCGGTGGTCACATCCGTGCTGGCGACCCGGGCACCCGCCTGATCGAAAGCACCGGTGACTCGCTGAACTGGTTCTCTGCCGTACCGCGTCCGTTCAACCCGGCCCAGGGCACCTGGCAGGTCGTGCCGTTCTTCCACCTGTTCGGCAGCGAAGAGAACTCTTCGAAAGCCGCACCGGTTCAAGAGCGCATCCCAGCCGCCTACGTGTCCGTGGCCAAGTCCGAAGCCGACCGCCTGGGCGTCAACGACGGTGCCCTGCTCAGCCTCAACGTGGCTGGTCAGACCCTGCGTCTGCCGCTGCGCATCAACGACGAGTTGGGCGCTGGCCTGGTTGCACTGCCTAAAGGCATCGCCGGCATTCCAGCGGCGATCTTTGGCAAAACCGTTGACGGTCTGCAGGAGGCAGCGCAATGACTTGGTTCACCCCTGAAGTGATCGACGTGATCATCTCGGTCGTCAAGGCCATCGTGATCCTGTTGGCCGTGGTCGTCGCGGGCGCCCTGCTCAGCTTCGTCGAACGTCGCCTGCTGGGCTGGTGGCAGGACCGTTACGGTCCGAACCGCGTTGGCCCGTTCGGTATGTTCCAGATCGCCGCCGACATGCTGAAAATGTTCTTCAAGGAAGACTGGACCCCGCCGTTTGCCGACAAGGTGATCTTCACCCTGGCACCGGTCGTGGCCATGAGCGCCTTGCTGATCGCCTTCGCGATCATCCCGATCACCCCGACCTGGGGCGTGGCGGACCTGAACATCGGCTTGCTGTTCTTCTTCGCCATGGCCGGCTTGTCGGTGTACGCGGTGCTGTTCGCCGGTTGGTCGAGCAACAACAAGTTCGCCCTGCTGGGCAGCTTGCGGGCCTCGGCCCAGACCGTGTCCTACGAAGTGTTCATGGGCCTCGCGCTGATGGGCATCGTGGTGCAGGTGGGCTCGTTCAACATGCGCGACATCGTCGAGTACCAGGCGCAGAACCTGTGGTTCATCATTCCGCAGTTCTTCGGCTTCTGTACTTTCTTCATCGCTGGCGTCGCCGTGACTCACCGTCACCCGTTCGACCAGCCGGAAGCGGAACAAGAACTGGCCGACGGTTACCACATCGAATACGCCGGCATGAAATGGGGCATGTTCTTCGTCGGTGAATACATCGGCATCATCTTGATCTCGGCCCTGCTGGTCACGCTGTTCTTCGGCGGCTGGCACGGTCCATTCGGCATCCTGCCGCAGTTGGCGTTCTTCTGGTTCTTCCTGAAGACCGCGTTCTTCATCATGTTGTTTATCCTGCTGCGCGCTTCCATTCCGCGTCCACGATACGACCAGGTGATGGATTTCAGCTGGCGCTTCTGCCTGCCGCTGACCCTGATCAATTTGCTGGTGACTGCTGCCGTTGTGTTGTTGAACACGCCAGCGGGCGCGGTTCAGTGAGGATTTGACCCATGTTCAAATATATTGGCGACATCGTTAAGGGTACCGGTACCCAATTGCGAAGCCTGGTGATGGTGTTCGGTCACGGCTTCCGCAAACGCGACACCCTGCAATACCCGGAAGAAGCGGTGTACCTGCCGCCGCGCTATCGCGGCCGCATCGTGCTGACCCGCGACCCCGATGGCGAAGAGCGTTGCGTAGCCTGCAACCTGTGCGCCGTGGCGTGCCCGGTGGGTTGCATCTCCCTGCAGAAAGCTGAAACCGAAGACGGTCGCTGGTACCCGGACTTCTTCCGCATCAACTTCTCGCGCTGCATTTTCTGCGGCCTCTGCGAGGAAGCTTGCCCGACCACCGCGATCCAGCTCACACCGGATTTCGAGATGGCCGAGTTCAAACGTCAGGACCTGGTGTACGAGAAAGAAGATCTGCTGATCTCTGGTCCCGGTAAAAACCCTGATTACAACTTCTATCGTGTTGCAGGTATGGCCGTTGCCGGTAAGCCGAAAGGCGCCGCACAAAACGAAGCCGAGCCGATCAACGTGAAGAGCTTGCTGCCTTAAGGAAGAAAGATGGAATTCGCTTTCTATTTCGCATCGGGTATCGCGGTTGTGTCCACGCTTCGCGTGATCACCAACACCAACCCCGTGCACGCCCTGCTCTACCTGATCATTTCGCTGATCGCCGTGGCCATGACCTTCTTCAGCCTCGGCGCACCGTTCGCCGGTGTGCTGGAAGTGATCGCCTACGCCGGCGCCATCATGGTGCTGTTCGTGTTTGTGGTGATGATGCTCAACCTGGGGCCGGCTTCGGTCGCCCAGGAACGCGTCTGGCTCAAGCCCGGCATCTGGCTCGGCCCGGTGATCCTGGCAGCGCTGCTGCTGGCTGAACTGCTGTATGTGCTGTTCGCTCACCAGAGCGGCCAGGCCATCGGCCACACCACCGTAGACGCAAAAGCCGTGGGCATCAGCCTGTTCGGCCCGTACCTGCTGGTGGTCGAACTGGCTTCGATGCTGCTGCTCGCCGCAGCCATCACTGCCTTCCACTTGGGCCGCAACGAAGCCAAGGAGCAATGACGATGCCTGCTATCCCTTTGGAGCATGGTCTGGCGGTCGCCGGCATCCTGTTCTGCCTTGGCCTGGTCGGCCTGATGGTCCGCCGTAATATTCTGTTCGTGTTGATGAGCCTGGAAATCATGATGAACGCCGCGGCACTGGCGTTCATCGTAGCGGGTGCACGTTGGGGCCAGCCGGATGGACAAGTCATGTTCATCCTGGTGATCAGCCTGGCAGCCGCCGAGGCCAGTATTGGCCTGGCGATCCTGCTGCAACTGTATCGTCGCTTCCACACGCTTGATATCGACGCTGCCAGTGAGATGCGCGGATGAACATGATCTTTCTGACTTTCGTATTCCCCCTGATCGGTTTCCTGCTGCTGTCGTTCTCCCGTGGACGCTGGTCGGAAAACCTCTCGGCCCTGGTGGGTGTGGGTTCCATTGGCCTGTCGGCGATCGTTGCCGCCTACGTCATCTGGCAATTCAACGTGGCGCCGCCAGAAGGCGGTCACTACACCCTGGTGCTGTGGCAGTGGATATCGGTGGAGGGCTTCAAGCCCAACTTCGCCCTCTACGTCGACGGCCTCTCGATCACCATGCTCGGCGTGGTGGTGGGCGTGGGCTTCCTGATCCACCTGTTCGCGTCCTGGTACATGCGCGGTGAAGCCGGTTACTCGCGCTTCTTCTCGTACACCAACCTGTTTATCGCCAGCATGCTGTTCCTGGTGCTCGGCGATAACCTGTTGTTCCTGTACTTCGGCTGGGAAGGCGTGGGCCTGTGCTCGTACCTGTTGATCGGTTTCTACTACAGCAACCGCAACAACGGTAACGCAGCACTCAAGGCCTTTATCGTCACCCGCATCGGCGACGTGTTCATGGCCATCGGCCTGTTCATCCTGTTCCAACAAGTGGGCACGCTGAACATTCAGGAACTGCTGGTGCTGGCACCGCAGAAATTCCAGGTCGGTGACTTCTGGATCACCCTGGCGACCCTGATGCTGCTGGGCGGCGCCGTGGGTAAATCCGCGCAACTGCCACTGCAAACCTGGCTGGCGGACGCAATGGCTGGCCCTACCCCGGTTTCTGCACTGATCCACGCGGCAACCATGGTTACCGCCGGTGTCTACCTGATCGCGCGTACCCACGGCCTGTTCACCCTGGCGCCGGATATCCTGCATCTGGTGGGCATCGTTGGCGGCGTGACCCTGGTCCTGGCCGGCTTCGCCGCGCTGGTGCAGACCGACATCAAGCGGATCCTCGCCTACTCGACCATGAGCCAGATCGGCTACATGTTCCTGGCCCTGGGCGTTGGCGCCTGGGACGCGGCGATCTTCCACCTGATGACCCACGCGTTCTTCAAGGCCCTGCTGTTCCTTGCTTCCGGTGCGGTGATCGTTGCCTGCCACCACGAGCAGAACATCTTCAAGATGGGCGGCCTGTGGAAGAAACTGCCACTGGCCTACGCCAGCTTCATCGTCGGTGGTGCCGCCTTGGCCGCCCTGCCACTGGTGACCGCCGGTTTCTACTCGAAAGATGAAATCCTCTGGGAAGCCTTTGCCAGCGGTAACCAGAACCTGCTGTACGCAGGCCTGGTGGGTGCGTTCATGACCTCGCTGTACACCTTCCGCCTGATCTTCATCACCTTCCACGGTGAAGCCAAGACCGAAGCACATGCAGGCCACGGCATTTCGCACTGGTTGCCATTGTCGGTGCTGATCGTGCTGTCGACCTTCGTCGGCGCCATGATCACCCCGCCTCTGCACGGTGTACTGCCGCAAAGCGTCGGCCATGCCGGCGGCGAAGCCCAGCACAGCCTGGAAATCGCCTCGGGCGCCATCGCCATTGCCGGTATCCTCCTGGCGGCCCTGCTGTTCCTCGGCAAGCGCCGTTTCGTGACGGCCGTTGCCAACAGTGGCATTGGCCGCTTCCTCTCGGCCTGGTGGTTCGCTGCCTGGGGCTTCGATTGGCTCTACGACAAACTGTTCGTCAAGCCTTACCTGGCCATCAGCCACATTCTGCGTAAAGACCCGCTCGACCAGACCATCGGTTTGATCCCGCGTGCTGCCAAGGCCGGTCACACCGCCCTGAGCCGCAGCGAGACGGGCCAATTGCGTTGGTATGCAGCTTCCATGGCTGCTGGTGCCGTGCTGGTGATCGGCGCCATCGTAGTGGTAGCGGTCTGATATGAACTTTGCGAACTTGCGAAAGGAAACGAGCCCGTCATGATTCTGCCCTGGCTAATCCTGATCCCCTTTATCGGCGGCCTGCTCTGCTGGATGGGTGAACGCTTCGGCGCCACCCTCCCCCGCTGGATTGCGTTGCTGACCATGTCCCTGGAACTCGCACTCGGCCTCTGGCTGTGGGCCCATGGCGACTATTCATTTGCTCCGGCACCGGGTGTCGATCCGACCTTCGCGCTTGAATTCAAGCACGTGTGGATCCAACGCTTCGGCATCAACGTGCACCTGGCCCTCGACGGCCTGTCGCTGTTGATGATCCTGCTGACCGGCCTGCTGGGTATCCTTTCGGTACTCTGCTCCTGGAAAGAGATCCAGCGTCACGTGGGCTTCTTCCACCTGAACCTGATGTGGATCCTGGGCGGTGTCGTCGGCGTGTTCCTCGCCCTCGACCTGTTCATGTTCTTCTTCTTCTGGGAAATGATGCTGGTGCCGATGTACTTCCTCATCGCGCTCTGGGGTCACAGTTCTTCGGACGGCAAGAAAACCCGGATCTACGCGGCGACCAAGTTCTTCATCTTCACCCAGGCTTCCGGCCTGATCATGTTGGTGGCGATCCTGGGCCTGGTACTGGTCAACTTCAACAACACCGGCGTGATTACCTTCAACTACGCCGACCTGTTGAAGACCAAGATGTCGCTGACCACCGAGTACGTGCTGATGCTGGGCTTCTTCATCGCCTTCGCGGTGAAGCTGCCGGTGGTGCCGTTCCACTCCTGGCTGCCTGACGCTCACGCCCAGGCGCCGACCGCAGGTTCTGTGGACCTGGCCGGTATCCTGTTGAAGACAGCTGCCTACGGCCTGCTGCGTTTCGCCCTGCCGCTGTTCCCGAATGCCTCGGCGGAGTTCGCGCCGATCGCCATGACCCTGGGTCTGATCGGGATCTTCTACGGTGCGTTCCTGGCGTTCGCGCAAACCGATATCAAGCGTCTGATTGCCTTCTCGTCCGTTTCCCACATGGGTTTCGTACTGATCGGCATCTACTCCGGCAGCCAACTGGCGTTGCAGGGTGCAGTCATCCAGATGCTGGCCCACGGTGTCTCGGCCGCTGCCCTCTTTATCCTGAGTGGCCAGTTGTACGAGCGCCTGCACACCCGTGACATGCGTGAAATGGGTGGCGTGTGGTCGCGCATCGCGTACCTGCCGGCGATCAGCCTGTTCTTCGCCGCCGCGTCCCTGGGCTTGCCAGGCACCGGCAACTTCATCGGCGAGTTCTTGATCCTGATGGGTGCATTCGTGCAAACACCGTGGATCAGTGCGATTGCTACCTCCGGCCTGGTGTTTGGTTCGGTTTACTCGCTGATCATGATCCACCGCGCCTACTTCGGCCCGGCCAAGTCCGACACCGTCCTGCAAGGGATGGATGCTCGCGAACTGATCATGGTGCTCGGCCTTGCGGTGCTGCTGATCTACATCGGCGTGTACCCGCAACCGTTCCTGGACACTTCTGCCGCGACGATGCATGGCGTGCAGCAGTGGTTCGGCACCGCCTTCTCTCAACTCGCTTCGGCCCGGTAAGAGCGCTATGGAATTCACGATCCAACACTTTATCGCGCTTGCGCCGCTGCTGATCACCAGCCTCACCATCGTGGTGGTGATGCTGGCGATCGCCTGGCGCCGCAATCACTCGCAAACGTTCCTGCTGTCCTGTGCCGGTCTGAACCTGGCCCTGCTGTCGATCATCCCGGCCCTCAAGGTCGCGCCACTGGCGGTCACGCCATTGATGATGGTGGATGACTTCGCGTTGCTGTACATCGCGCTGATCCTGGTCGCGACCCTGGCGTGCGTAACCCTCGCCCACGCCTACATGGGCGAAGGCGGCACCGGTTACCCAGGCAACAAGGAAGAGCTGTACCTGCTGATCCTGCTGGCCGCGGCCGGTGGCATCGTGCTGGTCAGCGCACAGCACCTGGCGGGCCTGTTCATCGGCCTGGAACTGCTGTCGATCCCGACCTACGGCTTGGTGGCCTACGCCTTCTTCAACAAGCGCTCCCTGGAAGCCGGCATCAAGTACATGGTGCTGTCGGCCGCCGGTTCCGCGTTCCTGTTGTTCGGTATGGCCCTGCTCTACGCCGAAGCCGGCAGCCTGAGCTTCACCGGTATCGGTCACGCCCTGGCCACCACCAACATGCCTGCGCCAATCGCCCAACTGGGCCTGGCCATGATGCTGATCGGCCTGGCGTTCAAGCTGTCGCTGGTGCCCTTCCACCTGTGGACCCCGGACGTGTACGAAGGCGCCCCGGCGCCAGTGGCTGCGTTCCTGGCCACCGCGTCGAAAGTGGCAGTGTTCGCGGTAATGGTGCGTCTGTTCCAGATCTCCCCTGCCGCCAACACCGGTGTGCTGAGCACCGTACTGACCGTGATCGCCATCGCGTCGATCCTGTTCGGTAACCTGCTGGCCCTGACCCAGAACAACCTCAAGCGTCTGCTGGGTTACTCGTCCATCGCTCACTTCGGCTACCTGCTGATCGCCCTGGTGGCGAGCAAAGGCCTGGCCGTGGAAGCCATGGGCGTGTACCTGGTCACCTACGTGATCACCAGCCTCGGCGCGTTCGGCGTGATCACGCTGATGTCATCGCCGTTCAAAGGCCGTGACGCCGACGCCCTGTACGAATACCGTGGCCTGTTCTGGCGCCGTCCGTACCTGACCGCCGTACTGACCGTGATGATGCTGTCCCTGGCCGGTATCCCGCTGACTGCCGGCTTTATCGGCAAGTTCTACATCGTCGCCACCGGCGTCGAAGCGCACGAGTGGTGGTTGGTGGCGTCCCTGGTGTTGGGCAGCGCTATCGGCGTGTTCTACTACCTGCGCGTGATGGTCACCCTGTACCTGATCGAGCCAAACCTGCGCCGCGTGGATGCCGAGCTGCACTGGGAACAGAAGGCAGGCGGCGTGATGCTGCTGGCCATCGCCCTGCTCGCGTTCTTCCTGGGCGTGTACCCACAACCGTTGCTCACCCTGGTGCAGCACGCGGTGCTGGGCGTTTGATCGCTTAGCGGGATGCGGTAAACAGAACGGCGCCTTCGGGCGCCGTTTTGCGTTTCTGGGACTGAATACATGTCCAGAGGACATGCCTCGTGGTGAGCGGGGTTCTGTGGTGAGCGGGCTTGCCCCGCGCTGGGGCGCGGAGCGGCCCCAAAAACCGGCTATAGCGTTATACCTCAACGTACCCTGTGATCTTACTGGGGCTGCTTCGCAGCCCAGCGCGGGGCAAGCCCGCTCACCACAGTGTCGGCCTATAACGCCCCCCCGCGAAATGCGCTGGGGCTCACCCCCGTCCACCGTTTGAACGCCCGCCGAAAACTGCGCACATCGCTGTAACCCACCTCTTCCGTGATCCGTTCGATAGACAACCCCGGGTTGCCCAGCAGGCCCATGGTCCGCGCGCGTCGTACTTGCTCCAGCAAGGCTTCGAAGGTCAGGCCATGCTCGGTCAAGCGCCGGCGCAGGGTGCGGCCACTCATGTTCAAGTCGCTGGCGACCTTCTCCAGTTGACTGCCCTGCAGGTCGCGGGAAATCGCGCGTTCGACCGCCTGGATAAGGTCCATCTTCTGGTGCAGCTGGGCGCTTTCCAGCTCCAGCAATTCCAGGGCCTGGCGCAATGCGAGGGCGTGATGGTTGGGCAAGCGCGCATCCATCCAGTGCGGCGCCAGCACCATGCGGTTGTGCAGGCAGCCAAAGCGCACATCGTCACCAAACAGGCGCCGGTACTCGGCGGCATAAGGCGGTGGCGCATGCACGAACTCCATGCGCAGCGGCATGAATGCCGGCCCCACCAGCGTACGGCCATACACCATGAGGCTGGCGAAGAATTCTTCTGCGGCAAACACCTGCACCTCGGCATAGGGCAACAGGCACTCGACGTCGACAAACACCTCATCGGCGCCCTCAAGGGTGCGGGTGGTGGCGATGCCGCCGGAGGTGTGCTGGTGGCGCTCGCCGATCGCGAAGGCATCGCGCAAGGTCTTGCACAGGGAAATCACATGACCGAGCAACCCCAGGGTGCCGAGCACATTCTGGTTGCCCACCCACAGGCCCAGTCCCTGATCAGGCAGAACCTTGAGCGCACGCTGAATCATCGCCACAGCCTGGCGATAGGAGATGCGTTGGGCCGGGTCGTCCAGGTCGCCCAGGGTAAACCCCAGGCCACGGCACAGGGCGTCGGCACTGGCGCCCTTTTGCGCCACCACCTGCCCAAGGGTCTGCAACAGGAACGGCGACACAAGCGCCAGCTCGAATTGCGGGTCTACGGCTTTCCTTTGCATAGATCAAGGGTTCCCGACTGAGTACTTCAGTTCTTGTTTTAGAAACATTCTGACAATCATAGGCGCTTGCAAGATTCGCTGCACCCTGAGTGAAACCTGTCCGGCAAAGTCCCCCTATCTGGCCGCCAAAACCCTGCCCTGCGGGGCGTACAGGGCTTATTTCTATGGCCTGCGGTGCCCTAACAATAATAATGAGGCCAGACATGAACCCCACCCGTGCGCTTCACCCGCTGCAATTCGCCCTGTTGAGCCTGATCAGCTTGCCCACCCTGGCCACCGAAGGCGGCGTCGACAACATCGGTCCCGGCACCGATGGGTTCTACATCCTGCCGCTGGATGTGAACAACCTGCCGGACCATATGTTCGCCTTCAACCTCTACTACAACCACTACGAGGCCAGGAAGTTGGACATCAGCTCCCTGGGCGGCAAGGTCTCCGAGGTGCGCATCAAGTCGGACGCGATCATCCCGCGCCTGGACTACCTGAGCCCCGTGCGTATTTTCGGCGGGCGCCTAGGTGGCTATGTCGCGCAGCCGTACCTCAAGCAGCAGGTGGCGCTGTTCGGAATGTCCGACACGCGAGAAAGCATGGGCGACACCACGGTGGCGCCGATCATCCTGTGGGACCTGGGACCCAGCCTGACCTTGGGCGCCGCAGTGGAAATCACCCTGCCCACCGGCGAGTACGACGCTTCGCGGCTGGCCAATACCAGCAACAATTTCTACACCTACAAGCCGTTGGTGTCGGCGACCTGGATGCCTACTGCGCGTACTGAGTTGTCGATCAAGACCACTTACAGTTTCAACAAGGAAAACCACGATACCGACTACCGGTCCGGGCAGATTTTTCACTTCGATTATTCGGCCAGCTACAAGGTCACCGATAACCTGAGCCTGGGTGTGAATGGCTATTACCTCAAGCAGACGACCGACGATAAGCAGTACGGGCATACGGTGGTGAATATCTTGGGTGAAGAGGTGGATGATGGAGTGCGGGGGCAGGTGTTTGCGATTGGGCCGGCGGTGTATTTCACCTTTTTGAAGTACGCGAGTGCGGAGGTGCGGTGGGCCAAGGAGTTTGATGTGGAGAATCGGCCGGAGGGGGATATGTTGTGGGCTAAGTTGACGATTCCTTTTGCTTTGTGAGGCTTGAGGTTCTGTTGGTGTACATATCCGTTTCTTCGGTAACGGCTGGTATGGGTTCCGCATTTACAGCGGGTCGCTATGGAAAAGAGCGGGAATGCCGGCAAGCCAGCTCCCACATCGGATCGAGCAATGCCCCAAAAAAAGGGGCGATCATTGATCGCCCCGAACGGTACATCGAGAGGTCCTTTCCCAAGCCTTACAAGCTGATCTGCTTACGCTCCTCATCCGTCAACCGCGCCCGCGCCTGCTCGCTCAGCGGCCCCGCGCCCAGCACTTGCACCGGGCTGTCAGGGTTGTAGCCAGAGGTTTTCTGCGCCGGTTCCGGCTCCCGTGGCAATGGCTCGCTGCCCAGGCTCAATACCTCGACCGTCATGATCGAAGGCCGACCTTGCTTGGCCGCCGCCTGCTGACTGCGCGCTGCGTCTTCCGCCGCCTGGGACGCCGCCGCCCCGGCCGCACTGGCCGAACTCATGGCGCCGGTGTTGACGGTGGCGGAGACCGGCACCCCGGACGACTTGCCCTGGGTCTGGATGTTCGCTGCGTTCACCACGCGCAAGGCTGCGATGTTGACGTTGCCCGACACA
This sequence comes from Pseudomonas sp. VS40, assembly GCF_018587885.1. Classification (NCBI taxonomy): domain Bacteria; kingdom Pseudomonadati; phylum Pseudomonadota; class Gammaproteobacteria; order Pseudomonadales; family Pseudomonadaceae; genus Pseudomonas; species Pseudomonas sp. VS40. Next base: position 121,655 of record NZ_JAGYWD010000002.1, on the reverse strand, counting down.
CGAATGCCCGCCTCGCCCGCGTCGATGGTGCCCAGCGGCGCGATGAGATCGATGTCCCCGGCCGGCACTTCCGGAATCGGGTTGAGCGTGGCGATCCCCGCGCCAGTACTTGGCACCGACGGCGACAGGCCGACGTTGCCCCAGTTGTCATAGACACGCTTGGGCGGCGTATACACCACGGTGGTCTTGGAGCCACGGCCGGCGTTGATGTCGCCTTCGCTGGTCCAGCCCATGATCGAGCCGCCAAAGGTGGTCATGATGCGGCTCTGGCCGAGCAAAATGCTGCCCAGGGAATACAGTTGGATATCCCCCGCGCCCTGGGTGATCACACCCGCCGTCGACGGTGGCGCCGCGCCTTCGATGCCGAAGGTCTGGCTGCCGCCTGGGGTGAGCATCTGGATCGAGCCACCGAAGTTGGTGTGCACCCCGGCGCCGCCGAACAGGGTGATATCGCCTTTGTAGCTGATCGGGTTGCCGGCCACGTCCTTGTCCGGGAACAGCGCCGCGATGGCCGCACGCCCCCGCACATAACTGCCCTCACGCACGCCGCCGTCCCTGTTGTACTCGCGGCCAGCGGCCTTGAGCTCGGCGAAGTACACGTCACGGGCGAACACCCGTTGTTGCTCGGCGGGCAACGCCGCGTAGTAGGTGCGGGCCTGCTCGGGGCTGCCGATGAAACCGAAGCGCTCGGCGAGCCAGCCGACCAGCTCGTTTTCGTAGGTCTTGGCGACCTTGCCGCCCTGGATCGACTCGCCGGGTTGCGCCAGGTTGACCGGGTTGAGGTAGGCCTGGACAAAACGCAGGTAATCCGGGCCATTGGGGCCGACGCCGGCTTGCATCACGATACTGGCGCCGAGGCGCGTGTCGCCCGCCGCCACGGCACCCAGGCTGGTAATGCCGACCCTGTCGTCCATCAGGATATTGTGGCCGGCGGTGATTTCCAGGTTGCCGGGACCGGCGACGTTGAAGCTGCTGTAGAGGATGTCGCGACCGGCACTGACGATGGAGACATCGGTGGCGCCTTTGTGCACGAACAGGTTGCCGGCGAGGGTGTACTGCCCCGTCGCGAAGTCACCGCCGCTGGCACCGCTCAAGCCTGTACCACTGCTGACGATGTCTCGGCCCGCACGCATCCACACCGCGCCCGCGCCTTCGTAGTAGGTCTGGCCCAGACGCGGGTCATCGGCGCCGGTCAAGGTGATAGTGCGCCCACTGCTGACCCCCAGCAGATCGCCCGTCAGGGCATAGAAGCGTGCGGGTTCCAGGCTATTGCCCCACGCCGTGCTGGCGGTGTTGGGACCAAAAGCAAACAACGGGAGGGCATTGCCCAGGCGGGCCAGGTTGCCATCGGCAGAAACAGTGCCGCTGCCCTCCACCCGAACCCCACCGATAAACCCTTGGACGGCTGGCTTGAAGACAGTCGCCAGGCTGTCCGGCGCTGCGCTGGAGCGGCTGATGATCAGGTCGCCGCCGTAGATCGAGTCCGCCGCCAGCAATTGCAGTTGCCCCTTGGCCGATGGCGCCAAGACCATCGACTTGAGTGGCTGCGGCGTCTCCGGGTTGTTGGTGGAGGCACTGCCGTAATACAAGCTGCCGCTGGCGGCCACGGCACGCAAAGTCGCGGGATAGACCGCCGCCATGTCGGTTTCCACCGCCTGGGTCAACGGCGTGAGGTTGCCACCGGCTGAAAAGAGGTCGATGGCCGTGCGATCGGTCCACAGGCTGAACCAGGTCTGCCCGACACCCGTGACCCCGTCTTCCTGGTAGGCCCACAGGTTCATCTGCGGTGCGCGACCAGGGTCGGCCACTTCCTGCAGCACCAGGTCTCCACGGGTGGAGACGCTGAAGGTCGCGTCGCCCGGCAACAGGCTCCAACCACCCGCCGCGCTCGCAGACGTCGAGCGCATCGCATCATAGGCGCGGACCTCGCTGGGGCTGTGATCCACCGCTCGCGAGCCGTAACGCAACGCCAGGCTACCGAGGCTGCCGCCGGTCAGTTGAACGTGCCCGCGCAGGTCCACCACCGCACCGTTAAGCTGCCCCAGAACGATTTGGCTGCCAGGGTTTACCGCCCCACCGACCCGAACGTTCATATCGCCGCCGCCGGTAAGTTGCAGGCTGCCATCCGCCGCGACCCGGCCGGTGCTGCCGACCGCCAGCACCAAGCCTGTGCTGCGGGGGCTGACATTGCGTGCCACGTAGCCGGCAGCCAGCGGCGCGATAATGCCCGCGTCCCCCCCGACGTCGACATTCAGGTTGCCACCGCCCAATGTTCCGAACCCGGTAAAGCCCACCATCTGGTCGGCGGCGCCCGGTACAGGCGCGAATGAGCCGAAGTTGATCCACCAGGCAGTGCCTTGTGCCTGGCTGCCGCTCAAGCCGTTGCCCTGGCGCCACAGCCAATTGCCGACGTTGGTCGAATCCTGGCCAATATCCAAGGTTACCGGGCGCCCGGCACCGCTCCCCGCCTTGCTGGTGACGTTGCCGGTGAGATTGCCACCCGCCTTCACCAGCAAATTGCCGCCGTTCTCTGGGTACCAGGCGCCGGCAGGGCTACCCGGTGTTGCGGCGGCAGAAGTGCCAGCGGTGTAGACACCGAACAGCGACTCCATGCTCAAGTTGCCTGCGGCCAGCAGTTCCAAGTCCGCCGCGCCGGTACGGATCACGCTGAAGCGCGTGCTGCCGCCAACGATCTTGCTCGGGCCGTAGACGCCGTAATGGCTGTCGGCCAGGCGCAGATTACCGGCCTGCGGTTGCGACTGCAGCGCACGGCTGTCGGCCGCCTGGGTGTCGGCACCCGCCAGCAGGCGCATCGACCAGGCTTGGGAACCGTCGGGCAGCATCGGCGCCGCCGCCCACGACTTGCCTTGCCCATTCGCCCCCGGCACGCGCAATTGCACCGAAGTGGCGTTGCCCGGCAACTTGACGTTGGTGCCCACCGGCAACAACGCGCCACGGGGCAGCAGTTTGGTGCCACTGAGAATGACCGTGCCAGTAGTGCCCAGCTTGCCGGGCAATGGCACGCCCGCAGGCCAGGTCATGATCCGCACACTGGTGAGACTCACCAGCACGTTGCCCGCGTCCAGGATGCTGCCGTTCGCCAAGTCCAGAGGTTCGGTCAGGCGTGTGCCGGCCGGGTGTATTACGTTGCCTGCGGCATCGCGTACCGCACCCGCCAAGACCGTGCCGGCAGGCAGTGTCAACGCCGCATTGAGGGTCACCGCCGTCGGTAACCGAGTACCGGCAGGCAAGCTGCGAGCCTTGATCGTCACGTCGAAATTCAGCGTCACGCCAGCGGGGAATGTCGTGCCGTCCGCCAGCGTCACGCCGTTGCCTGGCACCACCACGGTACCGCCGGTGAAATCGATGCCGGCGCGCAGTACCCAGCCATTGTCATCATTGGAGGCCGCGGGCGCGGCGAAGCCGTCGTTGATACTGCCGTAGATGTTCAGGTCGCCACCGGCGCGCAGGGTCAGGCTGCCGGCTTCGGTCACTGCGTGAGTCGGCGACTTGAGACTGGCGTAGCGATAGCCGGACAGGTCCAGATCACCCTGGACGACCAGGTCGCCGTCAGGGGTTTTGCTGATGATCTCGACGCCCGGACGCAGGTGGAACGTGTCGCCGTAGGTGGCGTTGTTCAGGCCGGCCAATTTGTTTTGCACCAGGTCATTGTTGAGCAGTGCCGCATTGATGAACGCCGTGCTCAGCGCGTGTTTCTGATCCAGGTAGGCCTGGGTGATTTCCTGGTACGGCCTGCCACTGGCTGTCGCATCGGTCTTGGCCGGGGCATCGTCATACGTGACCATGCCGTTAAGGGCGATGGAGCGCGCGCCCTCGATTGTCAGGCGCCCACTGGCGTCGATGGCAATGTCATTGCTGCCCAGTCGCGGCGCATTCAGCTCCAGCGTGCCACGGTTGCGCCCATCGTTGCCGGTGGCGTCGGTGCCATGGCGCAGGTCGATGTGCACGCCATCGGCCAGGGTCAGTTGGCCGGTGCCGGACCCGAGCATCACGATAGCGCGGTTGGGCGAGTCGATGATCTTGCCGTAGCTGTCCACGCGCAACTGCGTGCCGTGGGCGTCGAGTACGGCGCTGCCGTCCAGGGTCAGGCCGTTCTTGCCTGCCAGGTTGATGCTGCCGACGCGCTCGCCGCTGGCATCCACCCGGCCCGTCACGCGCAGACTGCCGTTGTCGACCGAGACGTTGACGGTGTTGGCCTTGACGTCGCTGCCGATGATCAGGTCGCCCTGCTTGAGCTGGAAGCTGCGCGCACCAAAGACCTGCCCCTGGTTGAGGCGCTGGTTGAGCGCCGCGAACTGGTCGCTGAGGCTACCGCTGCCGCCCAGGTGCTGGGCCTGTATTTCCACCGCACCGGCCAGGTACGGCACCCGCGTGCCACCGGCGTCGTAGTCTCCGCTGCTGCCGGCAAGGACCTTGCCCGCCAGGTCGACGCTACCCGCCGCACCGCCCACCGCGACGGCGCGCAGTTTGCCGGCCTGGTTGTACTGTGCCGACAGGTCGATGGTGGAGCCCGCACTCTGCCGCACATCCCCTTCGCGACTTTCCAGCAGCACCTCACCGCCTGCGCTGTATTGGGTCAGGTCGTTGAACGCGATCGCGTGGCCGGACACATCAACCAACGCGGCGTCGGTCAACACCACATCACCACGGGCACCGAGGGTGACCTTGCCGCTGGGCAGGACCACCGCACTCGCCAAGCGCAGGCTGTCGCCCTGCAGCGACAACTCGCCGCCAAGGCCGTCGACCTTGCCCACCGGGCCGCCCGACGCGCTGATATCGATGGCGCTCCCGGCGGTGATTTTATTCACCGAACCCGCTGCGCCGGTCATCAGCGGCGTCAGGATACTCAGGTTCCCGCCACTGTAGGCAAAGCCCTTGATGGCGTCGTAGGCGCCCTGGCTCTGGTACACCGAAAGGCTGCCCTTATGGTTCGCGGTGATGCGGTCGCTGGCCTTCAGGTTGACGTTGGCAAACCCCAGGGCCAAGCGGTTGAGGCTGGCGGTGGTGCTCGCCTGGGCGAACTCGCCATACCCGAATTCAATGCGCTCGGCGTTGATATCCAGGCGCCCGCTACCGGTGCCCGCCCCCCCCGCCACCACGGTGCCAGGCGCTGCTTCGGCGCCCTGCCAGATCAGGTTGGCGGTATGAATGGTCGCCACGTCATTGGCACCGCCAGCGCCGTAGACGGCTGGCGTGGAGAGCATCAGGTTATTGAGCAGGGACTTGCCGGTCACCACGTCATAAGTGTCCAGGGTGGTGGTGCCGTAGAAGTTGAAGCTGTCCCGCGCCGACAATTGCAGGGTTTCCAGGCCAGGAGCGCCGAATTGAGTGTCGCCGCGCAGCAGGCGGTCGAGTACGGCTTGAGTCAGGGTCAGGCCCGCGGGCAGACGGTTGGCCGCGGCGGCGGCAGCGAGCGCCTCGGGGCTGCCGACGTTGATGCTGCTCAGACCCAGGTTGAGATGGCGGGTGCCGTAGCGCACCTGGTCGCCCATTTGCAGGGTGCTGTCGGTCAAGACGGCGATGGTGCCTTCCGAATACAAGGCTGTTGGCCCACTGCACGGCGCGCTGTTGCACACACCTATCTGGATGCCTTGGCCCACTTCCGATTGCTTGGCGGCGACGACGTTGAGCAGGCCGTTGGACACCGCCAACACGTTGGCCATGTTGTAGACAAAACCGTCACGTGCGTCATAACCGACCTTGCCGCGCCCGATGGTGTTGATCGAAGCGCCTTGCTCCACCACGATACTGCCGGTGGAAGCAACCAGGAACACTTCCGGCGCCGCCAGGGTTGCGCCATCGCGAAGAATCAGCGCACCCGTGGTGCCAGCCGCCAGGTTGATGTAGTTACCGCCCTGGCCATAGTTGACCACCGTCATCCCACCGACCAGCAAGCGCGAAGCGCCCAGCGCATTGAGGCTGTCCGCATTCAGGGTGACACCATTGAAACCACTGGTGACACCGCGCCCTGCCCCGACGATTTCAATGTCGGTGTCGACGCTGCTTGAGTTCCTCACGGAAACGCTGCCGCCGTAACCGCCGGCAGCCGCCTCAAAGCGCCCGATGCCCTGGAACGAGAAGGCGTCCTCACCCGCGCCCGAACGCAGCACCAATTGCAAGGTCTTGGCGTCCACCGGCAGCAATGCCCGAGGTACGCCGAGCCGGGCGGCATCCGCTACAGCAAATTGCGCGTAGCCGGTCTCGTTGTACTGCGAGTAACGGCGCAACGTATCGGCGGAGGTCAGGATCACTTGGCTGTTGAGGCTGTTGGCGATACCCGTGTTGGCAATCGACAACCGCCCCGCCGTGGACCAGGAGCCATTGCGCATCGCCTGCGCCGAACCGTCGCTTGCCCCTGCGGCGAGCCCGTTGATTTCCACCCGGAACGCCCCCGGCATCAGGGCATACGTGGAGGGCATCAGGGTATAGGTGCCTGCCGCCAGCCCCGGCACACCGGCGCCGATGGTGATTTGCTGGCCGATCAGCGGGTCGACCGCGCCCCCCTCCGGCGCCACCGGGGCATAGCCCGGTTGCACGCCCGGCACAATCGCGTAGACCGGGTTGGTACCCAGCCCCGGCAGGACAAAACCGCCGTTCGCACCGAATTGCACCAATGGGTTGTAACGCGCATCCGTGGAACCGCCGCGCCCGGAAATAAAGCCGGCCCCCAGCAATTCCCCACCGCCCGACAGATCCAGGGTCGCGTCCGGCAGCACGGCCACGGACTGCCCGCCCAACGTCACGCCAACCAACAGGTTGCCGGCGTTGTTCGCACCGCCCTGGCCAATGAACGTCACGGTTTTGCCGTTGTATTTGTAGATCTGGCCGTCCACGGTCCCGCCGTACGGCAGCACCAGGCCCTTGCCGCTCACCGAAGTGAGGCTGCCGGGCAGCAATTCCACGCGGGTGGAACCCAGCCTGCCGATTTCAATCAGCCCCAGCGGCGCGCGGACCACACCGCCCTGCTTGATGGTGGGGCCGCCCAATTGAAGGCGGCCAAACACCGAGTACGGCATGGCCGCATTGCTGTTACCGGTGCGAGCAATGGTCAGGGTGCGCGTCGGGTCGTAGGTGAAGCCGGTGTCGACGTCTTGATTATCCAGGAAGCCTGCCAGCACCCGTGCCCCGACTTCGGTAGCCGGGTACAGCTGCGCCGCGCGCAGGGTCATGTCACCGCGCGTCATCAGTTGAGTGCTGATGCCTTCGGCGATCACGTCCGCCCCGGCGCCGGCCAGGAAGCGCAGGTCGCCCTGGCTGGTCAGTTGCACATCATCGAAACCACGACGGTCGACATTCACCAGGCTGGTGTCGCTCAGCGGCAGGTTGCTGTTGTTGCCGAACAGCACGTTGCCGCGCACATCGATCAGGTTACCGCTGGCGGCAAACAGCGCCTGGCTGGCGCGTTGCGACATGCCGGTGGTCAATACCGGGTGCAGGTACTGGTCCTTGGCCTCCAGCGGTTCAAGGATGCCCGCCAACAGCAGGTACGGCGCCGACAGGTTGATACGGGAATTGTCCGCCGCCTGTTCCGTGAGGCCCATGGCGCCGCTGTACAGGCGCAGGCTTTGGCCCATGTGCAGCGACACGTCACCGTCAAAACCCAACAGGCCGTTGCTCAACACGGCGAGGTTGTCGAACCCGCCCGCGTTGACCTGGTCGACGCCAAGGCGACCATGACCATATTCCAGGCTGGCGGCCGCCGCGTCGGCGGTGTCCGGCAATGCACTGCCCTGGTGGGTCTGGCTCAGCAGCAGTTCGCGCAGCTTGAGCACGCGGTCGGTGACTGCGTTCTTGGCGTAGTACGGGCTTTCCAGGGCCAGGGACAAACTACCGCCCGCCGCACCGGCGCCACCAGCGCGGGCGACAAAGCTGCCATCCAGGTACAGGCCGTTATTGGAGGCAAAACTGATGCTGCCGCCATTGCTTGCCACCTGTACCCGACCCTGGCCTGGCACATCCAACGCCGCCTGGGTACCGGACGCGTCCAGGCGCGCGCCGTCGCGCACCACTACAAACAGGTCGCTGGCCTTGGCAATGCCGGTCGCCAGGTCGATGTCGCCACCGATGCTGATCTTGCCGCCGTTACGCACCTGGCCGTAGACACCGCCACGATTGTTCACCGCCGTGACCGCCCGCGATGCGACGTCGATCAGCGCGTTCTCGCCCACCCAGATCGAGCGGCCATGGCCAATGGCGTTGACCGCCTCGGACGCCTGGACCGTCAAGCCGCCAAGGCTGACGCTGCCCCCCCAGGCATTGAGGGTGCCGTTCAGGGTCAATTGGCCGACGCTGCGCAGGTTGATGCCCTGGCCGGGGTCGACGTTGATCACGGCGCCCTTGCCCACTGTCAGGGCCGTGGTGGCCAGTTCGGCGGCCGTCGAATCGCGATGGCCGGCAGTCAGCGCCAGGCTGGCGCCACGGCGCTGGGTCAGCACACCCTTGGCAGCGTCTTCCTGGTAAAGCGCCGGGGTCCAGCGCTCCAGGGCCGTCGCCGGGTCGCTGCCCGTTGGCGTGGCCGACGTCTGCTCGCCCAATCGGTAGACGGGCGTGGTGACATCCACCTGGGTACCGTCCGTGACCAGCAGCCCTTCGTTGCCGGTGATGTCGTACGCCGAGAAGCCCTTGTTGAAAAAATCCCCCGCCAGTTTCAGGGTATCGGCGGCGGGCGCCGTGCCGCTGTCGCCGATCTGCACCTTGCGCGCCTGCAATGCCAGGGTGCCGCCGCCCGTGACGCCATAGCCACGAATCTCACCGTCCAGCGCCAACGCACCGAGCGCCCCCAGGGTCACGTCGCCGCCCTTGCCGCCGATGAGCTTGCCGTCCACGCCGAGGGTGGCCCCAGAAGATGCATCCACCACACTGCCCTGCGCCAGGCTCACATTGCCGGTGCCGCGCAGCGATACCTTGCCGCCGTTGACATAGGCCAGGCCGCTGGTGTCGGAAGGGTTCAGTGGCAGGTTGTTCCAGCGCCCGCTGGCATCCAGCTTGACGCCGCTGGCGACGTTGACCGTGCCCGCCCCCGCTGCAATTGCATCCTCAACGGCCCCGGCTTTAAGCGGGTTGACCTGGCTGAGCAGGTTGCCGGCGTTGATACTGCCGCCGTGGGCCGTCAGGTTCGCATTGAGAGTGACCCCAGGCCCGAACAGGGTGATATCGCCGCCGTCCGCCACCTTGAGCGCGCCATTGACGGTGATCTGCTGTGTGGCGCCCACCTTGATCGCGCCCAGTTGGTAGCCATTGAGTGGGTCACTGTCGAGCACCATCTTGCCTTGGCGATCCGCCGGCAGTGCTGTGGTGAGGTCCAGGCCATCAGCAATGTTCTGCGTGTTGCTGTCGATCAGCACGTGGTCGGTGGCGCCACTCAGGGCGTAGCGCAGGGTGCCGGTGGTCTTGTTGTAGATCGGAATGTACTGACCAATGATCAATTGCGCCCGCTGGGCCATGGCCTTCTTGGATTGCTGGTAACCGTCGAGGTTGATACTTGGCGCCTGGGTCTGGCGATCGCCCTGGAATACATCGCTGATCAACTGGCCTTCCAGCACCGCGCTGGTGGTGCCGATTACCAGTTTGCCGGCATCGCGGCCCACGGTGTAACCGGCCTCATACCGGCGCTGCGGTGCAATCAGCGGGTTGTAGTAGTACTCGGTCTGGCCCCAGCGCGCGCTGTTGTCTTCATAGCCTTTGTAGAACCCCGAATAGAGGATGTCGCCCGGCGCCTTGGAGAGTTCATACAAGCGGCCATTGGGACCCTTGAGCCAGGTTTGCTGGATGTAGCCGGCTTGCACGTCCACGGTACCGCCGGACAGTTTGATCTGCGCGCCCTTCTGGGTCACCACATCGTTGCCGGTAAAGGTCACGGTGCCGCCCTGGGCCATCCATTCACCGACCGTGTGCCCCTGGGTGCCGAGGTAACCGCCAACTTCCAGCAAGCCGCCGGCGGTGTACCAGCGATCCGTCGCATAGCCGTTGGTGCCCGCCGGTACAAACACCAGCTCGCGCAGGTCTACCCACACATCGTTGTTGATCAGTTGCCCGCCGTCCCGGTTGACCGGCGCATCGCGCTGCTCGTTGCCCTGCACGTTGATCTTGATGTTGTTGGATTCCATCGACACCTTGACGCCGACCGCGCCTGACACGTCGATCATCGCGCCATCGCGCACCAGGCTGCGCCCCGTCGCGCTGACCGCCACCTGGCCGCCGGTGGCCAGGGTGATCGAGCCTTTCTGGAAGTCCACGGTGCCGCCGCTGACGATCTCGATCCGCGACTGGTCGGTACGGTCGGCCACGGTGCTGAGGTTGTTGAACGGGCCGGTGATCAGGTTGGCCGGCGTGCCATCGAGCTTGATCAGGCCGTTGTCTTTCTGGCCGTTGAGGGCGGTGCTGCCACTGGCGTCCAGCAGGATCGCGGTGGTGCTGCCCTCGCCCAGGGTCACGCTGCCGGTGGTGTCGGTGGCAGCGTTGAGCAAATGAAGGGTGCCGCGCGTGTCCACCGACGTACTGGCCAGGGCTACGCCGTTTTGCTGCACCTGGTGCCCGGTCAGGGTGATGTCGCCGGTGGAGGCCATGATCAGGCCGCTGTTGGTGACCTTGCCGGCACTGCTGCCGGCGTTGAGGCTGGTCGCCACTTCATTGCCGCGCGTGGTGGAGCGGTCGTTGCCGGTGGTGCCGACGCCCTTGCGGATGTAGAAGCTGTCACCCGCCGCCAAGGTCGTCTGGCCCTTGGCGGTCATGAGGGTGCCGGCGTTGTCCACTTCGGCGCCCAACAGCAAGGCGTAACCGCCGGCATCCGTGGACGTGGCCGGGTTGTGGGTCTGGATCACGGCGCCACGCTGTACCTGCACCTTGCCGGCGGCATCGGTAAAGGTCGGCTGGGTGCCGTTGGCGTCAACGTAGATACCGCGCTGGGTGAACTGCTCGTCGGTGATGTTCGCCGCTGCGGCCACCAGGTTACGCACATTCACCTGGCTGGTGCCGCTGAACACCACGCCGTTGCGGTTCATGATCATCACCGTACCGGCGCCGTTGATCTGGCCCTGAATCTCGCTGGGCCGCGCATTCGGATCGTTGACGCGGTTAAGCACCGCCCAGCTGGACTGCTGCTGGAAATCCACGGTGGTGTTGCGCCCGACGTTGAAGGTCTCCCAGTTGAGGATCGCCTTGTCGGCGGTCTGCTCGATGGTCACCGTGGTCTTGCCACCGGACTGGCTCTGGGTCGGGCCCTTGGCGTTGGTCCAGCCCTGGGTGAGGCTGTTATCGACCTGCAGGCCGCCCTTGCCCAAGCCATCGGGAACGTTCGAGACCTGGCCGAACGCCGCCTGGCGCCCCGCTGCTTGCGCCGCCTGCTGGGCCGCAATCGCCGCGACACTGGTGTTCAAGGTGCTGATGGAGCGCGACAACTGCTGCTTGACGCGCGCCTGTTGGTTCAACGAAGGAATCCCCGGCACCTGGCCTGCACCGGTACGCGCCGCCGTGGCCGCCTGGGACGCGCCTTTGTCGGCAAACCAGCCGGAACTGAACGCCGTGGCCGCCTGGGCATTCCCCGCTACCATCAACAACGCAATGGCCTGGGCCAGTGGTTTGAGGCGCAGGATTGTCTCTGGGGCTTTGAGGTTAACCGGTGATTTGCAGCGGACCATCTGGAATCTTCCTTCTTGGTGTTAGCCCAGGGGCAAGACAAGCTCACGTATGAGGGTTAGGCGGTTGGCAAGGGGCGCGACTGAACTTCTGTCATGGAAAGTTCACATGCGGCTGGTAACGCAAAAAAATCAGCAACGGCACAGGCCGTTGCTGATCAGGTGGTGCGGGTCTTGGGTAGCTTGGGTTACAGCGGACGACCGATGCCGTTGCAGACGTTGGTCTTGCCAATGCTCAGGGCGCTGGTGGACGTTACAAACGTGTCGGTGATGGCGGCTTTCCAGTTAGCGGGCAGCGGTACGAAACGGTTGGCCGAGATGGCGTCGTCGTTGTTGGCGGTTTCGCCGAAGTGCTTGGTGAAGAAGTCACGCACCTGGGTAGTCTGGCCAGCGTTGGCGTAGCACTGGCTGAAGATCAGGTTGGTGAAACCAAGGATCGGGTAGCCCGAAGTCGGGTAAGGCTGAACGCCGGCCACACCGTCTTTACCGAACACTGGCACCCAGTTGTCCGGTTGGGTGATGTCCAGTGGAGCGCTAGGATCGTTAGGGGCTGGAACCAGTGCGATGGCATCCGACACGTTGCCTGGCGCTGGCGATACACCTTCGATGCCGTTGGCGACGTCTTTACCGACGCGAGCGACTTTGGTGGCGTCGTCCAGACCTTCCAGGGTGGTTGCGGCGTAGTCAGGGCTCATGTAGGTGATGCGGCCTTGAGCGGCGTTCAGGGCGGTCATCACGCCTTGGCTGCCAGTGGCGGCAACGGCGCCAACCAACGGCGTCAGGCCCAGGCTGTAGCTGTTGGCGAAGGTGGTGGTGACAGCGAAGGTGCCAGGCTCAGTGGTGCACTTGGCATTCAGGAAGCGGGTGAACAGCTCGGTAGTGCCGCTGCTTTCGCTGCGATAAACCACGGTGATCGGGCCGGTACGGCCAGAGCCGGAGATGCCCGACCAGTTAGTGATACGGCCGGAGAACACACCGCACAGCTCTTTGACGCTCAGGTCAACCGCTGCAGTACCGCTTTTGTTGAACGGGATGGCAACCGAGGTGGCAACCGATGGCACCTGGATCAGCTTGCCCCAGGCAGCTTGTTTGGTGGAAGCGTAGGTCGACAGCTCAGCCGAGGTCAGCTTGGAATCGCTGCCTGCCCAGTGCACGTTCTTGTTGGTCACGCCGGCCACGAACTTGGTGTAGTCGTTGGTCAGGAAAGCCGCTTTGCCGTTGCCGCTGCCCACGCCGATGTAAGGGGCGAAGCCGGCAGTGAGTACGCCGGCAGTCTGATACAGCGGTTGTGGCAGGGTTGCACCGCCGCCGTTGATGTCAGCCATTGCAGCCTGTGCCGAGCACAGGGCAGCGAGGGTCATGGATACCGCGAGAACGTTGCGCTTAAACATGAAGAATCTCCTTTCGTCGTGTTTGTACGTTGGGGTAGATGGCTCTTGCATGACGCCATGGCTTCGGTCCCAAGCCGTCTTCCGGGGGTGGCCGGGGGTGAAAACCATGGGAGAGAAATTCGCAGTTTCCGATGACGGTTGTAGGAAAAAACCTCGGGAGGAACACCTTGATTTTTAAAAAGATTCTCGGGTGTTTTGGTCATCGTTTTGAGCGGTTTGGGCACAGGTGACAGCGAGGTTTCAGCGCAATGGGCTGCAAGCGCCGTGGGACGTCGGGATGTGACGGAATGAGGAACCCGAGGTTCGGGGCCACGCACAAAACACTGCCGAAAAAATATCGATTTGCAGGAGCCGGCTGGCCAGCGATAGCGGTGGGTCAGTTCTATCTGTGTCGGCTGACCTATCGCTATCGCTGGCCAGCCAGCTCCTTCAGGGTGAAAGGGTGTAATCAGGTGACCAGTTGGTTGATCTCGATGATCGGCAACAGCACCGCCATGACGATTACCAGCACCACGGCGCCCATCACCACGATCATCAACGGCTCCAGCAACGCGGTCATGCCCATGGCGCGGCGTTCGATATCCCGCGACAGCGTTTGCGCCGCGCGCTCCAGCATCGGCGGGAGCGAGCCGGTTTTTTCGCCGCTGGCGATCAGGTGGATCAGCACCGGCGGGAAGACTTTTTCCACCGCCAGCGCCGGGGCCAGGTTGACGCCTTCGCGCACTTTGGCGGTGGCGTCGTTGACGCATTGGCTCAGGCGGTCGTTGGACAGGGTTTGCCGCGCCGCTTCCAGGGCGCGCAACAGCGGCACGCCGGCACCGCCGAGAATCGCCAGGGTCGAGGCAAAGCGCGCGGTGTTCAGGCCCAATACAAAACGCCCGATCAGGGGCAGGCCCAATACACGGCTGTGCCAATTCAAGCGCGCCACCGGGTTGCGCAAATACAGGCGCCAGCTCCAGAAACCGCCAACGATCCCGGCAAAACACAGCCAACCCCAGGCGCGGATAAAGTCACTGGCGTTCAGCATTGCCAGGGTCAGCCCCGGCAAATCCTGGCGCGCCTGGGAGAACGCGCTGACCACCTGGGGCACCACGTAGCTCAGCAAGAAAATCACAATGCCGATGGACACCAGCCCCACCACGCCGGGGTAGATGAACGCGGTGAGGATCTTGCCCCGCAGGTTGTTACGCTCCTCGATGTAGTCGGCCAGCCGCTCCATGACCTGGGCCAGATCACCCGACTCCTCCCCGGCCGCAATCAACGCGCGGTAGATCGACGGAAAGTCCCGTGGCCGCGCTGCCAACGCATCCGCCAAGCGCATGCCTCCGCGCACATCGGCGCGCACGGCGGCCAGGGTCTGGGCGATATGCTTTTTCTCGGCCTGCTCCACTGTGGCGCTCAAGGCGGCTTCCAATGGCAGGCTCGCACCCAGCAGGCTTGCCAGTTGCCGCGTGGCCCAGGCCAGGTCGTTGTCCGACAGTTTGGCGGTGAACAGGCTGCTGCCGGAGGCCGCTTGCTGATTGCCTTCAATTTGCACCAGCAACGCCGTCAGGCCTCGGCTGCGCAGGCTGGCAAATGCCGCGCTCTGGCTGTCGGCCTCCACGTGCCCGGCCTCAACCTTGCCGCTGGCATCGGCGGCCTCGTAGCGATAGCGATTCATCAGGCGTCCCGTGTCACGCGCAGGATTTCTTCAGGCGCGGTGGCGCCGCTGCGCACCCAGCGCTCGCCGTCTTCACGCATGCTGAACATCCCGGCACGCCGGGCGGCCAGGCGCAGGTCCTGCTCGTTGGCGCCCTGGTGAATGAGGCTGCGCACGTCATCATCGACGCAAAACAACTCATGGATCCCGGTACGGCCGCTGTAGCCCATCTGGTTGCACTGCGCGCACCCCACCGGACGCCACGTGCCGGGCGCCGCCGGGTCCTCCTGCTTGCAGTGCGGGCACAGGCGGCGCACCAGGCGCTGGGCCAACACACCCAGCAAGGACGACGCCAACAGAAACGGTTCGACGCCCATGTCGATCAGCCGGTTGACCGCCGACACCGCGTCATTGGTGTGCAAGGTCGCAAGCACCAAGTGCCCGGTGAGCGAAGCCTGCACGGCGATTTGTGCGGTCTCCAGGTCGCGGATCTCACCGATCATGATGATGTCCGGGTCCTGGCGCAGAATCGCACGCAGCGCCAGGCCGAACGTCATGTCGATCTTGGCGTTGACCTGGATCTGGCTGATGCCCGGCAGGTCGTATTCCACCGGGTCCTCGACGGTGAGGATATTGCTGGTGCTCGCATCCAGCCGCGCCAAGGCGGCGTACAGGCTGGTGGTCTTGCCACTGCCGGTGGGCCCGGTGACCAGCACGATGCCGTGGGGTTGGCGGATCAACGTGTCCAGGCGCGCCAGCAACTGCGGCTCCATGCCCAGGGTCTCCAATTGCAGGCGCCCGGCTTGTTTGTCCAGCAGGCGCATGACGACTCTTTCACCATGGCCGGTGGGCACGGTGGACACCCGAATATCGATGGGACGACCGGCCACGCGCAGTGCGATGCGACCGTCCTGGGGCAGGCGTTTTTCGGCGATATCGAGTTGGGCCATGATCTTGATCCGCGACACCAGTGCGCCATGCAACGCCTTGCGTGGCGACACCACGTCACGCAGGGTGCCGTCGACGCGGTAGCGCACGACGGAGTGGGTTTCGTAGGGTTCGATGTGGATGTCACTGGCTTCGTCGCGGGCGGCCTGGGTGAGCAAGGCGTTGATCATGCGGATCACCGGGGCGCCGTCCTGGGTGTCGAGCAGGTCGGTGACTTCGGGCATGTCTTGCATGAGGCGGTCGAGGTCGACTTCGTTTTCGGCGGCGCCCACTACGGCGGCGGCGCTGCCGGTGTCGGCGTAGGCGCTGGTGAGCAGGCCGTCGAGTTCGTCGTCGCGGACCTGTTCGAGGTGGGTTTGGCCGAATTGGCGGTGGACTTCGCTGATGGACCAGCCGGGGGTTGAGGGGCACACGGTTAGCAGGTGGCCTGCTTCGGTGGGGCGCAGGAGGATGCGTTGGGATTTGGCCCAGGCGTACGGCAATAGGCTCATTGGGTTGGACCCGCTTTTAGGTGTACATATCCGTTTTTTGGGTAACGGCGGCTATTGGTTCCGCTCTTACAGCGGCTCACTTTTGAAAAGCGCAAAAGTAAGCAAAACGCTCTTGCCCCAAAACTCGGCACCTCGCCTGGGCTCGGTGTGCCCGTAATCCGACAGTGATTTGGGGGGCCGCCGCCACGCGCCATCCATGGCGCGGGGCGGCTAAACCGGCATCCCTGCCGGTTTACCCCCCAAATCCCTGTCGAATTCCGGCCAGCGTGTTTGACGGGGCGCCTGAGATCAAAAGCGAGATCAAGATCAAAAGCAAAAGCACAGCGGCCTGACAGCCGGCTTGAGTGGTGTGGAGCAAAGGCATACGCGGTCTTGTAGGATCTGGCTTGTCGGATTGCCGCATCGCTGCGATGCAGGCACCTCGGTGAGTCAGCTACACCCAGGTGATACTTTCGCAGGCAAGCCAGCTCCCACATTTGACCGAGTTCGACAGTCAGATACCGGTCAGCTCTAAGGCCGACGCGCTCTGCTTTTGCTTTGGCTCTGGCTTTTGCTTTTGATCTTAGGCGCCCCGTAAAACCACGCTGGCCGAACGCAGGCTTTGGAGCGTGGGTAACCCGGCAGGACGCCGGGTTAGCCGCGCTGGGCCAAGGATGGCCCATCGCGGCGGCCCACGCTCCAAAGCCGGAGTGAGGGCACACCGAGCCTAGGCGAGGTGCCGAGTGGTGGGGCGAAGACCTTTTGGTTACTTTTGGGGCGTTTGCCAAAAGTGACCCGCTGTAAGAGCGGAACCCTAAGTGGCCGTTACCGCAGCAACGGATATGTACTCGGTGAAAGATACTCATCGCGCGGGCACCGCCCTGATCACCGCCCGCGGCCCCTGCTGCCCAGGAATCGCCTTCTCCACCGAAGGCAACTGCGGCGCCTGCACATCCGGCATCGCCCAACTATGCTCGGGCTGCAACCCCCCTTGCGCCCTGCGCATAAACTCATACCGATTCAACGTAATACTACGCCCCGCCCCACTGTCCCGAATAATGTACGGCCGCAAAAACACCATCAGGTTGGTCTTGTTCACACTGCGCTTCTCATTGCGAAACAACGCCCCCAACCCCGGAATATCCGACAACCAAGGCACCGCATCATTACTCTGGCTATAGCCATCCTGCAGCAACCCACCAAGCACCATGATTTGCCCGTCATCGAGCAAAATACTGGTATCGATCGCCCGCTTGTTGGTCACCGTCCCCGCCTCCACCGAGGCCCGCGCATCTACGGTGCTGACCTCCTGGTAGATATCCAGCTTCACCGTGCCACCCTCGGAAATCTGCGGCCGCACATTCAGCTTGAGCCCCACCTCTTCACGCTGCACCGTCTGGAACGGGTTATTGCTGGTCCCCCCGCCACCGGTCACGTAGCTGCCGGTGACAAACGGGATGGTCTGGCCGACAAAAATACTCGCCGCCTCGTTATCCAGGGTCAGCAGGTTGGGCGTGGACAATACGTTGGTGCCACCCTTGCTCTTCAACGCACGGGCCAACACCTTGAGGTCGAGTACCTTGCCAATACCGGGAATGTCCACCGTGCCGTTGACGAGCCCCACGTTCAGGCCCTTGGGCAAAACGTCGATGCTGGTCTTGCTGGTCGGCGTGCTGTTCACCCCGCTACCGCCCAGGTTGACCCCGCCGAAACCGCCCTTGCCGCCCAGGTTGCCGGCCTGCCACTGCACGCCAAACTCAGTGGCATCGTCTTCGCCGACTTCCACGATCAGGCTCTCGATCACCACCTGGGCGCGGCGCTGGTCGAGCATGTCGATGACTTCGCGCAGGTTGCGGTACAGCGGGTCCGGTGCGGAGATCAGCAAGGTGTTGGTGGTGGCGTCCGCCTGGATAGTCACGCCGCCGGCACTGAACGCGGTGTCCTGATTCTCGTTGTTGGCGCCATTGGGGCTGGTCGTCGAACCAGGGGCCTGGCCATAGCCCGACTGCACACCGCTGCCGGTGGGTGTGCCGCTGCTGTTTTGCGCAGTGCTGGTGCCTTGGCTGTTCTTGCCATTGCCGCCCATGGCGCTGAGCTTGCCGCGTGCGTCATCGCTCACGCCGGAATCACTTTCGCCGGTGAGCAAGCCGCGCAGCGACTGGGCCAGCTTGCCCGCCTGGGCGTTGCGCAGGTACACCACGTGCATGTTGCTGGGGTTGCTCTGGGCATTGTCGAGCTTGTAGATCAGGTTGCGGGCCAGCTCGGTGCGCTCGGGGCTGCCGGAGCGGATGATGATCGAGTTGGAACGCGGGTCGCCGATCACATTGATCTTCTGGGTCTGGTCGGCGCCCTGGGTTTCCAGCAGCTCGGAGACCATGGCGGCGATGTCCACGGCAATGCCGTTTTGCACCATCACTACGTCGGTGTCGATGGCGCTGGGGGTGTCGATACCGTTGATGATCTGCGCCACCCGCGCGAGGTTTTCCGCGTAGTCGGTGATCACGATGCTGTTATTGCCGGGGTAGGCATTGATCGGGTTGTTCGGCGACACGATGGGGCGCAGCACCGGGATCAGGTTGACCGCGTTTTCATATTGCAGACGAAAGGTGCGGGTCTGCATGCCGCTGCTGCCAGCGCTGTAGATCGGCCCGCCGAGCAACTTGGCATCGGCTTCGGGCACCACCTGGGCCACGCCGCCCACATCGACCACGCTGAAGCCCTGCATGCGCAGCGCCGCCAGCAGCATGTCGTAGGCCTGATGCGCCGGCACCTGGCCTTCGCTGACCAAAGTAAGGTTGCCCTTCACACGCGGGTCCACCAAAAATTGCTGGCCCGTGGCGCGGGACAGCGCGCGCACCACCGCCTGGATATCGGCATCGACAAAGTTGAGCTGCACCGGCTGGTCGCCCAGCGGGTTGCGCGCCTTGACCGCCGCCGGGGCGTGGCCGCGCGCGCTGTTGGTGACCCGATGCTGGACGGGCGGCTTGGGTGCCGGTTCGCGCTGGCGATCGAGCAAGGTTTCGCCGCTGCGGCGGGTGTCCGCCAGGGGTTGGCCGAGTTCACTGTCCACCAGTAACGGCTTGGCTGGCTCCTGGCTGCTGCACGCACTCAGGGCCAGCACCAGCAGCGGCGCGACCAGACGAAACGGGGGGACTGACCACTTCATGAAGCTTCCTTAGCGCCAAGCGCCTGATCCATGCGAACGGTCCCGGACACAGTGCCGGCCGCGTTGTCGACGGTGTCGAGGGCGCGCTGCAAACGCGCCTCGGACACCTCCAGGGAAAACGAGCGGGCATTGCCCAGCAGCCAGCCCACCACCGCGTCGGCCGGGGCGTTGTCGAACGTCAGGCTCCAGCCACCAGGTGCCAACGCCTGCAAGTGGTAGTGGCCTCGCAGGCCGGCACTATCGAGGGCCTGGCGCAGTGCGGTTTCGTTACCCGGCCGGGGCGCGGCGACATCCTGCAACAGCACCTGCAAGGCTTCGGCCTGGGCACGCAACTTGGGGGTTTCGGCCTGCCAGTAATCGATCTTCTTTAGCGCGGGCGCCACCAGCACCAGCCAGGTCAACAGGCTCGCTAAAACCAGGCCGGCAGCGCCGAGCATGCGCTTCTCGCGCAGGGCCAGGCCACGCCAGAACACCTGGGCCTGGCTGCGCAGTCGCTGGATTTTATTCATCAGCGGCCCCTGGCTTTTCCGCCGCCGGCGCCGGGGCGATGTTCCAACCGTGCTCATCGCGGCTGGCGGCAAAGCCGGCCTGGGCCAACGCCGCCTGCCATTCACCTTCGGCCGTCGGGTTGCGACTGTCAGCCAATAGCTCGACGTGCAGGCGCCCCTGCTCATAACTCACGTTGTCGACGCTGCCGACCATGAACGGCAGGTGGCTGCCCGCCAGTTGCAACAAGCGGGTGAAGCGTTGTCCGGGGTCGTCCGCCGCGCCGCTCTGGCGTGCGGCCAATTGCTGACGCGCCTGCTGCAAGGGGTTGAGCACCACCGGCAATTCGGGGAACGCCTGGCGCACTTGCTGACTCATCAACGCCTTAAGTCGCTGGCCTTCTTCCACCTGGCGTGCGGCGTACAGGTTGAGTCCCAGGGTCCAGATGGCCACGGCCAGCGCCACACAGGCCAGCGCCCTGCCCCAGCCGCCAGTCGATGACGGGTTGAGGCGACCGTGCAACCCCCAGGCAGGCACCGGCCCACTCCACCGCTGGGCCGCCTCCACCAGCGGCACCTCCAACGCCTGCACGCCCAACGGGTGCACCGCGCCTTGCTGCAGGCTCTCACGTGTCAACAGATAGCCTTCATCCAACGCCGCTGCGCCCACCGGCAAGGCATAGGGCGCCGGGTACAGGCCGCGCAACTTGAGTGGCAATTGCGCCAACCGCTCCAGCCCGGCCTTGGGCACCCAGGCCACTTGCACGCGGCCATCGCTCTCACGCGGACCGTGGGCCACCTGCATCTGCTCCACCGGGCCGAGGATCAGCGCCTGCGCCGCACAGGCCACGGCGGCCGCTGTCTTCGCCGCCGGCAATGGCGGCAGTTCCAGGCTGGTGAGCAGGCTGTCACGGGGATGCAGGAAACAGTCTGCCGCCTGGCGCGATTTACCCAGTTGCGCCAGGCTCTGAGAGCCCTCTTCAACGACCACGCCACGCTCCAGCCAGGCAAACCTGACCAGGCTTTCGGCGCTCAATTGATCCAGTGGCGGCAGGCCAATGCGCAAGCGTTTCATACACCCACCCGCGACCAGATCACCCGTGGCTGACGGTCTTCTGGACGGTGCAACAAGGCGTCGAGGGCGACCCGGCGTTGTTCGCGACGCGCCTGGCCCTGCACGCGAAACCACTCGCTGGTAATGCCCACCTGCACCGACTCCACCGCCACCTGGGGCAAGTGCAGACGGTTGACGAAATCCCCACGGTTGATAAACCACTGCCCACTGTCACGCTCGGCCACCAGCCCATGGGCCTGGGACAGACTCAGCTGAGGCACCACCGCGCTGAGCACTTCGGCGCTCGCGGTGTTGCCGTTGACCCAGGTCGGGCCGGGCAGCACGCTGATATAGGCTTGCATACGCTGCAACACGACAGGGTCGAGGCCTTCGATGCCGCCCAGGTCATCCAGGTTGCGCAGCATCGGGTACTTGGCCGGCGCTACATAAGACGCGATCACCCGCTGGCTGATGCGCCGACTCACCGCCGGGTCAACACCGATCAGCCGGCACAGCCGCTCGAAACGCTGCAACTGTTCGGTGTCCACCTGCTGGCGATTGACCAGGTTGCGCAGGTTGAACTTGCCCTGCTCATCCTCGATGCGCCCCTCGAAGGCGCCACGCTGGACCAGCGCCCAGGGCTGGTCAAGACGGGTCAGCACGTCTTTCTGGCGCGCATCCCAGAGCAGCTGGCGGCTGCGCTCCAGGCCACCCTCCAATAGCCATTGGCCCTGGATACGCAACTGCTCGGCTTCCAGGCTGCGGGTGAATACGGTCTGGCGCGTGAGCATGGCGCCGGCCAGTACTGCCACCACCGCCGCGATCAGCAAGGCGCTGATAATCGCCATGCCGCGCTGCTTCGCCGCTGGGGGCGAACACCCTTTCATGGCGCGCCTTACAGCTGCCAGGAGCCAATATCGGCATTCACGCCATCGCCATCCGGCTGGCCGTCGGCGCCGAGGGAGAACACATCCACCTCGCCATTGGCGCCTGGGTTGAGGTAGTGATAAGGGTGGCCCCACGGGTCATTGGGCAAGCGTTCCAGGTAGGCGCGCCAGGTGCTGTTCTTCGCATCCGCCGGGCGTTCCACCAGCACCTTCAAGCCCTGGTTCATGCTCGGGTAAGTGCCGTGGTCGAGGCGGTAGAGTTTCAGCGCCTGCATCAACCCGCCGATGTCCTGTTTGGCCGCCGTGGCCCGCGCCTGGTCCGGACGGTCGAGAACCTTGGGCACCACCATGGCCGCCAGGATCCCGAGGATGACCACCACCACCATAATCTCGATCAACGTGAAGCCACGCTGCCCGCGAGGGCCTGGCAATGGGGACGTTAGGCGCGCGATATCCATCTCGACATTCCTTGGCTTGAGTGCAATTCGTGGCGCAGTGTTGCAAGAACACATGTCAGTCGTATTGAAAATCCTCGGGAGTTTCGGTCGCCAATCGGTCAACTGCCGGCGCTAGTCTGCGGGCCTGTTTCCAGGCTTTGAGAGCGCCATGTACGGCCGTCGCAAGGAGCAAGGTTTTACCCTGATTGAAGTGCTGGTGGCGCTGGCGATCATCGCCGTGGCCATGGCCGCCGCCGTGCGCGTGGCCGGGCTGATGACCCAGAGCAACGGGCTGCTGCGGGACAAGTCGATCGCCTTGCTGGCGGCCCAGAGTCGACTGGCGGAGTTGCGCCTGGAGGGACACCTGCGCAGCGGCCAGAAGACGTTCGAATGCGACCAGGGCCGCCTGAAACTGCGTTGCGAGCAGACCATCAACGCCGATGGCCGCGTGTTTCAGATCAACCTGCAGGTGCTCGACGCCAGTCGCGCAGCCCCGCCCCTGGCGCGCCTGGAAACCCAGGTCATGGCCGAGTGAGCAGCGGCAACGCCGGCCCTTGCGGCAACTTGTCGAGGTTGACGCGCAGCGTCTCGCCACCGCGTTCGATCTCCACGCCGTCGCCTTCGATGGCCGTCAGCCGCACGCCGGGGCTGAGCCGTTCACCCAGTAGAAAACTGCGTGGCGGGCCGTCATTCAGACTGAGGATCGCCACCGCCCCTCGCGCGCCTGCCAGCACCCCCGTGACCTTCACCTGCAGCGCCGTCGGCGCATTGGAAAACCACTGCAGCGCCGGGTTGTCGCTGCGCGCCGCCAGTGCCTGGGGCGTGGCTGGCGGTGTGTGGGATTCGGCGGTGGTCAGCAGCAGCGGCGTCCATACCGCCACGCCCGTCAGCGCGGCCAACATACCCAGCGCCTGCACGCCATGGGCCAGGGTGAAGCGAGGGATGAATGTCATGGGCAGAACCTCCTGTTTGTCCGTCGCACCAGCCTACAGGTCAATTCGCACGCTTTTATTTCACACACTCCCCAGTTCTCCAGGTGGTCACCGATGAAACAGCAAGGCTTCACCCTGATCGAGCTGATGGTGGTGCTGGTGATCATCGGCATCGCCAGCGCCGCCATCAGTCTCACGATCAAACCCGACCCGTTGCACCTGCTGCGCAAGGACGCCGAGCGCTTGAGCCAACTGCTGCAAGTCGCCCAGGCCGAAGCCCACGCCGACGGCCGCCCCATCACCTGGCGCGCGGATGCCAAAGGGTTTCGCTTTAACCGCCAACGGGACGACGGCCAGGGCATCGAAACGTTTACAAACGACGATCAACTGCGCCCGCGCCTCTGGGAAAGCACGCCGATGAACATCAGCATCGAACCCCGCCAACCCCTGGTGCTCAACGCCGAATGGATCAACCCGCCGCTGCGCGTGGTGCTGTCCGACGGCCAACACAGCCTCAGCCTGCAACGCGACGCCGCCGGCCTGATGCGCGTGGTCAGCCAACCATGAACAGGTCCCAGCAAGGCTTCACCCTGATCGAAGTGATGGTGGCGATCATGCTCATGGCGGTGGTCAGCCTGATCGCCTGGCGTGGGCTCGACAGCGTGACCCGGGCGGATCAGCATTTGCAGGCGAGCACCGAGCAGACCGAGGTATTGCTGCGCGCGCTGAACCAGATGCAACGGGACATCAGCCTGCGCGCCCGTGTCGAACTGACGCCCCCGGACACGGCACAAACGGAAGGCCTGGCCGCCGTGACCGTGCGCAGCTCCGACAGCAAAGGCTTTCGCCTCGACGTGATCCGCAGCGCCCCCATGGCAGGCGATGGCCTGCAACGGGTACGTTGGTGGCTCAAGGGCGACGCACTGTATCGCGCCGCCGCCCCGGCGCGGGATCGCTACCCCCTGCCGGCAGCGAAGGACGGCGTAGTGGTGCTGACCGGCGTCAGTGACTTGCAGGTACGGGTGTGGGAAGCAGAAAAAGGCTGGCGGCAGCTGAGCGGGAATCGACGCGAAGACCCGGTGGGACTGGAGATCAGCCTGGTGCGACAGACGCCGCAGGGGGTAGAAAAATACCGGCAGGTCGTGGGGCCGTTGAAGTAGGGGCGGCCCCTCGGCCGTCCCGCCGCCGTCAACGTTCGCGCTGGCCTGTCTCAAGCCACGCTGTGTTGACACTCAAGGTTGTCGCCAGTTTTTCCATGCGCGCAACCGGCAGCCCGCGTGAAAACCAATTGTTGAGGCACGGGATGAACAATCAAGGCCTTCAACTCAACAACACCACCCCACCCGGCAACTCCGTACACTTGGCCCCGTACGCATCCCGAATCAACAACGCCACACCCGCCAGTTGCTGCAAACTGAACCGCGCTTGCACCCGGCGTTGGCCCAGTTGCTTATTCAACAGCACCAGCATGCCGGGGCGGTATCGGTTGATTTCATCCACCACCGTCGCCAGGGTGGCGTTGTTGAAGACCAGCACTTGCTCACGCCAGGCCACGACCGCCTGGGTGTCCACCGTCGTCACGTCGCTGACGCCGGCAGCGCCGTAGGTGAGCTGCCGGCCGCTGTCCAGGCGCACGCTGCGCCCGGCGATGTCCACCAGAAGTGAACCTTCGATGCAGGTGACGCACACGTTGTAGTCGGTATTGCGCAGGTTGAAGCGCGCCTGTGCCGCGCTTACCCAGCCTTCGCCGGCCTGGACCTTGAGCGGTTGTACCACGTGGGCGACCACTTCGACTTCGCCCTCGAGCAGCTCGATGCCCTGCCCCACCCGGCTGATGCGGGTCTGGGTGTTGAGTTCCAGGCTGATGCCGTCGCTCAGCAGGACTTGGCGTTGCTCGCCGACCTCGGTGCGGTAATCGGCGGTGAGCCCGGCAAAGCCACCCGGTACGCCGACGCGAACCATTACCACAGCGGCAGAGGCGGCGATCGCACCGCCCAGGAAGGCACGCCGGCCAAAGCTGCGCGGTTGCGAGACGTGCTCCAGCGCAGGCGCCACGTGCTGCCACAGCGTCTTGGCCTGCTCGAATGCCTGGGCATGTTCCGGGCTTTGTGCGCACCAGGCCTTGAGGGCCTTGGCATCGGCCACGGTGGCGCGGCCCGAGGTCAGCAGGACCAGCCAATCGCGGGCTTCATCGTGCAGGGGGCTGGCGGCGGATTGCCGGGCGGTGGAGAGGCTAAAAATATTCAAGCGCGCACGTACTCACGGATTTATCAGGGACTCGACACTAAGACGGTTTTCCGGCCCCGGGACCGAACCGCTGAATCACTTTTCTTTCCAGGCGCTTGGCACAGTGGCCCAGGGCAGCCTTGATTTCTTTCTCGACCATGCGCGTGGAAATGCCGAAACGCTGGGAGATTTCCAGGTGCGGCGCCTCCTCCAGGCGGGCGGCGATGAGGATTTTGCGCCGGCGTGCCGGCAGCTCGTAGAGGGCCTTGACCAGGGATTGGATGTCTTTCTGGCCGCCCACCACCCGCGACGGGTCCTGGGCTTCGTCGGCGCTTTGCAGCAACTCTTCCACCTCGCTGCCGGTGAGCAGGCGCGCATCGGCCTGGCGGCGGTCGGCGGCGATGTTCAGGGCCATGCGGTACAGGTAGGCATTGGGCTGCTGCAGGTTCGGCGGCACGTCCATGCGGTCGACCCGCAGGTACGTCTCGTGCAGCACGTCGTTGGCCAGGTCCTCCGAGCCCAGGCGCTTGCGCAAACGCACCTTGAAGTCTTCGTAGGAGGCCAGGAACAAGCTGACCATTGTGCTGTGCCCGGAATTTTTCATCCGCCCGAGGCTCCTTTCGCTGCTGTGCATTCCATGCGTGTTCCTGTTGTGTCAGGCATCAAAAGTAAAGTCACCGGTTGGCGCAGCGAGCTTGGCGCCGGGCGTTCGACCCGCGCCGTTGCCAGGCTGCGCACCAGTGCTTCATCGCGTTGTTCATCGCCGGTGGAACTGACCAGCCGGCTGTGTTCGATCACCCCGTCCGGGTTGACCCACACCTGCACCAGCGCACGAAAACTGCCGGGCCGGGTCAGCGGCGAACGGCACAGGCTGCCTTCGATGGCTTGCTGCAGCGCCGTCGCGTAGCTGTTGTTGATCCGCACAGCACTGCGTGCCGCCGCACCACGGCTGGGGGGCGGCTGACTGACCTGCGGGGCCTGCAAGGTAAACGCATCGCTGCGTGCATAACGGGCCATCAGGCCACTCCCTGTCAGCAACATCGCCAGTGCCTCTTGCGCCGTAAAGCGCCCGCGCACCCCGATGGCACGCCGGCCCCGCGTCAACTCGCGGTCAACCAGCACCGCCATCCCGGTGGCGCGGCTGTAGGCTTGCAGTGCGTGTTCCAGGTCTTGCGCCGGCAGGTCCAACGATAACAGGGGTGAATCTGCCTGCGCTGCGCGACCACCGACCAGCAGCAACAGCAAGACCAGGGCGCATGCGACGCGCCTCCAGACTCCCTGTTCACCCCCTGCTCTGCATCGCTGCACGGCCGACGCGCCCTAGAAAACCGTCATCCTGAGGCCAGTTTATGAACCTGATGTTACGGTGATAGCAAAAAAAACATCACGGTGATGAGAGGCGCGCTGCACTAGACTTTCAAGCCTAACCGGCCCCCTCCCCAGGGCCCGCCAGGAGGCCCCGATGAAATCGTTACCGACCCTCGCCAGCCTGTTGCTGTGCGCCGCCCTGCCCTTGCTGGCCCATGCCGACAACAGCGCCGGCACTTGCGCCGAAGTCACGGTGGATGGCTACAAGGCACCGGACTATGGCTGCCTGAGCCAACAAATGGGCAACGACACAAATACGGCCAAGGCCGCGCAAAAGAACCGCGAAGCGCAGGCCCTTTCCGTGGAAAAGCGCCTACCGAATAAAATTGGCCTGACCACCCCGGCGGCGACCAGCGTACGCATGGGCAATACCTTCGGGACGTCGGTGAAGCCGCAGCGGCCTTGAGAAATCAAGCGCCCAGGCAATGCCATCGCAGGCAAGCCAGCTCCCACATGGGAACGGGATCGACAGCAAAAACCCGGTCGGCTTTAAGGCCGCCTTCGCAGGCAAGCCAGCTCCCACATTTAGATCGCGGGGCTACAGCCAGATAGCGGTCAGCTGTCAGGCCGCCTTCGCGAGCAAGCCCGCTCCTACATTTGACCGAGATCGACAGCAAAAACCCGGTCGGCTCTAAGGCCGCCGCGCTTTGCTTTTGATCTTGGGCGCCCCGTCAAACACGCTGGCCGGAATTCGACAGGGATTTGGGGGGTAAACCGGCAGGGATGCCGGTTTAGCCGCCCCGCGCCATGGATGGCGCGTGGCGGCGGCCCCCCAAATCACTGTCGGATTACGGGCATACCGAGCCTTGGCGAGGTACCGAGTGTTGGGGCGAAGGCCTTTTGCTTACTTTTGGGCCTTTCCAAAAGTGAGCCGCTGTAAGAGCGGAACCATAAGCGGCCGTTACCGCAGCAACGGATATGTACCCCGCCAGATCCAACATCCAGGCCGGCTGTCAGGCCGCCTTTGCAGGCAAGCCAGCTCCCACATTTTGATCGCGGGGCTACAGTCAGATAGCGGTCAACTGTCAGGCCGCCTTCGCAGGCAAGCCCGCTCCCACATTTTGATCGCGGGGCTACAGTCAGATAGCGGTCAACTGTCAGGCCGCTTTCGCAGGCAAGCCAGCTCCCACATTTGGATCCCGGGGGGACAGTTGGAGAGTGGTCGGCTGTCAGGCCGCTTTCGCAGGCAAGCCAGCTCCCACATTTAGATCGCAGGGCTACAGTCAGATAGCGGTCAACTGTCAGGCCGCCTTCGCGAGCAAGCCCGCTCCCACAGAGAGCTGATACCACCGAATCGTCGGTGGTATCAGGCGGCGTGGCTTTCTTTTTTCAAGCGGTCCATGTCGATCACGAACCGATACTTCACATCGCCCTTGAGCATCCGCTCATACGCCTCGTTGATGCCCTGGATATCGATCATCTCAATGTCCGAGGCAATCCCGTATCTGGCGCAGACGTCGAGCATGTCCTGGGGCTCCTGGATGCCACCGTTCAACGATGACCCGCATAGACGCTGAATCGTTCAACCGAGCACGTCCGTACAATCCGCCGGTCGGCCCCGTTCCTAAGATCGAGACTTTCTCAAGACGCAGGAGAGTGGGCATGAGCAGAAAAGTAAGGACGGTTGCGCTGGCAGTCACGTTGCTGGCCGAGGCCATGATGGGCAATGCCTTTGCAGCGACAGCGGCGGTCGCCGTGGCTCCGCAATACGACACCAGCCACGTTTACGTCGCCCCGGCCGATGTGGACCGTTTTACCCAGAGTTTCCTGGCCACATTCGGCGGCAAAAGCACGCCCCAAGTGGTGGTGAACGTGTTGCCGGTGCCCAGCAGCACCACCTCGCAACTGTTGCAGACACCCGTTGGCACAGTGTCGCTGTTCGGTTTCACCACGCCGATCCCGCACCCGTTCGGCCAGGAGCGCAACGGTTACCTGGTCAAGGACATGGATCTCGCCCTCAAGGCCGCCCGGGAAAACGGCGCGGCGGTGATCGTCAGCGACTTCCCCGACCCGATCGGACGTGACGCGGTGGTGCAGTGGCCAGGCGGTGTGAACATGCAACTCTACTGGCACACCAAGACCCCGGATTACGCCGCGTTCCAGACCGTGCCGGAAAACCGCGTGTACCTCAGCGCCGAGCGTGCCGACAGCTTCATCAAATCGTTTGTCGGCTTCTCCCATGGCAAGGTGCTGACGGATGACAAACACGCCCCTGGCGTGGATATCGGCCAAGCCAACGGTAACTACCGTCGCGTCGACATCGAATCGCCGTTCGGGCGCATGGCCGTGCTGGTCACCAACGGCCAACTGCCCTACCCGTTCGGCCATGAGACCACCGGCTATCAAGTGGCTGACCTGACGGCTACCCTGGGCAAGGCCACCGGCTCCGGCGCCAAAGTGTTGGTGCCTGCGTTCGACAGCAAAGGCCGCCGCAGCGCTTTGGTGGAGTTTCCGGGCGGCTACGTCGCGGAGATCCATCAACTCAACGCCGCAAAATGATGCGCCGCACAGGCTGGGGCCTGGCCGTGCTGTGGCCGCTGCTCGTCAGCAGTGTCCACGCCGACGAGCAAGCGACACGCCCGGCCATCAAGGCCAACCGCTGGCAGGAAGACTGGTCGGTGCTGCAGGACCCGGCGCTGCGCACGCAGCCGCTGGACAGCTTGAAGTACATCCCGCTATCCAGCGCGAACCCCTACACCTACTTGTCCCTGGGCGCGACGTTGCGCGAGCGTTTCGAGATGAACGATGCCAGTGGCTTCGGCGTGCGGGATGTGAAGCGTGATCGCTACCTGATCCAGCGCTTCCAGGTACACGCCGACCTGCATCTGAACGAGCACTGGCGCGTGTTCACCCAATTGGAAGATGCGCGGGCGTACGACAAGACGACAATCGGCGGCGCCGACCAGAATCGCGTCGACCTGCGCCTGGCCTTCGCCGAGTATGTGAATACCTTCAGCAGTGGGACCCTTAAGGCCCGTGTCGGGCGCCAGGATTTCGCCTTCGACCTGCAGCGCTTCATCTCATCGCGGGACGGCCCGAATGTGCGGCAGTCCTTCGATGCGCTGTGGGCCGACTGGGAGACCTCCAACTGGCGTTTTATCGGGATCGCCAGCCAGCCGGTGCAGTATCAGGACGGGCGTCACTTCGACGACAAATCCAACAGCGATGCGCGCTTCCACCTGGTCCGTGTGGAGCGACTGGTGGGCGGCAATAACGAGTTGTCCGCCTACTACGGCGTGTATGAGCGCACCGCCGCTCACTACCTGGACGCCGACGGCGACGAGACCCGCCACCTGTTCGACGCACGCCTGGGCGGCGCGGCCATGGGCTTTGACTGGGACATCGAAGCGATGCTGCAAAGCGGCTCGGTCGGCAACAAGGACATTCGCGCCTGGGCCGGTGGCAGCCGTACCGGCTACACCTTCGACAGCCTGGCCTGGAAACCGCGCGTCGGTCTGCAACTGGACATCGCCTCGGGCGACCGCAAAACCGGGGATGGCACCGTCGGCACCTTCAACCCGCTGTTCCCCAACGGCTACTACTTTTCCCTGGCGGGCTACACCGGCTACAGCAACTTGATTCACGTCAAGCCGTCGATCACGGTCAAGCCGATCGACAAGCTCAGCGTGCAAACCGCCATCGGCCTGCTGTGGCGCCAAACCACCAGCGACGCGGTCTATACCCAGCCCAACCTGCCGGTGGCCGGCACCGCAGGCCAGGGCAATCGCTGGACCGGCGCCTATGCGCAAGTGCGCACCGATTATGTGTTCAGCCCCAACCTCACCGGCGCCGTCGAGGCCGTGCACTACGACGTGGGCCAGACCCTGCGCGATGCTGGTGGTGACGACAGCAATTACCTGGGGGTCGAGCTCAAGTTCAGTTGGTAACCCCAAGCAAGCACACCCGTACAAGCCCTTGAACCGGTTAACGGCAATAGTGATCCTGCGTTTTACACCACCTTGAAAGGAGATGTTCATGAGCACATTCGTCGCCAAAGACGGTACCCAGATCTATTTCAAAGACTGGGGCAGCGGTAAACCCGTGCTGTTCAGCCACGGCTGGCCGCTGGACGCCGACATGTGGGAATACCAGATGGAATACCTGAGCAGCCGCGGCTTTCGCACCATCGCGTTTGACCGCCGTGGGTTCGGCCGCTCGGATCAACCCTGGACCGGCAACGACTACAACACCTTCGCCGACGATATCGCCCAGTTGATCGAACACCTGGACCTCCAGGACGTGACCCTGGTGGGCTTCTCCATGGGCGGTGGCGACGTCGCCCGCTACATCGCACGCCATGGCAGCGCACGCGTGGCCGGGTTGGTACTGCTGGGCGCGGTGACACCGCTGTTCGGCCAGAAACCGGACTACCCGCAGGGTGTGCCGACTGAAGTATTCGATGGCATCAAGGCCGGCCTGTTGAAAGACCGTGCGCAATTTATCAGCGACTTCAACACGCCGTTCTTCGGCCTCAACAAGGGCCAGAAGGTCTCTGATGGTGTGCTGACCCAGACCCTGCAAGTGGCGATGCTGGCATCCCTAAAGTCGACGGTGGATTGCGTGACCGCGTTCTCCGAAACCGACTTCCGCCCGGACATGACCAGGATCGACGTACCGACCCTGGTGATCCACGGTGACGGCGACCAGATCGTACCGTTCGAAACCACCGGTAAAGTGGCGGCCGCCTCGATCAAGGGCGCCGAACTGAAAGTCTACAAGGACGCGCCGCACGGGTTCGCCGTGACCCACGCGCAGCAGTTGAATGAAGACCTGCTGGCGTTCCTGCAACGCTGAAACGCCTGCACCACCCTCTCCTTATTTGGCCGGGCTTGCCCGGTCTTTTTTTGCTCAGGAGAAACGCTGGCCCAGGACCAGGCGACCGGGTCCGCTGATCAGCAAGGTGGTGAAGATGATCAACAGCAGCCAGCCGAACTGCCCTTCGAACAACGTCCACTCCGGGTGCACCACCCACAAAGCGATCAACAGCACCGCCAGGATCGGCAGGCACGCCAGGCGCACCAGCACCCCGGCAATGATCAGCAGCGGGCACAGCACTTCAGCGAAAATCGCCAGCAGCAACGTGATAGTCGCCCCCAGGTGAAACGGATCTTCGATCAGCTTCAATTGCTCGTTGTAGTTGAGCAACTTGGGCAAGCCATGCACCCACAGCAGGAACAGCGCCCCGCTGATCCGCAGAAACAATAGTCCCAGGTCCTGACGCGTCGATTCGTTCATAGGTGCTCTCGGTTGATTGCCACAAACGTTGATTGTGGCGACCGGGCCACCTAAGCGCTTGCAAGCCTGTGCTGACCTCACTCCCCGGTGCCGGCAAACGCCGCCACGATTTCATCGATCACCGCCCGCACCCGGGCGGTGTGGCGCAGGTCGGCGTGGGTCACCAGCCACACGTCATACGGCAGTGGCCGGGTACGCTGCGGCCACAGGCGCACCAGCCCGTCGCGCTCACCGGTGTACACCGGGATTTCACCGATGCCGATACCCGCGGCGATGGAGCGGCGTACCAGCAGGCTGGAACTCAAGGCGGCGACAATGCGCCCGCGCGCTACGGGCTCAGAGACCAGGCTCATGTCCTTCTGGCTTTGCAGGTAGGGTTGGTAGACCACCAGGTCATGGCCTTCGAACAGGCTGCCCGGCGTGGGCACGCCGTGGCGGTCGATATAGCCCTGGGACGCAAACAGTCCGACCGGCCAGCGCGCAATGCGCCGGGCGATCAGGTCGGGGTTGTCCGGGCGGGTGTTGCGCACGGCGATATCGGCTTCCCGCTTGGCCAGGCTGAGGATCTGGGTGGAGGCGTCCAGTTGCACGCGCACGTCGGGGTGCTTGTCGTGCAGGCGCGCGATGGACGGAATCAGGAAGTCGATGGCCAGGGAGTCGGTGGTGCTGACCCGCACCGTGCCGGTCAGGCGGTCATCCAGGCCCTGGATCTGCCGCTCCAGGTCGAGGGCCGAACGCTCCATTTTCTCCACCGAGAGCAACGCCGCTTCGCCTACCGCCGTGAGCGCGTAGCCTTCGGAGGTGCGCAGGAACAAGGTCGCGCTCAAGGACTTTTCCAAGGCATTGATCCGCCGCCCTACCGTGGCCTGGTCCACCCCCAGCACCCGCGCGGCACCGCGCAGTGTGGACTCACGGCACACCGCCAGGAACACCCGTGCATCATCCCAATTCATACCGCCCTCCAGTGATGCATATCTGCATCGCCATGACGCTAATTCGCTGCATTATTGCATCTTAAAACCTCTTTATGCTGGCCGCCAGAGAAAAACCTTGAGGACCGCCATCATGCTCGACACCCCTGTTTCATCCCGCAGCGCGGTCTGGCTGCCGATCTTCGCCGGCCTGTGTGCCAGCCTGGTCAGCATTGGCCTGGCGCGCTTCGCCTATACGCCACTGATTCCAACGCTGATCCAGGCCCAATGGTTTTCCGCCAATGACGTGGTCTATCTCGGCGCCGCTAACCTGGTGGGCTACCTGATCGGTGCGCTGATCGGCCGGCCCATCGCCCAGCGCACCTCGAACAAGACTGCCCTGCGCATCATGATGGTCGCGGTGACCCTGGCGTTCTTCGCCTGTGGCTTTGCGCTGTCGGTGGTGTGGTTCTTCGCCTGGCGCCTGCTGTCGGGGATTGCCGGCGGCGCGATCATGGTGCTGGTGGCCGCCACCGTGCTGCCCCACGTGCCGGCTGCCCGTCGGGGCCTGGCCAGTGGCGCGATTTTCCTGGGCATCGGCCTGGGCATTGCCGGCTCCGGTACACTCGTGCCGCCGCTGTTGAGCCTGGGCTTGCAGCAGACCTGGTTTGGCCTGGGCCTGTTGGCATTGGTGTTGACGGCGGCCAGCTGGTTCGCCTGGCCCACCGGTACGCTGCAGGAAGCACCGGCCCCCACGGGCACTTCAGCGCGGATGCCATCCGGCGTGTACCTGCTGTTCGCCCAGTACGCCTTTATGGCGGCGGGCCTGGTGCCGGCAATGGTGTTCCTGGTCGACTACGTGGCCCGTGGCCTGGGTGCCGGTGCACACACTGGCGCGATGATCTGGGTGATGTACGGCCTGGGCGCGATTGTGGGCCCGGTGAGCTACGGGTTCCTCGCCGACAAACTCGGCGCGCGCTTGAGTATCCGCGTGGTGCTGGTGGTACAGGCAATTGCGGTGGGCCTGTTGCCGGTGGCCGGCTCCTTTACCGGCCTGGCAGTGCTGGCGGTGCTCCTGGGTTCCTTCCCACCGGGCATCGTGCCGCTGGCCCTGGCACGGGTGCATGAACTGCTGCCCAACCATCACCAGCAACAAGTGGCCTGGAGCCGCGCCACCGTGTCCTTTGCAACGTTTCAGGCGCTGTCCGGGTTTGCCTATTCAGCCCTGTTCAACAGCAGCGGCGGCCAGCATGGGCTGCTGTTCCTGATCGCCGCCGGCGCGATCGTGGTCGCACTCGCCCTGGAACTGGGCATGATTGTGCTGAACCGTCGACCGCTCGACACGGTCCCAACCCATACGCTCATCGCTGCAGGTACTTTGAAATGACGCTTCCTAAAGAAATGACCCTGATTGAAATCACCACCCCCGGCGCACCTGAAGTGCTGCAACCGCGCCGCGCCGATGTGCCGGTCGCAGGCCCTGGCGAAATCCTGATCCGCGTGCATGCCGCCGGGGTCAACCGCCCAGACGCCCTGCAGCGCGCCGGCAAGTACCCGATGAAACCCGGCATGAGCCCGATCCCAGGCCTGGAAGTGGCCGGCGAAGTGGTCGCCCTGGGCGATGGCGTGAGCGAGTACGTCGTCGGCGACAAGGTCTGCGCCCTGACCAATGGCGGCGGCTACGCGCAGTTCTGCAGCGTACCGGCCAGCCAGGCCCTGCCGATCCCGGAGGGCATGGACTGGATTCAAGCCGCCGCCGTGCCGGAGACCTTCTTTACCGTGTGGGCCAACCTGTTCGGCCTCGGCGGTGCGCACAAAGGCCAGCGCGTGCTGATCCACGGCGGTACCAGCGGCATCGGCACCACCGCCCTGATGCTGTGCCGCGAATTTGGCATCCAGGCCTTCGCCACCGCCGGCAGTGCCGACAAGTGTGCCGCGATTGCCAAGCTGGGCGCCGAGCCGATCAATTATCGCGAGCAGGACTTTGCCGAGGTCATCGCCAAGCGGACCGGCGACAAGGGCGTGAACGTGATCCTCGACATCATGGGCGCCTCCTACTTGAACAACAACATCAAGTCCCTGGCCATGGACGGTCACCTGGTGATGCTGGGCTTCCTCGGTGGCGGCAAGGCCAACGACGTCGACCTGCTGGGCATCCTTGGCAAACGGGCGGTGATTACCGGCTCGCTGTTGCGTGCACGCACCCGGGAAGAAAAGGCCGCGATTGCCGAACAATTGCGCGAATACGTGTGGCCGGTGCTGGCCGCCGGGCGTTGCCTGCCGATCATTGACAAGGTGTACGAATACACCGACGCCGCCCAGGCCCATGCGCGGATGGAGGGCGGTGATCACATTGGCAAGATCGTGCTGCGCGTGGAGTAACACAGGGGCTGGCTTGCGTGGGAGCTGGCTTGCCTGCGATAGCATCGCCGCGGTCTGACTCCTACACCGAGATGCCAGCATCGCAGGCAAGCCAGCTCCCACCTTGATCAGCGTTGCCTGGCTATTGGGCGTACACCGGGTAGTCGATATAGCCTTCTGCACCACCGCCGTACATCCCTTCAACCCGCAGCGGATTCAACGGCCACCCGTTGAACAACCGCTGTGGCAAGTCCGGGTTGGCTATGAACGGCCGCCCGAACGCGATCAAGTCCGCCAGCCCGGCTTCGACCAGACCGGCACCGCGCTCAGCGGTGTAGCGACCGGCGTAGATGATGCGCCCGCTGAACGTGTCGCGCACCGCGCGGCGGAACGATTCGGGCAACACTGGGGCGTTATCCCAGTCTGCTTCGGCAATGGACACATAGGCGATGCCCGACTCTTCCAGCACCTTGATCGCTTCGACGTAGGTGTGATGCGGATCGTCTTCCACCAGGCCGATATACACCCGGTCCTGATCAGTGCCGCTGAACAGCGGTGAGAAACGCACCCCCAGCCGCTCAGGCCCGACCACCGCGCTCACGGCTTCGACGATCTCGCGCAGAAAGCGCAGGCGGTTGTGCAGCGAGCCACCGTATTCGTCATCACGCTGGTTGGCGTGGGCCGAGATGAACTGGTTGACCAGGTAACCATTCGCCGAATGGATCTCCACCCCGTCGAACCCGGCATCCAGTGCATTGCGTGCGGCCTGGGCGTAGTGCCCGACCAGTTCCTCGATCTCCAGGATGGTCAAGGCACGCGGCACTGGCGGTTGCTTCAGCTCCCCAACGCCCGGCGCGGTTTCGATGAAGGCCTTGGCCTGTAGCGCCTGGAGTGCCGAGGGTGCGACAGGTGCCGCGCCGTCTGGCTGCAAGGCGTTGTGGGACACCCGGCCAACGTGCCACAGCTGGGCGAAGATCACCCCGCCTTCGGCATGCACCGCCTCGGTGACCTTGCGCCAGCCGTCGATCTGCGCCGGGGAGTAGATACCTGGCGTCCAGGCATAGCCCTGGCCACGCGGTTCAATCTGTGTGCCCTCGCTGACCATGAAACCGGCACTCGCGCGCTGGCGGTAGTACTCGGCCATCAAGTCGGTGGCGATATCGCCCGGTTGCGCACTGCGCTGGCGTGTCAAGGGCGGCAGCACAATACGGTTGTTCAGCGTGTGGTGCCCCAGTTTTACCGGAGTACTTAAAATAGGCTCATTCATTGAATCATTTCCAAATAGCGGGCGCGCTAAAGCATTGGCGACTTATAAAAGTCACCAATGCATCAAGCGGTCAGTTAATTAAGCGGTGAGTGTCAGCAGGGCTTTGGCGACATCACTGGAACTACCAGGGTTTTGCCCGGTGACCAGCAAGCCATCGGTGATGACAAAGGATTGCCAGTCAGCGCCTTTCTCATAAAGGCCACCCAACTTCTTGAACTCATCTTCTACCAGGAACGGCACCACATTGGTCAGTTCCACTGCCGCTTCTTCCGAGTTGGAGAACCCGGTGACGCGACGGCCCTTGACCAACGGGTCGCCGTTGACCGCCTTGACATGACGCAAGGCGCCCGGTGCGTGGCAGACGAAACCGATCGGCTTGCCAGCGCGCTCGAAGGACTCGATCAGGGCGATCGACACCGGCGACTCCGCCAGGTCCCACAGCGGACCGTGGCCGCCTGGGTAGAACACGGTGTCGAAGTCATCGGCGTTGACCGAATCGAGCTTCAGCGTGTTCGCCAGGGCCTGCTGCGCAGCCGGGTCGGCGGCGAAGCGGTGGGTCTGTTCGGTCTGGAAGTCCGGCTGGTCGCTCACCGGGTCCAGGGGCGGCTGGCCGCCGGCAGGAGAAGCCAGCACCACCTCGGCACCGGCGTCCTTGAACGCGTAATAGGGGGCGGCAAACTCTTCGAGCCAAAAGCCGGTCTTGCGCCCGGTATCGCCGAGCTGGTCGTGAGAGGTCAGTACCATTAATACTTTCATTTTCCAGTGCCTCGATAAGTGGAGTTGTCAGTCTGTTCAGGCCAACCCAACAACTGCCGGGTCAACCCCAGCGCCTCGTCAAAAGGCGCCGTAGTACGGGTGATCTTGCTCATGACGCTGGTCCCCAGCCACAACGCATACAGGCGCCGGGCCAGGCTTTCGGGGTGTTGCGCAATGACGACCGAACCGTCTTCGACGCCCTGTTGCAAAGCCTCGGCGAGCAAGCCGATGGTGCGTGCGGTGCCGCGTTGCAGGGCCAGGCGCATCGGCTCTGAAAGGTCTGACACCTCAGCGCCGAGTTTGACGGCAAGGCATTTGCCCGCGTCGGTGCAGCCGGTCTGGTTGTCGATCCAGCAGTCCCAATAACGCATCAACTTGGCGTGCTGGGTTAAGCCCGGCTGGTCGAACAGCTGTTGCATGCCGTGCACGTAGTTGTCGAAGTAGTGGTCGAGCAATACAACGCCGAACGCATCTTTGGAGGTGAAGTAGTGATAAAACGAACCTTTGGGTACTTCGGCGGCTTGCAGTATTTCGTTCAGGCCCACCGCAGAAAATCCTTTGCGACGGACAATACGTTGCGCGGTGTCGAGAATGGTCTGCCTTGCACTTTTGGTTTCGTTGCTCATGCTTCATCCCGTCCGATTAGACCAGTCGTCTAGTTCGTTGAGGGAATGTTAGGAGGCGGGCCAATCGCGCACAATGTCAGATCCGCAAGGATTCCGGACATGCCGCGAAGGCAGTTGCCGTTTACCCGGCACACGCCGACAATCCCCTCTCCCGCGCCCCTTGGAGAATGACGATGCACAGCGTTGCGCTGATGGTTTACCCGAACTTCCAGTCCCTGAGCCTCAGCCTGGGGTCGGTGTTCGAGTGCGCGAACCTGCTGCGCGGCGAGCCGGCCTATGAGTTTCACTTGGTGTCGGAGAGTGGCGGCGCGGTGATGACGTCCCAGGGTTTCTCGGTGAACACCACGCCGATCCGGCCGGAGGGCTACGACACCCTCATCGTCAGTGGCTACCTGGAATTCCGCCTGCCGGAAGCCAACCTGCTCGAACTGGTCAAGGCCGCGTCCGCCCAGTCGCGGCGCGTGGCCTCCTTGTGCATGGGCATCTTCGTGTTGGCCGAAGCCGGCCTGCTGGCAGGCAAGCGCACCACCACCCACTGGATTCACGCCCCGGCCTTTCGCAAGCGCTACCCAGACATTCGCCTGGAGGAAGACAAGCTGTTTATCGTCGACGGCCAGGTATGGACAGGCGCCGGCATGAGTGCCGGCGTGGACCTGGCCCTGGCCATGGTGGAGAACGACCTGGGCAGCGACCTGGCCCGGCGCATAGCGCGCAAACTGGTGATCGCCCAACGGCGCGGCAGTGAGCAATCGCAGTTGTCGGCGTTGTTGGAACTGGACCCAAAATCGGACCGCGTACAACTGGCCCTGGCCTACGCCCGCGAGAACCTGACCCACGACCTTTCGGTGGAAGCCCTGGCCGACGTCGCCCGGCTCAGCCCGCGCCAGTTCAGCCGGGTGTTCCGTGAAGAGACCGGACAAACGCCGGCCAAGGCCATCGAATCCCTGCGGGTGGAAGCCGCCCGGGCGATGATGGAAACCAGTCGTCACCCGGTTGAAGTGGTGGCCCGCGAAACCGGGTTTGGTGATCGCGAGCGCATGCGCCAGGCGTTTTTAAGGGCGTTCGGGCAGCCGCCGCAGGTGATGCAGCAAGCCTTTAATGCAACGCTGCCCGCGTAATCAGGTAACTCACCAACTGCGGGTCATCGTCCAGCTCAATTGTCTGCACCGGGCGTGGCAGGTTATCCAGCACTGTGCGCCAGAACGCTTGGGACACTTCGTCCTGGTCATAGAAGCGCACCAGCCAATTGGCGTCGCCACTGCACAGCACCTGGCTGGCGATGGCGCGGCCGATGCCTTTGCGGCGGTAGCGCTTGAGGATGAACAGGTCGGCCAGCTCCAAGGCGTCGATGCCCGGCAGTTCGCTGCCTTCGATCAGCAGGAAGCCGGCGATATAGCCATCGACCAGCAGCAGGTTGGCGCTCCATTGCGGGTCCTGCCAGTAACGGGCCAGGTGTTCGTCATGGATGTAGAAGCGGCCGTCCGCCTCGACATCTTCCTGCTCCCAGTCCGACGACTCATAAGCGTAATACTGGTAGAGATTGCGGATCAGCTCGGCGTGCTCCGGGCCGGTCTGGATCAGTTCGACGGTGGTTTCAGGCATGGGGCTCTCGGTCAGGAATGCAGGGCGACATTGTTCACAAAACGCGGGGACAGTCCAATAGCGTCGCCAACCTTTCTACTTGCTGAACCGATTGCAAATAGGTGTTGCCTCCCCCGAAACCCTGAAACATTTCGAATAAACTCCGCGAAATTGCCTCCCCTTTTTCAAGGACACGTATTGTGAGCAACGTCTGTTCCGCCGGCCTGGATGTCGGTTTTGCCTCCCTGGATTACCTGCAGATCTTCATCCTGGGCGTGATCCAGGGCATTACCGAACTGTTGCCGGTGTCGTCCACCGCCCATATGCGCGTAGTACCCGCCCTGCTCGGCTGGCAAGATCCGGGCTCGGCGTTTTCGGCGGCCATGCAGTTGGCGGCGCTGGCGGCGGTGGTCAGTTATTTCTGGCGCGACGTGCGCCAAGTGACCACCGGCAGCATCGGCGCAGTGCGTCGAAGTGACTACAACGACCCGTGGTTCAAGCTGGCCGTGGCGATTGTGCTGGCGACCGTGCCGATCGGGATCGCCGGCCTGGCGCTGTCGTCGACCTTGAATGCCTGCAACTCGCCGTTGCGGGGGCTGATGGTGATCGGCATTTCCTGCGTGGTGATGGCGGTGCTGTTGGCCGTGGCCGAAGTGCGCGCACGCCACACCCGGGAGATGGGTGAAATGCGCCTGCGGGATGCGTTGATTGTGGGGGTTGCGCAGATTGGCGCGCTGATTCCTGGCGTCTCGCGTTCCGGTTCCACCCTCACCGCCGCGCTGTTCCTGAACTTCAAGCGTGAGGAAGCCGCGCGGTTCTCCTTCCTGCTGGGCCTGCCGGCCATCGCCCTCGCCGGCCTGAAGGAGCTGTGGGTGCTGCTGCATGCCGACCTGCCGGTGCACGCCTGGCCGCATTTGCTGTTCGGTTTGGTGGTGGCGAGCGTCTCGGCATTTTTTGCGATCTGGGGGCTGATGAAGTTCCTGGAGCGGTTCTCCACCTGGCCGTTCGTGATCTACCGCGCGCTGCTGGGGATTTTCCTGATCGTGGCGGTGAGCACCGGCCTGCTGCACTGACCCCGTCCTGTAGGCATTGGCAAGCCGGCTCCTACAGGGTCAACGGGTGGTCTGGCAGTCTTGCCACACTTGCCGAATCAGCGTCTGGAGCTTGAGCGCTTCGCTCCAGCGATCGCTGATCTCGCGGCCGTCGGCACCGGTGATCGCATAAGGTGGAGGGCCGAGTTCACAGGTGAAGGACAGGCTTTGCGGTGTGTCGGGCCGGGCCAGCCAGTCCTCGATCCCGTAGCGCCACCATTGGGTAAAACGCTGTACCCAGGCTTGGTGTTGAGGGAAGTCCAGGGAGACCTGCACTTGTTCGCTGCTGGCGACACGACCGTGGAAACCCCAGCTGTGGCGCAAAATCGTCTGGATCTGTTGATCGTCTTCAGCGGCGCCCGGCTCCGGCAGCTCACGCCCGACCACGTAGTGGGACAGGTCGGCCAGCAGTTTCAAGTCGGGCATCTGTGACAGCAGGTCGAGGGTGAACAGCAGGTCATTGGTGAGTCGATAACGGTGGGTTTCCAGCAGCACCGGAAAGTCCACCTGCTCGGCCAGGCGTTGCCAGCCTTCGACCAATCGGGCCGCTTCGGATTGGGTACGCGGGCGCACATCGGCTTGCAGGGTGAGGTGGTGGCAGCCGTAGCCGCTGATCACATCCAGCGCGGCCGCCAGGTCGTCCACCGTTTGCGGGAACAACTGGCCTTCGACCTGCAGGCCCCTGGCCGTGGCGGCGGCGTGCAAACGCGCGACGTCGGCGGGCTTGAAGTAATGGTCGGTAATGCCGTCGAAACCGGCGGCCTTGATGCGGTCGAGTTGGGCATCGAGCGAACCGGGCTCGGTTTGCATGGCCCACAGGGATTGGAACACCAGAAATTGACGCATATCAGCCTCGCAGCAAGTATTTGAGGGACAGCTCGGGGTCGGCCAGGCTGGCGGGGGCCAGCGACAAGTGTGCGTTGATCAGGCGCTCGCACAGCTTGATGTCCTTGGCCACGCTGTTGCCTGGCGCCCAGCCGCAGGCACCGTGCAAGCGCTGATCGGCATCCAGGTAGAACAGCAGCACGCCACCGCTCGCCAATGGGCGACTGACCGTCAGGGGCGTCATCACACCCACGGTCTGCAAGCCCCAGTCGTACTGGTCGGACCAGAACCCGGGGAGTGCCTCGAACGGCACGTCGCGACCGAGCAGGTTCAGCGCCGCATGCCGCCCCTGGGCCTCGGCGTTGCGCCAGGTTTCCTGGCGCTGGTAGTCGCCACCCAGGCGAAACTCGCACACGTCACCGGCGGCATAAATGCCCGGCGCGCTGGTGCGCAGGTGGCTATCGACGCGAATGCCCTGCCCCACTTCCAACCCCGCCGCTGCGGCCAATTCGGTATTGGGTTGCATGCCGATGCCAACCACCACAAGGTCGCAGGGCAAGCGTTGCCCGTCGACCAGCCACACGGCGTCGGCCTGGATGGATTCCAAGGCCACATTCAAGCGCACGTCGACCCCGTGCTGACGATGCAGCGCCAGCAGCGCCTCGCTGATGACCGGCGGCAACACCCGCCCCGCCAGGCGCGGACCGGCTTCGAGCAGTGTCACCTCGCAGCCCAGGCCACGTGCCGTCGCTGCCACTTCCAGGCCGATAAAGCCACCACCGACCACCACCAGCCGCGTACCTGCCTTCAGCGCACTGCGCAGGGCCAGCGCCTCATCATGGGTGCGCAGGTAAAGCACATGGGCCTGCTCCTGGGGCAAGCGGCGCGCCCGGCCGCCAGTGGCCAGCAACAGGCCTGCGTACCGCAGCCACTGGCCGTCGGCGAGTTGCAGCCGATGCTGCTGCGGCTGCAACTGCGTCATCGGGTTACCGGCGATATGCTCGATGCCCAGCTCGGCCAGCCGCGCGCTGTCGCACAGGCTGCAGCCAGCCAAGTCCGTCGTGCCCTGCAACACGCCCTTGGACAGCGGCGGCCGCTCGTAGGGCAAGTGCGGTTCGTCGCCGATCAGGATCAGGCGCCCGGCATAACCTTCTTCGCGCAAGGTCAGCGCCGCACGGCCACCGGCATGGCCGGCGCCGACGATGATCAGGGGGGCGTTCATCATCACGCCGTGACGGCGAGCAATACTCGCCCCGCTTCGACCCGTACCGGGTAGGTCTTGAGGTTGACGCACACCGGCGCGCCGAGGGCCTTGCCCGTACGATAATCGAAACGCCCGTTGTGCTTGGGGCACTCGATCACGTGGTCCATTACCAAGCCGTCGGCCAGGTGGATTTTCTCGTGGGTGCACAGGCCGGCGGTGGCGAAGAATTCATTCTCGGCCGAGCGGTACAGCGCGTAGGTGTGCGGGCCGTGGTCGAAGCGCAGCACGTCTTCTTCGTCTATTTCGCCCACGGCGCAGACGTCGATCCATTGATCGTTCATGGTGTTTTCTCTTGTTCTAGGGGGGAATTCAGCCAGCAGCTGTTTCTGCATGCAGCGGGGCATGGGCAGCCGGTTCGGCTTTAGTGTGGATCGGGCGCTGGATGAAGTAGGTCGGGTCGCTGCGCTGCTTCCAGATCGTCGGCAGGATTTCCTTGTACGCCTCGAACAGGTTGGCGTACGGCGGCGGGCAGTCGCTGCGGATTTCTTCGTGCAATTGCGCGAGCGCGTGGTACGGCACCATCGGGTACATGTGGTGTTCGAGGTGGTAGTTCATGTCCATGTAGATAAAGCGCAGCACGCGGTTCATGTAGATAGTGCGGCAGTTGCTGCGGTGGTCCAGCACGTCTTCCGCCAGGCCGACGTGCTGGGTAAGGCCGAAGATATAGCCGAGCCAGGCACCGTAGAGGCTCGGCAGACCCATCAGCATCAGCGGCAGCCAGCTGTGCAGGTACAACGCGGTGCCAATCACCACCGCATAAATACCAACCCAGATCCGTGCCGCGCGAAACACCTTGGGCCATTCGGATTCGGGAATGAAGTCCGCCTCCTGGGCACTCACCTTGCCAACGGCATGCCGCGCCACGCCGCTGAAGGTTTTCCAGGCCAGGGGCAGGTTGAACAGGCTCAAGAACATCATCAAGAAGCTTGGCGGACGCGGCTCGACGATCTCCGGGTCGCGGCCGACCACGATGGTGTCGGTGTGGTGACGGGCATGGCTCCAGCGCCATACGTGGGGTTCGAAGATGCACATGAAGCTGGCGACCTGATAGAGCACGTCGTTCATCCAGCGGGTCTTGAACGCGGTGCCGTGGCCGGTTTCATGCCAGCGCGGGTTGGACGCGGTGCCGTAGAGCACGCCATAGGCGAGGAAGAACGGCACACAGGCCCAGGTGCCCCAGAACCAGTAGCCACCAACACCGGCGGCAAACAGCGCGCTCACCCAAATAGCGGTGTCGAGCAGGGCCGGGCTGTCGCGGCGTTGCATCAGTTCTTTCATGCGCTTACGCGAGATCGGGGATTGGTACCAACTGGCCGAGACCAGGCCTTTCTCAAAGGCGCGGGCGGCTTCGGGGCCGGTGAGGCTGTAGTCGCGACGCGTGATAGGAGCAGTGTGTTCAGGCATTGTTATTGTTCTCCACAAGCGGGTGGTTGCTGGTGCTATGTGAAACCCACCATAGAGAACGGGTAATTCCCCCTCAAGGCCTTGAATCCATTCCCTATCAAGCTATCATCCAGGCCCAGCGGGGCTTGATAGTTTTCTATCAAGACGCTCAAGGGGCCTGTCATGAACAACCATAAACGCCCAACCATCGCCACCGTTGCCGCCCATGCGGGGCTCAGCGTGGCCACCGTCGACCGCGTGTTGAATGCACGCGCGCCGGTCAATCCAGAGACCGCCGAGCAGGTGTTCCAGGCGGCCGAAGCCGTGGGGTATTTCGCGGCGCGGTTGATCGGCCAGCGTATCCGCGAACGCCGGCCAACCTATCGCTTCGGCATCCTGTTGCTGGCGACCGCCCAGGCGTTCTATGCCAGCCTGGCGCAGGCGATCAGCGCCGCCGCCGAGCAGCATGCCGGTGCCAACCTGACGTGCCAGTTCGAGTACATCGTCGATCGCACGCCCAGCGCCATTGTCGCGCAGATCGAACAACTGGCCGTGCAATGCGATGGCCTCGCGGTGGTCAGCTTTGCCCATCCGCTGATCAACGCCTGCCTCAAGCAGATCCGCGAAGCCGGTGTACCCGTGGTTGCCCTGCTCTCGGATATC
This sequence comes from Pseudomonas sp. VS40, assembly GCF_018587885.1. Lineage (NCBI taxonomy): Bacteria > Pseudomonadati > Pseudomonadota > Gammaproteobacteria > Pseudomonadales > Pseudomonadaceae > Pseudomonas > Pseudomonas sp. VS40. Next base: position 77,035 of record NZ_JAGYWD010000002.1, on the reverse strand, counting down.
CACGAACAGGCCGAAGAACCCTACGTCGGCCAGGACAACCATGTGGTCGGCCGCACCATGGGCTGGCTGCTCGCCCGCACCTGCGGCGCGCGCAAAGGCAGCGTGGGCATCCTGCTCGGCGGCCATCGGTTTCTCGGCCACCAGGCGCGGGTCGAAGGCCTGCACAGTTACCTGGCCGAGCACGCGCCAGGGCTTAAGCCGTTGGAGCCGCTGATCAACCTCGACAACTGCGACATCACCGAAGAAGCCACCCTCGACCTGATCAGCCGCCACAGCGAGCTGCGCGGCCTGTGCGTGGTGGGCGGCGGCGGCGACGGCATCATCAGCGCCCTGGCACAATTGCCCAAGCGCCCGGCACTGTGTTGCATCTTGCAGGAGTCCACCGAGCTGTCACGCCAGGCGTTGCGCGAGGGGGTGATTGATGTGGTGATGGATTCACAGCCACGGCACACGGCGACCGCACTGGTGCAGTTGATGGTGCAATTGCAGGGCGCTGAGGGGTTCGATCCGGTGCGGCAGCGGGTGTATATACCGCCGCACATTGTCACGTCGGAGAACCTTTAGCGGGCGCGGCACTCGATTTTCAAACCGCCCTCCTCCAGCACGTGGCTCTCGATCACCATAGGCAGGAAGCGTTGGATCACCTGCATGTTGCTGTGCAGATGGTCGCTCATATGTGGCGTGGTGAAACGACCACCGCCAGCCAATGCCATCGGCAACAACAACTGGTCGGCCAGGTGCTCACCCACCGCCGCGTCGGTCCCCCGCCACTCCATGGCTTGGTCGATGGCCTGGTCGGCCACGGTCTCGGCACGCACGTTGGCCAGGCCGAACGCGCTGAACACTTCGGTGACGTGCTCGTGGACATACTCCAGCATCAGCACGTTGCCCGGTCCTTGCGCGGGGTCGACCTCAATCGGGAGCCACTGGCTGTCGTCGAACGACAAGCGCTGGCGCACGCGCTTGAACTCGCGCTCGCTCACCTGGGCAGGCAACCCGGCGTTCAGCGTTATCGCGCGGGCTTCGAGCAACTTGCCGCGCTGCATCAACTGCAACGGCGCCAGTTCGCCGGGCTGGATATAGACCTCCAGCTCGCCGCCGCCTGCGGGCACAAACCCATGCCGGTTCAAGCTCAATTCGATACGCGCGCCCATGCGCCGCAACAGCGGGAGCCAGGCACGCTGCAGAAAGTCCACCGGCGGTGCCAGTGGGTTATGGGTGCCGCCATAGATCGTCACGCGACTGGCCGTGGGGGCGCGCAGCAATGCCGGCAGCAAAGTCTGTAACACCAGGGTGCAACTGCCGGCCGTGCCGATGGAAAAGCGGTATTCGCCCCCTTGGATCGGACCGGGCTCGAACACCAGGGACTGCGAGCCCAATTGCGCACCGTGCACCTGGGCACCACAGACTTGCGCCGCCGCCAGCACAGCGGTCAGGTGTTGACGCATCAAGCCTGGCCGACTGCGCTTGGCGCGAATGTTTTTGATCCGCAGGGTCAGCCCGGTCACCATCGACAGGCTCAGGCCACTGCGCAGCACCTGGCCGCCGCCAATGGCCCCATCGAGTTCAATCACGTCCTGTTTCATCGTCATCCTTAAGCAAAGCGTTTGACCGTATCCCGCAGGTAGTGGTCCAGTTGTCGGGAGTCTGCATGGGTGCGTGGCAACACCGGTGCGCCGCGTTCCAATTCACGTTGTATGTACGCGTGCAGCGCCGGGCGCCGAGGCCCGTACGCCGCTTCCCCGGCATTGCGTTTCAGCGCCAGCAGGGTCGAGACTTCATCGAGTAATTGCGCGTCATCCACCGTGCTCAACAAATCAGCGAACGTCATCGGCGGCCGGCCCAGCCCCAGGTCGATCCAGCGCACTGCCAGCAAAGGTCGCAGCACGTAGAAGTACTTTTTGAACCGCACCGTGTCGCCTTGCAGGTAGCCGCGGAAATTTTTCCGGGCCATCGACAGGTAATGATTGCGCGCCGCCGGCGGGCTGTAGAACGTCTCGGCCAGGGCGCGCAGTTGCACGGTGGCGTCGACCTGCTGGCGATACACCAGCGGCGAGTCCAGCCATTCCAGCAACGTGGGGTTGGATTTGCGCAACAGGCCCAGCGTCTTGCGCAACTCCCAGCCACTCACGTCCAATTCATCATCCAGCGGACGCTCGATGACATCGCGCGGCGCATCCACCTGCATGAACCAGTCAGGTTTTTCCACGTAGACAAAGCGCACGTCGTAGTCGCTGTCGGTGGAAGCAAACCCCCAGGCCCGGCTGCCGGACTCGCAGGCATACAGCACGCTGACATTGCGTTCGCGCTCTATGCGCTCCAGCTCCAGCAGCACCCGCGCGCGCATGGCGTCGCTCAATGGGTGGCGTTCATCCTTTTGCATCTTGATTCCCCTCTTATCCTTTGACGCACACCACCTGGCGCAAGGTGTGCAGCACTTCCACCAGCTCGCGCTGGGCATGCATAACCTGGTCGATGTCCTTGTAGGCCATCGGAATTTCGTCGATCACATCGGCATCCTTGCGGCACTCCACATGGGCGGTGGCGCGGATCTGGTCAGCCAGCGTGAACGTATTCTTCGCCTTGGTGCGGCTCATGGTGCGGCCAGCGCCATGGCTGCAGGAACAGAACGACTCTTCGTTACCCAGCCCACGCACGATGAAGCTTTTAGCGCCCATGGAGCCTGGGATGATCCCCAGCTCGCCTTTCTTGGCCGACACTGCGCCTTTACGCGTGACCAGGATTTCTTCGCCGAAGTGCCGCTCTTTCTGCACGTAGTTGTGATGACAGTTCACGGCCTCCAGCGCCACTTCAAACGGTTTGCTGATCACCTGGCGCGTGGCCTGGACCACCGCACGCATCATCAACTCACGGTTCTGCCGGGCAAAATCCTGGGCCCAGCCCACCGCTTCCACATAATCATCGAAGTGCTGGCTGCCCTCTTCGAAATACGCCAGGTCACGGTCCGGCAGGTTGGCCAGGTGTTGGCGCATGTCGGCCTGGGCCAGTTGGATAAACAGGTTGCCAATGGCGTTCCCCACGCCACGCGACCCGCTGTGCAACATGAACCAGACGCGGTTGGCTTCATCCAGGCACACCTCGACGAAGTGGTTGCCGCTACCCAGGGTGCCAAGGTGTTGGCGGTTGTTGCTGCGCTCCAGTTGCGGGTACTTGTCGGTGATCGCCTTGAAGCGTGGGTGCAGCGCCGACCACACCTGATCGGCCTGGGCCGGCACCTGTTCCCACGCGCCTTTGTCGCGACCCTTGCGGCTGTGGGTACGGCCATGGGGCACCGCTGCCTCAATGGCGCAACGCAGGCCGTGGAGGTTGTCGGGCAAGTCGCTGGCCATCAACGTCGTACGCGCAGCGATCATGCCGCAGCCGATATCCACGCCCACTGCCGCCGGGATGATCGCCCCCACGGTGGGGATCACGCTGCCGATGGTCGAGCCCTTGCCCAAATGCACATCCGGCATCACCGCAAGGTGCTTGAAAATGAACGGCATCTGGGCGGTGTTCATCAGTTGCTTGCGCGCCTCGGGCTCCACAGGCACGCCCTGGGTCCAGAGTTTGATCGGCTTGCCGTTGGCGACTTCCAGCAGTTGGTAGGTGTTCTCTTGCATGATCTCGATTCTTTTCTTGAAAGCCGGCAGTGCGGCGTTGGCTGAGAGATAGCAGCGGGCGTGCCAGGTTTATTCCTACCGCGACAAAAAATTTTATCTCATTGTTTTATATCGTTATTTTTTATGATGCTGCTGCGTGACGTTAAAAACCGATGACAAGGGCGCTAGCGCATTCATATCCTTGTATATCGCCACTTATATTTTGGTCTAGTCATGAAACACAAGCGCACGGTCGCCATCGGGTTTATCGGGTCCAAGCTGGACCGCGTTGGCAAGGGCGCCAACCGCTGGAATCACTGGCGCCCCAGTGTCGGCCTGTGCCAGCAAGAGGACCTGCAGGTCGATCGCCTGGAGCTGATCCACGACATTGACGCCCGTGACATCAGCCTGGCCGAGCGGGTATGCGCCGACATCCAGCAGATCTCGCCCACTACCGAGGTGCGCCTGCACCCCATGCCACTGAATGATCCCTGGGATTTCGAAGAAGTCTACGGCGCGCTGCACGACTTCACCGCCGGCTACACCTTCGACACCGACCGTGAGGACTACCTGGTCCACATCACCACCGGCACCCATGTGGCACAGATTTGCTGGTTCCTGCTTACCGAGGCGCGCAACCTGCCGGCGCGCCTGATCCAGACAGCCCCCAGTCGCCGCCGGGACGACACCGCTCCCGCCACCGGCACCCACACCCTGATCGATCTCGACCTGTCGCGCTACGACCGCATCGCCTCGCGCTTCGCCCACCAACGCCTGGAAGGCCTGGCCTTCCTCAAGTCCGGGATCGCCACGCGCAACAGTGCGTTCAATGCTTCCATCGAACAGATCGAGCGCGTGGCCGTGCGCTCCACCGCGCCCATGCTGCTGATCGGCCCCACCGGCGCAGGCAAATCCTTCCTCGCCCGGCGCATTTACGAACTCAAGCGCAGCCGCCACCAGGTGCAGGGGCGTTTCGTGGAAGTCAACTGCGCCACCTTGCGTGGCGATGGCGCAATGTCGGCTTTGTTCGGGCACACCAAGGGCGCCTTCACCGGCGCGCAAAACGCCCGTGACGGCCTGCTGCGCGCGGCGGATGGCGGCATGTTGTTCCTTGATGAGATCGGCGAACTGGGCCTGGATGAACAGGCGATGCTGCTCAAGGCCATCGAAGAAAAACGCTTCTACCCCATGGGTGCCGACCGTGAAGTGGCCAGCGACTTCCTGATCATCGCCGGCACCCACCGCGACCTGCGCGGGCGCGTGGACGAAGGGCTGTTTCGCGAAGACCTGTATGCGCGCATCAACCTGTGGACCTTCGACCTGCCAGGCCTGGCAGGACGGCGTGAAGATATCGAACCCAATATCGATTTCGAACTGGAGCGCCACGCCCGCGAGCAAGGTCGTCGCGTGCGTTTCAACCTGGAGGCGCGCCGCCGCTACCTGGCGTTCGCCTGTTCCAGCGAAGCGGCATGGCTCGGCAACTTTCGCGAGCTGTCGGCGTCCATCACGCGCATGGCCACCCTGGCCGACAGCGGGCGTATCGATGAAGCCCAGGTCGAAGAGGAAATCCAGCGCCTGCGCTACGCCTGGGGGCTGACCGAAACCCATGCACTGCTGCCGGTCGATCTGGACCTGTTCGACCAGCTGCAACTCAAGGCGGTGATCGACGTGTGCCTGCAATCCGACAGCCTTTCGGACGCCGGCCGACGACTGTTCGGGGTTTCGCGCCAGGCCAAGGCACAACCCAATGACGCGGACCGCCTGCGAAAGTACCTGGCGCGCTTTGCCATTGATTGGAAGCAGTTGAAGCCTTAGGCCTGCTATACCGCCAGCTAGCGGGCAGTGAGTGGCATGTGCTGGAGATTGCCAAGACCAGGGTGGAACGCTCTATCGAGCGCATGAAACACGTTTAAACAATGTGGCAGAGGACTTGCTCCCGATAGCGGCGGGTCAGTCTGAATTTCCTTGGCTGACTCTCTGCTATCGGGGCAAGCCCCCTCCCACCTTTGGCCTCAGGCGCCGCGAAAATCGCTGGCACTCAGCCCGAACCGGCTCATTTTGTTGTACAGCCCGCCCCGCGACACGTTCAGTTGCCGGGCGGCCAGGCGGATGTTGCCGCCGGTGTTCTGGAGTGCGGCGACGATGGCGTGCATTTCGTGGCTGCTCAAGTCCTGGGCGGGTTGCGGCTCATAGGCGCGCAACGGGGTGTGCTGCTTGGTTTCCATCGGCAGATCGGCAGGCTGAATCAGCTCGCCCATCGCCAGGTTGGTCGCCCGCTCAATACTGTTTTCCAACTCCCGCACATTGCCCGGCCAGCCATAGGCCGACAGCAATGCCATCGCCTCCGGCGAAAAGCCCTGCACCGACTTACGCAACGAGCGTGCACAGCGCGCCAGGAAGTGCCGTGCCAGCAACGGAATGTCTTCGCGGCGCATGCGCAGGGGCGGCACGGTCAGGTTGAGCACGTTGAGGCGGTAGTAGAGGTCTTCGCGAAACGCGCCTAGTGCCACGGCCTGGCTGAGGTTGCGGTGGGTGGCGGCGATGATGCGCACGTCCACTTGCCGTGAGTTTTTCGCGCCGACGCGGGTGATCTCCCCCTCCTGCAAGACCCGCAACAGGCTGACCTGGGCATCGAAGGACATATCGCCGATCTCATCCAGAAAAATGGTGCCACCGTCCGCCAGCTCGAACTTGCCCGCCGAACCACCACGGGTGGCGCCGGTGAACGCGCCTTCGACATGGCCGAACAGTTCGCTTTGCACCAGGTCACGGGGGATCGCCCCGCAGTTGACCGCCACGAAAGGGCCTTTTTGGCGGTCGCTGCCGTTGTGGATGGCCTGGGCGAACAGCTCTTTGCCGGTGCCACTTTCGCCGAGGATCAAGGTGGTGGAGTCGCTGCGACTGGCGATACGCCCCAGGTGCAGGGCGTCGTGGATGGCTCGGGAGTTGCCCTGGATGGTTTCAAATGTATAGCTGGCCTGGGTGCCGATCAGGCGCCGGGTGATTTCGCGGATGCGGCGGTTTTCGCGCAGCGACACGATCACCCCGCCCTGCTCCAGCGGGCACACCGACACCAGGCAGGCGAGTTGGCCCCGGTTAGCCAGGTGGAAGGTGCAATCGAGATCGCGCACGGGCTCGCCAAGGACGTCGCTCAACTCACTACGACCCAGGTGCTGGAAAGGTCGCCCGACCAGCTCCAGCCCTACGCCGAACAACTGCCGGGCATAGCGGTTGAGCGCCTTGATGCAGCCGCGCTCGTCCAGCACCACCAGGCCTTCGTTGAGGACTTCGAGCACCGCTTGCTGCTCCTCCAGCAACGCCTGCAACGCCATCTGCCGCGATACCGCCTCGGCGGCCGCCTGCACCGTGCCGAGGGTATGGAAGTGAAACCAGCCAGGCTCGGCGGTGAGGGTCAGCATCGCCACGGTGCGGCCTTGGGCATTCCTGATCGGCGCGGCGGCGCAATGCATGCGGCGCTGGCGCAGGCCGATGCCGAAGTTTTCCTCGGCCAGCACGTACACCAGGCGGTCTTCGGCCAGGGCCAGGCCGGTGCAGTTGGTGCCTTGCACCGACTCCAGCAGGCGGCTGCCCACCGGGGTGATGTCCAGGCCACAGAAATACAGGGTGATGCCGTCGGCATCGGTGAGGTTGATATGGCCGCGCGGGTTATAGGCCAGCAAGCCGTGCATGACTTGCGCGGCGGCGGCGATCAGCACGCGGTGGGAGGCCAGGGTGGCGGTCAGCGTGTCGGCGGCGACAAAGCGGTACGCGTTGTCGGCTGGATCGATGCCGGCCTCGACGCTGCGCCGCCACGAATCCCAGATCACTTGGCGCACGGGCGCCGGGCGCTCGACCTGACCAGCCAGGCAATCGCGCCAGGCCTGCTCCAGCGCGGCCACTGGGCCGTCATTCAGCGCCGCAGGCCCCAGGGTCGTCAGGTAGTCGAGGTCTTGCACACTGAAGGCCATGCTCACTGGGTGATATCCATGTTCATGTTTTTGACATGTCAGTATAGGCATGTCATCAGAATGAACACTTTTTGTTTATAGATAATTATTAATCGTTATTTATCAACACGTTAAAAAATGGCACACGCCTTGCTCTCACCCCTTTGCCATCAGGACCGTCCTGCGGCCAATAACAACAAGGGGTTATTTCATGAGTACACAGAACATCCGCCTGGGCTTGATCGGTGCCGGCCGCATGGGCAGCTTCCACGGCCTGACCGCCGCGCGGCATATCCCCGGTGCCAGCCTGGCAGCGATTGCCGACCCGACGCCAGGCCAGGCCGCCCGCCTCGCCGCTGAACTGGGCGTGAGCAAGGTCTACACCGACCCGCAGCAGTTGCTCGACGACCCGGACATCGACGGCGTGCTGATCGCCGCCCCCGCCCGCAGCCACGCAGAGCTGGTGATCAGCGCCGCCCGCGCCGGCAAGGGCATCTTCTGCGAAAAACCCATGGCCATCACTCTCGATGAAGCCGACCGCGCTATCGCTGCCGCGGCCGATGCGCGAGTGCCGCTGCAAGTCGGGTTCAACCGGCGCTTCGCCAAGAGCTTTCGCACCGCGCACCTCGATGTCGCCGCCGGCCGCATCGGCACCCCGCAGTTGCTGCGCTCGCTGACCCGCGACCCGGCACTGAACAACCCGGCCAAGTCGCCGCAATGGGTGATCTTTCTGGAAACCCTGATCCACGACTTCGACACCCTGCGCTACCTCAACCCTGGCGCCGAGGCGGTGCAGGTCTACGTGATGGCCGACGCATTGATCGCGCCCGAATACAAAAGCAAAGGCTTCCTCGACACCGCCGTGGTCGCGATCCGCTTCGACAACGGCGCCATCGCCACCGCCGAGGCCAACTTCCAGGCGGTGTATGGCTACGACGTGCGCGGCGAGGTGTTCGGCAGCGCCGGCATGCTCAGCATGGGCAGCCTCAACGATTCCGACCTGGTGCGCTACCTGGCCCAGGGCATCCAGGCCGACACCCAGCGCCTGGACACCGACCTGTTGCGCGACGCCTATATCGCCGAGCTCAACCACTTCGTCGACTGCCTGCGCAGCGGCGCCAAGCCCCTGGCCAGTGGCGAAGACGCGCGTGCGGCATTGGCGATTGCCCGCGCCTGCATCGAGTCATTCGAAACCGGCAAGGCGGTGGCCGTATGAGCCCCTTCAAGCTGGCCGTCAGCGCGGAGATGGTGTTTCTCGACCTGCCCTTTGTCGAGCGCGTACAGCGCATTCATGCGCTGGGCTTCAGTGCCGAAATCTGGAACTGGACAGACAAGGACATCGCCGCCCTGGTCGCTACCGGCGCCGACTTCACCTCCATGACCGGCTACATCAGCGGTACCCTCACCGACCCCGGCGGTATCCGCCAACTGCTCGACAGCGCCCGCGAATCCTTAGGGGTCGCCGAACGACTGAATTGCCCCAGCCTCAACCTGCACGGCACCGGCCTGGGTGAAGGCGGCCTGCCCGTTCAACCGGTGAGCCAGACCACCGGGCGCATGTGGCTGAGCGCCTGCAAGACCCTGGAAAAAATCGCCCGCCTGGGGGAAGACGCCGGCCGTGTGTTCCTGCTGGAAAACCTCAACACCGAGGTCGACCACCCCGGCACCCCGTTCGCCCGCGCCGACGACACCCTGGCGCTGATCGAGGCCGTGGGCAGTCCGCACCTGAAGCTGAACCTGGACCTGTACCACGCGCAGATCGGCGAAGGAAATTTGATCGAACTGATCCAGCGCGCCGGCAGCGCCATCGGTGAAATCCAAGTGGCCGATGTACCAGGTCGCAAGGAGCCTGGCACCGGTGAAATCCACTACCCGGCCATTGCCAAAGCCTTGCACGCCATAGGCTACAGCGGCGTGGTCGGCCTGGAAGGCTGGGCCAGCGGCGACAGCGAGCTGGCCCTGGCGCGTTTCCGCCAGGCGTTCACCCTATAACAATAAAAGGATCACCCTTATGAATCGCTATTCGTTGTTTGCTGCCACCTTGTTGCTGCTGTTCAGCCAATGGACCTTTGCCGCCTATCGCATCGGCGTGAGCATCGCCCGGGTCGACGATAACTTCATGACCTACGTGCGCACCGGCCTGGAAGCGGCCGCCAAGCAGCAGGATGTGCAGATCCAGTTCGAAGACGCCCAGGGCGACGTGGTGCGCCAGCTTAATCAGGTCGAGGGCTTCCTCAACCAGAAGGTCGACGCGGTGATCGTACTGCCGGTGGACACCGCCGCCACCGCCAACATGACCCGTGCTGCCGTGGCGGCCAAGACGCCGCTGGTGTACGTCAACCGTCACCCGGACGAACGCACTCTGCCCAGAGGCGTGGTCACCGTGGCCTCTAACGACATCGAGGCCGGTCAGTTGCAGATGCGCTACCTGGCGGAAAAACTCGGTGGCAAGGGCAACGTGGCGATCATCATGGGCGATCTCGCACAGAACGCCACCCACGACCGCACCGAGGGCGCCAAACAGGTGCTCAAGGACTTTCCCGGTATCAAGGTGGTCGAGCAGCAAAGTGCCGAATGGCAACGCAGCAAGGGCATGGACCTGACCAGCAACTGGCTGCTGGCGGGCACGCAGTTCGATGCCATCGTGGCCAATAACGATGAAATGGCGATTGGCGCGGCCATGGCTTTGCAGCAGGCGGGAAAAACCAAGGGTGAAGTGGCGATTGTGGGTATCGATGGCTTGCCCGATGGGCTGGCAGCGATCAAGCGGGGGTTGCTGACGGCGTCGGTGTTCCAGGACCCGAAGGCCCAGGCTACCCAGGCCGTGCAGGCGGCGGTGCGAATGATCAAGGGCGAGGCGATTGAGTCGGAGGTGTGGGTGCCGTTCGAACTGATCAAGCCCGAGCAAGTGGCGGTGTTCGAGCAGCGCTACAAGTAGAGTGAAATACACAAATCCAAATGCGGGAGCGGGCTTGCTCGCGATTGCGGTGGATCAGCCAATGAATCTGTTGACTGACACTCCGCATTCGCGAGCAAGCCCGCTCCCACCTTTCTTACCGCGTCAGGCCTTTAGTCCAGGTCGCTGGCGTTATGCCGCTCGGCCAATTGCTCATGGGGCTCACCGGACACCCGATTCACCCGCCGGCCGCGCTGCACCGCCGGCCGCGCTTCGATCGCGTCTGCCCAGCGCAACACGTGCGTGTACTCATGCACCGACAAGAACTCCGCCGCGCCATACAAGCGACCTTTGACCAGCCCGCCATACCACGGCCAAATCGCAATATCGGCGATGGTGTACTCATCACCCGCGATGTATTCGCTCACCGCCAGGCGTTGGTCGAGCACATCGAGCTGACGCTTGGTCTCCATGGCGAACCGGTTGATCGCATATTCCATCTTGCTCGGCGCGTAGGCATAGAAGTGTCCGAAACCACCGCCCAGGTAGGGGGCGCTGCCCATCTGCCAGAACAACCACGACAGGCATTCGGCGCGGGCGGCGGGTTCGGTGGGGAAGAACGCACCGAACTTCTCCGCCAGGTATTGCAGGATCGCTCCGGACTCGAACACCCGAATCGGCGCGGCGCCGCTGCGGTCCAGCAGTGCCGGGATCTTGGAGTTGGGGTTCACCCCCACGAAGCCGCTGCCGAACTGGTCGCCATCACCGATCTTGATCAGCCAGGCATCGTATTCCGCACCGCTGTGCCCCAGGGCCAACAGTTCTTCCAGCAGGATCGTAACCTTCTGCCCGTTGGGCGTGGCCAGGGAGTACAACTGCAACGGATGCTTGCCCACCGGCAATTCTTTTTCATGGGTCGCGCCGGCCACAGGCCGGTTGATGCTGGCGAAAGTGCCGCCATTCTCGGTCTCCCAGGTCCACACTTTCGGGGGTACGTAATCGGTCATGCTGACTGCTCCAAATGTGCTTGCGTTCAACGAAGCGCTCCAGACTAAACCAAAGGTCGATGGCTCGTCACACCGTGAATGCGGCCAATCTCCAGGCTGACGTCAAAGATGCAGCGGTGCACCCACGGCCACATTGCCCGACACTGTTACCCGCAGTGCAATCAACAAGGCGGCCAACAACATCAACACACCGGCGCCTAGAAACACCCCGCTGATGCCACTGAGACTGAACATCGCGCCCCCACCGGCCGCACCCGCCGCAATGGCCGATTGCACGGATGCCACCACCATGCCACCAGCACTTTCAGCTTGATCCGGCACGGCGCGGGCCACCCAGTTCGACCACGCCACCGGCACCCCGCCAAACGCCATGCCCCACAACGCCAGCAGCAAGGCCTGGCCTGGCAGCGAGGCCGGCAGCAACACCAGGGCCAGCGCTGCGACGCCCACCAATACCGGCATCAGCACCAAGGTGCCGCGCGGATAACGCACCAGCATCCAACCGGCCAACAGCGTGCCGACGAAGTTGGCTGCACCGAACCCCAGCAGCATCAACGCCAGCCCTTCGCTGCCCACGCCCGTGGTGCTTTCGAGGAACGGCCGGATGTAGGTGAACAGCGCAAAGTGCCCGGTGTGCACCAGCACGCAGCCCAACATGCCGATGGCGATGCCCGGGCGCAGCAGCACATCCAGTACCGTGCGCAAGCGTGCGCTGCCCGTGGGGGCCAACGGTGGCAACGTGAACAGCTGGAACGCCAGCGTCACCCCGCCGACCGCTGCCGCCGCCAAAAATGCACTGCGCCAGCCATACAGGCCGCCCAGGTAGCTGCCCAACGGCACGGCAACCACCGTGCCCACGGCAATGCCACTGAAGATGATCGACAGCGCACGGGGCAGCAGCGCCGCCGGCACCAGGCGCATCGCGACCGCCGCCGCCATGCTCCAGAAGCCTCCCAGGGCCACACCCAGCAGGATGCGCATCAACAGCAGCACCGCCAGGCTGGAGGAAAACGCCACCAACAGGTTGGATGCAATCATCAGCAGAGAGAATCCCAGCAGCACCACGCGCCGGTCGATCCCACGCGTGAGGCCCGGTACCAGCAACCCGGCGAACAACGCCACCACGGCCGTCACGGTCACGGCTTGGCCGGCCAGCGCTTCCGACACGCCAAGGTCCAGCGCCATCGGCGTCAGCAGGCTGGCCGGCAGGTATTCGGCCGTCAACAAGCCGAACACCCCCATGGCCAGGGAAAACACCGCCATCCAGGCGGGCGCATCGGGCGCCACCTGGGCAGGGCGAGCGGCTTGGGCTACACAATCATTCATCACACGACATCCTCGGTAATTAGCACGACGGCCAGTCTAGGTTCGCCAACCCGGATGATCTATGATGCAAACCCTTGAGTTTTTGACTGAAACCCCGAACATGACTGCAGCAGCGCCCTTCAACCTGTCCTCCGACCTTATCGACGAACTGCTGCGCGGCATGCGCCTGCGCGGCGTGCAGTACCGACGCATCCAGGCCGGACCGACCTTCGGCATGGGCTTTGACGCCAGACCGGGGCATGCCTACTTCCACCTCCTCGCCGCAGGTACGGCCACCCTGCGCACCGATGACGGCAGCCTGTTCGAATTGTCGGCGGGCAATGCCGTGTTCATCTCCCACGGCGGTGCCCATGCGCTGCTGTCCAGTGCGGACAGGACGGTGCAGGACATCGGCGGCTTTGACACGACACCACTGGGCGAGACCGTCTGCGCCGTGGATGCATCACCGGACTCACCGCCTAGCACGTTGCTGTTCAGCGCCTGCATGGAGTTCGAACTCGGCAGTCTCCAGGGGCTCGGCAGCCTGATGCCAGCCTTGATGCTGATCGATGCCCAGGGCCAGCGTTACCCCGGCCTGATGCCAATCCTGGCGGTGATGGAGCGCGAAGTCGCCGCGGCTCGCGTCGGCTACCCCGGCATCCTCACGCGCCTGGCCGATGTGGTGGCTGCCATGATTGTGCGGGGTTGGGTGGAATGCGCCTGCGGCAATGCCTCGGGGCTGGTGGCCGCGTTGCGCGACTCACGCCTGGCGGGCGCCCTGCTCGTGCTGCACCAGCAACCCGGGCGCGATTGGAGCGTGGCCGAACTGGCCGCGCAGTGTCACACCTCCCGCTCGGTATTCGCCGAGCGCTTCCAGGCCACCCTGGGTCTCCCGCCACTGCGCTACATGACGGAACTGCGCATGCGCCTGGCCAGCCAATGGCTGACCCTGGAGCGTTTACCCATCGAAGAAGTGGCGCTGCGCCTGGGCTACACCTCCCAGGCAGCGTTCAGCCGTGCATTCAAGCGCATTACCGGCCAGCCACCGGGGGCCAGCCGGCAGAACATCAGGCGTCCTGCCTGAATGACCGCAGCCTGACCTTTGCAGGCAACATTCAGTCATTGCGCATGCCGATCCTGTGCCCTTACTCTCTGGAGCCATCACCTTGAGAGCAACGGAGGCTTCATGAAACTGATCGGCATGCTGGACTCGCCCTACGTACGCCGCGTGGCCATTTCCCTGGACCTTTATGGCGTGGATTTTGTGCATGAACCGCTGTCGGTGTTCAGCACGTTCACCGAGTTTTCCCAGATCAACCCGGTGGTCAAGGCGCCGACCCTGGTGCTGGATGACGGCACGGTGCTGATGGATTCCAGCCTGATCCTCGACTATCTGGAAACCCTGGCCCCGGCCGATAAAAAGCTGCTGCCCCCTTCCCCCGCAGGTCGTGCCCATGACCTGCATATCCTTGGCCTGGCCTTGGCGGCCTGCGAGAAAAGCGTGCAGATCGTTTACGAACACAACCTGCGCCCGGCCGAAAAGCTGCATGCGCCCTGGCTGGATCGCGTCAGCGGGCAATTGCTGGCGGCCTACTCGCTGCTGGAAAAGCAACTGCCTGACAGTCAGGAGTTGACCCAGGCTTCCCTGACGGCGGCAGTCGCCTGGTCGTTCAGCCAGTTCACCGTGGCGTCGGTGGTCAAGGCCGATGCGTTCCCCAACCTCAAACGCCACGCCGAGCGGCTGGAACAGCACCCGGCTTTCAAGCGTTACCCGATCGAATAAGCACCCTCGTCATGATGTCGGACTGGGTTTTGTGTGGGAGCGGGCTTGCTCGCGAAGGCAGCGTGTCAGTCGGCAACTTTATCAACTGACCCTGCGTATTCGCGGGCAAGCCCGCTCCCACATTTTGTCTGTGCAGCCTGGATAATTGAGCCCGACTCAGACCCACCCACCATCCACAATAAAGTTCTGCGCCGAACACATCGCCGAGGCATCAGAGGCGAGAAACAACGCCATATTGGCGATGTGTTCCGGCAAAACGCTCCCTGGCAAACACTGACTGCGGCTGATCAGTTCCTTGGCGGCATCGTCGACCCACATCGCCAATTGTTTTTCCGTCATCACCCAGCCCGGCACCAGCGTGTTCACGCGGATGCGGCTCGGCCCCAGTTCCCGGGCCAGGGCGCGGGTCATGCCGTGGGCGGCGGCCTTGCTGGCGGCGTACACCGGGTAGCCGGCCGAAGCCATCATCCAGCCCACCGAACCGAGGTTGATGATCGCGCCGCCGCCGGCGCCCTTCATCATCGGCACCACCGCCTTTGCGGCAAAGAAGGCGTGCTTGAGGTTGACGGAGATCAGCCGGTCGAACATCTCCGAATCGACTTCCTCCAGGGTATGGCGTACGTCATTGGCGGCGTTATTCACCAGCACGGTGATCGGCCCCAGCGAGTGTTCGAAACGAGTGATGGCGGCTTTATAGGCTATCTCGTCGGTGATGTCGCAATTGACGAATTCCACGGTGTGCCCGCGCGAACTCAACAGCGCCGCCAGGCGTTCGCCCTGGCTTTGCGCGCGGTCGACAAAGCCGACCTTGGCGCCTTGGGCGGCAAAGGCGCGCACCATGAATTCGCCGATGCCCGAGGCACCGCCGGAGATCAGGACAGTCTTGCCTTCAAGGTCGGGATAAACCGCGTGCTGAGTCGTCATAAAAGGTTGCCTCGCTTAATTAGTCTTATTTTATTTTGCAAAAATGGCGTTAAAGGCTATAAATTCGCTATCCAACCGACAAAATATCGCACATTAGTAGAACTATTCCACTCAAAACAACAAAAGGAAGTTCGACCATGAAGCACCCTCGTTACCTGCTTTCGGGCCTCGCCCTGTCCATGCTGGTCGCCAGCGGCGGCGCCCAGGCGGCGGGCCTTACCAGCGAACACAAACCGTTCGGTAAAACCAATGACGGCACCGCCGTCGAGCAGTACATCCTGCGTAACAGCCATGGCATGCAAGCCACGGTGATCACCTACGGCGGCGTGTTGCAGTCGCTGAAAGTGCCAGACAAACACGGCAAGCTCGACGACGTGGTGCTGGGCTTTGACGACGTGCAAGGCTATCAGAGCGGTACGGCGTTCTTCGGCGCGACCATCGGCCGTTTCGGCAACCGCCTGGCCGGCGGCGCCTTCGAACTCGACGGCAAACGCTACCAGGTGCCACTCAACGACGGCCCCAACTCGCTGCACGGCGGCGCCCAGGGCTTCGACAAGCACGTCTGGACAGCCACGCCGGTCAAGGCCAAGGACTCGGTCGGCGTGACCCTCACCTACCTGTCCAAGGACGGTGAAATGGGCTTCCCCGGCAACCTGAAGACCGAAGTCACCTACCGCCTCACTGACACCAACGAACTGCACATCGACTACACCGCCACCACCGACAAACCGACGGTGCTCAACCTCACCAACCACAGCTACTTCAACCTGGCCGGCGCGGGCAATGGCGACATCCTCAAGCAGGTCGCGACCTTGCATGCCAGCCACTACACGCCGGTGAACGCGACGTTGATTCCCACCGGCGAACTGGCGCCCGTCAAAGGCACGCCGATGGACTTTCTCAAACCCACGCCGATCGGCCAGCACATCAAGGACGATCACCCGCAGCTCAAGTTCGCCGAGCCGAAACAGGGTGGGTTCGACTTCAACTGGGCGCTGGACACCCAAGGTGATGTGAAGCAGTTGGCGGCCGAGGTGCACGATCCTGCGTCCGGGCGGCGGTTGCAGCTGTTTACCACCGAGCCTGGGGTGCAGTTCTATACCAGTAACTTCCTGGATGGGTCGGTGAAGGGCAAGGCTGGGAAGACCTATCTGCACTGGAGCGGTTTTACGCTGGAGACCCAGCATTTTCCGGATGCGCCTAATCAGCCGAAGTTCGCGTCTACCCGCCTGAATCCAGGGCAGACCTACACCCAGAACACAATCTTCAAATTCACCACCGACTAAACTGTGGGAGCGGGCTTGCTCGCGAATGCGCCGTGTCAGTCAACTCATTCGGGTCTGACACTCCGTATTCGCGAGCAAGCCCGCTCCCACATTTAGTGTTCACATGGCATGACTCAGCGTTGTTTCATGCGGTCGATGACCACGGCCAGGAGCAGGATCGATCCCCGGATCACGTACTGGTAGAACGTGTCGATATTCTTCAGGTTCATCGCATTCTCGATGATCGCCAAAATCAGCACCCCGGCGATCACGTGGCGGATCATCCCTACCCCGCCGCTCAGCGATACCCCGCCGAGCACGCACGCCGAGATCACCGTCAGCTCGAAGCCCTGGCCGATCATGGGCTGGCCGGAGGTCATGCGCGAGGCCAGGATCACCCCGGCCAAGGCACCGATCACGCCATGCACGGCGAAGATCAGGATCTTGGTGCGGTCCACGTTCACCCCGGCCAGCAAGGCCGCTTCCGGGTTGCCGCCGATGGCCATGGTGTTGCGCCCATAGGTGGTGTAGTTGAGCAGCCAGCCAAAGAACAGGAAGCACAGCACAGTGATCAGGATCGGCACCGGCACACCGAGCAACTGGCCGTTGCCAAAGATAAAGAACTGATCCTGGGACACGCCCACCGCCTTGCCATTGGCGAAGATGTACGCCAGGCCACGCACGATCTGCATGGTCGCCAGGGTAGTGATCAGTGCATTGACCCGCAGCTTGGCGATCACAATGCCGTTGATCAGCCCCACCAGCAGGCCCATCAGCAAGGCGGCGCCAATGCCGAGCATGACGCTGTCGGTGTCACGCATCACGATCGCCGCCACCACGCCGGCGCAGGCAATCACCGAGCCCACTGACAGGTCGAAATGCCCCGACGCCAGGCAGAACAGCATGGTGCAGGCGGCAATGCCCACGGTGGAAATCGCCAGCCCCAGCCCGCGCATGTTCAGCGGTGAAAGGAAGTTATCGATCAGCAAGGCGCACAGCAAAAAGATGCTCACGGCGGCCAGCAGCATCGCCCAGTTGTCCAGCAGTGCGCGCAGGTCCAGGGGCTTGCGCGCGGTGGGCAGCACGTTGTGTTGAGTGGTCATAGGGGTCTCTCAGTTCGCCACGCTGCGCGGCAAGGCCAGTTGCAGCAAGTTGGATTCGGTGGCGTGCTCACGGGTCTGTTCACCCCGCAAGGCGCCTTCGCACAGCACCAGGATACGGTCGGAGATGCCCATCACTTCCATCAGGTCGCTGGACACCACGATCACCGCAATGCCCTGGGCGGCGAGGTTATGAATGATCTGGTAGATCTCGGCCTTGGCGCCGATATCGATGCCACGGGTCGGCTCGTCCAGCAGCAAGACTTTCATCGGCATCGACAGCCAGCGGCCGAGAATGGCCTTCTGCTGATTGCCCCCGGAGAGGTACATGATCTTTTGCGCTGCGTTGGGCGTCTTGACCTTCATGGCCTGGATCTGCTGGTCGGCGTTGCGCTTTTCCCAACCGTCGCGCAGCAGCCAGCCAAACCTGGAATGAGCACCGCGAGCACTGATATTGATGTTCTCCGCCACGCTGGACAGCGGGATGATGCCTTCCTTCTTGCGGTCTTCCGGGCACAGCAATACGCCGGCGGCGATGGCGTCGCGCGGTGACTGCAGCTGCAGTGTCTGGCCGCAGAGCTGAAGGCTACCTGCGGTGCTGCGGGTCAAACCGCTCAGCAGCCGAAACAGCTCCGTGCGCCCTGCCCCGACCAATCCAAACAGGCCGAGAATCTCGCCCTTGTGGACGCTCAGGCTGACCGGCTCACGCAACCCTGGACCGAGCAAACCCTCGACCTTGAGCGCGACCTCGCCCTGCTCACGCGGCCGGTAGTCGTAGATGTCCTGGATATCGCGGCCGACCATGCAGGTGACCAACTGGTCGTGGGTCAGCGCGCTCATGTCGTCGAAGGTGCGCACGTAGCGGCCATCCTTGAACACGGTCACCGCGTCGCAAATGCGAAACACCTCTTCCATGCGATGGGAGACATAGAGCACCACTTTGCCCTCATCGCGCAGCCGCGTGATGATCGCCATCAAGCGGTCGATCTCCCGCGCCGAGAGGCTGCTGGTGGGTTCGTCGAACGCAATCACGTGGGCACCACGGGACAGCGCCTTGGCGATTTCCACCAGTTGGCGCTGGCCCAGGGACAGGCGCCCGAGCTTTTCATCGGGGTCGATTTCATCCGCCAGGCCCTTGAGGCAGGCCAGTGCCTGCTGGCGCAGCAGGCCGCGGCTGACCACGCCAAAACGCGAGGGCAAGTGGCCGAGGAACAGGTTCTCGGCCACGGTCATTTCCGGCACCAGGTGCAACTCTTGGTGGATCACCGCCACGCCGCTGGCAATGCTGTCGGCGGTGTTTCGGAAAGCCATGGTCTGGTCGCCGATCTGCAGTGTGCCGCTGCTGGGAATGTAGGCGCCACCGAGGATCTTCAGCAGCGTCGACTTGCCCGCGCCGTTCTCGCCCATCAGCGCGTGCACCTGCCCTGGGTGGGCGCTGAAGCTGATGCCATCCAGCGCCTTGACCCCAGGAAAGGTTTTGCCGATGCCGTCAAACCGCAGGGCGGCAGCCGTCATTGCCACAGCCCGATCTTGGTCAGCTCTGCCTGGAAGTTCTCACGGGTGATGAGGGTCACTTCGTCCATGGCAGTGTACTTGGCAGGCTCGGTGCCCTTGGTCACCCACTCGTACATCATCAGCGCGGTGTTATAGCCCTCGATATGCGGGCTTGGCAGCATCGAGCCGAAGAAGCCGCTGCTGGGTTTCTTCAATTCGCCGATGGCGTCGGTGCCATTGATGCCAATGCCGATCACGTTGGCGGCCTTGAAGCCGGCGCTTTCGGTGGCGCGTACGCCGCCCAGTACGGTGTTGTCGTTCATGCCGCCGATGATCAGGTTTTTCGCGCCGCTGGGCAGCTTGACCAGGGCGGAGTTGGTGGCGTCCATGCTGCCGGGTACGTCGAGGGTCTTGGCGGCGGTGAACAGAATGTGGTCCTTGGGGATACCCGCTTCTTCCAGGGATTTGACCGAGCCGTCGGTGCGTTTTTTACCGGTGTCGAGTTCGTTGAAGGTGTTGATCACCGCGTAGGTGTCCTTCCAGTCCCAGCCGCGCTTTTTCGCTTCGGCGGCCATCGCGGCGCCCTGCTTCTGGCCGACTTCAAAAGCCGCCATGCCCAGGTACGGCACGTCTTCCATGAAATTGCCCTTGGCATCGACGAACCGGTCATCTACGGCAATCACTTTCAGGCCGTTGGCCTTGGCCTTGGCGACAATGGCCGGGCCGAGGGACACGTCCGGCGGGCAGATCACAAAGCCCTTGGCACCGTTGGCGGCCAGGCTGTCGATAGCCGACAGGGTCTTCTCACCATCCGGCACGGCGATCTTGATCACGGTGAAACCATGCTCCTTGCCGGCTTTTTCGGCGAAGGCCCATTCGGTCTGGAACCACGGTTCCTCAGCCTGCTTGACCAGGAAACCGATCTTCACTTCCTCAGCGGCCAGCAACAGCCCGCTCAAGCTCATGGCCGAGACCGCCACAGCGGCGCAGCACAGGGAACGCAAACCACGACGACGATTCATACGGGTGACTCCTTGTTGTTGTTTTTAAGTCTTGGGTTTATCCGGCAAAGCGATGACAAGATGTTCCAGGTACATCTACTTCCATGGCCAATACCGCACCGTCCCAGGGGTGATCCAAGGGGCTGGCGGCGCTGGTGATGTAGAGGGTGGTGAGGTTCGGGCCACCAAACACGCAACTGGTGGGACGGCTGACGGGCAGCTCGATAATGCGGTCGACTTCACCGTCCGGGGTCAGGCGCAACAGGCAGCTGCCGTCCCAGCGGGCGTTCCAGAGGTAGCCTTCAACGTCCATCGCCGAGCCGTCCGGCCCGCCGCGCGGGTGCGGGCCGAACCACGTCTGCGCAGGGTCGAGTTGGCCGTCTGGCCTGATAGCGTGCCGATACAGCGTGCCGTCCAGGCTGTCGCCAAAATGCACTTGGCGGCCGTCATCACTCCACAGCAAGGTGTTGGGAATGCCCAGGCCACTGAGCAACGGCGTGACCTGCGCATCCGCATCAATGCGAAACAGGCCGCCGGAACGCTGGGTAATGGGCAGGTCTTCACCCTGCTCGCCAATGTTGTTCTGCATGGTGCCCAGCCACAGGCGGCCTTGGGCATCGCAGCGTGCTTCGTTGCCACGGTTGCCCGCTTGCGGGTCGGCCACGCACAGCAGGGTCAGGGCTTCGGTGACGAGGTCAAGGCGATACACGCCGCTGCTCAAGGTCACCAGGGCATCGCCGCTTTCACACGGGATGAACGCCGAGACATGCTCCGGCAACTGCCACACCTGCAACTGCCCGCCCATCAGGCGCAGCGCCTGCTTGCCGGCGATATTCACCCAGTACAGTGCCTGGGTGGGCGCATCCCAGAACGGACCCTCGCCCAACTGCGCACGGTGCGGGGTAACGGCGATACACGACATGATGCCTCCTGGATTCTTATTGCTCTCAGGTGCGCGTTACAGCGGGTCGCGAGATGGCGTGCCATCCACCAGCCGCTGGATACGCAACGGGTTGGCGTTTTTCAACGCGTCGGGCAGCAGGCTATCAGGGTAGTTCTGGAAGCACACGGGGCGCAGGAAACGGTCGATGGCCAAGGTACCCACCGAGGTACCACGGGCATCCGAAGTGGCCGGGTACGGCCCGCCGTGCACCATCGAATCGCAGACTTCCACGCCGGTTGGGTAGCCATTGAGCAGGATGCGCCCGACTTTCTGTTCCAGCAGTGGCGTGAGTTCCGCGAACTGCTGCAAGTCGGCCGGCTCGCCAATGATTGTCGCCGTGAGTTGGCCGTGCAGGCCGTGCAACGCCGCGCTGAGTTGGGCCTGGTCGGCGACTTCGACAAACACCGTGGTGGGGCCGAACACTTCTTCCTGCAGCACTTCATCGCCCTCGATCAACAGGCGCACGTCAGCCTTGAACACCTGCGGTTGCGCTCGGTTGCCGGCCTGCTGGCTGCCCGCCAGGTGCTGGATGCCAGGGTGCGCCAGGAGTTTTTCCAGGCCCTTGCCATAGCTGACCAGGGTGCCGGCGTTCAGCATGGTCTGCGGTGGTTGGTCGCCGATCAGTTGGGCGACCTGCTGGGTGAACGCGGTGAAGGCTGGCGAAGCAATGCCGATCACCAGGCCGGGGTTGGTGCAGAACTGGCCGCAGCCTTGCACCACCGACGCGGTCAGGTCACGTGCCACGGTGTCGGCCCGCGCGGTCAATGCCTGGGGCAGCACGATCACCGGATTGATGCTCGACATCTCGGCGAACACCGGGATCGGTTGCGGGCGTGCCGCCGCCATGTCACACAGTGCACGGCCACCCTTGAGCGAGCCGGTAAAGCCGACCGCCTGGATGGCCGGGTGCTTGACCAGTGCTTCACCGACGCCACCGCCAAAGATCATATTGAACACGCCGGCCGGCATCTGGGTGGCCTCGGCCGCGCGGATGATCGCATCGGCGACGCGTTCCGCCGTCGCCATATGCCCGCTGTGGGCCTTGAACACCACCGGGCAGCCAGCCGCCAGCGCAGCAGCGGTGTCGCCGCCCGCAGTGGAAAACGCCAGGGGGAAGTTGCTCGCGCCAAACACGGCGACAGGCCCCAGGCCGATGCGGTACTGACGCAAATCCGGGCGTGGCAGCGGTTGACGGTCGGGCAACGCCTTGTCGATGCGCGCGCCGTAGAAATCACCGCGACGCAATACCGTGGCGAACAGGCGCATCTGGCCGCTGGTGCGCCCACGTTCGCCCTTGATACGTGCAGCCGGCAGCGCGGTTTCGCGGCACACCAGCTCGACAAAATCATCCCCCAGCGCGTCCAGTTCGTCGGCCACTGCGTCGAGGAACTGCGCGCGACGCGATGCACTCAAGGCGCGGTAAGCAGGGTATGCCGCAGCGGCAGCCGTGGCGGCGGCGTCGACCTCTTGTGGTGTGGCCTGGTAGAACGCCTGGGGCAAGGCTTCACCGGTGGTCGCGTCGAGGCTTTGCAACGTGACGCTGCCATTGGCGCTGCGCTGGCCGCCGATGTAGTTGTGGCCGAGGTACTGGGTCATGGGGATCTCCTTTAAAGGGTGATGACGTTGCCGGGCTCGAAGGCTGCCTCGCTGCTGCCGACACGGTTGACCAGCGGCGCGCCGAACTCGGCCTGGCTGATCTCGAACACATCGCCGGCCTGGGTACGTATACCGTCGGCAAATGACAGCGTGGCGGTGCCGAAAAAGTGGATGTGCACATCGCCCGGCTTGAGGAACTGGCGGTATTTGAAGTGGTGGTATTCAAGGTTTTCCAGGCTGTGGCACATATTGGCCTCGCCGCTGAGGAATTCGTTCCGCCAGATTTCCTCACCGTTACGCAAGAGACGGCTGGTGCCCGCCAGGTGCTGGGGCAACTCGCCCACGCGCAACTCCGGGCCATAGCTGCAACTGCGCAATTTGGAATGGGCCAGGTACAGGTAGTTCTTGCGTTCCATCACGTGGTCGGAGAATTCATTGCCCACTGCAAAACCGACGCGATAGGGCTTGCTGTCCGGCCCGATGACGTAGAGGCCACCGATTTCCGGTTCTTCACCGGCATCCTCGGCAAACGGTGGCACCGGGAAGGCCGCGCCGGGACGCACGACGATGCTGCCGTCGCCTTTGTAGAACCACTCGGGCTGCACGCCCGCCTGGCCAGCCGCGGGCTTGCCGCCCTCCACGCCCCATTTGAAGATGCGCATGGTGTCGGTCAGCGCGGTGTCGTCACCGGCCTGGTGCATCTTGTCACGCGCCGAGGCGCTGCCCAGGTGAGTCAGGCCGGTGCCACTGATCAGCATATGGGCCGGGTCCGGGTGGTCCAGCGGCGGCAGGATCTTCAGGTCGGCCAGCAATGTTGCGTAGTCGTAGCTGTCGCCCAGGCCCAGGCTGTCCACCTGTTGCGCCAGGCCGACGCCCGCCTCGATGGCTGCCAGGGCCAACTCACGCACGCTGCGGGCCGTGCTGACTTCGCGCAGCTTGGTGCCATCGACCACGCCGACGCGACGCTCGCCATTACGCAACTCGAACTGAACTAAACGCATGCCATTTCTCCTGGATTAAGTACGTGTGGCGCCACGGGCACTGGCGGCGAATTGGTCGGCAGGCAGCACATGCTTGCGCTCCAGCAGGTGGTAGACCACCCAGGTCAGCACCAGCCCGAACACCATCACCCCGGACAAAAAGTACAAGCCCGACGCCAGGTTGCCGGTGTATTCCTTGAGCGCGCCGATCACGAACGGGCCGATATAGCCACCGAGGTTGCCCACCGAGTTGATCAAGGCAATGCCCGCCGCCGCACTGGCACCCGCGAAGAAGCGCCCCGGCAAGGTCCAGAACACCGCCGTGCAGGAAAACAGGGCAAACGCCGCCAGGCACAACGCGGCCATTTGCAGCACCGGCACACTGAGCCAGGCGCTGAAGAACAGGCCGATGGCACCCAGTACATAAAGCACTGCGAGGTGGCCGTAGCGGTCGTTCAGGCGGTCGGAACTGCGCGGGATAATCAGCAGGCCGATGATGCCGAAGATATACGGCACGGCCGAGATAAAGCCGGTGACCAGGTCAGTGCCGCCGAACTGTTTGATCAGGGTCGGCAGCCACAGGCCCAGGCCGTAGATGCTCAGGGTCACCGGCAAGTAGAACAGCGCCAGCAACAACACGCGTTTGTCTTTCAACGCATGCAGCGGGTTGCCATGGCGGGTCTGCCCGTAGGCTTGCAGGTCTTTGGCGAGTTCGCCGGTGAGCCAGGCCTTTTCGTCGTCGCTCATCCAGGTGACCTGCTTGGGGCCGTCCGGCAAATAGCGCAGCACGGGCCAGGTCAGCAGGATCGCCGGGGTGCCGATCACGATGAACAGCCACTGCCAGCCGTGCAGGCCAAGGATGCCGTCCATGCCCAGCAAACCACCGGACACCGGGCCGGTGATCATCATCGCGATGGGTTGCGAAAGGATAAACAGCCCAAGGATCTTGCCGCGATGGCGCACCGGGAACCATTGGGTGATGTAGTACAGCACGCCCGGAAAGAACCCCGCCTCCGCCGCGCCGAGCAAAAAGCGCATGACATAGAAGCTGTGCGGCCCTTGCACGAAGGCCATGCCGATGGTGATGGCGCCCCAGGTGATCATGATGCGTGCAAACCAGCGCCGCGCGCCGAAGCGGTCGAGCATCAGGTTGCTGGGGATCTCGAACAGGAAGTAGCCAATGAAGAACAACCCCGCACCCAGGCCATAGGCGGCGTCGCCGATGCCGACGTCGGCGCCCATGTGCAACTTGGCGAAGCCCACGGCGGAGCGGTCCACGTAGGCGATCAGGTACAGCAGGATCAGGAAGGGAATCAGTTTCAGCGTGATGCGCCGAATAAGCCGCAGTTCCTGGCTCATGGGGGTCGATCTCCGATTGTTGTTTTTATAGAAGCTCGGGGGACGCCTCTCGCGAAAATCCGCCAGGGCCATACCTCAGTGAAGACCGACTATATAGTATGACTATTTGCAAAACAACTCTTCCAAAGCATCGATTTTACGCTTATGTTTAAGCACGCATAGAACATATAGTCATACAATAAGAGAATCGATCATGCCTGATAAAAAGCCCGGCCTACGCTCTGCCCAGTGGTTTGGTACCGCCGACAAGAACGGCTTCATGTACCGCAGCTGGATGAAGAACCAGGGCATTGCCGACCATCAGTTTCATGGCAAGCCGATCATCGGCATCTGCAACACCTGGTCGGAGCTGACCCCGTGCAACGCGCATTTCCGCCAGATTGCCGAGCACGTCAAACGCGGCGTGATCGAGGCCGGTGGCTTCCCGGTGGAATTCCCGGTGTTCTCCAACGGCGAGTCGAACCTGCGCCCTACCGCGATGCTGACCCGCAACCTGGCGAGCATGGACGTGGAAGAGGCGATTCGTGGCAACCCGATTGACGGCGTGGTGTTGCTGACTGGCTGCGACAAGACCACCCCCGCGCTGCTGATGGGCGCGGCCAGCTGCGACGTGCCGGCCATCGTCGTGACCGGCGGGCCGATGCTCAACGGCAAGCACAAGGGCCAGGACATTGGCTCGGGCACGGTGGTGTGGCAGCTCAGCGAGCAGGTCAAGGCTGGCACCATCACGCTGGATGATTTCCTCGCGGCCGAGGGCGGCATGTCGCGTTCGGCAGGCACCTGCAACACCATGGGCACCGCCTCGACCATGGCGTGCATGGCCGAGGCATTGGGCACTTCCCTGCCCCACAACGCCGCGATCCCGGCAGTGGATGCGCGGCGCTATGTGCTGGCGCATATGTCGGGCATGCGTGCGGTCGAGATGGTGCGCGAAGACTTGAAGCTGTCGAAGATTCTCACCAAGGAAGCGTTCGAAAACGCGATCCGTGTGAATGCGGCCATCGGCGGTTCGACCAACGCGGTGATCCACCTCAAAGCCATCGCCGGGCGCATCGGCGTCGAACTCGACCTGGATGACTGGACCCGCATTGGCCGTGGCATGCCGACCATTGTCGACCTGCAACCCTCGGGGCGCTTCCTGATGGAAGAGTTCTACTACGCCGGTGGCCTGCCCGCCGTGCTGCGCCGTCTCGGTGAAGCCAACCTGATCCCGCACCCGAACGCCCTGACCGTGAACGGCAAGTCCCTGGGCGAGAACACGCAGGACTCGCCGATCTATGGCCAGGACGAGGTGATCCGCACCCTCGACAACCCAATCCGTGCCGACGGCGGCATTTGTGTATTGCGCGGCAACCTGGCGCCGCTGGGTGCGGTGCTCAAGCCGTCAGCCGCCAGCCCGGCACTGATGCAGCACCGAGGCCGCGCGGTGGTGTTCGAGAACTTCGACATGTACAAGGCGCGCATCAACGACCCGGAGCTGGACGTCGACGCCAACTCGATCCTGGTCATGAAAAACTGCGGCCCCAAGGGTTACCCTGGCATGGCCGAAGTCGGCAACATGGGTTTGCCCGCCAAGCTGTTGGCCCAGGGCGTGACGGACATGGTGCGGATTTCCGATGCACGCATGAGCGGCACCGCGTACGGCACGGTGGTGTTGCATGTGGCGCCGGAAGCCGCTGCCGGCGGGCCGTTGGCCACGGTGCAGGAAGGTGACTGGATCGAACTGGACTGCGCCAACGGCCGCCTGCACCTGGACATTCCCGACGCAGAGCTGGCAGCACGCATGGCTGACCTGGCGCCCCCACAGAACCTCATTGTCGGCGGCTATCGCCAGCTGTACATCGACCATGTGCTGCAGGCCGACCAGGGCTGCGACTTTGACTTCCTGGTGGGCTGCCGAGGGGCTGAAGTCCCCCGGCATTCCCACTAATTGGGATGCTATGATGCTGCGAATTCAAGCCAGAGCCTCCCCGTAGTCATGGATCACCAGCCGCCCAAGCCGCGCAAGAGCCAGCATGCCCAGATCGTTCAGGACTTGGGCATGCACATCGTTTCCGGTCGCTTCAAGCCTGAAGAACGGCTGCCCATGGAGGCCACGCTCTGCGAGGAGTACCAGGTCAGCCGTTCGGTGTTGCGTGAAGCCACGCGGGTGCTCAGCGCCAAGGGCCTGGTGTATTCCAAGCCACGGGTGGGCGCGGTGGTGCGGCCTCGGTTGAAATGGCACCTGCTCGACCCGGACGTGCTGTCCTGGTTGATGCAGTCCACGCCCCACAGCGAATTCTTCAACACCCTGGCCGGGGTGCGGCGCATCCTCGAACCGGAGATCGCCGCCATGGCCGCGACCACCGCCACCAATGAAGACATCGCGACCATCGAACAAGCCTACCTTGGCATGGAAACCGCGCAGACCCACGAACAGCTGCTACAGGCCGACCTGGACTTCCACCGCGCCATTGCCGACGCCACCCGCAACGACCTGCTGGCCTACATGTGCAACATGCTGTCGCTGCCGTTGCGTGAGTCGATCAACATCACTAACCGCCGCCCGGACATCCAGGGCCTGAGCCTGCCCCGGCACAAAGCGATCCTCACCGCAATCCAGAACCGCGACGCCCTGGGCGCGCGGCACGCGTCGCTGGTGCAATTGGATGACACGCGGGTGGCGCTGGATACGGTGATGAATGTGCTCACGCCGCTCTGAGCGCCAGGCCAAAACCACGCGCTATCAGGTAAACACCGATTCAAAAACGTGGGAGCGGGCTTGCTCGCGAATGCAGGGTGTCAGTCACTGAATGTATTGGCTGACACACCGCATTCGCGAACAAGCCCGCTCCCACAGGTTTACCTGAGTACGCCTTATAGGGTGTAGGCGATCCCGACCTGAACGGTGCGGGGTTCGCCTGGGTAGGCATACACGTTGCCGAACGCTCCCTCTTCATACTCGCGATTGAACAGGTTTTTCACGTCCAGGTTCAGCCGTACCTTGTCGTTGACCTTGTAGTAGCTGAGCAGGTCGACCACGGTGTAGGCGTCCATCGAGAATGCCGTGTTGGACGTCTGCCCGGCGCGCTCATCCACGTATTTAGCGCCGGCCCCCAAGCCGAGGCCTTTCAGCGTGCCGTCCTGGAATTCATAGACGTTGAGCAAGCTGAAGCTGTTGCGCGGGATGTTCAGCAAGCGCGTGCCAGTGCGCAGGGTGTTGTCCTTGGTGACTTCGGCGTCGACGTAGGCATACCCACCGATCACGCGCCACTCAGGGGTGATGTTGCCTGCCACATTCAGGTCCAATCCGCGGCTGCGTACCTGGCCGGCGGCGACGCTGAAGGTGGAGTCCAGGGGGTCGGTGGTGAGCACGTTTTTCTTCTCGATCTGGTAGATCGCTGCGTCGACGCTCAACTGGCGATCGAGGGCTTCCCACTTGATACCCATCTCATAGGACTTGCCTTTCTCCGGCTCAAAACCGCCGCCCTGGCGGCTGGCACCGGTGTTGGGCTTGAACGAGCGCGCGGCGTCGGCGTACACCGCGACGGTGTCGGTGAGGTCGTAAATCACGCCAACGCGGGGGGTGACTGCATTGTCGCTGGCTTCCCAGCTTTTACCGCCTGGTACGTAAGTGTGGTAGTCGTGCTCAAAGCGTTCGAAGCGTGCGCCGGCCAGGACTTTGAGGCGTTCGGTGAGGGCCACCTGGTCCTGGACGAACGCGGCGTAGGTCTTGAGGTTTTCCTTGTCATGGGTCGGCGTGCGCGTGAGCGCCGGGCGCGCCTGGCCGTAGACCGGGTTGAAGATGTCGATGGCATAAGCGCCCACCGCGCCGCTGGAGCGCTGGATGATCGACTTGTAATCGTAGTCTTCGAACTCGACGCCGGTGAGCAGGGTGTGATCGAAGCCGGCCGTGGAAAAATGCCCGGTGAGGTTGAGCTGGGTGTCTTTGTCGGTCCACTCCAGCTTGCGGTAGTTGAAGTTGCGACCCAGGGTGCGGCCGTCAGCAGCCAGGCCGTTGGCTTCGATGGCGTTGCCTTGCAGGGTGCCGTCCAGCCATTGGAAACCGCCGCCCAGGGTCCAGTTGTCATTGAGCAGGTGTTCGAAACGCAGCTGGGCCATGCTGTTGTCATTGTGCAATTTGCCGACGTCTTTCTCGCCCCAGAAGGTGTCGCGCGACGGCGTACCCTTTTGATTCGGGTAACGTGTCAGGCCACGGTCCAGCGGGTGATTGTTGCGCATGAAATCACCTTCGAAGATCACCTTGGTGGCATCGGTGGCTTGCCAGGTGATGACCGGGGTCACGCCGTAGCGTTCGGTTTCCACATGATCACGGAAGGTGTCGCCGCCCTCGCCCACCACGTTCAGGCGATAGGCCAGGCGGCCCTGTTCGTCCAAAGGGCCCGATGCGTCGAGTGTGGCGCGCTGCATGCCCTGGTCATCCAGCTGGCTGCCGAGGGTCACGGTCGGCTCGGCCAATGGCTGCTTGGACACCACGTTGAAGGTACCGCCAGGATCGCCCCGGCCATAGAGCATGGTTGCCGGGCCGCGCAGGACTTCCAGACGTTCAATGGTGTTGGCGTCGGGCATGTTCGGATAGCCGCGGTTGATCGGGAAACCATTGCGGTAGAACTCGCCCGTGGTAAAGCCGCGCACAGTGAAGGTGGTGAGCCCTTGCCCGCCGAAGTTGTTGGCACGGCCAACGCCGCCGGCATAGTCCAGGGCGTCTTGCAGGCGGGTGGCGCCGATATCCTCGACCACCGCCTTGGACACCACACTGATGGACTGCGGGGTTTCGTGGATCGAGGTGTCGGTGCGCGTCGCACTGGCCGAGCGGGTGGCGTGGTAGCCCTGCACCGGTCCCTGGGCGGTTTCATAATCGGCAGTGCCGGTGATGCTGGTGGCTTGCAGCTCGATCGTGGCTCTTTCAACCGGCTCGAGCTGCGCCCAGCTCAAAGGGGAAAACGCTTGAAGCACACACACGGAAACCAGGGTACGACGCATGAGATGAACCTAGTGAAAGAGCCAGATGGAGCGGCATATCTGCCAATTTTTGTGCGGCGCAGGGTATACCAACTTTCACACCATTGATATGCATTCTCATTTGTCATGTTCAAATTTGTGCAAGCGTGCGCACGGTGGCGGCTAAGCTCAGGGTTCAGCCGGAGGATCCAGCCATGTGCGGACGACTTTCGCAGTACCGCGGCATTCATGATTTTGTGGCGGCCTTGAGCATGCCCAATGCCCTCGCCGATTCGGCGGGCGATCAGGCCCGCTACAACGTCGCGCCCTCCACCCTGGTGAAGCTGCTGCATCTGGACAACGAGGTGCTGCACGCCGACCGCGTGCGCTGGGGCTGGCGGCCGCATTGGGCCAAGGACCGAGCAGCGCCGATCAACGCCCGCGCCGAAAAAGTCGCCCACGGTGCGTTCTTCCGGGCGATCTGGCCACACCGTGCGATAACGCCGGTGGACAACTGGTTTGAATGGGTGGATGAAGGCGGCCCGAAAAAGCAGCCTTACCTGATACGGCGAAGGGACGGCGCGCCCGTGCTGTGCGCCGCCATCGGCCAGCTACCCGACGCCGATGAAGGCGCGGGCGAGCACGATGGGTTTGTGATCATCACCGCCGACAGCGCCGGCGGCATGGTCGACATCCACGACCGCCGGCCGGTGGTGCTCAACCCGACACTGGCGCGTGAATGGCTGGACCCGGCGACAACCAAGGGCCGGGCCGAGCAGATGGTGCTGTTCCAGGGAGAACCTTGCGATGTGTTCGAATGGTTCAGGGTGGACACGGCGGTAGGCAATACGCGCAATGATGGGCCCGGTTTGCTTGAGCCCGTCGGCGATCAACCTCAGCGATAACGTTCCAACCAATGCGCGTAAGGCGCAGGCAAGGTCCACGACGACTTCTCAACCCCCAGTTCCTTGGCTGCAAAGTACGCCCAATGCGGGTCTGCCAGGTGTGCACGGCCCACCGATACCAGGTCCAGATGCCCGGCCTGCAACGCGCCTTCGGCCAGTTGCGGGGTGCCAAAGCCCCAGGCCGAAGTCACCGGGATACCGGCTTCACGACGCACACGCTCAGCAATCGGCCCCATGAATGCCGGGCCCCACGGGATGTTGGTGTCAGGGATGGTGAACCCGACGCTGACGCT
This sequence comes from Pseudomonas sp. VS40, assembly GCF_018587885.1. Lineage (NCBI taxonomy): Bacteria > Pseudomonadati > Pseudomonadota > Gammaproteobacteria > Pseudomonadales > Pseudomonadaceae > Pseudomonas > Pseudomonas sp. VS40. The sequence continues at coordinate 45,694 of NZ_JAGYWD010000002.1, read as the reverse complement.
CAGCAGGTCCAGGCCACCGGCTTTGAAACGACGGGCCAGTTCGATGGATTCGGTGAGGGTCTGCTCGTCGCGGCCATCGTATTCGATCACGCCGAAACGCGCGGTGAGCGGCAGGTTTTCCGGCCAAACTTCACGCACGGCGGCCAGGGTTTCCAGGAGGAAACGGCTGCGGTTGTCGAAGCTGCCACCGTAGGCGTCGGTGCGCTGGTTGGAGTGTTCGGAGAAGAAGCTCTGGCCCAGGTAACCGTGGGCGAAGTGCAGCTCGATCCATTCAAAACCGGCGTCGCGGGCACGGCGGGCAGCGTCGACGAAGTCCTGGCGCACCCGGGCGATGTCGTCCAGTGTCATCGCGCGCGGCACCTGCGGCAGGTTGGCACCGAAGGCGATGGCCGAGGGGGCGATGGTTTCCCAGCTGCGGGCATCGGAGGCGGCGATATGGTCGTCACCTTCCCACGGGCGGTTGGCGCTGGCCTTGCGACCGGCGTGGCCGATCTGGATGCCCGGCACCGAGCCGGCAGCCTTGATAGCCTTGACCATCGGCACGAAGGCCTCGGCGTGAGCATCGCTCCAGAGGCCGGCGCAGCCAGGGGTGATGCGGCCTTCCGGCGCGACGGCGGTGGCTTCGACCACCACCAGACCGGCACCGCCACGGGCCATGCTGGCCAGGTGCACCAGGTGCCAGTCGTTGACGATGCCATCTTCGGCCATGTACTGGCACATCGGCGGGATAGCGATGCGATTGCGCAGGGTGACGTCTTTGAGGGTGAACGGTTCGAACAAAGCGGACATGGAGAACTCCAGGAGCGAGTGAGTGATTCGATAGTTCGATGGTAATCGAACTATGGTATTCAACGATACCCCCCTGTTATGATTCATTTCATGCGAGCCTTTAAACACCCTCCCCTTGAAGACCTGACCCTCGAACGCCTGCTGTACGCGTTGAGTGATCCGGTGCGCCTCGACATCGTACGCTGCCTGGCGGGTGTGCCCGAGGCCACCTGTGGCGAACTGGACGGCGGACGGCCCAAGTCGAGCATGTCCCATCACTTTCGCGTGTTGCGTGACGCCGGGCTGGTGCACACCCGCAGCGTGGGGACCACTCATCTGAATTCGTTGCGTGCCGAGGTGCTTGAGCAACGGTTCCCAGGCTTGCTGCACTGCATTCTGGCGCAGCGGTAACACCCGGATCAGTCCAGTAACGCTATCAGGCGTGGATCGATGGACGCCTCCAACACCTCCAGCACGGCCAACGTCACCGGCAACTTGAAGCGCCGTCGCCCTGCACTGCCGGGGTTTACATACAGCGTTGCGCCACGCCACTCGATCAGGGGCTTGTGCGAATGGCCAGTGATCACCAACCGCGTGTTTGCATCGAGCAATGCGGGGGCGTGGGCGATGTCATGCACCAGCAACGCCTGCCAGCCATTCACGTCGATGTTCAGATGATCGGGCACATGTGCCGCCCACGCCGAGTCCTGGTCATTGTTGCCGCGCACTGCCTGAAGCGGCGCGATGCGCGCCAATTGTTCGAGAATCTCAGGGCTGCCGATATCGCCGGCATGGATGATCAGCTCGCACCCCTGCAAGGCCTCGACCGCTTCAGGGCGCAGCAGGCCGTGGGTGTCGGAAATAACGCCAACCTTCATTCGTGCTCCTCGCCTGCAGGGTTGCAGCCAAAGACCCTAACATGACGCCCCCCGTCCCAATCAACAGAAGCGAGCGCGACTTAAACGTTTCAGGCAGCCACCGAACCTTTCCCCTCAAACCGGCGTCCGAGTAAGGCACTGTCGCTTACTGCTCACCCCGAGGTTCTCGTTTGAAAGCCGCCATCATCAAAAAGTACCGCCTGATCATCAAGACCATGGGCTACGTGGGCTGGGCGCTGTTCTGGCTGTTGTTGTGGGACGTCGCCGTCACCGTGGACTTCATGCTGTTCCTCACCTACAAAATCAATCTGCCGCTGATGCCCCTGACCCTGCTGGGTTCGGCGCTGGTGGTGCTGATCAGTTTTCGTAACAGCAGCGCCTACAACCGCTGGTGGGAAGCCCGTACCCTGTGGGGCGCGATGGTCAACAACTCGCGCAGTTTTGCGCGCCAGGTGCTGACCCTGCTGGACGATCCCGACGACGAAGTGAACCCGGTCAAGGCCACCCTGCTGCGTCGCCATGTGGCCTATGTGAATTGCCTGGCCGCGCACCTCAAGGGCCAACCGTGCCCCGAAGAAGTCCGCGCGTTTATCCCCGGCGATGAGTTTGCGCGTAACGGCGCCACCAACAACTTTGCCAACGATATCCTCACCGGTTCAGCAGCATTGCTGGCACGGGAGTACAAGGTCGGTCACCTCGACAGCATTCGCCTGGCACGGCTGGAGTCGACCCTGGTGGATTTGTCCAACGCCCAGGGCGGCATGGAACGGATTGCCAACACCCCGCTGCCCTACCCCTACGTGTATTTCCCGCGCCTGTTTATCTCGCTGTTCTGCCTGATCGTACCGGTGGGCCTGGTGGAGTCCCTGGGTTGGTTCACCCCGCTGGCCTCGACGGTGGTGGGCTTCATGCTGCTGGCCATCGAGCGCATCGGCACCGACCTGCAAAGCCCGTTCAACTCCAGCGAACACCAGATCCAGATGGACACCATCTGCGAAACCATCGAGAAAAACCTGCAGTCGATGCAGCGTGATGCGCTGGGTGGCGAGCGCATCGGTTAAACCCTCCCTTCGGCCTCAAGTGCGTGCTCCCTCAGTCGATATACAGGGAGTACGCATGGGCCACACCCCTCTCATAACAACACATGCGACGCTCGACGCTACTGTTTTCTCCTTGCCAAAATTATAAATACCCGCGGGTGAAGTCATGAATATCAAGCAAAAGCTGACCTGGGCATTTGCGGCCATCGCGTGCGTGCCGGTTATCCTGGTGGCCGTGCTGGTCGTGTTGAATCTGCGCGAGGGGGCCCAGGCCAATTTCCTCGACAGCAGTGGCCGCGAGATCCGCCAGATCGACAATGGCATGAAGCAGTTCTTCGATGGCATCAGCCAAAACGTCGACTATGTGGCCAAGGACCCACGCGTTGTCGCGGCCAAGGACCTCAAGAGCTACGCCGGCGCCGACGCCGCACAAATCCCTCTCACGCCGACCAACACGGCGCTGCTAGAGATTTTCGACCAGTTCGCCAAAAGTCATCCGAGCACCGCCTACCTGTCCCTGGGCTTGAAGGACGGCGGCTACGCCAGTTGGCCCGACGATACCAAACTGACCAATTACGACCCGCGCGTCCGCCCCTGGTACCAGGCGGCCATCGCCGCGCCGGGTAAAACCGTGCGCACCGGCGCCTACTATTGGGCGCCGGACGATGTGACGCTGATCGGCACCGTACACACCGTCGCCGACGCCACCGGGAATATCCTCGGCGTGGTCGGCCTGGACGTGTCGCTCAAGCAACTCACCGAACTGGTGCGCAACATCAAGCTGGGCGACAGCGGCTACCTGATGCTGGTGGAAGGCAACGGCAACGTGCTGGTCGACCCCAGCGATGCCAAGCACAACTTCAAGCCCCTGGCCGACCTGGGCCCCAACTACGCCGAACTGGCCAAGCGCGGCGACGGCGTAAGCCAGATCGACATCGATGGCGTGGCCTACATGGCCAACATGGTCAGCTCCAAAGACCTCGGCTGGCGCTTTATCGGCCTGATCAAGCGCGACGAAGTGATGGCCGGCGCCACCCGCCTCACCTGGTTGATCGCGGCCATTGCAGCAGTGTTGGCCCTGGTATTCGCGATTGTCGGCGCCAGCTTTGCCAGCGTCATCGTGCGCCCGATCCGCGGCGTGGCCGACGGCCTGCAAGAAATCGCCGAAGGTGAAGGCGACCTGACGCGCCAGCTCAAGGTGCAAGGCAAGGACGAAACCGCCAGCCTGGCCGGTTGGTTCAACCAGTTCCTGAGCATGATCGCCCAGTTGGTGCAGCGCATCGGCAACGCCTCGTCCGACCTGCAGACCGCCGCCGCCGACACCAGCGAAGTGGCCCACAACATGAACCAGGCTGCCGGCCGCCAGCGCGAAGCCGTGGAACTGGTGAGCACCGCGTTCAACGAAATGGTGGCCACCGCCAACGAAGTCGCACGCTCCTGCAGCGCCGCCGCCACCAGTGCCGACGAAGGCTACCGCGACGTGCACGACGGCCAGCAGCACATCGGTGAGGCCACCGGCAGCGTGCTCAAGCTCAGCGAAGACCTGCAACGCTCCACCCAGACCATGCAGCAACTGGAGCAGGACAGTAAAAACATCAACACCATCCTCGACACCATCCGCTCGATTGCCGAGCAGACCAACCTGTTGGCGCTCAACGCGGCGATCGAGGCCGCGCGCGCCGGGGACCAGGGCCGAGGCTTTGCGGTGGTCGCCGACGAAGTCCGTGCCCTCGCCCGCCGCACTGCGGACTCCACCGGCGAGATCGACAGCCTGCTCGGCAACCTCGCCCGCCGCACCCAGGAAGTGACCCAGCAGATGCAAGGCAGCCTGTTGGTGTCTCACACCAGCGTGGAACGTATCCAACAGGCCCGCGACAGCTTCGACAAGATCCGCGGCTCGGTGGACTCGATCCGCGACCAGAACACCCAGATCGCCACCGCCGCCGAAGAACAACACCAGGTGGCCGAAGAGATCAACCGGCACATCGCGCAGATCCATGCCGATGCACAACTGGTGGAAGGCTTCGCTCACTCGGCGCAGACCGGATCAGGGCGACTGACGGATATTTCGGGTCAGCTCAAGGGGTTGGTGGGGCGGTTCAAGTTCTAACAGGCCGGCGAGCGCGCAGAGCAACAACTTACGGCCAGCGGGCTTGCTGTAGTGAGCGGGCTTGCCCCGCGCTGGGCTGCGAAGCAGCTCCCTATAAGGCCACCGAGTTAATCCAGGTAGATCTCGGTGTCCGGATTGGGGGCTTCTTCGCAGCCCAGCGCGGGGCAAGCCCGCTCACTACACGTTGCGTGCACCTTATAAGTATCACGTCAGATCCTGGGCGACATTTAGCCACACGCCATCATCGCAGCACCTGTAATAGTCTATTGCAGGACTCTAATGTACTAACCAGTTACTTATCTTGCTAAAATCGCGTCTTTGCCCTCTCACATTCGAGTCCTTTCGACATGAAACGAGCATCGCGCGCCGCTGGCGCCTCTAGATTATTACTGCTGGGCCTGGGCGTGATCATCGCCCTGCTCGGCGTTGCGCTGGCCATTGGCGGCGTCAAACTGGTCAGCCTGGGAGGTTCCTGGTACTTCCTGATCGGCGGCGCGGTCATGGCGATTGCCGGGCTGTTGATTGCCGCTCGCAAGCCGGCGGGTGCCTGGCTGTTCGCGGCCTTCCTGGTCGGCACGGCCATCTGGGCGGTGGCGGATGTGGGCCTGGTGTTCTGGCCCTTGTTCTCCCGCGTGTTCATGTTCGCGGCCATCGGCATGGTGGTGGCACTGGTTTACCCATTGCTCGTCAATCGGCCTGCACGCGGCGCCTATGCCGTGGCGGCGGTATTGGCGGTGGGCGTGGCAGTGGCGGCAGGCAATATGTTCGTCGCTCACCCAAGCGTCGCACCGACCGGTGCCGGCCCTGGCATCACGCCGGTGGCTGCAGCGGATGCGCAGAAAGACTGGGCGCACTACGGCAACACCGAAGGTGGCAGCCGCTTTGCCGCGCTGGACCAGATCAACCGTGACACGGTCAACAAGCTCAAAGTGGCCTGGACCTATCACACCGGTGATGTAGCCATCAGCGACGGCAACGGTGCCGAAGACCAACTGACGCCCCTGCAGATCGGCAACAAAGTGTTCATCTGCACGCCGCACAACAACCTGATCGCCCTGGACGCCGACACCGGCAAAGAGCTGTGGAAGAACGAGGTCAACGCCAAATCGGCGGTGTGGCAGCGTTGCCGTGGCATGGCCTACTTCGACGCCACCGCGCCAGTTGCCCAGCCGACCCAGCCCAACAGCTCGCCGATCATTGCCGCCAGCGTTCCCGCCGGTGCGCAGTGCCAGCGTCGCTTGCTGACCAACACCATCGATGCACGCCTGATCGCCGTGGACGCCGACACTGGCAAGTTCTGCGAAGACTTCGGCACCCATGGCCAGGTGGACCTGAAAGCCGGCCTGGGTAACGTGCCGGACAGCTACTACCAACTGTCCTCGGCACCGCTGATGGCCGGCACCACCGTGGTGGTGGGCGGCCGCGTGGCCGACAACGTCCAGACCGACATGCCCGGCGGCGTGATCCGTGGCTTCGACGTGATCACCGGCCAGATGCGCTGGGCTTTCGACCCGGGCAACCCGGAAGACAAAAAAGCCCCGGCCGACGGCAGCACCTATGTGCGCAGCACCCCGAACAGCTGGGCGCCGATGTCCTATGACCCGCTGATGAACACCGTGTTCTTGCCAATGGGCAGCTCGTCCACCGACATCTACGGCGTGGAACGCACCCAGCTCAACCACAAATACGGCGCGTCGGTATTGGCACTGGACGCCTCCACCGGTACCGAAAAGTGGGTGTACCAGACCGTCCACAATGACCTGTGGGACTTCGACCTGCCAATGCAGCCAAGCCTGATTGACTTCACCCCGCCAGGCAGCGACAAAGCCGTGCCTGCCGTGGTGATCGGCACCAAGGCCGGGCAGATCTACGTGCTCGACCGCGCCACCGGCAAGCCGCTCACCGACGTGCAGGAAGTCCCGGTCAAGGCCGCCAACATCCCTAACGAACCCTACTCGCCCACCCAGCCAAAATCGGTCGGCATGCCACAGATCGGCGCACAGACCCTGACCGAATCGGACATGTGGGGCGCCACTCCCTACGATCAGCTGCTGTGCCGCATCGACTTCAAGGGCATGCGCTACGACGGCCTGTACACCGCGCCAGGCACCGATAAATCCCTGAGCTTCCCGGGTTCGCTGGGTGGCATGAACTGGGGCAGCATCTCCACCGACCCGGTGCACGGCTTTATCTTCGTCAACGACATGCGCCTGGGCCTGTGGATCCAGATGGTGCCGTCGCAGAACAAGGCCCAGGCCTCGTCCGGTGGCGAAGCGCTGAACACCGGCATGGGCGCCGTGCCGCTCAAGGGCACACCGTATGCCGTGAACAAGAACCGCTTCCTGTCGGTGGCCGGCATTCCGTGCCAGGCGCCACCGTTCGGCACCCTGACCGCGATCGACATGAAGACGCAAAAGGTCGCCTGGCAAGTACCGGTCGGCACCGTTGAAGACACCGGCCCCCTGGGCATCCGCATGCACCTGCCGATCAAGATCGGCCTGCCAACCCTCGGCGGCACCCTGTCGACCCAGGGCGGCCTGATCTTTATCGCCGGCACCCAGGACTTCTACCTGCGCGCCTTCAACAGCGGCAATGGTGATGAAATCTGGAAAGCCCGCCTGCCCGTCGGCAGCCAAGGCGGCCCGATGACCTACGTGTCGCCGAAAACCGGCAAACAGTACATCGTCATCACCGCGGGCGGCGCACGCCAGTCCACCGACCGCGGCGACTACGTGATCGCCTACGCCCTGCCATAACCCCCTCCAGGCGCGGTGCCCCTCGCACCGCGCCTTTTGCTTTGGAAGAACCCGCATGACCCCCTCTTCTCATCTTTCCCTTGGGCGCCTGCTGCTCGGCCTGGCCCTGGGTGCCGCGCTGCCTGTGCAAGCCGATGACACCACCCTGACCGGCGACTGGGGCGGCCTGCGCCGTGAACTCGACGAGCAAGGCATCCGTTTCACCGGCGACTACAGCGGCGAAACCGCTTACAACGCCCACGGCGGCCAGCACCGCTCGGCGCGTTACTCGCAAAACCTCAAGCTCGGTGTGCAGTTCGACCTGGGCAAGCTCTACGGCTTGCCCCATGGCGACCGCATCCAGCTCACCGTCAACGACCGTCGCGGCAACAGCGCCTCCGAGGACCTGGTGGGCAACCGCCTACCGATCCAGGAAAACTACGGCGGCCTCTATACCCGCCTCACCGAGTTGAGCTACGAACGCACGCTGTTCACCCCGGCGCTGAACATCAAGCTCGGCTACATGGCCATGGGCAATGACCTTGGCGGCCTGGACAGCGGGATTTTGTGCAACTTCATGAACGCCGGTTTCTGTGGGCACCCACTGAACATGTCCGGCGGCAGCGGCTGGACCAACTACCCCAACGCACGCCTGGGCGCACGAGTGAAATATGACTTCGCGCCGTCCTGGCAACTGCGCGTCGCCGCGTTCAACGTCGACCCGGACAGCAACGGCGACTCCAGCCGCGCCTGGCACTTGAGCCCCAAGCACACCACCGGCACCGTGGTGCCCATCGAGCTGGTGTACAAGCACGCAGGCCGCCTGCCAGGGGAATACAAACTGGGCTATTACTACGACAGCTCCGACGTCAAACGTATCGGCAGCAACAAGGAGGTCAGCGGTCGCGGCGGTCACTACCTGCTGGTCGACCAGGCGGTGTGGGCGTCCGACGCATCCGCCGGCCGCGTGCTGCATGCCTTCGGCCAATATTCGGCAGCCAGCGAAGCGGCCTCGCCGTTCAGCAAGTGGTATGGCGCGGGCGTGGTGCTGTACAAACCGTTCGAAGGCCGTCCGCGTGACACCCTGGCCCTGGGTTATGGCCGTGCCGTACCCAACCCGCGCAGCCGCGATGTGCAGGAACTGGCCGCCTTCAACGCCGGGACCGACTACCCCAACCTGAACAATGCCGAGCAGTTGATCGAACTCAGCTACGGCTACCAGGCCACCCCATGGCTGACCCTGCGCCCGGATGTGCAATACATCATCGAGCCGGGCGCGTTTTCTGGCGAGAATATCGATAACGCGCTGGTGTTGGGCCTGCAGGTCAAGGCGGTGTTCTGAAGCGGCTCAGTCGTCGCCCGACGGCAAGGCCCTGTTCGCCTGTTCGAGCGCAGTAATGCGCTCGACTTTCTTCCCGGAGCGCTCCGCTTCGAATTCCGACGCCAGAAACACTTTGACGATGCTCTTGGCCAGCTCGGGCCCGATCACCCGTGCACCAATGGACAGGATCTGCGCATCGTTGCTCTTGCGCGCGCGCTCGGCCGAATAGGTGTCATGGGCCTGGGCCGCCCGCACACCCTTGATCTTATTGGCGGAAATCGCCATGCCGATGCCAGTGCCGCAAATCAACACGCCCAGGCGCTGTTCACCCGCCCCCACCGCCGTAGCCACGGCCGCTGCAATGTCCGGGTACAGCACCGGGCTGGACGAATAGCAGCCAAAATCCTCGACCCCATGCCCGAGGCTTTCGATAAAGCCCTTGAGCATTTCCTTGAGTTCAAAGCCTGCCTCGTCGCATCCGATCGCCACCGAAAACGTCGTTTGTGCACCCATTACTGTTTCTCCGCCAGACCGATCAAATGATCACTCATTGAAAATATGCACAAACATTAGCAGGCGACAGGCAGGCGGCTGTCAAGGCTTATTTAAAGAGCCCTCCCCCTAAAAACTGCAAAACGACAGAAGCTCCCTGGTCGGACCATTGACAAAACCGGCCCAAGCAGTTTAAACATATGATCATTATCCGATCATATGATCAGGCTATTGGATAAAACGACCTAATAACAAAAATCAGCAAGAGGACACACCGATGGCCATGCCATTACTGCTCCAGGCTGAACACGTTTCCAAGGCCTACGCCGGGGTCCCTGCCCTGCGCGACGGGCGCCTCTCCCTGCGGGCCGGCAGCGTGCACGCCCTGTGCGGCGGCAACGGCGCGGGCAAATCGACTTTCCTCAGCATCTTGATGGGCATCACCCAGCGTGACGCCGGCAGCATCCTGCTCAACGGCCAGCCGGTGCAATTCGACCGCCCCAGCGCGGCACTGGCCGCCGGGGTGGCGATGATCACCCAGGAGCTGGAACCCATTCCCTACATGACCGTGGCCGAAAATATCTGGCTGGGCCGCGAGCCGCGCCGTGCCGGCTGTATCGTCGACAGCAAGGCACTGAACCGGCGCACCCGCGAGCTGCTGCAAAGCCTCGAATTCGACGTGGACGCCACCAGCCCGATGCACCGTCTGAGCGTGGCGCAGATCCAACTGGTGGAAATCGCCAAGGCCTTCAGCCATGACTGCCAGGTGATGATCATGGACGAACCCACCTCGGCCATCGGCGAGCGTGAAGCCGAGACCCTGTTCAAGGCCATCCGCCGCTTGACGGCACGGGGCGCCGGCATCATCTACGTGTCACACCGCCTCAGCGAGCTGGCGCAGATCGCCGATGACTACAGCATCTTTCGCGATGGCGCCTTTGTGGAGAGTGGGCGCATGGCCGATATCGACCGTGCCCACCTGGTGCGCGGCATCGTCGGCCAGGAACTGCAACGCATCGACCACAAGGTCGGTCGCGAATGCGCGGCCACTACTTGCCTGGACGTCAGCGGCCTGAGCCGCGAGGGCGAGTTCGAGGACATCAGCCTGCAATTGCGCCAGGGTGAAATCCTCGGGATCTATGGCCTGATGGGCTCGGGCCGCAGCGAATTCCTCAACTGCCTGTACGGCCTGACACTGCCGGACGCCGGCAGCGCCACTCTGCAAGGCCAGCCGTTGCCCACGGGCACCCCGGCGGCAACCATCCGCGCCGGCATGTCCCTGGTCACCGAAGACCGCAAGGACAGCGGCCTGGTGCTCAGTGGCAGTATCCTCGCGAACATCGCACTCTCGGCCTACAAGCAACTGTCGAGCTGGTCGGTGATCAATGCGCGCAAGGAACAGGCGCTGGCACACAGCATGGTCAAGCGCCTGCAGATCAAGGTTTCGTCCCTGGACCTGCCGGTGGAGTCGATGAGCGGTGGCAACCAGCAGAAGGTGGTGCTCGCCAAATGCCTGTCGACCCAACCGATCTGCCTGTTGTGCGATGAGCCCACGCGCGGCATCGACGAAGGCGCCAAGCAGGAGATCTATCACCTGCTGGACGAGTTTGTGCGCGCCGGTGGCGCGGCCATCGTGGTGTCGTCCGAAGCGCCGGAGCTGTTGCACCTGAGTGATCGCATCGCCGTGTTCAAGGGGGGCCGCCTGGTCACCGTCAGCAGCGACACCGCCCTTTCCCAGGAAGCCTTGTTGAGTCTTGCCTCATGAACAGTAAAGTCCTTGCCGCCCCCGTTACCGCCGCACCGCGCAACCGCCTGCGCCTGTCCCTCGACCGTTTCGGCCTGCCGCTGGTGTTTATCCTGCTGTGCCTGGTAATGGCTTTTTCCAGCGAATACTTCATGACCTGGCGCAACTGGATGGACATCCTGCGCCAGACCTCCATCAATGGCATCCTCGCGGTGGGCATGACCTACGTGATCCTCACCAAGGGCATCGACCTGTCGGTGGGTTCGATCCTGGCGTTCGCCGGCTTGTGCAGCGCGTTGGTCGCGACCCAGGGCTATGGCCTGCTGGCAGCGGTGAGTGCGGGGATGTTCGCCGGGGCCATGCTCGGGGTGGTCAATGGCTTCATGGTTGCCAACCTGAGCATCCCGCCCTTTGTCGCCACCCTTGGCATGCTCAGCGTGGCGCGGGGCATGACCTTTATCCTCAACGACGGCAGCCCGGTCACCGACCTGCCGGACAGCTTCCTGGCCATGGGCATTGGCAAGCTCGGCCCCATCGGCGTGCCGATCATTATCTTTGTGGTGGTCGCGCTGATCTTCTGGATGGTGCTGCGCTACACCACCTACGGCCGCTACGTGTACGCCGTGGGCGGCAATGAAAAGAGCGCGCGCACCTCGGGCATCGGCGTGCGTAAGGTGACGTTCTCGGTGTACGTGATTTCCGGCCTGCTGGCGGGTCTGGCGGGCGTGGTGCTGGCGGCGCGGACAACCTCGGCCCTGCCCCAGGCAGGTGTGTCCTATGAGCTGGATGCAATTGCGGCGGTGGTGATTGGCGGCACCAGCCTGTCGGGCGGCACCGGCAGCATTGTCGGCACACTGTTTGGCGCGCTGCTGATCGGGGTGATCAACAACGGTTTGAACCTGCTCGGGGTGTCCTCGTATTACCAACAAGTGGCCAAGGGGTTGATCATCGTGCTCGCGGTGCTGATCGATGTCTGGCGCAAGAAAAAACGCTAAGTGGAGTGTGTGCAATGTCCAATTTCTGGAACCAGGCGTTCGACCTCACCGGCCGTTGCGCCGTGATCACCGGGGGCGCCGCCGGTATCGGCCTGGCCTGCGCCAATTTATTGGTGGAACGCGGCGCCAGGGTGGCCTTGCTGGACCGTGACCCTGCGGTAGTGGAAGTGGCCGCCAGCCTCGGCAGTGGCCACCTGGGCGTGGTGGCCGACCTGCGCCAGCTCGACTCGCTGCAGGCCGCCGTCGACCAAGCCGCCGCCGGCCTCGGGCGCATCGATTACCTGGTCAACAGCGCAGGGGTCGCCCTGCTCGACAAAGCCCTGGACGTCAGAGAAAACGCCTGGGACACCACCCTGGATATCAACCTCAAGGCCAGCTTCTTCGTGGCCCAGGCCTGCGCCCGGCATATGATCGAACACGGCGGCGGGCGCATCGTTAACCTCGCTTCCCAAGCTGCCGTCATCGGCCTTGATCGTCACGTTGCCTACTGTGCCAGCAAGGCCGCGGTGGTCGGTATGACCAAGGTGCTGGCCATGGAATGGGCGCCACACGGCATCAACGTCAACGCCGTCTCGCCGACCATCGTCGAAACCGCCCTGGGCAAGAAAGCCTGGGCCGGTGAACTGGGCGAACGGGCCAAATTGCAGATCCCGGTGGGGCGCTTTGCTCAGCCGGAAGAAATCGCCGGCTTGGTGCTCTACCTGGTCAGCGATGCGGCCAAGATGATCACTGGGGAAAACGTGGTGATCGACGGCGGCTACAGCATTCAGTAATCCGATTCCAGACGAATAAGAACAAGGAAACACCCTATGAATCGAGTCATCAACGATCCGGACCTGGTGGTCGAGGACATGCTCGCGGGCATACTCCTGGCGCACCCGGAACTGGTGCAATACGAGAGCAACCCACGGGTCATCCGCAAACGCACGCCTTCACCGGTCGGCCAGGTGGGCATTGTCACCGGCGGCGGCTCGGGCCATGAGCCGGCGTTTCTCGGCTATGTCGGCCCAGGGCTGGTGGATGCGGTCGCCGTCGGCGAGATATTTTCTTCGCCCACCGCCAAAAGCTTTTTCGATGCCTTCCGCGCCGCCGACCAGGGCGCGGGCGTGGCGTGCCTGTACGGCAACTACGCCGGCGACAACATGAACGTGAAGTTGGCGATGAAAATGGCCGCCAGCAAAGACATGACCATCCGTACGGTGGTCGCCAACGACGACGTGGCATCTGCCCCGCCGGCGGACATCGCCAAGCGGCGTGGCGTGGCCGGTGAGATCTTCATGTGGAAAATCGGTGGTGCCGCCGCTGCCCAGGGCTACGACCTCGACGGTGTGATCCGCGTGGCGCAAAAAGCCGTGGACCACTGCCGCTCCATTGGTGTCGGCCTCACGCCCTGCACCATCCCCGCCGTGGGCAAGCCGAACTTCCAGATTGCCGACGGGCTGATGGAACTGGGCATTGGCCACCACGGCGAACCCGGTATTGAAGTGGTGCCGGTGGAGTCTGCCGCCGCCATGGCCGAGCGCATGCTCGCGCCGATCCTGGCTGACCGCGACTTCACCCAGGACCAGAGCGTGGTGGTGCTGGTCTCGGGCCTGGGCGCCACGCCGGTGATGGAGCTGTATATCTTCTACGCCGAGGTCGAGCGTCAACTGCGCGCCAAGGGCCTGCGCATTCACCGCTGTTACGTGGGCAACTACTTCACGTCGCTGGAAATGATGGGCGTGACCCTGACACTGCTGGGCCTCGACGCCGAGTTGAGCAGCCTGATCGACCAACCCTGCCGCGCCATCGGCATGACACAGTCGGAGTGAAGCATGAGCGAGCATTTCCCCAGCAATACCGGTAGCGCCATCGTTACCAACCTGGTGTCGATCATCGTCGCCAACCGCGAATACCTCAGCGAAGTGGACGGCGCCATCGGCGACGGCGACCACGGCATCAACATGGCCAAGGGTTTCTCGCGCTGCGGCAAGACCCTGGAAGGGCGCGAACTGTCCCTGGCCGAGGCACTGGACGAATTGACCCTGGCGTTGATGGAAGGCATCGGCGGTTCCATGGGCCCGCTGTATGGCAGCCTGTTTATCGGCATGGCCGACGAAGTGCGCGGCCGCGACAACATCGATGCGGCGACCTTCGCCAAGCTGCTGCGCGGTGGCCTGACCTCGTTGCAGGACATCAGCGATGCCGGCGTTGGCGACAAATGCCTGATGGATACGCTGATCCCGGCCGTCGAGGCGTTTGAACAGGCCCAGGCCAGCGGCGCGTCGTTCCGTGACGCCTTGCGCCAGATGAAAAGCGCCGCCTCCCAGGGCCGCGACTCCACCCGTGACCTGGTGGCCAAGATCGGCCGCGCCAGCCGCCTGGGGGAACGGTCCCTGGGGGTACTGGATGCTGGCGCGGTGTCGTGCTGCCTGATCCTGACCGACCTCGCCGAATCGGTCGAGGCGCGGTTGGTCGCCTAGCTGTTGTGAGGGGCTTTCTGTGGTGAGCAGCTCACCACAGAAAGCCCGCTCACCACAACAATCCTGCTCACTGCAGCAAACCTACTCACTTCAGCAAGCCCCCTCACCCCCTACAAGATGTCACCTAGCGGCGCGTCGCGTCATCCAGGGCGAGGATCGTGTAGGCATTCGACACGGTCGTCGCCAGGGTGTTGATCACCCCGGAGCGCAATGCGCCGAGGGTGGCCGCCGCCTTGGTGTTCTCGCTGGCGATCGCCACCACGTCGGGAATGCGCACCAACTCCTGCACCGTCAAGCCGATCACGCGGCCCTGCAGGGTGTTGACCGCCGGCTGGCCGTGGATGTCGATAAAGTCGTAGCCCATCATGTCACCAACGGTGCCGGACACGCGGGCCTGGGCGATTTCCTGGGGTGAGAACCAGCCCATGCGCACCATGTTGCTGTTCTCGCTCATGTCACCGATGCCGATCAAGGCGATATCGGCGCGACGGGCGCGGTCGAGGGTGGAACGCACGGTGTCGTTGTTAATCAACACGCTGCGCAGTTCGGGGTTGGCGACCAGGGCCGGCGCGTAGAGGGTTTCGCTCTCGGCGCCGAAGCGCAGGGCCAGGCGCCGGCAGATATGGTCGGGGTTCATGTATTCGCCGGCCTTGAGCGAACCGCCGATGGCGCACACGAAGGTGCAGTTGCGCGTCACCGGCAGGAACACGTTCTCGGCCACTGCGCCCACGTTGCGACCCATGCCGACGGCAACGATCATGCCGTCGCTGAGGGTCTTGTTCAGGTAGTTGGCGACCAGGCTGGCCACGGCCGAGCGCTGGGTGTCGGGGTCGCCGTGGTCAACCGCGATCAATGCGCGGTCCAGTTGGAAACGCTCGACCAGCGCCTGCTCCAGCTCAGTGTTCAGGGCCGGATGCTGCAGCACCCGCACCTCCACCACCCCTTCATCACGGGCGCGCTTGAGCAAGCGGCTGACCTTGACCCGCGACAGGTCGAAGCGCTTGGCAATGGCTTCCTGGGTGATGTTGTCGAGGTAATAAAGCATGGCCACTTCAGTCATCAGGTCGATGTCGCTGGCGGCACGCTGGGCACTGTCGGTCATGGGAGCTTCCATTTACGCCACAAAAAACCATTCTCCCTAGTCTGTGCGGTGCAAGTCCAGCGGCGAATGGGCGATGCCTGCAAAGATTCTAGTGACTGTGCTGGTATTCCCGTGGCGTACAGCCGAACTCGCGACGGAACACCGTGTGCAGGTACTGCGCCGACTTGAAGCCGCACTGCCGTGCAATATCGGCAATTGCCAGTTGGTTGCCCTGCAGGCCCTTGGCGGCGCTGGCCAGTTTGAAACGCAGGATCTCGTCATGCACGCTGCACCCGCGCGCCTTGCGAAAGTGTGCCTCCAGCGAGGAACGCGACACTCCCACATACGCCGCCACCTGAGCTGTCTTGATGCCCTGGCACGCGTACTGGCGGATAAACAGCAGGGCCTGCATCACGTAAGGATTGCCCAAAGGTTGATGCAGGCTCGAGGCCTGCACGTTGATCGCGTCCGGCGGCACCAGGATCTGTTCCCCCCGGCAAGGCTTGCCGTGCAGCATCTGGTGCAACAGCGCGGCGGCGGTACGGCCCATGGTCTCGGTGCCCTGGATCACCGAACTCAACGGCACGCGTGTGAGCGTGCGGGTCAGCGGGTCGTTGTCGATGCCGATCAGCGCCACTTCCTCCGGCACCGCAATGCCGGCGGTCAGGCAGGCTTGCAGCAATTGCCGGGCGCGGGCGTCGGTGACCGCGATAATGCCAATCGGCTTGGGCAGGCTGTGCAGCCAGGCGATCTGCTGCTCCACTGCGCTGTCCCACAGCGGCGCGCTGGTGCCCAGGCCGCGATAGATCTGCACCGGCAAACCGTCGCGTTGCAGCAAGCGCTTGAAGGCTTTTTCGCGCTCCTGGGCCCAGCGGTTGGCCTGGGCCTGGGGCAGGCTGAAACAGGCAAACCGCGTCACACCGGCCTCGATCAAATGCTCATAGGCGAGTTTCATCAAGGCCGCGTTGTCAGTGGCCACGTAGGGGACGCCCTTGGGGTAGTCGCGCGCATCCTCGTAGGATCCCCCCACCGCCACCACCGGCACCTTGCTCCCGGCCAGCGCCTCGCCGATCAGCGGGTCGTCGAAGTCGGCAATGATCCCATCGCCCTGCCAACGCTCGATGCCTTTGAGGCGGCACAGGAAGTCTTCTTCAAGGAACAAGTCCCAGGACGCACGGGTGCTGCTCAGGTAATTGCCGATGCCGGCGATGATGCCGCGGTCATAGATTTTGCTGCCGTTGAACAGCAAGGCAATGCGGTGCACGGGCGGTAGGGTTTTCATTGTTGTTGTCCTTGTCCGGTCGCAACAGCCTAGACCCTGCCACTCAAAATCGCACCCTTCCTTGGTGATTTTCATAATCGCCAGGCCATTGGCCGTTGCTAGTATCGGGGCACCGCCAAGAACAATAAGGAAAACGCCATGCCGTACTTCCCCGGTGTCGAGAAGGTTCGCTTCGAAGGCCCCAGCAGCGACGCCCCCCTCGCCTTTCGCCATTACGACGCCAATAAAATCATCCTCGGCAAACCAATGCGCGAGCACCTGCGCATGGCCGCCTGTTATTGGCACACCTTTGTATGGCCAGGCGCGGATATGTTTGGCGTGGGCACGTTCAAGCGGCCGTGGCAGCGCAGTGGCAATCCGATGGAACTGGCGATCGGCAAGGCGGATGCAGCCTTCGAGTTTTTCTCCAAGCTGGGCATCGACTACTACAGCTTTCACGACACGGATGTCGCCCCCGAAGGCAGTTCGCTGAAGGAGTACCGCCACCACTTTGCGCAGATGGTCGATCACCTGGAGCATCATCAGGAACAGACCGGGATCAAGCTGCTGTGGGGCACGGCCAACTGCTTCAGCAACCCGCGCTTTGCCGCCGGCGCCGCCAGTAACCCGGACCCGGAAGTGTTTGCCTACGCCGCCGCCCAGGTGTTCAGTGCCATGAATGCAACGCTGCGACTCAAAGGCGCCAACTATGTGCTGTGGGGCGGGCGTGAAGGCTATGAAACCCTGCTCAATACCGACCTCAAGCGCGAGCGCGAACAACTCGGGCGCTTTATGCGCATGGTCGTGGAGCACAAGCACAAGATCGGCTTCAAGGGCGACTTGCTGATCGAGCCCAAGCCCCAGGAGCCGACCAAGCACCAATACGATTACGACAGCGCCACAGTGTTCGGCTTCCTGCATGAATACGGGCTGGAACAGGAGATCAAGGTCAATATCGAGGCCAACCACGCGACCCTGGCCGGGCACAGTTTTCATCACGAGATTGCCACCGCCGTGTCCCTGGGCATCTTCGGCAGTATCGACGCCAACCGGGGCGACCCGCAGAACGGCTGGGATACGGATCAGTTCCCCAACAGCGTCGAAGAGATGACCCTGGCCACCTATGAAATCCTCAAGGCTGGCGGTTTTAAGAACGGCGGCTATAACTTCGACTCCAAGGTGCGTCGCCAGAGCCTGGACGATGTGGACTTGTTCCACGGGCATGTGGCGGCCATGGATGTGCTGGCCCTGGCACTGGAACGCGCGGCGGCGATGGTCGAGAACGACCGGTTGCAGCAGTTCAAGGACCAACGCTATGCCGGCTGGCAGCAACCGTTGGGCCAGGCCGTGCTGGCGGGTGAGTTCAGCCTGGAATCACTGGCTGAGCATGCGTTTGCCCAGGAGCTGAACCCGCAGGCGGTGAGTGGGCGGCAGGAGATGCTTGAGGGTATTGTGAACCGCTTTATCTACCGCTAGCACTGTGGCGAGCGGGCTTGCTTGTGGGGTGTTGGCTTGTATGTGGTGAGCGGGCTTGCCCCGCGCTGGGGCGCGTCGCGGTCCCACTGCAGGCGATGTGTTTTTACCTGACACTCTGAGGTGCCTGGTTTTGGGGTTGCTTCGCAGCCCAGCGCGGGGCAAGCCCGCTCACCACAGATACAGTGTTTGTCTAGAGTCTTCCAACAACAATAAAAGGACGCACAATCATGAAACGTACACTCATCGCCACTGCCCTGGCCCTGCTCGCCCTGCCGGTGATGGCCGATTCGGCTCATCCGAAAATCGGCTTTTCCATCGACGACCTGCGCCTGGAACGCTGGTCCCGCGACCGCGATTACTTCGTGGCCGCAGCGGAAAAACTCGATGCCAAGGTCTTCGTGCAATCTGCCGATGCCAATGAGCAAAAGCAGATCTCGCAGATTGAAAACCTGATTTCCCGTGGCGTCGACGTGATCGTCATCGTGCCCTTCAACGCCACCGTGCTCACCAATGCCGTCGCCGAAGCCAAGAAGGCCGGGATCAAGGTGGTGTCGTATGACCGCCTGATCCTCAACGCCGATATCGACGCGTACATCTCCTTCGATAACGAAAAAGTCGGTGAGATGCAGGCCAGCGGTGTGCTGCAGGCGGCGCCCAAGGGCAACTACTTCCTGCTCGGCGGCGCGCCCACCGATAACAACGCCAAGGTGCTGCGCGAAGGCCAGATGAAGGTGCTGCAACCGGCCATCGACAAGGGCGATATCAAAGTGGTCGGCCAGCAGTGGGTCAAGGAGTGGAACCCGACCGAAGCCCTGAGCATCGTCGAGAATGCCCTGACCCGCAATAACAACAAAATCGACGCCATCGTCGCCTCCAACGACGCCACCGCCGGCGGTGCGATCCAGGCCCTGGCCGCGCAGAAGCTGGCGGGCAAGGTGCCGATTTCCGGCCAGGACGCCGACCTCGCGGCCATCAAGCGTGTGATCGACGGCACCCAGACCATGACCGTGTACAAGCCGCTCAAGCTGATCGCTTCGGAGGCGGCCAAGCTCTCGGTACAACTGGCACGCAATGAAAAACCCACCTACAGCTCGCAATACGACAACGGCAGCAAGAAGGTCGACACCATCCTGCTGACGCCGACACCGTTGACCAAGGCCAATATCGACGTGCTGGAGAAAGACGGGTTCTATACCAAAGAGCAGATTGCCGGGCAGTGACCGCCATGGCCGACTACCTGCTGCAAATGAACGGCATCGTCAAAACCTTTGGCGGAGTCAACGCGCTGGACGGTATCGACATCAAGGTGCGGCCGGGGGAATGCGTCGGCCTGTGCGGCGAGAACGGTGCCGGTAAATCCACCTTGATGAAGGTGCTGTCGGCGGTCTACCCGTACGGCACCTGGGACGGTGAAATTCTCTGGGACGGGCAGCCGCTCAAGGCCCAGTCCATCCGGGACACCGAAGCGGCCGGCATCGTCATCATCCACCAGGAACTGACCCTGGTGCCCGACCTGTCGGTGGCCGAGAACATCTTCATGGGCCACGAACTGACCTTGCCGGGTGGGCGCATGAACTACCCGGCAATGATCCACCGTGCCGAAGCCTTGATGCGCGAGCTCAAGGTGCCCGACATGAACGTGGCGCTGCCGGTGTCGCAGTATGGCGGCGGCTACCAGCAACTGGTGGAAATCGCCAAGGCCCTGAATAAACAGGCGCGCCTGCTGATTCTCGACGAGCCCTCCTCGGCCCTGACCCGCGCGGAAATCGAGGTGCTGCTCGACATCATCAAAAGCCTCAAGGCCAAGGGTGTGGCCTGCGTGTACATCTCCCATAAGCTCGATGAAGTCGCAGCCGTGTGCGACACCATTGCGGTGATCCGCGATGGCAAGCACATCGCGACCACCGCCATGGCCGACATGGACATCGCGCAGATCATCACCCAGATGGTCGGCCGCGAGATGAGCAACCTCTACCCCACCGAACCACATGCGGTGGGCGAGGTGATCTTCGAAGCGCGCAACGTCACCTGCTACGACGTCGACAACCCCAAGCGCAAACGCGTGGACGATGTGTCCTTTGTGCTCAAGCGCGGGGAAATCCTCGGCATTGCCGGGCTGGTCGGCGCCGGGCGCACAGAACTGGTGTCGGCGCTGTTCGGCGCCTACCCCGGCCGCTACCACGGTGAAGTGTGGCTCGATGGCCAGGTGATCGACACGCGCACACCGCTCAAAGCCATCCGCGCCGGGCTGTGCATGGTGCCCGAAGACCGCAAGCGCCAAGGCATCATCCCGGACCTGGGCGTGGGCCAGAACATCACCCTGGCGGTACTCGACACCTATGCGCACCTGACCCGCATCGATGCCGAAGCGGAGCTGGGCAGCATCGACCAGCAGATCGCGCGCATGCACCTCAAGACCGCCAGCCCGTTCCTGCCGATCACCAGCCTGTCCGGTGGCAACCAACAAAAGGCCGTGCTGGCGAAAATGCTGATGACCAAGCCCAAGGTACTGATCCTCGACGAACCCACGCGCGGGGTGGACGTGGGCGCCAAGTATGAGATCTACAAACTGATGGGCGCCCTGGCGGCCAAAGGGGTGTCGATCATCATGGTCTCGTCGGAGCTGGCCGAAGTGCTCGGCGTGTCGAACCGCGTGCTGGTGATCGGCGACGGCCAGTTGCGCGGGGACTTTATCAACGAGGGGCTCACCCAGGAACAGGTGCTCGCCGCTGCGCTCAGTCATAACAATAACGATCGGAAGACCGCGTAGATGAATCAGGTCAAACACCTTTTTACCCGCTACAAAATGCTCGCCCTGGTCATCGCGGTGGCGGTGATCTGGCTGTTTTTCAGCTGGCAGACCGAGGGTGGGTTCCTTACCCCGCGCAACCTGTCCAACCTGCTGCGGCAGATGTCGATCACCGGGATCCTGGCGTGCGGCATGGTGCTGGTGATCATCAGCGGCGAGATTGATTTGTCGGTGGGGTCATTGCTCGGCCTGCTCGGCGGGCTGGCGGCGATTCTGGATGTGGTTTACCACGTGCCGCTGCTGGCCAACCTGAGCCTGGTCGCTTTATGCGGCTTAATGATTGGATTGGCCAACGGCTATATGACCGCCTACCTGCGCATCCCGTCGTTTATCGTCGGGCTGGGTGGGATGCTGGCGTTTCGCGGGATTCTGCTGGGAATCACCGGTGGCACCACCATTGCGCCGGTGTCGCCTTCATTGGTGTATGTCGGCCAGGGGTATTTGCCGCATGCGGTCGGTATCGGCCTCGGTGTTTTGCTGTTTGCCCTGACGCTGTTCCTGACCTGGAAACAACGCCGCAACCGCGCACTGCATGGCCTGGCTGCGCATTCATTGGTGCGTGATGTGCTGCGCGTGGTGCTGATCGGCGCCGTGCTGGCCGGGTTCGTCACCACCCTCAACAGCTATGACGGCATCCCCGTGCCGGTGCTGCTGTTGCTGGTGCTGCTCGGCGTGTTCAGCTACGTCACCAGCCAGACCGTGTTCGGCCGCCGCGTATACGCGGTGGGCAGCAACATGGAAGCCACGCGCCTGTCTGGCATCAACGTACAGGCGGTGAAACTGTGGATCTTCGGCATCATGGGCGTCATGTGCGCCCTCGCCGGGCTGGTCAACACCGCGCGCCTTGCCGCCGGTTCCCCTTCGGCGGGGAACATGGGCGAGCTGGATGCCATTGCGGCCTGCTTTATCGGCGGGACGTCGATGCGTGGCGGTTCGGGCACGGTGTATGGCGCGTTGCTCGGGGCGTTGGTGATTACCAGCCTGGACAACGGCATGTCGATGCTGGATGTGGACAGCTATTGGCAGATGATTGTGAAGGGCAGCATTTTGGTGTTGGCGGTTTGGGTCGACGTCAGTACACGCGCCGGGCGGCGATGATACTCACGGCGGTGCGGCCGTGGGCTCAATAAATCGGAGCCCCGTCATAAATAGTGTAAAGATGGTCGGGCACTTCAGAAGGCCTGGAGAGATAGACGAACAGCTTGCCATTGTGTTCTTCGTACGCAAGTACTTTCATACTTTCTCCAGGCCCCACAGCGACATGATCCATCAAGTATCCGGTTGATAGGTTTTTCTTGGGTATTGACTCATCGAATACAAACACCACAGGTTGGACTTTATCACTTCGGCCCTTGACGGCATTCTTTGCCCATCTTTCCCATTCTCCGGCGTTACCCACAGTTGCCGAAGCTGACTGTACACCGGCATCTTGAAAAACCTTTCCAACGCCTTTTTTAATTCTTTCTGCGCCGTCACGTGTGACAAAGGCGCTGCGATAGGCCTTACCCTCATAAGCATTCAGTTGGTTGAACTCTTCAAGAAACGCTTCCAGATCAGGCGACGTGTCGCCGGAACGCAGAGGCCCGTTAACAAAATCGGAGCCTGCCTCAATATAGGTTTCGACACCCGCGAAATCCTCCGCATTACTGCCCTGTATCAGTGAACCCAGCACACGTTCAACCCGTTGCATTTCCTCTTTCGTGACGGCCTCCACGTTATCGCGCTGCGCAATGACCGCCTCCAACTCCGCGCGTGCCCGCCTATATTTAGGTGAGAAAAATTCGGATATTTTCCCGCCCCCTACCACACCCATTTTTTGCCACACGCCCGCGGCATCAGGCTTGGCAACAATACCGCTACTCACCAGTTTCTCAGGATCATGCGGATCTTTTACATATAACCGGTAATGCATTGAGTCACCCGCGTCGGGGTGTTCAGCGGCGTAGTACACCTTCCCCCTGAATTCCACCTCGCGCAGGCCTGTCAAAGATGAAGGTAGTTTGAAAGCAGGCGTCGTCTCAGGCGCATTTTCCAACGAAACAGCTACCTCATCCGTTGTGACCTGATACTTCGGCTCCCGCACTAATTCAAAACCGTCAGCGGGCGAACTGTATCGCCATCCAAACTGTTCGCGGGTGGAGGAATCAAAAGTCAACAGGGGTTCACCCGCTTCCAGCACCCCGTCGCCAGGCAATAATTCGTGCGCAAGTTGCAGCCCTGATATAACCACTGCCGCATTACCGCCAACGCGATCACTGGCGGTCATTCCATCGATGGAATCGTGAATCCCGAAAACAATAGTGCCGATGTTGCCGACGATGGGTACGTAGCCAAAGGTGCTCCCCCAGAGGTCTTTTGCTGCCTTCCAGTTTTGCTGCGCGGAGCCGAACACCTCGGTTTGATCGGACCAAACCGCGTTGTCGGCATTCGCCTTTTGGTACTTGGCAGCAATACCGGAATCCAGGCGACCATAGATCAGTTGGTAAGCACTGCTGCGCGCGCTGGTGTAGTTGAATGTCTCCCACACCGGCACCGCTTTGTCTTTGAACACGCTGGAGTACCCAGGGTAACTGGCGTGATTACCGGCAATCACGTTATCGAGCACATCCCCTGCCTTTGGCCAATGGGCATCCAGGCCGCCTTGCCTGTCGCGGGCATTGAAGCTGCGCAACAAATTGTCCCTGTTGTTTTTAGCCCAGTTGGCAAATGCCTCATCACCTTGTATCTCACTCACCCTGCCGTTCTTCAAATCGATCATCAACCCCTTGTTTGGGCGATGCTCATAATTGCCGTCATAGGCGGTGTAAGGAATAAATGCGTACCCCGTCAGTGGGTAGCCATAGAGGTTGGGAATAATCACTTGCCCATTGTGCGACAGTGTTCGCGTGACCGCCGCTTGACCATCGGCGCTTAAGGTCTTGAACGTATTCTTATTGTTCTTCAAGCTTTGCAAGGTGCCTCTAACAACGTAGGCGTCCGCTTTGCCCGAGCGCTCTGCCAGCACTCCGGACGCGTCGCGCATGGGTGGCGCTATTGCATTGTCCCAGTGTTTCTCGAGGTGCGTACCCACGGACTCCAGGTCGGCGACCTTGCTCCGGTCTTGCGGCTCGATCTCCATGAACTGGAAATTGAGCGGGCCGCCTCTCTGGACTTTGTCGTGCGCCAGTGCGCCGGCCGCGATTTCCCAGGCGAAGTAAGTACGCGTGTCGGTGCGGGTCAAATGCTCAGGTTTTCCGACCCCGGTGTACGAGGTGAACTTGAGCGTGAATTTCTCATGCGGATCGTAACCGGCAGCCAGCAGTCCACCACTGAAGTAACCCGCTGGCTCCAGGAACTGGCGAACCTGCTGGAAGCGTATGTTTCTTTCGCCTTCACTGCCCACTTCAATATTGCTGGCATGCGTAACGACACGACTCGCATAGGCATTGATACGTTGTATCTGCTCTGGCAACGGATCGCGTGCAGTCGGTGGCGATACCGCATCGGATCCAAAAATCAGGGTGTTATGAAAAGAATCGGAACCCGCTGGTACGGATGTCGACGGGGCACGAGAAAAAGTAACACCCGCATAGGTCAGCGTCAGTCCATCCTCGACGAAACCCATGTCGTCATTCAAATAGGAGTAGTCGGCTGCGAGGATAGGCGACGAAGAGTACGTATTTACACTCATGAAAGGACGACCTTTAAATATTCTCGTAATTTTCCCTACGCCGTTGAAAGCATGATTCTTACGCTTTTTGAGAAGGGCACACATGGCAGGATATCTTCGTACATAGACCGCACGACGATACCGATACCAGCAGGCCAATAAGTCGCTCCTGAAAGTCAAAGGGTTCCTTCAATGAGAAGGCCCGTTCATTGCGCACTATTTCACGAGCACAGCACTCAAACTCCTGGAAACGGCCAAGCTAAAACGCGGATTTGATCGCCTGAAGCCCACGCAATAAAAAATGTGAGAGCTGGCTTGCCTGCGATAGCGGTGAATCAGTGCCAGATGTACTGCCTGACACCACGCTATCGCGGGCAAGCCCGCTCCCACAGTTGACCGTGTACAGGCTTTGGTTATTTGGAGACTGGCATGGCGAATTCGGCGCCCTGCTCGATGCTTTCCGACCAGCGCTGCATGATCGACTTCTGCTTGGTGTAGAAGCGCACACCCTCGGTGCCGTAGGCATGCATGTCGCCAAACAGGCTCTTCTTCCACCCGCCAAACCCGTGCCACGCCATCGGCACCGGGATCGGCACGTTGATGCCGACCATGCCCACTTCGATGCGCCGTGCAAACTCGCGGGCGATGTTGCCGTCGCGGGTGAAGCAGCTCACGCCGTTGCCGAACTCGTGATCGTTGACCAGCTTGATGGCCTCGGCGAAGTCATTCACGCGCACGCAGGCCAGCACTGGGCCGAAGATTTCTTCGCGGTAGATACTCATCTCTTTAGTCACGTGGTCGAACAACGTCGCACCCAGCCAGAAGCCGTTTTCCAGGCCCGGTTCAGTGGGTACATAGTCACGCCCGTCGAGCAGCAACTGCGCGCCGGCCTGCACGCCTTGTTCGATGTAGCCGCTGATGCGTTCCAGCGCCGCGCGGGACACGATCGGACCCATTTCTGCCTTGAGGTCGCGACCGTCGGTGATGCGCAGGTGCTTGGCACGTTCGGTCAGGGCGGCGATGACTTTGTCGCCCACATCGCCCACCAGCACCGCCACCGAAATGGCCATGCAGCGTTCGCCAGCACTGCCGTAGGCGGCGCCCATCAGGGCGTCGACGGTTTTTTCGATATCCGCGTCGGGCATCACCACCATGTGGTTCTTCGCGCCGCCCAGGCCTTGCACGCGCTTGCCATTACGGGCGCCGGTTTCGTAGATGTACTGGGCAATCGGCGTCGAGCCGACAAAGCTCACAGCCTTGACGTCCGGGTGTTCGATCAGCGCGTCCACCGATTCCTTGTCGCCCTGCACCACGTTGAACACACCTTTGGGCAGGCCGGCTTCGCGCAGCAGTTCGGCCATGAACAGCGAGGCGCTCGGGTCGGTCGGGCTTGGCTTGAGGATGAATGTATTGCCCGCCGCGATGGCGATCGGGTACATCCACATCGGCACCATCACCGGGAAATTGAACGGCGTAACGCCGGCGACCACGCCAAGGGGCTGGCGCATTGTCCAGTTATCCATGCCACGGGAAACCTGGTCGGAATGCTCGCCCTTGAGCAGGTTGGGAATGCCACAGGCGAATTCGAGGATGTCGATGCCACGGTCGACTTCGCCCTGGGCGTCGGTAAAGACCTTGCCATGTTCGGCGACGATGATGCGCGCCAGGTCATCCTTGCGCTCACGCAGCAGGTGCAGGTACTCGAACAGCACACGCGCACGGCGGATCGGCGGCGTGTCCGCCCAGCCGGCGAACGCGGCCTGGGCAGCGGCGACGGCTTCGGCGACGGTCTGGCGGCTGGCCAGGGCGACGCGGCCGGTCTTTTCGCCGGTGGCCGGGTTGTAGACGTCCTGATAGCGATCATCGCGGGACACGCGCTGGTCGTTGATGTAGTGCTCGATGGTGGTGGTCATGGCAGGCGATCCCAGGTGAGTAGCGTTGGCGCACACGATAGGCTTTCGATTTGTTCCAAACCAGAGCAGAATCCAGAACTTATTGTCCACAACAGCGAACAATACACCCATGGAAAAGGCTGAGATCGAAGGGCTCTGGACCCATATCCACTGGCTGTCAGTGCTGGAGGAACACGGTACCTACACGGCCGCCGCCGCACGCCTGGGCGTGAGCAAGTCGGCGGTGAGCCAGCGCATTTCCGACCTGGAGAAGGCCACCGGTACCCGACTGGTGACGCGCACCACGCGCAGCGTACGGCTCACCGATGCGGGGCAGTCGCTGACCCGCGACGTGCGCAGCGCCTATGAACAGATCGCCCGCAGCTTCTCGTCGGTGCGCGACTCGGCCGGGGAAATTCGCGGGCTGGTGCGCCTCACCGCGCCGGTGGCGTTTGCCCGTCAGCAACTGGTGCCGCATCTGTCGGAGTTCTTGCAGCAGTACCCGCAGGTGCGCATCCAACTGGACGTATCCGACGCCCTCAGTTCACTGGCCGCCGAAGGCTACGACCTGGCCGTACGCCATGGTTTCCAGGTGCCGGAAACCCATGTGGCGTGGAAGCTCTGCGACACCGGCTCAGTATTGGTCGCCACCCGCGACTACCTGCAACGCCACGGCGAACCACGCCAACCCGGCGACCTGTCCGCGCATAACTGCCTGTTCTACCCACGCGGCACCGACCAGCCCGCCTGGACCTTTGAGCGCGGCACAAAAAACATTGAGCGCCTCACCGTGCCCATCGCTGGCAGCTTCGCCACCAATAACAGCGAGGCCCTGCGCGATTCGGCGCTCAACCACCTGGGCATCGCCCTGCTCCCGGACTTCAGCGCCCATGCCGCCCTGGCCAGCGGCAAGCTGGTGCAGGTGCTCAAGGACTGGACGCTCAAGGGCGCGTTCGCCGATGAGATCTACCTGATCCGACCGTATTCGCCCCATGTGCCGAAGTCGGTGAGCGCGTTGGTCAGTTATTTGAAGGGCAAATTGTCCGCGGGGTTTCGCTATACGGCGACATAATGGCTCTACCCAATCAATCATAAGTGGATCTTTTTGAGGAACCAATTCGCCCGTAGGATGCGCCTGCGGCCACACCACTCCAGGCCGCTGCAGAACTATCTCAAGGGCTCTCCTGCGGGAGTGTTGATCATCATGAATTGGAACATCGTCCCCTCCACCGCCTTTCAAACCACCGCTGCCGTGATGTCCGCCATTGCCTTGCTCGGCTGCCAACCGCCAACGCGGGCGGACTTCATCAAGTACCCGTCGCTGCAACAACGCTGGTCGATGATCTGTGACCCACGCAGCAATATCGCAGACGCGAATGTAGAGGGCTGCCAGCACTTTCACGAATGGCAAGCGGCCAGCCGGGGACCGGTGCTGGACAACCTGATGAATCAGCACTTGGGCAAGTGAGGCGCGCATCGCGCCAGCTTTTTTGCAGTGGGATATTGCTCGACAGAACTAAAAGTCCATAATGGACAAATTAGTTTAACTGCGGAGCCCCCCATGTCCAGCTCGCCTCATGTGATCCACTCGGCCCAGGCCCACGAACTGCTCGCCCAGGTCGATGTACCGCAGATCCTGCGCAAGCTGTTCCGAGACCTGGCGGCCGGACAAGCGGTGCAGCCGGCACAGCAGTGGGTAGAATTCCCCCACGCGGCGGGAGACTTCATCAACTACTTGGGCGTGCTGGCCGAGGATGGGGTGTATGGGGTCAAGACGTCGCCCTATATCGTGCGCGAGCAAGGACCGCTGGTGACGGCCTGGACCTTGCTGATGTCGATGCAGACCGGCCAGCCAGTGCTGTTGTGCGATGCCGCCGAGCTGACCACGGCACGCACCGCCGCCACCACGGCCCTGGCAGTGGATGCGCTGGCGCCCTTGTCCGCGCGGCGTTTGGCGATCATTGGCAGTGGCAAGGTCGCACAGGCGCATTTGCACTACGCCCGACACCTGCGAGACTGGCAGAGCATCAGCGTATTTTCGCCCAGCCTGGCCAACGCCAGCGCCGAGACCACCGCAGGCATCAAGCGCCTGGACCCTCGGGTGGTCATCACGCACAGCAGCGACATGGCGGTTGAAGACGCCGACGTGATCCTACTGTGCACCTCGTCGGCCGGGCCGGTGCTCGACCCGGCGTGCCTGAGCAAACCGGCGCTGATCACCTCGATCAGCACCAATGCCCCGCGTGCCCATGAGGTCCCGCCACAAAGTCTCAGCGCGATGCAGGTATTCTGCGACTATCGACAAACCACCCCAGGCTCGGCCGGTGAGATGCTGATCGCCGCCGAACAACACGGCTGGGACCCACGCACCGTGGTCGGTGACCTGCCTGAATTGCTCAGCGAACAGGTGCCGCGCCCGACCTACGACCGCCACGTATTCTTCCGCTCCATCGGCCTGGGCCTGGAAGACATCGCACTGGCCCATGCCCTCTGGAGACAACTATGAGCCACGCAGACTTCATCATCATCGGCGGCGGCATTGCCGGCGCGTCCACCGGTTTCTGGTTGTCGCAGCACGGCAAGGTGCTGGTGCTGGAGCGTGAAAGCCACCCGGCCTATCACTCCACCGGGCGTTCCGCCGCCCTGTATTCCGCCGCCTATGGCACCCCGCAGGTGCGCGCGCTAACCCTGGCCAGCCGGGCGTTTTTCGACAACCCGCCAACGGGTTTCTGCGAACACCCGCTGCTGACGCCACGGGGCGAAATGACCGTGGATTTCCTCGGCGATGCGGCCGAGTTGAACGCTCAATACCTGAACGCCAAGGCCACCGTCTCCCAGGTCGAATTGCTCAGTGCCGATGAAGCCTGTGCGAAGTTGCCGATCCTGCGCCGCGAAAAAGTCCACGGCGCGCTGTATGACCCCACCGCCAGCGACATCGACACCGATGCCCTGCACCAGGGCTACCTGCGCGGTATCCGCCGTAACGGTGGCGAGGTGCGCACCGACAGCCACGTGCTCGGCTTGAGCCGCGACGCCGCCGGCATGTGGCAGGTGCACACCCAGGATGCCACCTGCACGGCGCCGGTGATCATCAATGCCGCCGGCGCCTGGGCCGACCATATCGGTGGGCTCGCCGGCGCTGCCTCCATCGGCTTGCAACCCAAGCGGCGCTCGGCCTTCATCTTCGCCGGCCCAGAAGGCGTCGACAGCCATCACTGGCCGATGCTGGTGGCGCTGGACGAATCCTTCTATATGAAACCCGACGCCGGCATGTTCCTCGGCTCGCCAGCCAACGCCGACCCGGTCGAGCCCCAGGATATCCAGCCCGAAGAACTGGACATCGCCATGGGCATCTATCAGATCGAAGAAGCCACCACCCTGACCATCCGCCGCCCGACCCGTACCTGGGCCGGCCTGCGCAGCTTTGTGCACGACGGTGACCTGCTTTCGGGTTTCGACCCGATGATACCGGGCCTGTTTTGGGTGGCGGCACAGGGCGGCTACGGCATCCAGACCTCGCCGGCCATGGGCCAGGCGAGCGCGGCCTTGGTGCGTGGCGCGCCGCTGCCGGAGGCACTGACGCAGTTCGGCCTCGACGCTGGTATGCTCTCCCCTGCCCGCCTGGAGCCGCATTGATGAACACCGCTGAACAAGACAAGGTCATGCAGAACTTCCGCGCGATGGCCGACGCCATCGCCACCCTGTTCTTCCCTCACGCCGAAGCGGTGTTGCATGACCTGCGTTCACAAAAAGTCGATTACATCGCCAACAACCTGTCCAAGCGCAGCATTGGTGATGACTCGGCACTGGAAGACATGCTCGACGCTGACGTCAGCGAAGTGAATATTGGCCCGTACGAAAAGCTTAACTGGGACGGTCAGAAAATTCGCAGCCTGAGCACCGTGCTGCACGACCACAAAGGCCGCCGGCTAGCGGTGCTGTGCATCAACCTGAATATCTCGCTGTTTGAAAACGCCAAGGCGGCGCTGGACCTGTTCCTGTCGCCGAGCAAACTGATCCCGCAACCGGACGCGCTGTTTCGCGATGACTGGCAGGAGCGTATCAATACGTTTCTGCATGCGTGGATGCGCGAGCGTCAGTTGAGCCTCAACCTGCTGACCCGTGACCACAAGCGTGAGCTGGTGCTGGCACTGCACGCCGAGGGGGCATTCAAGGGCAAGAGCGCCTCGAACTATGTGGCCAATGTGCTGGGCATGGGGCGGGCGACGGTCTACAAGCATTTGAAAGAACTGAAGGGCTGATCGGTACGGCTGGAAATACCGCCGGACAAGTGTGGGAGCGGGTTTGCTCGCGAATGCGGAGTGTCAGCCACCCGATAGGCCAACTGAGCCACCGCATTCGCGAGCAAGCCCGCTCCCACATTTAGTCCGCGTAGACCTCTCAGTCGCCGTAGATGTCGGACTTGAAGTACTGCTGCGAAATCTTCTGGTACTCACCACTGGCGCGGATGCCGTCGATCGCCGCGTTCAACTCGCTGACCAACTCGGTATTGCCCTTGCGCACGGCAATCCCGGCACCCTCGCCCACGTATTTCGGGTCCTTGAGTTCCGGGCCGACAAACGCATAGCCCTTGCCCCGTGGCATTTGCAAAAAGTCGTTCAGGGGAATGGTGTCGGCAAAGATCGCATCCAGCCGCCCGGCAGCCAGGTCCATGTAGATCTCTTCGTTATTGCTGTAGCGCTTGACGTTGATGCCCTTGGGCTCGAACACCTCGGTGGCGTAACGATCCGTGGTGGTGGCGCGTTGCACGCCGACTGTCTTGCCCTTGAGGCTGGCGTACTGGTCATCGACCATCGCGCCGTCCTTCATCACCAGGCGCGATGAGGTGAAGTAGTACTTGTGGGTGAAGTCCACCGACTTCTTACGGTCTTCGTTGATGGTCATGGACGACAATGCCATGTCGATTTTCTTCACCTTGAGGGAAGGAATCAGGCCATCGAACTCGCCTTCTACCCATACGCACTTGACCTTCATTTGCGCGCACAGCGCATTGCCGATGTCGTAGTCGAACCCGACGATCTTGCCTTCCTGGGTCTTGGACGCAAAGGGCGGGTAAGCCGCCTCGATGCCAATGCGCAGGGTTTTCTCGGCGGCCACCAAGTGGCTGGACGCAAGCAGGCCAAAGGCCAGGGCGGTAATGAGGGCGCGTTTCTTCATGAGGATGTTCTCGCAAGTTGTTGTTGGTTTTGGCAAGCCTGAAGAAAGAGAGAGCAGCGGTGCTTTTGTACTTATAATTCCATATTGGACTTTTACGTCTTGATCGTCAATCACGCTACCGCGCCGGTGCACACCCATGACTTTTTTGCACAACGCACCGGTGTTTTTGAGCGTTCTGCTCTGATTTATGCGTGCCTATACTCGGTCCAGCCTCTCGGTTCAGCCGGGGGCAAGTCCCACAACAATAATTAAGGACAGCCACCATGACCCAGCCCTTCCTGGCCGCTCGGGATTTTCTGCTCGCTCACCGCACCGACTACGCCACCGCCGTACGGGATTTCCGTTGGCCGCAGCTGGGCGAATTCAACTGGGCCCTGGATTATTTCGACGCCATGGCCGAGGGCAATGCGGCGAATGCGCTGTGGATCGTCGAAGAGGACGGCAGCGAGCAGCGCTACAGCTTCCAGCAATTGGCCAGGCGCTCCAACCAGGTGGCCAACCACTTGCGTGCCCTTGGCGTACACCGGGGTGATCGTGTGCTGTTGATGCTCGGCAACGATGTGGCGTTGTGGGACACCATGCTCGCGGCCTTCAAGATCGGCGCAGTGGTCATCCCCGCCACCGCCCTGCTGAACCCGGATGACCTGCGTGACCGCATCGAACGCGGGCAGGTTCGCCATGTGGTGGTCGGCGATGCGCATGTGCACAAATTCGCCGGCCTGGCGGAGGGTTGCAGCCGTATCTGCGTGGGCTCGGCGCCTGCCGGATGGGTTTCGCACAGCGCTGCCTTTGAATACCCCGAACACTTCGAGGCCGAAGGCCGAACCTTGGCCACCGACCCGATGCTGCTGTACTTCACCTCGGGCACCACGTCCAAGCCGAAGATGGTGCTGCACAGCCATCAGAGCTACCCGGTAGGCCACCTGTCGACCATGTACTGGATCGGCCTGCAACCAGGCGACCTGCACCTGAACATCTCATCGCCCGGCTGGGCCAAGCATGCCTGGAGTTGCCTGTTCGCGCCGTGGAATGCCGGGGCGTGCATCTTTATCCATAACGTCGCGCGGTTCAGCGCACCGGCCTTGCTCAGTGCGCTGGAACGCTATGGCGTGACCAGCCTGTGCGCGCCGCCTACGGTGTGGCGCATGCTGATCCAGGAAGACCTCGCCAGCTACAAACCGCGCTTGAGCCTGCGCGAACTGGTCGGCGCCGGTGAGCCGTTGAACCCGGAAATCATCGAGCAGATCCAACACGCCTGGGGCCTGCCGCTGCGCGACGGTTTTGGCCAATCGGAAACCACTGCCCTGGTGGGCAACACCCCCGGGCAGGTGCTCAAGCCAGGTTCCATGGGCCGCCCGCTGCCGGGCTATCAAGTGGCCCTGCTTGATCCCGATGGCTGTCCCGGCACTGAGGGCGAAGTCGCCCTGCCCCTGGACGTACGCCCGCTCGGCCTGATGCTGTGCTATGAAGACAGCCCGGAAAAAACCGCCGAGGTCATGCGTGACGGTTACTACCGCACCGGCGACACCGCGCAGATCGACGCCGACGGCTACATCACCTTCGTCGGTCGCGCCGACGATGTGTTCAAGGCTTCCGACTACCGCATCAGTCCGTTCGAGCTGGAAAGCGCCTTGATCGAACACCCGGCCGTCATGGAAGTGGCCGTGGTGCCAAGCCCCGACCCGTTACGCCTGGCCGTGCCCAAGGCGTTCCTGATCCTGGCCCACGACGAACCGGGCAGCGCGGAGTTGGCCCAACACATTCTCGCCTTCGCCCGTGAGCATCTGGCGCCCTACAAGCGGGTGCGACGTATCGAGTTCGTCACCGAACTGCCCAAGACCATCTCCGGGAAAATTCGGCGGGTGGAACTGCGGCAGATGGAAGTACTGCGACGCCAGGGTGATGCGCGGGGTGAGCATGAGCACTTCGAGGAGGACTTCGTGCGGCCAACGGCTGAGTCGTAGTCGCACAATCCTGTTGAATACTTGCCCAATCCTCCGACTTGGCGACTAATGGATAGATAGCCCTGGCGCACTGGTCTAGAGTTCGACGATAAGCGGCCACTGCGTTCATCACTAAAACAGGCCGCACCTACCGTCGATCAGCAGGTGAGCCATGGAATTACGAATCAACCAAAAGGCCTATCAGGTGGATGCCGACGCGGACACGCCATTGCTGTGGGTGATCCGCGATGACTTGGGCCTGACGGGTACCAAATATGGCTGCGGCCTGGCCCAGTGCGGCGCGTGCTCAGTATTGGTGGACGGCAATGTGGTGCGCTCCTGCGTCACGCCGGTGGCTGGGGTGGTCGGGCGCGAAATCACCACCATCGAAGCGATTGAAACCGATGAAGTGGGCAAGCGTGTGGTCGCGACCTGGGTCGAGCATCAGGTGGCGCAATGCGGTTACTGCCAGTCCGGGCAGGTGATGGCGGCCACGGCGCTGCTCAAGCACACTCCGGCGCCCAGCAAGGCGCAGATCGACGCGGCAATGATCAACCTGTGCCGCTGCGGCACCTATAACGCCATCCACGCGGCCGTCGACGACCTGGCCAAGCAGGGGGGTGTCTGATGAACCTCATCAACGAACTGCTCGATGCACCGGTGAACCTGTCGCGCCGCCGCTTTCTGGCGAGTACGGCCGTGGGTGCGCTGGTCATTGGTTTTGGCCTGCCACTGGGCTCGGGCCGGGTACAAGCCGCCACCACCGCCGAACGCGGCACCCAGGTGCCGGCCTTCCTGGAGATTCGTCCGGACGGCACGGTGCGCCTGCTCAGCCCCTTCATGGAAGGCGGGCAAGGCACGCACACCGCCATGGCGCAGATTGTCGGTGAAGAGCTGGACGCCGACCCCGCCACATTCATCGTCGAGGCCGCACCGCCCGGCGAAGCCTACGTGGTGATGGAAAACGGTATGCGCATCACCGGCGGCAGCATGTCGGTGCGCATGAGCTACCCGACCATGCGCCGCCTGGGCGCCCTCGCCCGCGCGATGCTGCTGCAGGCCGGCGCCCAGCAGTTGGGCGTGCCGGTAAGCGAACTGACCACCCAGCCGGGTCGCGTGGTGCACGCGGCGTCCGGCCGGTCGCTGGGCTACGGTGAGCTGGCCGGTCGCGCCCTGGACATGCCAGTGCCCGACCCGGCCAGCATCATCCTGCGCGACCCGAGCCAGTTCCGCTGGATCGGCAAGCCAGTCAAACGCCTGGACGCCTACGATAAATCCACCGGCAAGGCGCTCTACAGCATCGACCTGAAAGTCGACAACATGCTCCACGCCGCGGTACAGCATGCGCCACGCCTGGGCATGACCGTGGGCAGCCTGCGCAATCAGTCGCAGGTCGAAGGGATGAAAGGCGTGCATTCGGTGCACGTGCTGCCCGGCGCGGTGGCCGTGGTGGCTGAGCGCTGGTGGCACGCCAAGCGTGCGGTAGAAGCAATCCAGGTCGACTGGCAGGAAGCGGCTGCCGACTCGGCACTGCGGGTCATGCCGGCGGATTTTTCCAGCGACAAGCACTTCGAGTTCCTCGCCGCCCAGCAAGGGCCGGCCCGTGATGACGAGAACGAAGGCGACGTGGCCGCCGCGCTCAAAGGCGCCAAGACCCAGGTAGAAGCGACGTACCACAACCAGTACCTCAACCACGGCCAGTTGGAGCCACCCTCCGCCCTGGCACGCTTCAACCCCGACGGCACCCTGGATATCTGGTTGCCCAACCAGGCGCCGGACATGTTCCGCGGCGATATCGCCAAGCGCACCGGCCTGGACCCTGCGCAGATCAATCTGCACTCGCCGTTGCTCGGCGGTTTTTTCGGCCGGCATTTCCTGTATGACTCGGCCAACCCCTACCCGCAGGCCATCGCGCTGGCCAAGGCGGTGGGCCGTCCGGTCAAGCTGATCTGGAGTCGTGAGGAAGAGTTCCTGCGCGATGTAT
The DNA here is from genome assembly GCF_018587885.1 of Pseudomonas sp. VS40. Classification (NCBI taxonomy): domain Bacteria; kingdom Pseudomonadati; phylum Pseudomonadota; class Gammaproteobacteria; order Pseudomonadales; family Pseudomonadaceae; genus Pseudomonas; species Pseudomonas sp. VS40. Next base: position 9,876 of record NZ_JAGYWD010000002.1, on the reverse strand, counting down.
TGCGCCCGGTGGCGGTGGTCAAGTTCCGCGCCGGTCTGGATGATAAAGGCCTGCCGGTGGCCATCGAAGCGGTGAGCGCCACCGAAGGCCCGACCGAAGCCCTCGCCGGCAAACAGGGCGACAAGATCGACCCCACGGCGGTCGAAGGGTTGTCGGGCAAGTCCTATGCAATCCCCAACAAACGCATCGCGCAGATCTACGTCAAAGGCGCGCCCATGCTCGGCTACTGGCGTTCGGTGGGCAATTCGCTGAATGACTTTTTCTACGAGTCGTTCCTCGACGAGCTCGCGGACAAGGGCAAACATGACCCCTATGAGTTGCGCCTGCACCTGCTGCGCGACAACCCACGGCTGACCACCTTGCTGCAAGCGGCGGTTGAGTTGTCCGGCGGCTGGAAGCGCGGCCCTTTCACCGCCGAAGACGGCAGCCGGCGCGCACGCGGTGTGGCCATGGCCTCGCCGTTCGGCTCCCATACGGCGGCGATCGCCGAAGTGTCCATCGAGAATGGCAAGGTCAGGGTGCACGATATCTGGCAGGCCATCGACCCAGGCAGCATCGTCAACCCGGCGATTGTCGAAGCGCAGGTCAATGGCGCCGTGGCGTTGGGCTTGTCCCAGACCTTGCTGGAAGAAGCGGTGTACGTGGATGGCAAGCCCCGGGCGCGCAACTACGACCTTTACCCGATCCTGGCGCCTGCGCAAATGGCGCGGGTGCATGTACGGGTGGTTGAAAGTGGCGAAAAGATGGGCGGTATCGGCGAGCCGCCGTTGCCGGCCGTGGCACCGGCCGTGGCCAATGCGGTGGCGCAGTTGACGGGCCAGCGTGTTCGCAGCCTGCCAATGAGCCGACACACCTTCAGCTGACCTTCAGGAAACGCCCATGAACAACCGTCGATTCGCAAGAACCGCAGGCTGGCTGGCGCTGCCCTGCCTGGTCGCGGCAGGCCTGCTGGCCTGGTACGTCACCCGTGAGCCTGCTACACCGTTCGAACAGGCGCAGGCCGCCGCCCCCTTCGAGTCCGCCTTGGTCAGCCGTGGCGAATATGTCGCCCGCCTCAGCGACTGCGTGGCCTGCCACAGTCTGGCGGGCAAGGCGCCGTTCGCCGGTGGCCTGGAAATGGCTACACCGCTGGGGGCTATCCACGCCACCAACATCACGCCGGACAAGCAGACAGGGATCGGCACTTACAGCCTGGCCGATTTTGACCGTGCGGTGCGCCATGGCGTAGCACCCGGCGGCCGCCGGTTGTACCCGGCCATGCCCTACCCGTCCTACGTGAAACTCAGCGATGACGACATCAAAGCGCTGTACGCGTTTTTCATGCAGGGCATAAAACCGGCCAACCAACCGAATATTCCCAGTGATATTCCCTGGCCGCTGAACATGCGCTGGCCCATCGCCCTGTGGAACGGCGTGTTCGCGCCCACCGCGACTTACGCGGCCAAGCCCAATCAGGACGCCCTGTGGAACCGTGGCGCCTACATCGTCCAAGGCCCCGGCCACTGCGGCAGTTGTCACACGCCGCGCGGGCTGGCGTTCAACGAGAAAGCCCTGGACGAATCCGGCGCGCCGTTCCTTGCCGGCGCGCTGCTCGACGGCTGGTATGCGCCGAGTCTGCGCCAGGACCCCAACACCGGCTTGGGTCGGTGGACCGAGCCGCAGATCGTGCAGTTCCTCAAGACCGGGCGCAACGCCCATGCGGTGGTCTACGGTTCGATGACCGAGGCTTTCAACAACTCCACGCAATTCATGCAGGACGACGACCTGGCCGCTATCGCCCGCTATCTCAAGTCATTGCCTGGCGACCCACAGCGTGACGGCACACCCTGGCAATATCAGGCAGTGGCGGCGGTTCAAGACGCCCCCGGCGCCCATACCTATGCCACCCGCTGCGCCTCTTGCCATGGTCTCGACGGCAAGGGCCAGCCCGAGTGGATGCCGCCCCTGGCCGGCGCCACGTCAGCACTGGCGAAAGAAAGCGCCTCGGCGATCAACATCACCCTCAACGGCTCGCAACGCGTGGTAGCGGCCGGCGTGCCGGATGCCTACCGTATGCCGGCCTTCCGTGAGCAATTGTCCGACGCGGAAATCGCCGATGTACTGAGTTACGTGCGCAGCACCTGGGGCAATAACGGTGGCGCGGTCGATGCGAAGGCAGTGGGCAAGCTGCGCGGGCACACTGACCCGGCGAGCAGCAGCCCGATCATCCTGCACATGCGCTGAGGTCAGGGCTTCAGGTTTTTCACGCTGGCAAACGTTGCCTCTCCCCGCGCCTGCTCCAATACGTTCATGGGCGCGGGCGTAGGCAACGCATGCATCACCGGCTTGAGCACGATGGTTCGCTCACTGTCGGTGACGGAGCGCTCGTCGCTGGGCGGTACACCGAAGTATTCGCGGTAGCACTTGGAGAAGTGCGGCGTGGACACAAAGCCGCAGAGCACGGCCAGCTCCACGATGGAAATGGGTGTCTGCTTGAGCAACTGCCGCGCCCGGATCAGCCGCAGCCTGAGGTAGTAGCGCGACGGCGAACAGTGCAGGTATTTCTGGAACATGCGCTCAAGCTGGCGACGCGACAACGCGACATACGCAGCCAGCTCATCCAGGTTGATCGGTTCCTCCAGGTTGGCCTCCATCAACGCGACGATTTCCTGCAGCTTGGGCTGCTGGGTGCCGAGCATGTGCTTGAGCGGCACGCGCTGATGGTCCTGCTCGTTGCGGATGCGCTCGTACACAAACATGTCGGAGATGGCCGCCGACAACTCATGCCCGTGATCCCGGCCGATCAGGTGCAACATCATGTCCAACGGCGCCGTGCCGCCCGAGCTGGTGAGACGGTCCCGGTCGAGGCTGAACAGGCTGGAACTGACCGTCACACGAGGAAAGGCCTCCTGCATGGTCGCCAACCATTCCCAGTGCACGCTGCATTCATAGCCATCCAGCAAACCGGCGCGTGCCAACACAAAGCTACCGGTACAGATACCGCCCAGTCGCTTGGCGTAACGCGCCTGGCTGCGCAACCACTTGACCAGCTCACCCGTCACGGTGCCCTGGATGCCGATGCCACCGCAGACAATCACAATGTCGGCGGACGGCACGCTGAGAATCGAACCGTCCGGCGTGATGGGCACGCCGTCACTGGCCCACACGGGATTGCCGTCCGGGCTCGCGGTGTGCCATTTGTAGAGTTCCTGACCCGAGAGCTGGTTGGCCATGCGCAAGGGCTCGACCGCCGAGGCCAGTGACATCAGGGTGAACTGGTCCAGCAGCAAGAACACGATGCTGCTTACGGGGCGGCCACTCATGGCGGTGAGGCTGCGGCCACTGGATTTTGCGTGCGTTCGGGTTGCCGCGCGGTGAGCAAGCCGACCAGGGAAATCATCAGGGCCAGGCCGATGGTCGATGACACTTCAAAACGGTGTTCAGGCGTGACCAGCATCACCGTCAATGCGGCACAGATGAACGCAATGACCAGCCAGGTCAGCCAGGGAAACAGCCACATCTGGAAGGTGAGCGTGACGTTGCGCTGTCGCAGGATCTTGCGCATGCGCAACTGCGACACGGCGATCACCAGGTACACCAGCAAGGCAATGGCGCCCGAACTGGCCAGCAGAAACTGGAACAACCCGGCCGGCGCGAAGTAACTGAACAAGGTCACGCCCGCGCCCAGGATGGTGCTGGCAATCACCGCGGCCCTCGGCACGCTGGCCGCCGAGGTCTTCTTCATCAACGTGGGGGCATCCCCGCGCTTGCCCAGGGAAAACAGCATGCGCGAGGCAATGTAGATGGAGGAGTTCATACAACTGGCCACAGCGATCAACACCACCCCATCAACCAGCAGCTTGGCGTGGGGAATGTTCATCAGCTCCAGGGCGCGCTGATAAGAACCTACCGAGGCAAGCAACGGGTCATTCCACGGCACTACGGAAATCACCACGAAGATCGACAACAGGTAGAACACACCAATGCGCCACATCACCGAGCGCGTGGCCCGGGCGATGTTCTGCGCCGGGTTACTGGATTCGGCCGCCGCGATGGTGACCGCCTCAGTGCCGATAAAACTGAACATGATGGTGATAAAGGCCCCAACCACCGCCGACAGTCCGTTGGGCGCGAAACCGCCGTGTTCCTCCATCAACCGGCTCAACCCACTGACCTCACGCTCGGGAATCCAACCCATCAGCACCGCAAAGCCCAAGCCGATGAAGCCGATGATCGCGATCACCTTGGCCATGGCGAACCAGAACTCGAACTCGCCGTACTTGGACACGCTGAACAGATTGGTGACCACCAACAAAAAGATCGACAACAAGGCAAACAGCCAAGCGTCGATCTGCGGGAACCACTGGTTGAGGATATGCCCGGCGGCCAGGGCCTCGATAGGGATCACCAGCACCCAGAACCACCAGTACAACCAACCGATGGTGAAGCCGGCCCAGCGCCCAATGGCCTGGTCGGCATAGGTCGAGAAAGATCCGGTATCGGGGTTGGCCACCGCCATCTCCCCGAGCATGCGCATGACCAGCACCACCAGCGTGCCAGAGAACAGATAAGCCAGCAGCACCGCCGGCCCCGCCGCCGCAATCGCATGCCCGGAACCGACAAACAACCCCGCGCCGATAATGCCTGCAATGGAAAGCATGGTCACATGACGTGGCTTGAAGCCTTGCGCCAACTGGCCGTTGGAATCGTTGGAATTCAGGCTATTCATTGTTTTTGTTGTTCTCGGTGATCGACGTCAAGGTGTACTGACTGAAGAGTCAGGCGATCATCATTTCTTAATGATGGGTCACCTTACGCGGCCTGAGTTCATCAAAAATAGCCTGGGAGCGGCAGGAGTTGGTCTGATATCGACATTAGGCCGGGCAAAAACCAGAAGGCAACTTTGGAAAGGAATGGTGTTTCCAGGTCAGCAACCCATGGAGTAGGCTCTGTCAAAGCAGTACTCCAACATTGGCAGGACGCTTGCAATGCCTAACGACAGCAACTACGCGAAAGATCCCATTCGCCAAGCCACACCCGACGACGTGCGTGCCCTGATCGAACTGGACGCCTACGCAACCGCCCACACCCATCGCCGCGTGTTCATCCATGACGCCGTGGTTCGCCAACAATGCCTGGTTGCCGTCGACATCGCCGGCCGATGCGCCGGTTACCTGGTGCTGACCCATGACTTTTTCGATCATGGCTTTGTGGCGCTGGTCGTCGTGTCGCCGGCGCATCAGCGTCAAGGTGTGGCGCTGCGGTTGCTGGCGGCGGCGCAGGCGGCATGCAAGACGCCCAAGCTGTTTGCTTCGACCAATGCGTCAAACACCGCAGCCCAGGCGTTGTTTGCAAAGGCTGGATTCGTGCCGAGCGGGCAGATCGACAACCTGGACGACCACGACCCTGAGCAGGTGTATGTGAAATTCATCAAACCCCTGTGATTGCGTTCCCATCGGCTCCACGCCCCCTCCATCGAACCCCCCGTAAAACTCCACCCCCCTTGTGCACACTGGCGCCTCCCAAAACAGCGACAACGTTTTAGAGGTTTCCGTGCTCCGAACTCTTGCGACTAGCCTTTTGCTGATGCCGGCGCCCCCGGCGATTGCAACGCCGCTCACGGCCGAACAGCTTTCGGCCATCGACCGTTATGTCACCTCGCACTCCTCGAAGAGTCGCTGCGACTGCACACGGCCCGCCTGAAACGGCTGCAAAGGTTCTGGGTGCCGCTGCAACAGCGCGCGCCAAAGTGGATGCTGGCGCTGTGGATCATCGGCGTTTTCGTGTCACTGGCGACGCAATGCTGGTGCCATTGGTTCGTGACCGCGCCGCTGATCTGCGTGTTGATCGTCGCAGAAATCGTGATCGACGAGGCGCAGATGACACTTCAGTTGCGCACCGATGCCGTTCGCGATTCGCTGCGCGCAGCGCGTGGCGGCTATTCATATGCCTGATATCGTAGGGCGAGGGACAAGCCCGCTCACCACAATGGCTCGGAAACCTTGAGCAGAAGGCTATGCCTACCGGGAAACCACCCCCGGCTTGAACATCCCCTCAAAACGCACCTTGTTCGCCGCGTAATACGCCGCCACCGCCTTGTCTGCCGTACTCTCCCGCGCCTGCATCATCAGCGCTTCGAGGTCGGCCTGAGGGATGGAGAAATGCGCAAAGAAGTACGCCACCTCGGGGTGTTCCTGGCTGAAGCCTTTACGGGCCATGGCGTGGATCTGCTCCGCGCCGCCGAAAATCTGCTTGGGATCGTCCAGGTAGCGCAGCGACCATTTGGAGAACATCCAGTGCGGGCTCCAAGCGTTGACCAATGACCACTTGTTGCGCTTGAGGTTGCGGTCCAGCTCGTTGAGCATGCCGCTTTCCGAAGACCCCACCAGTTTGTAGCCCCTCAGCTTGTAATCCTCAATCGCCTTGACGGTGAGCTTGTACTGGCCGTTGCCGACTTCGGAGGTAAAGATCTTGCCGTCGAACTTTTCGCGGATCCCGGGCTTGTTCAGGTCTTCCACGCTGGCCACTTCCGCCACCGGCACCGAAGTGGGTACAGCCATGCCGATTCGCCCTTCATACAGCACGCCGAGGTCTTCGAGGCTGTCTTTGTACTTGTCATAGAACGCCTTGTGGGTGCTGGGCAGCCAGACCATCGGGATCAGGTCAATGTTGCCGTTGGCCAGTGCCTGGAACTGGATGCCAATGTCGGCCATCACCAGCTTGACCGGTTGCTTGAGGTGCTCCTGCAACGCGGTACTGGCGAGCTTGACGGTGATTTCCGTATCGGACCAGTTCACCCAACCGATGCGTACCGGTGGTTTTTGCTCCGCATGGGTCAGTGCAGCACTGGCACCCAGCGCAAGGCCGAGCAGGTAGGCACAGGCTTTTTTCCGATAGCGCATTTGAGTAGTCATCAGGCGTCCTCCTAGGGGGTGAAGGCGATCTTAGCGACGACTTCCGGGCCTCGCAATAGAAATGTACATACGTGTCGTCTATTATTGACACCTATGTACATTTACCCTAATTTCAAATCGCCCAGCCTGATGATGCCCACGACGGAGCACACCCCGATGTCCAGCGATCCCCTGCTGCAGCCCTACACGATCAAGCACCTGACTCTGCGCAATCGGATCATGACCACCGCCCACGAACCGGCCTACCCGGTGGACGGCATGCCGCAGGCGTTGTACCGCGCGTACCACGTCGAACGTGCCAAGGCCGGCGTGGCCTTGACCATGACTGCAGGCTCTGCCGCGGTATCGCGTGACAGCCCGCCGGTGTTCAATAACGTGCTGGCTTACAAGGACGAGGTAGTCGGCTGGCTGAAGGACCTGACGGATGAGTGCCACGAACACGGCGCGGCCGTGATGATCCAGCTGACGCACCTGGGTCGTCGCACACGCTGGGACAAGGCGGATTGGCTGCCGGTGGTTTCGCCGTCGCACCGTCGCGAAGCCTCACACCGCTCCTTCCCGAAGAAGATGGAAGACTGGGACATCGAGCGGATCATCAAGGACTACGTCGACGCCGCCGAGCGCATGCAGGCGGCCGGGTTGGATGGCCTGGAACTGCAAGCCTACGGGCATTTGATGGACCAGTTCTGGTCGCCGCTCACCAATGACCTCGACGGCCCGTACGGCGGCTCGCTGGAGAACCGCATGCGGTTTACCTTCGATATCCTGCGCGGCATTCGCCAGCGGGTCGGGGAACACTTTCTGTTGGGCGTGCGCTACACCGGCGACGAAGCCTTGCCGGGCGGGTTTACTGCCAACGAAGGCTTGCAGGTGTCGCACATGCTCAAGGACAGCGGGCTGGTGGATTTCCTCAATGTGGTACGTGGACATATCGACACGGATGCGGGCCTCACCGATGTGATTCCTATCCAGGGCATGCGCAACTCGCCGCACCTGGATTTTGCCGGCGAGATTCGCGCGTCCACCGGGTTTCCCACTTTCCATGCGGCAAAAATCCCGGATGTCGCCACCGCGCGTTATGCCATTGCCTCGGGCAAGGTGGACATGGTCGGCATGACCCGCGCCCACATGACCGACCCGCATATCGTGCGCAAGATCATCGAGCGCCGCGAAGAAGACATTCGGCCCTGCGTCGGCGCCAATTACTGCCTGGACCGTATCTACCAGGGCGGCGCGGCCTACTGCATCCACAACCCGGCGACCGGCCGCGAAACCAGCATGCACCATGACATTCCCAAGGCGGCGGTGAAGCGCAAGGTGCTGATAATCGGCACGGGCCCGGCCGGGCTGGAAGCGGCGCGGGTGGCCGGAGAGCGTGGTCACGACGTCACCGTGCTGGAGGCCGCCGACCGGCCCGGTGGGCAGATCCGCCTGACGGCATTGAGTGAGCGGCGTCGCGAGATGATCGGCATCATCGATTGGCGCATGGCCCAGTGCGAGCGCCTCGGCGTTCGGTTCCACTTCAACACCTGGGCCGAAGCCGAGACAGTGCTGTCCCATGAGCCGGACGTGGTGATTGTCGCCACCGGCGGCATGCCGCACACCGAGGTGCTGGCCCAGGGGAATGAGCTGGTGGTCTCGACCTGGGACATCATTTCCGGCGACGTCAAGCCGGGGCGCCACGTGCTGATATTCGATGACGCCGGCGACCATGCCGCCCTGCAAGCCGCCGAGGTGATCGCGCAGAGTGGCGCCAGCGTCGAAATCGTCACCCCGGACCGCGCGTTCGCCCCGGAAGTCATGGCCATGAACCTGGTGCCCTACATGCGCAGCCTGCAAGACCTGCACGTGACCTTTACCGTGACCTACCGGGTCGAAACGGTGGAGAAACACGACGGTCGGCTGCTCGTCAGCTTTGGCAGCGACTACGGCAAGGTGCACAAGCAGCGGGTGGTCGATCAAGTGGTGGTCAACCACGGCACCCTCCCCCTGGACGACCTGTACTTCGACCTGCGCGCGCATTCCAGCAATGGTGGGGCCGTGGAGCAACACGACTTGATTGCCGGGAACCCGCAGAACATCGTGACCAACCCTAACGGCCGCTTCCAACTGTTCCGGATCGGCGATGCAGTAGCCGCGCGCAATACCCATGCAGCGATCTATGATGCATTGCGGTTGGTTAAAGACCTGTAAAGAACACCGAGCCCTCTGTTGGCGCTTTTGGCGGTCATGTCTGCCAACACAGCCGATCCCCTTGTGGGAGCTGTCGAGCTTTAGCGAGGCTGCGAAAGCGGTGGTTCCGGCGATAAAAATGCCAGCAGTGCCGCCGCCTTCGCAGCCTCGCCAGAGCTCGACAGCTCCCACACGAGTGCTTCGTCGTGGCACAAATCCCACCCACACAACCGATCCCTTGTGGGAGCTGTCGAGCTTTAGCGAGGCTGCGAAAGCGGTGGGTCAGGCGATAAAAATGCCAGCAGTGCCGCCGCCTTCGCAGCCTCGCTGGGGCTCGACAGCTCCCACACTAGAGCTTCGTCGTGGCACAAACTGCACCCACACAACCAATCCCCTGTGGGAGCTGTCGAGCTTTAGCGAGGCTGTGAAGGCGGTGGGTCAGGCGATAAAAATGCCAGCAGTGCCGCCGCCTTCGCAGCCTCGCTGGGGCTCGACAGCTCCCACACTAGTGCTTCGTCGTGGCACAAATCCCACCCACACCACCGATCCCCTGTGGGAGCTGTCGAGCTTTAGCGAGGCTGCGAAAGCGGTGGGTCAGGCGATAAAAATGCCAGCAGTGCCGCCGCCTTCGCAGCCTCTCTGGGGCTCGACAGCTCCCACACTAGAGCTTCGTCGTGGCACAAATTGAATCGCCCCGGATTCTCTAGACACCTTGCAAGCTCATTGCGTAACGCTTTTCAAACTCTACCGGTGACAGCTGATTGTTGAAACCATGGCGGCGTTTTACGTTGTAGAACATCTCGATGTAATC
>NZ_JAGYWD010000020.1:0-1231 GCF_018587885.1 Pseudomonas sp. VS40 | reverse complement strand
TGAATCGCCTCGGGTTTCGTAGACACCTCTTTGCCTTAAACTGAGGCCAATTAGGAGGTGCCATGAGCAACCCACGTTATCCCGAAGAATTCAAAATCCAAGCGGTCAATCAAGTGGCCGAAAAGAAGCTGCCTGTCGCTGAGGTGGCAGCACGTCTTGGTGTGTCGACGCATAGCCTCTATGCCTGGATAAAGCGCTACAGCAAACCTCTAGAAGAACGACAGCAAGACGATGATCAACACGCTGAACTGCGTCGTCTGCGAGCGGAGCTCAAGCGCGTCACTGAAGAGCGAGATATCTTAAAAAAGGCCGCCGCGTACTTTGCCAAGGAGTGCGGTTGAAGTACGCCTTTATCAAGCAGCGAGCCGGCGACTATTCCATTCGACGGCTTTGCCTGACGCTGAAAGTCCATCCAAGTGGCTATTACGCCTGGTTGTCTGAGCCGCAATCTGCACGCGCCAAAGACAACCAGCGACTGCTGGGTTTGATCAAGCATTCATGGCTGGAAAGTGGCGGCGTTTATGGCTATCGCAAAATCCATGACGATCTGCGCGAGGTCGGTGAAGTTTGCGGGCGCCATCGCGTGGCAAGGCTGATGCGTCTTGAAGGGCTGCGCTCTCAGACAGGTTATCGACGCCGCCCTGGAAAGTACGGCGGTAAGCCAGCGGTCGCCTCACCCAATTTGCTGAAGCGCCAGTTCGATGTCGTGGAACCCAACAAGGTTTGGGTCACCGACATCACCTACATTCGTACGTATGAAGGCTGGTTGTATTTGGCGGTGGTGCTGGATCTGTTTTCTCGTCAGGTCGTTGGCTGGTCAATGAAGGCGCAGATGACCAGTGATTTGGCTATTGATGCGTTGTTGATGGCGGTTTGGAGGCGTAAACCGAAGCAAGAGGTGATGGTTCATTCCGACCAGGGCAGCCAGTACAGCAGCTCCGACTGGCGCAGCTTTTTGAGCGCAAACAATTTGGTTGCCAGCATGAGTCGCCGAGGCAACTGTCATGACAACGCCGTGGCCGAGAGCTTTTTCCAGCTTCTAAAACGGGAACGGATCAAGCGAAAAATCTACATCACGCGGGAAGATGCTCGTAGTGATGTGTTCGATTACATCGAGATGTTCTACAACGTAAAACGCCGCCATGGTTTCAACAATCAGCTGTCACCGGTAGAGTTTGAAAAGCGTTACGCAATGAGCTTGCAAGGTGTCTAGAGAATCCGGGGCGATTCA
>NZ_JAGYWD010000001.1:0-1111896 GCF_018587885.1 Pseudomonas sp. VS40 | reverse complement strand
TTCACAAAACACCGAAAGCTATCACATACCCAATTTGCTGAAGCGAGGCCAGCTGGCCACGACTCAGTACCCGAATTTCTTGACGACCATAGAGCATTGGAACCACCTGATCCCATCCCGAACTCAGTAGTGAAACGATGCATCGCCGATGGTAGTGTGGGGTTTCCCCATGTGAGAGTAGGTCATCGTCAAGATTAAATTCCGAAACCCCATTTGCGAAAGCAGATGGGGTTTTGTTTTGGGCGGTCGAAAACTCAATCAGCGCGAATCCCCCCCGACAAATTTGCACAGTTATTTCTGAACCAGAACACTAGAATAGGCACCTAACCTTTTTTAGAGTCCGAGCCCTACTTATGTCCGATCCGGTTGATGCCCTTGAGGTATCGGATTTACCACTGGACGACCTGGTGGCATGCCATGAGTGCGACTTGCTGATGCGCAAACCAGTGCTCGCCCTTGGCGAAAAAGCCCAATGCCCCCGTTGCGGTTACGAGCTTTATGCTCACCGTCACAATGTCGTTGAGCGAAGTCTCGCCTTGGTTCTGGCTGCACTGCTGTTGTACATCCCTGCGAACTTTCTACCCATCATGCAGCTCAATCTACTCGGGCAGTCTTCTGAAGACACCGTGTGGAGCGGCGTCGTCGGTCTGTTCGATACAGGCATGCAGGGCGTCGCTGCGGTTGTCTTCCTGTGCAGCATGGGTATCCCCTTGCTAAAGCTGCTTTGCCAATTGGCAGTGCTACTCAGCATCCGCTGGAAGGTCGGCCGCAGTTATGGACTGCTGCTGTACCGCATCTACCATCACATGAAAGATTGGGGGATGTTGGAGGTTTACTTGATGGGCGTGCTGGTGGCGATCGTGAAACTTGCCGACATGGCGTCCATCACTGTTGGCCTGGGTCTGGTCTGCTTCGTCAGCCTGCTAATGGTTCAAGTGTTACTTGAGGTGGTGATGTCGCCCCACCAGATCTGGCAAGCGTTGTCAGGAGAGGATGATCATGCGGGCGATTGATGCGGGCATTCTGATTTGTACCGAATGCCATGAATTAAACAAGCAAGAACCGGATACCGACGAGCAAACCTGTACCCGTTGTGGTGCGCTGATCCATGCCCGCCGTCCCAACAGCCTCACCCGCACCTGGGCGTTGCTGATCACGGCAGCTATTCTGTATATCCCCGCTAACCTGTTGCCTATCATGACCATCAACTCCCTCGGGCAGGGTGATCCCAGTACGATCATGGCCGGGGTGATCCAACTGGTGCAGCACGGTATGTTTCCTATTGCGGCTGTCGTGTTTATTGCCAGTATCCTCGTGCCGACGTTCAAACTGGTAGGCATCGGTCTGCTACTGTTCTCGGTGCAGCGTCACCAGCCGCTATCCGCGCAACAACGCATCGTGATGTACCGCTTTATCGAATTCATTGGCCGCTGGTCCATGCTGGATATCTTCGTGATCGCCATCCTGGTGGCGGTTGTAAACTTTGGGCGACTTGCCAGTGTCGAGGCCAATCTCGGCGCTGCAGCGTTCGCCAGTGTGGTGATCTTGACGATGCTTGCCGCAGTAACTTTCGATCCCCGACTGATTTGGGATAACACGGAGTCGGACGACGACCATGAGTGATTTGCCTAAAGCTAAAACCCGCCCAGCCTCCAACTGGTCGGCTATTTGGGTGTTGCCCCTGATTGCCCTGATCATCGGTGGCTGGCTGGGGTGGCGTGCCTATTCCCAGCAGGGCATCGATATCCAGGTACGCTTTGAAAGCGGCGAAGGTATCCAGGTCAACAAAACCGAAGTGGTCTATAAAGGCATGCCGGTGGGTAAGGTCAAGGCCCTGGCCTTGGACGATGAAGGTAACAATCGCGGGGTGATTGCGACCATCGAGATGAACAAGGACGTCGAACAATACCTCAAGACCAACACCCGCTTCTGGCTGGTCAAACCGAGCGTCAGCCTCGCCGGCATCACCGGCCTGGAAACCCTGGTTTCGGGTAATTACATCGCCGCCAGCCCAGGCGACGGTGAGCCCACGCGCAAATTCAAGGCACTCTCCGAAGAGCCGCCCTTATCTGACGCCAAGCCAGGCTTGCACCTGACGATCAAGGCCGACCGACTCGGCTCCCTCAACCGTGGCAGTCCGGTGTTCTACAAGCAGATTCAAGTGGGCCAGGTCAAAAGCTATCTGCTCTCCGAAGACCAGAGCACTGTCGAGATCAAAGTCTATATCGAACCGACCTACGCCAGCCTGGTGCGCAAACACACGCGTTTCTGGAACGCCAGCGGCATCAGCATCGACGCCAACCTTTCCGGCGTGAAAGTCCGCAGTGAGTCCCTCTCCAGTATCGTCGCCGGCGGCATTGCCTTCGCCACGCCAGAGAACCGCAAGGACAGCCCACCCACTGACCCGAGCCTGCCATTTCGGCTCTACGAAGATTTCGACGCCGCTGCGGCCGGTATCAAGGTCAAGGTCAAGCTCACCGACTTCGAAGGCCTGCAGGCCGGTCGCACACCTGTGATGTACAAAGGCATCCAGGTTGGCAGCCTGAAAACCCTGAAGATTGATCCGGACCTGTCCAGCGCCAACGCGGAGCTGACCCTCGACCCGCTGGCCGAAGATTACCTGGTGCAAGATACCCAGTTCTGGGTCGTCAAGCCTTCCATCTCCCTGGCAGGCATCACCGGGCTTGAAGCGTTGGTCAAAGGTAACTACATCGCCATTCGCCCGGGTGACAAAGGCAGCGCTCCCCAGCGTGAATTCGTCGCGCGCGCCAAAGCACCACCGTTGGATCTGCGTTCTCCAGGCCTGCACATGGTGCTGTTCACCGACAACCTCGGTTCCCTGGATGTCGGCAGCCCGATCCTCTACAAACAGGTCAAGGTCGGCTCGGTGCAGAGCTACCAGTTCTCGCGCAAGAACAAGCAATTGGTGATCGGCGTTCACATCGAGAAGGAATACGAAAACCTGGTCAATGGCTCGACGCGCTTTTGGAATGCCAGCGGCGTCACCCTGACCGGCGGCCTCACTGGCGGCATTCAGGTGAAGAGTGAATCCCTGGCCAGCCTGATGGCCGGCGGCATCGCCTTCGAAACGCCGGAGCCCAACGTTCCGTTGAAAAAACGCATCCCACGTTTCCGCCTGTTTGCCGACCGCGAAGCCGCCAACCAACACGGTACCCTGGTGACCATCAAGGTCAACCGCGCCGACGGCATGCGTCCTGGCACACCGGTGCGCTTCAAAGGCCTGGACGTGGGCAAGATTGAAAGTGTTGACCTCAGTGCCGACATGCAGTCGGTATTGCTCAGTGCGCGTATCACCCAGGTAGCGGACCGCATCGCCCGCGTCGGCAGCCAGTTCTGGGTGGTCAAGCCCGAGTTGGGCCTGATGAAAACCTCCAACCTGGAAACCCTGGTCACCGGGCAATACATCGAAGTGCAACCGGCCGCGAAAAACGCCGGCCCGCAAAAGAGTTTTGTCGCGCTGGACCAGCCTCCCGAGGCCGTCCACCAGGAAGCTGGCCTGAGCCTGACACTCAGCGCCGCACGCCGTGGCTCGCTGAAGGAAGGCGTACCGGTCACCTACCGCGAAGTCACCGTGGGCAAGGTGACAGGCTATGAGTTGGGCCAAACCGCTGACCGTGTCCTGATCCATATTTTGATCGAACCCAAGTACGCACCCCTCGTGCGCAGCGGCAGTCGCTTCTGGAACACCAGTGGCTTTGGCCTCGACTTCGGTCTGTTCAAAGGCGCTACCGTGCGTACTGAGTCCCTGGAGACGTTGGTTGCCGGTGGCATCGCCTTCGCGACACCGGACGGCGAGCGCATGGGCAATGCCGCCAGGCCACAACAAACCTTCCCGCTGTTCGACAAGTTTGAAGATGAATGGCTGACGTGGGCGCCTAAAATCCCGCTCGGCAAATAGGCCGAGGCGTGGCCATCGCGGGCAAGCCCGGCTTCCTCACTCGACCGCATTCCTACAGGGAAAAACTCGGTCAACTGTGGGAGCCGGGCTTGCCCGCGAAGAGGCCCTCAAAAGCACCATACTATTCAAACCCATAAAAAAGGCCGCGATCCATAAGATCGCGGCCTTTTCATATTTCAGCGTCGTGGATTAAACCTCGTCCAACTCCGGCTCATTCATCGTCGCCTTCACCACATCGTGACGACGGATGTACTTCCAGTCCGCCTCATCGATATAGATGCCGTTCGGCCCACTGCCACCTTCCAGGTCGATCGCCACTTGGGCGGACACCTGCGGTTTCACACTGGCCAGGATTGGCACGAAGCCCAGTTGCAAACTGGTTTCCAGCAGCGCCGCCTGGTTTTTCTCGTCGATGTCCGCAGCTTCGTCGAGGTAGTACGGCAAACGCACACGCCCGGCCTGGTCGCGGTCCATCAAGTGCAGCAACAAGTACATGTTGGTCAGCGCCTTGATGGTCATGGTGGTGCCGTTGGATGCGGCACCATCGATGTCGGTGTGGGTCACCGGTTGGCCATGTACCTTGGTGATCTCGAACGCCAGCTCGAACAAGTCCTTGAGGCCCAACTGGTTATGGTTGGCGGCCACTAGGCGCGCCAGGTATTCCTTGGCTTCTTCGTTCTTGTTGTCCTGCTCGGCGCTCTGGCTGAGGTCGAACACCGAGAGGGTTTCGCCTTCTTCATACTGACCGGCACTGTGGATGATCTGGTCGATATGCTTGAGGGCTTCTTTGTTCGGCGCCAGCACGATGCGGAAGCTTTGCAGGTTAGAGACCTGACGCTTGTTGATCTCGCGGTTGAACAACGCCAATTGGTGCTCGAGGCTGTCGTAGTCACTGCGGATATTACGCAGGGTCCGCGCAATGTCGGTCACCGCCGCGCGACGTGCCTTGCCCAGGGTCAGGGCCTCGTCAGTGCGGTGTGCATAAGCGTTGATCAGCAACTGCAGGCGACGCTCAACATCATCCTCGCTGTCGAACTTGGCCACGCCCTTGAGGCGCACCTGTGCATACAGCGCTTCAATCTGGCCATCGGCGCGCAGCAAGCCTTGCCAGCTGTCCTGGTAGTCGTTGAGCAGCGGCAGCAGGTTGTCCATGGAGTCGTCTACCGGGTCCATGAAGGGTGTACCGAACGGCAGGTCTGCCGGCAACAGCTGACGACGGCGCAACGCATCATCCAGCGTGCGCTGCTTGGCTTCCATGTCGCCGATCTGACGGCCGACCAGTTGCAGCTTGGCCGACAGTTGCTGGACGCGTTCAGTGAAGGCATCACTGGAGCGCTTCAACTCATCCTGCGCCGCTTCCATCTGCGCCAGGTTTTCCAGCTTCTCGCCTTCCTCCGCGCTCAGGGTTTGGGTACGGCGGAAGTCTTCAAGGGCCTTCTGCGCATCCAGCACTTGCTGGTACAGCGCTTCAGTCTGGGTCTTGCTCGCGGCACGGTCAGACGCGACGGCCTGCTGGGTTTTCAGCTGCTTGAGTTCTTTTTCCAGGCGCTCTTTCTGGTCGCGCAATGCCGCACGATCCGCCAAGGCCTGCAAGGCTGGCGGCTCAATGTGGGAAATGTCGATGGACAGCCCCGGCACTTCAAAACGCTCGCCCTTGAAGCCATCGAGGATCTGCTCCAGGGATTTGACCCACTGGCCATCCTCGTCCAGCGTGATGCCATGCTCGCCCAATGGCAGGCTGAACAACGAACTGTTGAACAGGCGCATCAGACGTTCGACGTCCTGCTGCGAGAACTCTTCCCGCAGCTTGGCATAGCTGTTGTTGTCAGCGTGGTCGAGTTGCTGCTTGACCGACTTCAAGCGCTTTTCAAGGTCGCGCAAACGCTCGTCCAGATCCTCGGCGCTGAACTGCCGCGACTGCGCCAGCGCGCCCGCCAGTTCATCGTGCGCGTCCTTGGCTGCCAGCAGTTGTTGCTCCAGCACCTTCACGTCATCCACCAACGCAAAGCGGTGCTTGAGCACCGACAGTTCGCCCAACCAGCGTTGGATACCGCTGATCTCACGCTCCAGGCGCATCAGCTCCTGAGTGCCGCCGCGTTGGTCGTTCTGCAGTGCGTCCTGCTCGTTGCGGTAGTGCTCGGCCTGGATGGTCAGCTCTTCCTTGCGTGCACTGGCGTAGTCCGACCAGGTGCCCAGCAACGAATCCAGCAGCGGCGACAGGCGATGCAATTTACCGCGCAACACGTCGCGCTGGCGAACACCATTGGACAGCGCTTCTACCAGCGGGCCGGCGGCGACCAGGGAGTTGTAGTCCTGTTCCATGCGCCTTACATCGCGGAAGGCTTCTTCGCACGCGGCGATGTAATCGACACTGCCGGAACGCAAGCTGTGTTCGAAGGCATCGAGAAACAATTGCTTGAGCTTGGCCGCAGTGATTTCGCGCATGTGCAGCAGGTTGATAAACAGCGCGCGGAAGGTCTTCAGGCTCTGCTCGCTGGTGGAACGCAGCGGGATCAACGTCAGGTCCAGCGGGATCGACGTATGGCCGCCCACCAGCAAACGGCGCAGTTCATCCGGCTTGAGTTCGTAGGCTTTCAGGCCTTCGCGCTCCAGGTTGGTGAACAGCTCTTTCTGGCGCAGGCAGGTGTCATTCTTCTGGTAGTGAGCCAGGTCCAACTTGCCGGCATAGGCAAAGAACTGGTGACCGAAACCACCGCCCGGGCCGCGCCCGACCACGCCGATCACGTGCGGGCCGTGGGGCAGGGAGACTTCGACAAGGATGTAGCTGGTGTCGGTGGCGAAGTAGAAGCGCCGCGATTGTTCCAGGGTGTACTTGCCGAAACTCATGTCCGACATGCGCGCCAGGATCGGGAACTGCAAGGCGTTGATCGACGCGGATTTACCCAGGTTGTTCGCGCCATACACCGACAGCGGTTCTTCCAGCGGGAACAAACCCAGACTGTAACCGGCCGTGTTCAATAGGGCGAAGCGGCGGATGCCGTAGCGTTCCTTGCTCATGCATCGGTCTCCTGTTCTTCGGCAATCGCACGGGCCAGTGCGTCTTCTTCGCTTTCATCCGCGAAGTCGCTCAAGTCGAGTGGGTCATCGGTTTTCAGCAGCTTCTCATCGCTGTCTTCGTCGATGATCACCGGTGCCGGCAGCGGCAACACGCTGTGCACGCTGGCCGCCAGGTCGCGGTCTTGCTGCACCGACAGGCACACATCGAGGAAACGGTGCATGGGCGGCAGGAAGCGATAGATACCGTTGTCTTCGCTGGCAAAACCCAGCTGGGTCATGCGGCGCATGATTTTTTCTTCGAGTTCTTCCTGGGTCTGCACCTCGGCCTGGATAAACAGGTCGCGGTACTTCTCCAGCAGCGACGGCAACTCATCACGGCCCAGGCTGCCACCGTCGAGCACGGCAATCGGGTCGCGGCCTTGGTCGGCCAAGTGCTCGACGATGATGAAGGTAAACAGTGCCAGGCGCTGGGCGGTCTTGTTCACCTGCGCGCTGGCGATGGCGGAGTCCGGCACGAAATAGTAGAAACCCCGTGTATCGCAGACCAGCTCAAAGCCCAAGGCCCTGAACAGCGTGCGGTACTGGTCCTGGAAGTTCGACAGTTGCGCGTACAGCTCCGGGTCGCGGCGGCTGACGTGGTAACCCTTGAACAGCTCGCGAAAGATCGGCGCCAGCTGGGACAGTTCGGATAGATCAAGATGCATGCGAAGTCCTTACAGAAGCGGTGCTCGCAGAATTCTCGGCGGCGTCGGGCGTGGCCGGGAGCAGGGCGAACGAGCGCAGGCTGACCTGGTGCTCGTGTGTGTGGTAATCGCGACGCTCCAGGCGTTCGCGCTTGAAGCGTTTTTCGCGAGACAGCCGTGAGAACCAGTACAGCAATTCGTCGGTGGCGCCGTCCGGTTCCTGCTCCAGTAACCAAGTCATCAGGTCTGGCATCGGCAGTGCGTCTTCGCAACGCTCGAGCATCTCCTTGACCGTGCGCGGTGCGCGCTGGGCGTCGCCCTTGTGGGATTTGTGCGCCTTGGGGAAACGTGCCGGTTTCGGCTCGAAATTCGCCAGGGCATACACGTACGCCTCGACTTGGCTGGCACTGCCGAGAAAGGTACTTTGCGGCCGGGTGAACATCGGCATCGCCGCTTGCGGCACCGCGTCCAGGCCCTTGCGGCGGATGGCCGACAAGGCCAGCGCCGCGCCACGGGTCACGGCGTTGTGCCGGCGCGCTTCTTCGCGCAGCGGCAGCAACAGCTCGCGAGCATGGCGCAGGGTCAGTTGGGCGCTGGTCTGCATTTCGAGGATGCGTGCGTGGGTGCGCAGCAGCATGTCGTCGTCCACCAAGTGGCCGAGGCGCTGTTGCTCGGTGAGCATGCGCAGCAGCACGTTTTCTACCTTGCGCACGCCTTGCTCGAAGGCGCCGTCGGCGTTCACCAATTGGATCATGGGTTCGACGTATTCGTCCCAGGTCGCCAATACCTCGGCATAACGCTGGCGCAGCGGGATCTGCCGATCGCTGGTCTTGGCCCGGTCGGCCACGGCGGCGAGGGCCTGCTCGTCGTTGGCGAGCTTTTTCAGCACGTCGCGCACGCGCATATCCAGCAGGCGCAGCTGGCGGGCCAGGTCGTGGCCATCACGGATGTCGAAGGCGTCCTGGATATAACCGGCCAGGCGCTCAAGGTGGCGCAGGTAGGCTTCGATTTCCAGGCACAGGCCAAGCCGGTGCTCCTTGCGAAGATAGGCCAGGAAGTCGTGGATCTGCGCATTGAGCTCGAATCGGTTCGGGCTCTTGGCGACAGGCACCAGGATATCCAGGCGAATCCACACGTCCAGCAGGCTGGTGATGTCCTGGGGCGTGCTGTCCAGTTGTTGGGCGGCCAGTTGTGCGCGCAGCTCGCCCAGGCTCAGGGTGCCTTGGTCGAAGTGTTCGCACAGTGGCTCAAGTAAGGCCCAGTGTTCGGCGAGGGCGCGCAGGACGCGCTTGGGTTCGATCATGGGAATGGCCGGCTGGTTGGCGATTAAAAGTCGCGATTGTACTGCATCGGACGCGGGATTTATCCACAGCCGGTCAGTACGCAGTGGGCGATTGTTACCGAACAGCGGTAGAATCCCCGCTCTTTAGTTATCCACAAGTGGCCGAGCTGTGCTTATCGAGTCCCGACGTCGCGCTTACTTGACCGCCATGCAGGTGGTCAACTGGCTGCCCCGCACCGAACTGCCGTTTGCCGCGCCGTCGCGGCCGGAGCTGTTGCAGGCGCTTGAGCCCTACGAGGCGTTCGAGTCGTCGGGGGAAGAGGCGGCCGCGCCCGTGGCGGTGGTCGAGCCCACCCCGCAAACGCGCCCGGTGGTAGAACGGGCGAAGATCGAAGTGCCGCGTCCCGCGCCAGTCACCAAGGCGGCCAAGGTGGTCGAAGAGGCCGCGCCGGTGGTCAAGGCCCCGGTGGTACCGCCACCGCGTTTTGCCCTGCAATTGCTGCGGGCCGGGCGCTGCCTGCTGCTGGTGGAGTTGCCGACCGGCGAACGCTTCCAGACCCGCGACCCCGCCTACATGCTGCTAAAAGACATGCTGCGTGCCGCCGGCCTGCCCGACAGCCCGCAAATCGTCGGCGACCCGGTGCGCTGGCCGCTGCTGGTGCGCGGCAACATGGACCAGGGCCCGGAAGCCGCGAGGGATTTTGTGCAAGGCTTTGTATCGGCGCGCCTGGAAGACGAACCCTGTGTGTGCCTGTGGCTGATCGGCCTGCCCGCCGTGCGATTTGCCGGCGAAGCCAACGCCGAAGCCTGGTACCGCGAGCTCCAGGTCGAAAGCCTGGGCTCGGTATGGGCCCTGCCGGGCCTGGAATTATTAATGGAAGAGCCACAGCGTAAGGCTGATGTCTGGCAAGCCATGCGCCGGCTGATGGCGCGCTGGAAAACGACCGATGAGTGAGGCTTTATCCTTCCGCCCGATGACCGAGGCCGACCTCGACGCCGTGCTGAAAATCGAATACGCGGCGTTCAGCCACCCCTGGACCCGTGGGATATTTCTCGACGGGTTGGGCAAGTACCAGATCTGGCTGATGTTTGAAGGTGAACAGCAGGTGGGGCATGGCGTGGTGCAGATCATCCTCGACGAGGCTCACCTGCTGAATATCACCGTGAAACCGGAAAACCAGGGCCGCGGCCTCGGCCTGGCGTTGCTGGAACATCTGATGTCCCGCGCCTATGCCGCCAATGCCCGTGAATGCTTCCTGGAAGTGCGCGACAGCAATACCGGCGCGTTTCGCCTGTATGAGCGCTATGGCTTCAATGAAATTGGCCGCCGGCGCGACTATTACCCCGCCGTCGGTGGCCGCGAAGATGCGGTCGTGATGGCCTGCACCCTGGTCGATTAAACACCGTCCAAAACCGTAGGAGCCGGCTTGCCGGCGATGGCGTCCTCGAGATCGCCATCGCCGGCAAGCCAGGCTCCTACAGGCCGGGGTTAATAGTCTGGGCGAAGGTGTATCAGGGTTTACCGTCTATCGGGTCGATATCCGCCAGTTCGGCCTCATCCAACCCAGTACCCCCGCCAATTTCATCTTCATCGACGATGCTCAGGTCGTAATCCGCCGGGTTATCCTCGCCTTCTTCACGGGCATCGCGCGCACCATCCTCACGGATCAACGTTTCCGGACTTAAATCATCATCAGTCGGCTCGTGATCATCTGTGGACGCGCCGGTGAGACCTGCTTCACGCACCCGTTCGTCGGGCATTCGGTGTTCACGTTCGCGACGAGGGATCTCATCGCCGATCTCCGCCGTCGGTTCTTCTTCGTCAAAATCCAGTTCGCGCATCGAGCCCATGCGGTCCTCATTGTCATCTATGGGTTCAGGCTGCGTAGCGCCGTAGGGACGTCGTGATTCAGTCATGGCCAATCCTCATACTGTGGGGCTTATAGTGTGTGGACAGGCTGGGCGGCCCAAAGATTCAAGCTAATTCACGCTTGTTATTCACCGGCAGGGCGTGACCTGGACGTGGGGTTGTCAGTCACAAAACTGCGCATCATTCCTGAGGCTTTCCCTGATGAACGAACTACAAGACCTGCTTGATAACAACGAACGCTGGGCGGACGCGATCAAACAGGAAGATCCCGAATTCTTCGCCAAGCTCGCCCGCCAGCAAACCCCGGAATACCTGTGGATCGGCTGTTCCGACGCACGGGTACCGGCCAACGAGATCGTCGGCATGCTGCCCGGTGATCTGTTCGTACACCGTAACGTGGCCAACGTGGTGCTGCACACCGACCTCAACTGCCTGTCGGTGATCCAGTACGCAGTGGACGTGCTCAAGGTCAAACACATCCTGGTCACCGGCCACTATGGCTGTGGCGGCGTGCGCGCGTCGATGCAAGACCGTCAGTTCGGCCTGATCGATGGCTGGTTGCGCACCATTCGTGACCTCTACTACGAAAACCGCGACGTGTTGGCCCAGCTGCCGACGGAAGAAGAGCGCGTCGACCGCCTGTGCGAGTTGAACGTGATCCAGCAAGTGGCCAACGTCGGTCACACCAGCATTGTGCAAAACGCCTGGCACCGTGGGCAGAGCCTGTCGATCCATGGCTGCATCTACGGCATCAAGGATGGCCGCTGGAAGAGCTTGAACACCACCATCAGTGGTTTCGAGCAGTTGCCGCCGCAATATCGCCTGCGCCCGCTGGGTGAAGCCTAAGGGCGTTTGCGCTCGCGCCACTGGGCCATGAACGCCTGGCCCTCGGCGCTTAGCAGCTCGTCGTGACCGGTAATCCAGCCCCTGCAGTTCAGCTCGCCGCATTGGCAAGCGAACTGCCGGAACAGCACGTCTTCGGTCATGGTGTAATCCATGCTCAGCAGCTCGCCTGGACGGATGTCCCGCAGGGTCCAGACCTCCAGATAGTGCAGGTCGAGAAACACATTCGGTTTGCATGAATGTGAAAACAGGCCACTGAACCAACAGTCGTAGAGGTGGGTGCGCGACGATAGCTGCAAGGTGTGCAGGCGTCGCTCGTTCAGGGCATAGCCAGAGATTTTGGCGATGCACACACGGCTGTCAAAGGCCGTGCGTGCCTTGATTCCGACCCCCACGCCTTCAATGTTCTGCACCACTTCGAATTGCTCGACCGAAGGGTAGCCCGGTCCGAGCGTGGACTTGAAAGGGTAAAGGCAGTCACTCACAGCAGTTTTAGCCTTATCCATGGCCTGAGTTTTCATAACTCTCCTGGTTTAGGCTGCATCGACCTGCGGGTGGTGTCTGACTACCGGTCTTGCAGCTGATGTACGCCGCTCAAGACTCGCTGAAGATGGTGCCGATTTCTACTGTCAATGTTGACAGTAGAAATCGACGGTTTTTTGTGCGAACTACAACGCCGGGGCCGCAATGGCTGGGGTGGGGGCGGCATTCTTGAGTTGTTTCAACTGCGTCTTGATGGCGGGCGTGGCGCATTTTGCGTTTGCCTCCTCCGGGGACAAGTTGCGCACCGAGGTATAAAACAACTCACAGGTCTGCTCCTTGCGTGTGACTTGCCAGGTGTTCATGCATGCCTTGAGCAATACATTCGGATCGCTTGCTGGTTTCTGGCCCATCCCGGCCTGCCAGCACGCGGCGCTCAGATCCTGGCCCATCACCTTCAAACCGGCCTCATCGGCTTTCTGCTCGTTACCGTCGTAGGTGTCGGGGCTTGCGGCATACCAAATGTAACTTGGGTGGTTAGCGCCCAGCACCGACACGTTTTGGCCCGGTGTCGGGCTGATCTGCGCCAGGCTCAGCACGTTCACGGTCTGCCCGTATTGCTGCTTGATCCAGCTGCGCACCGGCGCGCCGAACGCAACCATGGGCAAAGCGCCTTTGGCCGACAGGCTCAGTTCCTGGACCATGCGCGTCTGGTAATCGGTGAAATAGCTGTAGACGGTTTCCAGGTCCTTGCCTGCGTTGGATGGCGCGGCAATGGGCGCGATATCGATGATGGTCTGGTAAGCCGGGGTTTCGGTGGCCGGGATGCCGTTATCCGTGAGCAAGGTGGCCCAGCGGTCGGTGGTGGCCGATTCCAGGTAATCCTGGGCCTGGGTCAGGGAATAATCCGGCGGGAAATGCAGCAGCTCGATGCTTTTTCGGTTTTCCAGGGCCATGCCCAGCGGCAGGAACAGGTACCAGTTATAGGCCCACTTGCCATCGCTGTTGAGCTTGCTGGCGCCCTGGTAGGCCAGATCGGCGGTATTGAGCAACGTGGTCAGGGGTTGGCCATAGCTCTCCGGAACCCCGCTGAACGTGGCGGATACTTGCCCGTCACGGGTCTTGACGCTGACTTTCGCCCGACTGTATCCATCCCGTTGCAGGCTCTGGTTCAGATAGTGCTCGGCAGTCTGTTCCAGCGTCCATGGCCGAAAGCAGATCACGTTGCAGTTATTGGGGTAGGCGAACAGTTGGGTCACACGCTGTGTGTTCCCCAACGGCACCTCGATGTCGGCCTGTACGACCGCACTCGCCATCAGTGCGGCCAGGGTGAAGGACAGCCTGGTCGGTTTAAACATGATTGTTTCCTTGTCAGCGAAAGCCCGTCTGCGCGGGATGAAAGCCCACCTCCACACAGTAGCGGCTGACCAGGAAAGCCGCGCACTAAATCACCCGGCGTGTCGCTATTGGATAAGAAAACCTACAGGTTGAATTGCAAGGCATTGCTCAAGTCACCCATGGGCTTCTGGCCACGAGCGATCATGGCGTCATCCCGCTGCTTGAGGCCGTCCAAGGTCTCCAGCTGGAACACCCGGGTGATCAACCGCAGGATCGAGGCAGTGTCGTACACCGTATGGTCCACCGTGCCTTTGCGTGCGAACGGCGACACCACAATCGCCGGGACCCGTGTGCCCGGTCCCCAGCGGTCGCCCTTGGGTGGGGCCACGTGGTCCCACCAGCCGCCGTTTTCATCGACGGTCACCACCACCACCATGTTTTTCCACTGCGGGCTCTCTTGCAGCACTTTCAGGGCGCGGGCGATATGGCGGTCGCCAGAGGCCACGTCGGCATAACCGGCGTGCATGTTCAGGTTGCCTTGAGGCTTGTAGAAGGTCACCGCGGGCAGTTTGCCGGCTTGGGCGTCGGCGAAGAACTTGTTGGTGCTCGACTCATCCCCCAAACCACCATCGCGCAGGCGCTTGTCACGCTCGGCGCGATTTTCCGGACCCTGCTGCTTGAAGTAGTTGAATGGCTGGTGGTGATACTGGAAGTTAGGAATCTTCGGAATGCCGCCCGAGTCCTTGAACTGCTCCAAGGTGGCTTGCCACGCGCCGGCGTACCAGGCCCAGTCGACATTCTTTTTCGACAGCTTGTCACCGATGTGCTCGTGGGTTTGTGGCACCAGCACGTTGGGCAGGTCGGGTTTGGAGTAATCCGGGTTTTCCGGGTCGCGGATCCAGGTCGGCCAGTAAGGCGGCGCCAGGGTGTTCACGCCGTAACCGTCCGGGGTCAACGCACTAGGGCCGAACTGTGGCGGGCCGGTCATCGCGCTGGCCGGGGACTTGTCCAGCGGCTTGAGGCGCGGGTCGGTGGGGTCATCGCTTTGCAGCGTGGCGATCTGCGCCTTGGCCACCGATTGCGCGGCATTCGGGTAAAACGGTGCGGTGGCGCTGATCAGGTATTGATGGTTGAGGAACGAGCCACCGAACGCACCCTGGAAGAAGTTATCGCACAGCACAAACTCTTTGGCGACGTCCCACAGGCGCAGGGAGTACCGGCTCTGGGCGTAGTGCCCCATCACCAGGCCACCGGAGTCCGCCCAGGCAACGAAACCGTCGTTCTTGCCGCCATTGATCTGCATCTGGTTCTGGTAGAACACGTGCCACAAATCGCGGGTGACCAGGCTCAGGGGCAGGTCTTCGCCGTTGGGCCCCTTGAGGGCGAACGGCGCGTTGGGCAGGTTTTCCTGGAATTGCACCTCGCTGGGGTAGGTCACCCCGTCCACCGTTTGCGGGCCGACTTGCAACACGCCGCCCCAGGTGGGAGGCAGGGTGGACAGCACACTGCCGTCGCGGTCGCGTTGCTGGACGTCAGCGACAGAAAGGGCCGACAGTGGTTTCTCTACACCGGGGAAATCTGCAAACAAATTGTTGAAGCTGCGGTTCTCGGCATAGATCACCACCACGGTTTTCACCTGGTCGTGCAAGGCCTTGTCCAGCTCTTGCGGCGTCAGTGGCCGCGCCACCGGCTTGCCCGGTACTTCGCCGGTATTGCCGCAGCCACTCAGGGTCGCACCGACCCCCAACACCGCCGCGCCTCCCAGGAAACGCCGACGGCTGGTATCTACGGGCGGTTGGTCGGCGGAATCGGGGGTAGGGCGGTCTTCGTGCTCGTCACTCATTGCGGGGAGTCCTTGGCGAGTTGTTGCAAGATATTTCGCAGGACGGTAGCAACGGAATGTGACGGAACGAAGACAGCGATTTGAATCGGAGGATTACAGCAGACGCAGTGCCAACTGGCTGCCTGCACGCAGGTACTCCACCTGAGCAGTCACCGCATCTTTGACGATGGCCTCGCCCGTATCGGTCAGCTTGGCCTTTTTTGCATCGATCACGCTGGTCTGCAATAACTGCATGGCCACGTCGATCGATTTTTGAAAGGCGGTCACGTTGTTGTGCTGGCCGAACTCTTTGATAACGGCCGCCATGCGGCGATCGGCGTCGTCTCGCAAGGCCCTGTACTCAGTGAACGACACGTTGCCGTCCTGGTAAATATCAGTGATCAACTCTTCCAGTGATTTGGATAGGGGCGTCATCGGAGTTTCCTTGGTGCTAGGTGAGTAGGAGTCCGAGTCAGGTTAATCAAAGGTGTTGGCGAGAGGAGTCGGGGGTTGCCGTTGTCTGGAGTAGGACAACCCCACGCGTTACATCAGAAGGTGCTTTTAAGGCATCACCGGCGGCAAATACGTCAACGTCGTCCCCAGCGCCCACAGCAGGAACAACACCAGCGGGGTGTGCACCAGCAACTGCACGAACGAGAACCCGATCAAGTCCCGCGCCTTCAAGCCCAGCACCCCCAGCAACGGCAGCATGTAGAACGGGTTGATCAGGTTCGGCAGCGCTTCGGCTGCGTTGTAGATCTGCACCGACCAGCCCAGGTGGTATTGCAGGTCATTGGCCACCTGCATCACATACGGTGCTTCGATAATCCACTTGCCGCCGCCCGACGGGATAAAGAAGCCCAGCACTGCCGAGTACACACCCATCAGCAACGCGTAGGTGTCGTGGGAGGCGATGGAGGTGAAGAAGGTCGAGATATGGTGCGCCAGAGTCTGGCCGTCACCGCCCTTGACCACGGTCATCAGCGCGGCGA
Source organism: Pseudomonas sp. VS40 (assembly GCF_018587885.1). NCBI lineage: Bacteria > Pseudomonadati > Pseudomonadota > Gammaproteobacteria > Pseudomonadales > Pseudomonadaceae > Pseudomonas > Pseudomonas sp. VS40. The sequence goes on along the minus strand of NZ_JAGYWD010000001.1, from coordinate 1,095,649 downwards.
TCGAGCCGTACAGCGGGAACTGGATCAGTACGCCAGTGGTGGTCGGAACGGCACGGGCCACTGCATCGAGGAAGCTGCGCGGGCGCCAGTGCAGCAGGGCACCGGTCATGATGAACAGGAAGTTATAGGTGTTCAGCCCCGAGATCGCGCTGATCGCCGGCTTGGTCGAAAACTCATGGAACAGCCAGCCAGCCGCCAGCAGCGCCAGCAGGATAGTCAGCAATGGGCTGTGTTCCAGCCATTCACCCGGGCGGGTGGGAGCTTGCAGCTTGGGCAGGTTGAAGGCTGGGTCGACCCCGCAAGCCTTGGCATCGCGGGCGCTGTTCGGGCCGGGGGCTGTGGCATAGGCGATGATCAGCGATACCACGATCAACGCCAGCAAGAGCACGCCGGATTGCCACAGGAAAATGGTGTCGGTGAAGGGGATCACCCCCGTGATCGACAGAATCGACGGTGGCAAGCTGGCCGGGTTGGCCTGCAACTGCGCGGCCGACGACGACAACCCCAGCGCCCACACAGCGCCCAGGCCCAGATAGGCCGCAGCCCCGGCCGCGCGATAATCCATGCGCAAATCAGTGCGACGCGCCAATGCCCGTACCAGCAAACCGCCAAACACCAGGGACAGGCCCCAGTTCAACAATGAGGCGACCATCGAGATCAAGGCCACCCAAGCCACGGCGGAGCGGCCGTTCTTGGGGATACGCGCCAGACGGTCGATCAGTTTCACCGCAGGCGGCGAACTGGCGACCACATACCCACCAATCACCACGAAGGCCATCTGCATGGTGAATGGAATCAGGCTCCAGAACCCATCGCCGAAGGCTTTGGCCGCTTCGGTCGGCGCGGCACCCATGCCCAGGGTTGCGACGGCGACGATGATCACGGCGAGGGCGGCAAACACCCAGGAGTCTGGAAACCAGCGTTCGGCGAAGTTGGAACAGCGCAGGGCAAATCGGGCATAGCGGCTTTCTTCGATAGCATCGGCCACGAGTCTTTCCTCTTGTATTTATTATGGTGTTGGCAGTTTTACGGCATGTTCCGCTACGGCCATTGATATGGGAATGCAGTTATCTTCATCGATCCATGAGGAAAACAAATATATCTGCCGTGATTGCCTTCAATGGGCTCAACTCATAACCTGCACGCCATTTTGTTTGTCTGCCGAGCCATCACATGACTGCCACCTTTTCCCCACAGGCGCAGCGTTTTTCCCGCTCCGACTACAAAACCCTGGGCCTGGCCGCCCTGGGCGGTGCCCTGGAAATCTACGACTTCATTATCTTCGTGTTTTTCGCGCTGACCTTAAGCCAACTGTTCTTCCCGCCTGAAATGCCCGAGTGGCTGCGCCTGTTGCAGAGCTTTGGCATTTTCGTCACCGGCTACCTGGCACGCCCGTTGGGCGGCATCCTGATGGCGCACTTTGCCGATCACCTGGGGCGCAAGCGCGTGTTCAGCCTGAGTATCCTGATGATGGCCTTGCCCTGCCTGCTCATCGGGATCATGCCCACCTATGCGCAAATCGGTTATTTCGCCCCGCTGATCCTGCTGGCGCTGCGCGTGCTGCAAGGCGCCGCAGTGGGCGGTGAAGTGCCCAGCGCCTGGACCTTCGTCGCCGAGCACGCACCCACCCACCATCGCGGCTACGCCTTGGGGTTCCTGCAAGCCGGACTGACCTTCGGCTACCTGCTCGGCGCGCTTACCGCGACCCTGCTGGCGCAAGTTTTCACCCCAGCCGAAATCCTCGACTATGCCTGGCGGCTCCCCTTCCTGCTTGGCGGCGTATTCGGTGTGATCGGCGTGTGGCTGCGCCGCTGGCTCAGCGAAACCCCGGTATTCCTCGAAATGCAGGCCCGCCGCCAGGCCGCTGCCGAACTGCCACTGCGCACCGTGCTGCGCGACCATCGTGCCGTGCTGCTGCCTGCGATGATCCTCACCTGCGTGCTCACCTCTGCTGTGGTGGTGCTGGTGGTCATCACCCCGACCATGATGCAGAAAACCTTCGGCATGAGCCCCAGCCACACCTTCGCCTTGAGCGCCCTGGGCATCGTGTTCCTGAATATCGGCTGCGTACTGGCCGGCTTGCTGGTCGACCGCATTGGCGCCTGGCGCGCGGTGCTGGTCTACAGCCTGCTGCTGCCGGTGGGGGTCGGCATTTTATACGCCAGCCTGATCAACGGCGGCGTCTGGCTGGGGGCGGCGTATGCCCTGGCGGGACTCAGTTGTGGCGTGGTGGGCGCGGTACCTTCGGTGATGGTCGGCCTGTTTCCGGCGCACGTGCGGGTGTCAGGGATTTCCTTCACCTACAACATTGCCTACGCGCTGTGGGCCAGTACGACACCGCTGCTGCTGATTGCACTGATGCCGACCCGCCCGTGGATTTGCGTGGGGTATTGCGTGGTGATGGGGGCGGTGGGCGTGGTGAGTGTGGCGCTGTTTGGAAAGCGCCACACCTTGGCTGCCTAGTTTCAGGTCAAGAAGTGCCACATCAACAACGTACCCACCAACCCCACCACTGACACGATGGTCTGCAACACCGACCACACCCAGATCGTCTGTTTCAACTGCAAGCCAAAGTACTCACGCACCATCCAGAACCCGGCGTCGTTAACGTGGCAGAAGAACACCGAGCCGGCGCCGATCGCCAGTGCTACCAGTGAACTCTGTGTCGCGGCCAGGCCCGCCATCATCGGTGCGAGGATGCCGGCGGTCGTGGTGGTGGCGACGGTGGCCGAGCCGGTGGCCTGGCGCAGCGCAACTGCAATCAGCCACGCGAGTAGCAGGTAGGGCATGTGTGCGCCTTCGGCGACCTTGCTGATGGTCTGGCTGACGCCGGCGTCCAACAGGGTCTGCTTGAGGCCGCCGCCGGCGCCGATGGTCAGCAGCAACACGGCGATGGGGGCGAGGGCTTTGCGCAGGGTGTTGCCAACGTCCGCACGTGGCATGCCGGCGGCCCAGCCCAGGCAGATCACGGCGGCAATCACGGCCAGGCCGAGGGCGATCAACGGCTCGCCGAGGAACTTCAAGGTCAGGCCCACGGTGCTTTCGGCCGGCAGCGCTACCTTGGCCAAGGTGCTGCCGAGCATCAGGATCACCGGTAACAGAATGATCAGCAGCGACACGCCGAAACTCGGCTGGCGCGGCGCCTTGGGTGGCGCACTGAACAGCGCGCCAATGTCGGCCGGTTCATCCACATGCAGGCGCTTGGACAGCCAGTTGCCATAGATCGGGCCCGCCAGGATCACCGCCGGCACCGCCAGGCAGAAGCCCAGCAACATGGTCAGGCCGAGGTCCGCATGCAACGCGCCCACTGCAATCAGCGGCCCCGGATGCGGTGGCATCAGGGCGTGCAGGGTGGTCATGCCCGCCAGTGCCGGGATGGCGATTTTCAGCAGCGGCTGGTTCGAACGCTTGGCCATCACAAAGATGATCGGCACCATCATCACCAGGCCCACTTCGAAGAACAGCGGCAAGCCGATCACCATGGCTACCAGCGCCATTACCCACGGCAAAGACTTGCCCTTGCCCAGCCCGAGCAGGGTGGTGGCAATGCGGTCGGCCGCGCCGGATTCGGCCATCAGTGCGCCGAGCATTGAGCCCAGGGCGATGATAATCCCCGCTTCACCGAGGATCGCCCCGGCGCCTTTGCTGAACGCCTTGGCCACCTCTTCTGGCGGCAGGCCGGCGCCGACTCCGGCGATAAAGGTGCCAATCAGGATCGACAGGAACGGTGGCAACTTGGTCGCGCTGATCAGCACAATGATGCTGGCGATGGCCAGCAGTACACAGAACATAAGGCGGGTGTCGTGAACCATCCACGCGGCAGTCGATAACTCCAAAACGGGACTCCTTATCGAACAGGTTGGGAAATATGTTTCTTTTTGTTTCCTGCTCGAAAAGCATACCTGATACAACTGTTCCAGAGCGTTCATGTGCACTTTTGGTGCGATCAAAATTAACGCCGGGCTGGCGCCACAATGACAATCCTGCAACCTGGAGCGGGGGATTTGGCCTATCGCTCTATGATTGCGCACCACTGACCATCACGAGGATTTTCCATGAGCGCAGGACACAGCCACGCCCACGTACGCGCCGGCCACGAACGTCTGTTATGGATCGCCCTGGGGCTGACGGGCAGTTTCATGATTGCCGAAGTCATTGGCGCTTTCATCACCGGCAGCCTGGCGCTGCTGTCCGACGCCGCCCACATGATGACCGACGCCCTGGCGCTGGCGATTTCCCTGGTGGCGATCCAGGTTGCGAAGCGCCCGGCTGATCGTAAGCGCACCTTCGGCTATGCGCGTTTCGAAATCCTCGCCGCGGCATTCAATGCGTTGCTGCTGTTCGTCGTTGCGTTCTACATCCTCTACGAGGCGTATCAGCGCCTGCAGGCGCCCGCCGAGATACAGTCCACCGGCATGCTGGTGATCGCCGTGCTGGGGCTGATCGTCAACCTGATTTCCATGCGCCTGCTGAGCGCCGCCAGCGGCGAAAGCCTGAATGTGAAGGGCGCCTACCTGGAGGTCTGGAGCGATATGCTTGGCTCCATCGGTGTGATCATCGCGGCGCTGGTGATCCTGTACACAGGCTGGGGCTGGGTCGACTCGCTGGTCGCGGCGGCCATTGGTTTCTGGGTGTTGCCCCGCACCTGGACGTTGCTCAAGGACAGCATGAATGTGCTGCTGCAAGGGGTGCCGGACGGTATTGATATCGACCAGGTGGAGCAGGCTATTCGCGGTGTGGGTGGGGTCAAGGATGTACACGACCTGCATATCTGGGCGCTCACCAGCGGCAAGAATGTGCTGAGCACCCACCTGGTGGCGGATTCGGCGCTCAGTACGGAACCACAAATCCTCACCGCGGTGACGGAACTGCTGCATGAGCAATTCGATATTTCCCACGTGACCATCCAGATCGAAGGCGAAGGTTTTGCGCATGACGAACATGACGACGTGCATGCCTGACCCTGTCTAACGGATTTGTAATGTTCTGCACACCGCTCTGATAAGTACCGAAAGCTACAGTGCCCCGGCTTGGATTTATCCGCCATTTCATGGGCCTGGAACTCTCGTTATGCCAATTCGTGCAAGAACATTTCTGTGGTCGGTCGTCGTGTTTCTGGCGACGGCGCAAGGGGTCGGTGCACAACCCCTGACCCTCGACGCTGCCCTGCAAACCGCCTTCGCCAACAACCCGGACCTGGCGGCCGCGCAATGGGAAATCGACATCGCCCAAGGCGCACGTCAACAGGCCGGCCTGATCCCCAACCCGGTGGCTTCCTGGGATGCTGAAGACACGCGGCGCAACTCTCGCACCACCTCCATCAAGCTCAGCCAAACCCTGGAACTGGGCGGCAAGCGCGGCGCGCGCATCGACGTCGCCACCCGTGCCCAGGACGCTGCCGCGCTGACGTTGGAACAGCGCCGCAACCTTTTGCGCGCGGACGTCATCGACAGCTATTACGGTGCCTTGCGCGCCCAGGAACGCCTCGACCTGGCACAGCGCTCCATGGCGGTGGCCGAGCGTGGACTGGTCGTCGCCAACGGTCGTGTCACGGCGGGCAAAACCTCGCCGGTGGAAGCGACGCGCGCGCAGGTGCAATCGTCGGAAATACGCCTGGAGTTGAACCGTGCACAGATAGGCCTCACCGATGCCTATCGCCGCCTGGCCGCCAGCACCGGCAGCGCCGTGCCGGACTTCCAGGCCGTCGCCTCGCAAAACCAATTCCCACCGTCCTTGCCGCCAGCCGTGCAGTTGCTCGATCGTCTTGAGCAAACCGTTGAACTGCGCCTGGCCGAACTGAACATTCTGCAAAACGAAGCCAGCGTGGGTCTGGAAAAAGCCCAGCGCATTCCCGACCTCGACGTGTCCATCGGCAGTCAATACGACGCCAGCGTGCGCGAGCGCGTGAACCTGGTGGGCGTGTCGATGCCGATCCCGCTGTTCAACCGCAATCAGGGCAACGTGCTGGCGGCCACGCGCCGCGCCGACCAGGCTCGCGACCTGCGTAACGCCGCCGAACTGCGCCTGCGCACCGAAACCCGGCAAGCCCTCGACCTGTGGCAAACCGCGAATACCGAAGTGCGCGCCTTCAACCAGCAGATCCTGCCTGCGGCTCAACTGGCGGTGGACAGCGCCACTCGCGGTTTCGAGATGGGCAAGTTCAGCTTCCTCGATGTGCTTGACGCCCAGCGCACCCTGATCGCAGCCCGCACCCAATACCTCACGGCCACCGCCCAGGCCACCGACGCCTGGGTGCGCATCGAACGGATCTACGGCGACCTCGCCCGGTTTTGATTTTTCCTGGAGTCCTTTATGAACAACACACATGGCGTGGCGCTTGCCGTCGCCTTGAGCCTGATGCTGTCCAGCTTCGCGATGGCCGATGAAGAAGAAGGCGAACTTGAACTCACCGAGCAGCAGATTCAGGCCGCCGGCATTCAGATCGCCCAGGCTCAACCTCGTGCGATCAGCACGCTGCTGGTGCTGCCGGGGGAAGTACGCTTCGACGAAGACCGCACCTCCCACATCGTCCCGCGTGCGGCGGGTGTGGTGGAGGCCGTCAAGGTCAACCTGGGCCAGTCGGTGAAGCAGGGTGAGTTGTTGGCGGTGATCGCCAGCCAGCAGATTTCCGATCAGCGCAGCGAGTTGGCCGCCAGTGAACGCCGGGTCGAACTGGCCCGCACCACCTTCCAGCGAGAGCGCCAACTGTGGCAGGACAAAATTTCCGCCGAGCAGGATTACCTGCTGGCGCGCCAAGCCCTGCAAGAAGCCGAAATCGCCCTGAACAACGCCCGCCAGAAGATGACGGCTTTGAGTGGCAGCGCAGTGTTGGTGGGTGGCAATCGCTATGAACTGCGTGCGCCCTTTGCCGGTGTGGTGGTGGAAAAACACCTGGGCGTTGGCGAAGTGGTGAGTGAAACCACCAACGCCTTCACGCTCTCGGACCTGTCCCAGGTGTGGGTGACCTTCGGTGTGTTTCCCAAGGACTTGAACAAGGTACGGGTGGGCAAACCGGTGACCGTCAGCTCCACGGAAATGGGCACCGACGTGCGCGGCACCGTGGCCTATGTCGGCAACCTGCTCGGCGAGCAGACGCGCACCGCCACCGTGCGCGTGAGCGTGCCCAACCCCGATGACGCCTGGCGCCCTGGTTTGTTTGTCAGCGTGCAACTGGCCACGGACACGTTCCAGGCCAAGGTCACCGTACCCCAAGAGGCGATCCAGACTGTCGAGGACAAGCCCTCGGTGTTTGTGCGCACCGAACACGGGTTCGTCACCCGTCACCTTGAACTCGGCGCGAGCGAAAACGGCTACGTCGAAGTACGCCAGGGCCTGGATGCCGGGGCGCAGGTGGCCACGGTCGGCAGCTTCATCCTCAAGTCCGAACTGGGCAAAGGCTCGGCCGAGCACGCCCATTGATCCTGCGAGTGATTCCCCATGTTTGAGCGCCTTATCCAATTTGCCATCGAGCAGCGCATCATCGTGTTGCTGGCAGTGCTGTTGATGGCCGGTGTCGGCATCGCCAGCTACCAGAAGTTGCCCATCGACGCGGTGCCCGACATCACCAACGTGCAGGTGCAGATCAACTCGGCGGCGGCCGGTTTTTCGCCGCTGGAGACCGAACAGCGCATCACCTTTCCCATCGAAACCGCCATGGCAGGCTTGCCCGGTTTGCAGCAGACCCGTTCGCTGTCGCGGTCCGGTCTGTCCCAGGTGACGGTGATTTTCAAGGACGGCACCGACCTGTTCTTCGCCCGCCAATTGGTCAATGAGCGCCTGCAGGTGGCGCGCGAGCAATTACCCGTCGGCATCGAAACCGCGATGGGGCCGATTTCCACCGGCCTCGGAGAAATTTTCCTATGGACCGTGGAGGCCAAGGACGGCGCGCTAAAGGACGACGGCACGCCCTATACCCCGACCGATCTGCGGGTGATCCAGGACTGGATCATCAAGCCGCAACTGCGCAACGTGCCGGGCGTGGCCGAGATCAACACCATCGGCGGCTTTGCCAAGGAATACCAGATTGCGCCCGACCCCAAGCGCCTGGCCGCCTACAACCTGACCTTGAATGACCTGGTCACGGCGCTTGAACGTAACAACGCCAATGTCGGCGCCGGCTACATCGAGCGCAGCGGCGAGCAATTACTGATCCGTGCGCCGGGGCAATTGGCGTCCATTGAGGACATCGCCAATATTGTCATCACCAGCTCGGACGGTACGCCGATCCGCGTGCGCAACGTGGCCCAGGTCGAGATCGGGCGTGAGATGCGTACCGGCGCGGCCACGGAAAATGGCCGCGAAGTGGTGCTGGGCACGGTGTTCATGCTGATCGGCGAAAACAGCCGCAGCGTGTCCCAGGCGGTGGCGAAAAAACTCGAAGAGATCAACCGGTCGCTGCCCGAAGGCGTCGTCGCGGTCACCGTCTACGACCGCACCAACCTCGTCGAAAAAGCCATCGCCACCGTGAAAAAAAATCTCTTCGAAGGTGCATTGCTGGTGGTGGCGGTGCTGTTCCTGTTCCTCGGTAATATCCGCGCTGCGCTGATCACCGCGATGGTGATTCCGCTGGCGATGCTGTTCACCTTTACCGGGATGTTCACCAACAAGGTCAGCGCCAACTTGATGAGCCTTGGCGCGCTGGACTTCGGCATTATTGTTGACGGCGCGGTGGTGATCGTCGAGAACGCCATCCGCCGCCTGGCCCACGCGCAACAGCGCCATGGTCGCCTGCTGACCCGCAGCGAGCGCCTGCATGAAGTGTTCGCCGCCGCCAAGGAAGCGCGGCGCGCGCTGATCTTCGGGCAACTGATCATCATGGTGGTGTACCTGCCGATCTTTGCCCTCACCGGGGTGGCCGGGAAGATGTTCCACCCCATGGCATTTACCGTGGTGATCGCCCTGTTGGGCGCGATGATTCTGTCGGTGACCTTCGTGCCGGCGGCGATTGCGCTGTTCGTCACGGGCAAGGTCAAGGAAGAAGAAAACGTTGTCATGCGCAGCGCGCGCCGGGTCTATGCACCGGTGCTCGATTGGGTCATGACGCGTCGTCCGCTGGTATTCGGCCTCGCCGTGTTGACCATCGTCGCCTCGGGCGCTGTCGCCAGCCGCATGGGCAGCGAATTTATCCCCAGCCTCAGTGAAGGTGACTTCGCCCAGCAGGCCTTGCGCGTGCCGGGCACCAGCCTGACGCAATCGGTGCAGATGCAGCAGCAGCTGGAAAAAACCTTGATGGCCCAGGTGCCGGAAATCGAGCGGGTATTTGCGCGTACCGGCACTGCGGAAATTGCGTCCGACCCGATGCCGCCGAATATTTCCGACAGTTACGTGATGCTCAAGCCCAAGGACCAATGGCCTGATCCGAGCAAGTCCCGCGAGGCGCTGATTGCCGACATCCAGCGCGCCAGTGCGATTGTGCCGGGCAGTGCGTACGAGTTGTCGCAGCCGATCCAACTGCGTTTCAACGAGTTGATTTCCGGCGTACGCAGTGATGTGGCGGTGAAGGTATTCGGCGATGACATGGACGTGCTCAACAAGACCGCCGGGCAAATTGCCGAGACCTTGCAAAAGCTCAGTGGCGCCTCCGAAGTCAAGGTGGAACAAACCTCTGGCCTGCCGGTGCTGACCATCAATATCGACCGCGACAAGGCCGCGCGTTTCGGCCTGAATGTGGGCGATGTGCAGGACACCATTGCCGTCGCCGTCGGTGGGCGCCAGGCCGGTACGTTGTATGAAGGCGATCGGCGCTTTGACATGGTTGTGCGTTTGTCCGACGCGCTGCGCACCGATATCGACGGGCTGTCGCGGCTGTTGATTCCGGTGCCGGGTAACGCGTCGGGTCAGTTGGGCTTTATCGCCTTGTCCCAGGTGGCGAGCCTGGACCTGGTGCTCGGGCCGAACCAGATCAGCCGCGAGAACGGCAAGCGCCTGGTGATCGTCAGTGCCAACGTGCGTGGGCGGGATATCGGCACATTCGTGGAAGAGGCCGAAGCCGCGCTCATCGCCCAGGTGAAAGTGCCGGCGGGCTACTGGACCTCGTGGGGCGGCCAGTTCGAACAATTGAAGGAGGCGTCCGACCGGCTGCGCATCGTGGTGCCGGTGGCGTTGTTGCTGGTGTTCGGCTTGCTGTTCATGATGTTCAACAACCTCAAGGACGGGCTGCTGGTGTTTACCGGCATTCCCTTCGCCTTGACCGGTGGGATCATGGCGCTGTGGCTGCGCGATATTCCGCTGTCGATCTCGGCCGGGGTGGGTTTTATTGCCTTGTCCGGTGTGGCGGTGCTGAACGGGCTGGTGATGATCGCCTTCATCCGTAACCTGCGCGAGGAAGGGCGTTCGTTGTCGGTGGCCATCCACGAAGGTGCGTTGACCCGGTTGCGCCCGGTGCTGATGACGGCATTGGTGGCGTCCCTGGGGTTTATCCCCATGGCCCTCGCCACCGGCACCGGCGCCGAAGTGCAGCGGCCGCTGGCGACGGTGGTGATCGGCGGGATTATGTCGTCTACGTTGCTAACGTTGCTGGTGCTACCGGCGTTGTATCAGTGGGCGCATCGCAAGGAAGAGGAAACACCAGGCTGAACCGTGTAAACCGGCCCGGCTGGCTGCTGACGTCGGCGTGCCCCTGATGCAGGCGCATGATCGACTGCACAATCGCCAGCCCCAGGCCGGTGCCGCCTTCGGCCCGGGTGCGGCTGCTGTCGGCCCGGTAGAAACGTTCGAACAGGTGCGGCAGGTGATGGGCTTCGATGCCGCGCCCCGGATTGCCGACCGACAGCGACACGCTCTGGTCATAGCTTTCCACCAACAGCAATACGCTGGAAGCGTTGGGGGTATGGCGAATCGCATTGGACAGCAGGTTGGAGATCGCGCGCTGAATCATCAGGCGGTCCCCCGTCACCCAGGCGTCGCCGCGCAGGCTCAGGGTGATGTGCTTGTCCTCGGCGCTAAGGGCGAACAGCTCCATTACCCGCTGTGCTTCCTGTGCCAGTGACACCGGGGCAAACCCGGCGCGTGCGGCGGGGTGGCTGACCTGGGCCAGGAACAGCATGTCCGAGACAATCCGCGAAAGGCGCTCCATTTCCTCGGTGCAGGATTCCAGGCCGGCCTTGTATTCCGCCGAGGGCCGTTCGCGGGACAAGGTCACCTGGGCCTTGCCCATCAGGTTGGTCAAGGGCGCGCGCAGTTCGTGGGCCAGGTCGTCGGAGAACTGCGACAGTTGCTGCACCCCGGCGTCGAGGCGGTGCAGCATGAAATTGATGCCCTGGGCCAGCTCGCCTAGCTCCTTGGGCAGGTTGTCCAGGGACAGGCGATGGGTCAGGTCTTGGGTCGTGACCTTGGCCGCCACGCGGCTGAACTGCTGCAAGGGCGCAAGCCCGCGTTGCACCAGCCACCAGGCGCCCATGCCGATCAGGATCAGCAGCATCGGCAGCGCGATGACCGTGGAGCGCAGGTAGGCACTGAGCAACGCTTCATCATCGGAGCGGTCCAGCGACAGCAGCACACGCACGTACTCGCCCCCTTGCAGGGGCATCAGGCGCGTCGCACTGAGGATGCGATTGCCCTGGCTGTCGACCCAGTTCAGATAGGCCAGGTCTTTGCCGGTGGGCACATCGAGCAGCAGCGGTTGTTGGGGCTTGGCGCCGACGCTGAGGAGTACCGGTGCATCGCGCCGGGTACCGATGATGGTCAGGTAGATGTTGTCGTGGCCCATCACCAGGTCCAGCAGCGAATGGGGGCGGTTGGTGATGCGATGTTCATCGAGGCCTTGGCCGAGGGTATGGGCCAGTTGCTCCATTTTGTTTTCCAGGCCCTTGCGCGCCAGCTTGTCCAGTTCATGGGTCAGCGCCAGGAACGCCAGGGTCGCCAGCAGCACAACCAACCCGGCGCCCATCAGGCTGACCGTCAACCCCAGGCGCATCGACAGGCTGCTGGTCCTCATGGGCGCGCCTCCAGCACATAACCCACGCCGCGGATGGTATGGATCAACTTTACTTCGCTCTGGTCATCGACCTTGGCCCGCAGGCGGCTGATGGAAACCTCCACCACATTGGTGTCGCAGTCGAAGTTCATGTCCCACACCAGCGAGATGATTTGCGTGCGGGTCATCACCTCGCCGGCCTGGCGCATCAGCACATGCAGCAGGGCGAATTCCTTGGTGGTCAGGTCGATCCGGCGGTTGCCGCGATAGGCGCGATGCCGGCGCGGGTCCAGTTCCAGATCCGAGACCCGCAGCACGTCCGGCACCGGGATGTGCTCGCTGCGTCGCAGCAGGGTACGCACCCTGGCCAGCAGCTCGGGAAACTCAAAGGGCTTGACCAGGTAATCATCGGCGCCCATGTCCAGGCCCTTGATCTTGTCGTCGAGCCGCCCGCGTGCGGTCAGCATCATCACGCGCTGGTTGCCGTCGCGGCGCAGTTGCTCCAGCACTTCCCAACCGTCGGTGTTGGGCAAGTTGACGTCAAGGATCACCAATTCGTAGCTGTGTTGCCGGGCCAGGTGCAGGCCATCAATGCCGCTGGCGGCGCAATCGACGACATAACCGCTTTCGGTCAGGCCTTGCTGCAGGTAGTCGGCGGTTTTCTGCTCGTCCTCAACCACAAGGATACGCATGGGGAGTTACCTTCAAAGAAAACGAAAAGGGCATGGCCTCATAGCGAGGCGGGGTAGTCTGTAGGCCACGTCATCAAAAGCGCAGCCTGAACGGTGAAGTAGCTTTAGGGTCAAGCCACGTCAGGCGCGCGCGACGATTCGTCACAGAGCCTGCGCACAAAAAAAACGCCCCGGCTGGGGCGTAAAAATTCATCTCTGTTCCAAAGGAGCTACACAAAAGCTGCAGAGATGAGATGTGTTCGATGTGCAGTGTAGAAAGTGCAACTTAACGCGAAGGTGAGCCTGATATTACAGTTCTGACAGACTTCAACCTGTGAAGAGGTGTAGTGCATCGGCAAGTGAATGTAATGGGCTGGCTTTACAGTACGGCGATGGGGTACTCGACAATAAGCCGAACTTCTTCCAGGTCCGACTCAAATGCACTGGAGCGCACGGTCGCCTGTCGCAGTCGCAACGATAAGTCCTTCAAGTTGCCAGCCAGCACGACATATTTGGCCTCGATATCCCGCTCCCAGCGGCGTTGATCGGTGAGAGGGTCACCTGCCGCATCGCGACGCATGTACACCGCGTTGGCATTGCTGTAGTCGGCGCCGGTGCCTTTGCCGTAGCGGGTCATGAACGACAGGCCGGGGATGCCGAAGGCCTGCATGTCCAGGTCGTAGCGCACCATCCACGAACGCTCCTTGGGCGAGTTGAAGTCACTGTACTGGATCGAGTTGTTCAGGAAGATCGAGTCCGACTGGCGCAGGTAATCGAAGTCGTCATCGCCGTTGTTGCGTTGGTGCGATACGGCCAGGCTGTGGGCGCCGACCTTCACTCCGAGCCTGGCGCTCCAGATGTTGTTGTCGAACTCACCCAGGCGTTTTTGACCTTCGTCCACGGCCTTGTAGTAGTTGAAGTCACCAAACAGCGAGATGTCGTCATTCAGCGGATAACTGACGGCGCTGCCGACGTAGTACTGGTCCCAGGCGTCCTTCAGGCGACTGCTGTAGAGGCTGACGCTGAGGTGTTTGTTGACGGTGTAGTCGCCGCCAAAATAGCCGACCCAGGGCGAGTCGACTTGCCCCGCGTAGAAGGTCGCAAAGCCTTTGTTCATGCCACTTTCGGTCGGTTGGCTCATGCCGCTCAAACGTCCGCCTTGCAGGGTCAGGCCCTCAAGGCTGGTGTTTAGTGCGGTCACGCCCCGGAAGCTTTCCGGCAAGACGCGCGAATCGCCGTAGGCCACCACCGGGTTCAGCGGGAATACGTCGCCGGCCTTGATCACGGTATCCAGCACACGCAATTTCGCCGCACCGCCGACTTTGCTGTAGTTGTCCTCGGGGTGGTTTTCGCTGTCCACCGGCAACATGCCGAACGAACCCTTGCCGCCGCTGCGACCGGTGCCCGAGTCGAGTTTCACACCGACCATGGCGAACGCGTCCAGGCCAAACCCCACGAAGCCCTGGGTAAAGCCGGATTCAAATTTGCCGATCAAACCCTGGGCCCAGGCTTCGGAATAGCCGTTGCCGGTGGGACTGGACTGGCCCTTGCGTTCATCGCGGTTGAAGTAAAAATTACGCGCCAGCACATTGAAGCTGCTGCCCTCGATAAAGCCTTCGGGCTTGTCCTCCACGGCCACCGCGGCCAGCGGCAAGGCGGCACACAGTGACAGGGGCAAGCTGTAGTGACGGATACGCATGGTTCGCTCCTGGGTATTGGCAGTTATCAGCTTCTTATGGGAGTGGGCGTTCTTATTGATGTGGCCCGGGCTGATAGTTGCAAACCGTGGATAACGAAGACGTGGCACGCACATTACAATTCTGGAAACTCAGCGTTATCTAACAAATAAGTAATGTTCTAGTGAAGGTGGCGTCAGGGTTCGTTGGTTAGTCTCGGCACTGAACTTCAGTCGAGGAACTAACCATGAACTTTTATACCGTGGGTCTGGGTGTGTTAACTGCATTCCTGTCTTTTGGCGCATTGGCCGAGGGCGGGGGTGATCGAACGTTCGCGTTGATGATGGAACGCAACGAGAAGGCCATGGCCGACTACGCAGCCAAGAAAGGCAAGCCAGCACCCCAGGTGCAGGCGTACCGCTATGGCATGACACTGGACATTGCCAAGGTGGTCAACGTTACGCCGCCGATCCGTTCATGCAACCCGGTGCCGTCGCGCATGACCTATGAGGACTCCAGCGGCAAGCTCTCTACGCTTGAGTATCAGGTGATGGGGGTGTGCCGAAATAACGGCAGTTAATGGATCCAAAAATATAGTTGTTTTGGGGATTAAAGCCCGCTTAAGAAAATGCGGGTAGCGCCGATGCAGGTCAGGTTCATCTCCCTCATTTGGTCATTGGTGCCCCATGTTCAACACCCGTTTGAAGCAGGAGCTGGCGGCTCTTCGCGAAGAATTGTCCAGCTTGAATCAGGTCAAGGAGAGCCTGGAAAGTGAAATGTTGTGCCTGACGCTGGACGCCGAAGGCCGGGTGGAGTGGGCGAACGCTAACTTCCTGCAGGAACTGGCCTACCAGAATGGTCAACTGCTGGGGCGCGCGATCGAAGATCTGGAGCCGGCCCACGTTCGTCGGGATGAGTTCCAGCAACGCTTCAAGAACGCCCTGGTGCGCGGTGAACACTTCGCCGGCACCGTGCGCCTGATGCGTGGCAATGGCCAGGAAGCCTGGCTGCGCTCGATTGTGCAGCCGGTGCGCAGTTCCGATGGGCGCATCAAGCATTTTTCGATTTATTCCAGCGATCTCACCCGCACGATCGAAGCCTCCCGCGAGCATGAAAACCTCATGAACGCCCTGGTACGTTCGACGGCCGTGATCGAGTTCGACCTCGGTGGCCACGTGCTCACGGCCAATGATCGGTTCCTCGGCGGCATGGGTTACAGCCTGGCGCAGATCCAGGGTAAGCATCACCGGATGTTCTGCGAGCCGGAGGAATACAACAGCACCGAATACCAGGACTTCTGGAAACGCCTGAACACCGGTGAATTCGTCGCGGCACGCTTCAAGCGGGTCGACAGCCATGGCCGTGTGGTGTGGCTGGAAGCGACCTACAACCCGGTGCTGGACGCCAATGACCGGCTGTACAAAGTGGTCAAGTTCGCCACAGTGATCACCGACCAGGTCAACCAGGAACAGGCTGTCGCCGAAGCGGCGAACATTGCCTACAGCACCTCGCTGCAAACCGACAACAGCGCCCAGCGCGGTACCACCGTGGTGACCCAGGCCGTGGATGTGATGCGCGACCTGGCCAAGCACATGCAGCAGGCCGGCGACGGCATCGAGGCGCTGAACGCTCAGTCCCAGGTCATCGGCACCATCGTCAAGACCATCAGCGGCATTGCCGAGCAGACCAACCTGCTGGCACTCAACGCTGCCATCGAAGCGGCGCGCGCCGGTGAGCAGGGCCGTGGTTTTGCCGTAGTGGCCGATGAAGTTCGGCAGTTGGCATCACGGACCAGCAAGGCGACCGAAGAGATCGTCGGCGTGGTGCGCCAGAACCAGGACATGGCCCGCGATGCTGTGACCCTGATGAACGATGGCCGCCTGCAAGCCGAGCAAGGCCTGGCCCTGGCAGCCGAGGCGGGCACGGTGATCGTGGAAATCCAGGACGGTGCCCAGAAGGTGGTCAGCGCGGTCGGCCAGTTCGCCAACCAACTGTCGAGTTAAGCGTAGGGCTTCAGGTATCGTAGGTGCTTTCTTGCACGAAGAGTCGACCTTCCATGAGCCCTACCCACCGTCGCCCCGTTCCGCTGTCCAAGGCCTACCGTTTGCTCAACCACGGCCCCACCGTGCTGGTGAGCGCCGCGCACAACGGACAGCGCAATATCATGGCGGCCGCCTGGGCCATGCCGCTGGACTTCGAGCCGCCGAAAGTCGCGGTGGTGTTGGACAAAGCCACCTGGACTCGCCAACTGTTGGAAAGCGCCGGCACCTTTGTGCTCCAGGTGCCGTGTGCGGCCCAGGCTGACCTTGTGCAAACGGTGGGCAACATCACCGGTTCCGAGACGGACAAATTCGCCACTTACGGCCTGCAGGTATTCAACGGCGAACACACCGAAGCACCGCTGCTGGAAGGCTGCGTGGCCTGGCTGGAATGCCGCCTGCTGCCAGAGCCCCACAACCAGCAAACCTACGACCTGTTCCTGGGTGAAGTGGTCGCAGCCTATGCTGACGAGCGCGTGTTCAGCGACGGCCACTGGCACTTCGAAGGGCATGACGAGCTGCGCACCTTGCACCATGTGGCGGGCGGGAACTTCCTGACCATCGGCCAGCCCATCATCGGCAAAACCCTGACCTGATAGGCCCTTGTAGGAGCCGGCAAGCCGGCTCCTACAGGTTTACCAGTGTGCCTGGCTGAGCGCTTCGGCGAAGGCCATCAATTTGGGCGAATACTGCCGGGACGGCGGATAGACCAGTGAGATCGCCCGACTGCGCCCGGCAACGTCCTCCAATATCGGCACCAGGCGCCCGGCGGCCAGGTCGTCGCGCACGGCAAAGTCCATCACCTGGGCGATGCCGAAGCCGCCCACGGCGCCATCCACCAGCGCATCGCCGATATCAAAGATCAGTCGCCCTTCGACACTCACGTCCTGCACGTTGCCATCGATCATGAACTGCCAGTCCACCATGCGGCCGCTGCGCAGATTGCGCACGGTGAGGCAGTGGTGGTCGTTGAGTTCATCCACACGGGTGGGGGTTCCGAAACGTGCGAGGTAAGCCGGCGCGGCAACGGTCACCCAGCGCAGTGGCGGCAGGGCGCGGGCGATCAGGCGCTGGTCCTGGATCTCGCCGGTGCGCAGCAAGGCATCGAAGCCTTCGTCGACGATGTCCACCAGGCGGTCCGTCATCACCGCCTCAATGCGCAGCTCGGGGTAACGCAAGGTCAATTCGCCGATTACCGGCATGACCACTTTGCGCCCGAACAGCGACGGCGTACTGATCTTCAACAGGCCGGAAGGGGTGCTGCGTCGGTCGAGCATCAGCTTCTCGGCTTCGGCCAATTCCGCCAGCAATGGCGCGCTGCGCTCGTACAGCATTTGCCCGTCGGGGGTGAGGCTGACGCTGCGCGTATTGCGTTGCAGCAGGCGCACGCCCAGCTCGTTCTCCAGGCGCGATATGGCGCGGGACAGGCCGGACTGGGTCAACCCCAGATCGCCAGCCGCCCGAGTGAAACTGCGGGTTTCGGCGACGCGGACCAATAGGCGAACAGCGTTCAGATCCATGATTAAAGTCATTACTGAAAGGGTGATATCCGTATTTATCATCTATCTGGCATGAAAGACACTGGCGGTCTCTCTCTTTCGAACAGGACGTTGTGATGTCTCCCTCTCGACCCTCTGGCTGGATGCTGGCGTTGCTGGCCACGGCGCAACTGATCATCGCGCTGGATGCCACCATCGTGTTTGTCGCCTTGCCGCAGATCGGCGCTCACCTGGATTTTTCTGCCCAGCAGTTGCAGTGGGTGGTGAGTGCCTACAGCGTGGCGTTTGGTGGATTCCTGCTGCTGGGTGGCAGGGCCACGGATTTGCTCGGCAAGCGCCGTTTGTACCGGGTGGGGCAGTCGCTCTATGCGTTGGCGTCCCTGGCGGCGGTGCTGGGCGGCAGCGCAGTGTTGCTGGTCCTGGCGCGGGCGGTGCAGGGCGTGGGTGGCGCGATGCTGTTCCCGGCCACCCTGGCACTGATCAACACCCACTACGCCGAAGGGCCGGCGCGCAACCGTGCGTTCGCCGTGTGGAGCGCGGCGTCGGCGGTCGGGCTGGCGCTGGGCGCACTGCTGGGTGGCGTGTTGACCCAGGTGTGGGGCTGGGAAGCGGTGTTCCTGGTGAACGTGCCCCTGGCGGGCGGCTGCGCCTGGGCGGCTGCGCCTGGGCGGCGCGGTACTGGATCCCCGCCGATGGTGAACAGGCGCGAGGGCGCAATTTCGACGTCAGTGGTGCGTTGACGGTCACCGTCGGTGGCACCTTGCTGGTGTTCTCGTTGGTGCAGGGGCCGGAATGGGGTTGGGCGGCGCCGTCCACCCTCGGCTGCCTCGCCTTGGCGCTGGCGCTGCTCGGGCTGTTCGCCTGGATCGAACACCGTGGCCGCGACCCGCTGATGCCGCTGCGTCTGTTTGCCTACCGCGAGTTGCGCATGGCGATGGTGCTGACGGCAGTGTTCATGAGCAGCTTTGGCGTGCAGTACTACTTCCTCGCGCTGTATTACCAGCAAGTCTACGGCTACAGCGTGTTGCAGGCGGGGCTGGCGTTTTTGCCGGCGACCCTGGTGTGCACGTTCGGCATCTGGCTGGCGGAGCGTTCGTTGGTTCGGCTGGGGTTGCGCAACACCCTCGTCAGTGGGCAACTGGCCGGGGCGGTGGGCATTGCGCTGGTGGTCTGGGCACTGCCGACCGGCGTGGGGTTCTGGTCGCTGCTGCCGGGTATTTTCATCCTGAGCATCGGCCAGGGCATGACCTGGACCGCGATGTGGGTGGCAGCGGGCCTGGGCATTCGTCCGGGCGAGCAGGGCGTGGCGGCGGGGATGGCCTCCACCAGCCAGCAGATCGGCGGGGCCTTGGGGCTGGCGGTGCTGGTGTCGGTGGCGAGCGCGGGGGGCATCGAACGGGCGTTGTGGTGGAGCGCAGCGATTGCCCTGGCAGGCGCGGTGTTGGCGCTGCGTCTCAGGCAACCTGCCGAGTCAGCGGGCATGGAAGCGGTCTGACATCCTCACCCAACGCGACGGCGGCATGCCGTAGGTGCTGCGAAATTGCCGGGTCATGTGGCTCTGGTCGGTAAAGCCGGCGGTCATCGCCGCGTCGACCAGTGATTGGCCTTGGGCCAGCAGGCTGCGCACCAGGTCCAGCCGGCGCATGGTCAGGTAGCGGTAGGGGCTGGTGCCGAACAGCAAGCGAAAATCCCGCGACAAGGCCCAGCGGTCGCGGCCGGCGTGGTCGGCCATTTCATCCAGGGTGATGCTGCGCCCCAGGGCGCTGTGGATAAACTCACGGGCCCGCTCGGCGGCGACATAGTCGAAGGTCTTGCGGCTGACGATCCCGCCCGAGACGTTGCTAAGCGCGTGGGCCAGGTCGAACAGGGCGTCCTGTTCCTGCAGCGGGTCGATGGGGTTGTCCAGGTTCTGCAGCAACACTTCGCTGGCGCGGAACAGCCGTGGATCGGTGGATAAACCGTTGGGGATAAACGGCAACGGCTTGCCGCCGAGGATCTGCTGGATCAGCGCCGGTTCGACGTAAATCATCCTGTACTTGAAGCCTTCATCGCTGCCGGCGTGGCCGTCATGGGTTTCATCGGGGTGAAGCACCATGGTCGTACCGGGCAGGCTGTGCACCATGTCGCCGCGATAGTGAAAGCTCTGCACGCCGCTCAACGTGCGACCGATGGCGTAGGTGTCATGGCGATGCGGGTCGAAGGCGAAGCCGGCAAAGTACGCCTCGATACGGTCCAGGCCACTGGCATGTGGGGCGCGGTGCAGCCAGTCGAGGGTGGCGGTGGGTTTGCCCATGGTGACTTGTCACAAAAAATAGAGATGGAAACACGTTAACCCAGTATTCGACAGATTGCCTGGCAGGGTCTTGAACGATTGTGCAGCCGATTCGACGTGCAGCTCAAGGTTTGTATTGTTTAGCACTAAAAAATTATTGTTTTACGATAATTAATTCGTTATTTTGCCTCGATGTCTTTTCAGCGAGGTTGTTTATGAACACCCAACGTCTTGCCCAACTCAGCCAGCGCATGTCCCTGATCACGCTGCTGCTGATCGTTACAATGCTGCTCCTTAACGCCGCGGTGTGGTGGTTTCCGGTGCTAAGCTCTTCAGCCGACGGGCTGGGGTTTGGTTTCGCGCTGAGCGACCGCCAGATCCAGGGGCGCGCCGCTCAGGTGGCACTGTTTCCTGTCTGGCAGACACTGGGTGGCATCTTGCTGTCCAGCGTTCCCTTGCTGGCGTTGGCGTCGGGCCTGAATCAATTGCGTAAACTGTTCCAAAGTTATGCGCGGGGCGAGTATTTTTCCAGCGCGGCGGCGTTGCACTTGGGCAAGGTCGGTAAGGCGGTGGCTTTATGGGTTTTGCTGGATTTTCTGTGTGAGCCGCTGTTGAGCGTGTGGGTGACGATGAACGAACCTGTCGGCCAACGGTTGATCACCTTGAGTGTGACGGCACCCAGCTTTGTGGCATTGTTTCTGGCCGCCTGCATCGCGGTCATCGCGCATATCCTGTGGCAGGCCAGTGAAGTGGATTCCGAAAACCGCACGTTTGTATGAGATTCAAATGCCCATCGTGATCGAGCTGGACGTTATGCTTGCCCGGCGCAAGGTCAAATCCAAGGACCTGGCGGCCGCCATCGGAATTACCGAACAGAACCTGTCGTTGCTTAAACAAGGCAAGGTCAAGGGGGTAAGGCTAGGGACGCTGGATGCCATCTGCGCCTATCTGGATTGCCAGCCAGGTGACTTGCTTGTCCACATTCCCGGGCCTGCTGCCGACCAGTAGCCGCTACCCACATCGCAGAAGGACCGTCCGATGCTGTTCTCCAACCTGCCGTACGCCGCGCCATTGTTATCATTGGCGTTGCTCTGGACCGTCGCGGTGGTGACGCCCGGGCCCAATTTTTTCAACACAGCGCAATTGGCTGCCAGTTGTTCGCGCCGCCATGGTGTGGTGGCGTCAGCGGGTGTGGCCACGGGTACCGTCATGTGGGGGCTGGCGGGTGGCCTGGGCATTAAGTCGCTGTTTGCGGCGGCCCCCATGCTGTACCTCGCGTTCAAGATCATCGGCGGCTGCTACCTGATCTACCTTGGGTTGAAGCTGTTCAAGCGCTCGGCGCCAGCGATGGGCCAGAACGTGCTGCCGGATGAAGCGCGCCGTTCGCTGTTTTCCGCCTGGCGCCTGGGGTTGCTGGGCAACTTGTCCAACCCCAAGGCGGCGTTGTTTGTTGCCACCATCTTTGCGTCCACCATGCCGCCGTCGCCTTCACCGATGCTGCTGACCCTGGCGGTGATCACCATGGCCACCTTATCGTTCAGTTGGTATTCCAGCGTGGCCCTGGTGTTTTCCAGTGAGCGCATGGCCACTCTCTATAGCCGTTCGCGCAAGTGGCTCGACCGCTTTGCCGGGGGCTGCTACGTGCTGTTCGGTGCACATCTGGTGGCGAACCGCTGACGGCCCGTGTTAAGAAGCCTTACTTTCAACAGTGAGGCCGGGTCATGAGCAAGGTGCGGGTAGGTATTATTTTTGGTGGCCGTTCGGCGGAGCATGAAGTCTCGTTGCAATCGGCGCGTAACATCGTCGATGCGTTGGATCGCTCACGATTCGAACCGGTGCTGATCGGTATCGACAAGGCCGGCCATTGGCACCTCAATGACACCTCGAACTTCCTGCTCAACCAGGAAAACCCGGCCCTGATCGCCCTCAACCAGTCCAATCGCGAACTGGCCGTGGTGCCTGGCAAGGCCAGCCAGCAACTGGTAGAGACCTCTGGCACCGGCTTGCTGGAACATGTCGACGTGATCTTCCCCATCGTCCACGGCACCCTCGGCGAAGACGGTTGCCTGCAAGGCCTGCTGCGGATGGCTGACCTGCCTTTCGTCGGCTCCGACGTCCTCGGCTCGGCAGTGTGCATGGACAAGGACATCACCAAGCGCCTGCTGCGCGACGCCGGCATTGCCGTGACTCCGTTTATCACCCTGACCCGTAGCAACGCCGCGCGTACAGCCTTCGACACGGCAGTGAGCAAGCTCGGCTTGCCGATGTTCGTCAAGCCGGCCAACCAGGGCTCTTCGGTGGGCGTGAGCAAAGTCGGCAACGAAGCCGAATACCACGCTGCTGTTGAACTGGCTTTGGGCTTTGATGAAAAGGTCTTGGTGGAATCCGCGGTAAAGGGCCGTGAAATCGAATGCGCCGTGCTGGGCAACGAAAACCCGATCGCCAGCGGTTGTGGCGAGATCGTGGTGAGCAGCGGTTTCTATTCCTACGACAGCAAATACATCGACGGCCAGGCTGCCCAAGTGGTGGTGCCGGCCGCTATCAGCCACGAGGCCAGCGAGCGTATCCGTGGGCTGGCCCTGGAGGCGTTCGAGGTGCTGGGCTGTTCAGGGCTGGCGCGGGTCGACGTGTTCCTCACCGACGACGGCGAAGTGCTGATCAACGAAATCAACTCACTGCCCGGCTTCACCCGCATCAGCATGTACCCCAAGCTGTGGCAGGCGGCGGGCATGAGCTACAGCGAACTGGTGAGCCGCTTGATCGAGCTGGCGCTGGAGCGGCATGCGGGGCGCAAGGGGTTGAAGATCAGTCGTTGATGCGAGCAATCCACGAATAGATCAATGTCTTCAGCTCCTCAGGGTGATGCGTCCTGCGACGATAGCTGGCAAAGGTGGGGGAGGTGCAGTAGGTACACACTTCACTCACCTCGATCTGCTCACGCCGAATCCCTGCCGCTTGCAGCAACATCACGCCATATCCGCTCAAGTCAAACCATGCACTTGCAACTTGCCTCGCAGTGGGCGAGGCAATTTCGGGGCGCAGCAGCGGCGCCGGTTGGACCTGGCTCCAGGGCGCCTGACCGTCGCGCCACAAGTGGCCCTGTTCAGTTTGAAACTGGGTAATGAACTCCCGGCTCACCTCATAACAGCACGGCTTGATCGAGGGACCGATCGCTACCTGCAACTGGTCGATGGCAATTCCTTCATCGGCAAAACGCTGTATGGCATTCGCCACAATCCCGGCTTGCAGCCCCTTCCAACCGCCGTGCACCGCAGCCACCTTCTCAGCATTTTTCGAGGCAATCAGGAGGGGCAGGCAATCGGCGGTGATTACCGCGATGGGGTAATGGTCACCCGTGCACACCCCATCTGCCTCGACCGTGTTGCTCACCTGGTCCGCCTGCCACTCAATCACCGAAGCGCTGTGCACTTGCTTGCAGATGAACACGTCTGCCGGGCGCTGCGGATCATTGATCGAACAAAAACCGTGGTCGACGCCAGGGATGGCGGCGAGATTATCTGCCTGTTGCACGAGCGCTTTCTCCGTTGATTGATGTGTTCAGTCGCCAACCGCTTCGCCTTCACGCCGAGGGTCGGCACCGCCGCTCAGTGACACCTTGCCCTGGGCATCCCGCGTGCGTACGATGGCCTGGATACCACTGGTCATATCGATCTCGCTCAGCGCATGGCCCTTGTCCTTGAGCGCCTGTTTCAGCATGGGGCTGAACATACCGGTTTCCAGCTCGGTTGCGCCATTGCGGCTGCCGAAGTTCGGCAGGCTGATGGCCGCTTGCGGGTCAAGTTTCCAGTCGAGCATTGCCACCAGGGACTTGCTCACGTACTCGATGATTTGCGAGCCGCCGGGTGAGCCGACAGTGGCCAGCAACTCGCCGCTCTTGCGGTCGAACACCAGGGTCGGCGCCATCGCCGAACGCGGGCGTTTGCCAGGCTCGACCCGGTTGGCCACGGGTTGGCCGTTTTCTTCAGGGATAAACGAAAAGTCGGTCATCTGGTTGTTCAGCAAGAAACCCTGGACCATCACATGGGCGCCAAATGCCGCTTCCACCGTGGTGGTCATCGACACGGCGCCGCCCCGGTCATCCACGGCCACCACTTGCGAGGTAGAGATGCGCAACGGCGAGCGATCCGGCGCGTAGGCCACCTGGATGCCTGCGGGTACGCCCGGCTTGGCGATACCCATGCTGCGCTCGCCAATCAGCGCGGCGCGCTTGGCCAGGTAGTCCGGTGCGACGAGGCCGGCAACCGGCACGGGGACGAAATCGGCGTCGGCGAGGTACAGACCGCGATCGGCGAAGGCCAGGCGCCCCGCTTCAGCGAGCAGGTGTACTGCCTCCGGTGTTGGTTCAAGGCCTGCTGGCGATGAGCTTTTCAGCGGTCGCATCGCTGCGATACCCAGGCCTGGGTCGCGGGCTTGCAAGGCCTGCAATGTACCGAGGATTTGCGCGATGGCGACGCCACCCGATGAAGGTGGCGGCATGCCACAGACTTTCCACTGCTGGTAGTCAGTGCACAGCGGTGTACGTTCCTTGGCGGCGTAGCCCTTCAAGTCCGCCAGGGACAGGCTGCCCGCATTGCGATGGCCCTGCACCTTGCGCGCGATCTCTTCGGCAATTTGCCCGTGATACAGCGCGTTCGGGCCTTCCTTGGCGATACGTTTGAACACCCTGGCCAATGCGGGGTTTTTCAACACAGTTCCGGTGGCTTTCGGCGTGCCATCGGCGTTCAAAAAGTACGCCGCCATGTCAGGCGATTGTGGGATATAGCGGTCAGCCGCAATCAGGCTGTGCAGGCGTGGGGAAATCGCAAAGCCCTGTTCCGCCAGCCGGATCGCAGGTTCGAACAGCTCGGCCCATTGCAGGTGGCCGCTCTTCTTGTGCGCCATTTCGAGCGCACGCAATACCCCAGGCGTACCAACCGAGCGCCCGCCAATCTGCGCCTCGGGAAACGCCATTGGCTTGCCGTCGGCCTTCAGGAACAAGCGCTCGGTGGCCCCGGCCGGGGCGGTCTCACGGCCGTCATATGCGTGAACGTTTTTGCCGTCCCACAGCATGATGAACGCGCCACCGCCAATGCCGGATGACTGCGGCTCCACCAGGGTCAATACCGCCTGCATTGCAATCGCTGCATCAATCGCCGAGCCACCCCTGCGCAACATCTCGCGACCGGCTTCGGCTGCCAACGGGTTGGCCGCCGCCGCCATATGGCGCTCGGCATGTTGGGGGGTGAGGTCGGTGCGATAACCCGACCCCAATTCCGGTGCGGGTGGCTGTTCGTAGACAGACGTGTGGCAGGCAGCCAGGGCGAGGGCTGCTGCAATTACCGACAGTTGATGGCGGGAAATCGAAAACACGCGCGGAACTCCGTTCATTTTGAGAATGATCTGTTGTCCTTTGAAACACTTCGCTATCGCCGAGCGGGTCAAATTTGGCCAGCACCCGCAACAGGCTATCGCGCCTCCGGTTGGTGTGCCTCGGTCACGGCGATCGCTTGGGCCAGTTGCATATCACTCATGTGAGGCGCCGGGTAAGACGTGTGGTAAGTCCTCACGGCGAGCTCAAAGCGTGCGCCACGGATATTCCCGTCCGAGCCGATGAAGGCCAGGGCGTCCCCTTTGGCCGACTCAAGCATATCGAGCGGATGGGACGTGGTGCCCAGCGTGGCGAAGGTGGTCAGCACCGGGCCGGCGAGGACCATCAAACTGGCTTGATCGACCTTCCCCAAGCCTTCGGACGCGGCACTGGCGAGCGATGGCAGGGCTGACAATGCAAGTGCAAGGTGCAGGGGCTTGATGGTCATCCAACACTGGTTCCATTTAGTGTGATTGAGGGCGTGATCCTACTTGGTAACGCGGGTTTAGCCCAATCGCAACACCATCGCCCCGCCAGCAATGATGCAGGCGGCAACCACGCGAGTGCGCGTCAGTTGCTCCTTGAGTATCAGCGCGGAGATGATCACGCCGAACAGGATCGACGTTTCCCTGAGCGCTGAAACGGTGGCGATCGGGGCCGCCGTCATTGCCCAAAGCGCCAGTCCGTAGGACGCAACCGTGCCGACCCCGCCCACCACGCCGAGGTGCCAGTGACGGATGACGTAGCGGCAGAACACCCCGCGTTGGGTGGCCAGGGCCCAGGCGGCCAACGGTAGCCCGGTCAGCAGGAAAATCCACAATGTGTACGCCGCAGGGGCGCCGGACTTGCGCACGCCCAAACCGTCGACAAGGGTATAGCCGGCAATGACCCCCGCATTGATCAAGGCGAGGACCAGCCCTTTTCGCGGGCTGGTCGAGGGGGCGACAGCCATGCTCAGGATGCCGATGCAGATCACTGCAATGCCGCTCCATGCAAACGCTGACAACGACTCGGACAGTGCAAGCACACTCGCAGCTGCCACCAGTAACGGCGCAGTGCCGCGCATGATCGGGTAGGTCTGGCTCATGTCGGCGATTCGGTAGGTGGAGGCAACCAAGACGAAATACAGCACCTGCAAAATGACCGATGCACCGATGAACGGCCAGCTTTCTCGTGCCGGTAGCGCCAGGAATGGAATAACGACCAATGCGATCAGCGAGGCGAAGGCGGTGATCATGCATGTGGTCAGCAGCTTGTCGCCGCCGCCTTTGACCACGGCGTTCCAGGTCGCGTGGAGAGCGGCACCCAGCAGGATGACCGCGAACACGTCAAAGCTCATGAGTGGGTTCCTGTCGGGCTCAGGCTGGTTAGTCGGGGAGAATCGCTGCGAGTATGCCCCAGCACTTTTCTTCAGGCATAAAAAAACGGCCTACCTTTCGGTAAGCCGTTTTTAGTACTTGGTGGCTACACAGTCATTTGAACTGATCTTGTAGTGCTCTGTATTTAAAGGGTTTTGTTCGGATGTTATCAGTTAGGCATACACATAGGCATACACGCTGCTTGCTTCTGCCTACAGATGTAGTGGTATTCCCGCTAGGTACAGCACCACCAGTTGGTAGGTGATGTGTAGCCATTCGGCCAGGTAGTCACTTCTTTGTCCGACCTTCTGCCGACAGTGAGGCAAGGGCAAGGGTGATGAATCCTGCATTCCCATCCAGGGTTTCTAGTGCCCCTCGGATGTTCTTTGCCACTTCTGTGGATCCTCTTTGCTCAACCCAGTTTGACAGCTCCTCGATAGCTGCCCCCAGCGCCAGTTGGTTTTCATTCATGCGCTTGAGTAATGACGCAAGCAAAGGGGTGTCTTCCATGATGTTCTCCTACCGTGTTGTCAGGTAGCCAATCTACCTCGAGCCAGTGGCATTGCATATCAGCTGTCCTCACCCCTGGTGATCAGAACTCATGCCGACCATCTTGATTCACTAGAGGCCAACAATGTGGTGTAGGACCAATTTGGAAAGACAGCATGAGCGCACACACCCAGCCCCCTCCAAAACTGGTGTAACTGGTGTTACGAGTGTAACGCCCTTCACCAAACGCCCGGTTTCATTGGCTTTCACGCCTGTTACACAGTTGAGCGGCATCGCGTACATCGGATGTAACGCTGCCCGTGCGTGTAACGCTAACGTCAGTATCCAAGTGTCGTGGGGCAGGCGCTTTGCGCTCCAGCCCACCAAGCGAGTTTCGCTTGCTCCGCCTCTCGATGACAGGAAATCACGCTGGGGACCCTGAGAGGTTTCGCGTTACACGGGGCATGAAACCCGCGGGATCGTGGTAGCGGAAATCACACCAGCTTACTGAAATTTCAATGTTGAAATTGAAAGGATCTTGAAGAAAAAACGGCATCGTTACCGTATTTGCAACGGTACTCGCAGATGGCTGAAAGGGTAGGGCATATGCACATGTGAACTGGAGTTCACCAGGTTCACCTGTTCACTAAGCTGGGTGCGCTTCGGCTAACACGATCCCGCGGGTTTCCTACCCCGTGTCTTTCCAAAATACCTAGGGTCCCAAGCGACTTTGCGATTCCACGTACAAATACATCTGTGGATGTCTATCTGGTTCACCTGTTTATCAAACCGTAAGCAATACACTTTTCATGCTGAAACGATCATGCGGTGTCTCCAAACGTAACCAGTCAGATCGCTTAGAGACTCCTTAGAAGAAGACTGACATGGTTACGACCTATGTCGCTGAAGGCTAATTCACCTCTGGGGCGAGGGGGCGCTGAAAATTGGTGGTGCAGGTATTACTCGTGTAACAATTTTTTATGCTCATGTTTTATAAGGTTTTTTATTTTGTACACGTCTTGGAGTTGCGAAAAATAAGTAGTGTAACAATCTTGGCTTGTGTTACATGACATGGAGATATTCTGAATGGCTGGTCCGGATACGATTCGTGTTGACTAAGTGCCCTTTACTGCCAAAATCAGGAATGTGGCTTGATGCCGGTTGTTTGGCAGTTTCATAGTAGTGCGTATTGACCTGAAGGTTTTAGTACATACGCGAAGGACAAAATAGTATTCTGTTGCCAGGTTTTCTTCTGTCCGAGCCAGCAGCTTCATCAGATTGTCTCGCATTTCTGAATATAGCGTCGTCGGCAGGTTTGGAAATTTAAGCTATAGTATTACATGCGGCTATAAGGGACTTTAGCAAATGATTACACGTTCACAGAAATGGCATAATGATTATCTTCTCAATCCATACTTGAGGCATTTATATAGTGCTGAGCTAGAAGAGCGGGCTAAGGATATTTTAAACCTTATCTCTGTTTTGGACTCGGCCGGCCGACTGAGTGTGCTTACTGGGAAAGATATGAATGTTGAAATGTGGGTCAAGTGGACTCATATTTTAGCTGAGATGGAAAAGCGCTATGGACCGCATCCTAGTGGATTTACTAACGGGTTTGTGAAAGGTGCCAATATTGTAAGTCCTACTTTTCCGTCGGCCCCCATAGGAAGAGATGCTATAGCTAAAGTTGGTGGGCAGCCTGGTTGGCTGTACAAATTTTCTAAGAAGAAGTACGTGCAGGATATGTATAGCTTGGGAGTTTTTAGGGTCGCTCCAGCTTCCTTTTACAATGATCCTTCTTTGAATGTGGCTGTCAGAGATGACGAGCTGGTTTTTAAGGGAACGGCATTTACCAAGCTAAAACCAGTAATAAAAACCGGAAAGGTCACTGCTGATTATGGAAGGGTTGAGTACTCAGTCAGCGCTCGAACTAACTATTACGTATGTTGTTTTGCATCAAATTTTACGAATCGTGAGTTTGTCGACTTTGAGGCTGATGCATGTCTAGTTATCAAAGAGCCACGATTGTTTATCGACCGGCTAATTAAAGCGGGGTGCAATGCATTGCCTGGCTTTGAGGGTTTCGCCAAGGCCGTAAAATATCTAGACCCGGTGCTCTGCGATCCATCAAAGATTGATGTAAACTTTGCGAAACACTTCAAATATGCTTATCAAAATGAGTACCGTGCGATTTGGGCGCCAAGAGAGACAATAGCAGACCTTCCCGTGGAATTCTTAACCATTGGTCCACTGAATGATATCGCTGAAGTTGTTGAGCTTTAAGGTAGTGCTTTGACGGCAGCTTGCTGCGCCTGTAACCATGTCTTGGTAGCCGTTTCTCGAAGGGACTGTCCAGTGATAAAGCAAATTATTTTGCGAGGCGTGACCAGTTATTCGCCTCTTGCAGGTATTACAATCGGGCCGATGAGCAAGGTCAATATGTTCTACGGCCATAATGGTACAGGTAAGACTACCATAGGCAACTATCTTCAAGATCCCGGCGATCTGGTTTATTCCAACTGCGACTTCCAACCTAAAAACCTTGACCGTGAGCTAGTGGTATACAACCACAACTTTATGGAAAGCCATTTTCAGGAGAGCTCGCAGCCTGGCGTATTCACCCTCAACGAAGGAAACATTGAGGCAGAAAATGCTTTGCTAGCTGCGGAAGCAGAGCTAAAGAAGCTGGGTGAGCACTGGCAATCTGAAAGGGATGCAGGTAAAGCCTTAACTGAGAATCAAAAGACGACTAGAGATGCATTTTTAGATGATCTATGGGCCTTAAAAAAACAGTACGACAGCTCAAGTTTGAAGTTCTGTTTCAGTAACTTAAACACCAAGGAACGTTTGGCGGAAAAGGTAGGAAGCCTAAGCCAGGGGCTCGTGTCAGACACATTTGAGGCATTAGCTCTGGAGGCGGGAGAGTTACAGGCGGCAAGTGATCAAGAGCAACCAGTGCTTCCATCCTTCAGTTTTCCTGAGCGAGATGTCGAGCTCAGCCCCTTGCTCAATGAGGCTATCACTGGCTCTGAAAACTCTTACCTTAGCGCTATAATAAATGACCTTGGCAATTCTGACTGGATAAAACAGGCCTTCAGGTTCGTTGATCAAAATGACAATACATGCCCATTTTGCCAGCAAAAACTAAATACTGATTTCTATGACGAACTCGGGAAGGTCTTCGATCAGACTTACCAGAGAAGAATAGATAGTTTAGTTGCGCTTAAAAATAGATATGAAGTAGGCATCTCCCGTTTGAAAGTGCAGTATTTGCGGCCTATCTATCAGGCGATGGAGTTCGCTGCAAGCATAACCGCGCTTGACGTTCTTCTGCAGAAAAACAGACGTTTGCTCGCTGACAAGCTTGCTAATCCCTCAGTCCCGGTAGTCTTAGAATCCTCAGAAATCATAATTGATAGCTTGAATGCTTTAGTAAAAATTGAGCAGGATAAGATCATTTCTTTTAATCTTAAGATAAAAGACAAAAAGGCTCACTTGGAGAAAATTAAGTCTCGCTTCTGGAATTGTTTCAAGAAAGAAAGCGAACCATTAATTTCTAAAGAAAAAGCGCTGCGGAATAACCTGGAAATGCAGATTGCAACCAAGCGCCAGGCTCTCGATTCGATCACTAGCCAAGCTCAAAAGCAAAAAAAAATCATTGCTGAATACAGGGCGAAAATAACTAATATTGACCAATCAATAGATAATATAAACGCATCGCTCAACGCGCTCGGACTCAAGGGTTTTTTAGTAGTAAAGGAACAAGGTGATTTGCCTCGCTATCGTTTGGAAAGGCCGGTTCAGCAGTCGGGAGTTTTCAAAACTCTTAGTGAGGGAGAGAAAACGTTGATTTCTTTCTTGTACTTTTTAGAAGTTTGTAATGGGGACTTGGACAGCAAGGGCGGGAAGCTTAAATCGAATCGCGTTATCGTTATAGACGATCCAATCTCTAGTCTGTCTCATAATTACGTGTATGATATTGCGTCACTGATCTATCGAAAGGTAGTGAGTCCAAAGGAGCGGTTCAAGCAAATATTTATACTGACACACAACCTATTCTTTTTTCATGAGATGCTTAAGCATCTGAAGAAGTCTGATGAGTTTTCGTTGTTCAGAATAACGAAGGCTGAATACAGTAGCGTAATTCCGATGAAGGCCTCGGACGTACAAAATGATTATCAATCCTTCTGGCAGGCTATTAAAGATGCTCAGTTAGGGCGAACTTCAGTATCTGTGATTCCCAACATGATGCGAAATATTCTTGAATATTATTTCAATTTTGTACATAGGCAAGATGAACTCGCATCGGCGTTACAGGAGTTAGCTGACGAAGATACTGAATTCAAAGCCCTTTATAGGTATGTCAATCGCGAATCCCACTCTGATGCTGTGAATCTTACGGACTTTGGTGATATTGATCCGGGCCACTATATTGAACGATTCAGGCAGGTATTCGTGCGCACTGGTTTTGAGCAGCACTACGAGAAAATGATGTCCTAGGTGAATATAGTTTGATTTGTTTTCAAGTTACCGTGTTTGGCTTCCATTCAACAATTTTTGCAACTCGAACGCTTGGTAAGTTTAGTAAAATAAGCTTGGAGTAGAAGTAATTACGTCGCAAGCATGCGCCGAGGTACTGTTGTGAAAGTGCGAATGAAACCTGAGAGATAATAAATGGCAATTGAATTGAAGGACTTGATTGAGGATATTAGGCTTGCCCGATTGTTTGCTATGCCTGGACGCGCTTGTGCATTGCAAATTTGGATTTTGCAGGTACAGGGCTACGACTACCTGGAGAATCGATTTGTCTACGGTCGCCTCCTCCCTTATAGTTTTTCTTCAGGAGGATGGAGTGCATCTAGAGATGATAAATTTGAAATTGTCGGTGACTGCCGCGCTCAGGTGATCCGCGCCACACTCTATATCGATAGTGATCAAGCAGGAGAACTGCTGAGCAGCTTTGTAAAAGGCGATGACGTAAAAAAAGTTAGTAGTTCGCTTGTGCTCAATCTGCCAGATTTTCTGGAGAAACGCATCGGGGCTTTCAGCTTGCCCAGTAAATACGTGTTTAGGCCAGTGGCATTATTAATGAACCGTGATGCACATGGCCATGCTGGGCCACAAAGTCCGCATGGCAGTGCTTCGGCGTTTAGTGCTGCCATCACTTTTGTTGATAAGGAACAACTATTCTTGACAGCTCAAGGCCTTGATCAAGAGATGGCGCGCTTCATTGTCAAACGGATGAACGCTGAAACTGGTCTGGATTTTGCTGCTAAGGATGCGGCACGCTTAGGCGATTTAGAATTACTAGTTTTTCCCACCCTCGATGACGATGAGAGAGAGCTTTTAGATGTACAGTGGGTAGGTGGCGAGACACTTTTGGTCAAGCTAAATCTTTTTCAACTGTCAGGCTTCTCAAAGTTCTTTGTTCAAGCGCAAATAATGAACGGTGGACAGCGTATATTTTCAAGTATCAACTCGGTAGATAAGGGAGAAATGGACGTCATTGAATGCATATTTGAATTACCGAAAGGTTATTGGGATATCGCGGATTCAGTTGAAGTCGAAATCCATGGGGCGAGCAGTGGCGAGGTCGCTGCTACATTGCTCTGCAGCTGGAAGAATTATTACATCCGTGAGATTTCCATATCTGGGCACGCGGTCGGAGGTTCGAACCCGGAAGTAAAGCTAGGCTGGTTGGATAAGGCATTAAAGAAAAAGCTTAAAGGGTCGCCGAGAGTGAAGGCCGCACAAACCGTCAGCCGTAATGATATTGGATTTGCTTCAGTAGTTGGTGGACGACAGGCAGATCCTTGGGTAGTCACCAACAGAAAGATAAGTGAACTGCTTGGTGTTTTACATCCACTGAAGTCCGACGCGCGGTTTTTCGGCCGCCTGAGTGAAGGCGATGGTACTGAGCGCCTGCAGTTTGTAGAGTGGATCAAGCAACAATTCGCGAAGCACCGAGAACACCAAATTATCTTTTTCGACCCTTACTTTGAAGACGCGGGAATAGGTTTGTTTTTCCCCAATGCGTCCGACAGCGGGGAATATATTGTCTTCACCACAGTTCTGCCGACCACTCCATCAGCTCAACCTTTGAAGGGCGCTGCCAGGGATGAGGCTGATCGCAGCCGTATTGACAATCTCCTGGCGAGCTGCGAACAGCTTCTAGCATTCGCACATAGAATTGACTTAAAAATCTATGGGGTCAAGCCTGGGGCATTACACGACCGATATATGCTTATTGCTGACCGGCGAGGCCTCCCTGTTTCGGGTTTCAATCTGTCAAATTCTATTCAAAAGGCAAACGAGGACCATCCGCTACTCGTCACGCCAATACCTATGGATGCCTTACATGAAGTGTTCAAATATGCGAATAGATTGATAGCAAAAGCAGTAAATGGGGCGAATGATGATGGGGAGTGCATAGAGCCTATTTTTGACTCTAAACGACATGAACAACTATCTCGAAAGCGGATTGACCAATTAGATTTTCTGAGATGGGATTTGACGGGCACAGTTTTGTCGAGTTGGATTGGAGAAGATTCACTTCGAGAAATGCAGGGTGAGGAGCTACGTGATCGGCTGGAAGAACTGGGTCTACTCGAAGGTGAGTCTTTACGTATTCCCAATACACCAGATGTCGCTAAGTGTGTCGATACCTTATTCAAAGGAGAATACGCATCAGACCAGATTTGGGCTGTCGTCGCTGAGATACTCGCACGTACGCCTCATGGAGAGTCTCTGTTCGTCCATGCACAGAAAAGTTCGTTCTTCAACTTTCTTGAGGGAGTGCTTAAAAGAGCATTCTCGCGGTTCAGTGATGTGGCCCGCGACACATCTTTTGATTCAGTTCAACCGCAATTGTTTCAGCAAGATCTGGAAAGTTTTTTACGAGGATCGTACTCTTACGAACAATTTCGACACCGTATTAAATACGATGTATTAACATGGTCGGATGTCTACGCAGTTAAAATTTTGTGGGAGTCTGCGCCAGAGAAGCTGGTTAAGCTTTCAGAGTGCTGCGCCGCTTCACTCGATAGTGAAGATCATCACCGAGATGCAATTAAGCTATCTCTATT
The DNA here is from genome assembly GCF_018587885.1 of Pseudomonas sp. VS40. Lineage (NCBI taxonomy): Bacteria > Pseudomonadati > Pseudomonadota > Gammaproteobacteria > Pseudomonadales > Pseudomonadaceae > Pseudomonas > Pseudomonas sp. VS40. The sequence continues at coordinate 1,061,278 of NZ_JAGYWD010000001.1, read as the reverse complement.
GAGTCAAATTGTTGGAGAGGTTTCTCTCACAATAGCCCTAGGAATTTCGACAGAGCAAAGAGAATGTCTTCTTCGGAGCACGAATGGCCTTTTCACCTGGATGGGATTGGCCAGTTTGAAGGAGGAGTGCATGGATGAAAAAGGCGCGAGCCTGGTAGTAGCACGGTTGGCATCGTTTGATCAGCAGACGAGCATTCGATTGATGTGTTGGCTATTAAGCGGTCTTAAATGGAAGCAAGGCAGCGGAGATGCCGTCAATATTGTCCGGCAAGCACTCTATAATGCGCTACCACCTATACTTGATAAGAACGAAGCAGATTTTCTTGTACACAGCCTTCGAGGTCACATGCGCGAGTTGGCGTGGTCTGAGCCCTGGCTGTTTTCAGAGGTAATTGTTCCACTCTTGGACGATGCTCGAGTAACGCCGGAAGCGTTATGTAGTACATGGATGAAGGAACTGTTTTCCTACCTCGACGAAAAGTTACTCGGTAAGACCGTAAGCTTCAACCGTTTGCGTGAAGGGCGTATTACCGAAATAGCGGCATTTTTATTAGCTAGGAGTTCTCCCAAAACTCAGGGCAGCGTTATTGAGGCTTTGCTGAAGACTTTGAAAAAAGCTCAAAAAAATGTCAAGCAACCGTTAGCCAGTACTATGAATTGGAGTAAGTGGGACTGTTCTTTAGAAGTCGCAATGTGGATTCACGCGTTTTGCCGATATGTTGAAAGCTTCATGGCCGAGACAGCAAAATTACCGGTTGAGTTTGTTGATCTATGTAAGTCATCGAGGGATATCGCGATGGTTCGTACCCTAGATGAATGGCGATACAACGGCGTGGAGCGAGGGGCGCTGGCGGCGTTCATTGAAGAGGTTGGAGACATTTGAATAGGATGGTGGTCATCAATCGGATATGTCATTTCACAGCGGCTTGTGAGTCGTGTTCAATCTATATGAGGCCTTCCGCTCAGGTTGGGTTCAGCGCAATGCTTTAGCTGCGCGGTAGTTTTCGTTTCGCAGCAGGCGCAGGCTGTGCCGGATATTAAGCGAGTAAACAGCCCGCTAGGCGGGCTGATTCTGGTTCAAGCGGCGAGTAGCTCCTCCAGCGAAATATTTCGGGCCGCCGTTGCCAGATCGGAACGTACAAGTTTCGAATGGAATGGGCCGAAGCGGGGCACCTCAAGCCCAGACAATCCGTCTCCCATTCCGCCTCTTTGGTAGCTGACGGCAAGTATGCGGGCGCCCAACGCCATAAGCTGTTCGGTTGCTGCATTCCACTCCTCGTCCAGCGCAAATCCTACGGCACCCAAGGCTGTTGCCTTAGCTTCATCGCAACGTTGGTGGACATTAGTGATTTGTACCTCAAGGTTATCAAGCTCAACTTGCAGTGCGCCGAGGATCAGGTCTTGCCTTCTGACCTGCTCGTCCGTTGTTGCCAGTTGCTTAGCGGCCTTTTGCATTTCGCCGCTTGCTGATTTTTCCCCTTCGACATCACCGCTTGCGAGGCATTTGGCATAGGACGTTGCAGCATCGCGCTCGGCTTGTTGCGCCTTTTCCAGGGCTTGATCGGCTTCTGATTGAATTGTCTGAAACCGCTCGTTCAGGTGCGCTTTTTTCCGTTCCAGCGCTTCGACTTCAGCGGTTGCATCGGTCATCGCTTGAATAGCGTCAGCTTTGATCTGACCAATTTTTTCCAGTTTCTCCAGGTGTTGAAGCTTGCGATCAATTGATGCCAGCTCACCGGGAATCGCATCTATGCGGGCTTTGACGCTTGATAAATTTTCCATAGCCTCGCGGCTTTCAGGGCTTCCAATTACGTTGCCATTCGCACTGAATCCGCTGGGTGCATTGCGCCATTCGGCCTCCAGTTGTGGCAGGCTTTCTTCCAGTGTTTCCAGTTCTTGAATCAAGGTGGCTTGTTGCTGTTTTAGCTGGTTCATGTTGCGTTCCTAAAGGCGAAAGGTTGATTGGTTTTTTCCGTTGGCGGGCCAGGCCAAGGTGAGCCTGCATTCCTCATGGAGCAGCCGTTATTAGGCGGCCTGGGCGCCGTGATCACCTTGTTCGGGCACTGCGACAACCACATAGCAACGCTGCAAGCCCAGCCCCGGTAGTCGCACTGCGGTCGAAGCTTTGCCATCCTTTCCAGGCTCTAAAACACCACGTCGCAGGAGCTCTTTGTTAACCGCACTCAGGTTCATGCCTCGGAAGATTTCGGCCCTCCAGGCTTCCGGCAGCACGTAATAGGTATTGGTGGTATGTAAGGAATCGCCCATGCCGTGTTCCATCGTCTTGCGAAAGCCCAGCCGATCAATCGTGCGTGGGCCGTGCTCATCGATCTTGGCGGCGGCAGATTCCCAGCGGGTAAAGCGACTTTCTCCAAAGCGCTCGATGACCTGTCTCAGCCGCGCCAAAATCGCATCCCCCTCAAAGTTACCGGCGCCGCCACGCTCTGCCAGCCATGCATGCAGGCAAACCCGTGCAGCCGTCGTGGCCGTACCATCAGGCCAACCGGTGACGCCGAAGGCGGTGGCCAACTCGCCGGCCGCTGCGGCGAGGCCGAAGCGAAGGGCGGCACGTTGCGCCTGACCACTGGCCGACGCGGGCAGGTTTTGGGTGATGAACTGTTCCACCGTTCGGCGAACGATCACCGACCACCTGAGCATTTCTCCAGGCGCACACAGTGCGTGCAGGAAGGCGGTGAGGGGTGTGCCGTAGTATTTGGCGACACGGGCCTTGAGCGCATCAGAGAGGGCGGCAGCATCCTCAAAACCGTTCAACACATCGAACATGCCGAGGCCTTTGCTGGCATCCGCAGGCACGGCGAGCATGCGCACCTCCATACCGGCTTTCAGCTCCTTGTTGGCATCCGCCATGTGCTGCGCCAACGTCTTCTCGCCGGTCGAGAGAAACAGCAAGCGCCACTCCTGCACCTGTCGGCCCGCTTGTCCTCGGTCATTCGCCCGGGCCTTGCCGGTGCCATTGCCCAGCATGTAAACCGTTTCGCCAATGATGCGCGGGTCACACATACCGATTTCATCCAGCACCAGGAGGCCGTCTGAGTGCGCGGCGGCGATGGACTCCAGGGCGTTGTCTGTTGAACGCCACGAACGTACCAGACGCGGCCCGCCATAGACCGAGGCAGCGACCTGCAAGTGGGTGGTCTTGCCGCCGGAGCTGTCGCCGTAGAGGTGGAAGCCGCCCGACTCATGCCCAAGCAGGTTCAGGAGAGGCCCCGCAAAGGCCACAGAGACGACAAACGCCAAGCGATGGTTACCAATGCACAGCGCGCCTATTTGCTGCTGCCACTGTTCTAGAGAACCCGCCTCGTTGATCGGTGGCAACTGCGCACCGGCCTCATAAAAATGCAGGTGTTCGGAGTGCGAGCCGATTTGCTGTTCGGGCAAAAGGAAGGCGTTGTCGTGCCAGCCCAGGCGCGTCACCAATCGTGCGCGCTGGGCGCTATCGAAGCCGCCGAGATAGCTCTGCAGGTCATTACGGGCATTGCGCCCCGACCGACTTCCAGCGAGGCGTAGGCCCATGTCTACCAGTGGTCCAAGTACGTCCTTGCCGAAGTCGCCGGTCATGGTTCGGGCTGGAATGTTCCAGCGCTTTTTGGCGCCGTCCGGGTCATCGAACTCGACCAACAAGCCCCAGTTGTGGCCCTTGTCGTCGCGAGTGCGGGCGATGATTTCCAAAGGCGAACACACGGGGCGCGCCTCGCCATCATCGCCGGAATAAAACACCCCTTCAGGCGTCAGGCGAAAGCCGCCCGGCAACAGATCATTTTTCGATTTCGCGGGGCGTTTGGCGGGCGCCTTGGCCGTCTGTTCTTGGGGTTCAGTTGGCTCAGCGGCACCGCCGAAAAACTCACCGCTGCGCACCAGCTCGGCGACGTGACCAGCGGTCCAGCCTTTGGCTAACGCATCCGCTGCGTCATCGCCGTCTGCCCATTTTCCACCCTTGATCAGCGTAGGCTTGCCGCCTTTGCTGCTGGGCTTGAGCTTGAATACATCGAGCGAGATTCGTTGCACTGACGCGGCGCCCAGCTCAATCAACTTGAGCTCGATGGCGTCCATGCACGCCTTGCCGCTGGCATCGTTATCCGGCCACAGCACCACCGTGCGCCCTTTGAGTGGCGTCAGGTCGGCCTTGTGCCAAGAGTTGGAGCCGTTCGGCCAGCAGGTGGCTACGTGGTCGGGCATCAGTTGAGCGGCGGCGTCAGCAGCTTTCTCGCCTTCACACAGCACTACATGCGCATGCGTACGCTGTACCAGCTCATCCAGGCGCAGCAAGGGCCGAGGCTCGGGCAATCCCTGCCAGCGCCATTGTGTGGTTTGCCCATCGGAGCGTTTGCACCAGGTCAACGGCGCAAAGACCTTTCGTGGCTTGCCGTCTTCATCTTCGCCCAGGTCGAAGCGATACAGCGTCATGACTGGCTGGCCCTGCGCATCGCGGTAGATCCACACCTTGGAAGGGGCGCCATGTTGCCGATGCTTGGCAGGGCACTTGTTCATGACCTCGGCGGGGATCGGCTGGATCGCAATCCACTCCGGCGCTTCGGGCTTGGTCGGTGTGCTTTTGGTGGTTGCAGATCCTGCGGAAACGCTGAGCAGATCCGCCAGCTTTTTGCAGGCTTCAACGTCGGTGCCGCCGTCGATGTAGCGCACCAGGTCGATCAGGTCGCCGCCCTTATCGCCAGTGGCAAAATCCGCCCAGGTGCCTTTGCTCAAATTGACCTTGAGTGAGCCCGCGCGTTTGTCCGTGCGCGTCGGGTTTGGTGCGGTGTATTCCTTGCCGCCGTCGACGCGTTTGCCGTTTGGCAGCCAGTGAGCAAGCACACGGTCTATGTTCTTAAGAGCGACGCTTTTCACGTCGGCAAAGCTGGGACGTTTTGAGTTGTTGCCGGTGCGCTGAGTCATGGGGCTGTCCTCGTTGCATACAGCGCATCGTTCACGTCATCAATCAGTGCTTTTGCCATTTCTCCCAGGTAGAGAGCTGGCCAACTGAACCGCTCGCCCTCATTACTCATAGCTGCGTCGAGGGTCAGTTGGTTGGCGTAGTACTGAAACAGCGATATGGCCTCAAGTGCGTCCTCGATCGGCACGCCTGCATTGACCCTAAACAGCTTTTGAGTACCGCTGGCAACGCATGAGAATTCGGTACGCCCGAGGGTGTTGGCTGTGTTCACAGGGCACCGCCTTTCTGGCCCATTGGCACAGAGGAGGCATCACCGTACAAGGCAAGTGTTTTGATCAAGCCCAAGGTGCCGCGCACGTCCCAAATAACGGACGACAGTACGCGGTTGGAGAGTACGGGTTTATCGCCGTCTAAATGATCTTCCAGCAGCATCAGAACTGAATCAGCACGGTCGAGGGCGCAGGTGATGGCGTCGATGGGAATACCGGCTTCGGCGTCCTGGCTGACACAGAGCAGATCCTCGGGTAGTGAAAAGCCTGGGAGCATGCTCATTGGGCACCTCCTGCGGCTTCCAGGGCGCGAGCCTTGGACATATGGGCGTTGTAACGGGAGAGGCGTGTAGCGAGGCTGGAGTTGGCGTGTAAAGCGGCGAGAGCCATTGCTCGATGAGCGGCGGCGCGAATTTTGGACGGATCGGTGGCGTGCATTGGGCGAAACTCCTTTGTCTGGGGAGCTGCCACGGTTCGCCGTCAAACGAATTAGGGTGGCAGCTGTACGCAGGTTGACGGACCGGGGACAAAGGAACCCGGCATACCCGAAGGTATCCCGCGCACAGCCGCCATAAACAGGATGTGCAGGCACAAAAAAAGCGCCTGCAATCGTGATGGGGGCGCCTGTGCGCCAATGTCTGAACGGGCCGTCAAACCCGGTCGCTGATTTTGCAGCGACGGCCAGAGAGTAACGCCTGATTTTTGAAAGTGCAACTATCCGGAACGCTTGCGGATTTTTTCGATGCGGCATAAATTGATCACGCATGTAGATTTACCTCAACGCCTCCGGTTGCCGCCGGGGGCGTTTTCGTTTCAGGCATGGATGTCCCAGCGCAGGGAGACAAAGGGCAAAAGGTCGCCTTCGAGGCACGCGCGCGCATCCTCGTAGGCATCTATTTGTTGGCCTTCGTCGACGATGATTGCTTGTGGGGCTTGGCAAGGAACTGACAATGCGCACCAGATGCCATCTCTCCATCGCATCACCATGACGTCCCGGTTCAGGCGTTTTTGCTCCGTGCGGTAACGTTCAAAACGCTGCATACCGCGTGATGAGAACCCGACTGTTCTGAGTACAGAAAAGGGCTGCAAGATGGCCCTATTGGCGACACGATTTTTCATGCTGCCACCTGGTCGCGAGCCTCTATGCGGCTTCGTGCCCATGTTTGGATTTCAGATAAAACCCAAGCTACAGGCGCGCCGCGAGCGTTGCTGTTGCTCAATTTGACGGGTAGGGGAAAGCCGCTATCTGTGCGCTGCATGAGTTTGTAGATGGTGGAACGCTTCATGCCCACGATCCGCTCGACCTCGGGCATACGGATCAATGTCGACGATGCGTCAAACATTGGGCTTGGAGTGGTTGGGTTAAGGCGGGGAATTTCAGTGACAGGGGCTTTCATAGGTCTTGCTCTCGACTGGTTAGGACTGAGAGCAATGATCTAGGTGTAGGTCGGTGGTGAGCAGTTCACTTCCAATTGAAATCCGATTGAAATTTCTGGCTTACAGCACGAAGTAGCGTTTGAGGATGGCTTCAACTCTTTTGCGGGTGAGGGCTTTTTCGGTCTCAAGCGCAATCCACTCAGGCCGTTGTTTTGGCGGTTTTGCTACCTCGCCTTGTAGCCATGCATGCACCTTCGTAGCAACGTTGCGTTTGGACATCCCCGCTGCACGGTAGTGGAGCCCCTTTTTAACTATCGCGGCGTCTCGAACGCTAATTTCCTCGTTACGCTCCATACCGCTGATGAGACCGCCTTTTTTGCGGACGGCATTTTTGATCGCTCGTTCGGCGATGGGTCTTAGTTCATCGTCGACCAGGCAGGGTAGGGATCTGATCGGTTCCAGGTAGAGGGTGTACTGATCGAGCACTTCGATGTGCTTGTCCGGGTCGACCTGCATCTCTACGAATTGGCAATACAGATCCCTAGGCCAGTCTGTAGGAGGTTCAGAGACATGAGACCAAGCTTCTTGATCGGCTGTTTGCATCCAACTGGTTAATGTCCCCAGCGCTTTTACGGCACAGGCCATGATGTAGCCCGCATGAGCATCGCGCTCCGACACTGAGTAATTACCGCTGTACATTCGTACCCAGTGAGCGAGGCGTGCCGTGGTGTCGGTGGAGGCGTATTGAAAAATTGTCTCCTCATGGATCGTCGTCTGAATGCACATGCTGGCGAGGTCTTTGTTGATATCGTCACCATGAATGCGCAGACAGCATTGGTCGATCAAGCGGCAGGCGTCAGCGACCTGCTCACGGCAGAGGTCATAGAGCGGTTGCGCGGAGAGATAACTGAGCAGCCCCCGGGTTAACGCCAAATGCAAGATGGGTCGGTGATCAGTCATGACGAAGTGTCATCGGTACCGTGTAACGGAAAGTCCCACGCCCTGGATTCAAAGCGGGTAACCAGCGAAAGCCGTTTTGTGGGCGCAAGTTTAGACCGCTTGCCCACAGCATGCGTGTAATGACTTTGGCGTTACACGCAGGGGCAGCGTTACATCGCATGTACGTTAAGCAACTGAGATGTGTAACAGGCGTGAAAGCCAATGAATCCGGGCTCTTGGCGAGCGGCGTTACACGAGTAACACGCGTTACACCGGATTTTGAGGGGGGCAGGGTAAGTGCTCTCACACTGCCTTCCCAAATTGACCTTGCACTACATTCCCTGCCTCTATGAAATCGAGATGATCGGCGTACCACTGCATCATCTGTGTGCGCTGCTCAAGGTACTGAGCCTTGTTGTAAATCCCTCGAACACCTTGTGCCTTGTGGCTGAGTTGGGCCTCGATATGGTCAGCTGGATATCCATGCTCGTTAAGGATCGTGCTGGCGATGTGGCGGAAGCCATGGCCGGTCTGGCGGCCCTCGTAACCAAGGCGTCTGAGTGCCATTAGGAATACGGTATCGCTGCGGGGTTTAGTGCGGTCGCTTCTACCTGGAAACAGAAGTGGGTAAGCGCCGGTGAGTTGCCGAAGCTCCAATAGTGCTTCGACTGCTTGAGTGCATAGTGGTACCAGGTGCTCACGACCTTTCTTGCGACCCTTGCGCTCGACTGGAACGGTCCACAGCCTCTTATCGAAATCAAACTCTACCCATTGTGCCTCTCGGAGTTCGCTGGGGCGTACAGCCATCAGGGTCAACAGCCTCAGGCCGAGCTGAACATCTTTGGCGTGGGGGTAGGAACGTATCGCTCGAAGTAACCCCGGAAGCTCATCGGGGGAAACGTGGGCGTAGTTCTCTGCCTTTCCCGAGGACAGAAATTTATGCACTCCCTCCAACGGGTTGTTGACGGCTCTGCCTGTTACGCGAGCCAGGTCATAGATATCTTTGCAGTAAGCCCTCACACGGCTCATCTGTTCGAGAATCCCCTGACGCTCAAGCCCTCTCAATAGCTCCATCCACTCCATCGACATGATTGAGGTGTAGGGGCGTTTACCGAGCGAGGGGAATACATGGCGTTCGAGTGCGCCAAGTATCCTTTTGGCTGTACCCGCATCCCAGCCGCTAAGGCGAGACGTGTGCCACTCCCTTGCCAATGCTTCAAAGGTGTCGTTGGCCGCATCGATCTCGGCGGCTTGGCGAGCTTTCTTGGAGGTGATCGGGTTCTTACCTTCCGATGCGTCGGAGCGTAGATCAGCCGCTTTCTGTCGAGCGAAAGCGCCACCCACTTCCGGGTAGCCGCCAAGACCAAGCCATGACCATTTGCCGTCCGGCTTCTTGTAGCGTAACTCCCAAGATTTTTGGCCGTTTGGCTTGACCCTGAAATACAGCCCTGGGCTGTCTAGTTCGCGGTATGCCCCGGCCTCAGGCTCCAGGCTGGAAAGTGTCGTGTCAGCGAGAGGGCGTCGCTTGATATCTGTGCGTTTCATCCTTGTATGCCTTCAGTTCAATTATTTATGAAGCATACACGTGGGCATACACGGAGGGGAAGGATAGGGGTAGATAGAGGTGGACAGCCAGAAACAAGAAAGCCCGCACTAGGCGGGCTTCTTGAGGTGATTCATAGACTGCTGTAGATGTCTATGGATCGGTACTTGGTGGCTACACAGGGACTTGAACCCCGGACCCCAGCATTATGAATGCTATGCTCTAACCAACTGAGCTATGTAGCCAAGTGGCGCGCATTATTCGCGTAGAACGCCAATGCGTCAAGTATTTATTTTGAATTTTTATCTACGCTTTCAACTGTTTAAGCGAAATCAGCGGATCGGGCGACGAGTGGTTCCTGATTAATCCCGACGCCTCCCCGCAAAAACCTGATCGCGTGGGGCAGATATCCCTGCCGCCCCACGCGAGGCCGACTTCAAGGATACGACGAGTTATGCGTGGCGCGCTTGAGTTGCTCGCGGGCTCGCGACAGGCGTGAGCGCACGGTGCCAATAGGAATGTCCAGTACGTCGGCGGTGTCCTGGTAGCTGCCGTCGGTTTCCAGGGAGGCGTAGAGCGTCTTGCGCATTTCTGCCGGTAGGTGGTCGATGGCGTTCAGGGTTTTTTCCAGGCGCCGGTTGATTTCAAATTCCCAATCCAGGTTGTGGTTCTCCTCCTGGCCATGCCACAGCGACTCGTCAAATTCGCAATGCATAGGCTTGGCATACAGGCGCCTGAAGTGATTACGGATGAGGTTTTGCGCGATACCGCACATCCAGGTGCTGAGCGTGGCATTGCCGCTGAAACGCTCGCGGTTGCGCCAGGCTTCCAGATACGTCAGTTGCAGCAGGTCGTCTGCATCTTCCGGGTTGAGTACGCGCTTGTGAATGAAGCGCCGCAGTTTTTTTTGCTGGTCGTCTGTCAGGTGAAGCATGAATTGAGGCGAGCTGCCAACGAGGTGCGCTAAAGCTTCAATAGGGATATTCATGATTTTTTCCTTGGTGTAGACGCAGTCGAAAGGATGTCGACGGGGACCTCGTTTGCACTGGTTGTGCCAAGGGGAATTTTTTTCAACTTACTGATTTATATAGGTAAATATCCTGAAATGATGAGATGTTGTGCAGGGGTTTGCATAGAGCTGCCATGGGGTGTGCAAGTCTTTTCAATTTAGCCGTGCAAGTGTTTTTCGATGGAACCAGATGGGCAGGTCTTGCCACACAGGGAAACACTCTTCCCGTACAGGGCTGTCCATGAAAGTTGAACTCTCCCCCGAGGTTAAGTCGATCCGGCCCGTGGATCAGCTTGCCGTCAGCCAGGCCCCGACGCCTCAGCCCACCAGTGGCGTAGATGCTCTTGCTCACCTGTTCAGCCAGGAAGTGGCAAGCAATAGCCTGCCGCTGAGCCAGCGGAAGATGGGCGCACGCGTTTCCCCGGTCGAACAGATAGCGGAGCTTTATCGGCAGTTGGGGCATCCGGCCAAGAAGACCCTGGCAATGATTTCGTTGATGGTCAGGGAGGCGCTGAGGCGGGGGGGCGAGGGCGGGTTTGAAGCATCGCTGAAGCTTTCCGAAGGAGACCCCGCGCGTGCGTTCGTGGTGCTCAAGCATGTGGCGGCCCAGGCGGACATTGGGTCGCGCCCCGCCGAAGCGGCCCTGGCACGTGTTGCCATTGCTAAGCTGAAAGTGCTCTACGAAAGGGAGATCCAGGCCGGCCTGAACATTGCCGTGGCGATGCAAGCGTCTGGTGTCGACCCACAGGAGCGTCAGGCACTGCGTACGCTCTACTACGCCAGTGTGGTCATGCGGCAGTCGCTGCCGACGATGATGCAGGCGCTGCTGGGCTTATACGGCAGCGAACGGTTTGCCGACGGGCTCATGTTGATGCGAAAGGCTTTGGCGGACGATATTGCGGCCAAGGTGTCGTCAATGCCTACACCGCTACTGCGTACCTTGTTACTGGGGCTGCAAAGCTGTGGGCAACTGAGCGGGACGCTGAACGGGTGTCAGAAGCTGATCGAAGACCTGAAAGTCGACCATGACAAGGTAGCGCTACTGCAGCGCATTTTGGGTTTCACGGGCAGTGGGCTTGATGCTGATGGAATCCTTCGGCTTGGGATGGAATTGCAGGGCAACTCAAGCGCCCTGCCATTGTTGGCACTCAATGCGCTTTGTCCGGTGCTCCACGATTTGCCATTGGCGCTATGGCTCGATGGTCGAGTGCGTGCAGATACCCTGCGTTGCTTACGGGTGGTGATCGGGGAGCAAGACCGGGCTACCCGCAATCCTGCACGGTTTTCAGGTGTGCTGGAGGCCCAGGCGTGACAGTGCTGTTGGTCATCAACCGCGTGTTGCTAAAGGTCGCGCAGCGCGCCGAAGTGCTGGGCGCCGTGGTGGTGATGGCCATTGTGTTCATCTTTATTGTGCCGCTGCCGACTTGGCTGGTGGACATCCTGATTGCACTCAACATCTGCATCTCGTGCCTGTTGATCGTGTTGGCGCTATACCTGCCGGGGCCCCTGGCGTTCTCATCTTTCCCGTCGATCCTGCTGTTGACCACAATGTTTCGCCTGGCGCTGTCGATTGCGACGACGCGCTTGATCCTGCTGGAGCAGGACGCTGGTGACATCGTCGAGGCCTTCGGCAATTTTGTGGTCGGCGGCAACCTGGCCGTGGGGATGGTGATCTTCCTGATCCTGACCCTGGTCAACTTTCTGGTGATCACCAAAGGCTCGGAGCGGGTCGCCGAAGTGGCGGCGCGTTTCAGCCTGGATGCGATGCCTGGCAAGCAGATGTCCATCGACAGCGACTTGCGTGCAGGCTTGATTGACGGCGCGCAAGCGCGGGACAAGCGCGAGCAGTTGTCCCGCGAGAGTCAATTGTTCGGGGCTATGGACGGCGCCATGAAGTTCGTCAAGGGGGATGCCGTCGCCGGCTTGATCATCGTTGTGGTCAACCTGTTGGGTGGGTTCTCCACGGGCATGTTCCAGCATGGCTTGAGTGCCGCCGATTCAATGGCGCTGTACTCGGTACTGACCATCGGCGACGGCCTGATTGCGCAGATTCCCGCGCTGCTGATCTCACTCACCGCCGGCATGATCATCACCCGTGTAGCGCCGGATGCGCGCAGGGGTGTCACTAACATGGGCGCCGAAATTGCTCGGCAGATGACCAGCGAGCCCAAGAGCTGGATGATTGCGTCGGTGGGAATGCTCGCCTTTGCGGTGGTGCCCGGCATGCCTACCCTGGTGTTTATCCTGATCGCGTTGGTCACTGGCAGCCTGGGGTATTACCTGATGCGTCAGCGTCAACGGCAGGAACAACCTGAAGCCGAAGCGGCTGAAGCGGTGCGTCCCGAAGAGAACGGCAGTGAGGACTTGCGAGGGTTCGATCCTTCAAGGCCCTACCTACTGCAATTCTCTCCAGCGTTGCGAGGCACGCCGCAAGTGACGGATCTTATCCACGCGATTCGCCAGGCGCGAAATGCGCTGGTTGCCAATATTGGGCTGACACTGCCGCCGTTCGAGGTAGAGCTCGATGACTCGCTGGCCGACGATGAAATGCGCTTTTGTGTGCATGAGGTGCCAATGGTCAGGGCCTCGGTCGTCAGCCTGGTGGCAGTTGAGCGAAAGGCGCTGACGGTTGAGCCTGCACATGCCATCGCGGGGCTGGCAGAGCGCGATGAACAGGGGTGGGTCTGGCTGGCGCCGGATGATCCGTTGCTCGATGATCCCCAGTTGGAACGCTTCACTGCGGCGAGCCTGATCGTTGAGCGTATGAAGCAGGCCATGATGCTCAGCGGGCCGCAGTTCCTGGGGATCCAGGAGAGCAAGTCGATCCTCAGTTGGCTGGAGCACAACCAGCCGGAATTGGTCCAGGAGCTGCAACGGATCATGCCGCTATCGCGGTTTTCGGCGGTGTTGCAACGCCTGGCCAGCGAAGGTGTGCCGTTGCGGGCAGTGCGGCTGATTGTCGAGTCGCTGATCGAATACGGTCAGCATGAGCGGGAACCGGACGCACTGGCCGACTATGCGCGCATTGCGCTCAAGGCACAGATTTACCATCAGTACAGCGAAGCCGAAGGCCTGCATGCCTGGCTGCTGTCGCCGCAGACTGAAAGCATCCTGCGCGAGGCGCTGCGCCAGACCCAGACGGGGGTGTTTTTCGCACTCGACGATGAACACAGTGCAGCGTTGGTCAGCCTGCTCAATCAAGCCTTTCCCCTACGACCCAAACTCAAGAGCGTGATGCTGGTTGCGCAGGACTTGCGCAGTCCACTGCGCACCTTGTTGCTGGAGGAATTCAATCACGTGCCGGTGCTGTCCTTTGCCGAGCTGAGCAGTACCTCCAAGGTCAAAGTGCTTGGGCGGTTCGACTTGGGGCAGGACGAGTTGATGCGCGGAGCGGTGGCATGAGGACTTGATGATGTTCGAGTTGCGCGTGCTTGATGGACGGCACCAGGGGGCTGCGCTGCCTTTGTTTGGTGAGCAGTGGAGCATCGGTGCCCATGGCGATGCAGACCTGGTGCTGAGCGACCCTGGCATCGCCGAGCAGCATGCACGGCTGAGGCTCATCGACGCGAACTGGTCGGTGCAGGCCGAAGCCGGACTGCTGCGCGGGGCTGATGGTCGGGTGCTGGCTCAGATCCCGTGCCTGGCGCTCGATACCGTTTTTTCGGTGGGGGCCGTGCGGCTGTGTGTCAGCCTGGCCGATGAACCCTGGCCCCGATCACCCGCCCCAGCAACGGTAGCGTCGCCCGTCGTCAATGAGCCGGCGCGGGGGCTCAAATTATCGACTATCTCCCATTCCCAGCAAAAGCGCCTGATCAGCCTCGTGTTGGCGGTAACGGTCATCTTCATCGTGGTGGGTATGGCCTTCAACGGTGAGCCTGAGGCCAAGGCTTCCTTGACGCCGCCTGTGGTGCAGAAGCAGGCGTTGGGCTCACCGTTTGAAGTGCGCCAACAGCTGTTGAAAATGCTCAGCGAACGTGAGCTGAGCCAGCGCGTCAACTTGCAGGTGATCAATGGCCAGGTCGTGCTTGATGGCGACGTTTCCCAGGATGATGTAGAGCTGGTCGCGCGCATGCTCAACCGTTTTGGCGAGCAATACGACAATGCCATACCGGTGATCAGCCGTGTGCGTGCGCGCGACGGAGCCTTGCCGTTCAAGATTGTGCAGATCGTGGGCGGGCCCAATGCTCATGTGGTCCTGGAAGAGGGTAGCCGGCTGTTTATTGGCGATGAGGTGGATGGCCTGCGCCTGGTACTGATCGACAACAGCAAAGTGGTGTTCGATGGCGTGCAGCGTTATGAGGTGCGCTGGTGAATACGCAAATGCAAGCGCGCCTCGATGCCTGGCAACAGCGCCAGGCCCAGTCGTTGGCCACTTTCGCACCCGTTACCGTGCGGGGGCGCATCCAGCGCGTCAACGGCATGTTATTGCAGTGCCGACTGCCCCAGGCGCGTATTGGGGATCTGTGCCAAGTGGAGAAAAAGCCGGGCGACTACATGCTCGCCGAGATCATCGGTTTTGATCAACAGGATGCCGTACTCAGTGCGCTGGGCAACCTGGAAGGCGTGCAGGTGGGTGCCGGCGTCGAGCGCCTGGGGGTATCCCATCGGGTACAGGTCAGCGACGCACTGCTGGGCCAGGTGCTGGATGGTTTCGGGCGACCGATTGCGGGAGAGGGGCCCAGCGCGTTTGTCGAGGCCGACTTGCCCGATACCAGCGCGGTGCTGTGCGAGGCGCCGTTGCCCACCGAGCGGCCACGCATCCACCGCGCGCTCGCTACCGGGGTGCGCTCGATCGACGGCCTGCTAACGCTGGGCGAAGGCCAGCGTGTGGGCCTGTTCGCCGGGGCGGGTTGCGGCAAAACCACCTTGTTGGCCGAGATCGCCCGTAACGTGGAGTGCGATGTCATCGTATTCGGCCTGATTGGCGAGCGGGGCCGCGAGCTGCGCGAGTTTCTCGATCATGAGCTGGATGAACAGCTGCGCTCCAAGGCGGTGTTGGTGTGTGCCACGTCCGATCGCTCCAGCATGGAGCGAGCACGAGCGGCCTTCACGGCGACCGCATTGGCTGAGGGATTTCGCCGCAAGGGCAAACGTGTGTTGCTGCTGATCGACTCCCTGACCCGTTTCGCCAGGGCCCAGCGCGAAATCGGCCTGGCCGCCGGCGAACCCCTCGGTCGCGGCGGCCTGCCACCTTCGGTCTACAGCCTGTTGCCACGGCTGGTAGAGCGCGCCGGGTTGACCAAGGACGGCGTGATCACGGCGATCTATACGGTGCTGATCGAGCAGGACTCGATGAACGACCCGGTGGCTGATGAGGTTCGCTCGCTGCTCGACGGCCATATCGTGCTGTCTCGTAAGTTGGCCGAGCGTGGGCACTATCCCGCGGTGGACGTGCTGGCGAGCTTGTCGCGGATCCTGAGCAATGTCGCCGAGCCTGCGGATATCCAGGCGGGTACCGCGTTGCGACGGTTGCTGTCGGCCTATCAGCAGATCGAGCTGATGCTCAAGCTGGGGGAATACCAGCCAGGCAGCGATGCCTTGACCGACCTGGCAGTGGACAGCCGCCAGGCCGTCGATGGTTTTCTGCGTCAGGACTTGCGTGAGCCTTCCCCGATGGCAATGACGCTGGAGCAACTCAAGGAGCTGACCGCTTATGTCCCATTCTAACGAGCTGCTAGGTGAGGTCGAAACGCTGCGCCGCCTACGCCGCCACCGGGCAGACCGGGCTGAGCGCGCTTTGCGTGAAGCGAAGCGAGCCCAGCAGGCCCTGCTTGCACATATCCAGCAAGCCCAGGACACCCTTGAGCAGACCCAACTGGAAGAGGCCCAGCAGAGTGCTCGGTTGCTCAGCCAGCATCAGGGCCAGGTACTGAGCCTGCGGGACCTGAAAGCCTGGGGCTCGCAGGAGCGCGGCTTGTCTGCCAATACCCGGCGGGGTATCGGGGAGTTGGAGGTCTTGCGAGGTCAGCAAGCAGAGAAGCAGGCCCGCGTCGGCAGTGCCCAGAAACAGGCCACTGAGTGCCTACGACAAGTGGAAAAGCTTCAGGAGTTATCCCTTTTACTGGTGCAGGAGTCGGTATGACCCAGGTTTCAGATAGACCTGCTGAACGCCCACGGGTGCGTGAACAACGAGAGGAGCGTGAGCTCGGAGCGGGAGGCGTTGTGCCTGAGGCGTTGACGCGGTTGTTCAACCAGTTGTGGGCGGATGACGGTGAGGGCTCAGGCGGGGGGGCTTCCCTGTCGGGATCAAAGTTATTGGGCGGTGCCGCGATGATCGAGGCGCTTGCCGAACAACTGGCGCCACGTCTGCTGGCCACTTCGCAGTGGCCGCTTCAGGCCGTGTTGTACTTGCCTCGCCTGGGGCGAATCAATGCCACTGTGCGCCGTGAACAAAACAGCTGGAGTATCGACCTGGAGGCACAAGAGGATACGACGGCGCGTTGGCTCAGCAGCGTGAGGCAACAGTGTGAAGATCGCTTCGCACTCACGCTGGAACAGCCAGTCAGCCTGTTTGTGCCCAATGCCGGCTGCGCATGCTAGTGCCGTTGCTGACATTAC
The DNA here is from genome assembly GCF_018587885.1 of Pseudomonas sp. VS40. Lineage (NCBI taxonomy): Bacteria > Pseudomonadati > Pseudomonadota > Gammaproteobacteria > Pseudomonadales > Pseudomonadaceae > Pseudomonas > Pseudomonas sp. VS40. The sequence goes on along the minus strand of NZ_JAGYWD010000001.1, from coordinate 1,044,671 downwards.
CTTCGGTCAATGGCATTACAGTTGCCGCCCGGCGCAGGCTGGGGCGTGGCCTGTGCATGCCGTTTCAGGTAGCCGGGCAGCGTGGTCAGCTGCGGCTCGAACCCGGGCGCGCCCCTGCACGTGGTGAGGTGGTGTGCCTCGAAACGGTGTGTGGAGTGCTGGCGCTTGCCGAGGCCGGGCCGCTGCTCAGCCTGCTGGGTGAGTGTCCTGTGACGCTGGCCCCGACGGGCAACGATCCGGACTCCTGGTTCTGGGAATTGTTCCAGTATCACCTGAGTCCTCAGGTGAAAACCCTGCTGGGCTATCTGCGATTGTTGGAGACCGAACCACCCAAGGCATTCGGCTGCCGCCTCAGTGTGAGCCTGGGGCAATCCCGGGTTGAGGGATATGTGTGGCTGGCTCCCGCGAGCTTCCTGGCCTTATGCGATGCCGGGCCATGGCGTGCCACAGCCGGGCCGATGCCCACCTCGTTCCGCCTGACCATTGCAGTCACCCTCGGGCGCTTGCGGTTACCAATCGCGCAAGCACGCAGCCTGCGGACTGGAGATGTGCTGGTGCCTGAGCAGAGCTTTTTTCAAGCCCAGGGCAGCGGTCATGTACAGGTTGGCAAACAACGACTGCATGGATGCATTGACGATAACAGTGGGCCGTTGTGCCTGACCCTTACTTCAATCGAGGACACGTCTGTGGACGAAGAATTCCTGGCTCCCCACTACTCCGGGGATGAGGGCGATGAGCCTGTGACGGACGTATTTGGCGACGAGCCGTTCGATGAGTTGAGCATGGCGCTGAATATACGCTGCGGCACGTTGAACCTGACCCTGGGCGAGTTGCGAAACCTCGCGCCGGGAGCGGTGTTGGGCATTGGCGGTTACGCGCCAGGCATGGCGGGCCTCTATTACGGTGACCGACCGATTGGCCTGGGACAGTTGGTGGAAGTCGATGGGCGCCTGGGGTTGCAACTGTCTCGCGTGATGTTCGGCCGATGATACTTCAGGGGTTGGACCCCTTAGTCCTGGCCGTGTTTCTGGCGGCATTATCGTTGATGCCCATGCTGTTAATCGTCTGCACAGCGTTCCTTAAGATCGTGATTGTACTGATGATCACCCGTAACGCCATCGGTGTGCAGCAGGTGCCGCCGAGCATGGCCATCAATGGCATAGCGCTTGCGGCCACGCTATTTGTCATGGCGCCTGTAGGGTATGAAATCGCCGAAAGTGTCAAAGCTTCGCCGCTTGATCTGAGCAACGTACAAACGTTCCTGCAGACAGGAAATGAAGCCATCAAACCTTTGCGTGCCTTCATGTTACGCAACGTTGATGCGGATGTGCTCACACACCTGCTGGAAAACACCGCACGCCTGTGGCCCGCGCAGATGGCCCAAGAGGTGCAGCGCGAAGACTTGATCCTGTTGATCCCGGCGTTCGTGCTGTCGCAGCTGCAGGCGGGATTCGAGATTGGCTTCCTGATCTATATCCCCTTCATCGTCATCGACTTGATTGTCTCCAATCTTCTGTTGGCGCTGGGCATGCAAATGGTCTCGCCGATGACCATTTCCCTGCCGCTCAAATTACTGTTGTTCGTGATGGTGTCCGGTTGGTCGCGATTGCTCGACAGTCTGTTCCTCTCCTATCTCTGAGTGGCTTATGGAACCCATCGTGCTGTTCAAGCAAGGCATGTTGCTGGTGGTCGTGCTATCGGCACCGCCGTTGATCGTCGCGGTGGTGGTCGGGGTCATGACGTCCCTGGTGCAGGCGTTGATGCAGGTACAGGACCAGACGCTACCCTTCGGCATCAAGCTGGTGGCGGTGGGGATCACGCTGATCATGACCGGCCGTTGGATTGGCGTGGAGTTGATCCAACTGATCAACCTGACCTTTGACATGATCGGCCGATCGGCCCTGAACTGAGGCACTGCCCGTGCTGCTCTATCTCGAGTATTTGCCCAGCCTTTTGATCGGCATGGCGCGGATCTACCCCTGTGGCATTCTAGTGGCGGCGTTCTGTTTTCAGCATATAAAGGGCATGCCGCGCCATACCATCGTGATGGTGTTGGCCTTGATGCCTGCACCGGGTATCCATGCGGCGTTGGCAGGCCAGGATTACTCCGCGATTCTATTGGGTGCGTTAGTGCTCAAGGAGGTGGCCCTGGGCGTTCTGCTGGGCGTGCTGCTATCGATGCCGTTCTGGATGTTTGAGTCGGTGGGCGCTCTGCTGGATAACCAGCGTGGCGCCTTGGCCGGTGGCCAACTCAACCCGTCGCTGGGGCCGGACGCGACGCCGATCGGGCATTTGTTCAAGCAGTTGGCGATTTTCCTGCTGATGGTGAGCCTGGGGTTGGGGTCCTTGACCCAAGTGATCTGGGACAGTTACTTGATCTGGCCACCCACTGTGTGGTTCCCGCTGCCGGCGGCGAATGGGATGAGCGTGTTCATCGATCTGTTGGGCGATACCTTTACACATATGTTGCTCTACGCCGCGCCGTTTATTGCAGCGTTGCTGTTGCTGGAGTTCGGCATTGCGCTGCTGGGGGTGTACAGCCAACAGTTACAAGTGAGTACGCTGGCGCCACCGGTCAAGAGCCTGGCGGGGATTGGTATTCTCCTGCTCTACTTTGCGCTGTTGCAGGACTTGATCGTCGGCCGCATGGGGCTGTTGGGCGATCTTAAACATTCACTGAGGCTGTTGATCAAGGTCGCTATCCCATGAGCGATTCCGGCGAAAAGAAGCACCCGGCGTCAGCCAAGAAACTGCGTGACCAACGCAAGAAAGGCCAGGTCGCCCAAAGCCAGGATGTGGCAAAGCTGGTGGCGCTGACGGCTATCAGCGAGATTGCCTTGTTCACTGCCGAGACCAGCCTGCAACGCTTCCAGCAATTGATGCTGCTGCCGATGTCGCGCCTGACTCAGCCCTTTGCGCGAGCGTTGGAGGAGGTGCTGCTTGAAGGGATGGTGGTGTTTTTCTCGTTCGCCTTGCTGATGGCCGGGCTGGCGATTGCTGCCAAGCTGATCAGCAGTTGGATGCAGTTCGGGATGCTGTTTGCACCAGAGACCCTGAAGCTGGATTTCAACCGCCTCAACCCGATCAGTCAGGTCAAGCAAATGTTCTCCGCTCAACAGTTGATGAACCTGCTGATGAGCATCGTGAAAGCGTGTCTTATCGCCTTGATTCTGTATGTAGTGATCTGGCCGTCATTGGGCACTCTGATCAACCTGGCCACCAGTGATTTGCAGAGCTATATCCTGGCGTTGATTGCGCTGTTTCGGCACTTACTGCACGCCTGCCTCGGCATGCTCCTGGTATTGGCGCTTATCGACCTGATGATGGTGAAGCACTTTTTCGCCAAACGCATGCGCATGACCCAGGTGGAGGTGGTCAAAGAGTACAAGGACATGGAGGGCGACCCGCACGTCAAGGGTCAGCGGCGTTCGCTGGCGTATCAATTGGCTAATGAAGAACCCAAGGTCAAGCTTCCAAAGCTGGAAGAGTCCGACATGCTGGTGGTCAACCCGACGCACTTTGCCGTTGCCTTGTATTACCGACCCGGTAAAACACCGCTGCCCTTGCTGGTCAGCAAGGGCACGGATGACGAGGCCCGCAAACTGATCCAGCGCGCCAAAGCAGCTGACGTGCCAGTGATCCAATGTGTGTGGCTGGCCCGCACGCTCTACACGAAAAAACTGGGAGCAAGCATCCCCCGCGAGACCCTGCAGGCGGTAGCAGTGATTTATCGCACCTTGCGCGAACTCGATGATGAAGCCAAGCGTGAAACCTTGGAACTGCCCGAGCTTGAGCAGCGTTGATCAGCGGTCCAAGGCTTGCAGGTTTGCCAGTGAAAGCATCCGGCTGAGGATTCTGTCCAGCGTGCTGTGGGTTGCTGGCAGCGCGTGCCAGATCACCAGTGCGTCCTGGGCATCGAGGTAAATAAAACACCCATCGAATGCCAGCGCTTGCTCAAAGCGTCGTTCTAGAATTCGTTGTTGTTGCCCGGTCTGTAACGCTTCGCGAGCGACTTGCAGGGCAATACCCGGGCGGTTTCCGGCGCGCAGCGCGCACACCTGGATACCGGGTGCGAGGGACAGGCGAGTGGCAGTGCCACTCACCAGGTTGTCCAGAAACGCCTGGCGTTGATCGTCGGGCATTTCCGGGCGCCTCATCGCTGCAGTGACACCGTCTGGTAGTCCGGGCGCTCGCCGGCGGGGCCAGGCTCGACGCGCATCTGTGGCGGCCACCAGATCACCATCTTGTCCGTGGTCGATTGCGGGCGTGAGCAAGAATCACCCTTGCAGGTGGGCGTACAACCGCTGACGAGCAGTGCTATGCCGATCGAGATGACGCATAAAGGTCTGAGTTTCATGGCAGGGCCTTCTGAGCAGGAGTGATCAAGGACGGACGGGGCACACTGAGGTGTTCATCCTTCACCACCGGACGCATGGCGATAAATACCTCGGCTTCTTCACCTGGCTTGAGCCAGGCGCGCGGCCACACGGTGACTGCCAGGGTCTGCGAGTTGCTGCACTCTTTCTCGTCGATACGTACGTTGCGGTTGAATTGGTTGCGCAATACCACGACCGCCACGTTGTATTCCGGGCCTGCGTACCACTGGCTGCGCTCGGTGTTCAGTGACAGCAGGTTGCGGGTGCTGCATAAGGTTTTCAGCCCCAAAGGCATTGGTGCTGCCTTGAAAGCCTTGGGGACTTCCCCACTGACCAGATGCGCCAGGGTGCTGGTAATGTCACTGCGCTTTATGACGGGCTGATGGGGAGAGTACCGTCGTGCCAGCGGGGCTAAGGCCGCCTGCAACTCGGCCTGATCGGCTTGCGGTAAGTAGCGCGACGGATCGTCCTGGTCGCCGATGACGCGCGGGGTGAGGATGAACAGGCGTTCACGGCGATTGTTCTGGCGTTCGGTCGAGGAAAACAGTGCCTTGCCCAACAGTGGGATATCGCCCAGCAGAGGAATCTTTCTCTGCTTGTCGGTACTTTCAGTGACATGGAACCCGCCAACCACCAGCGAACGCTTTTCTGCCATTACCGCTTGGGTGCTGACCTTGCCCCGGCGTACATCAAGGTGATTGGGGTCAGCGTTGCTCTCGTCGAAGTTGCCATCTTCGATGTCCACTGCCAAATGGATCTGGTGGCCGCCTCGACTGGTGGTAACCCTGGGGACCACCTGGAAACTGGTGCCCACGGTGACGGGCAAAATGGATGCATATTCACTGCCGGGAGTGAGGTACTGGGTGCGGTTGAAGTCGATTACTGCTGGTTGGTTTTCCAGGGTAAGCACCGAAGGGTTCGAGACCATGGTTGCCAGTCCCTTTTCTTCCAGTGCGCGAATATCGGCATAGAAACGATCGCGGTTTTCAATCGACAGCTGCGACGAGGTGCCGGGTGCCATGTTGACACCGCCCCGGAAGCGGCTGTTCTGGAACCCCCAGTTCACCCCGAATTCACGCAACTGCGTACGCTCGATGTCGAGAATGATCGCATCGATTTCGATCAGCTTGCGCGCGACGTCGAGCTGGTTGATCAGCTCGCGGTACATGGCCTGGCGTTCAGGCAAGTCATAGATCAGCACGGCGTTATTGCGCACATCGGCTTCGACGCGGATTCTACTTGTAGATGTCGGTGCGCGCGCGGTCATTGTCGGGCTGGCATCCAACTGCCCGGTATTGCCATTTGCGCCGAGCATCTGGCCCAACAGCGGGTTGGTCAACCGGGGCAGGTTGGGTGTCAGGAGAGCGGGTTGGGGGGCGGGTGGTTGGCTCAGCCCCGCCAGCGTAGAAGTAGAGCGCGGCTCCAGCAGGCTACGCAGAATACTGGCGACTCCGGGAATGGTGAGTTTTTCGCCGCGATAGTCCAGCGTGCGGTCCGCGGCATTGGCGAATTTCAGCGGGTAACTCAGCACGCTCTGTTTCTCATCGGTTGAGCGACGTTTACTGCTGAACTGCTTGACCTGTTCGATATAGGTTTTGGGGCCGGAGACGAGCACGACACCGTCTTCCGGCAACTCGCCCCAACCGAAACGGCTATCGAGTAGCCCGATGTCTGTCAGTGCCTGCTTAAGGTCGGAAATCGTCTCGGAGGAGACTTCCAGGCGCTCAGACTGCTGCTGGTCCAGCGTGCTGATGAACAGAGTGTTGTTGTACAGATACCACTGGAAGCGATGCTCAACCCCCAGCCGGTCCAGCATCGACTGTGGCGTATTCGCGCGGATTTTGCCGTTGACGTTGCCTTCCAGCAGGCCCTCGATCTGCAGTTTGGTGCCGAAGGTCTGGGCGAAATCTTCGAGTACGTCTCGAAGAGGCTTGTGCTCGGCCTCATAGGCATAGGCGATGTTTTTCCATTCCGGGGGGATGGCAGCGAAGGCGTTTCCAGTAGGGGCAAGCAACCAGGGCAGTATCAACAGGCCGCGCCAGTACGGTGTTCTTGAGCGTTTCTCGCGCAGGTGCAGGAGCAAGCTTAAGTGCTTGTCAGTCTTGTTATCCATTTAGGATTCTCTTTCTAAAGTGCCAGCGAGCGTAGCGGTGAGGGAGGGCGTTTGAGGTGCTGCTTAACCTGGCGCGCGACAACCGCGCGCCAGGTGTCGCGTTGGTTGAGCAGTTGTTCGATGGTATTGAGCAGAAGGCGCGTCTGGTGTCTGTCCGGTATGCACTGAGCCAGCCACAGCGCACCGGTGACCGAAGCCTGGGCGAGCGCACCCTGAAAATGATTGAGGCTGGCTTCCCCTAGTCTCATCCACGTTTCCAAGGAGAACTGGGCGGGGCAGGGCGGCGTCAGTTGCACGCTTAGCTGAAACGATCCGAATTGACGCCGCAGGATGATTTCGTCGTCGCCTTCGAACAGCGACAGTTGCTCTTCATGACTACCCAACCAGCGAGTGATCAGTTCATCCACTTTACTGGACGCCGTCGAGCGCAGTTTTGAGTAGCATGTGTTCGGCGCGTACGTGCTCGTTGTAGGCAAACATGGACAGGCGCTGTGCCTTGGCCTGTTCAAAAAAAGCGACGTCTGTGTCCAGGGTGTCTGGACTATTCAAGAGTTTATCCAACCGATTAGATTCAAGATCGGCATGTTTTGACAGTCTGCTTCTCAGGCTCGCGGAGGTTTCCATAAATATAATCTCATGGTGTGTTCCTGCTATGTGGCACTCGAGATGCCACCAGTTCCATCTGCCACTAGCGCATTGAACTATCGTCTGCTCAAGGCTTCGGAGTCGACGGTGGGGTCTCCTGTATCAACAGCATGTCGCGCAGGGTGTGCCAGTCGATGTGGAAGTCGCCCTCCGTTGTTTCCAATACCAATGCCTGGGGCTTGACTCTTTCATCAGGCCGTACGGTCCAGAGCGTTATGTCCAACGCAGCGAGGCTGCATTCAAGATCCTCTCGCTCAGGGGGATGGCACAGCAGGCAGGCTTGGACCGATGGGAGTTGGTTGGCTGTCAATTGTTTGATCAAGGCGGTAAGGCGTTTTGCAGGCGGCACCTCCTCTAACAGATGGCAAAAGGCTTCGTTGGTGATTGCAGTTGCATAACGCTCCAGTTGCTCGCACATGATGAGCCGCTGATGTTCCCACTGTCCCAGCACGCGATCTGCCCTTCGCCAGAACTCCAGGTTTGCCTGTTCATGGAAGGTGTCACGTTGCTGTACGGCCTCACTCACCAGGTGATCAGCCTGTAGCTTCGCACGCTCTACCAGTTCGTAGGCTTGGGTACTCTGGCTGAGTATTTCTCGCTTTATCAGGACATGGGCCAGATCAGAGGCCTTTTCATATAACTCAATCTTGCGTCGGCATAGCATGTTCGTGCCTTGTTTTATGAGCTCGGAAAATCTTCGTCATTGGGTGATATGACTCGCCAGACCAGTGCTTTCCAGAGTGTATCCAGTCGTCCACGTGTGTCTTCGAGTGCAAGCTGTTGGTATTCCAGCCGTCGCACACGCTGGGGGGGGAATCGCAGTCGAAGGCGCTGCCAAACGGCGGGCTCCACCCAGGCCTGCAACAGATGCAGGGGGTCTGCGTCGCCAGGTAGCAGGGCTTCCAGGGTTATTGCTTTGGAGAGGCGCAAGCACCATAAATGCTGGGCGTCGCTGACGGCTCCATCGACGGGCCGATGGCAAATATGACCCAACAGCGCCAGCATCTGCTGCAGTTGCTCTGCTGATGCGAGTGCCAGTTGCAGAACCGCGCCTTGAGGCGGTAATGGGAGGCAGGGGGCGATGTTCAGGGCCACACTGGCCCGCGAGTGCTGAGCACGCCAGAGATCATCGAGCCCGATGCATTGGCTAAGTTCGTCCCATTCTTCATGGGCCTGGCTCCATGGGGAGAACCACCATTGCGCCCACGCCAGTGCCTCATTCATCAGGTTCTGTGGCCTTGCTTGCTTTCGCCAACAGGCTTTGCCGGTGTCTATGCCAAATCACTGCAGCCAGTATCCCAAGCACGCTGCCGATGAATGTCAGTGACGTAGTCACACGCCAAAACGTCAGGTCATTTTCGGGAAGCAGAAACGGCCCGAAGTAGCTCAGCCGTTGCTGCTCTTGATAAGCCGCTGCAGGTACAAAAATTACGCTCAGCTTTCGTGAGTTATCGACTTCTGTCGTCATGCCTGGGATGCTGCTGGCAACCATCCGGCGTACACGCCCACGGATATTGTCGGGTTCAAGTCTCGGGTCGTGCTTGATAAACACCGAAGCAGACGCCGGTTGAACAGGTTCTCCCGGTGCAACACGCTCGGGCAATACGACGTGTACCCGGGCGACGATGACGCCATCGATTTTAGATAGGGTGGCTTCCAGCTCTTGGGACAGGGCATAAATGTAGCGAGCGCGCTCCTCCATCGGAGTGGAAATAACCCCTTCCTTGCGGAAAGTGTCTCCCATTGTGGCGCGAGCCATCCGGGGTAGTCCTGCGGCCTCCAGTGTGCGAACGGCACGGCTGATGTCGCTGGCATTGACGATAACAACATCTCCGTCTTTAGCTGGGACTTTTCGAGCGCGTATATGTTTGTCCGCCAGTTCCGCGATGACCTCGTTGGCTTCCTGTTCGGAAAGTTGTCGACGCAGTTCAACGCTATCGGAACACCCTGCGAGCAGTACTACCAATGATAAAGCCAGCCCTGTGGCCAGAGAGTGAATCATGTTTACCTACTGCAAATTGCCGATTTTATCGATGAGCTGCGCGCCTTTGCCTACGCTCTTTACCAGCACTTGTGTCGTTATCATTGTGTCTGAAAGGTGAGAGGCGTAGTTAAGCCGAGCCTTTTCGTTGAATTGAGAGTTGAAGGCTTTCAGGCTATTTTTCATTGATCTTGTCGATTTTTCCAACGGCCGCAGTGCGTCAGCCAATACACCTGTGGTTGATGTTGGGATGTTGTGCCTTGTTGAAGGTCCCAGCTGTGAAGAAAAGAAATTCACGTCTTCGTTTTGATGTGGCGTACTGCCCTGAGTCAGGTTCATGGTAGGGCGAAGTGAATGACCCAGCTGAAGTGAGCTTTCTATTTCCATACGGTACCTCGGGCGAGAAAAACTAAAAGGCCGCCCTCGTCCGTATACGAGGGCGGTTGTTCGATCAACGTATGGCGTCGATGTTCTTTTTCTGCTCAGTAATCTTGTACGCTTCAATGCCTTCTATCAGTGACTCGCGTGCCTCTTTTTTCCTTAAAGCCTTGAGGTCTGCGTTCTCGTCACCGCCGATGCCGCCACCGTCGTAATTGGAATAAATTGGGTTGTAGGGTGGTGTGTAACCAATACTGGACATAGGATCACTCCGTTATTGAAAAAAGATCTGGGTGTTTGGTCTATTGATATTAGATGCGTATTGAGTGCACCAGATATCAGACTCATAGCTTGAGTGGCGGGGGTGCGTAAAGAGGTTCCGGTGGTGATGGTGATGAGTGTTTCAAGGCGTTTCTTTTTTGTGTGCTGGGAATCAGTCGGCTGATATTTCCAGTAGTTTCATGCGGTAGTAAAGCGTGCGCTTGGCCATGCCCAGTTCCTCAGCACTCCCATCCACGCACTGAGCGTGACGGCGCAATGACTCCTCAATTAATACTTTTTCGATTTGCTGCAGACGCTGTTTCAAGTTTTTTTCGTTATCGGATGAGTCTGTCTTAGAGACGGACGAGAAAGGGGGAAGCCCCAGCACAAATCGCTTTACCGTGGATCGCAATTCGCGCGCGTTGCCCCGCCAAGGGTGGCATAAAAGCTGCTGGATCAGCGCTTCTGAAGGGCGCTCTGCTGCGCAATGGAAGTATTCCGCCTCCTGTCTAACCATCTTGAGAAATAAAGGTATGATCCGCTCGCGGCGGTTGCGCAGTGCGGGGAGATGAATGCTGACAACGCTCAGGCGAAAGTAAAGGTCGCGCCTGAAAGCGCCTTGTTCAACCATTTCATAAAGTGATTGCTGGGCGGAGGCGATGACGCGCATATCCACGGGAATGAACCGTGTCGAGCCTAATCGCTCAACGCCTCGGGATTCCAGCACGCGTAGCAACTTGGCTTGTAACGCGAGCGGCATGCTGTCGATTTCATCCAGGTAAAGTGTGCCCAAGTGCGAGGCCTCGATAAAACCCGACCGCGATTGCACTGCACCGGTATAGGCCCCGGTATTGACGCCGAACAATTGGCTTTCAGCAAGGCTCTCCGGAATAGCCGCGCAGTTCACCGCGACAAAGTTCCCACGTCGTCCGGATAAATTATGAATTCGCAGGGCTAGCGTGTCTTTACCTGTACCGGTTTCCCCAAGTAACAGGATATCAATATTGCGTGTAGCCGTAGCGTTGAGTGTGTTTTCAATATCAGGATCCTCAAAGTGCGGCGTATCTGTTTCATATCCATGATGATAGGAGGCCGACATAGTTGTTGTTACTCCACTGACATTTCAAAGCGCTGCCGTAATTGCTAAGTAGAGCGCAATTTTTTGACGCTGTCATCGTGTGCACGGGTAAAAAGCCGGGTATTGTAGTGTAGGAAAATTTGTTTATTTTAGTTTTTTAGTTGGTTGGAGTGGTGGTGAGTAAGTTGCTTCTTGTATGTAGGATAAAGTTTGTATTTAACATGATCCATAAAATCACACACACAAAAAAGCCGACGCAGAGCGTCGGCTTTATGGGTGTTGCGCTAGCGTTTAAACATTGAAGCGGAAATGCATCACATCGCCATCTTTCACGATGTATTCCTTGCCTTCCAAACGCCACTTACCGGCTTCCTTGGTACCTGCTTCACCCTTGTACTGGATGAAATCGTTGTATGCGATCACTTCGGCGCGGATAAAACCCTTTTCGAAATCGGTGTGGATCACACCGGCGGCCTGTGGCGCGGTGGCGCCGACCTTGACGGTCCACGCGCGGACTTCTTCGACGCCTGCGGTGAAGTAGGTCTGCAGGTTGAGCATTTCGTAGCCGGCGCGAATCACGCGGTTCAGGCCAGGTTCGGTCAGGCCCAGGGCCTCGAGGAACATATCCTTTTCTTCGCCGTCATCAAGCTCGGCGATTTCGGCTTCGATCTTGTTGCACACCGGAACCACGATGGCGCCTTCTTCGTCGGCGATGGCCTTGACCACGTCCAGCAGCGGGTTGTTCTCGAAACCGTCTTCAGCGACGTTGGCGATGTACATCACAGGCTTGGTGGTCAGCAGGTGGAAGCCTTTGATCACGGCCTTCTCGTCAGCGCCCATGTTCTTCATCAGGCTGCGTGCCGGCTTGCCTTCGGTGAAGTGAGCGATCAACTGCTCCAGCAGGCCTTTCTGGACCACAGCGTCCTTGTCACCACCCTTGGCATTACGCGCGACTTTCTGCAGTTGCTTCTCGCAGCTGTCGAGGTCGGCGAAGATCAGTTCCAGGTCGATGATCTCGATGTCGCGTTTCGGGTCGACGCTGTTGGAGACGTGGATCACGTTTTCGTCTTCAAAGCAGCGGACCACGTGGGCGATGGCATCGGTCTCGCGGATGTTGGCCAGGAACTTGTTGCCCAGGCCTTCACCTTTCGAGGCGCCGGCGACCAGGCCAGCGATGTCGACGAACTCCATGGTGGTCGGCAGGATGCGCTTGGGGTTGACGATGGCCGCCAGGGCTTCCAGGCGCGGATCGGGCATAGGCACGATGCCGCTATTGGGCTCGATGGTGCAGAAGGGGAAGTTCTCCGCTGCGATACCGGACTTGGTCAGGGCGTTGAACAGGGTGGATTTGCCGACGTTGGGCAGGCCGACGATGCCGCAATTGAATCCCATGGTGTTTCCCCTCGGTAAGAGTCAGGCCTTCTGGCTGTGCAGGTTTTTCATCGCGCGGTTCCATTCACCGGCGAAGATATCCGGCAGCACGCCGAGGGCAAAGTCGATGCTGGCATCGAGTTTTTCCTGTTCGGCGCGTGGCGCACGACCCAGGACGAAATTTGAAACCATACTGGCAACGCCTGGGTGGCCAATGCCAAGCCGCAGACGGTAGAAATTATTCTGATTACCCAGCTGCGCGATGATGTCGCGCAGGCCATTGTGCCCGCCATGCCCGCCGCCCAGCTTGAGCTTGGCAACACCGGGTGGCAGGTCCAATTCGTCATGGGCCACCAGGATTTCCTCGGGTTTGATCCGGAAGAAACCCGCAAGCGCCGCGACAGCCTGGCCGCTGCGGTTCATGTAGGTGGTGGGAATCAGCAGACGAACATCCTGACCCTGATGCGAGAAGCGTCCGGTCAGGCCAAAATATTTGCGATCGGCCACCAAGTTCACACCTTTGGCGTGGGCGATGCGCTCAACAAAAAGGGCCCCCGCGTTATGCCGGGTCTGTTCGTATTCGGCGCCTGGATTTCCCAGGCCAACGATCAGTTTAATGGCAGTCACGACAGGGGCCCTTCCTTTGGAGTTGTGGATAACATCGCCAGACCTGAGTGCGGCGAAAGTGGACAACACTACATCATTTACTCAAGAGTAAACGTCGCGTCATCGCCCGCTTTCTCGCTACGTTTCGGTCCGCGATGTTTCCTCAAGCTCCGGCAATACAGAGTGAATTACTCTGCAGCGCCTTCTTCTTCAGCTTCTGGAGCAACGCGTGGAGCGTGAACGTTGGCAACAGCTTTGTCATCACCGTGAGCCAGTGCGACAAACTCAACGCCTTTAGGTGCCTTGAGGTCGGACAGGTGAACGATAGCGCCGATTTCCAGAGCCGACAGGTCGACTTCGATGAACTCAGGCAGGTCTTTCGGCAGGCAGGTCACTTCGATTTCGTTCAGGACGTGCGAGATCTCGCCGCCTTTCTTGACCGGAGCTTCTTCACCAACAAAGTGCACAGGCACGATAGCGGTCAGTTTCTGGCCAGCTACAACGCGAACGAAGTCAGCGTGCATGATGAACTGCTTGGACGGGTGACGCTGCATCGCTTTAACGATGACGTTCTGCTTGGCGCCGTCGACGTTCAGCTCGATAACGTGGCTGTAGGCAGCTTCGTTTTCGAACAGCTTGGCGATTTCCTTGGCCAGGATGGTCACGGATTCAGCAGGCTTGTTACCACCGTATACAACGGCTGGGATGTTGGCGGCGTGACGCAGGCGGCGGCTCGCACCTTTCCCCAGGTCAGTACGCGCTTGGGCGTTCAGAGTAAAGTCGTTCATGTTGTATCTCCAAAATAGCCATCATCGAGCGGCGTTTGCGACCAGCGCCAGACTCGACATGGGCAAAAAAGCCCCGCCCCAACAGAATGTCGGGGCGGGGCGCTTTTCGTCAGTGGGATAGACCGTAGGTTTGACCCTTAACGGAACATCGCGCTGATCGATTCTTCATTGCTGATGCGGCGAACCGCCTCGGCAACAACCGGTGCGATATCCAGTTGACGGATACGCGAACAGGCTTGAGCAGCAGCGGACAACGGGATGGTGTTGGTCACCACCAGTTCGTCCAGCATTGAATTCTCGATGTTCTCGATCGCTCGGCCAGACAGCACAGGGTGTGTGCAGTAGGCGAAGACTTTAGCGGCACCGTGCTCTTTCAAGGCTTTCGCCGCGTGGCACAGGGTGCCGGCGGTGTCGACCATGTCATCAACCAGAATACAGGTACGCCCTTCGACATCACCGATGATATGCATCACTTCAGAGTGATTGGCTTTCTCACGGCGTTTGTCGATGATCCCGAGGTCCACGCCCAGGGATTTGGCAACAGCCCGTGCACGCACGACGCCACCAATGTCCGGGGACACGATCATCAGGTTTTCAAAGCGCTGGTCTTCGATGTCATCCACCAATACGGGGGAGCCGTAGATGTTATCTACCGGAATGTCGAAGAACCCCTGGATTTGGTCAGCGTGCAGGTCAACCGTGAGAACACGGTCGATGCCTACCACGGTGAGCATGTCAGCCACGACTTTCGCGCTGATAGCCACACGTGCGGAACGCGGACGGCGATCCTGACGGGCATAACCAAAGTAAGGGATTACAGCTGTGATTCGAGTCGCTGAGGAGCGGCGGAAGGCATCAGCCATCACGACGAGTTCCATCAGGTTATCGTTGGTCGGAGCGCAAGTCGGCTGAATAATGAAGACGTCTTTACCGCGAACGTTTTCATTGATCTCGGCTGTAATTTCGCCGTCGGAGAATTTACCGACAGAGATGTCACCGAGAGGGATATGCAGCTGACGTACGACACGCCGAGCCAGATCGGGGTTAGCATTCCCCGTAAAGACCATCATCTTGGACACGCGCAGTACCTAGAGGCTGAGGGTAACCTGGATGAGTATAGAAAATGGCAGGGGCGGCTGGATTCGAACCAACGCATGGCAGGATCAAAACCTGCTGCCTTACCGCTTGGCGACGCCCCTGTATCTGTTGCAACGAGTGCCTAACACTCGGTTCCTTTAGAGCAGACTTTGCAGCTTGCGATGCAACATCGAAACGTTGCTTCCCTTTGCTACAAACCCTGTAAGGGTCTCTGTAAGAAGGGCCGAGACTTTATCAGCTTCAGCTTTGCTTGGGAAGCCCCCAAACACACAACTTCCAGTGCCGGTTAATTTCGCTTCGGTAAATTTACCTAACAAATTCAAAGCGTTACGTACCTCTGGATAACGCCTTGCTACAACCGGTAAGCAGTCATTTCGACTGTTTCCCTTGGGAACGGGGCGCACTTTAATGGGAGGAGAGTTACGTGTCAACAGTGGATCTGAAAAAATTTCTGCTGTACTTACAGATACTTGCGGAACAAGCACGACATACCACGGCTCCTCGGGGTATTCCGGGCTGAGTTTCTCGCCAACGCCCTCGGCAAAAGCCGCGTGCCCACGCACGAAAACCGGGACGTCGGCCCCCAGTGTCAGGCCCAGGGCCGCAAGGCGATCGTCATCCCAGCCCAGTTGCCACAAGTGGTTCAGCCCGAGCAATGTGGTCGCGGCATTTGAACTGCCGCCACCGATACCACCGCCCATGGGCAGGATTTTATCAATCCAGATATCGATGCCGAGCGTACAGCCGGATTGCTCCTGAAGTTTTTTCGCCGCCTTCACGATCAGGTTGCTGTCGTGAGGGACACCTTCGAAGTCGGTATGCAACTTGATGACGCCATCGTCGCGTACGGCGAATGTCAGCTCATCGCCGTAGTCGAGAAATTGAAACAGCGTCTGCAGCTCGTGGTAACCGTCTTCACGGCGGCCCAAGATGTGCAGCATCAGATTGAGTTTGGCCGGGGAGGGCAGGGTCAATGTTTGTACGGACACGTTATTGCCCCAGTTTGCGCGGTTGCCAGTCCTTGATCACCAGTGTGACATCAAGGTCGGGGCCATGCAGCTTGATACGTTCAGGCAGCCAATACCCGCTTTGTTCCACATAGCTCAAATATTCCACCTGCCAGCCATCCTGCTCCAGGGTGGCCAGGCGGCTGTCGCCATTAAGGCTCAGGCGACTCTTGCTGTCAGGTGCGGGCAAGCCACGTACCCACCAGACCAAGTGAGACACCGGCAGCTTCCAGCCAATCTGTTGTTCCAGCAGCTCTTCCGGGGAGGTGGCTTCGTAGCGGCCTTGGTTGGCCACTTCAAGGCTGACTTGCCCCGGTCGCCCGGTCAGGCGGGCTGCGCCGCGACCGAGCGGGCCGGAGAGGCGAATGTCGTAGTAATCCTGGCGTTGTAGCCAGAACAAGGTACCGCTGCCGGAGTCTTTCGGCGCACGTACACCGACTTTGCCTTCGATCTGCCAGCCATCGATGCTGCTGAGCTGGTCCTTGTGTTGCTTCCATTGCGCCGGGTTGCCCTGGCCCTCAACGGATTCACGGGCACCGAAGCCCGCGCAACCGGCGAGCAGGGCGATGAAGCTGAAAATAATGAGGTAGCGCAAGAACATAAGCTTAAAGGGTCTCGGAGCCGGTCAGGCGTTTGATGGTGCCGCGCAGGACGGGGCTTTCAGGTTGTTCCTTGAGGAATTTTTCCCAGATCTGACGTGCTTCGCGCTGCTTGCCATTGGCCCACAGCACTTCGCCCAGGTGGGCGGCGACTTCCTGGTCCGGGAAGCGCTCCAGTGCCTGGCGCAGCAAGCGTTCGGCTTCGTCCAGGTTGCCCAGGCGGTAATTCACCCAGCCGAGGCTGTCGAGTACGGCCGGGTCTTCCGGGTTGAGCTTGTGGGCTTGCTCGATCAGCACCTTGGCTTCGTCGTAGCGCGTGGTGCGGTCGGACAGGGTGTAGCCCAAGGCGTTGAGGGCCATGGCATTGTCCGGGTCGCGCTTGATGATCAGGCGCAGGTCTTTTTCCATCTGCGCCAGGTCATTGCGTTTTTCCGCCTGCATGGCGCGGGTGTACAGCAGGTTCAAATCATCGGGGAACTGCAGCAATGCTTGTTGCAGCAGTTTCCACGCCCGCTCGCCCTGATTGTTGGCCGACAGGGTTTCGGCCTGGATCAGGTACAGCTGGATCGCGTAGTCCGGTTCGGCATCCCGCGCGGCGGCCAGGCGTTTTTCCGCCTCGTCGGTACGGCCATTGCTCATCAGGATATCGGCCTGGCGCAATTGGGCTGGCAGGTAGTCATTGCCGGGGCCGACCTGGGCGTATTCAAGCAGGGCAGCTTGTGGATCGTTACGTTCTTCGGCGATGCGGCCGAGATTCAAGTGCGCCGAATCCACGTGGCTCTCACGCTGGATCAGCTCTTCCAGGTAGCCCTTGGCCTCGTCCCAGGCCTTGGCTTCGAGGCACACCAGCGCCAGGGAGTAACGTAATTCGTCGTCATCCGGGTATTGCTGGACCAGGTTGGCGAACTGCACTTTGGCGTCCTCCATGCGGTCCTGTTCCACCAGCATGCGCGCGTAAGTCAGGCGCAGGCGCTTGTCGTCCGGATACTTCTTGATGCTTTTTTCCAGCAGCGGAATCGCTTCCTTGCCGCGGTTGAGGTTCTGCAGCAGGCGAGCGCGCAACAGGATCGGGGCGATTTCGCCTTCTTCCGGCGGGTTCTGCTCCAGCAGCTTCAACGCCGCGTCGGCTTCGTCATCCTGTTGCAGCAGCAATGCCTTGCCGAAGATCAGCTGGCTGTTCTTCGGATGTTTCTGCAGCAGGCGGTCGAAACTCTTCATCAGGCCATTGCGGGTGTCCTGGTCGGTGTCGGCAGCCGACAATGCGAGGAAATCGAAATGGGTGTCGCCCTTGCCCTGCAGGACTTTCTCCATATAAACCATGGAGTCGTCATAACGCCCGGCGCGTGCCAGTTGAATGGCTGCCGCCCGTTGTGCTTCCAGGTCGTCCGGGGCGTTTTTTGCCCAGATCAGCGACGTGTCCAGCGCAGCCTGGTCAGCGCCAAGGTATTCGGCGATGCGGAAGGCCCGCTCGGAAATGCCTGGATCCTGGGTGTTGATCGCCTGGGTCACGTAGTTATCCAGCGCAATGTCGAAGCGATTGCGTTGGCCGGCCAGCTCTGCGGTCAGCAGGCTGTACACCGTTTCTTCCGTGAACGAGGAATAAACCTTTGGCTTTTCAGGGGCTGGGGTGCTGTCTTCCACCGGCGGGGTACCGTCCGGCGACACGGGTGCCATGGCCTGGCAGCCGCTGAGGAAGACAAAAGCAAGGAGCAACGCGGAAGATCTATTCATATAGGAAGAGGACGACTAACCTGCGGTCGGATCATCATGACACAAGCCTTCGGCCAAACATAACCGAGACTCAATGGGTGCCTTTATAGACACAAGGCATTAGGACAATAGACGACGGTGGTTGTTCTGAATCTTTCGAAGTAGGACAATTGTCGGCTTCCCGACATCATCAGCGATATTGAATGGCCTTCCTCGCACTCGGTATTAACCACAAGACTGCCTCCGTAGACGTGCGCGAGCGCGTGGCGTTTACGCCAGAGCAGTTGGTTGAGGCCTTGCAGCAGCTCTGCCGGCTCACCGACAGTCGCGAAGCTGCGATCCTTTCGACCTGCAATCGCAGCGAGCTTTATATAGAGCAGGAACATCTTTCAGCGGATGTCGTGCTGCGCTGGCTGGCCGATTACCACCATTTGGACCTCGACGACCTGCGCGCGAGCGCTTATGTGCATGAAGAGGATGCGGCAGTTCGTCACATGATGCGTGTGGCCGCCGGGCTCGATTCGCTGGTGTTGGGCGAGCCGCAGATCCTCGGCCAGATGAAGTCCGCCTACGCCGTAGCGCGTGAGGCAGGCACCGTTGGCCCGCTGCTGGGCCGGCTGTTCCAGGCCACGTTCAATTCCGCCAAGCAAGTGCGCACCGACACCGCCATTGGCGAAAACCCGGTGTCCGTGGCATTTGCCGCGGTCAGCCTGGCCAAGCAGATTTTCAGTGACTTGCAGCGCAGCCAGGCCCTGCTGATCGGCGCCGGCGAGACCATTACCCTGGTCGCCCGCCACCTGCATGACCTGGGGGTGAAGCGTATCGTCGTTGCCAATCGCACCCTGGAACGTGCCAGCATCCTCGCTGAGCAGTTCGGTGCGCATGCCGTGTTGTTGTCGGATATCCCGGCCGAGCTGGTGCGCAGCGATATCGTCATCAGCTCAACCGCCAGCCAGTTGCCGATCTTGGGCAAGGGCGCGGTCGAGAGTGCATTGAAACTGCGCAAGCACAAACCTATCTTCATGGTAGACATCGCTGTTCCCCGGGATATCGAGCCAGAAGTCGGCGAGTTGGACGACGTTTACCTCTATAGCGTCGACGATTTGCACGAAGTGGTCGCCGAAAACCTTAAGAGCCGCCAGGGTGCCGCCCAGGCCGCCGAGGAAATGGTCAGCACCGGCGCCGAAGATTTTATGGTGCGCCTGCGTGAGTTGGCGGCGGTGGACGTGCTCAAGGCGTATCGTCAGCAAGGCGAGCGCCTGCGCGACGAGGAGCTGATCAAGGCCCAGCGCTTGCTGGCCAACGGCAGCAGCGCCGAGGAAGTGTTGATGCAACTGGCGCGTGGCCTCACCAACAAATTGCTCCACGCACCCAGCGTACAGTTGAAAAAGCTTACCGCCGAAGGCCGCCTCGATGCGCTGGCCATGGCCCAGGAACTCTTTGCCCTCGGTGAGGGCGCGTCAGAAAGCTCTTCGGATAAAAAACCGCAATGAAAGCGTCACTGCTCAATAAACTGGACGTGCTCCAGGACCGTTTCGAAGAACTGACCGCCTTGCTTGGCGACGGCGAGGTCATCTCCGATCAAGCCAAATTCCGCGCCTATTCCAAGGAATACGCCGAAGTTGAGCCGATTGTGGCCACCTACAAGCACCTGACCAAGGTACAGGCCGACCTCGAAGGCGCCCAGGCGCTGCTCAAGGACAGCGACCCGGACATGCGCGAAATGGCGGTGGAAGAAGTCCGCGAAGCCAAGGAAAAACTGGCCGAGCTGGAAGGCGACCTGCAGCGCATGTTGCTGCCCAAGGACCCGAATGACGGGCGCAACGTGTTCCTCGAAATCCGTGCCGGCACCGGCGGTGACGAGGCGGCGATCTTCTCCGGCGACCTGTTCCGCATGTATTCGCGCTATGCCGAACGTCGCGGCTGGCGTGTGGAGATCCTGTCCGAGAACGAAGGCGAGCACGGCGGCTACAAAGAAGTCATCGCGCGGGTCGAAGGCGATAACGTCTACGGCAAGCTCAAGTTCGAATCCGGCGCGCACCGCGTACAACGCGTCCCGGCCACGGAATCCCAAGGCCGTATCCACACCTCGGCGTGTACTGTCGCGGTGTTGCCTGAGCCGGACGAACAGGAAGCCATCGAGATCAACCCGGCCGACTTGCGTGTCGACACTTACCGCTCGTCGGGCGCGGGTGGTCAGCACGTCAACAAGACCGACTCGGCGATCCGCATCACTCACTTGCCCTCGGGCATCGTGGTGGAGTGCCAGGAAGAACGCTCCCAGCACAAGAACCGTGCACGGGCCATGTCCTGGCTGTCGGCCAAGCTCAACGACCAGCAGACCAGCGCCGCCGCCAACGCGATTGCCAGCGAGCGCAAGTTGCTGGTGGGCTCGGGCGACCGCTCCGAGCGCATCCGCACCTATAACTTTGCTCAGGGCCGGGTCACCGACCACCGGGTCAATCTCACGCTTTACTCCCTGGACGAGATTCTTGCCGGTGGCGTGGAAGCGGTGATCGAGCCGTTACTCGCTGAGTACCAGGCCGATCAATTGGCGGCGATAGGTGAATAAATGACCATCATCGCCAGCCTGCTGCGCGCCGCCGACCTTCCGGACTCGCCCACTGCGCGCCTGGATGCTGAATTGCTGCTGGCCGCTGCCCTGGGTAAATCCCGCAGCTACCTGCACACCTGGCCCGAGAAAATCGTCAGCAGCGAAGATGCGCTGACCTTTGGCGGCTACCTGCAGCGCCGTCGCGGCGGTGAGCCGGTGGCCTACATCCTCGGCCAGCAAGGCTTCTGGAAGCTGGACCTGGAGGTCGCGCCCCATACGCTGATACCGCGCCCGGACACCGAGCTGCTGGTAGAGGCTGCCCTGGAATTGTTGCCCGCCACGCCCGCCAAGGTCCTCGACCTGGGCACCGGCAGCGGTGCCATCGCCTTGGCCCTGGCCAGCGAACGTCCGGCCTGGCAGGTCACCGCCGTCGACCGCGTGCTGGAAGCCGTGGCCCTGGCCGAGCGCAACCGCCAGCGCCTGCACCTCAAGAACGTCAATGTGCTGAACAGCCACTGGTTCAGCGCGCTGCAAGGTCACACCTATGACCTGATCATCAGCAACCCGCCGTACATCGCCGACAACGACCCGCACCTGGCGGCGGGCGATGTGCGCTTTGAGCCGGCCAGCGCGCTGGTGGCCGGCCACGATGGCTTGGATGACCTGCGGTTGATCATCAGAGAAGCCCCCGCCCACCTGAATGCCGGTGGGCGACTGCTGCTGGAGCACGGTTACGACCAGGCCCCGGCCGTGCGTGACCTGCTGTTGAGCGAAGGGTTTGAGGACGTGCACAGTCGTATCGACCTCGGCGGCCACGAGCGCATCACCCTGGGGCGTCGGCCGTGCTGACCGATCAGGAGCTGTTGCGCTATAGCCGACAGATTCTGTTGCAGCATGTCGACATCGACGGCCAATTGCGCCTCAAAAACGCGCGTGCATTGATCGTCGGCCTCGGTGGCCTGGGTGCGCCCGTGGCGTTGTACTTGGCAGCGGCCGGTGTGGGCGCGCTGCATCTGGCGGATTTCGACACCGTCGACCTGACCAACCTGCAACGCCAGATCATCCATGACACCGACAGTGTCGGGCAGACCAAGGTCGACTCGGCCCTGCGCCGCCTGACCGCGATCAACCCCGATGTCACGCTGATTGCCCACCGTACCGCGCTGGATGTCGATTCCCTGGCCGCCGCGGTAGACGCTGTGGATGTAGTGCTCGATTGCAGCGACAACTTCTCCACCCGTGAAGCGGTGAATGCCGCCTGCGTCGCCGCCGGCAAGCCATTGATCAGCGGCGCGGCGATTCGCCTTGAAGGGCAGTTGTCGGTATTCGACCCACGTCGCGCCGACAGCCCGTGCTACCACTGTTTATATGGGCACGGCAGCGACACCGAACTCACCTGCAGCGAAGCTGGCGTAATCGGCCCGTTGGTGGGGCTGGTCGGTAGCCTGCAAGCTTTGGAAGCCTTGAAACTGCTGGCCGGTTTCGGCGAGCCGCTGGTGGGTCGCCTGTTGCTTATCGATGCCTTGACCACGCGTTTTCGCGAATTGCGCGTCAAGCGTGACCCCGGCTGCAGCGTGTGCGGGACGCACCATGGTTAAGGGCGCGCCGATCGGTGTGTTCGATTCCGGTATCGGCGGGTTGACCGTGCTGGACGAAATCCAGCAACTGTTGCCCCACGAATCACTGCTGTATGTGGCCGATTGCGGGCACATCCCCTACGGCGAGAAAAGCCCGGCATTTATCCTTGAGCGTTCGCGGCGGGTGGCGGCGTTTTTCCGGGAGCAGGGCGCCAAGGCGTTCGTGATTGCCTGTAATACCGCGACCGTCGCCGCTGTCGCCGACCTGCGGCTGGATTTTCCTGACTGGCCACTGGTAGGCATGGAGCCGGCCGTAAAACCCGCAGCCGCGGCCACTCGCAGTGGCGTCGTCGGGGTGCTTGCCACCACCGGCACGTTGCAAAGCGCCAAGTTCGCCGCGTTGCTCGACCGATTCGCTACCGATGTGAAGGTCATCACCCAGCCGTGCCCGGGCTTGGTCGAACTGATTGAAAGCGGTGACCTGACCAGCCCAGCCCTGCGCCAGATGTTGCAGGGTTACGTCGAACCACTGCTCAGCGCCGGCTGCGACACCATCATCCTCGGTTGCACCCACTATCCCTTCCTCAAGCCACTCCTGGCGCAGATGCTGCCCCCCAGCATCATTCTCATCGACACCGGTGCCGCCGTGGCCCGCCAGCTCAAGCGTTTGCTGGGCGAGCGCGAGTTGCTGGCCGACGGCAATCCAGAACCTGCGCAGTTCTGGACCAGCGGCGATGTGTATCACTTAAGAAATATCCTACCGACACTATGGAAATATCCGGGCGATGTGCGAAGCTTCGCTTCGTGAAAAATTCGTGAAATACCGGCGTTATAAGCTGGAACTTCTGACTACACGCCAGCTTCTATAGCCAGATTGCCTGTAAAAAATTCTATAACTTCGTTTGGAAAGGATGTTTCTTATGAAGCGCTTGTTCTGTTTGGCCGCGATTGCGGCCGCTGTAGTGGGGCACTCTGTTTCGGCACAGGCCGCCGGCCTGGAGTTCGGTGTGGGGAGCACGAGCGATTCGACCATGACCTATCGGCTGGGGCTGACATCGGACTGGGACAAAAGCTGGTGGCAAAGCGATACCGGTCGTCTGACCGGTTACTGGAGCGGTGCCTACACCTATTGGGATGGCGACAAGCGCGCCAGCGCCAGCAGCCTGTCGTTCTCGCCAGTTTTTGTGTACGAGTTTGCCGGCGAATCGGTGAAGCCTTACATCGAGGCTGGGATCGGGGTGGCGGTGTTCTCGCGCACCAAGCTGGAAGACAACAACATCGGCCAGGCCTTCCAGTTCGAAGACCGCCTGGGCTTTGGCCTGCGCTTCGCGGGTGGGCATGAGGTAGGCATTCGTGCCACGCATTATTCCAATGCGGGCATCAGCAGCAATAACGATGGGGTAGAGAGCTACTCGTTGCACTACACCTTGCCGCTGTAACACCGAAGAACCCTTGTGGGAGCGGGCTTGCTCGCGAAAGCGGTGTAACAGTCGCTACATGTTTGACTGACACACCGCTTTCGCGAGCAAGCCCGCTCCCACATTTAGAGCTCCACTCACCAGACGATCAGCGGTAGGCCGTCGCAATCCCTTCGCGCTCGGTCAGGCACTCCGGTGCTCCCATCTCGAACTCCCGGCAAATCAGCGGGCGTCGCTCGTAGATCGTGCACATCATCGTGTCCCGATCCAGCGCCGCGCACCAGCCGTCGTCCAGGCGCAGCATCACTTCGCCGCCCCAGTCATCGGTGTCGATATAACGCTCTGGCACGCCCGTGTCGGTGATCAGCATCACTTCCAGCTGGCAGCAGCAGGCCGCGCACGTCGAGCAGGTGACGGTGGGTTCGGCGATTTGAGTGTGGGGGATGTTGGTCATAGACGCGCAGTGTAAGGCAAGCGGGTGACGCAGGTGTGAAACGACTGACAGACGTCAACGCGCCAACCGATGCAACCCCACAAATACCAAGGCCCACAGCAGCGCCAGCGCCGCCATCGTGGGGGCGAGGCCATAACCAAACTGCACCCCCGCCAATTGGCTGCCGGCGTAGTAGGAAAGCGGGCCGCCGAA
Organism: Pseudomonas sp. VS40; assembly: GCF_018587885.1. NCBI lineage: Bacteria > Pseudomonadati > Pseudomonadota > Gammaproteobacteria > Pseudomonadales > Pseudomonadaceae > Pseudomonas > Pseudomonas sp. VS40. The sequence continues at coordinate 1,020,465 of NZ_JAGYWD010000001.1, read as the reverse complement.
TGCGCCCAGTACCGCCGCACGCCACCAGGGGCGGGCGCTCCAGGCCAGGCAATGGCGCAACGTCGTCGCCAGCAACGCCCACAACAGGATCAACCAGAAGGGAATCAGCGGGCCCGGCTCGGTGAACTGAAACACGCCCAGCGTGCGCAACGCAGTGTCCAATAGCGTACCCACGACGGTGACACTGAGGATCAGCCTGGCGTCTGCGGCCCACGAACTTATCCACAACAGATGAACGGCCAGCACCGCCAGCCCCACGAATAACCATGCACTGTCACCGCCGAGCACGCAGGCAAACCAGCCGCACTGAAAGAGCGCGGCGTTGGCCAGGGTCTTAAGCACTGAAGCGACCGAGCAGCGGCGGGTTGATCGCCGAAGGTTTGGCCAGCAGCAATTGCGCCGTGCCGATGGTGCGCTCCATGAAGCCACCCTCGCAGTAACACAGGTAAAACTCCCACAGGCGCAGGAAATACTCGTCGTAGCCCAGTTCGGCGAGGCGACCGTGGGCGCGGCGAAAATTCTCATGCCACAGGCGCAGGGTTCGCGCGTAATGCAGGCCAAAATCCTCCATGTGCAGCAGGTTCATATCGGTATCGCGGCTGACGATGTGCAGCATGTTCTGCACGCAGGGCAGGGCGCCGCCGGGGAAGATGTAGCGCTGGATAAAGTCCACGCTGCGCTTGGCCTGTTCAAAGCGTTGCTCACGAATGGTGATGGCTTGCAGCAACATCAGGCCGTCGCTCTTGAGCAAGCGCGCGCACTGTTTGAAGTAGGTCGGCAGGAAGCGATGGCCCACCGCCTCGATCATCTCAATGGACACCAGCTTGTCATATTGGCCGGTAAGGTCGCGATAATCCTGCAGCAACAGCGTGACCTGGTCTTGCAGCCCCAAGGCCGCGATGCGTTGTGCGGTGTAGGCGAACTGTTCCTTGGACAAGGTCGTGGTGGTGACCTTGCAACCGTAATGCTGCGCGGCATAGAGCGCCATGCTGCCCCAGCCGGTGCCGATCTCCAGCAGGTGGTCGGTGGGCTTGAGGGCGAGCTTTTGGCAGATGCGTTCCAGTTTGTTCAGCTGCGCTTGCTCCAGGGTGTCGTCCGGGGTCAGGAATTGCGCCGCCGAATACATCATGGTCGGGTCGAGGAATTCCTCGAACAAGTCATTGCCGAGGTCATAGTGGGCGGCGATGTTTTTCTGCGAGCCCTTGCGCGTATTGCGGTTGAGCCAATGCAGCCCCTGGGTGAACGGCCGCGCCAGGCGCGCCAGGCCACCTTCCATTGCGTCGAGTACGTCCAGGTTGCTGACCATTACGCGCACAACGGCGGTCAGGTCCGGGCTGGTCCAGTAGCCGTGGATAAACGCCTCGCCGGCGCCGATGGAACCGTTGGCCGCCACCAGGCCCCACACGGCTGAATCGACGATCTGGATTTCCCCCAGCAAGTGCGCTTCCCGTGCGCCGAATACCTGCCGCTCGCCCTCCTCGATCACCACCAACTGGCCATGGCGCAGCTGGCTGAGTTGACGCAGTACCGCCTTGCGCAACAGCGCGGCGGTCATGCCATTGACGTTCAGGCGGTTGCCCTTGACCGATAAGCTAGGGGATTTCATGGCGGCGATCCTTGGTATACCCGACTGCGGTGCGAGAGGCGCCATCGGCGGCCTGGTGGGAAAAAATCGGTGTGCGTTTGAGCAAGAGGCGCATGGCCTGCCAGTAGATCGCGAGGCAGGTCTTGGCGGTCATCCAGGGGAAGCGCCACAGGTAGCGATGCAGGCTGGCGCGGTTGAGCGGTTCTTTTTGCAGGCTCAAGGTGGCGTCGAAGACTTTTTGCGTGCCCTGCCAGTCGGCCATGTGCACGCCAAGCCGGGCAGCGGGCGGGCTGAAGCTCATGCGGTATTCCAGGTCGCGTGGCAAGAACGGCGACACATGGAAGGCCTTGGCCACGGCAAAATGCTGATGCTCATCCGCACTCAAGGCCTGGGCTGGCAGCACATAGTGGTAGCGCTCGCGCCATGGGGTGTTGGTCACTTCACACAGTATCGCGGCCAGACGTCCGTCTGCCTCGAAGCAGTAGAAGAAACTCACGGGGTTAAAAGCCAGGCCCCAACTGCGGGCCTGGGTCAGTAGGCAGATTACGCCCTGGGGTGTATGCCCCAGTGCCTTGCCGACTTCCTGGCGCACGGCATCGCTCAAGCTCATGCCGGTGCGCGTCAATTCACGCAGGTAGTCCTGCTGACGAAAACCAAAGGGGGCCAGGCGGCTGCGCCCGGCCAGGGGCGACAACCCCATTACTTCGTGTTCTTCGCTCAGGTCCAGGTACAGCAAGCCGATGCGGTAGCGAAAGGCGTGGGCCTTGGGCGCAAACCGGCGGTGGGCAATCCAGCCGCTGTACAGGGCGCTGTTCACAGGGTTTCTCCAAACGCCTGGGCCACGTGCAGGGCGCTGACCACGCCGTCTTCGTGAAAACCATTGGCCCAGTAGGCGCCGCAGTAATAGGTATGGCGCACGCCGGATATTTCGTCGCGACGCGCCTGCGCCGCTACCGCCGCCAGGCTGTATTGCGGATGGGCATAGGTGTAGCGGGCAAGAATCTTCAGCGGGTTGATCATTTGCGTCTGGTTGAGGCTGACGCAGAACGTGGTGTCACTGTCGATGCCTTGCAGGATGTTCATGTCGTAGGTGACCGCCGCCTGCGTCTGCCGGTTGGCGTTGAGCCGGTAGTTCCAGCTGGCCCAGGCCAGTTTGCGCTCGGGTAACAGGCGCGTGTCGGTGTGCAGCACCACATCATTGTCGGCGTAGGGCAGTGCGCCCAATATATGCTGCTCGGCCTGGCTGGGGTCACCGAGCAACGCCAGCGCCTGGTCGCTGTGGCAGGCAAACACCACCTTGTCGAAGGCCTCGGTGCCGGCGGCACTGTGCACTACCACGCCCTCTGCATCGCGCTCCACCAGATGCACCGGGCAGTCGAGTCGGATCTGTTCGCGAAAGCTGTGGGTCAGGGGTTCGATATAGCTGCTTGAGCCGCCCTCGATCACACACCACTGTGGCCGGTTATTCACCGAGAGCAGCCCGTGGTTCTTGAAAAACCGCACGAAGAACTGCAAGGGAAACTTGAGCATGTCCACCAAGGACATCGACCAGATCGCGGCACCCATCGGCACGATGTAATGCAGGATAAACCGCGGGCCATATCCTTTCGCTTCGAGGTAATCCCCCAAGGTCATGTCGGCGCTGATGCGTTGCTCTTGCAGGTCCAGCGGTGCCTCGCGATTGAAGCGCAGGATGTCACGCAACATGCCCCAGAACCCCGGCGACAGGATATTGCGCCGCTGGGCAAACAGGCTGTTGAGGTTGTTGCCGTTGTACTCGAACCGAGTGTTTTCGTCGCACACCGAAAAGCTCATTTCAGTGGGTTTGAACGTCACGCCGATCTGCCCCAACAGGCGGATGAAATTGGGGTAGGTCCAGTCGTTGAACACGATAAAACCGGTGTCTACCGCGTAGCGCTTACCCTCGACCGTCACGTTGACGGTATGGGTGTGCCCGCCGATGCGGTCACCCGCTTCGAACAGGGTGATGTCATGACGGCGGCTGAGCAGGTAGGCGCTGGTCAGCCCCGCAATGCCGCTGCCGATGATGGCGATCTTCACAGGTCGTCCTTTTTCGGCGGCGGGCTGCGCAGCATGCGCTTGCCGATGATCAGTTGTGCGCGGTTCGGCAGTTTCGACAGCGGCCAGAGGGCGGCGATAAACAGGGCGGGAAAGGCGATCTCCAGCGGACGTTTTTCCAGCTTGGCGAAGATGTGCCGTGCGGCTTTGTCTGCCGACCAACTGAGCGGCATGGGGAAGTCATTGCGTTCGGTCAGTGGCGTATCGACGAAGCCCGGACTGATCACGGTCACGTCGATATTTTCCGGCGACAGGCTGATGCGCAGGGATTCGAACAGGTAGCGTAGGCCCGCCTTGGAGGCGCCATAAGCTTCGGCGCGCGGCATGGGCAGGTAGGTGACGGCGCTGGCGACACCCACCAGGTGCGGCGTTTGTCCGGCGCGCAACAGTGGCAGGGCGGCTTCGATGCAATAACTGCTGGCCAACAGGTTGGTGCGCACCACGTGCTCGATGATCGATGAATCAAACTGCCGCGCGTCCACATACTCACAGGTACCGGCATTGAGGATCACCGTGTCCAGTGCCCCCCAGACCACGCCGATATGCTCGCCGATCTCACGCACGGTCTGGCTGTTGGTCAGGTCGCCGGCCACCACTAGTACCTGGCCGGGGAAACGCTGGGCGAGTGCCTCCAGCGGTCCTTTGGTGCGCGAGCTGAGCGCCACATGGGCGCCGCTGTTGAGCAGTTCCACGGCCAACGCGGCACCGATGCCACTGCTGGCGCCAGTCAGCCAATAACGGCGGGGCGGTGTCAGGCTCATCCCATTCTCCTTTTCAGCCAACTGATAACGTTGCCCAGCACAGGCAAGTGTTCATACAGCATGGCGCCGGCATCGAAATAATCGCGGTGGCGGTACACCTTGTCACGCCACATCAAGTGCGAGCAGCCTTCCACCCGGATCACCTTACCGTTGGCCAGGCGCGGGTGGCAAAAACTCATCTTCCAGCGCAGGTAACCCTCGCCTTCGGCGACCTGGTCGAAACTGTGGAAGTCAAAGCGCAACTGGCTGACGTTGCTATACAGGTCGGCGAAGTAACGGTGCATGGCAGGCAAGCCGTGGACTTCGTGCAACGGGTCGGCAAAGGCGATGTCCTGGCTGTACAGGCTGTCGAGCAGGTGCAGGTTGTGCTTGTCCAGCGTGGCAAAGGCCTGGGCGAAGCGGCGCAGGAAGTCACTCATACTCACCCCCTGCGGCCTGGCGCGAGGGCAGGCTGCGGAAGGCGGCCAGTGCACGTTCACGGGATTTTTTCAGGTCGACGATCGAGCGCGGGTAGTCAGCCACGCCGAACAAGCCGCCGGCGGCTTCGGGGTTGTGCACATCCTTTTTATTCAGCGCGGCCAGTTCCGGCAGCCAGTGCTTGATAAACACGCCTTCAGCGTCAAATTTCTCCGACTGACTCAACGGGCTGAAAATCCGGAAATACGGCGCCGAGTCGGTGCCGGTGGATGAGCTCCACTGCCAGCCGCCATTGTTCGCCGCCAGGTCGCCGTCGATCAGGTGACGCATAAAGAAGCGCTCGCCTTCGCGCCAGTCGATCAGCAGGTTCTTGGTCAGAAACATCGCCACCACCATGCGCAGGCGGTTATGCATCCAGCCGGTTTCCAGCAGTTGGCGCATGGCGGCATCGATAATCGGCAGGCCGGTGCGGGCTTCCTGCCAGGCAGCGAGGTCTTTGGGGGCGTTGCGCCAGGCCACGGCTTCGGTCTCGGGGCGGAACGCGCGGTGGCGCGATACCCTGGGGTAGCCCACCAGAATGTGCTTGTAGAACTCGCGCCACAGCAACTCGTTGATCCAGGTGATGGCGCCCATGTCGCCGCTTTCGAATTCGCCGCCATTGGTTTGCAGTGCGGCATGCAGGCACTGGCGCGGCGAAACCACGCCCGCCGCAAGGTAGGCGGAGAGCTGGCTGGTGCCGGGTTTGGCGGGGAAGTCGCGCTCGTCCTTGTAGTAGCTGATTTGCTGATCGGCAAAGGCATCGAGACGGCGACGGGCTTCGTCCTCACCTGCTGGCCACAGCGTCCGCAGGGCCTCGCTGGGCGGCTCGAAACCGTCGACTGCCGGGGGCACCGGATCGCTTTTGAGCGTGAGCACAGCCTGCGCTTTTGGCGCCGCGACCCTGCGGGGCAGGGCGCTGTGCAGGCGGGTGTAGCAGACCTTGCGAAACTGGCTGAATACCTGGAAATACGTACCGGTTTTGGTCAGAACGCTGCCGGGCTGGAAGAACAGTTGGTCCAGGTAGCTGTGGAAGCTCACGCCTTGTGCTTCCAAGGCCTTGGCGACGGCCGCATCGCGACGGCTTTCGTGGATGCCGTATTCCTCGTTGACGTGCACCGACGCCACCGACAGCTCGTGGCACAGCTGGCTCAGCACGTCGGGCGCCTGATCCCAGGTGGCTGCGGTGCGGATCAGCAGGGGAATGTTCAGCTCGCCGAGCGTTTTGCTCAGCACCTGCAGGTTGCGCAGCCAGAAATCCACTTTGCACGGCGCATCGTCGTGGGCCAGCCACTGTTCGGGCGTGATCAGGTACACCGCCGCAATCGGGCCTCGCTGGCTTGCGGCGGCCAGGGCGGTGTTGTCGTGTAGGCGCAGGTCGGTGCGCAGCCAGATCAGATGCATTTAAACGAGTCCACGCTGGATCAGTAGCTGGTGGGCCGACAACGGCTCTTCGGCGCTGAACAATTGAGGGATGTCACGGCTTAATACCGCCAACTCGGCCTGGTGGATGCATACCGTTGGTCCGACGATTAACGTAGGGCATTGGATGCCGCTGAGAAGTTTGGCGAAAGCTGACAAGTGGAGGGCCTTGCTCGAATACAGCAGCACGGCGCGCGGTTGCAGGTGTTCCACCGCCAGGGCCAGTTCACCGGCGGGCAGCGGCCAGTCGAAGACTTCTACCGGGCAGTCGGCACTGCTGGCCAGCCAGGCGCTGAGCCACAGGTGCGGCTCCAGCGGCAGGTCTGATTGATTCACCAGCAACAAGGGCGCGCCGTGTAACTGGCGGTTGTTGTGGTAGATGCGTGCACCGAATTTGCTGCGCAGCCAGGACATGAAAAACACCCGCTCCATCTGTGCGCCGAATTGGCCCTGCCAACGCTGTTCCAGCTCCTGGAGCAACGGCAGCAACAATTGCTCGCACAAGGTGCGCGGCGGGTACAGCGCCATGGCCTGGTTGAAGGCATCGTCGACCCGGCGCTCGGTCAATTCGCTGATGGCTTGCACCAGGTTCTGGCGCAGGGTGTGCCATTCATTTTCGCCGGCATCGGGAAGGGCTTGGGCGGAGTCGATCAGGCCCTTGACCTGGCTGACCGGCACGCCGCGATTGAGCCAAGTGAGAATGGTGTGGATACGTTGGACATGTTCGGCGCTGAACAGTCGATGACCCTTGGGCGTGCGCTGGGGCACGATCAGGCCGTAACGGCGTTCCCAGGCGCGCAGGGTCACGGCGTTGACGCCGGTCTGGCGCGCCACTTCGCGGATCGGCAGCCAGCCGTCCTCGAGTGCTTGGGCGATGTCTTCGCCGGGTTCGTCTAGCAGGGCAGCTTTCATGGTCTAGATCGCATTTCGCAGGCTGAGGTTTTCCGGGTGCGGTTGCAGGTAGGCCTGCTGCGCGATATAGCGGTCCGGGTGTTGGCGAAAGTGGTGCTTGAGCAGGGTCATCGGCACCACCAATGGCACGATGCCGTGGCGGTACTGGCCGATGACGGTTTGCATTTCCTGTTTGTCGTCGGCGCTGATGGCTTGCTTGAGGTAGCCACTGATGTGTTGCAGCACATTGGTGTGGGTGCCTCGGGTAGCGCATTTGGTCAGGCCGGTCATCAACTCACTGAAGTAGCCACTGGCCAACTCATCCAGGTTCGCGCCCTTGGTCATGCTGCCCAGCAGGTGACCGAGGCTTTTGTAGTGCGCCGGGCTGTGGGCCATCAACAAGTATTTGTAGCGCGAATGAAAGGCCAGCAGGCGATGACGGGTCAGGCCTTCGGCCAGCAGTTTTTGCCAGCTGGCGTACACGAATACGCGGGTCAGGAAGTTTTCACGCAGCACGGGGTCGTTCAGCCGACCGTCCTCTTCCACCGGCAGGTTGGGGTGGCGGGCACAAAAGGCCTGGGCGTAGATACCACGCCCGCCGCCGTCCACCGGGGTGCCGTTGTCGCGGTACACCTTGACCCGCTCCAGGCCGCAGGACGGTGACTTCTGCATGAAGATGTACCCGCACAGGTCAGTGTGCTCTGCCGCCATCTGTTGGCCGTAATCGTCCAGAGGCTGGGTGACGTTCAACTCGCGGTGCACAGTGCCGACCGCTTGCGGGTTGGCAGGGTCGCCCACCAGGCGGATGGGTTCGCGCGGAATACCCAGGCCAATGGCGACTTCGGGGCACAGTGGCACAAAGTCGAAATAGTCGGCGAGGGTCTGGCTGCACAGCAGGGATTGTTTATGGCCGCCGTTGAAGCGCACGTTCTCGCCCAACAGGCAGGCGCTGATGGCGATCTTCGGTTTGGTGGTGCTGGACATACGCGAACCCTCTGCAAGATTCCTGTACAAGACTAGAATCTTGTACAACTAAATCTCATCATAGGTTCGATGCTGTACAAGTCAAATTATTTGTACAAGTTTTGCGCGCAGGCTATTTCCAGCCGATTTTCCAGGTGTCGATGTCCTGCAGGGTTTGCCAGGGCAAGCGTTCGCTGCGGTGGGTCATGACAGCCTGCAGTTCGATTTCCAGCACGGTGCCTTCTTCGTCACGAAACAGCTCGGTGACCAGGAAGTGTTTTTCTTTGTTCACTGGACGCGCTGCTGTCCATTTCGACAGCAGCAACTTGGCGGGATTGATTCGGTTCATTGCAGGTGTTCGATCAAGCGTCGCGCGGCTTCCTGGCCGCTGAGCCAAGCGCCTTCCACGCGTCCCGACAGGCACCAGTCGCCACACACGTACAGGCCCAGGTCTGCATCGGCCAGTACGCCGAATTCGTGGCTGCTGGACGGTCGCGCGTAGAGCCAGCGGTGTGCAAGGCTGAACGATGGTGCGGGCATGGCGCTGTGCAGCAGCTCGGCGAAGGCGCCGTGCAGGTGCTCGATCACCGCCTCTTTGGACAGGTCCAGGTGCGCCTTGCTCCACGCGCTGGTGGCATGCAGCACCCAGGTGTCGAGGGTGGTGTCGCGCCCCGGTTTGCTGCGGTTGCGTGCCAGCCAGTCGAGAGGGCTGTCCTGTACGAAGCAGCCTTCCATGGGCGTATCCAGCGGTTTATCGAACGCCAGGGCGATGGCCCAGGTCGGGTCCATTTTCACTCCGGCGGCGGCACTTGCCAGCTTGGGGGCGGCAGCCAGCAGGGCAGTGGCCTGGGGCGCCGGAGTGGCGATGATCACGTGGCTGAAGGGGCCGTGGTTTTCGCCGTCGGCATCCAGCAGGTTCCAGTGCTGTTTACCTTGGAATACCTCGGTGATACGGCAACCGAACTCCACCGGCAGGTCATCGAGCAGGGCGCGGGTGATTGCGCTCATGCGCGGCGTGCCGACCCAGCGGATCTGTTCATCGGGGGAGGGAGTGAGCTGGCCAGACTTGAAGTTGTACAGCTGGGGCTTCCATTGCTCGGCCCAACCGTTGCTTTGCCAGCGCTGCACTTCGTTGACGAAGCGCCGGTCGCGGGCAGTGAAGTATTGCGCGCCCATGTCCAGGGAGCCGGCATCACTGCGCTTGCTGGACATGCGGCCACCACTGCCGCGGCTTTTATCGAAAAGTTGTACAACGTGCCCCGCGTCTCGTAACGCTCGGGCGGCGGAGAGACCGGCGATGCCGGTGCCGATGATCGCGATGGGAACAGTCATGGGAGGCCTCGTTTTACCGTTGGGTACAGACTACGCCGACACCAATAGCTGTACAATATTGTTTTTTGGTATAAGTTTTGGCTTACCTGTTCTTAGGGCGTGGCCTATGGTTAAAGCAGAGGCTTAATCCAACGTTACGCCCGTTCAAATCGGTCCCTGCTTATAAAATAGACCAGTGATGGGCGGCGAACGTTACATGAGGAAGATCCCATGCACATTTTGCTGACCGGCGGTACAGGCCTGATCGGCCGTCAACTCTGCCAGCACTGGCTTGCCCAGGGCCATCGCTTGACGGTGTGGAGCCGTCATCCGGACCAGGTCGCCAAGCTGTGCGGCGAGCAGGTAGCGGGTGTTGCCAGCCTGCAAGAGGTTATCGGCCCGGTCGACGCGGTCATTAACCTTGCTGGCGCGCCCATCGCTGATCGCCCTTGGACCCACAAGCGCAAGGCGCTGTTGTGGAGCAGCCGCATCAGCCTGACCGAAACCCTGCTGGCATGGCTGGAAACCCTGGCGCAAAAACCAGCGGTGTTGGTTTCGGGCTCGGCGGTGGGCTGGTACGGCGACGGCGGCGAGCGTGAGTTGACTGAAGCCAGCGGCCCGGTGCAGGACGATTTCCCCAGCCAGTTGTGCATCGCCTGGGAAGAAACCGCCCAGCGCGCCGAAGCCCTGGGCATACGCGTAGTGCTGGTGCGTACCGGCCTGGTGCTGGCGGCGCAGGGCGGCTTTTTGTCGCGGCTGTTGTTGCCGTTCAAACTGGCGCTGGGCGGGCCTATCGGCAATGGTCGGCAGTGGATGCCGTGGGTGCATATCAAGGATCAAATCGCCCTGATTGATTTTCTTCTGCACAAGCCTGACGCCAGCGGTCCTTATAATGCCTGCGCGCCACACCCGGTGCGCAATCGCGAGTTTGCGAAAACCCTGGGCCAGGTGTTGCATCGCCCGGCGTTCATGCCGATGCCGGCCTTCGCGTTGAAGGTGGGCCTGGGCGAGTTGTCCGGCCTGTTGCTGGGTGGGCAGAAGGCGGTGCCCGAACGCTTGCTGGCCGCCGGTTTCACTTTCCAGTTCACTGAGTTGCGCGCGGCCCTGGACGACTTGTCCAGCCGCCTCTAGAGATAGGATGTTGCATGACGGATCACGCGTTGTTACTGGTCAACCTCGGCTCGCCAAAGTCCACGTCGGTGGCCGATGTGCGCAGCTACCTTAATCAGTTCCTGATGGACCCTTATGTGATCGACCTGCCGTGGCCGGTGCGGCGTCTGCTGGTGTCGTTGATCCTGATCAAGCGTCCCGAGCAGTCCGCCCACGCCTACGCCTCGATCTGGTGGGACGAAGGCTCGCCGCTGGTGGTGCTCAGTCGCCGCCTGCAACAGCAGATGACTGCGCAGTGGACCCAAGGCCCGGTGGAATTGGCGATGCGCTACGGCGAGCCGTCGATTGAAAGCGTGCTGACCCGCCTCGCCACCCAGGGCATCCGTAAAGTCACACTGGCGCCGCTGTACCCGCAGTTCGCCGACAGCACTGTGACCACGGTGATTGAAGAGGCCAAGCGGGTTGTACGTGATAAGAAGCTGAGCGTGCAGTTCTCGATCTTGCCGCCGTTCTACGACCAGCCGGAATACCTCGACGCGCTCGCGGCGAGTGTCCGCTCCTATGTGGAGCAGGATTACGATCACCTGCTGCTGAGTTTCCACGGCCTGCCAGAGCGTCATCTGACCAAGCTCGACCCGACAGGCCAGCATTGCTTCAAGGATGCCGACTGCTGCAAGAACGCCTCGCCTGAGGTGTTGAAAACCTGCTACCGCGCGCAATGTTTCAGCGTCGCCCGCGATTTTGCTGAACGACTGGGCTTGCCGGAAGATAAATGGTCGGTGGCGTTCCAGTCACGCCTGGGCCGCGCCAAATGGATCGAACCCTACACCGAGGCGCGCCTGGAAGCCCTGGCTAAGCAAGGCGTGAAAAAGCTGCTGGTGATGTGCCCGGCGTTTGTCGCCGACTGTATCGAGACGCTGGAGGAAATCGGCGATCGTGGGCTCGAGCAGTTCCGCGAGGCTGGGGGGGAAGAGTTGGTATTGGTGCCGTGCCTGAATGATGACCCGCAGTGGGCGAAGGCGTTGAATACCTTGTGCGAGCGCGCGCCGACAGCGCTCTAACCGAACCAAGTGAAGATCAACCTGTGGGAGCGGGCTTGCTCGCGAATGCGGTGGATCAGTCAAGTAATCAGTGACTGAAACACCGCATTCGCGAGCAAGCCCGCTCCCATAGTTTTTACCGCATTACAGGTTGAGGGTCAGGCTGACCGTGAGATTGCGCGGTTCACCGGGGTTGATCCAATAGTTGCTGTACGACCGCTCGTAGTACTTCTCATCGAACAGGTTGTTGAGGTTCAGCCCCACAGTGACGTTGTCCGTAGCCTTGTAATGGGCCAGCAGATCAACGGTGTGGTAGGCCGGCAGCTCAAAACCCGTGCCGGCCTCACCGGAGCGATCACCCACATAGGTAAACGCCGCACCCAGGTCTGAGCCGCGCAATGCGCCGTTCTGGAATTCATACACCCCCAATAGGCTGCCGCTGCGCTTGGCCACGCCAAGGATCCGGCTGCCAGCAGGGATGGCCTTATTGCCCTTGGTCACTTCGGCGTCGATGTAGGCAAACGCGCCAATCACCCGCACGGCATCGGTCACTTGCCCGGTCAGTTGCAGGTCCAGGCCCTGGCTACGGGCTTTTCCCGCTGCACGGTTGAGATTGGTGGCCGGGTCGAGGGTGAGCACGTTTTCCTTTTCGATATGAAATGCCGCCAGTGTCGCGCTGAGGCGGTCGTCGAACAGCTCGCTCTTGATTCCGACTTCGTAGCCCACGCCTTCTTCGGGCTTGAAGGATTTGTTCTTGGCGTCCAGGCCGCTATTGGGCTTGAACGACGTTGAGGCATTGGCGAACACCCCGACTTGCGGTGTGAGCTGATAGAGCAGGCCGGCGCGCTGGGTAAGGGCGTCGTGGGTCTGCTTGCTCTTGGCGTGGTTGCGGGTGAAATCGTCGAGGCTTTGCTCGACATGCTCGAAACGCGCGCCGACCATGCCGCGCAGACGGTCGGTGAAGAGGATCTGGTCCTGCAGGTTCAGCGCTTGGCTTTTGGTCTGTTCGAAGAAGTCAGTGCCGGAGCGCGCGCCGTTAGGTTTGGGTTGGCCGTAGACCGGGTTGTAGATGTCGATGGGGTAGCGGCTACCGCCAATCGCAGTGACGCGTTCTTTCTTGCGGTAGTCCTCGTATTCGGTACCGATCAGCAACTCGTGCTGCCAACTGCCGATATCGAACATTCCCCGCAGTTCAAGCTGGGTGATGCTGTCGTGCCAACCCGTGGAGCGTTCGCGGTAGCGGCGGTCGAGGGTGTGGCCGTCGGCATTCAGCGCGCGGTTTTCCGAGGCGTCGCCCCACAGGCTGCCTTGCTTGTAGTGGCTGGCCAGACGCAGTTTCCAGGCGTCGTTGAGGTGGTGTTCGAGGGTCGCCTGAATGCGGTTGTTGTGGTTGTCGATATCGCCATCGTTGGGTTCGCCGAGGAAGGTGGAGCGGGATACGCCGCTGGCGTCGACAATGCCGCGGTCGAAGGTGGAGCTGTGGCGCACGAACTCGCTTTCCACCAACAGGCTGGTGTCCGGGTCCAGTTGCCAACTGAACGAAGGCGCGACAAATACCCGCTTGCTTTGCACGTGGTCGCGGAAGCTGTGGTTGTCTTCTACCGCCAGGTTGACCCGAGTCAGCACCTTGCCTTCGCTGTCCAGCGGGGTGTTGACGTCAATGGCCGTGCGATAACGGTCCCAACTGCCGGCGCTGGTTTGCAGGGTGGTGAAGGCTTCAGGCTGGGGCTTCTTGGTGACGATATTCACCGTGCCGCCAGGATCGCCACGGCCATACAGGCTGGCGGCGGGCCCTTTGAGCACTTCGATGCGCTCGATGTTCGCCGCGTCCGGTGTGCTCGGGTAGCCACGGTTAGCGCTGAAGCCGTCCTGATAGAACTCCGACGTGGTAAAGCCGCGCACGCTGTATTCGTAGAGTGTCAGGCCACCGAAGTTGTTCTGCTTGGACACGCCGCCGGCAAACTCCAGGGCGCGCTCCACGTTGCTGCTGCCCAGGTCTTTGAGCACCGTGGCGGGAATCACGCTGATGGACTGTGGGATATCACGAAGGGCGGTGTCAGTTTTGGTTGCGCTGGCAGAGCGGGTGGCGCGGTAGCCTTTCACCGGAGAGGTCGCGGACTCATAAGCGTCGGTGGTGACGCTGATGGTGTCGAGTTCCAGGGTGTTTTCTTCGGCGAAGGCGGGGTCGAGCAGTAAACCCAAGGCCAGGCCAGCCAAGGGGGCGGTTCTTCGAGACGGCATGATAGAGCGTTCCAATAACGATATTGAAACAATATAACATGACCAATGAGAATGAATTGTTTTGAAATATCAGCTTACAGATGCCCGCGTACGAGCACCTGTGTGCGAGGGGTTATTCCTCTTCCTTGACCGGTGCAGGTGGCGGACGCAGGCCGATTTCCGCCAGCAACTTGATCTCTTTGCCGTTGCGCATCACCTGGATCGCCACCTTATCGGTCGGCTTGATCCGCGCCACCTGGTTCATCGACTTGCGGCCATCACCGGCCGGTTCACCGTTGATGCTGAGGATCACATCCCCCAGTTGCAGGCCGGCTTTCTGCGCCGGGCCGTCGCGGAAGATCCCAGCGACCACGATGCCTGGGCGTCCGGTCAAGCCAAACGACTCGGCCAGCTCCTTGGTCAACGGTTGCACTTCAATCCCCAACCAGCCGCGGATTACCTGGCCGTGCTCGATGATCGACTTCATCACTTCCATCGCCAGCTTCACCGGGATCGCAAAGCCGATGCCCTGGGAGCCGCCGGACTTGGAGAAAATCGCCGTGTTGATACCGGTCAGGTTGCCATTGGCATCCACCAGCGCACCGCCGGAGTTGCCCGGGTTGATCGCGGCGTCGGTCTGGATGAAATCTTCGTAGCTGTTAAGGCCCAGCTGGTTACGCCCGGTGGCGCTGATGATGCCCATGGTCACGGTCTGGCCCACGCCGAACGGGTTGCCGATGGCCAGCGCCACATCGCCCACGCGCAAACCGTCGGAACGGCCGAGGGTGATCGAAGGCAGGCTCTTGAGGTCGATCTTCAGGACTGCGAGGTCGGTTTCCGGGTCGCTGCCCACCACACGGGCCAGGGTTTCGCGACCGTCGCGCAGGGCCACTACAATCTGGTCGGCGCCGGTGGTCACGTGGTTGTTGGTGAGGATGTAGCCTTCGGGGCTCATGATCACCCCGGAACCCAGGCTGGACTCCATGCGCCGCTGCTTGGGCCCGTTGTCGCCGAAGTAGCGGCGAAACTGCGGGTCTTCAAACAGCGGGTGCGCCGGTTTGTTGATGACCTTGGTCGTGTACAGGTTGACCACCGCCGGGGCAGCAATGGTGACCGCGTCGGCATAGGTCACCGGGCCTTGCACCACCGCGTTGCTCTGCGGCGCCTGCTGCAGGTTTACATCAAGGCTGGGAAGACCCACCAGCTCCGGGAAACGCTGAATAATCAACATCGCGATCAGCACGCCAGCCAACAATGGCCATCCAAAAAAACGCAGCGCCTTGAGCATCAAGTAAGTCCTGACAGGTTGCAGGGGGCGGGAGAGCGCCCATAATGTCGCGCATTATACGAGGCTGCGAGCGCCTTCGAACGGGATATTTAGGAGTCTTTTATGGCCGTCCCCCTTACCACCCTCGTCGAGGAAGCGGACCGCTACCTCGGCAGTGCAAAAATTGCCGATTATTGCCCCAATGGCCTGCAGGTCGAGGGCCGCCCTCAAGTGATGCGCATCGTCAGCGGCGTGACCGCCAGCCAGGCCTTGCTGGATGCTGCCGTCGAAGCCCAGGCCGATTTGATCCTGGTGCACCACGGCTATTTCTGGAAAGGCGAAAACCCCTGCATCACAGGGATGAAGCAGCGTCGCCTCAAGACGCTGCTCAAGCACGACATCAGCCTGTTGGCCTACCATCTGCCGTTGGACTTGCATCCCGACGTCGGTAATAACGTGCAACTTGCCCGTCAGTTGGATATCACCGTCGAAGGCCCGCTGGACCCGAGCAACCCCAAGATCGTCGGACTGGTCGGCTCCCTCGCCGAGCCCCTGTCGCCCCGTGATTTCGCCCGCCGTGTGCAGGAGGTCATGGGTCGTGAACCGCTGCTGATCGAAGGCAGCGAAATGATCCGCCGTGTCGGCTGGTGCACCGGCGGTGGCCAGGGCTACATCGACGACGCGATTGCGGCCGGTGTCGACCTGTACCTGAGCGGTGAAGCCTCCGAGCAAACTTTTCACAGCGCCCGCGAAAACGACATCAGCTTCATCGCCGCCGGCCACCACGCCACCGAGCGCTACGGCGTACAGGCCCTGGGCGATTACCTGGCGCGGCGCTTTGCCCTGGAGCATCTGTTCATCGATTGCCCCAACCCGATTTGAGGCCAAACCTGAGGGCATATTCATATACCGTTTCGATCTAGATGGCTCCCTGAATAGAAGCAGGTGCTGTGCTAGCATGCCCCGCTCGAACACGGCCCGCTGGCCGTCCATAAGATCGTTTTTCCGTGAGTAACCATGGTCGACAAACTGACGCATCTGAAACAGCTGGAGGCGGAAAGCATCCACATCATCCGCGAGGTCGCCGCCGAGTTCGACAACCCGGTGATGCTCTACTCGATCGGTAAAGACTCCGCCGTGATGCTGCACCTGGCACGCAAGGCCTTTTTCCCGGGCAAACTGCCGTTCCCAGTGATGCACGTCGACACCCGCTGGAAATTCCAGGAGATGTACAAGTTCCGCGACAAGATGGTCGAGGAGCTGGGCCTGGACTTGATCACCCACGTGAACCCGGACGGCGTGGCGCAGGGCATCAACCCCTTCACCCACGGCAGCGCCAAGCACACCGACATCATGAAGACCGAAGGCCTCAAACAGGCCCTGGACAAGCATGGTTTCGACGCGGCCTTTGGCGGCGCCCGTCGCGATGAAGAGAAATCCCGCGCCAAAGAGCGCGTGTACTCGTTCCGCGACAGCAAACACCGCTGGGACCCGAAAAACCAGCGCCCCGAGCTGTGGAACGTCTACAACGGCAACGTCAACAAGGGTGAGTCCATCCGCGTGTTCCCGCTGTCCAACTGGACCGAGCTGGACATCTGGCAGTACATCTACCTCGAAGGCATCCCGATCGTGCCGCTGTACTTCGCCGCCGAGCGTGAAGTGATCGAGAAGAACGGCACGTTGATCATGATCGACGACGACCGCATCCTCGAGCACCTGTCCGACGAAGACAAAGCCCGAATCGTCAAAAAGAAAGTACGTTTCCGTACCCTTGGCTGCTACCCGTTGACGGGCGCGGTGGAGTCCGAAGCCGAGACGCTGACGGACATCATTCAGGAAATGCTCCTGACGCGAACTTCCGAGCGCCAGGGCCGTGTCATCGACCACGATGGTGCAGGCTCGATGGAAGATAAAAAACGTCAAGGCTATTTCTAAGGGGCTGTCATGTCGCATCAATCTGATTTGATCAGCGAGGACATCCTCGCCTACCTGGGCCAGCACGAGCGCAAGGAAATGTTGCGCTTCCTGACCTGTGGCAACGTCGACGACGGCAAGAGCACCCTGATTGGGCGCCTGCTGCACGACTCCAAGATGATCTACGAAGATCACCTGGAAGCCATCACCCGCGATTCGAAGAAGTCCGGCACCACGGGCGATGATATCGACCTGGCACTGCTGGTCGACGGCCTGCAGGCCGAGCGTGAGCAAGGCATCACCATCGACGTTGCCTACCGCTACTTCTCCACCGCCAAACGCAAATTCATCATCGCCGACACCCCCGGCCATGAGCAGTACACCCGCAACATGGCCACCGGTGCCTCTACCTGTGACCTGGCGATCATCCTGATCGACGCCCGCTACGGCGTGCAGACCCAGACCCGTCGCCACAGCTTTATCGCCTCGTTGCTGGGCATCAAGCACATCGTGGTGGCCGTCAACAAGATGGACATCAATGGCTTCGACCAGAGCGTATTCGAGCAGATCAAGGCCGATTACCTGAAGTTCGCCGACGGTATCGCGTTCAAGCCGAGCACGCTGGCGTTCGTGCCGATGTCGGCGCTCAAGGGCGACAACGTGGTGAACAAGAGTGAGCGTTCGCCTTGGTACACCGGGCAGTCGCTGATGGAGATCCTCGAAACCGTCGAGATCGCCAACGACCGCAACTACACCGACCTGCGTTTCCCGGTGCAGTACGTCAACCGTCCGAACCTGAACTTCCGTGGTTTTGCCGGCACCTTGGCCAGCGGCATCGTGCACAAGGGCGACGAAGTCGTGGTGCTGCCGTCGGGCAAGAGCAGCCGCGTCAAATCCATCGTCACCTTTGAAGGTGAGCTGGAACACGCCGGCCCAGGCCAGGCCGTGACCCTGACCATGGAAGACGAGATCGACATCTCCCGTGGCGATCTGCTGGTGCATGCCGACAATGTGCCGCAAGTGACCGATGCCTTTGACGCCATGCTGGTGTGGATGGCCGAAGAGTCGATGCTGCCGGGCAAAAAATACGACATCAAGCGCGCCACCAGCTACGTGCCGGGTTCCATAACCAGCATCGTGCACCGCGTGGATGTGAACACCCTGGCCGAAGGCCCGGCGAGTTCGCTGCAGTTGAACGAGATCGGCCGGGTCAAGGTCAGTCTCGACGCCGCCATCGCCCTGGACGGTTACGACAGCAACCGCACCACTGGCGCGTTCATTGTTATCGACCGCCTGACCAACGGCACCGTGGCGGCGGGCATGATCATCGCACCACCGGTCACCCACGGCAGCTCGGCGCAGCACGGCAAGCTGGCTCACGTGGCCACCGAAGAGCGCGCACTGCGCTTTGGTCAGCAACCGGCTACCGTGCTGTTCAGCGGCCTGTCGGGCGCTGGCAAGAGCACCTTGGCCTACGCGGTTGAGCGCAAGCTCTTCGACATGGGCCGTGCGGTATTCGTACTGGATGGCCAGAACCTGCGTCACGACCTGAACAAAGGCTTGCCGCAGGACCGCGCCGGTCGCACCGAGAACTGGCGTCGTGCCGCTCACGTGGCACGCCAGTTCAACGAAGCCGGCCTGCTGACCCTGGCTGCCTTTGTGGCGCCGGATGCGGAAGGCCGTGAACAGGCCAAGGCGCTGATCGGCGCTGACCGCCTGCTGACCGTCTACGTGCAAGCGTCGCCGCTGGTGTGCGCCGAGCGTGATCCGCAGGGCTTGTACGCTGCCGGTGGGGATAACATCCCGGGCGAGTCCTTCCCGTATGACGTGCCGTTGAATGCCGACCTGGTCATCGACACCCAAGCCCTGTCGCTGGAAGAGAGCGTCAAGCAAGTGCTGGAGTTGTTGCGCCAGCGCGGCGCGATCTAACCCTCGCGGCCACAAAAAAGCCCGCCACCGAGTGATCGGTGGCGGGCTTTTTACATATTAACAAATGTGCACACTGCCAATGTGGGAGCTGGCTTGCCTGCGATAGCGGTCTGCCAGTTGATATATTTACAACAGATCCACCGCTTTCGCAGGCAAGCCAGCTCCCACATTTTGATCACTGTTTACCTGGGAAGTCTTTGTGCAGCTTTTCCAGCAGTTGGTCCTTGTCTTCCCACAACCGGTTGATCCAGCCCTGGAACGCCGTCCGATACTCCCCATCCTGCTCATAATTCTTGCCAATGAACGCGGCCGGGATCTGCACTTCTTCGAACTGCACCACCACATCCTTCACATTCCCACACAGCAAATCCCAATACCCAGGACGCCCGGCCGGATAGTGAATGGTCACGTTTACCAGTGACTTCAACTGCTCGCCCATGGCATCCAGCACAAACGCAATGCCGCCAGCCTTGGGCTTGAGCAAGTAGCGAAACGGCGACTTCTGCTGCGCATGCTTGCCTGGGGTAAACCGTGTGCCCTCGGCAAAGTTGAAAATGCCCACCGGGTTGTCGCGAAACTTCGCACAGGTCTTACGGGTGGTTTCCAGGTCCTTGCCTTTCTTTTCCGGGTGTTTTTCCAGGTAGGCCTTGGTGTAGCGCTTCATGAACGGAAAGCCGAGCGCCCACCACGCCAGGCCAATCACCGGCACCCAGATCAGCTCCTGCTTGAGGAAGAATTTCAGCGGTCGAATACGGCGGTTCAGCACGTATTGCAACACCATGATGTCGACCCAGCTCTGGTGGTTGCTGGTCACCAGGTACGAGTGCTGGTAATCAAGGCCTTCAAGCCCGGTCAGGTGCCAGCGGGTGCGGCGTACCAGGTTCATCCAGCCCTTGTTGTTGGTCACCCACGCCTCATGGGTGTGGTTCATCAGCCATTCGCTGAAACGCTTGGCAAATGGCAGCGCCTTGAACAGCGCCACGATAAACAGGAACGAACACAGCAGGATCGTGTTCAGCGCCAGCAACAGCGAAGCGATCACCCCGCGCACGGCGGCAGGTAGAAAATCCAGCATTTAGATATCCATAGGTCGGTTGGCGGCTTGGATCGCGGTGAGCGCGATGGTGTACACGATGTCGTCTACCTGGGCGCCACGCGGCAGGTCGTTGACCGGCTTGCGCAGGCCCTGGAGCATTGGACCCAGGCTTACGCAATCGGCGCTGCGCTGCACGGCCTTGTGCGTGGTGTTGCCGGTGTTGAGGTCGGGGAACACAAACACTGTAGCCTTGCCGGCGACCTGGCTGTTGGGGGCCAGTTGCCGGGCCACGTTCTCGTTGGCGGCAGCGTCGTATTGCAGCGGCCCGTCGATCAGCAGCGAGCTTTGTTGCTCGTGGGCGAGCAGGGTGGCTTCGCGGACTTTTTCCACTTCCTCGCCGCTGGCCGAGTCACCGCTGGAATAGCTGATCATCGCCACCCGCGGGGTGATGCCGAACGCGGCCGCCGAGTCGGCGCTTTGCAGGGCAATCTCCGCCAGTTCGGCGGCGCTCGGGTGCGGGTTCATCACGCAGTCGCCGTACACCAGCACCTGTTCGGGGAACAGCATGAAGAACACCGACGACACCAGGGTGCAGCCCGGCGCGGTCTTGATCAGCTGCAGGGCAGGGCGGATGGTGTTGGCGGTGGAGTGAATGACGCCGGAGACCAGGCCGTCCACTTCATCCAGCGCGAGCATCATGGTGGCGATCACCACCGTGTCTTCCAATTGCTGCTCGGCCATCGGCGCGTTGAGGCTCTTGCTCTTGCGCAGCGCCACCATCGGCTCGACGTAGCGTTGGCGAATCAGGTCCGGGTCTAGAATCTCCAGGCCTTCGGGAAGTTCGATGCCCTGGGCGCGGGCGACGGCTTCCACGTCTGCCGGCTTGGCCAGCAGCACGCAGCGGGCAATGCCCCGCGCCTGGCAGATGGCGGCGGCTTGCACGGTCAGTGGCTCGCTGCCTTCGGGCAGCACGATGCGTTTGTTGGCCGCCTGTGCACGCTGGATCAACTGGTAGCGGAACACTGCGGGTGACAGGCGCATTTCCCGTGGCGTGCCGCAGCGTTGGTGCAGCCAGCGCGCATCGAGGTGGCTGGCGACGAAGTCGGTGATGATCTCCGCACGCTCGCGGTCATCGATGGGGATTTCTTTGTTGAGGCTGTTGAGTTGGTTGGCGGTGTCGTAGGAGCCGGTGCTCACTGATAGCACAGGCAGCCCGGCCTGGAAGGCGCCACGGCACAACTCCATGATGCGCGGGTCGGGCAGGGTGTCGCTGGTCAGCAACAGGCCGGCCAGGGGCACGCCGTTGATCGCCGCGAGGCTGACAGCGAGGATGATGTCGTCGCGGTCGCCGGGCGTCACCACCAGCACGCCGGGCTTGAGCAGCTCCACGGTGTTGCGCATGGTGCGGGCGCAAATGATGATCTTGGTCATGCGCCGGGTTTCGTAGTCGCCGGCGTTGAGGATCTGCGCGCCCATCAGGTCGGCGACGTCGCGGGTGCGCGGCGCGTTGAGTTCCGGCTGGTAGGGAATGCAGCCGAGCAGGCGGAAATCACCGCTGCGCAACAATGGCGAATGTTCTTTGAGGCGTGCCGAGAAAGCCTCCATGCTTTCGTCGGTGCGCACCTTGTTGAGGATCACGCCGAGTACTTTCGGGTCTTTCGGGCCGCCGAACAGCTGGGCCTGCAGTTCCACGCGCCCGGAGAGCTCGGTGAGCACTTCGTTTTCCGGGGCGGACACCAGGATCACTTCCGCATCCAGGCTCTTGGCCAGGTGCAGGTTGACCCGCGCCGCATAGCTGGCGCTGCGGGTGGGCACCATGCCTTCAACGATCAGCACGTCCTTGCCCACGGCCGCTTGCTGGTACAGCGTGATGATTTCTTCGAGCAGTTCGTCGAGCTGGCCGTCACCGAGCATGCGCTCTACATGGGCCAGGCCCAGGGGTTGTGGCGGCTTGAGGCCGTGGGTGCGCGCCACCAGTTCGGTGGAGCGCTCGGGGCCGGTATCGCCGGGATGTGGCTGGGCAATCGGCTTGAAAAAGCCGACTTTCAGCCCGGCCCGCTCAAGGGTACGCACCAGCCCAAGGCTGATGGAGGTCAGACCCACACCAAAATCGGTGGGCGCGATAAAAAAAGTCTGCATGCGAATTCTCTGGAGGTGCATGGCTTGGGTGGCGCTCTATGGCTGAGCGTCTACCGCGAATCAAGCGCCAAGGTTATCGTTATTCGCGCTCCTGCGCACACCAGCCGCAGGCAAAGGGCTGGCCTATTTTTTCAAGGCGTTGCGCGGGGTCGAGTACCCAGGCGCGGGACTGCCAGGGTGGCTGCTGGCGCAGGTGCTGGGTGTGGCCGCAAGAGAGCTCGGCGACCCAGTGCTGGTCCTCGTCCTGGTGGAACCCGATGATGAAGGATGCCGTTGATCGGTCCCGTCTGTCCGGGTTCTGTTCGCTTTCGGGCAAATCCTTGTTTAGACTTGTCCGTTCTTCATTCTTATGCAAAAGGTCTCGCCCCATGACGATCGCCGCTAACAAGGCTGTCTCCATCGACTATACCCTGACCAACGACGCTGGTGAGGTCATCGACAGCTCCGCCGGCGGCGCGCCGCTGGTCTACCTGCAAGGCGCAGGTAACATCATCCCAGGCCTGGAAAAGGCGCTGGAAGGCAAGAGCGTCGGTGATGAGCTGACCGTTGCCGTAGAACCTGAAGATGCCTACGGCGAGTACTCGGCCGAACTGGTCAGCACCCTGAGCCGCAGCATGTTCGAAGGCGTTGACGAACTGGAAGTGGGCATGCAGTTCCACGCATCCGCGCCGGACGGCCAAATGCAGATCGTCACCATCCGTGACCTGGACGGCGACGACGTTACCGTCGACGGCAACCACCCTCTGGCTGGCCAGCGCTTGAACTTCCAAGTGAAGATCGTTGCCATCCGCGACGCTTCCCAGGAAGAAGTGGCTCACGGCCACGTCCACGGTGAAGGCGGTCATCACCATTGATCGTGGTTTGATCAATAGGTAGCAAAAACGCCCCGACTGGTTCGGGGCGTTTTTTTTGCCTGTGTTTTTTGGTGGACCGGTTTCCTGTGGTGAGCGGGCTTTTTGTGGTGAGCGGGCTTGCCCGCGCTGGGGCGCGAAGCGGCCCTAAAACCTGGGACTGTGTTCTGTCTGGAGGAACGCGTTGAATGTATTGGGGCTGCTGCGCAGCCCAGCGCGGGCAAGCCTGCTCACCACAAAAAAGCCGCACATCCCGCAGGGGGGGATTTTCAGGGCCCAACAAAAATGCCCCGGACCTTTCGGTACGGGGCATTTCTTAACTGTTTCGCAACCAGGGTTGCGTTGCAGTTGTTACCACTTAGGCTGCAGCAGGAACGCTCAGAGCCTTGATGTGGCCATTCAGGCGGCTCTTATGGCGAGCGGCCTTGTTCTTGTGGATGATGCCTTTATCGGCCATGCGGTCGATAACTGGCACAGCCAGAACGTAAGCAGCTTGGGCTTTTTCAGCGTCTTTGGTGTCGATGGCTTTAACTACATTCTTGATGTAGGTACGAACCATGGAACGCAGGCTGGCGTTGTGGCTGCGACGCTTCTCAGCCTGTTTTGCACGTTTTTTGGCGGAAGGTGTGTTGGCCACCGTCGAGCTCCTCGAAAGACTTTTTAGGAAATAGCAAACAAAATAGGCCGCGAATCATGCCGATGACTTGATGGGTTGTCAAGGGCGGCTGATGCGAACTGCTGAGTGGTCGATCTGAAGAGGCGGGTGATTTATTTCCGGCGCTTGACCTGTAAACTCGCGAGCTTTGGCTCTGTGCTGTTGCAGGCGCGCAGTATCGCATAAGTGGGCGCTTTGTTCGCCTGCTCTTTATCTAAAGGCGCAAACTCTTTCAATGAATCTGCTCAAATCGTTGGCCGCCGTCAGCTCTATCACGATGATCTCCCGGGTTCTGGGGTTTGTGCGTGACACCTTGCTGGCGCGCATTTTTGGCGCCAGCATGGCCACGGATGCCTTCTTTATTGCGTTTAAGTTGCCCAACCTGCTGCGACGGATCTTCGCCGAAGGCGCGTTTTCCCAGGCATTCGTGCCGATCCTGGCCGAGTACAAGACCCAGCAGGGCGAGGAAGCCACCCGCACCTTTATTGCCTATGTCTCGGGCCTGTTGACCCTGGTACTGATGCTGGTGACCATCCTTGGCATGCTCGCCGCTCCCTGGGTGATTTGGGCCACGGCCCCCGGTTTTGCCAACACCCCGGAAAAATTCGCGCTGACCACCGATCTGCTGCGGGTGACCTTTCCTTATATATTGCTGATCTCGCTTTCATCCCTGGCCGGTGCGATCCTCAATACCTGGAATCGTTTTTCGGTGCCGGCCTTCGTGCCGACCCTGCTGAACGTCAGCATGATCATCTTCGCGCTGTTCCTTACCCCGTATTTCGACCCACCGGTAATGGCCCTGGGCTGGGCCGTCCTGGCCGGCGGCCTGGCGCAACTGCTCTACCAGCTGCCACACCTGAAAAAGATCGGCATGCTCGTGTTGCCGCGCCTGAACCTCAAGGACACCGGCGTGTGGCGCGTGATGCGCAATATGTTGCCAGCGATCCTCGGCGTGTCGGTCAGCCAGATTTCGCTGATTATCAACACGGCGTTCGCTTCGCTGCTGGTGTCTGGCTCGGTGTCGTGGATGTACTACGCCGACCGCCTGATGGAGTTGCCGTCCGGCGTGCTGGGCGTGGCGCTGGGCACGATTCTGCTGCCGACGCTGGCGCGCACCTACGCCAGTAAAGATCGCCAGGAATACTCGCGCATCCTCGACTGGGGCCTGCGCCTGTGCTTTGTGCTGGTGCTGCCATGCGCCCTGGCGCTGGGGATCCTGGCCGAGCCGTTGACCGTGTCGTTGTTTCAGTACGGACAGTTCGATGCCCATGACGCCTTGATGACGCAGCACGCGCTGGTCGCTTATTCCGTCGGTCTGCTCGGCATTATCGTGATCAAAGTGCTGGCTCCCGGCTTCTATGCCCAGCAAAACATCCGTACGCCGGTCAAAATCGCGATCTTCACCTTGGTCGTCACGCAACTGCTCAACCTGGTGTTTATCGGTCCGCTGGCTCACGCTGGCCTGGCCCTGGCCATCAGTGCCGGCGCATGTATCAATGCCGGGCTGTTGTTTTACCAGCTGCGCAAACAGCAAATGTTTCAGCCGCAGCCAGGTTGGGGCCTGTTTGCCCTCAAGCTGCTGGTGGCGGTGGGGGCGATGTCAGCAGTGCTGCTGGGCTTGATGCACTTTATGCCCGCCTGGGACGAGGGCCATATGCTGGAGCGCTTCCTGCGCCTGGGCGTGCTGGTCGTCGCTGGCGTGGTGGTGTACTTCGGGATGTTGCTGCTGCAAGGCTTCCGGCTGCGGGATTTCAATCGCAAGTCGCTGAGCTAGAGAGTTTGCCGCGATAAAACGGTTGTTTTATCGATTCGATCCATTTGGCCCGTGCTGTTGCCTGTCGTCCGGGGCCGGGTGTGGTTATAATCGACCACTTTATGAGCAAGAAGCGCGTTATGCAGCTGGTTCGAGGTCTCCACAACCTACGCCCCGAGCATCGGGGCTGCGTCGCCACTATTGGCAACTTTGACGGTGTTCACCGTGGCCACCAGGCTATCCTGGCTCGGCTGCGCGAGCGTGCGGTCGAGTTGGGCGTGCCCAGCTGCGTGGTGATTTTCGAGCCACAGCCGCGGGAATACTTCACGCCCGAGACCGCGCCAGCGCGCCTGGCCCGCCTGCGGGACAAGCTGCAACTGCTGGCCGAAGAAGGCGTGGACCGCGTCCTCTGCCTGGCTTTCAACCAGCGTTTGCAAAGCCTGAGCGCCGCCGAGTTCGTCGACCGCATCCTGGTCGATGGCTTGGGCGTGCAGCACCTGGAGGTCGGTGACGATTTCCGTTTTGGTTGCGACCGCGTGGGGGATTTCGATTTCCTGCAGCATGCCGGCGTCAACCAGGGGTTTACCGTCGAAGCCGCGCAAACCGTCGAACTGGACGGCCTGCGCGTGAGCAGTACCCAGGTGCGTAACGCCCTGGCTGCTGCCGACTTCGCCTTGGCCGAGCGGTTGCTCGGCCGCCCGTTCCGCATTGCCGGGCGGGTCCTGCACGGCCAGAAGCTGGCGCGCCAATTGGGCACGCCAACCGCCAACGTGCAACTCAAGCGCCGTCGTGTGCCGCTGACCGGGGTCTACCTGGTGAGCGTCGACATCGACGGCCAATCGTGGCCGGGAGTCGCCAACATAGGCGTCAGGCCCACGGTTGCAGGTGATGGCAAGGCCCACCTGGAAGTACATCTGCTGGATTTTGCCGGTGATCTGTATGACCGGCGTTTGACGGTGGTTTTCCACCAGAAGCTGCGTGAAGAGCAGCGTTTCGCCTCCCTTGAGGCGTTGAAAACGGCGATCAATGCGGATGTCGCCGCCGCCCGTGCACTAGCCGCACCTAGCGCCCATCGCTAACCGAAGAGCCTTAAATGACCGACTATAAAGCCACGCTAAACCTTCCGGACACCGCCTTCCCAATGAAGGCCGGCCTGCCACAGCGCGAACCGCAGATCCTGCAGCGCTGGGACAGTATTGGCCTGTACGGAAAGTTGCGCGAAATTGGCAAGGATCGTCCGAAATTCGTCCTGCACGACGGCCCTCCTTATGCCAACGGCACGATTCATATCGGTCATGCGCTGAACAAGATTCTCAAGGACATGATCCTGCGCTCGAAGACCCTGTCGGGCTTCGACGCGCCGTATGTCCCGGGTTGGGACTGCCACGGCCTGCCGATCGAACACAAAGTCGAAGTGACCTACGGCAAGAACCTGGGCGCGGATAAAACCCGCGAACTGTGCCGTGCCTACGCCACCGAGCAAATCGAAGGGCAGAAGTCCGAATTCATCCGCCTGGGCGTGCTCGGCGAGTGGGACAACCCGTACAAGACCATGAACTTCAAGAACGAGGCCGGTGAAATCCGTGCCTTGGCCGAGATCGTCAAAGGCGGTTTCGTGTTCAAGGGCCTCAAGCCTGTGAACTGGTGCTTTGACTGCGGTTCGGCCCTGGCCGAAGCGGAAGTCGAGTACGAAGACAAGAAGTCCTCGACCATCGACGTGGCCTTCCCGATCGCCGACGACGCCAAGCTGGCCGAGGCCTTTGGCTTGGCAAACCTGGGCAAGCCGGCGGCCATTGTGATCTGGACCACCACCCCGTGGACCATCCCGGCCAACCAGGCGCTGAACGTGCACCCGGAATTCACCTACGCCCTGGTGGACGTCGGTGATCGCCTGCTGGTGCTGGCCGAGGAAATGGTCGAGGCCTGCCTGACCCGCTACGAACTGCAAGGTTCGGTGATCGCGACCACCACCGGCTCCGCGCTGGAACTGATCAATTTCCGTCACCCGTTCTATGACCGCCTGTCGCCGGTGTACCTGGCTGACTACGTCGAGCTTGGTTCGGGTACCGGCATTGTTCACTGCTCGCCGGCCTATGGCGTGGACGACTTTGTCATCTGCAAGAAGTACGGCTTGGTCAACGACGACATCATCAACCCGGTGCAGAGCAACGGCGTGTATGTGCCGTCGCTCGAATTCTTTGGCGGCCAGTTCATCTTCAAGGCCGACCAGCCGATCATCGACAAGCTGCGTGAAGTCGGTGCGCTGATGCAGACCGCCACCATCCAGCACAGCTACATGCACTGCTGGCGCCACAAGACCCCGCTGATCTACCGCGCCACCGCGCAGTGGTTCATCGGCATGGACAAAGAGCCGACCACGGGCGACACCCTGCGTGTACGCTCGCTCAAAGCCATCGAAGACACCCAGTTCGTCCCGGCCTGGGGCCAGGCGCGCCTGCACTCGATGATCGCCAACCGCCCGGACTGGTGCATCTCCCGCCAGCGTAACTGGGGCGTGCCGATCCCGTTCTTCCTGAACAAGGAAAGCGGCGAGCTGCACCCACGCACCGTCGAACTGATGGAAGTCGTGGCCCAGCGCGTTGAACAGGAAGGCATCGAAGCCTGGTTCAAACTGGACGCTGCCGAGCTGCTGGGCGATGAAGCGCCGCAGTACGACAAGATCAGCGACACCCTCGACGTGTGGTTCGACTCGGGTACTACCCACTGGCACGTGCTGCGCGGCTCGCACCCGATGGGTCATGAAACCGGCCCGCGTGCCGACCTGTACCTGGAAGGCTCGGACCAACACCGTGGCTGGTTCCACTCGTCGCTGCTGACCGGTTGCGCCATCGACAACCACGCGCCATACCGCGAACTGCTGACTCACGGTTTTACCGTCGACGAGACGGGCCGCAAAATGTCCAAGTCGCTGAAGAACGTGATCGAGCCGAAGAAGATCAACGACACCCTGGGCGCCGACATCATGCGTCTGTGGGTCGCGTCGACCGACTATTCGGGCGAAATCGCCGTGTCGGACCAGATCCTGCAGCGCAGCGCCGATGCCTACCGCCGCATCCGTAATACCGCACGCTTCCTGCTGTCGAACCTGACCGGCTTCAACCCGGCTACCGACATCCTGCCGGCCGAGGACATGCTCGCCCTCGACCGTTGGGCCGTGGACCGTACCTTGCTGCTGCAACGCGAGTTGCAAGAGCACTACGGCGAATACCGTTTCTGGAACGTCTACTCGAAGATCCACAACTTCTGCGTGCAGGAGCTGGGTGGTTTCTACCTCGACATCATCAAGGACCGCCAGTACACCACCGGCGCCAACAGCAAGGCCCGCCGCTCGGCGCAGACCGCGCTGTTCCACATCTCCGAAGCGCTGGTGCGCTGGATCGCGCCGATCCTGGCCTTCACCGCCGACGAACTGTGGGAATACCTGCCGGGCGAGCGCAACGAGTCGGTGATGCTCAACACCTGGTACGAAGGCCTAACCGAACTACCGGCCGACTTCGAACTGGGCCGTGAGTACTGGGAAAGCGTGATGGCCGTGAAGGTTGCGGTGAACAAGGAGCTGGAAGTGCAGCGTGCGGCCAAGGCCGTCGGTGGCAACCTGCAAGCCGAAGTCACCCTGTTTGCCGAGGAAGGCCTGACCGCCGACCTGGCCAAGCTGAGCAACGAACTGCGTTTTGTGCTGATCACCTCCACCGCGAGCCTGGCACCGTTTGCCCAGGCCCCGGCGGATGCGGTCGCCACTGAAGTGCCGGGCCTCAAGCTCAAAGTGGTCAAGTCCGCCTTCCCTAAATGCGCCCGTTGCTGGCACTGCCGTGAAGATGTCGGCGTGAACCCTGAGCATCCGGAAATCTGTGGTCGTTGCGTCGACAACATCAGCGGTGAAGGCGAGGTTCGTCACTATGCCTAACTCAGCCAGTCGTTTCGGACGTCTGGGCTGGCTCGTGCTGAGCGTGCTGGTCCTGGTCATCGACCAGGTCAGCAAGGCTCACTTCGAAGGCTCCCTGGAGATGTTCCAGCAGATCGTGGTGATCCCGGATTACTTCAGCTGGACCCTGGCCTACAACACTGGCGCCGCGTTCAGCTTTTTGGCGGATAGCGGCGGCTGGCAGCGCTGGTTGTTCGCCTTGATCGCCGTGGTCGTCAGTGCGGTGCTGGTGGTGTGGCTCAAGCGTCTTGGCCGTGATGACACCTGGCTGGCGATCGCCTTGGCGCTGGTATTGGGCGGTGCTCTGGGCAATCTTTACGACCGCATTGCCCTCGGCCATGTGATCGACTTCATTCTGGTGCATTGGCAGAACCGCTGGTACTTCCCGGCGTTCAACTTTGCCGACAGCGCCATCACCGTCGGTGCAATCATGCTGGCGTTGGATATGTTCAAAAGCAAGAAAACCGGAGAGACCGTCAATGACTGATCAGGTATTGGCTGAGCAACGCATCGGCCAGAACACGGAAGTCACTTTGCATTTCGCATTGCGCCTGGAGAATGGCGACACGGTCGACAGCACGTTCGACAAGGCACCGGCCACCTTCAAGGTCGGTGATGGCAACCTGCTGCCGGGTTTCGAGGCGGCCCTGTTCGGCTTCAAGGCTGGCGACAAGCGTACCCTGCAGATCCTGCCGGAAAACGCCTTTGGCCAACCCAACCCGCAAAACGTGCAGATCATCCCGCGTTCGCAGTTCCAGGACATGGACCTGTCGGAAGGCTTGTTGGTGATCTTCAACGATGCGGCGAATACCGAATTGCCCGGCGTGGTGAAAACCTTCGATGACGCGCAAGTGACCATCGACTTCAACCACCCGTTGGCCGGTAAAACCTTGACGTTCGACGTTGAAATCATCAGCGTTAAAGCGATCTAACTGACAAAACCGGCGCCTGCGGGCGCTGGCTTGTGTGGGAGCTGGCTTGCCTGCGATAGCATCACCCTGGTGTACCTGATACACCGAGGTGCCTGCATCGCAGGCAAGCCAGTTCCCACAAGATCCAATTTCTTGCCGAGCAAGACACGAGGCACAGCATGCAAATCAAACTCGCCAACCCCCGTGGCTTCTGCGCCGGCGTGGACCGGGCGATCGAAATCGTCAACCGCGCCCTGGAAGTCTTCGGGCCGCCGATCTATGTGCGCCATGAAGTCGTCCACAACAAATTTGTGGTCGAAGACCTGCGCGCACGCGGTGCCATCTTTGTCGAAGAGCTGGACCAAGTGCCGGACGACGTCATCGTCATCTTCAGTGCCCACGGTGTCTCCCAGGCAGTGCGCACTGAAGCGGCAGGCCGTGGCCTGAAAGTGTTCGATGCTACCTGCCCGCTGGTTACCAAGGTTCACATCGAAGTCGCGCGCTACAGCCGTGACGGTCGCGAGTGCATCCTCATCGGCCATGCCGGTCACCCGGAAGTCGAAGGCACCATGGGGCAGTACGACGCCAGCAATGGTGGGGCGATCTATCTGGTGGAGGACGAAAAAGACGTCGCCAACCTGCAGGTGCAGAACCCCGAACGCCTGGCATTCGTGACCCAGACCACCTTGTCCATGGACGACACCAGTCGCGTGATCGACGCGCTGCGCAGCCGCTTCCCGGCCATTGGTGGGCCGCGCAAGGACGACATCTGCTACGCCACCCAGAACCGGCAGGACGCGGTCAAGCAATTGGCCGATGAATGCGATGTGGTGCTGGTTGTCGGCAGCCCCAACAGCTCCAACTCCAACCGCCTGCGTGAGCTGGCTGAGCGCATGGCCACACCGGCGTACCTGATCGACGGCGCCGAAGACATGCAGCGCAGTTGGTTCGATGGTGTCGAGCGCATTGGCATCACGGCCGGTGCTTCGGCCCCGGAAGTGCTGGTACGTGGGGTTATCCAGCAACTGCACGCCTGGGGCGCTACCGGTGCCGATGAGCTGGCAGGTCGCGAGGAAAACATCACATTTTCCATGCCCAAGGAATTGCGCGTTCGCTCGTTGCTCTGAGTGTCGGGTTGCCGGACCCACTCCGGCACAACGCCTGCTCGGCACTGTCGCTGCGCAGGCTGATGCGCCCGCTGGGCGCCAGCACGATCTGATGCAGGCTCTGCGCCTGATCCCTGGCACACACATGCACGGTGCCGGCACGGAAACCTCCCCCTGAAAATATCGGCTCGCCCAGCCCGCTGAAGCGCACCTGGCTCTTGAGCGGCCCATTGCCCACGATCAAGCCATGGCCGCTGTCCTGGTGAGTCAGCAATACGGGGTTGTCGTCGTCCAGGTGGCCGCGTCCGCTGGCATCCACGATGACGCGCCAGCCCAGGCTCCAATCATCGTTCAATGCGTGAATGACCACCGCTCGATTGCGTGCAATGGCTTCGGTGCGTGCGTAGCGCAGGCCTGCCGCCAATGTTTGTGCCGCGCTGTGGCGTTGCTGTGAGTCCAGCAGGCTCTTGAAGCTCGGCACTGCCAGGATCGCCAGAATGCTGCTCAGGGTCAGTCCGAGCAGCAATTCGATCAGGGTAAAACCGCGTTGGTGCATGTGCCATTCCTCCGTGGATAGGGGTGTCGTCCTAGGTATAGCGTCCAGGCTGAGGCGCTGGATGATGGCCTTTATGTCCAAAGTATTTCCCTTTGTTCCCGGAGCAGCACGGGTGAAAAACCGGCGCTAGTCTTGAGCCGCACAGCAGGTTCTGCCTGCTCTTTTTCGGACTTCGACATGGATGGCGACGGTAATGCTTGCCTGCACGAATACCTGTATTTCTCCCGTTTTATCCCCACGCCAGACCGGAATGACGCTGATCGAAGTGCTTGTCGCCGTGCTGATCCTTGCCATTGGCCTGCTGGGTGCGGCAGTGATCCAACTCAACGCGCTCAAGTACACCGACAGCTCAAGGATGACCAGCCAGGCCAGCTTCATTGCCTACGACATGCTCGACCGGATCCGCGCCAATTCTGGCGCCGACTACGCCTGGGGTCGGGGAGAGCGTGCCCCTGCCAGTGGCGCTACTGGCAGCGTGCGCGATCTGGACCTGCATGATTTCGAGGCCAATATCCTCGGCTTTGCCGGGGAGGGCGCCAAAGGCTCGGTGTCGATCAGCGGCAGTGAGGTAACGGTCAGTATCAGCTGGGATGACAACCGGGGGACCAACACGCCAGGTGCCCGGGAAACCTTCACCCTGACCAGTCGTATCAGCGATGAGTCGGGGGTGGCGGAATGAGGCGTCTTGCTCGCGGTTTCAGTCTGGTGGAGTTACTGCTGGCGTTGGCCATGGGCTTGGTGCTGGTGCTTGGGGGCAGCCAAGTGGTGATTGATTCCAGAGCTACCCACGCCAGCCAGCAGGCAGCCATGTCGCTGCAGGATGATGCGCGGTTCGTGCTGGGCAAAATCATTCAGGACATCCGCCAGGCGGGCATGTTTGGTTGTTTGGCCACAGGCTTTATCGAGAATGCGCCACCGGCCTTTGATCGGCCCGTCAGTTGGGATGGTGGGGCGGGCGCCAAGTCGCTGACGTTGGTGACTGCAGATGCCGGTAATGAAAGCGGCAAGCCTGATTGGACCGTATTGTCCGATTGCACGGGTAGCGCCCAGGCTTACATTGGAAACTCCCCTGCGCCTGCTCCGGGCGAGATCCGTTTTGCATTGCGCCAAGTGACCTACACCTTCGAAGCGGGCCAGCTTAAAGTCAGCACCCCCGCAGCACCCGCCAAGGCCGTGCTGGTGGATAACGTGCAGGCGTTCGAGCTTGGCTTTGGCCTTGCCGCCAAGCCCGCATCACTGCAGGTCGTGCGTTACGACACCGCGCCAGCCGACGCCTCCCTGATACGCAGCGTGCGTATCCAGATGACGCTGCAAGACCCTTCTGGCCGGGTAAAAGCTCAAACCTACAGCGTCGTAGCGGCGTTGCGAAACCAGCTGGGGTAGGGCGGCCATGGTGCTTAGCGAGAGTAATCGTTTAAGGCAGGCGGGCATGGTGCTGCTGATCAGCCTGGTGTTCCTGTTGCTGGTGTCGCTGGTCGGCTTGTCCTCGATGCAAGGTGCACTCATCCAGCAAAAGATCGCCGGCAGCGTCTGGCAGCGCAATCAATCGCTGCAGCGTGCTGAAAGTGGCTTGAGGCTCGGGGAGGCGGCGGTACAGCGGTCATTTACGACGCTGCCGTTGTGTCAATCGATTACCCGATGTGCGCCGCCGGAGGCTGCATTTTCAGTGTCCGGGCCCGGCGCGGACCCTGTTTCAGGCGTTAGCTGGGTGGCGCTGAAAGGCGGTGTATACGGCCTTCAATCCCTTGGGCCGGCGGTCGGGGTGGCGCATTTACCGCCGCACATGCCGGCTTCGGTGTATCGAGTGACGGCTGTTGGCCTCAGCGGCCAATTGCGCACGGTGCTGGAGAGCGTCTATGCGCGAGTAGAGGAGCAGGGCGGCTCGCGTTTTCGGCGAGTGGCGTGGCGGCAACTTCAATAAGGAGCACTGCAATGGGCATGGACAGCCAGGGGTTTACCTTGATCGAGTTACTGATCGCGGTTGCGATCATCTCGGTGTTGGCGGGGATTGCTTACCCCGGATACACCGGCCATATGAAAAAAGTGTATCGCGCTGAAATCGTGGCGCTGTTGACCGGGCAGGCTCAGCATCTGGAGCGCTTTTACGCGAGGAACGGTACTTTTATTGATGCAAGCGGCGTCAGTGCGGGCAATGATCGCTATAGAATCAGCGCTGCGTTGAACCCTCAGGATTTCCAGTTGGTGGCGACGCCTGCTATCGGCTCGATGATGGCTGGTGACCCTTGCGGTGATTTCGTCCTGACCAGCGCCGGCACGCGCAGCAACCCCGGTGCAATACCAGAAATGTCGCGCAAGCTGTGCTGGGGGCAATGATGAGGGGGCTGGACGACTGGGCGCCGGGCGCGCTTGTTCCTATTTATCGGCTGGATCAAATGATGGCAGAGCAACAGCAGGTAGTGATTGTCGGTGGCGGTGTCATCGGCTTGTTGACGGCGTTCAACCTGGCGACCCAAGGGCAAGCGGTGGTGCTATTGGAGCGCGCGGGGTTGGGGCAGGAATCTTCCTGGGCGGGCGGCGGCATTGTCTCGCCCCTCTATCCGTGGCGCTACAGCCCGGCAGTCACGGCGCTCGCCCATTGGTCCCAGGATTTTTATCCACAGTTGGCGGAGCGTCTGTTTGCTGCGACGGGCGTCGATCCGGAGGTTCACACCACAGGCCTGTACTGGCTGGACCTGGAGGATGAGGCCGAAGCCCTGGCGTGGGCCGCACGTGAGGGCCGCCCATTGAGCAAAGTCGACGTGTCGGCCGCCCATGACGCCGTTCCGGTGCTGGGCGGCGGGTACTCCCAGGCGATCTACATGGCCAACGTCGCCAATGTGCGCAACCCACGCTTGGTCAAATCCCTCAAGGCCGCACTGCTGGCCCTGCCTGGCGTAACCCTTCATGAGCAATGCGAAGTGACCGGGTTTGTTCTGGATGCTGGCAATGTCGTGGGCGTAAACACGGCTGATGGCCCGATCTTCGGCGATCAGGTTGTATTGGCGGCGGGCGCCTGGAGTGGTGAGTTGCTCGGCACATTAGGCCTGTCATTGCCGGTGGAGCCGGTCAAGGGCCAGATGATTTTGTACAAGTGCGCCTCGGACTTCCTGTCGAGCATGGTGCTGGCCAAGGGTCGATATGCGATCCCGCGGCGTGACGGGCACATACTGATCGGCAGTACCCTGGAGCACGAAGGTTTCGACAAGACCCCGACCCAGAACGCACTGGAAAGCCTCAAGGCATCAGCGGTGGAGCTGATTCCCGCCCTGGCGGACGCTGAAGTGGTGGGGCACTGGGCCGGACTGCGCCCCGGGTCTCCGGAAGGCATTCCGTATATCGGCCAAGTGCCAGGCTTCAAGGGCTTGTGGCTCAACTGCGGGCATTACCGCAATGGCCTGGTGCTTGCGCCAGCCTCCTGCCAGTTGTTTACCGATTTACTGCTGGCACGTGCGCCGATCATCGACCCGGCGCCGTATGCACCCGAAGGTCGGATCAACGCTGGATAGACTTCGGCCCCTGCTCCAGATGGGCCTGGGTGCAATACCACCCTTGGCGCGAGCTTAGGGCGCGATCCTGCGGCAAGTGCACGCCGCAGTGGGCGCAGCGCACCATCAGGGCCGCGCCAGGCTCACTGGAGCGTTGCTGTTTGGCGGCCGGGCTTTTGAATTTGCGCCAGAACCATACTGCGGCGGCAATGACGGCAATCCAGAACAATAGACGAAGCATGATGGGCAGTTTCTCGACAGGGAATGCGCCAGTTTAGCCAAGGACGTGCCAGGCGCACAGCGCAATGATACCGCCCACAAAAAAGGAGCCTCGAAAGGCTCCTTTTTGATGACGCCGGTGCAATCAGTCGAACACACCAAAGGTCATGTAGCTGAACCACGAGCGATCCTGGTTGTTGCCCAAGGCTTGCGGTTCTTCCTCTTCGATCACGTCGCCGTTCTCGTCGTGGGGCTTGAGCTCCGAAGGAATGGCATCCTTGGCGTCCTGGTACTGCTTGATCACGTCCTGGTTGGCACGGGTTTCGCCCGGCGGCAGCGGTGGACGGGACTCGATCAGGCCCAGGGTGTACTTGCTCAGCCACGAACGGTTGTCGGCTTCGTCAACCTGAGGCACGAACTGGCCGTCTTTCAGGCTTGGGTGGTCCGGGTAGTTGAGCTTGAGGGTTTCCAGGCTGGTGCTGGCCAGCTCGTCCAGGTGCAGACGCTGGTAAGCCTCGGTCATCACCGCCAGGCCGTCACCCACGGATGGGGTTTCCTGGAAGTTCTCAACCACATAACGGCCACGGTTGGCGGCAGCTACGTAAGCCTGACGGGTCAGGTAGTAGTGGGCCACGTGGATCTCGTAGGACGCCAGCAGGTTGCGCAGGTAGATCATGCGCTGCTTGGCGTCCGGCGCGTAGCGGCTGTTGGGGTAGCGGCTGGTCAGCTGGGCGAACTCGTTGTAGGAGTCGCGGGCGGCACCCGGGTCACGCTTGGTCATGTCCAGCGGCAGGAAGCGCGCCAGCAGGCCGACGTCCTGGTCGAACGAGGTCAGGCCCTTCATGTAGTAGGCGTAGTCCACGTTCGGATGCTGCGGGTGCAGGCGGATGAAACGCTCGGCGGCGGACTTGGCAGCTTCCGGCTCGGCGTTCTTGTAGTTGGCGTAGATCAGCTCGAGCTGGGCCTGGTCGGCGTAGCGCCCGAACGGATAGCGCGACTCCAGCGCCTTCAGCTTCGCTGTGGCGCTGGTGTAGCTATTATTGTCCAAGTCTTTCTGAGCCAGTTGATACAACTCGACTTCGCTCAGGTTTTCGTCGACGACTTCCTTTGTTGACGAGCAAGCAGCAGTCATGGCGAGGATGGCGATCAGCAGCAGGTGTTTCACTTGCATGGCGGCTTGCGTCCCTATGACGGCCGCTGTCTTGGGCGGGGCCGTCCTGTTATGATGAGCGCCCCGTTGAAAGCCTCGGGGCAAAAGACGCCGTATTTAACCACAAGCGCGCAGCCGAAACCAAAGGCTGTGCCACGCCTAGTCTGAGCATGTCCGATAAAATTGAACTTCGCGCAGAGGTGCCGTCCGAATTGGGCGGCCAACGCCTCGATCAAGTCGCCGCACAATTATTCGCTGAGCACTCGCGCTCGCGCCTTTCCGCCTGGATCAAAGACGGCCGCCTGACTGTGGATGGAGCGGTTATCCGCCCGCGAGACATAGTCCATGGCGGTGCGATTCTTGAGCTGACTGCCGAGCAGGAAGCCCAGGGAGAATGGGTTGCCCAGGACATCGAGCTGGATATCGTCTATGAAGACGACGACATCCTGGTCATCAACAAACCCGCGGGCCTGGTGGTTCACCCGGCTGCCGGGCACGCTGATGGCACCTTGCTCAATGCCCTGTTGCACCACGTGCCGGACATCATCAACGTCCCGCGCTGCGGCATCGTGCACCGTCTGGACAAGGACACCACCGGCTTGATGGTGGTGGCCAAGACCATTCAGGCGCAGACGCAGCTGGTCACACAATTGCAAAGCCGCAGCGTCAGCCGGATCTACGAGTGCATCGTGATCGGCGTAGTCGTGGCCGGTGGCAAGATCAACGCGCCGATCGGTCGTCACGGCCAGCAGCGCCAGCGTATGGCGGTGATGGAAGGCGGCAAGCAGGCCGTGAGCCACTACCGTGTACTCGAGCGTTTCCGCTCCCACACCCACGTGCGGGTCAAGCTGGAAACCGGGCGTACCCACCAGATTCGCGTGCACATGGCGCACATCAACTTCCCGTTGGTCGGAGATCCGGCCTACGGCGGTCGCTTCCGTATTCCGCCGGCGGCCAGTGCAACCATGGTTGATTCACTGAAAAACTTCCCGCGCCAGGCACTGCATGCACGTTTCCTGGAACTGGATCATCCGACGAGCGGTAAGCGGATGAGCTGGGAATCGCCTCTGCCGGACGACCTGGTCTGGTTGTTGTCGCTGCTCAAGCAGGATCGCGAGGCGTTTGTCGGGTGAATGACTGGCTGATTCCTGACTGGCCCGCGCCGGCTCAGGTGAAGGCCTGTGTCACCACCCGTGCGGGCGGCGTCAGCCTGGCGCCGTTCGACAGCCTCAATTTGGGCGATCATGTCGAGGACCGCCTGGAGGCCGTGCTCGAAAATCGTCGCCGCCTGACCACGGCCTTCGATATCCAGCCAGCCTGGCTGCGCCAGGTCCATGGCGTGACCGTGGTCGAGGCCGACCCTGGCCGCACTGCCGAAGCCGATGGCAGCTGGACCAGCACCCCAGGCATCGCCTGCACATCCATGACTGCCGATTGCCTGCCCGCGTTGTTCTGCAACCGTGCAGGCACACGCGTGGCGGCGGCCCATGCCGGTTGGCGTGGCCTGGCGGCGGGCGTGTTGGAGGCGACTCTAGAAAGCCTCGACGCCGACGCTGGCGACGTGTTGGTGTGGCTCGGTCCGGCGATTGGCCCGCAAGCCTTTGAAGTCGGCCCGGAAGTGCGTGAAGTCTTCATGCAGCAACTGCCGACCACCGTCGAAGCCTTTGTACCGAGTCGCAATCCGGGCAAGTTCATGGCTGACATCTATAAGCTCGCGCGCCTGCGCCTGGCTGCGTGCGGTGTGACTGCCGTGTATGGCGGCGGTTTCTGCACGGTGACCGACCCGCGCTTCTTTTCCTACCGGCGCAGCCCCCGCACCGGACGTTTTGCCTCCCTTATCTGGCTCGAGCGCTAGACTCTCCTGACCTGGGTCAACACTGACTCACATCAAGCATCTGTCGCTTGAATCTTCCAGAATCCACCCCATCTATAGGGGTATCTGGCAGGTTTCTTCATTCAGGATGTGTTTACTAGCTCCGGCCTGCTCAAAAGGAAGGTGACTAATGCGTATTGATCGTTTAACCAGCAAATTACAGTTGGCACTGTCTGA
Source organism: Pseudomonas sp. VS40 (assembly GCF_018587885.1). Taxonomy (NCBI): domain Bacteria; kingdom Pseudomonadati; phylum Pseudomonadota; class Gammaproteobacteria; order Pseudomonadales; family Pseudomonadaceae; genus Pseudomonas; species Pseudomonas sp. VS40. The sequence goes on along the minus strand of NZ_JAGYWD010000001.1, from coordinate 981,666 downwards.
CTCTCAATCCTTGGCGGTGGGTCTCGACCACCCGGCCATCGAGCCTGCGCACTTGATGCAGGCGCTGCTGGAACAGCAAGGTGGTTCAATCAAGCCCTTGCTGATGCAGGTGGGCTTCGACGTCAACAGCCTGCGCAAGGAGTTGAGCAAAGAGCTCGACCAATTGCCGAAAATCCAAAACCCAACCGGCGACGTGAACATGTCGCAGGACTTGGCGCGTCTGCTTAACCAGGCCGATCGCCTGGCCCAACAGAAGGGTGACCAGTTCATCTCCAGCGAACTGGTGCTGCTCGCCGCCATGGACGAGAACAGCAAGCTCGGCAAGTTGTTGCTGGGCCAGGGCGTGAGCAAGAAAGCCCTGGAAAATGCCATCAACAACCTGCGTGGCGGCGACGCGGTGAACGACCCCAACCATGAGGAGTCGCGCCAGGCTCTGGATAAATACACCGTCGACCTGACCAAGCGTGCCGAAGAGGGCAAGCTTGACCCGGTGATCGGCCGTGACGATGAAATCCGTCGCACCATCCAGGTACTGCAACGTCGCACCAAGAACAACCCGGTACTGATCGGCGAACCTGGTGTGGGTAAAACCGCGATCGCCGAAGGCCTGGCCCAGCGCATCATCAATGGTGAAGTGCCGGATGGCCTTAAAGGCAAGCGTCTGCTGTCCCTGGACATGGGGTCGTTGATCGCCGGCGCCAAGTTCCGCGGCGAGTTCGAAGAACGCCTGAAATCCCTGCTCAATGAACTGTCGAAGCAGGAAGGGCAGATCATTCTGTTTATCGACGAACTGCACACCATGGTCGGCGCCGGTAAAGGCGAAGGCTCGATGGACGCCGGTAACATGCTCAAGCCTGCCCTGGCGCGGGGTGAGTTGCACTGCGTCGGTGCTACTACGCTCAACGAATACCGCCAGTACATTGAAAAGGACGCGGCCCTTGAGCGTCGCTTCCAGAAAGTGCTGGTGGAAGAGCCGAGCGAAGAAGACACCATCGCGATCCTGCGTGGCTTGAAAGAGCGTTATGAGGTCCACCACAAGGTGGCGATCACCGACGGCGCGATCATTGCGGCGGCCAAATTGAGCCATCGCTATATCACTGACCGTCAGTTGCCCGACAAGGCCATCGACTTGATCGACGAAGCGGCCAGCCGTATCCGCATGGAAATCGACTCCAAGCCGGAAGTGCTCGACCGTCTGGATCGGCGCCTGATCCAACTGAAAGTCGAGTCCCAGGCCCTGAAGAAAGAAGAAGACGACGCGGCGAAAAAACGCCTGGAAAAACTCCAGGAAGAAATCGTCCGCCTGGAACGTGAGTATTCGGACCTGGAAGAAATCTGGACCTCGGAAAAAGCCGAAGTGCAAGGCTCGGCCCAGATTCAGCAAAAGATCGAGCAGTCGCGCCAGGAACTCGAAGCGGCCCGCCGTAAAGGCGACCTGAACCGCATGGCTGAGTTGCAGTACGGGGTGATCCCGGACCTGGAACGCAGCCTGCAGATGGTCGACCAGCACGGCAAGCCTGAGAACCAGTTGCTGCGCAGCAAGGTGACGGAGGAAGAAATTGCCGAAGTCGTCTCCAAATGGACCGGCATTCCCGTGTCGAAAATGCTTGAAGGCGAGCGCGACAAGCTGCTGAAGATGGAACACCTGCTGCATCAGCGTGTGATCGGTCAGGAAGAGGCCGTGGTGGCCGTTTCCAACGCGGTACGGCGTTCGCGGGCCGGGTTGTCCGATCCGAACCGTCCGAGCGGCTCGTTCATGTTCCTCGGCCCGACCGGTGTGGGTAAGACCGAGCTGTGCAAGGCTTTGGCCGAGTTCCTCTTTGATACTGAAGAGGCCATGGTGCGGATTGATATGTCCGAATTCATGGAGAAACATTCGGTGGCTCGCTTGATCGGTGCGCCACCAGGCTATGTGGGCTATGAGGAAGGCGGTTACCTGACCGAAGCCGTGCGGCGTAAGCCTTACTCGGTGATCCTGCTGGATGAGGTCGAGAAGGCGCACCCGGATGTGTTCAACATCCTGTTGCAAGTGCTGGAGGATGGCCGCCTGACCGACAGCCATGGGCGTACCGTGGATTTCCGCAATACGGTGATCGTGATGACCTCCAACCTGGGCTCGGCGCAGATCCAGGAGCTGGTTGGGGATCGTGAAGCCCAGCGTGCGGCGGTGATGGATGCACTGACCTCGCATTTCCGCCCGGAATTCATCAACCGGGTCGACGAAGTGGTGATCTTCGAGCCGTTGGCGCGGGATCAGATCGCGGGCATTACCGAGATCCAGTTGGGACGTCTGCGTGGCCGCCTGACCGAGCGTGAGTTGTCGCTGGAGCTGAGCCGCGAGGCGTTGGACAAGCTGATCGCTGTGGGTTACGACCCGGTGTATGGCGCACGGCCGTTGAAACGTGCGATCCAGCGCTGGATCGAGAACCCGCTGGCCCAGTTGATCCTGTCGGGCAGCTTCATGCCTGGCACCAGCGTGACAGCGACGGTGGAAAACGACGAAATCGTCTTCCACTGAGCCCTGGCAGCAGGGTGACAAGAGAAGGCCCCGCATTGCGGGGCCTTTTTTTTCGATAGGGCGTTGAACTGTAAGGCAAAGGCTTGTAAAGTGCGCCCCGCAGCAACGTCAGCCCACGGGTTTCTTCTCCCCAAGAAGAAATCAGAAACAAGCGCAAATCATTGTCTTAAAAGCAATTTAAAGGGTTGACAGGGGTTTTTAAGATTGTAGAATAGCGCGCCTCAGAGGCATGAACGTAGCGATACGGACAAGTCAAAGAGAAGGTAGTAAGCAACAACGTAGTACTTTGAAATATGTAGTTCCGTGATAGCTCAGTCGGTAGAGCAAATGACTGTTAATCATTGGGTCCCAGGTTCGAGTCCTGGTCACGGAGCCAATTTCAATATCGGGGTATAGCGCAGTCCGGTAGCGCGCCTGCTTTGGGAGCAGGATGTCGGGAGTTCGAATCCCCCTACCCCGACCATATTTGGGTCGTTAGCTCAGTTGGTAGAGCAGTTGGCTTTTAACCAATTGGTCGTAGGTTCGAATCCCACACGACCCACCATTTTTGAGACCAGTTAACGCTGGAATCGAATCTTAAGGTCAGAGGCCAAAAGCGCTGATCGAAGAAGGCGACTGAAAGGTCGCCTTTTTTTTACCGGGGTATAGCGCAGTCCGGTAGCGCGCCTGCTTTGGGAGCAGGATGTCAGGAGTTCGAATCCCCTTACCCCGACCATATTAAAAATCCCCGTATCGAAAGATACGGGGATTTTTTTTGTGCACGCAAATCTGACTCACCGCAAAACGAATGTGGGAGCGGGCTTGCTCGCGAAAGCGGTGGTTCAGTGTCAGATGTACTGACTGATACACCGCTTTCGCGAGCAAGCCCGCTCCCACATTGACCAAGTCCTATCCGGGACCGTGTTGTCAGTGCAGTTTGAGGCGTGGCTCGGTGCCGCGCCCGATCTTGCTCCCCAGCATCAGCATCGCCGTGCGGAAGAACCCATACAGCGCCATCTGGTGCATGCGGTACAGCGACACGTAGAACATTCGCGCCAGCCAACCTTCCAGCATCACGCTGCCGGTGAGGTTGCCCATCAAGTTACCCACCGCCGAGAACCGCGACAGCGAGATCAACGAGCCGTAGTCGGTGTACTTGTAGGTCGGCAGGTCCTTGCCCTCGATGCGCAGCTTCAGCGACTTGGCCAGCAACGATGCCTGCTGGTGAGCCGCCTGGGCACGTGGCGGCACGTTGCGATCAGTGCCCGGTTGCGGACAGGCGGCACAATCGCCAAACGCGAAGATGTTTTCGTCGCGGGTGGTTTGCAGTGTTGGCAATACCTGCAGCTGATTGATGCGGTTGGTTTCCAGGCCATCGATATCCTTGAGGAAACCTGGCGCGCGAATGCCGGCCGCCCACACCTTGAGACTGGCGGGGATGACCTGGCCGCTGCTGGTGATCAGCGCATCGGCAGTCACTTCGCTGACCGCCGAATTGGTCAGTACCGTCACACCGAGCTTTTCCAGGGTTTTATGCACCGGCACGCCGATACGCTCCGGCAGGGCAGGCAGTACCCGTGGGCCGGCTTCGATCAGGGTGATGTGCATGTTTTCCGGCTTGATGCGGTCCAGGCCGTAAGCGGCCAACTCGTGGGCGGCGTTATGCAGTTCGGCGGCCAGTTCGACCCCAGTGGCACCCGCGCCGACGATGGCAACGCTGATTTTTTCCACCACATCGGTCTGCCCGGCATGGGCGCGCAAGTAGTGATTGAGCAACTGCTGGTGAAAGCGCTCGGCCTGCTTGCGGGTGTCGAGGAACAGGCAGTGCTGCGCGGCGCCTTCGGTGCCGAAGTCATTGGTGGTGCTGCCGACCGCAATCACCAGGCTGTCATAGCCCAGCACGCGCGCTGGCACCAGTTCACGGCCTTCTTCGTCCAGGGTGGCGGCCAGCTGGATCTTCTTCTGTTCACGGTCGAGCCCGCTCATGCGCCCCAGTTGGAACTCGAAGTGGTTCCATTTGGCCTGGGCGACATAATTGAGTTCATCTTCCGAGGAATTCAGCGAACCGGCTGCCACTTCGTGCAGCAGTGGCTTCCAGATATGGGTCAGGTTGGCGTCCACCAGCGTGATGCTGGCGGTGCCGCGCTTGCCCAGAGTCTTACCCAGGCGGGTAGCCAACTCCAGGCCGCCGGCGCCGCCGCCGACGATAATAATACGATGGGTCATGGGGATATCTCGCAAGGCTAAAAGAAATCGGAGCAGTTACCCCCGCGAGCGCCAGGCAGCTCATAGCGTCAGGTAACTCAATAGTCGGCTCAGCAAGCCGAGACCGATCACCACTACCAGCACCACACCAAGGAGCAGCCACGGCCGGAAAGGCTTGCGCTCGACTCGGTTCTGGGAGAGTTGCAGGTACTCTTCGACATGCTGTTGGTCATCGGGGTTCAGGCGGCTGGTCATAAAGGCCTCGTCAGGTAGACGTTGCAAAAGGGCGCCACGTTACAGTCCGGGGGCTCAGAGGCTGATGCCCACGTCGAACACTATGCTGCGGCCCAAGTTGTTGCGCAAGAAATCCGGTGCATCCGGGTGGGCGAACAACACCCGTGCAAAGGTCGGCCCCACCAGCGACAGCGAGCGCCAGCCCTGGCGCAGGTATTCCGTCGGTGGCGGAAAATGGCTGTTGAGGTCAAGCACCTCACGCTTGAGGCTGGTGAAGGCAACGATATCCAGCTCCCCCAGGTCCATCCCGCGTTCTTTGTAGTTATGCGCCTTCTTGCGCAGCGTGGGCGCCAGGCGCAGTAAAAACTCATGGGCCGGGATGCGTCGCGGCTTGGCTTCGCGCCGCACCAATTGGCTCAGGGAGAAGGCGCTGCGTCGGCGCAGCAACTCGTCGCGCCATTCGTCATTCAGGCGACGGCCCTCGTCCAGCACAAAAAACACCTCGAAACTGGCATCGCGAAACAGCACGTCCGGTGGCTCTTGCCCGGCGGCGTGGAACTCCTCGGCACGGTAAGGCACGTTCAAGCCTTGCAGCAGGCGCTGGCAGACCCAACGCTCACGCTCCCATTTGCGGGCATTGGACAAGAATGCGTTGGCTTGTTCGGCCGCTACGGTGAGCAGGCGCAAGTAATCTGAGTCATCCATAGCTAGCAGCTTAGCGCCCAAATGATGACCGCAGGAAGTACCCCTGTGAAACGTCGGTGTAGACTGATCATCCGAGCAATATTCGACCCTGGGGAGTGCTGCCGTGATCAGTGCCGCCATGTTGGCGCCGACAACAATGGGCATCGGGTGGCTGCTGTATGCGCCCGTGGTGGTGTGGGCGATCCTGCGTTCACCTTGGGTCGAACTGTTTGCCGACCGGCGGCGTCAGCATCTGCTATTCGGCACCGTGTTCGCGTTGTTCATGCTGTGGCTGGTACGGCGGGATTTCGATACAGGTGTTTCCTACCACTTCATCGGCATGACTGCCGTGACCCTGTTGCTGGATTGGCCCCTCGCAATTGTCGGCGGCTTTGTCGCCCAGTTGGGTTTGATGGCGCTGGGGCGCCAGGACCTCGCAGCCCTGGGCGTCAACGGCCTGTTGCTGATCGGGTTGCCGGTGCTGATCACCGAAACCTGCGCGTTGCTGGTCGAGCGCGCGCAACCGCGCAATCCCTTTGTGTATATCTTCTGTTCCGGGTTTTTTGCTGCCGCGCTGTCGGCGCTGCTGTGCCTGCTATTTGGGCTGGGGCTGCTGTGGTTCGACGGCCGTTTCGCCATGCCGGAATGGCTGGAGGATTTTGTCGGCTACCTGTGGCTGATCATCTTTCCCGAAGCCTTTATCAACGGCATGGTCATCAGCGCACTGGTGGTGTTTTGCCCGGAATGGCTGGAGACTTTCAACCGCACGCGCTACTTGTCGGCACCCTGGAAGGACGACGATTCACAGCGTTGACCCAGATCAAATCCTGGCCGGCCGAGCAGGCCCATGCTCTGTCAAATTTTTCCAGGCAAGGCGGGGAGCACGGATCATGAGTGTGTACGAGTGGGCACGGCAGGAATTGCGCAGAAGCCAGGACGCGGCACAGGAAATCGGTTTTGACCCGGGCCTGACCCTGCGTGCGATGCTCAGTGCGGTGGTGCAACAGAGCAAGGGTGTGCGCAGTTTTGAAGACCTGGCCGACGAGCTGCAATACCTTGCAGAGAACCTCGACGACCAGCAGGAATACGCCTTTATGCGCCCTTAGTGGCGCGGCGGCAGGTCTTCGGAAAACAGCTCGTCTTCGGCATCCGGGGCCACGGGGATTTTGTGTTCCTCAGCGGCCCAGGCGCCCAGGTCGATGAGCTTGCAGCGGTCCGAGCAGAACGGCCGGTTGAGGTTGGTCGCTTTCCATTCCACGGGTGCACCGCAGGTTGGGCAGTCGACGGTCAAGGGTTGGCTCATGATCGGCCTCCACGCAAAGTAAGGTAAAAGTGGTGCAGTCGCTCGACCTCGCTGTGCAGCCAGGCAAGGTCCTGGTCATTGACCAGCACGTCATCGGCATGGTTCAGGCGGTCTTCGCGGCTGGACTGGGCCTTGAGGATCGCCTGCACCTGTTGCTCGTTGATGCCGTCGCGCTGCAGGGTACGCTGAATCTGCAGCGATTGCGGCACGTCGATCACCAGGATGCGCTGGGTCATGCTGTACTGGCCGGACTCGATCAGCAGCGGCGACACCAATATCGCGTAGGGCGACTTCGCGCGCGCCAGGTGGCTGCGAATCTCCTCGCCAATCAACGGGTGCAGCAAGGCTTCGAGCCAGCGGCGCTCTTCGGGTACTTCAAAGATCAGCTTGCGCAAGGCGCCGCGGTCCAGTTGACCGTCCGGCTGCAGCACGCCGGCACCGAAGTGCTCGGCGATACGTGCCAATGCCGGCCGTCCAGGCTCGACCACCCAGCGGGCGGCGTGATCGGCGTCCACCAGGTCGATGCCCAGGTCGATAAAGTGCTGGGCTGCGGCACTTTTACCGCTGCCGATGCCGCCAGTGAGGCCGAGAATCCAGGGTGTTGCAACAGAAGTGGTCATCTGAAACCGACAGACTGCAAATAGAAGTCGGTTATTTGACCACCCCAGAGCAATGCAATCCAGCCGGCAATCGCCAGATACGGACCAAACGGCATCGGTGCCGACGCTTGGGACTTGCGCAGGCGCATCAGGATCAAGCCCACGAATACCCCCACCAGCGACGACATCAACAGCGTCATTGGCAGGATTTGCCAGCCACCCCAGGCGCCGAGCAAGGCCAGCAGCTTGAAGTCGCCATGGCCCATGCCGTCCTTGCCAGTGACCAGCTTGAACAGCCAGAACACGCTCCACAGGCTCATGTAGCCGATCACCGCACCCCACAGGGCATCCGACAGTGTCGTCAGCAGGCCGAAGCTGTTGATGATCAGCCCCAGCCATAACAGCGGCATCACCAGCACATCCGGCAACAGTTGGTGGTCGGCGTCGATCAGGCTCATCGCCAACAAGCCCCAGCTCAATACCAGCACTGCGCCCGCCTGCCAGCCATAGCCGAAATGCCAGGCCACCCAGGCCGAGATCAGCGCGCACGTCAGTTCCGTGAGCGGATAACGGGCGCTGATCGCACCCTGGCAATGGGCGCAGCGACCTCGCAGAAACAGGTAGCTGAGCAGTGGGATATTTTCCCAAGGGCGTATCGGATGGTTGCACTGTGGGCAGCAGGAATTAGGCTGCATCAGGGTGTAGGTCGGGCTGGCAGGCTCAGCGGGCAAGCCGAGCACTTCGTGGGCCTGGGCGCGCCATTCCCGTTCGAGCATCTTCGGCAGGCGCCACACCAGCACGTTGAGAAAACTGCCGACGATCAGCCCCAGCACCGACGCCAGTGCAACAAAAGCCCAGGGGTGTACCGCCAATAGCTGGCTCAAAATGCGCTCCCCATCTGGAAGACCGGCAGGTACATGGCGATCACCAATGCGCCGACAATGCCGCCCAGCACCACCATGATCAGGGGCTCCATGAGGTGCGTGAGGTTATCGACCAGGTTGTCCACATCGCCCTCGTAATGGTTGGCAACCTTTTCCAGCATGCGGTCCAGCGTGCCCGACTCTTCGCCGATGGCCGTCATCTGGATCGCCATGCCGGGGAACAGGCCGCTGGCGAGCATGGATTGATTCAATGGCATGCCAGTCGCTACATCGCGTCGCATATGTTCGATTGCCTGTCTGAATGGCCCGGAACCGGCGGCACCGGCCACCGAGTCCAGCGCCTGCAGTAACGGAACGCCGGCGGCAAACGTGGTGGACAGTGTGCGGGCAAAGCGGGCCACGGCGGATTTGCTCAGCAGTTTGCCTGCCAGGGGCGCTTTCAACAAACAGCGGTCCAACCACAGACTCAATCCAGGGAGCGTCCGATAGGCATGGCGCAGCCCCATGCTTCCCGCAAGAACGCCCAGCGCCAGCACCCACCACGCTTTCTGCACGAACTCGGAAAGGGCGATGACCTGCAAGGTGAAGCCGGGCAGCGTGCCGTCCACCCCCGCAAACAGATTCTGGAACTGCGGCACGACGTGGATCAACAGCACCCCAGTGACCAGGCTGGCGACCACCAGCACGGTGACCGGATAGGTCATGGCTTTTTTGATCCTGGCCTTTAGCTGCTCGCTCTTTTCCCGGTGGATCGCCACGCGCTCCAGCAGGGTTTCAAGTGCTCCGGCCTGTTCGCCGGCGGCCACCAGGTTGCAGTACAGCGCGTCGAAATAACGAGGCTGTTTGCGCAGCGCCTCGGCAAGGCTGGTGCCGGCGGCGATCGCCTGTTTCAACCCTTGCACAAGCTCACGCACGGCGCGGTTGTCGAAGCCCTCACCGATGATATCGAAGGCCTGCAATAGAGGAATACCGGCCTTCAGCAGGGTGGCCAGTTGGCGAGTAAGCAGGGTGATGTCCGTCGACATTATCGAGGGTGCCAGGCTCGGCAGCATTGGAGATTTCTGGCGCACATGGCCTGGGCTGATGCCCTGTTTGCGCAATTGGGCCTTCACCAAGGCAGGGTTGTGCCCGGTGGTTTGCCCGGACACCCTGCGTCCTTTGCGGTTGGTGCCTTCCCAGGCGTAGAGCGTTGAAGCGTTGTCCATGTCATGGTTCCGCACAGAGGTCGTCGAAGCTTTATAGCGTAGTCAGGTGACGGATTCGGACAGGCCGGCAGTGGCGGATAAAATGTCAGAATGTGCGTCTTGTGCGCGATTGACCGCCTGCGGATGAGTACACTGGCGCCGCTGCACAACACGGGGCGCAGGACGTGCCTTGTCATGAGTTCTATCCTGGAGAGTGAATGTGATTCGTCAAAAAGGTTTTACCCTGATCGAGCTGTTGATCGTCGTGGCAATCATCGGCATTTTGGCCACCATCGGCCTGCCCATGTACACCACCCACCAGGCCAAGGCCAAGTTCACTGCCGGCCTGGCTGAAATCACCGCGTTGAAGGCCGGGTACGAAGACACCCTCAACCAGGGCACTGTACCGACCCTGGCATTGATCGGCGGCACCAGCCCAACGGCCAACTGCAAGATCGATGTAGCAGGGGATGTTGCGACGGGCGCGGGCGCCATTAGTTGCGAAATACTCGACGCGCCGGCGCCGGTGCTGGGCAAGACCATCAGCCTGACGCGCAATGCCACCACCGGTTGGAAATGCACCACCACCGCTGACGCAAAATATGTCGCTAAAGGCTGCGGCGCCGACGGGGCCTGACGGCTAAACCATCCACAGGGAAGATGAGGTGGCCGATGTCGTTATCCGTACCGCAGCGCGGCAATGTTTTTCTGGTAGCAGTGATATGCCTGCTGGTCGTCGGGATTTGTGCGCCGTTCAGCGGGCATGATTTGCAGCGGGGCATGCAGATTGCCGTCGGGGTTTGCGCGGTGCTGTATGGGCTGTCGGTCCCTCGCATGCAACAGCTGCTGGACCGCCCCACGGCGCTGGGCCTGGGACTGATTATCGGGTTGGGCCTGGTGTCATCAGTGCTGGCCCACCAGCCGCTGTGGGCGTTTGCCGAGGTGGCGTTGTTTGTCAGTGGCGGGGCAATTGCCGTGGCGTTTGCCTTGTTGCGTCGCCAGGGCGGTGAGCCGTTGGATCGCTACTTGATCATGCTGGTGGTGCTGCTGTGCCTGATCAAGTCGATTCAATATGTGTATGCGGGCACATTGGCGTTCATCAGCGCCGAACGAATCCTGGACCCGGACCTGTTGCTGTCCGGCTTTTCCAACAAGCGATTCTATGGTCAATTCCAGACGTTTACCTTGCCGCTGCTGGCACTTCCCTTACTGATCCCGACGCTTTCCCGCTCGCTCAGGGCCGCTGTGTTTGCATTGCTGTGCGTGTGGTGGTTGATCGCGATTGGTGGCGGCACGCGCGGCACCTGGCTGGGCATGGGCGCGGCGACGCTGGTAGTGGCGTTGCTGGGCCCTTGGGGCCGGCGTTGGGTGGGTTGGCAAGTGGCCGCAGTGCTGGCCGGGCTATTGCTGTATTGGCTGGTGTTTACGGTGCTGGCGGATTACCTCGGGATCCAGATCCTCAATGGCGCCAGTGATCGTCTCACCACCTCCCTGTCCGGGCGCGGTCCGATCTGGTGGCAGGCCTGGCACATGCTCGTCGAGCGGCCATGGCTGGGCTTTGGGCCGATGCATTTCGCCGATATCGCCAATAGAACTGCCGCGCACCCGCACCAGGCCATCCTGCAATGGGCCAGTGAATGGGGTGTGCCATCTACGTTGTGCGTTGCGGTGCTGGCGTGGCGGAGTGGTTGGGCCACGTTCGGTCTATTGCGGGAGCGTGCGCTGTGCTCTGAACCCGCGGACTTGCTGCGAATGTGCCTGTTTGCAGCGCTCGTCGGTGCGTTGGTGCAGTCCATGGTCGACGGTGTGATTGTGATGCCCAACTCTCAAGTGTGGCTGGCGCTGGTGGTGGGTTGGTTGATGGCGTTGCACCTGTGGAAAACCCCGGAGACGGCTGAGCTGCCGTTGGCCTGGGGCGCGTGGAAAACGCTTAGTGTACTGGCCGTTGGTCTGCTGGTTTTTATCGCCGTGCGCGATGTGCCGCATATCCAGCAAGCCCAGCAGCAGTACCTGGACAGCCATGCCAACTTGCTGCAACCGCGCTTCTGGGCCCAGGGTGTGATTGCCCGGTGACGGCGGCAAGTTGCCGGACTCCCCATGCGGTGCTAGCTTTAGCCCACCGCCCGTGTAGCTCAGCCGGTAGAGCAGCGCACTCGTAACGCGAAGGTCGCAGGTTCGATTCCTGTCTCGGGCACAAAGGCAACAAAGGCGTCACCGTTTTCAAAGGCACTGTTTTCAGTTGATCCCAGAATGGTTCTGAAGGCCAGACGAGCCGGCATGTGAGCCTGCTCTTTTGTATCTGCGCAACCTTGATGACCCAGATGCATCCCCATTCCTCGATCTAAGAGAACAACATGACCACGACTGAAATGACCCAGGAAGTTCGGCATCAAGCAGCCCTCGAGAAATACCTCGCGGAGTCGCCGCAGCTCAGAGAAGAGATCAAGGACCTGAGCGCCGATGATCAGCGCGACCAGATCCAGTGGGCATTCGAGGACGAGGCCGAGAGCCAGGGCTATCAGCCCTGGGAGCTGACCCTCAAGTACACCTCGACACCGGAAGAATTCGAAGCAGCACGGCTGGCCTTGCACAAAGAGGCGGCCGAGGTGCTGGGTGTCGAATGGGAAGAGTATTGCGAGATGAACGACCTGGTCGTTTAAACACTCATTGTAGGAGCCGGCAATCCGGCTCCTACAAATCATCTTAGATGCTAAGCCGCATCGACAAATCCACCGCCTTCACATCCTTGGTCATCGCGCCGATCGAAATGTAGTCCACCCCGGTCTCGGCAATGGGCAGCAGGGTGCTTTCATTGATCCCGCCGCTGGCTTCCAGCTTGGCCTTGCCGCCGTTCAGGCGCACGGCTTCACGCATATCTTCCAGGCTCAGCTCGTCGAGCATGATGATATCGGCGCCTGCCGCCAGGGCTTCGCGCAGTTCCTCCAGGCTTTCCACTTCGATTTCCACCGGCTTGCCGGGTGCGATCTTGTGGGCGGCTGTGATCGCCTGGGCAATGCCACCACAGGCAGCGATGTGGTTTTCCTTGATCAGGAACGCGTCGTAAAGACCGATTCGGTGGTTGTGGCAGCCGCCGCAGGTGACCGCGTACTTCTGCGCCAGGCGCAGGCCCGGCAGCGTCTTGCGGGTATCCAGCAGCTTGACCTGGGTGCTGGCGACAAAATCCGCCAGGAATTGGGCGCGGGTAGCGACTCCGGACAGCAACTGCAGGAAGTTCAGCGCGCAGCGTTCGCCGCTGAGCAGCGAGCGCGCCGGGCCTTCAAGGTGGAACAGCGCCTGGTTAGGGGTGACGCGCTCACCGTCGGCCACCTGCCAATGCACGGCGACCCTGGGGTCCAATTGGCGAAACACGGCATCGACCCAGGCTGTGCCGGCGATCACTGCAGCGTCACGGGTAATGATGGTGGCCGTCGCCAGCCGCTCGGCGGGGATCAACTGCGCAGTGATGTCGCCGCTGCCGATGTCTTCCAGCAGTGCGCGGCGCACGTTGGCTTCGATTTCGGCGGTAAGGTCGGCAAGACGGAGATTCGGCATAACAGGCTCCACATACAAAGTGTCCCGATTATAGGGGCAGTGTGCGTTCGAACCCAGGCTCGGCACTCATTTACCGCGCAATGCCAGAGTTTGCTGGCGCAACCCCCCTCATTTGCAAGATAATCTCGCGCCTTGCAATTGGCGTCATAGCTTTGACGTTCAGACCAGTACCGCCGTTTCAGGAGGCCAGGATGCACAATGACGGAAAGGTGGTGCCAATCAATCGGGCACAAGCCACGCCATCGCCACTCGCCCGACTGCCGGTGGTGTTGCTGCAGGTCCGCGATAAAGCGGCGCAACAGTTGCAGCAAGGGTTGCAGGACCTGTTCGATAACGCTGACGACACGTTGTTCGAGATGGCCGACAAGGCGCGCAACAACCTGGACCACCATATTTTCTTTGAAGCCATGCGCGACCTGCGCCTCAAGCGCAAGAATTTCGAACGCGTGTTCATGGAGCGTCTGTTCGAAGCCTTCGCCAGCCTGGGCCATGCGGGGCGGGGCGAGTTGCAGCTGGTGCCGGTGGTGTCCTACGAGGCCGCACCGGGTTCATCCAAGGATGACCTCGAAAAAGCCGTGGCGCTGGACGCCATGCTGGGCCGGGTGCGGCACCGCGACGGTCTGGCTCTGGCGCAACTCACGGCGCGTTTGAGCGTGTTGCTCGGCAACCGCCTGGACGATCGTGAGAACCCCCTGGGACCTGCGCTGCTCTGTGAGTTTTTCCTGCGGGCGGGGCGCAGTCTGGGCGTGGAGATCCGCGTCAAACTGATCATGCTCAAGCTGTTTGAAAAATACGTGCTCAGCGATGCCGACCAACTCTACGGCGAAGCCAATCAACTGCTGGTGGCAACGGGCGTATTACCCGAACTCAAGGCCATACCGTCGCGCCGCCCTGAAGGGCGTGCGGACCGTGAACATGCGCAAGCAGCAAGCTTGCCGGCTGCCGACCTGCCCGTCGACGAAAATGGCCAGGAAGCGTTCGCTGCGCTCCAACAACTGCTTACGGCGGTGCGTGGCAGCGTGGCGCCGACGCTCGAGGCCAGCGCCGAGCCCTTGCCCATTTCCACCCGTGACCTGCTGCGCCTGCTCTCTCACTTGCAGCAGTACGTGCCGGAGCCCGAGGCCGAAGACGACTTCGACCTGCGTAGCCAGCTTGAACAGTTGCTCACCCGCCTCAGCGTCAAGAGTGGCAAGTCGCGGGTGGTGGAAGGCGCGGACGAAGACGTGATCAATCTGGTCGCGCTGCTGTTCGAGTTCATTCTTAACGACCGCGCCGTGCCGGATGCCTTCAAGGCCTTGATCGGTCGCCTGCAGATCCCAATGCTCAAAGTGGCGTTGCTGGACAAGAGCTTTTTCAGTCACGCCAGCCACCCGGCGCGGCGCCTGCTCAACGAAATCGCGGCCGCTGCCCTGGGCAGCGGCCCCAGCGAAGACTACCAGCGCGACCACCTCTACCTGCGCATCGAGCAGGTCGTGCAGCGCCTGCTCAACGAGTTTGTCGAAGACCCGGCGATTTTTTCCCAGTTGCTCGCCGAGTTCAGCGCGTTTACCGCCGATGAGCGGCGTCGCAGTGAGTTGCTTGAACAACACACCCGAGATGCCGAAGCCGGGCGCGTGCGCACCGAAGTTGTTCGCCAGCGTGTGGCGGATGTCATGAATAAGCGATTGCTGGGCAAGGTCCTGCCACGTCCGGTCGTGCAGTTCCTGCAGCAAGCCTGGAGCCAGGTGCTGTTGCTGGCCAGTCTCAAGCACGGCGAGCAGTCTGTGCAGTGGCAGGCGGCGCTGCGCACCATGGATGAGTTGATCTGGAGTGTGGGTCTGCAGCAAGACACCGAGGCCGGGCGCCATTTGCTGGAGCAACTGCCGGGCCTGCTCAAGGCGTTGCGCGACGGTCTGACCAGCGCCGCGTTCGACCCCTTCAGCACGCGCGAATTCTTTGTGCGCTTGCAGGCCCTGCATGTCCAGGCACCTGAAGGCGTCGATGAGTGGGGCGAGGTGCGCGAGCCGTTTGTACTGAGCGCGGCGTCACCGGACGCCATCATCGACCTGCCGGACAACGACCCCGACCTGCTCAAGGCTCATCAACTCAAGGTGGGCAGTTGGGTGGTCTTCCAGGAAGGCGACGCCCATACGCTGCGGTGCAAGCTGACGGCGATCATGGCGCCGGCCAATGCCTATGTGTTCACCAGTCGCACGGGGCTCAAAGTCTTGGAGAAGAGCGCCGGCCAACTGGCTTTGGCGTTCAAGCGTGGTGCGCTGCATACCCTGGATGACGGACCGCTGTTCGAGCGCGCGCTGGCCGCGGTGGTGGGCGAGCTGCGTCAACTCAATCGCGGCAAGTGATCGCAACCGGAGGGTCTAACGCGGCATACTGGTCACACTTTGTCTCGTTCAAGGAACCTGTATGCAGTTGGACCCCGCCAGCGGTTGGTGCGAGGGCATCCGCCATTGCCCTTCGCCCAACTTCAACGAGCGCCCCGCAGGCGAAATCTCACTGTTGGTGGTGCATAACATCAGCCTGCCACCGGCGCAGTTTGCCACGGGCAAAGTGCAGGAATTTTTCCAGAATCGCCTGGATGTCACGGAGCATCCCTACTTTGAAGGGATTGCCGACCTACGGGTGTCTGCGCATTTTCTGATTGAACGCGATGGCGCGGTGACGCAGTTTGTGTCCTGTCTTGATCGGGCCTGGCATGCCGGGATCTCGCAGTTCGAGGGGCGGGACACCTGCAATGACTTTTCCCTGGGGGTAGAGCTGGAGGGCACGGATGATCAGCCGTTCACGGATGCCCAATATGCGTCCCTGACCGATCTGACCCGCCAACTGCTGGCGGCTTACCCAGGTATCACGCCCCAGCGCATTTGTGGTCACAGCGATATCGCGCCGGGACGCAAGACCGATCCTGGCCCCGCTTTTGATTGGGCGCGCTTTCGCAGCGCCCTGCAGCATGGAGGACAAGCACGATGAGTTTCCTGGTGTTGGTGCTGGCCGTATGGATCGAGAAGTTCTCGGCCCTGCGCCAGCGTTTGCAACGTGATGGCGGTTGGCTGCGCGAACTGGCCAAGCTGGAATCGAGCCCGCGCATGGGCAAGCAGCCTTGGCTGATTCTGACCCTGCTGGTGTTGTTGCCGGTGGCCTTGCTGGCGTTGTTGCTGCTGGTGCTGGAGCCGGTGGCTTACGGATTGCTGGCGCTGCCGGTGCACCTGTTGATCGTCATCTACAGCCTGGGCCGCGGTGACCTGCTCGCCGGGCTCGGTCCATTTCGGGATGCCTGGCGGCGGGGCGACCTGCAGGCCGCCGAACATGTTTCCGAACGTGACCTGAGCCTGAGCGCCGAAAGTGGCGAGCAATTGCTGGAGCGCGTGCAGGGTCATTTGTTGTGGCAGGCCTACCAGAGCTTTTTCGCAGTGATTTTCTGGTACTTCCTGCTGGGCCCGGTTGCCGCGCTGGCTTATCGCCTGCTCGCACTGGCCAGTGAACACAGCAAGAACCCACTGGTGGCCGAGCGTGCGGGCCAATTGCGCCACGCGTTTGACTGGCTGCCGGTACGCTTGCTGGCGGCCAGCTTTGCCTTGGTGGGCAACTTCGTCGCGGTTGGTCGTGTGATGCTGCATGAACTGTTGAGTTGGGACATCAGTGCCGCCGAGTTGGTGGAGAAAGTCGGCCTGGTTGCCGCCGAAATCCCGCCGCCGGCGGTAGGCCCCGACGGCATCAATAGCCTCGACCGGCTCTGGGAGCTGCTGCTGCGCGCGGCGGTGCTGTGGTATGCCGGGTTTGCGATCTGGACCGTGCTGCCCTGACTGCGAACCAGGTCAAAAAATGTGGGAGCGGGCTTGCTCGCGAATGCGGTATATCAGTCGATGAGTCTTTGACTGACACACTGCATTCGCGAGCAAGCCCGCTCCCACATTTGTTTTTGCCGCGCCCTTCCTGTCGTTAACCTTAAGTTACAAAACTCCCTGTCGAATTGAGCTATACAGATGCTGGCTAACTGCCGCCCTGCGCCTCAATAAAAATAAAAGAAAGGGAGTTCACCTGTGAAGAGCTTGCTCTATCCCGCCGTCGCGCTGATGAATCGCCTGAGCTTCGGCATGAAGTTCAGCTTGATCAGCGTGTTATTCCTGCTGCCCATGCTCGCGACCAACTATTACCTGGTGCGTGATTCATGGCGTGAATTCCAGGGCACGCGCGTAGAACTGCAAAGCCTCGACTTGCTCGGCAGCAGCCTGGCCCTGCGTCGCGACCTGGAAACGCTCAATAACCAAGTGCAGATCAATGCCACCCTCGGCCAGTCCGGCAAGGCCGGCGACCTTGAGGCCAAGATCAGTGCCCTGGAACAAAGCGTGCTGAACCGCCTGCAAGGCCTCGACGCCATGGCCACCGAGCCCGAGCAAATCGCTGCTTTTGACGCCAAGCGCGACGAGTTGATCGCTGCTTTCAAGGCTCAGCAACAGGAAACGTCGCTGCTGAGCAAAAGTGCGCTGATCGGCAAGTTGCTCAACAAGGCGCAGATGCTCAGCCAGATCATTGCCAGCCAATCCGGCTTGAGCCGCGACCCCCAGAGCGACCTGCGACAGCTCAGCGAACTGATCACCAGTGTCACGCCGCACGTCACCCAGACCCTTGGCGAAGGCCGGGCGATGGGCGCGTATTCCCTGGGGCAGGGCTTTCTCAATTCGTCGTCCAGCACACGTTTTGACGAACTGTTGCAGCAGTTGGAAAAACTCCAGGCCGAATATGGCCTGAAGTTGCAGGATGCGCTGGGCTCCAGCAACGCTGCTCACACAGCGCTCGACAGCCTGGCCAAGGCCAGCAACGCCAGCCTCAAGCAGGGCAGCGAGTTGTTTGAGGAGCAGGTGGTGATGGCCGAAACCCTTGACGCGCCGTGGCAGGGTTTCTACGACAGCGTCAGCCGGTTGATGGCCCAGACTTACCAGCTCGATGACGCCACTCTGACGTTCCTCGGCCAGCAGCTGGAGCAACGCTTGGCGCAGCATCGTACGCACATGGTGGTGCTGGTCTCGGCCCTGACAGCGGTGTTCTTGCTGATCTTCTATCTGTACGCCGGGTTCTACGCCTCCACGCGCACCACGCTGCGCCGCCTGGGCGCGATGATGGACAAAGTGGCGGCCGGCGACATGACCGTCACCTTTGTTGCCCATAGCCGCGACGAGCTGGGTGACCTGGGCCAGGTGTTCAACGGCACCGTGGCGAAGATCCATGACCTGATCGAGCGCGTCGGGCATACCGTCAGCCAAGTCGAGTTGCAGGCTGGGCAGGTCGAAACGGTCTCGGCCCGGAGCAACCAGGCGGTGTCGGGCCAGCGCACCCAGATCGAGCAGGTGGCGACGGCCATGAACCAGATGTCGTCGACTGCCCAGGAGGTTGCCCGCAGCGCGGCGGCTGCCGTCAGCAGTGCCCACAGTGTCAACGATGAAACCGTCAGCGGCCGTGGCCTGGTGCAGTCCCAGCAGGGCAGCATTGCGCGGCTGGCCTCGGAGATCGATCAGTCGGTGCGGGTGATCAACCAGTTGGCCACCGACAGCCAGTCCATCAGCAGTGTGTTGGAGGTGATCAAAAGCATCGCCGAGCAAACCAACTTGCTGGCGCTCAACGCCGCCATCGAGGCGGCGCGGGCCGGTGAGCAGGGGCGGGGGTTTGCGGTGGTGGCCGATGAGGTGCGCACCCTGGCCCGGCGCACCCAGCACTCCACAGAAGAAATCGAACAGATGATCAGCCGCTTGCACGGCGGCGTGGCAGCGGCAGTCAAGGCCATGGGCAGTAGTCATGAAATGGCCAATGGCACCGTGGGTCAGTCGGAAAAGGTCCAGCAGGCCCTGGAAAATATCCTCGGCGCCGTAGGAATGATCGTCGACCAGAACCAGCAGATTGCCGCTGCCGTGGAGCAACAGACCGCTGTCGCCCACGACATTGACCAGAACATCGTTGCAATCAATCGTGCCGGCGAACATGCCGCCGAAGGTGCGCATCAGACCGAGGCAGCGAGCCGGCAGTTGTCGATGCAGGTGATCGAGTTGAAGCAATTGATCGGTGCGTTTCGCGTGTGAGATCTAGTTGTAGGATTTATCGTTTGCTGGCGTGGTGCCCGTCCTGATTTCGCGGCGTCTCTTTTCTGGGTCCCTGAATGGGTGAAAATTGTTTCACTCGATTTCACGCTTAGAGGAGGCACAGCGATGAACGCTGTAATCGGCATCAAGGGGCACTGCGCTCATTGCGACATCACCTTCAATCTCAAGCCTTGGCAAGTGAATGCCATCGCCATTGAGGAGCCATTCGATTGCCCGTATTGCCAGTGGATACTCCAGTTGAACTGTCCTCGGCAGTTGCGCCAGTTCAGGTCCCTGGACCATTGGGCGCTGGTACAGCCGAGCATGGTAGTGCTGACCTGCATGGTGCTGATCGTGGCATTGGTGACCGAGTGGGTAGGGCTGATCAGTGTGATCGGCCAGTTCAACATTTCGCTGGTGGTGGTGCTGGTGCATTTCCTGGTGTTGCGATACGCCCGGTATCGCCAGCGCATAACCCTGGACCTGCAACTGGCTACGCCGTCACTGCCAATTGAACAGCTCGCACGCATTGCGTGTGCTCGCCTCAGCCAGCAATAGAGCGTGGGTGCCCATGCGCTCGGCGAGGGCAGCGCAAATGTCCGGCAGGTGTTCCGGGCTGTTGCGTTGACCCGGGTACATGGCGGGCGCCATATCGGGTGAGTCGGTTTCCAGCACCACCGCGTCGAGCGGCAGTTGCGCTAGCACCTTGTGCATGCGCAGGGCCTGGGGCCAAGTGGCGGCGCCGCCCAAGCCCAGCTTGAAACCGAGCTTGATGTACTCACGGGCTTCTTCGCGGCTACCGGCAAACGCATGGATGATGCCGCCACGCGGCACACGGATGCGCTTGAGGGTGGCGATCACTGCGGCGTGGCTGCGACGTACATGCAGCAACGCTGGTAATTGGAAGTCGACCGCCAGCTTGAGTTGGGCTTCAAACAGGCTTTGCTGGCGGTCGCGGTCCAGTTGTTCGAGGAAGTAATCCAGGCCGATCTCGCCGACCGCGCACAGTTGTCGGTGGCCATGCAGGCGCGTCAACCAGTCGCCCAATTCCGTGAGGTCGGCGGGGCGATGCTCATCGAGGTACACCGGGTGCAGGCCAAAGGCAGCGAACAAACCTTCGTCTGCCTGCACCAGGTCCCACAGGCGCTGCCAATTCTGCTGATACACGCCCAACACCACCATGCGCCGCACGCCCAGTGTGCGGCTGTTTGCGAGGACGTCCCGGCGGTCGCTGTCGAAATCCGGGAAGTCCAGGTGGGTGTGGGTGTCGATCAGCTCCACGCTCACGCCTCGTGAATACGCTGCTTGAAGGTTCGACCGATGGCATGCACGCCGGGTTGATACTGTTCTTCTTCGATCGCGGCCAGCGCCAGGCGCAGGGCGGTATCGGCGATCAACTGGTGCTGCTGGGCCATGGCATTGACCGGCAGCGGCAGGAAATCCAGCAACTGCGTATCACCAAAGGTGCCCAGGCGCAGCGGTCGTGATTTGAGCGGGAAGTCATGCAAGGCATCGAACACGCCTTGCAGCAGCACGTAGGAAGTGGTCACCAGCGCGTCAGGCAAATGCCCCAGTTGTTGCAGAAGTTGCTCCATCAACTGTCGGCCACAGTCGCGGCTGAAGGCTTCAGCATGTTCGATGATCACTTCGCCGGTGAACCCTTCGAGGGCCTCACGGAAACCCGCGGCACGTTCCTGACTGATGCTCAGCTCGGGCCGTGCGCCGATCAGCACGATCTGCTTGGGCAACGGTTGCAACAGGCTGCTGGTCAGTTGCTGGCAGGCCTGGCGGTCGTCGCTGACCACCGAGCAAAACTGGTCCGAGCCCATCACCCGGTCGATGGCAATCACCGGCAGGCCCTTGGCTTGTAGCTCGCGGTAACTGTCATCGCTGGCCGGCAGGCAACTGGCGACAAACAGCGCATCACAACGGCGGGCGCGAAACAGTTGCAGCAATTGGCGCTCGCTGTCGGCGTCGTCGTCGGAGCTGGCGATCAGCAGTTGGTAGCCGCGCGCCCGTGCGCCTTGCTCCAGGAGCTTGGCGATGCGTGCGTAACTGGGGTTTTCCAGGTCCGGCAGGATAAAGCCCAAGGTGCGCGTGTGCCGACTGCGCAGCCCGGCGGCCTGTGGGTTTGGGGTAAAGCCATGGGCTTCGACCACAGCACGCACCCGTTCAACGGTGGCGTTGCTGATGCGTTGCTGTTCGGCCTTGCCATTGATGACGTAGCTGGCGGTGGTCACGGACACACCGGCGAGACGTGCGATATCACTGAGTTTCAAACCGGGATTTCCTTGTTTTCTGAAGCTTGCCCCGACATTTTGTCCAATCGTAACCGATTCCAGCACCCGACCAATGTCTCAGCTCAAGTGCCGAGTGGTTCTTCAATGAGGCGCAATTAACGCGTAGTCTTCCATAAATTCTAGATTAAACGTTTCAGCCAGCGTATTTTTAAGACGTTCGCGACTGAGTGGCTACTGCCAATTGACTGCTCAGTCAGTTAATCGTGAACACCCCTTACACTGTTTGTTTAAAACAATACCTAGTGCGCCCTTGCACTAACTAGGAGAACGGCATGCTTGAGCTCACTGTAGAGCAGATTTCCATGGGCCAGGTGGCTGTGGACAAATCTGCTGCCTTGCACCTGCTCGCTGACAAACTGGTGGCCGACGGCCTGGTCGCCGAGGGTTATCTCAGCGGTTTGCAAGCCCGTGAAGCCCAAGGCTCGACCTTTCTCGGCCAAGGTATTGCCATCCCCCACGGCACCCCCGAAACCCGCGACCAGGTGTTTTCCACCGGTGTGCGCCTGCTGCAGTTCCCCGAAGGGGTGGACTGGGGCGACGGCCAGATCGTGTACCTGGCCATCGGCATTGCGGCCAAGTCCGACGAGCACCTGCGCCTGTTGCAACTGCTCACCCGCGCCCTTGGCGAAACCGACCTGGGCCAGGCACTGCGCCGCGCCGGCACCGCCGAAGCCTTGCTGAAACTGTTGCAGGGCGCACCGCAGGAACTAGCGCTGGATGCGCAGATGATCAGCCTGGGCGTGTCCGCCGACGACTTTGAAGAACTGGTATGGCGCGGCGCACGCCTGTTGCGTCAGGCCGATTGTGTGAGCAATGGTTTCGCCGCCGTGTTGCAGCAGGTGGATGCGCTGCCCCTCGGTGACGGCCTGTGGTGGCTGCACAGCGAGCAGACCGTCAAGCGCCCGGGCCTGGCGTTTGTTACCCCGGACAAACCCATGCGCTACCTCGGCCAACCGCTCCATGGCCTGTTCTGCCTGGCCAGCCTTGGTGAAGCCCACCAGACCCTGCTCGAACGCTTGTGCGCCTTGCTGATCGAAGGGCGCGGCCAGGAACTTGGCCGCGCCACCAGCAGCCGCGCCGTGCTCGAAGTGCTCGGCGGCGAACTGCCGCCCGATTGGCCCAGCGTACGCATCACCCTGGCCAACGCCCACGGTCTGCATGCGCGGCCGGCGAAGATCCTCGCGCAGTTGGCGAAAAGTTTTGATGGCGATATCCGCGTGCGCATCGTCGATGGCCCGGTAGGCGCGGTGTCGGTGAAAAGCCTGAGCAAGCTGCTGAGCCTCGGCGCGCGGCGCGGCCAGGTGCTGGAATTTGTCGCCGAGCCGAGCATTGCTGGCGACGCACTGCCCGCGCTGTTGGCGGCGGTGGAAGAAGGCCTCGGCGAAGACGTCGAGCCACTGCCGACCCTGAGCGCTCAGCCCGAAGCCCTCGATATCGAACCGGTGATCAGCGCGCCATTGGCCGGCAGCCAGATCCAGGCCATCGCCGCCGCGCCAGGCATCGCCATCGGCCCTGCGCATATTCAGGTTCAGCAAACCTTCGATTACCCGCTGCGCGGCGAGTCCTCGGCCATCGAGCGCCAGCGCCTGCACAGCGCCCTGGCCGAGGTGCGCCGCGACATCCAGGGCCTGATCGAGCGCAGCCAATCCAAGGCGATCCGCGAGATTTTCATCACCCACCAGGAAATGCTCGACGACCCGGAACTCACCGACGAAGTCGACACCCGTCTCAAGCAAGGCGAAAGCGCTGAAGCGGCGTGGATGAGTGTGATCGAAGCGGCCGCCAAGCAGCAGGAGTCGCTGCAAGACGCCCTGCTCGCCGAGCGTGCCGCCGACCTGCGGGATATCGGCCGTCGCGTGCTGGCGCAACTGTGCGGGGTTGAAACCGCCCAGGAGCCGAGCGAACCCTACATTCTGGTGATGGACGAAGTCGGCCCGTCCGACGTTGCGCGGCTTGATCCGGCGCGCGTCGCCGGCATCCTTACCGCCCGTGGCGGCGCGACGGCCCATAGCGCCATTGTCGCCCGCGCCCTTGGTATCCCTGCATTGGTCGGCGCCGGCCCGGCGGTGTTGCTGTTGGCTTCCGGTACGCCGTTGTTGCTCGACGGCCAGCGCGGCCGCCTGCATGTGGACGCCGACACCGCCACGCTGCAACGCGCCACGGTCGAGCGCGACACCCGCGAACAGCGCCTGCAAGCTGCCTCGGCGCAACGCCATGAACCGGCGCTGACCCGCGACGGTCACGCCGTGGAAGTGTTTGCCAATATCGGCGAAAGCGCAGGCGTGGCCAGCGCGGTGGAGCAGGGCGCCGAAGGCATTGGCTTGCTGCGCACCGAACTGATTTTCATGGCCCACCCGCAAGCGCCGGACGAGGCCACCCAGGAAGCCGAATACCGTCGCGTCCTCGATGGCCTCGCCGGTCGTCCGCTGGTGGTGCGCACGCTCGATGTGGGCGGCGACAAACCGCTGCCGTACTGGCCGATCGCCCAAGAGGAAAACCCATTCCTTGGTGTGCGCGGCATTCGTCTCACCTTGCAGCGCCCACAGATCATGGAAGCGCAACTGCGGGCGCTGCTGCGTTCGGCGGATAATCGCCCGCTGCGCATCATGTTTCCCATGGTCGGCAGTGTTGACGAATGGCGTGCCGCCCGCGACATGACCGAGCGTCTGCGCCTGGAAATCCCGGTGGCGGACCTGCAACTGGGCATCATGATCGAGGTGCCGTCGGCGGCATTGCTCGCGCCGGTCTTGGCCAAGGAAGTCGACTTTTTCAGTGTCGGCACCAACGACCTGACCCAGTACACCCTGGCCATCGACCGTGGTCACCCGACCCTGTCGGCCCAGGCCGATGGCCTGCACCCGGCGGTGTTGCAACTGATCGACATCACCGTGCGCGCCGCCCATGCCCATGGCAAATGGGTCGGCGTGTGCGGCGAGCTGGCAGCGGACCCGTTGGCCGTGCCGGTGCTGATCGGCCTGGGCGTTGATGAGCTGAGTGTGTCGGCTCGCAGCATTCCCGAAGTGAAGGCGCGTGTACGCGAATTCAGTCTGAGCGAGGCCCAGGGCCTGGCGCAACAAGCACTGGCGGTGGGCTCGCCCGCCGAAGTGCGTGCCCTAGTGGAGGCCGTGTAGATGGCAAGGATTCTGACCCTGACGCTGAACCCGGCGTTGGACCTGACGGTACGCCTGGCGCGCCTGGAACCGGGTGAAGTCAATCGCAGCGAAACCCTGCTGACCCATGCCGCCGGCAAGGGTGTGAATGTGGCGCAGGTGCTGGCCGATCTGGGCCATCAGGTGAGCGTGGGCGGGTTTCTCGGTGAAGAAAACCCCCAGGCGTTCGACGCGCTGATTGCCCTCCGTGGATTTGGCAATGCGTTCATTCGCGTGCCGGGCGAAACACGCAGCAATATCAAGATTGCCGAGCAGGATGGCCGGGTCACCGACATCAATGCGCCTGGGCCGTTGGTGAGTGAAGAGGCGCAGAACGCACTGCTCAAACTCATCGCCATCGTCGGCCCTGAATTCGATGCGGTGGTGGTGGCTGGCAGCTTGCCGCGTGGTATCAGCCCTCAGTGGTTCCAGGGTTTGCTGGAGAAAATCAAGGGCCTGGGCTTGAAAGTCGCCCTGGACACCAGCGGCGAAGCGCTGCGCGCCGGTTTGAAAGCCGGCCCGTGGCTGGTCAAACCCAATACCGAAGAACTGGCCGATGCGCTGGGTAATGCCCCGGATGCCATCAGCCAGTTGCATCAACAAGGTGTGGAACACGTGGTGGTTTCCGACGGCGCCGCCGGCGTGAGCTGGTACAGCCCAGGCGCATCGCTGCACGCCACACCGCCCAAGGTCGCGGTCGCCAGCACCGTCGGCGCCGGCGACTCGCTACTGGCCGGGATGCTCCACGGTCTGCTCACGGGTGATACCCCGGAGCAAACCTTGCGCCGAGCCACGGCAATTGCCGCGATGGCGGTGACGCAGATCGGTTTCGGCATCAGCGATCACGCGCAGTTGGCGCGCCTCGAAAGCGGCGTCCAAGTGCGCACGCTGACAGAACAATAAGAGGGTTTGTGATGAAGTTAGCCATTGTTACTGCCTGCCCGAACGGCATGGTCACCAGTGTGCTGTGCGCTCGCTTGTTGGACGCCGCCGCGCAGCGTCAGGGCTGGAGCACCAGCGTTGAAGTGGTGGATGTGCAGCGCCCGGAACGCCAGTTGTCCCAAGCCACGATCGACGACGCCGAATGGGTGTTGCTGGTCAGCAGCACCCCGGTGGATATGCAGCGGTTTGTCGGCAAGCGTGTGTTCCAGAGCACACCGGCCCAGGCCCTGGCAGATGTCGACGCTGTATTGCGGCGCGGCGCCGAAGAGGCGCAGGTGCATGTCGCCACCGAACACGCGGCCAAAAAAGCGCCGCGTATTGTTGCTATCACCGCTTGCCCGACGGGCGTCGCCCACACCTTCATGGCGGCCGAGGCCTTGCAGCAGACCGCCAAGCGTCTGGGCTACGACTTGCAGGTCGAGACCCAAGGCTCGGTCGGTGCCCGTACACCCTTGAGCCCGCAGGCCATCGCTGATGCAGACGTGGTGTTGCTGGCCGCCGATATTGAAGTCGCCACCGAGCGCTTCGCCGGCAAGAAGATCTACCGTTGCGGCACCGGCATTGCCCTCAAGCAATCCGAAGCCACCCTTAACAAAGCCCTTGCTGAAGGCGCGGTGGAAAGCGCGGCCAGCGGTACCGTGGCCAAGAAGGAAAAAACCGGCGTCTACAAACACCTGCTCACCGGGGTGTCGTTCATGTTGCCGATGGTGGTGGCGGGTGGATTGTTGACCGCCTTGTCATTCATGTTCGGCATCACGGCGTTTGAAGAGCAAGGCACCCTCGCCGCCGCGTTGAAAACGGTGGGTAACCAGGCCTTTATGTTGATGGTGCCGCTGCTGGCGGGCTATATCGCCTACTCCATTGCCGACCGTCCCGCCCTGGCCCCCGGCATGATTGGCGGGCTGCTGGCGACGACCCTGGGTGCAGGCTTCATCGGCGGAATATTCGCCGGTTTCCTCGCCGGCTACTGCGTCAAGCTGATCAGCCGCGCGGTGCAACTGCCGCAGAGCCTGGATGCGCTCAAACCGATCCTGATCATCCCGTTGTTGGCGAGCCTGTTCACCGGCCTTGCGATGATCTATCTGGTCGGGCCGCCGGTGGCGCGGATGCTGGTGGGCCTGACGGGATTCCTCAACACCATGGGCACCGCCAATGCCGTGCTGCTGGGCGTTCTGTTGGGCGGCATGATGTGCGTCGACCTTGGCGGGCCGATCAACAAGGCCGCCTACGCGTTCTCGGTCGGCATGCTCGCCGAGCACAGTGGCGCGCCGATAGCCGCGGTGATGGCCGCGGGCATGGTGCCGCCCATCGGCATGGGCATCGCCACGTTCCTGGCCCGCCGCAAGTTCGCCCAGACGGAGCGGGAAGCTGGCAAGGCGGCGATCATTCTCGGGATGGTGTTCATTTCCGAAGGTGCGATTCCCTTTGCGGCCAAAGATCCGCTGCGCGTGATCCCGGCCAGCATCGCCGGTGGCGCGTTGGCCGGTGCCTTGTCGATGTACTTTGGTTGCAAACTGGCAGCGCCCCACGGCGGGCTGGCGGTGCTGGTGATCCCGAATGCGATGAACCATGCGTTGCTGTATTTGCTGGCAATCGTTGCCGGTAGCCTGCTGACGGGGTTGGTGTACGCGCTGATCAAACGCCCCGAAGCGCAAGAGCTGGCCGTCGCCCCTGCCTGACCCTGTAGGAGCCGGCAAGCCGGCTCCTACAGGGAATGGGTGTCATCTGGCTTTCATCCCGACGTGGTTAAGTTTCCCTTTTGATACTCAAGAGGGCACCTGCATGAGCCACTTCGATCTCGGCCGTCGCCGCGTGATGCAAGCCGTCGGCGCCGGCCTGTTGTTGCCGGGCCTGGCCCCGGCAGTGATCGCGTCGGTCAAGGACCGGCCGCAACTCACCGACGGCGTGCAGTCCGGCGACCTGCTCGGTGATCGCGCCATGATCTGGAGCCGCAGCGACCGCCCAGCCCGCATGGTGGTGGAGTGGGACACCCGCAGCGTCTTCAGCAACCCGCGCCGGTTCATCTCGCCCCTGGCCGACAATCGCACCGACTTCACCGCACGCGTCGAACTCACCGGACTGCCCGCCGACCAGGCGATTTTCTATCGCGTGCACTTCGAAGATGCCCAGACCGGCGTCGCCAGTGAACCCTGGTTCGGCCACCTGCGCAGCGTGCCGCAACAGCGCCGCGACATCCGTTTTGTGTGGAGCGGCGACACCGTTGGCCAGGGCTTCGGCATCAACCCGGACATCGGCGGCATGCGCATCTACGAAGCCATGCGCCTGCGCCTGCCGGACTTCTTTATCCACAGCGGCGACACCATCTACGCCGACGGCCCGGTGCCGGCGCAACTGACCACCGAAGGCGGGCGCATCTGGCGCAATATCACCACCGAAGCCAAGAGCAAAGTCGCCGAGACCCTGGATGAATATCGCGGCAATTACCGCTACAACCTGATGGATGAAAACGTGCGTCGCTTCAACGCCGAGGTGCCGCAGATCTGGCAATGGGACGACCACGAAGTGGTGAACAACTGGTCGCCGAGCAAGCAACTGGACGAGCGTTACCAGACAAAGGACATCAACACCTTGGTGGGCCGTGCGCGCCAGGCTTGGCTGGAGTACTCCCCCATGCGCCGGCAAAGCGCCGATGGCGGCGGGCGGATTTATCGCAAGCTCAGCTACGGTCCACTGCTGGATGTGTTCGTGCTGGACATGCGCAGCTATCGCGGGCCCAACGATGACAACCTGGGCGCTGAAAAACCCTTCCTTGGCCGCGAGCAGTTGGATTGGCTCAAGCGTGAACTCAAGGCGTCTCAGGCGCAGTGGAAGGTGATCGCCGCCGACATGCCCATCGGCCTCGGCGTGCCCGACGGTGAGGTCAGCCCCGGTGTGGCGCGTTGGGAAGCCATCGCCAACAACGATCCGGGTGCGCCGCAAGGGCGCGAGCTGGAAATTGCAGAGTTGCTGGGCTTTTTAAGGGCGCAAAAAGTACGCAACCATGTGTGGCTGACGGCCGACGTGCATTACTGCGCAGCGCACCACTATCACCCGGATCGCGCGGCGTTCCAGGATTTCGAGCCGTTCTGGGAGTTTGTCGCCGGGCCGTTGAATGCGGGGAGTTTCGGGCCCAACCCGCTGGATAAAACCTTTGGCCCCGAAGTGGTATTCGAGAAGGCTCCGCCGGCACAGAACACCTCGCCGTTCGCGGGTTTTCAGTTTTTTGGCGAAGTGCAGATCGATGCGCAGACAGCGGAGTTGACGGTCATTCTGCGCGACCTGGATGGCGTCTCGGTATTCGAACAAAAGCTACAACCCGCCTAAGCCCCGCCCCCTGTAGGCGCCGGCTTGCCGGCGATGGCGCCCTTGAGAGGAATGCAGGGCTCAAGGGCCTCATCGCCGGCAAGCCGGCGCCTACAGTAGAGGGGGAGGTCAGTAGACGTCGCGGCGATAACGCCCTTGCTCGATCAGCCGATCCACCGCCTCTCTGCCGAGTATGTCCACCAGCGCCTGGTCCACCCCAGCCGCCATGCCCTGCAAACTCCCGCACACATAAATCGCCGCGCCTTCCGACAGCCACTTGCGCAGTACATCCGCCGATTCACGCAGGCGATCCTGCACGTAGATTTTCTCTTCCTGATCGCGGGAAAACGCCAGGTCCAGCAACGCCAGGTCACCACTGGCCAGCCAGCCTTGCAGCTCGTCCTGGCACAGGAAGTCGTGCTGGATATTACGTTCGCCGAACAGCAACCAGTTGCGCTGCTGGCCATCGGCAATACGTGCCTTGAGCAAACTGCGCAGGCCGGCCAGGCCGGTGCCGTTGCCCAGCAGGATCAGAGGCACGGGGGCCTCCGGCAGGTGGAAACCACTGTTGCGGCGCAGGCGCAGGCTGATGCTTGAACCGACGGTGGCGTGCTCGGTGAGCCAGCCGCTCGCCAGCCCCAGGCTGCCATCGGGGTGGCGCTCCTGGCGCACGATCAACTCCAGCACGCCGTCGCTGGCAATCGAGGCGATGGAGTATTCGCGCATGCCCAAAGGCACCAGCGCGTTGACCAGTGCCTGGGCGTGCAGGCCGACCAGATGCGCGCGGTTGTCCGGCAGTTGGCGGGTAGCCAGGGCCTGGTTGAGGGATTGCGCGAGGCCTTCGATCAATACGCCGTCACTGCCGGCCAGGCCCAGGCCTTCGAGGAAATGTTCGATGGCCCAGGGGCAATTGCGTGGCAACACTTCCACCAGGTCGCCGGCTTGCCAGCGTTGGGGCGACGGCGAGGTAAGGCCAAGCAAATAGACATCCGAGCCGGCGCTGTCGCGGTTGAGCAGGGTGCGCTGGCTGAGTGTCCAGTTTTCATACTGGGCGGTTGGCCAGGCGCTGACCGCCGCTTGGCCGGTGAGTTGGCCAAGCTGTTGTTGCCAGTGCAGCAGGGCGCTGGTGTCGCCGCTGTCGACTTCCACCGGGGCGAACAATGCATTGCCACCCTGGTGGGTGAGCCAGAAATGCAGGCGCCGCGCGAAGCCGCAGAAGTGTTCGTATTGACGATCACCCAGGGCCAGCACCGAATAGTTCAGGCCCTTGAGGGACAGGTCCTGGCCGAGCACGCTGCGTTCGAACCCGCGGGCGCTGTCGGGGGCTTCGCCGTCGCCGAAGGTGCTGACCACGAACAGCGCGTTTTCCGACTGGCGCAGGTCATCCTGGCTGACGCTGCCCAGGGGTTGCACCTTCACCGGCAGGCCAGCCGCCTGCAATTGCCCAGCCGTTTGCCAGGCAAGCTGCTCGGCAAATCCGCTCTGGCTGGCAAAGCCGATCAGCCACGCTGGCGCATCGCTGTGGTTGGCCGTGAGGCATTTGCGCGCATCACGCACCTGGCGCTTTTTGCGCCGGCGATCCAGGTAAAGCAACCAGCCGGTGATAAAGAACAGCGGCATCAACACCGAGCTGAGCGTGAGGATAATCCGCCCCACCAGGCCGAAATAACTGCCGGTGTGCAGTGCGTAGACGCTGGTCAGCAGTTTGGAACCAAGGCTCTTGTTCGCATACTGGTCGTGGGATTTGACCTCTCCGGTGGCCGGGTCCAGGTTGATCTGGTTGAGTGCGCGGTCATGGGGCGAGTTTTCCAGCAGGTAGTAGACGGTTGCCGGTTGCCCCGCGACGGCGGGCATGCGGATGTTGTAGGCGTTCAAGCCGGGGCCGGCGTTGCTGTAGATACTGCTCCAGATCGCGTCGTAGTTGGCCACGGGCGCCGCACCCTCGGGTGCCGGGCCGCGCTTGCGCACCCGTTCGTTGTGCGGGGCGTCGGACAGCAGTTTGGTCAGGCCCTGGCTGTACCAGTCGTAGGACCAATACAAACCGGTCAGCGCCGACAACAGGTAGGCCAGCAGGCACCAGGTGCCGACTACCGAGTGCAGGTCCCAGTTGAAGGCACGGCCTTTCTTGCGCCAGTCCAGCGTCAGCCAGGCCCGCCAGCTCGCCACTTGGCGCGGCCAGCGCAGGTACAGGCCGGAGAGGCAGAAGAACACCAGGATCAGCGTGCAGGCACCGGTGATGTTGCGCCCGGTATCGCCCATCACCAGGAAACGGTGAAATTGCAGCAGGAAACCGAAGACGTCCTGGCCGACCACGTCGCCCATGTAGTCGCCGGTGTAGGGATCGAAATAGCGCAACTGGCCACGGCGCTCGCCGGGCGGCGGGGTGAAGAACACGCGTGCAGCGTTGCCGCTTTCGCTCTCGACGAACAGCATGGCCACGGTCTGGCCTTCGGTGGCCTCCAGCTTGCGCACCAGCTCGGCGGGCGGCAGTACGCCGGCGTCGCGTTTTTGCACGGTCAATACGCTCGGGTTGAGCGTGCGCAGTATTTCATCCTGAAACGAGACCGCAGCCCCGGTGATCCCCATCAAGGCCAGCACCAGCCCGGCGGTAATGCCGAAGAACCAGTGCAACTGGAACAGGGTTTTCTTCAACACGTCTGACCGCCTCGTCTATCTGGATATGTAGGGCACGGCGCGCATTATGCCGTGGCTTTTCGAGAAACTTTCTGTTTTACACGCAAAAGCCCCACGCATCCGATGCGTGGGGCTATTTGCTGCGTGGCGTTGCTGTTTAGAAGTGGAAATTGGTGGAGAACAGGGCCGTCCGACCGGCCGCCTGGTTGGCAAAATGGGTCGAGAAGGCCTTGTCGTAGTAAGTCTTGTCCGTCAGGTTTTGCACGTTCAATTGCAGGTCGACGTTCTTGGTCAGTTTGTAGCTGGCCATGGCGTCGTAGCGGGTGTAGGACGGTACATAAACAGTGTTGCCGGCATCGCCGTAGACCTGGTCCACATAGAACGCGCCGCCACCGATGGTGAGCTTGGAGGTGACGTCGTAAGTGGTCCACAGGCTGAAGGTGTTCTTCGGCGTGTTGGGCATTTGATTGCCTTTGTTCGAACCCGAACTGACCACGCCGTTGCGACCGTTCAGGCCGGATTTGACCAGTTCGCTGTCGAGGTAGCTGTAGCCGGCGAACACCTGCCATTGGTCGGTGATCTTGCCGCTGGCGGACAATTCCAGGCCGTCGACCTGGGACTCACCTGCGTTCTGATAGGTCAGGGCATCGACCAGGATGCGCGTGTTTTTCTTCTCGGTACGGAACACCGCGGCGGTCAGGGACAGGCGATCGTGGAACAGGTCCCATTTGGTGCCCAGCTCGTAGTTGACGGTTTCTTCCGGCTGCAGGTCGCTGGTGGCGGCACCGGCTGACAATGGGTTGCCGTCCGACCCTTCACCGACCAGGCCGCCGGCAGGCGTTGCCGAGGTGGCGTAGGACGCGTAGACGCTGGCGTTTTCCACAGGCTTCCAGACCAGGCCGGCCTGCCAGTTGAAGAATTGGCTGTCTTCTTTGATTTTGCTGCGGCCGGTCGCGGAATCGGTGTTGGCAACGGTGTCAAAGGTGTCATAGCGCAGGCCGACGTTCAGCAGCCATTTCGGGTCCAGCTCAATGGTGTCGAATACATAGGCGCCACGGCTGGTGGCCTTGGTGGCGGTGCCGTAGTAGTTGCGTGCGATGCTGCCGGTCCAGGCGTCATCCGGGTTCGGGTTGCTCAGGGAGGTGCACTGGCCGCCCAGGCTGCCTTTGGCCACGGTGCAGATCGGGTTGGCGTTGGGGCTGATGGTGTAGCTGCTCACGCGGGTTTCTTCGCCGGTGAACTCCAGGCCGGTGGAATAGCTGTGCTTGAAGCCCAACGCCTGGAAGCTGCCGAACAAGTCCGTCTGGTTGGTGGTGGTCGTTGTGGTCGAGACCCGGCTGTTGGCGCGGCGCCACACGGTGCCGAACCGGTTGACGTTGAGTTTGCTGTCATCCGGTTGCGTCAGGATGTAATCCTGGCCAGTGCTGCCGTGACGCAGGGTGTTTTTCAGCGTCATGGTGTCGTTCAGGTCGTGCTCGATGGAGAACGTGCTGATATCGGCGCGGGTCTTGCGGAAGTCACGGTCCTTGAGGCCGTAGAAGTTGTTGCTGTCGCCGCCGTCGTTGGGTTTGTCATGCACGTGGGCAGTCGCGGTCGACGAGCCGTAGCCGTACGGGATCCCCGAATCCGGCAGGTCATTGCTTTCCAGGTGGTAGTAGCTGAGGTTGACGCGGGTCGGGGTGCCCAGGCCAAAGGTCAGCGACGGTGCCACGCCCCAGCGGTCGTAATTGATCGCGTCGCGACCGGCCACGTTCTGTTCGTGGCTCATCAGGTTCAGGCGGAACGCGGCGCTGTCGTCGAGGAACTGGCGGTTCACGTCGAGCACGTAGCGGCGGGTCTGGTCGGAACCGTAGGTGAAGCCGCCATTGGTGAAGTCCCGTGCTTGTGGGGTCTTGCTCACCAGGTTGAGGCTGCCACCGGCCGAGCCGCGACCGCCGAACGAAGAGTTCGGGCCCTTGCTCACTTCAATCGACTCGATGTCGAAAATCTCGCGACTCTGGCCGCCGGTGTCGCGCACGCCGTCCAGGTAGGTGTCGCCTTGAGCGTCAAAACCACGGATGAACGGGCGGTCGCCCTGGGGGTTGCCACCTTCGCCGGCGCCGAACGTAATGCCCGGGACGGTGCGCAAGGCATCCTGCAGCGAAGTGGCGGCGGTGTCCTTGAGCACTTGTTGCGGCACCACGGTGACGGAGCGCGGCGTGTCGACCAGCGGCGCGGTGTATTTCTGCGACGAAGCTTTTTCGACCTGGTAGGAGGTGTTGTCCTGCTCTTCCCCGGTGATGCTGGTGGCGCCCAGGGAGATGCTGTTGCGCTGGCCTTTTTGTCCAGTGTCTTCGGCCGCTTGCGCCAGGTGGGCGACAGAGCTGGCGCTGAGGGCCACGCCGATGGCAGAGGCCAGCATGCGAGGTGAACTGGCAGGTATTTTTGTAATGGTGCGCGACATGACGTGTCCTTTCCCCAAGGATGTGAGGCCGCGGAATATAGGGTGAACAAGACTTTCTATCAATTGCGATACATTGCTAATTGCATTGAATTTACATTCTTTACACTTTTTGCTTACGGTTTTTACGAACTCGTTCGTCTGCCACGTTTTACAGAGCGGATAAGAATCAATACCATTGACGCCTCTCCGAATTCAGGTGTTGCCCCATGCTGCTGCACATTCCCGGCCTGTTCTCTCGTGAGGAGGTGCAGCGCATTCGCCAGGCTTTGGAAAACACCGACTGGGCCGACGGCAAAATCACCGCCGGGCACCAGTCCGCCAAGGCCAAGCACAACCTGCAATTGCCCGAGGGCCACCCGCTGGCCAAGGAAATCGGCGCGGCGATGCTCGAACGGTTGTGGAAAAACCCGCTGTTTATGTCAGCGGCGTTACCGCATAAAGTCTTCCCGCCATTGCTCAATTGCTACACGGCCGGTGGCAGCTTCGACTTCCACATCGACAATGCCGTGCGCCAGGCGCGTGGCAGCCATGAGCGGGTGCGCACCGACCTGTCGTCCACTTTGTTCTTCAGTGATCCGGACGAATACGACGGCGGCGAACTGGAGATCCAGGACACCTTCGGCCTGCAGCGCGTGAAGTTGCCAGCCGGCGACATGGTGCTGTACCCCGGCTCCAGCCTGCATAAAGTCAATGCTGTCACCCGTGGCGCACGCTATGCCTCGTTCTTCTGGACCCAGAGCCTGGTGCGCGAAGACAGCCAGCGCACCCTGCTGTTCGAAATGGACGGCGCGATCCAGCAACTGAGCGCCGACGTGCCCGACCACCCCGCGCTGATCCAGCTCACCGGCACCTACCACAACCTGTTGCGCCGCTGGGTCGAGGTCTGACGTGGGTTTTTTGTTACGTCGTGAAGAAGTACTCAACGTCGAACAACTCCAATCCATGCTCGACGACTCCCCGGTGCGTGCAGCCCAGGCCATCCTGATCGCGGCCAAGGCAGGCGTGGTGGATGCCCAGGCGCTGCTCGGGCAAATCCTGCTGGAAGGGCGTGGCATTGAGCGCGATGAAGCCTTGGCGCTGCGCTGGTTCCAGATTGCGGCGCAGGGCGGTCACCTGATGGCGCGCAATATGACTGGGCGCTGTTTGGAACATGGCTGGGGGTGTGCGGCGGATGAAGCGGCAGCGGCGCGCAATTACCGTTTGGCCGCCGAGGCAGGGTTGGATTGGGCGCAATACAACTACGCCAATCTGCTGGCGACCGGGCGTGGTATTGCCCAAGACCAGCAACTAGCGCTGAGCCTATATCGCCAGGCAGCGGAACAAGGCCATGCCAAGTCGATGAACCTGTTGGGCCGTTATCTGGAAGACGGACAATGCTGCCCAAGAGATTTGGATGCCGCCGTGGATTGGTATCGACGCTCCGCCGAAGCCGGGGATTTTCGCGGGCAGTTCAGCTATGCGGCGGTGTTGGCTGACAGAGGTCAAATCGAAGCGGCGCTGGAGTGGTTGCGAGAGGCGTTGGCGGGCGGGAATTTGAAGTTTCTGCGCACGGCGCAGAAGGCGTTGGAGGCGGCAGACAATGCGCAAATCCGCGCGATGGCCGAACTATACAAAGGTCGCGCTATGCACCTAAACCCGTAGGAGCCGGCTTGCCGGCTCCTACAAAGATTGATCGTTCCCGGGCGGGATGATCAGACGTAGAACGATTTCAGTGGCGGAAAGCCATTGAACTCTACCGCGCTGTAGCTGGTGGTGTAGGCACCGGTCGACAACCAGTACAAGCGGTCACCAATCGCCAGGTTCAGCGGCAGGCCGTACTTGTAGTTCTCGTACATGATGTCGGCGCTGTCGCAGGTCGGGCCGGCGATGACCACTTCTTCCATCTCGCCTTTCTTCTCGGTCCAGATCGGGAACTTGATGGCTTCGTCCATGGTTTCGATCAGGCCGGAGAACTTGCCCACATCCGTGTACACCCAACGCTCGACGGCGGTACGGGATTTACGCGCCACCAGCACCACTTCGCTGACCAGGATACCGGCGTTGGCAATCAACGAACGGCCCGGCTCCAGGATGATTTCCGGCAGGTCGTCGCCGAAATCTTCCTTGAGGAAGCGGATGATTTCTTCAGCGTAGGTTTCCAGGCTGTTGGTGCGGGTGATGTAGTTGGCCGGGAAGCCGCCACCCATGTTGATCAGCTTGAGGTGGATGCCGTCTTCTTCCTTCAGGCGCTCGAAGATCACTTTGACCTTGGCGATCGCCGCGTCCCACACGCTGATGTCGCGCTGCTGCGAGCCCACGTGGAACGAGATGCCGTAAGGCACCAGGCCCAGGTCACGGGCGAGGATCAGCAGGTCCATGGCCATGTCGGTCTGGCAGCCGAATTTGCGCGACAGCGGCCAGTCAGCCGTGGTCGAGCCTTCGGTGAGGATACGCACATACACTTTCGAACCCGGCGCGGCCTTGGCGATGTTGCGCAAGTCGGCTTCGGAGTCGGTGGAGAACAGGCGCACGCCCTTCTCGTAGAAGTAGCGGATGTCCTTGGATTTCTTGATGGTGTTGCCGTAGCTGATACGGTCGGCGCTGACGCCACGGTCCATGACCTTGTCCAGCTCGTAGATCGAGGCGATGTCGAAGCTCGAACCCTTGTCTTTCAACAGGTCGATGATCTCGACAGCCGGGTTGGCCTTGACTGCGTAATAGACCTTGGCGAATTCGAAACCGGCGCGCAGGTCATCGTAGGCCTGGCTGATCATCGCGGTGTCGATCACCACGAACGGGGTTTCTTGCTTGTCGGCGAACGCCTTCATTTTGTCAAAAGTGGCGCGCGCGAAATAATCTTCGACGTTGATCGACATGCTGGGAACTCCTAAGGGCAAACTAATTTGATCAATGGGTGCGAGGGTGTGTCATCAATGAATTCGCGAGTGCGTTGCGCCTGAGCGCGTGCCAGGCAAGGCGCAGGCCGCAGCTAATGGCTATTCCCTTCGCAAGGCCTGCAACGCAGCATGGCGCGCGCTCAGGCACAACCCGAAGGGCCGGGCCTGCTTTTGCGCAGGGCTGCGTTACTCGGACCTCATTTGGAACAACCAAACTTCGGTCCTCATGCCTTGCCCTGCGCAAAAGCAGGCGCCGGCGCACTCGTGAATTCATTGATGACACACCCTCCTGAACGTCCTCCGTATCCCCACTTTGGTTCGCCTACTTCCCAAGGCATGTCGCCGAAAGCAAAAAGGCCATGGGAATAACCGCTTCCCTTGGCCTTGCTGTCTCGTCGTCAGTACTTGAGCCGGATGGATCGTTTCCAGCATGGACGTTCGGCGCGAACTTTAGGACGTGAGGGGCCATAGATCAACTAAAAATGTCGCGTTTTTGCACGCGTTCGTCGCGGAGCCACGTGCAGCTACTTATGTAACCGACAGGTGTGACGGAATGATGTTCCCCGGAGGGGGCAATTTGAGGTGTTTCAGGCACTCTGAAGATCCAATGTGGGAGCGGGCTTGCTCGCGAAGGCGGTGTTTCAGCCAATGCATCCGTTGACTGACACTCCGCCTTCGCGAGCAAGCCCGCTCCCACATGTTGAACGCGGCGCGTCAGGTCATGCGAGCGCCGTCTCGGCAGGGGAGACGATGCTGGTCTTGCCCCCACGCGACTTACCAGAGCTCAGGTACTCGGCAATCGACTCCTGGGTCACTTCCCCGAGGAACACCCGCTCCGCATCCATCACCGGCAACCACGAGCGGTTGAACTCGTACATGCGCGACAGCAGGATGCGCAAATGCTCGTCGTACGCCGCCGTGGCGTTGAACTGGCGCAGATACTGGCCGCAGGTGCCGGTCTGACGGTGCAGGTCGCGACGTCGTACATACCCCAGCGCCTTGTTCTCGGAACAGGTGACCACCACGTAGCGGCGGTCGGTTTCGTCCATCAGTTCCAGGGCATCGGCCACCGGGGTCTCCGGGCTCACCGAGGGGGCGTTGTCTGCCGCGTCTTCGGCTTTCACCAGCAGCAGGCGCTTGAGGGTGCTGTCCTGGCCCACGAAATTGCTGACGAACTCGTCGGCCGGGTGCGCCAGCAGGGTGTCCGGATGGTCGATCTGCAGCAGCTTGCCGGCGCGGAAGATGGCGATCTTGTCACCCAGCTTGATGGCTTCGTCGATGTCGTGGCTGACCATGATCACGGTCTTGTTCAGCGCGCGTTGCATCTCGAAGAATTCGTTCTGGATCATCTCGCGGTTGATCGGGTCGACCGCGCCGAACGGTTCGTCCATCAGCAGCAACGGCGCATCGGCCGCCAGTGCACGGATCACGCCGATACGCTGTTGCTGGCCACCGGACAGCTCACGCGGGTAGCGATGCAGGTACTGCTTGGGCTCCAGCTTGATCATGCTCATCAACTCGCGGGCGCGGTCATGGCATTTCTGTTTGTCCCAGCCAAGCAGCTTGGGCACCACCACGATGTTTTCCTCGATGGTCATGTTGGGGAACAGGCCGATCTGCTGGATCACGTAGCCGATGTTGCGACGCAGGGTCACTTCATCGAGGTCGGTGGTGTCTTCGCCGTTGATCAGGATCTTGCCCGAGGTGGGCTTGATCAGGCGGTTGATCATCTTCAGCGTGGTGCTCTTGCCGCAGCCCGACGGGCCGAGGAATACGCAAATCTCGCCTTCGTTGACGGTCAGGCTTACGTCGTTCACGGCAGAGACAGTCTTGCCGTTGCTTTGAAAAGTCTTGGTCAGGTTTTGAAGTTCGATCATTTGAGCAGTCCTTTTGGAGTCAGCGAGCGTTGCAGCCATTGCAGAAGCAGGTCGGCGAAGATGGCCAGGAGACTGACCAGCACGGCGCCAACGATCAGCATCGACATGTCGCTGCGGCTGATGGAAGCCAGAATAAGTACACCCAGGCCACCGGCGCCGATGGTGGCGGCGATGGTCATCACACCAATGTTCATCACCACGGCGGTGCGCACGCCGGCGAGGATCACTGGCACGGCGATGGGCAGTTCGACCATGCGCAGGCGCTGGCCGAAGGTCATGCCGATGCCGCGTGCGGCTTCGCGAATGCCCGGCTCGACGCCAGTGAGGGCGAGGTAGGTGTTACGCATGATCGGCAGCAGGGAGTAGAGGAACACGGCGGTGATCGCCGGCATCGGCCCCAGGCCCTGGCCAAACTTGGAATAGAACGGCAGCAGCAGGCCGAACAGCGCGATGGACGGCACGGTCAGCAACACCGTGGCGCTGGCCTGCAATGGGCCGGCGAGGGTCGGGAAGCGCGTCATCAGAATGCCCAGGGGCACACCGATAAAAATCGCCAGCAGCACGGCGATGCCGACCAGGGTGATGTGCTGCCAGGTCAGGTGCAGGACTTGGGCCCAATCAAGATGGGAAAAGGCGTTCAGGAATTCCATGTCTTCTCCTCTTATTGATTGATGGGATGCTGGCGCAGGAAATCGGCGGCAACAGCGGATGGGCTTTCATGGTCGACGTCGACGCGCGCGTTCAGCTGGCGCATGGTTTCGTCGTCGAACAGGTCGGCCAGCGGTTTGAGTTCAGCCGCGAGGGTTGGATGCTGGTCGAGGTATTCCTGGCGGATCACCGGTGCGGCGGTGTAGTCCGGGAAGTAGTGCTTGTCGTCTTCCAGCAGCTTCAATTTGAAGGCGTTCAGGCGACCGTCGGTGGTGTAGACCAAACCGGCAAACACTTGGCCGTTACGCAGGGCGGTGTAGACCAGGCCGGCGTCCATCTGCCGGGTGTTTTTGCGCGTGAGGTTCATGTCATACAGCTTGACCATGCCGCCCATGCCGTCGGAACGGTTGGCGAACTCGGTGTCCAGGGCCACCAGGCGCGTACCTTTGGTTTTCTCTGCCAGGGCTTGGGTCAGGTCGCTGATGCTATTGATCTGCGGGAACTCCTTGGCCACATTCTCGGGCAGGGCCAGGGCGTAGGTGTTGCTGAAGCGCGACGGTGAGAGCCAGACCAGGCCTTTTTTCGCGTCGAGTTCTTTCACCCGAGCGTAGGACTGTTCGCTGTCGAGTTTCTCGTCGACATGGTTGTAGGCCACCAGCGACACGCCGGTGTATTCCCAGATGAGATCCAGTTGCCCGCTTTCCTGGGCACTGCGCGCCAGGTTGCTGCCCAGGCCGCCGGTCACACGGGCGTCATAGCCCTTGGTACGCAGGTACTGGGACGTGATTTCGGCCAGCAGGGTCTGTTCGGTGAACACCCGGGCGCCGATGCGGATCACAGGTTTTTCGGCAGCTTGCGCAATACCTGCAAGCAGCAGGACGCAGCTCAATATCAGGGTCAGTCTTTTCATGTGATTTCCTTTGCCAAGCCTTAAGACGGACGCAACCCGCGTTCCAGCCAGAGGCGGCTGGCCATGGTCACCAGACCGTCGAGCAGCAATGCCAGCAACGCGGTGCACGCGGCGCCAAGCAGCAATTGCGGCTGGTTGTTCAGGGCGATGCCGGGGAAGATCAGGCTGCCCAGGCTGTTGGCGCCGATCAGGAAGGCCAGCGGGGCGGTCCCCACGTTGATCGCCAGGGCCACGCGCACACCGCCGATGATGATCGGCACGGCGTTGGGCAATTCCACGCGAAACAGCACCTGGCGCGGCGTCATGCCGATGCCGGTGGCGGCTTCTTTCAGTGAGCCTTGAACGTTTTTGAGGCCTTCGTAGGTGTTGCGCACAATGGGCAGCAACGAGGCGAGGAACAGCGCGAAGATGGCCGGGCCGCTGCCGATGCCAAGGACGCCGAGGGCGATGGCCAGTACGGCCAGGGGAGGGACGGTGTTGCCGATGTTGAAGATCTGCATGAAGCGTTCTGCACGCCCGACCATGTTCGGTCGGCTGAGCAGGATACCGGCGGGGATGCCCACAATCAGGGCGGCCAGCATGGAGACAAGAACGAGGATCAGATGAGCTTGCAGGTAAAACAACAAATCGTCGCGGTACAGTTCGATCGTGTTGATGCCGATCCAGTGGACCAGCAGGGCCAGGAGGGCGACGACAACCGCTCCTCCTATCAGCCCTTTGCCATAGCGAATAGCCACAGGCGGACTCCTTTTTTCTTTTGTCGGCGAACACATTTCCGAGCGGCAATGCCATTCCTGGCTGTCGGCGAATGAGTTCGCGAAAAGCAGCTCGCCGATACCGGCAACGCGGTATGCGATCGAGCCATGAGCGCAGCCTCGTCAGGCTAACTTGCTGATTTATCAGCCCCTGTTCCGAGTGCGGCAGCAGGGGAGTGGACGTCTCTACCTTTTAAAAGGTTCCACACTTGGCAGCAATTAGCCACCCCCAATCGGGTGAACGGTGGTCCGGCCCCTGGGGTTTGCGCTATACTCGCCGCCCTTTTTTGACTCACCTGCCAGGCGATTTCCCATGACCCACCAGGCCGCCGAAGTCGCGAAACGCCGCACTTTCGCCATTATTTCCCACCCCGATGCCGGTAAAACCACCATCACCGAGAAGCTCTTGCTGATGGGCAAGGCAATCGCGGTGGCCGGCACGGTGAAATCCCGCAAATCCGACCGCCATGCCACCTCCGACTGGATGGAAATGGAAAAACAACGGGGTATTTCCATTACCACGTCGGTCATGCAGTTCCCGTATCGCGACCACATGGTCAACCTGCTCGATACCCCGGGCCACGAAGACTTCTCCGAAGACACCTACCGCACCCTGACCGCGGTGGACTCGGCGCTGATGGTCCTCGACGGCGGTAAAGGCGTCGAGCCCCGCACCATCGCGCTGATGGACGTGTGCCGTCTGCGTGATACGCCGATCGTCAGCTTCATCAACAAACTCGACCGCGACATCCGCGACCCGATCGAACTGTTGGACGAAATCGAAGCCGTCCTGAAGATCAAGGCCGCGCCGATCACCTGGCCGATCGGTTGCTACCGCGACTTCAAGGGCGTGTACCACCTGGCTGACGACTACATCATTGTCTACACCGCCGGCCACGGTCACGAGCGCACCGAAACCAAGATCATCGAGAAACTCGACTCCGACGAAGCCCGCGCCCACCTGGGTGACGAGTACGACCGCTTTGTCGATCAGCTGGAACTGGTGCAGGGCGCCTGTCATGAGTTCAACCAGCAGGAGTTCCTCGAC
The DNA here is from genome assembly GCF_018587885.1 of Pseudomonas sp. VS40. NCBI lineage: Bacteria > Pseudomonadati > Pseudomonadota > Gammaproteobacteria > Pseudomonadales > Pseudomonadaceae > Pseudomonas > Pseudomonas sp. VS40. The sequence goes on along the minus strand of NZ_JAGYWD010000001.1, from coordinate 939,571 downwards.
GGCCAACTGACCCCGGTGTTCTTCGGGACCGCCCTGGGCAACTTCGGTGTCGACCATGTACTCGACGCCGTTGTCGACTGGGCGCCCAAGCCTCTGGCCCGTGTTGCCAACGAGCGCACCGTGGAACCGGTGGAAGAGAAATTCACCGGCTTCGTGTTCAAGATCCAGGCGAACATGGACCCCAAGCACCGCGACCGTATCGCCTTCATGCGCATCTGCTCCGGCAAATACGAAAAAGGCATGAAGATGCGCCACGTGCGTACCGGCAAGGACGTGCGCATCGGCGACGCCTTGACGTTCTTCTCCTCCGAGCGTGAACAGCTCGAAGAAGCCTACGCCGGCGACATCATCGGCCTGCACAACCACGGCACCATCCAGATCGGCGACACCTTCACCGAAGGCGAAGCGCTGGGCTTTACCGGTATCCCGCACTTCGCCCCGGAACTGTTCCGCCGCGTGCGCCTGCGTGACCCGCTCAAGTCCAAGCAACTGCGCCAGGGCCTGCAGCAACTGGCGGAAGAGGGCGCCACCCAGGTGTTCTTCCCCGAGCGCAGCAACGACATCATCCTCGGCGCCGTCGGCGTGCTGCAGTTCGACGTGGTCGCCAGCCGCCTTAAAGAGGAATACAAGGTCGAATGCTCCTACGAGCCAATCACCGTGTACTCCGCGCGTTGGATCGAGTGCAGCGATAAGAAGAAGTTGGAAGAGTTCTCCAACAAAGCCGTGGAAAACCTCGCGGTGGACGGCGGCGGTCACCTGACCTACCTGGCGCCGACCCGGGTCAACTTGGCGCTGATGGAAGAGCGCTGGCCAGATGTGAAATTCCGCGCGACCCGCGAGCACCACTAAGGTCCAAGCGGTCGATAAAGGGCGAAGCTGTAATGGCTTCGCCCTTTTTCATGCTCGCCACAAACCCAACCAGTAGGAGTCGGCAAGCCGGCTCCTACTGAATTGGCGCTAACCCCGTATCCGGTCTAGCGTTCACATATTTCACCGATTCACCGACGGAATAGGAGTTCCTGATGCGTTTAACTCGATGCGCCATTCAACTGGTGCTGCTTGGCGTCTTGGGGTTGTCTGCCGCCTGGGCGTTGGCGGGTGCAGGCACCCCCCAGTGGAAGGACACTGGACCGGTCACCAAGCGCAAACAGAACGAGGTCAACTCTGGCAGCTGGCAGCCCCAGGCCCAGCCGGCGCCGAAGGAGGATGCAGAAAACCCTTACAACGAGGGCGAAGACAGCGAAACCTACGATGATGGCGATACCTGAGGCGTAATTGGCGCAAACCCAGGATCGGAACTAGCTTAATCCACAGCGACGGTCGTACGCCGCCGCACGTGATTCACTGACTGGACGGAAATCGACCATGACTATCTTTCAACGTGTAGTGCTGTTGCTGAAAGTGTTGGTGATGTTATCCCTGGGCATCTCGTCCGCATGGGCCAATGCGGCTGTGCAGAGCCAGGCGCCGGGCTTTGTGGCGGCGAAGACGGTGCAGGCCGGTGGATTGCAACTGGCCAAGAGCGAGTCGGAACCCGGTGACGAAGATCAGGGCGGCTCAAAGGATGATGACGACCAGCAAGCGCCGCCAGATGACGATGACACTGAAGGTGACAGCGACACCTGATACGCCTGGGCCCCCCTGCCTGTAATGCCCGCGATCGTTCCCGCGCTCTGCGTGGGAACGCATTCTTTGACGCTCCCCATTACCTTTGATTGCTGAGCCGACCTGTCAGGTTTGACAGTAGACGGCCGGCGCTCGTCTCCTTATTTTTCAGGTGTCTTTATCCAGGGGCCGTTCAATGCCTGAAACAGGAGAGCACCATGAAAAACAACGCGACGGGACGGTTTAAATGGAAAGTGGGAGCTCAGGCCTTTGAATCGACCGATCTGGGTTTTGTGGCTGATGACCAAAGCGAGGATTTCGTGGTTCAAGCCCGTTCCACTGCAAGCGATGGTGTAGATGTCGAGCTGACGCTTTATATTCCAGAACGAGACCCGCAAAGTAAGAAATACACCTACGGTTCCCATGACGAGTATCAAGCCTCGGTTCATTACACTGTCGGCGGTCGACCTAATAGTTGGCAGGGCGGCTACGTGGTTCGGGAAGCGGCGGACTTTTCTTCCAGCGATCCGGGCATTTGGCGCGTTAAGCTCATTTTTGGGATTGAGGTTGCCCTGAACGGCGGTGTTATTTCGATAAAGGGCGAGGGCGACGTCAAGGGGGCTGCTCCCTGGGGTAAAACCCTGCGCAAGCGTTTTCCATCCAAGCCCAAAAGAAAACCCCTCCCGCCAGGCTGATGCGCAACCTGATGGGAAGGGCTGTAGAACACATGCAATGCCCTGGGCTTAGTCACCCAGGGCATTTTTGTTGCGGTGTCACGCCACAAATTGCTCCGCGTAATGGCAAGCCACTTGGCGGTTATCCAGCGGCCGCAACTGCGGCTCCTCGGTGCTGCACCGTGCGGTCGCATACGGGCAGCGCTTGTGGAACGCGCAGCCAGGCGGTGGGTTCAGTGGGTTGGGCAACTCGCCGACAATCTTGATCTTCGGCTTGTTCGGGTCCGGGTGGATGGTCGGGGTGGCCGACAGCAGCGCCTGGGTGTACGGGTGCAGGGGACGCGCGTAGATGTCCTCCTTGGGGCCCACTTCCACCGGGCGACCGAGGTACATCACCATCACATCATCGGCAACATGTTGGACCACCGCCAGGTTGTGGGAGATGAACACGTAGGCCGTGTTGAATTCTTGCTGCAGGTCCATGAACAGGTTGAGCACCTGGGCCTGGATCGACACGTCCAGTGCGGAGGTGGGCTCATCCGCCACCAGCACTTTGGGTTGCAGCATCATGGCGCGGGCCAGGGCGATGCGCTGGCGCTGACCACCGGAGAACATGTGCGGGTAGCGCTGATAATGCTCGGGGCGCAGGCCCACTTGCTTCATCATCGCCTGCACTTTCTCACGGCGTTCGGCGGCGGACAGGTTGGTGTTGATCAACAGCGGCTCGCCCAGTTGATCACCGACTTTCTGGCGTGGGTTGAGCGAGGCGTACGGGCTCTGGAACACCATCTGCACGTCTTTGCGCAGTTGCTTGCGCTGGGCCTTGTCGGCGCCGGCGACTTCCTGGCCGGCGATTTTCAAGGAACCGGAGGACGGCTCTTCAATCAAGGTGAGCGCACGGGCCAGGGTGGATTTGCCGCAACCCGACTCGCCGACGACGGCGAGGGTCTTGCCGGCTTCCAACTCAAAGGACACGCCATTGAGGGCACGCACCGTGGCGTGGCCCTTGAACAGGCCACGGGACACTTCATAGTGACGGGTCAGGTCGCGGGCAGTAAGAACGACGGCCATTACGCCACCTCCTGGTTCAAGGGGTAGAAGCAGCGCGCGAGGCTGTTGCTTTTCGGGTCAAGGCCGGGGCGCTGGGTACGGCAGTTTTCCTGCACGTACGGGCAGCGCGGCGACAGCAGGCAACCCTGCGGACGGTCATAACGACCGGGCACGATACCCGGCAGCGTAGCCAGGCGCGTGGCGCCGAGGCTGTGCTCGGGGATCGCCTTGAGCAGGGCTTCGCTGTACGGGTGCGCCGGAATGTCGAACAGTTGCGGCACCTGGCCGACTTCCACGGCTTGGCCGGCGTACATCACACACACGCGCTGGGCGGTTTCGGCCACGACCGCGAGGTCGTGGGTGATCAGCACCAGGCCCATGTTCTGCTCTTTCTGCAGGGCCAGCAGCAGGTCCATGATCTGCGCTTGAATGGTGACGTCCAGCGCGGTGGTCGGTTCGTCGGCAATCAGCAGCTTTGGCTCGCCGGCAATCGCCATGGCGATGGCCACACGTTGGCTCATGCCGCCGGACAGTTGGTGCGGGTAGGCATCCATACGGCTGGCAGCGCCTGGGATCTCAACTTTTTCCAACAGCTCGATGGCCCGCTTGCGCGCTTGCTTGCCGGACATTTTCAGGTGCAGGCGCAGCACTTCTTCAATCTGGAAACCCACGGTGTAGCTGGGGTTCAGCGCGGTCATCGGGTCCTGGAACACCATCGCCAGGTCTTTGCCGACGATCTGGCGGCGCTGGCGGCTGCTCAACTTGAGCATGTCCTTGCCGTCGAAGTTCAGGGCATCGGCGGTGACGATGCCGGGGTGCTCGATCAGGCCCATCAGCGCCATCATGGTCACGGATTTACCCGACCCCGACTCGCCAACGATTGCCAGTACTTCGCCTTTGTCGACGGAAATGTCGAGGCCATCGACCACCGGCACGGCGGTCTTGTCGCCGAAGCGGACATTGAGATTCTTGATTTCTAACAGTGACATGGGAATCTCCTCAGGCGGCGTTCTTGAGTTTCGGGTCCAGCGCGTCGCGCAGGCCGTCACCCATCAAGTTGATTGCCAGCACGCTGAGCAAAATAGTCAAACCAGGCAGGCTCACCACCCACCAGGCGCGTTCGATGTAGTCACGGGCCGAAGCCAGCATGGTGCCCCACTCCGGGGTTGGCGGTTGTACGCCAAGGCCCAGGAAGCCCAGGGCCGCGGCGTCGAGGATCGCCGAGGAGAAGCTCAGGGTGGCCTGGACGATCAGCGGCGCCATGCAGTTAGGCAGCACGGTGATGAACATCAGGCGTGGCAGGCCGGCGCCGGCGAGGCGGGCGGCAGTCACATAGTCGCGGTTCAGTTCGCCCATCACCGCCGCGCGGGTCAGGCGGACGTAGGACGGCAGCGACACGATGGCGATGGCGATCACGGTGTTGATCAGGCCAGGGCCGAGGATCGCGACGATGGCAACGGCCAGCAGCAGCGACGGCAGGGCCAGCATGATGTCCATCAGGCGCATGATGGTCGGGCCGAGCAGGCGCGGGAAGAACCCGGCGAACAGACCCAGCAGGATCCCCGGGATCAGCGACATCACGACCGACGACAAGCCGATCAGCAAGGACAGGCGCGAGCCCTGGATCAGGCGCGAGAGCAGGTCACGGCCCAGTTCATCGGTGCCGAGCAGGAACTGTATCTGCCCGCCTTCCAGCCAAGCCGGCGGGGTCAGCAGGAAGTCGCGGTACTGCTCGCTTGGGTTATGCGGTGCAACCCACGGGGCAAAGATCGCGCAGAACACGATCAGCAACATGAACAGCAGGCCGGCAACCGCGCCTTTGTTCTTGGAGAAGGCTTGCCAGAATTCTTTGTACGGGGACGGGTACAGCAGGCTTTGATCGACTGCTGACACTTGAGTAGGTGTGGTCATGGTCATGATCTCAGCGCTGGTGACGGATGCGTGGGTTGGCGAAGCCGTAGAGGATATCCACCACGAAGTTCACCAGGATCACCAGGCAGGCGATCAGCAGGATGCCGTTCTGCACCACCGGGTAGTCCCGCGCGCCAATGGCTTCGATCAGCCATTTGCCGATGCCGGGCCAGGAGAAGATGGTTTCGGTCAAAACCGCACCGGCCAGCAGGGTGCCGACTTGCAGACCGACCACGGTCAGTACCGGGATCAGCGCGTTACGCAGGCCGTGCACGAACACCACGCGCGCCGGCGACAGGCCCTTGGCCTTGGCGGTGCGGATATAGTCTTCACGCAGGACTTCGAGCATCGACGAACGGGTCATCCGCGCGATCACCGCCAGCGGGATGGTGCCGAGCACGATGGCCGGCAGGATCAGGTGGTGCAGGGCGTCGAAGAAAGCGTCCGGCTCGTCAGCCAGCAGGGTGTCGATCAGCATGAAGCCGGTGCGTGGCTCGATGTCGTAGAGCAGGTCGATACGCCCGGAAACCGGGGTCCAGCCCAGGCTTACCGAGAAGAACATGATCAGGATCAGGCCCCACCAGAAGATCGGCATCGAATATCCCGCCAGGGAGATGCCCATCACCCCATGGTCGAACAGGGATCCTCGCTTCAAGGCCGCGATCACCCCGGCCAACAGGCCCAGGATACCGGCGAACAGCAGGGCGGCCATGGACAGTTCCAGGGTCGCCGGGAAGAGTGCGGTGAATTCGGTCCACACGCTGGTGCGAGTACGCAGCGATTCGCCAAGGTCGCCCTGGGCCAATTTGCCGACGTAGTCCAGGTATTGCGCATACAACGGCTTGTTAAGGCCAAGGCGTTCCATTGCCTGTGCGTGCATCTCGGGGTCGACGCGCCGCTCGCCCATCATGACTTCGACGGGGTCGCCAGGGATCATGCGAATCAACGCAAACGTGAGCAACGTTATGCCGAAAAACGTGGGGATCAGTAACCCCAGTCGGCGGGCAATAAAGCTAAACATCTTGTCGTGTACCTCAATCAGCCGGTTAGGCAGGTTCGGCACCGTCAGTGTCGACGGTGCCGAGCGTTTTTCTTATTTACTTCACCTGGGTAGTGGCGAAGTTATTGTTCGTCAGAGGGCTTTGGGTATAACCCTCGACGTTCTTGCGCATGGCGGTGAACATTTTCGGGTAAGCCATGGGAATCCATGGTTGGTCCTTGTCGAAAACGTCCATGGCTTGTTCATAGAGTGCAGCGCGTTGTGCGGGTTCAGCGATAGCGCGCGCCTTGTCGATCAAGTCTTGAAACTCTTTGTTACACCAGCGCGCGTAGTTTTCGCCGTTTTTCGCTGCATCGCAACTCAGGTTCGGCGTGAGGAAGTTATCCGGGTCGCCGTTATCCCCCGCCCAACCGGCGGACACCATGTCGTGCTCGCCGTTTTTAGCACGCTTGAGCATTTCGCCCCATTCCATGACTTTGATATTCACCTTCAGGCCAATCTGCGCCAGATCCGCCTGCATGCGCTGGGCGCCGAGCATCGGGTTAGGGTTGGTCGGGCCGCCGCCGTTACGGGTGAACAGGGTGAACTCGGTGCCTTCCGGCACGCCGGCTTCCTTGAGCAGGGCGCGGGCCTTATCGAGGTCGCGCGGTGGGTTTTTCAGCTTGTCGTTGAAGCCCAGCAGCGTGGGGGGAAACGGGCCGGTGGCATCGACAGCGTTGCCTTTGCCGTACAGCGATTCGTTGTAGCCTTTTTTGTCGAACGCGATGTTGATCGCATGACGCACCCGCGCGTCGCTCATGTACTTGTGGGTGGTGTTCAGTGCGGTGTAGGCGGTGGTCATCGCCGCCAGTTCATCGACCTTCAGGTTCGGGTCTTTCTTGATGCTGGGCAGGTCATCCGGCTTGGGATATAGCGCGACCTGGCATTCGTTGGCCTTGAGCTTCTGCAGGCGCACGTTGTTGTCGACCGCAATGGCCAGGATCAACGGGTCGGCCGGCGGCTTGCCACGGAAGTACTCCGGGTTGGCCTTGAAGCGTACCTGGGCATCTTTCTGGTAGCGGATGAAGATGAACGGGCCGGTGCCGATCGGCTTGCTATTGAGCTCATCGGTCTTACCGGCGGCGAGCAGTTTGTCGGCGTATTCAGCGGAGTGGATGGCGGTAAACGGCATCGCGACATCGGCCAGGAACGGTGCTTCAGGGCGCGTCAGGGTGAAGACCACCGTGTGGTCATCAGTCTTCTCGACACTTTTGAGCAGTTCCTTGAAGCCCATGCTTTCAAAATAGGGGAAACCCGTGGTGGATTTGTTATGCCAAGGGTGTTTCGGGTCCAACTGGCGCTGGAAGCTCCAGAGCACGTCATCGGCATTCAAGTTGCGCGTGGGTTTGAAATAGTCGGTGGTGTGGAACTTGACGTCATCGCGCAGATGAAAGGTATAGGTCAGGCCGTCGTCACTGATTTCCCAGGTCTTGGCGAGCGCGGGAACGATTTCAGTGGTGCCTGGCTTGAAGTCCACCAGACGGTTGAACATGGTTTCAGCGGCGGCGTCTGCGGTCACGGCCGTGGTGTACAGGACCGGGTCGAAACCTTCCGGGCTGGCTTCGGTGCAGACAACCAGTGGTTTGGCCGAAACGCCGATCGCCACGCTCAACAGCGCGGCGGCCATGGTGGCTTGTAGCGGAAGCATTTTCATTCATAGCCCTCTGCAATCGATGGGACCAGACAAGCGTAGACGGCGGGCTCGTCCTGAGCCCGCCGTTTACCTGGCGCTAATTAAAGAATGTTGAACGGGATGGTGGTGACCAGGCGGAACTCTTTGATGTTGCCGTCAGCTTGTTGGGCGCTGGCGCGGTGAGTCACGTAGGTGCCACGGATCGTAGTGGCCTTGAGCGGGCCGCTCTGAATTGCGTAGGAAGTACCAACGCCGTATTCCTGGTGTTTCTCGCCGTCCATCAGGCGCAGGTCGCTACGCGATGCGCCGGCTTCGCCGTAGGCGGTGCCGTTGTAGTGAGTACCGTCGATGCCCCAACCGCGCGCCGAGTAGACGTTGAACTTCAGGCCTGGCACGCCGTATTCGGCCATGTTGATGGCGTAGGCGATCTGGAAAGACTTCTCGTTCGGGCTGTTGAAGTCCGAAGTCAGGGAGTTTGCCAGGTAGATGCCGTTGGTTTCGTGCAGGTAGTCGAAGTACTCGTCACCGTTCACTTCCTGGTACGAGAAGGTCAGGCTGTGGGCCTGGTGGGTCAAGCCCAGGGACAACGAGTAAGTGTCGTTGTCGATGTTGCCCATCTTCTTGCTGCCGGTGTCGGTGGTTTTGTAGTAGTTCAGGCCGGTGGTCAGTGCCAGGGTCTGTGCATCACCCAATTCGTGGGTGGCACCGAAGTAGTACTGGTTCCAGAAGTCTTCGACGTTAGCGGCGAATACGCTGGTTTTCAGGCTCTTGAACGGCTGGTAGTTGAAGCCCAGGGTTTTGACCTTGTCGGTTTCCTGGCCATTGCCGTACTCGGAACGGAATTTCGACAGGCTTTGTTCGGTACGCGGCGAAACGCGATCGAAGATGCCGCCCTGGAACGACAGGTTGCTGAACTCTTCGCTGTTGAAGCTCACACCTTCGAAGCTCGATGGCAGTGCACGGTTGCCGATGGTGTCGACGATACCGGTGCTGAAGTTCTGGCGACCGGCGGTCAAGGTGGTGTTGGAAACACGGAACTTGACGTTGGCCAGGCCCAGTTTGCTCCACTGGCCTACAGCGTCGCCGCCGGAATCCGCCAGGGTACGGTTGGAACCGCCGGCGATATCTTTGCGGTCGCGGTCGAGGGCGATGAAGTTGTAGGCTGCGACTTCAGTGCTGACCCCGACAGTGCCTTGGGTGAAGCCCGAGGTGTAGTTGAGGATGGTGCCCTGGGCCCAGTTGATACGGCGCGAGATCGGCGTCTTCACGCCGTCTTTGCTATAGCTGAAACGGTCGTTGCGAAACTTCATTTCGTTCGCATACCAGTTGCGAGTGGTACCGCCCAGGCTTTGACCGTCGATAAAGCCCTTGGCCTCGCTTTGGGCGCTGGCGCCGGCCAATGTGGTTGGAACGAAGTCCTGGCTGGCGGTTTCAGCGTAGGCGGTTGCCGTGATGCTGCTGATGGCCAGGGCCAGAAGCGCTTTGCTGCTCAGTTTCATGGGTGAAGCTCCTTTGGTTCTCTTTTTAATGCCGGTCTTTTTTGGTGATCCGGCTATTGGGTGTGTAACTCGTTCAAGCCTTTGCAAACGTTTGGCGTAGGAAAAATCCCAACAAAAGGCCGCGCGTTTGCAGCAAGGCGGGGTTCGCCTTGCGCAATCCGGTTATTTTCTTATGGGGTGATACTGACGCCCGAGAACACGTTCCGGCCGAAGGGGCTGACCTTGAACCCTTCGACTTTGGCGCTTAACGGCTGGTTGACCGTCGAGTGGGCGACTGGCGTGATCGGCACCTGCTGCTTGAGCAGTTGCTGCGCCTGTTTGTACAGAACAGTCCTTTGTTCGCGGTCGGTCACGACCTTGGCTTGCTTGATCAGCTTGTCGTACGCCGGGTCACACCACATGGAGTAGTTGTTCCCGCCGATGGCGTCGCAGCTGTAGAGGGTGCCCAGCCAGTTGTCCGGGTCACCGTTGTCGCCGGTCCAGCCGATCAGGCTCACATCGTGCTCACCGTTCTTGGTGCGCTTGATGTATTCGCCCCATTCGTAGCTGACGATCTTGACCTTGAGGCCGATCTTGGCCCAGTCGCTCTGCAGCATCTCGGCCATCAGCTTGGCGTTGGGGTTGTACGGCCGTTGTACCGGCATCGCCCACAGGGTGATCTCGGTACCTTCCTTCACGCCGGCGGCCTTGAGCAGTTCCTTGGCTTTTTCCGGGTTGTAGGCGGCGTCCTTGATGCTGTCGTCGTAGGACCACTGCGTCGGCGGCATGGCGTTGACCGCCAGTTGCCCCGCACCCTGGTACACGGCGTTCAGGATGCTCTGCTTGTTCACCGCCATGTCCAACGCCTGGCGCACTTCGAGCTGGTCGAAAGGTTTGTGGCGCACGTTGTAGGCGATGTAGCCTAGGTTGAAACCCGGTTTGGTCAGCAGTTGCAGGTTCGGGTCGGCCTTGAGGGCATCGACGTCAGCCGGGCGCGGATGCAGGGTCACCTGGCATTCGCCGGCCTTGAGCTTTTGCACCCGCACCGACGCGTCGGTGTTGATGGCGAAGATCAACTGGTCCAGCTTGACCTTGCTCGGGTCCCAGTACTGTTTGTTGGCCACGTAACGGATCTGCGAATCTTTCTGATACCGCTGGAACACGTAGGGGCCCGTGCCGATCGGCTTCTGATTGATGTCGCTGGGCTTGCCGGCCTTGAGCAACTGCTCGGCATATTCGGCCGAGAGGATCGCGGCAAAGCTCATGGCGATGTTCTGGATAAATGCGGCGTCCACCGTGTTCAGGGTGATCACCACGGTATGCGGGTCGGTTTTCGCGACCTTGGCGATGTTCTTGTTCAGGCTCATCCCGTTGAAGTACGGAAACTCGGTGGGGTAGGCCTTGCGGAACGGGTGGTCGGGGTCAAGCATGCGGTTGAAGGTGAACAGCACGTCGTCGGCGTTGAAGTCGCGCGTCGGCTTGAATTCCTTGTTGCTGTGGAATTTCACCCCTTCACGCAGGTGAAAGGTGTAGGTCAGTCCGTCTGGCGAAATATCCCACTTGGTTGCCAGCGCAGGTACGACACCCGTCTCGCCCTTTTCAAACTCAACCAGGCGGTTGTACAGCGGCTCGGCCGCATCGTTATCGGTGGCGGTGGTGTATTGCGCGGTGTCAAAGCCTGCCGGGCTGCCTTCCGAGCAGAACACCAGGCTCCGCTTGTCGGCGGCGTGGCCCATCATGGCCGCAGCCAACAGGCTGGTGCCAAAAATTGCGGATAGAACGGTGGTATGGCGCATGACGATCCCGATCCTTGTTTGTAATTGTCATCAGCGAGCAATCACCCCGGCGTGCCAGGGCGACATCACTGATCCCACACGCAGCAAGTGCCTATCCATGTAAGGAGCTTCCGCTGTCCTACGACGTTATGGGTCGTGGACCTGGCAGTAAATGCACCAAATTGGATTGACCTTGTAGGCAACGGAGACACACATCGCAGTTCATTGCTGTAGGACGCAACGATTTCGAGCGTGGTCTGTTTCCTACGGTCCAGGCGGATGCAATAACGGCGACGTTATGAAACGTCGCCGTCATGGCTTCTTACTTGCCGCTTACGCTCACGCCGTAGAAGGAGTTCAAGCCAAACGGGCTGATCTTGAAGTCCTGCACGGTGTTGCGCATGGGTTGATACACCGTCGAGTGCGCGATAGGTGTCATCGGGACTGCATCTTTGAGGATATGTTGCGCCTGCTTGTACAGCTCGGTGCGTTTGGCGACGTCCGACGTGGCCTTGGCTTCTTTCACGATGCCGTCGAATTTCTTGTCGCACCATTTCGAGAAGTTGTTACCGGACAGCGAGTCGCAGCCGAACAGCACGTTCAGCCAGTTGTCCGGGTCACCATTGTCACCGCTCCAGCCAATGATCATGGCTTGGTTCTCGCCACCTTTGGAGCGCTTGATGTACTCGCCCCACTCGTAGCTGGTGATCTTCACGTTGAGGCCGATCTTCTTCCAGTCGTTTTGCAGCATTTCTGCCATCAGCTTGGCGTTCGGGTTGTACGGACGCTGAACCGGCATGGCCCACAGAACGATTTCAGTACCTTCCTTGACGCCGGCTTCCTTGAGGAGCGACTTGGCTTTCTCAGGGTCGTACTTGGCGTCCTTGATGGTGGTGTCATACGACCATTGGGTCGGCGGCATGGCGTTGACGGCCAGTTGGCCGGCACCCTGGTACACGGAATCGATGATCTGCTGCTTGTTCACCGACATGTCCAGCGCCTGGCGTACGCGCAGGTCAGCCAATGGGTTTGGCTGGTCGCTGCCCTTGACCTTGTCCATGACGTTGTAGGCGATATAGCCCAGGTTGAAACCGGCCTGGTTCGGCAGTTTCAGGTCCTTGTCCGCTTCCAGCGCCTTGAGGTCGGCCGGACGTGGGAACAGGGTGATCTGGCATTCGTTTTTCTTCAGCTTCTGGATACGCACCGACGGGTCGGTGGTGATGGCGAAGATCAGGTTGTCGATCTTCACGTCTTCAGGTTTCCAGTAGTCCTTGTTGCCGGTGTAACGGATGTTCGAGTCTTTCTGGTAGCTCTTGAACACGAACGGGCCAGTGCCGACCGGCTTCTGGTTGATGTCCGCAGCCTTGCCTTCTTTCAACAGTTGGGCGGCGTATTCAGCCGACTGGATCGAAGCGAAGCTCATTGCCAGGTTCTGGATGAAGGCGGCGTCCACGGTGCCAAGGGTGAACTTGACGGTGTGTTCATCGACCTTCTCGATGTTCTTGATGTTGGTGTCCATCCCCATGTCCGTGAAGTACGGGAACTCAGTGGGGTAGGCTTTGCGGAACGGATCGTCCTTGTTGATCATGCGGTTGAACGTGAACAGCACGTCATCGGCATTGAAGGTACGGGTCGGCTTGAAGTACGAGGTGGTGTGGAACTTGACGCCATCACGCAGGTGGAAGGTGTAGGTCAAGCCATCCGGGGACACGTCCCAGCTGGTGGCCAACCCAGGAATCACAGCGGTGCCGCCGCGTTCGAACTGGGTCAGGCGGTTGAACATGGTTTCGGCCGAGGCATCGAAGTCTGTTCCGGTGGTGTACTGGCCTGGGTCGAAACCGGCCGGGCTCCCTTCGGAGCAGAACACCAGGTTAGTCGCCGCTTGGGCGAAAGGAGCTGCGGCCATAAGGCCAGCGCTAACAATTAACGGAATGACTGCGTGTTTAAGCATGTTGGCCTCATGATTTGTTGTCATTTTTGGTGGTGAGGGCGACCTCGTGAGTCGGCCTGCGGATACTTATGCAGGCGCCATACCCATTGCAAGATGCTGAACCGTTGTGAGGGTGAAACAGTGGTACGAACGTACAGGAATGTCGCAATTATGAAAGTTTGTACATATTTGCGCATATTTTGAGGGTTTTTTCGGTGCAACTGACGCACCAAAAATGACCAACCGAGGCGTCTAGCGCACTCGGTTGGGGCGCTGCTGTTACTTATCTAGACTCACGCCATAGAACGGCGTCAGGCCAAAGGGGCTGATCTTGAAGTCCTGTACTTCCTTGCGCAGCGGTTGGAAAACCGTCGAGTTCGCAATAGGCGTTATAGGTACTTGTTCCTTAAGGATTTTCTGAGCCTGTTGATACCACTTGATACGCTGCTCGCGGTCATTACTGACCTTGGCTTGCTGCACCAGCTTGTCGTAGGCCGGGTTACACCATTTGGCGTAGTTGCTGCCCTTGACCGCGGCACAACTGTAGAGCACGCCCAGCCAGTTATCCGGGTCGCCATTGTCACCGGTCCAACCATAAATCATGGCGTCGTGCTCACCGTTTTTGGCCCGCTTGATGTATTCGCCCCACTCATAGCTGACGATATTGGCCTTGATGCCAATCTTTTCCCAATCCTGCTGGATCATTTGTGCGGACATGCGCGCGTTGGGGTTGGAGGCGCGTTGCACGGTCATTGCCCACAGGTTGATGGTGGTGCCTGGTGCAACCCCTGCTTCTTTTAGTAGCGCCTTGGCCTTCACTGGATCGTGAGGTGCGTCCTTGATGCTGGGGTCATAAGACCACTGCGCAGGTGGCAGCGCGTTCTGCGCCAATTGCCCGGCGCTCTGGTACACGGCCTTGATAATTGCCGGCTTATCGATGGCCATGTCCAAGGCCTGGCGCACCTTGAGTTGGTCCAGCGGCGGGTGTGTCACGTTGTAGGCCAGAAACCCCAGGTTGAAACCGGCTTGCTGCAGTACGCGCAAGTTCGGGTCCTGCTTCATCACTTCTATATCCGCAGGGCGCGGGTAACCGCTGACCTGGCATTCCCCGGCCTTGAGCTTTTGCAGGCGCGACGCGGCGTCCGGGGTAATGGCGAACACCAGGTTGTCGAGTTTCACATCCTCAGGCTTCCAATACTGTTTGTTGGCCACGTAGCGGATCTGCGAGTCCTTCTGGTAGCGCTTGAACACGAACGGCCCGGTGCCGACCGGTTTCTGGTTGATCTCTTCGGCCTTGCCTTGCTTGAGCAGTTGCGCGGCGTACTCGGCGGATTGCACCGAGGCGAAGCTCATGGCCAGGTTCTGCACAAACGACGCATCGACGTTATTCAGGTTGAAGCGCACGGTGTGTTCGTCGAGTTTGTCGACGCTCTTGATCGTGGTGTTCAAGCCCATGTCGGTGAAGTACGGCGACTCGGAGGGGTAGGCCTTGCGGAATGGGCTTTGCGCATCCAGCAGGCGATTGAAGGTAAACAGCACATCATCCGCGTTGAAGTCGCGGGTAGGGGTGAAGAAATCGGTGGTGTGAAATTTGACGCCATCGCGCAGGTGGAAGGTGTAGGTCAGGCCGTCTTTGGAGATGTCCCAACGGGTCGCCAGACCCGGTTCGACTTCGGTACCGCCGCGCTTGAACTGGGTGAGGCGGTTGAACACGGTTTCGGCAGAGGCATCAAAATCGGTGCCGCTGGTGTACTGGCTGGGGTCGAAACCGGCGGGGCTGGCTTCGGAGCAGTAAACCAGGGTGCTGGCGGCCTGGGCCAGCGGCATGAAGGCCAGCAGGCCTGCGGCGAGGATGAGCGGTTTTAAGGCAATTCTTTCCATGGAGACCCCTGAGGTGGCAGGTAAATGCTGCCCGAACGAAAAACGGCGGTAACCGAGGTTACCGCCGTTAAGCATTTTCAGGTAGATGGCCGAGGGGTAACGCTAATCACGCCTCGTTTTTTCACCATGTTTAAGGTGTTTTAACCGATATTTCGAAATGGGTCGGCGCATTTTTGTCGATCGTGTAGCGGCTGCCCGCCGAGGGGGTGTGGTGAATAGTAAAGGTGCGCCTGGCCTGGATGTTTATGTTGTCCAGCGCGCCCTCTTCTGTGTGCATGAGACGATAGTTCCCGGAGGCCGTCACGTGGGTGACATTTTTGGAGGGGTCGTAGTCGATGTGAAAGTGCACATGGTCACGATTACTGATAAGTACGTTATCAGTTAATAGGCGGTTTTCGAATTCGCCAGAGGCTGTTTTATGTGCAAAAAATGGCTCCATGGCTGGTCCCATGGATCCCTGGTGAGCCACTTCGGAAATACGTGCACGCAATTCTGGATCTGGAATAAGTTGTTCGAATTGTTTGATCTTGTCAGCTTGTATTTCCTCGGCGGAACTGCGCCCTGTGCTACTCAACGTGTGTTCCGTACTCCCAGTAGATGTCGTCGTTCGGATGCTGTAATTACTTCGATTGGAATCTTTTACAAAGCCATCATAGTAGTCACTTCCACCTTCATAAGGCGTAGCTTTTTCGCCCGCCAGAACTGCAAAGTTTTCCTCTTCCTGTGTCCATGAAACGTTGAGGCTCTGCTTGATCGCACCCTGTTCTTCGTAGTTAGTCGTGGACAAAACATAGTCTGTTTTTGTGTCGAAATTAAAGTACTTGTCAAAAGGTTCGGCACCCTGGATTTTCGAACCGTCGACTGTGACGAATTGATCGGAAAACTTGGGCGGTAGCTTCAACTCGTTACTCGGGGTCGGCGATGGCGTACGCTGCCACGGCCACTTGCGCGCGCCACCGGGGCCAATTTCTCGGGCCCATTCGCCGTCCAGTGTGGAATGCACGGTCATCACTGGCTTGCGCGTCGAACGATCAATGATCTGTACATAATCATTGCTCAGTTTGAAATCACCTTTGATCTCATACACCTTGGGAACGCCGGTGTCATCGGTGTAACGGATGAGCCATTGGTCCGTGCCATCAGCGGCTTTGACTTGATAGATACCTTTTGAATTGCGAGTTGCCCCTTCGATCAGTTGCTCGCCGTTCGGCACTGCGTGCTGACTGATGTTAGCTGCCTGTATCGGCCTGAGTCGATTAACGGGGGGCTCAACGACGATGGGCTTCTCTGGCGTCTCGACGTCTGGCACCACTGGCTCTTTGACGGAAGCCTCGATGCTATCGCCGACCAGATGGGTCGCCCCTTGCTCGGCCTTTATCAGTTTGCTCGCGCCACCTGCGATGAAGGGGGCCGCATTCAGTACACCGAATACAATATGGTCGGCGCCACCGGGCTTGCCATGCTTGAGGTCGTCTGCACCAATCCCGGCTTCCGCCGCCCCGGCTGTGAGATAAAATACCTCCAACCCCACTGCCACTTCGGGCATGACGGCGGCCAGGGGCGTCATCATCAACGCGATTTTTGTGGTGGTCTCCAACACTTCCAGGATAGTGGCTTTGGTGACGTCGCCATCCGTGGTTATTTCGGTCTCGGCATCGTCGTATGAGCGTTTTTTCTGCCTTTGGGTCATTTCGATGAAGGGGTCCCCAGCCAGCGGTTCAACTTTAATGAACTGCTCTGGGTCGAATTCATTCAGGCGTTCCAGAACGCTGGCATCGGGTGCATCCTTTTTCGACCAGCCGCCGATCCCTACCAGCGTTTGATTGACCCCTTCAGAGAAAAAGCGATCAGCCTGATCGCGCTGGGAGAAGTGCATCGATAAAGCTTCACGTTTGACCGGATCCGCCGCCTGTTCCGCCAACCAGGTCTTCATCTGTGACGGGCTGTCGAACCCATGAATCGGCGAGGAGTTTCCGGGTATGTAAAGCAGTGTACGGTTGATCGGCTTACCGTTCGCATCGAAGCTGGTTTTCTTGTCAGTGATAGTCAGCAAGCTCACAGACTTGAAGCTATTGATGCTCAACAAGCCTACCTGCACGTCGGGATCCTTGGTGGTGGCGGGGCCCAGGTCGTCCAGCTTCAGGTTCTTCCAGGTCGTGTTCGACGGCAGGCCGGCGGCGCGCATCACCAAATCGGTATCACGGGCGTTCAAACT
Source organism: Pseudomonas sp. VS40 (assembly GCF_018587885.1). NCBI lineage: Bacteria > Pseudomonadati > Pseudomonadota > Gammaproteobacteria > Pseudomonadales > Pseudomonadaceae > Pseudomonas > Pseudomonas sp. VS40. The sequence goes on along the minus strand of NZ_JAGYWD010000001.1, from coordinate 922,380 downwards.
ATCGTTTTCAAATTGCCCCAAGGCACTCGCCACTAGGGACGCTTTGCTCATTTGTTCGTATTTGTGCTGATGGGCGGGCCAGAACTCATTCAGGAACTGGGTGTAGGGTTTGCTGAACTCAGTGTTCCACACGATGTTTCGGAAGGCCGCAGGTTGATGGGGCAACAGGTTTGTCGTGTTGTACACCTCCCGTTGACCGGGCTGCGCGCCAACAAATATGCCTTCGTAGGTCGTTGGCTGATGCGCGACTGTATCTATCTGGTCAACTACTGCGGGTACAGGGAGTACGGGCGCCAGCCGATCGAGCCAGGTGTGCAGGGTTGATCGTTTTTTTTCGGCTGGGGTCTGGTGTTCGTCGTTGTGATTGGCGCGCTGTACGTTATGCAGTGCGGCTTGGGTCAGGGATATTTTGTTTAAGACTTTGCCATTCGTAGGCTTTGGCTTCTTGGGGTCGTAGTTCAACGTGACGATAAACGTGTTATCGGGATCTAAATCCTTCCTCCAACGCTTCTTTAACTCTACTTGAATAATCTCTGCCGTGTTCTGGCTGGGCGTCTTGAACCCAGCAGTCGATTTGGCGATGTACTTCTCTATCCCAGGGTTATAGGGCAGACCCGGAATAAGCGTTTCGTGATGATTGCGATGCTTGAGGCTTTTTTGGCGGGCCTCATGTTCGGCATTAGCGGGCGTTGCGTTTGAGGCTGGGGTTGTTGAGGCGTTCGTTGTTTTGGGTGCGGATGTAAGAACAGGGGGTAAAGAAGTCGTGATCATTCTGTATCGCTCTTGGCAAGTGAGCCTCCCTGGCATTGGTTTGTTCGATACATGCGTGGGAAATGATCGCGTTGACGTTCCTGCCATCTGTTCCGTATATCTGTTTGGATATTACGGCTAACACTTTTTGAAAAGTGTGAGGTGGGTTAGTTGTGCCGCTGTATTGAGTCGGGGCACATATAAAGAGCGTTGTACGAATGGATGTGAGGAAGTATGTTTGTAACGAACAATATGTACTGAATTATCTGGTAGCGGTTGCGCCCATAAAAAAGGCGCATCCACAAGGTTGCGCCAGCTATCAGGCCTTCAGTTGGCTGAACGGGTACTGACGCCGTTGTTACAGACCCGTTCGCCTCAGTCAGCGCGTTATTGCAGCACTTCAATCACCCCATCAGCACTCATGCTGACCTGGCTGGTGCCGGCTTCCACCTCAGGCGTGGGTGCGGAATCGGCCATCGCGGCTTTCATCATCATCCCGCCACGGGCGTAAGGCATCGGGTAGCCATTGGTGTTGAAGTTCAGGTTGACGATCTTGTAGCCCTTGCCGCCCAACGCATCGGTGGCCAGTTGCGCGCGTGCTTTAAATGCAGCGACCGCGTCCTTGAGCAGTGCATCTTCGCTGGACTTGCGCGTGGCGTCGGCGATGGCGAAGTCCATGTTTTCCATTTTCAGGGTGTTCAGCAGTTCGCCGGTGAGCTTGGACAGTGCCGGGAAGTCCGCGCTTTCCAGGCGCAGTTCGGCACGCTCGCGCCAGCCGGTGATCTTCTGATTCTTGTTGTCGTAGATCGGGTAGCTGTTGCGGCTGCCCTGGCGCAGGGTCACGCCTTTGACTTCGCGGGCCTGGCCCAGCGCCTTGTTCAGGGTGGTGGTGATTTCGGCAGCGAGTTTGGCCGGGTCGCTGTTCTGGGATTCGGTGTACAGCGTCACGATCATCTTGTCGCGGGCCACCTCCTGGCTGACCTCGGCGCGCAGGGAAATCTGGTTGTAGTTCAGTGCGTCAGCGGCCAGTGCTGGCAGGCTGACCAGGGTGCCCATGCTGAGGGTGATGGCGGCTGCACTGCGAGTGAAACGAGACATGGAAGCTCCTTGGGATAGTCGTGTTCGGTATGACTGTAGACGGTGGGGTGGGGTTCTTCGGGTTTAGGAATTAGAAAAAAAGTTTCAAGCTGCAAGCTGCCAGTGAAAAAAAGCGATCTTGCCGCTTTCAACTTGCGGCTTGCAGCTGCGGCGCCCACTGCGTCAAAGAGCCACACACCCAATGCCCAAGGCGCCGCTTCGTTTATACTCCTGCCGATCCGCCTGCAGCGCTCACCGGGAGAGCTCATGCTCGCCGCCGTAAAACTGACTTCCGCCACACGCCAGAACCTCTGGCGCCTGACGTTCATCCGTACCCTGGTCCTGGCCGCACAGGCCGGCTCCGTCGGGCTTGCCTATTGGTTCGACTTGTTGCCGCTGCCGTGGCTGCAACTGGGCGTGACCCTCGGGTTTTCCATCGTGCTCTGTGTGTTCACCGCCATCCGGTTGCGTACTACGTGGCCGGTGACCGAGTTGGAATACGCCCTGCAGTTGGCTTGCGACCTGTTTATCCACAGTGTGTTGCTGTATTTCTCTGGTGGTTCCACCAATCCGTTTGTTTCGTATTACCTGGTGCCATTGACCATCGCCGCTGTAACGCTGCCATGGCGCTATTCGGTGGTGCTGTCTGGCATTGCCCTGACCCTGTACACCCTGCTGCTGGCGCGCTTCTACCCGCTGCAAACTTTCCCCATCGCCCGGGAAAACCTGCAGATCTACGGGATGTGGCTGAGCTTTGCCCTGTCGGCTGCGGTCATCACCTTCTTCGCCGCGCGTATGGCCGAGGAGCTGCGCCGCCAGGAAGAACTGCGCGCCATTCGCCGTGAAGAAGGCCTGCGCGATCAGCAGTTGCTGGCCGTCGCCACCCAGGCCGCCGGCGCGGCCCATGAACTGGGCACGCCGCTAGCCACCATGAGCGTGCTGCTCAACGAAATGACCCAGGACCATCACGACCCGGCGCTGCAGGAAGACCTCGGTGTGCTGCGCGAACAGGTCAAGCAGTGCAAGCAGACCTTGCAACAACTGGTACGTGCCGCCGAAGCCAATCGCCGCCTGGCAGTGGAGATGCAGGACGTGACCCAGTGGCTCGACGAAGCCCTGAACCGTTGGCACCTGATGCGCCCCGAAGCCAGCTACCGGTTTCATCTATTGGGGCAGGGCACCGTGCCACGCATGGCGCCGCCACCGGATTTGACCCAGGCGCTGCTCAACCTGTTGAACAACGCCGCTGACGCCTGCCCCGAAGGCCTGGGCGTACAGCTGGACTGGGATGCGGAAGACGTGACCATCAGCATTCGTGACCACGGCGCGGGCGTACCGTTGGCCATTGCCGAACAGATCGGCAAACCCTTCTTTACCACCAAGGGCAAAGGCTTCGGCCTGGGCCTGTTTTTGAGCAAGGCCAGCGTGACCCGCGCGGGCGGCTCAGTGAAGCTCTATAGTCATGAGGAAGGTGGCACGCTCACCGAGCTGCGCCTGCCCCGTGTCGCACGAGGAGATATCGATGAGTGACGAGATCCAAGTCGAAGGCGAAGAACTGCCGCACCTGTTGCTGGTAGATGACGACGCCACCTTTACCCGCGTGATGGCGCGCGCCATGAGCCGTCGCGGTTTCCGTGTCAGCACCGCAGGGTCGGCCGAGGAAGGCTTCACCATCGCCCAGGCTGACCTGCCGGACTACGCCGCGCTCGACCTGAAGATGGACGGCGACTCCGGCCTGGTGCTGCTGCCCAAGCTGCTGGAACTCGACCCGGAAATGCGCGTGGTGATCCTCACCGGTTACTCCAGCATCGCCACCGCCGTCGAGGCGATCAAGCGTGGTGCCTGCAACTACCTGTGCAAACCGGCAGACGCTGACGACGTGCTGGCAGCCTTGCTGTCCGAACACGCCGACCTCGACACTCTGGTGCCGGAAAACCCGATGTCGGTAGACCGTCTGCAGTGGGAACACATCCAGCGCGTGCTGACTGAGCACGAAGGCAACATCTCCGCCACTGCCCGCGCCCTGGGCATGCACCGCCGTACCTTGCAGCGCAAGTTGCAGAAGCGCCCGGTACGCCGCTGAGGCTGATCTGAACAACAGCTGAACAATCTGCTTCAGGCCGCACGGAGCCTCGAATCGATCAACTATGATCGGTTCGAACGCCTGTCACATTTTCTTACAGAGCCTGAACGATGAATCAGAACGCTGAGTATTCCGCGGTCAACGACGCGGTGCGTGGGCAATTTTTACGGCGGGTGTGGGGGCTGATCACGCCTTATTGGCGCAGCGAAGAAAAGGCCAAGGCCTGGCTGCTGCTGTTGGTAGTGCTGGGGTTGTCGCTGTTCAGTGTCGCCGTGTCGGTGTGGTTCAACAGCTGGAACCGTGATTTCTACAACGCGCTGGAAAACAAGGACTACGACGCCTTTACGCACTTGCTGATGTACTTCAGCGTGATTGCGGTGGTGTCGATCGTGACCGGCGTGTTCACCTCCTACCTGCAACAGATGCTCACCATCCGCTGGCGCCGCTGGCTGACGGAAACCTATTTCGCCCAGTGGCTGGGCCACAAGAATTACTACCACCTGGAATACGGCGGCTACACCGACAACCCCGACCAGCGTATCTCCGAAGACCTCAACGCCTTTACCAGCAGCACCCTCACGCTGGGCTTGGGCTTTATCGCCAACCTGGTGAGCCTGGTGTCGTTCTCGGTGATCCTGTGGGGCGTGTCGGGCAGCATCGAAGTGTGGGGCATCACCATTCCCGGCTACATGTTCTGGGCCGCGTTGGTCTACGCGGTGGTTGGCAGTTGGTTAACCCACCTGATTGGGCGAAAACTGATCGGCTTGAGCAACCGCCAACAACGCTTTGAGGCTGACTTGCGTTTCAGCCTGGTGCGGGTACGGGAGAACGCGGAAAGCATCGCGCTGTTCAATGGCGAGCCTAACGAACATCAGCAATTGAGCGCGCGTTTCGGGCGGGTGTGGAGCAATTTCTGGAGCATCATGCAGCTCAAGAAGCGCCTGAACTTCTTTACCAGTGGTTATTCCCAGATTGCGATCATCTTTCCTTTCGTGGTCGCGGCACCGCGTTACTTTTCCGGAAAGATCGAACTGGGTGTGTTGATGCAGGTTGCCCAGGCGTTTGGCAGTGTGCAAGGCAGCCTGAGCTGGTTTGTCGATGCCTATACGCTGTTGGCCAGTTGGCGCGCCACCTGTGATCGTCTGTTGAGTTTCGGCCAGGCCATGCAGGACAACGAAACCCGGACCATGGGCATTGGCCTGCAGCATCAGGGCGGCAACTTGCAGGTCAAGGACCTGAGCCTGGACCTAGCCGACGGCCGCCATTTGCTGCAGGGTGCCGACCTGACCGTCGCCGAAGGTGAGCGCTTGATGCTCAGTGGTCGCTCGGGCAGTGGCAAATCGACCTTGTTACGCGCGATGGGCAACCTATGGCCCAACGGCCATGGCAACATCCGCCTGCCAGCCGAGCGTTATCTGTTCCTGCCGCAAAAGCCTTACTTGCCGATCGGCACGTTAAGGGCGGTATTAAGTTATCCACAGGAGGACAGTGTTTACCCGGCAGAGCGTTATGCACAGGTCCTGGAAACCTGCCGCCTGCCGCACCTGGTCGGGCGGTTGGATGAAGCCAATCACTGGCAGCGCATGCTCTCGCCGGGTGAACAGCAACGCCTGGCCTTTGCTCGGGCGTTGCTGTTCGCGCCGCAATGGCTGTACATGGACGAAGCCACGTCAGCCATGGATGAAGAGGATGAAGCGACGCTGTATCAGGCGCTGATCGACGAGTTGCCGGGGTTGAGTATCGTCAGCGTCGGCCATCGCAGCAGCCTCAAGCGCTTCCATGGTCGGCATGTGCGGATCGAGGGCGGCCAATTGCAAGAGCAACCCGTGTCCTGACACGGTCCTTGTAGGAGCCGGATTTTTATCCAACAAAAAGCCCGGCTGATCATCGATCAGCCGGGCTTTTCAGTGCTTGAAGATGATTTACTTCTTCAAACCGTAATGCTCATCCAGCATGCCTGGAGCGTTCGGCGTTTTTGGCGCGTAGTCCCGTGGTGGTTCCTGGTTTTCCCGGGGTGGGGTCAGGCGTTCCCGTGGGGTTTGCGGGGCATCGGAATGCAACGCGGCCAGCAGGCGCTGACGGGTGATGTCGTCGAGGGCCAGGCGGTTGGCGCCATCGGCGAGGTGATCCTGTACTTCCTGGTAGCTCTGGGTGAGCTTCTTGACCAGGGTCGCGGTGCTGTTGAAGTGGGTAACAACCTCGTTCTGATAACTGTCAAAACGTTCCTGAATGTCATCCAACTGACGCTGCGTGCGGTTAGGCGCGGCATTCGGCAGCAAGCGAGCAACCAGGAAACCAATGGCGACACCGGCAACCAGGGCAAGAGTCGGCAACAACCAAACTAAGAGCGAGTGTTCCACGAGTCCTTCCTCTATAAACGGCTTTGCTTTACGTTAACGGCTCGGACCTGCGCTGTATACCGCGATTAAGCTCGCAATGATGCCAAGCACAGACTTTTAGCTAGACGAGTCGACCCCTTGAGAGGTCACGGAGTTCATTCCTTGCTCATGCGTGAAACCCCCGTTTTGATCGATGGCCCGGTAGGCCAATTGGAAGCCTTGTACCTGGATCACCCCGAGCCACGTGGCCTGGCGCTGATCTGCCACCCCAACCCGGTGCAGGGTGGGACCATGCTCAATAAAGTGGTATCGACCCTGCAACGCACCGCCCGCGATGCCGGTTTGATTACGTTGCGTTTCAATTACCGTGGCGTCGGCGCGAGTGCCGGTACCCACGACATGGCCACCGGTGAAGTGGACGATGCCGAAGCGGCTGCCACCTGGCTGCGGGCAAAACACCCTGATTTGCCGATCACCTTGCTTGGTTTTTCCTTCGGTGGCTATGTTGCGGCGAGCCTCGGTGGTCGCCTGGAAGCCAAGGGTGAAAAGCTATCGCATCTGTTTATGGTTGCCGCGGCGGTGATGCGCCTGCGCGATACCGATGTGTTGCCACAAGGCTGCCCGCTGACCCTGATCCAGCCGGAAACCGACGAAGTGGTCGACCCGCAGCTGGTCTACGATTGGTCCGCCGCCCTGAAACGCCCCCATGAGCTGCTGAAAGTGGCAGAATGCGGACACTTTTTTCACGGCAAGCTGACCGATCTCAAGGATCTGGTACTGCCGCGCCTCTCGAATTGATAGCAGTCTGATAAGCGATTACCCATGACGACTCGTACCCGTATCCTCACCGGCATCACCACCACCGGCACGCCGCACCTGGGCAACTACGCCGGTGCGATCCGCCCGGCGATCCTCGCAAGCCAGGACGCCAATGCCGATTCCTTCTACTTCCTGGCCGACTACCACGCCCTGATCAAGTGCGATGACCCGCAGCGCATCCAGCGCTCGCGCATGGAAATCGCCGCGACCTGGCTGGCCGGTGGCCTGGATGTGAACCGGGTGACCTTCTATCGCCAGTCGGACATCCCGGAAATCCCCGAGCTGACCTGGCTGCTCACCTGCGTTGCCGCCAAGGGCCTGCTCAACCGCGCCCATGCGTACAAGGCCTCGGTGGACAAGAACGTTGAGGCCGGCGAAGACCCGGATGCGGGCATCAGCATGGGCCTGTACAGCTACCCGGTGCTGATGGCGGCAGACATCCTGATGTTCAACGCGCACAAGGTGCCGGTCGGTCGCGACCAGATCCAGCACGTGGAAATGGCCCGCGACATCGGCCAACGCTTCAACCACCTGTTCGGCAACGGTAAAGAATTCTTCACCATGCCCGAGGCGTTGATCGAAGAAAGCGTCGCCACCTTGCCGGGCCTGGATGGCCGCAAGATGTCGAAGAGCTACGACAACACCATCCCGCTGTTCACCAGCGCCAAGGACATGAAGGACGCGATCTCGCGGATCGTCACCGACTCCCGCGCGCCGGGCGAAGCCAAGGACCCGGACAATTCGCACCTGTTCACCCTGTACCAGGCGTTTGCCAGCAAGGCCCAGGAAGAAGAGTTCCGCGCCGAGCTGCTGCAAGGGCTGGGTTGGGGCGAGGCGAAAAACCGTCTGTTCCAACTGCTCGATGGCCAACTGGGCGAAGCCCGTGAGCGCTACCATCAATTGATGTCGCGCCCATCGGACATGGAAGACTTGCTGCTGATTGGCGCCAAGAAGGCGCGTGCCGTGGCCGCTCCGTTCCTGGCTGAACTGCGTGAAGCGGTCGGCCTGCGTTCGTTCGTCAACCAGGCGGCAGCGCCGGTCGCGGCCAAGAAGAAAGCCGCGAAAGCCGCGCGCTTCGTGAGCTTCCGTGAAGACGACGGCAGTTTCCGCTTCCGCCTGCTGGCCGCCGATGGTGAGCAACTGCTGTTGTCGCGCAACTTTGCCGATGGCAAGGCGGCAGGCGCAGTGACCAAGCAACTGCAAAGCGGCGACGCGCTGGACCTGCGCACCGAGGCCCTGGGCTTCAGCGTATGGTTGGACGGCGTGGCGGTGGCGGACAGTGCGGAATTCGCCGACGAAGCGTCTCGCGATTCGGCCATCGCTGCTCTGCGCGTCGCGTTGACCCCCCTCGAGGATTAACCCGACCAAGGGTTGATTGCCATTATCCAGGGCCGTCGTTACAGTGACGGCCCGTTTTTGTTGCCTTGCTAACGAAATTATGACGCCCCTAGAACGATATCAAGCTGATCTGAAACGCCCTGAATTCTTCCATGACGCGGCCCAGGAAAACGCGGTGCGTCATTTGCAGCGCCTGTACGACGACCTGATCGCGGCCTCGCAGAACAAGCCAGGGATGTTCAGCAAGCTGTTTGGCAAGAAAGACCACACGCCGGTCAAGGGCCTGTACTTCTGGGGCGGCGTAGGCCGGGGCAAGACCTATCTGGTCGACACCTTCTTCGAAGCGCTGCCGTTCAAGGAAAAGGTCCGGACGCACTTCCACCGCTTCATGAAGCGCGTGCATGAAGAGATGAAGACCCTGCCGGGCGAGAAAAACCCGCTGACCATCATCGCCAAGCGGTTCTCCGAAGAAGCCCGGGTGATCTGCTTCGATGAATTCTTCGTCTCCGACATCACCGACGCCATGATCCTTGGCACCTTGATGGAAGAGCTGTTCAAGAACGGTGTGACCCTGGTCGCCACCTCGAACATCGTGCCTGACGGCCTGTACAAGGACGGCCTGCAACGCGCGCGTTTCCTGCCGGCCATCGCGCTGATCAAGCAGAACACCGAGATCGTCAACGTCGACAGCGGCGTCGACTACCGCCTGCGTCACCTGGAGCAAGCGGAGCTGTTCCACTTCCCGCTGAACGAAGCCGCCCACGAAAGCCTGAAAAAGAGCTTCCGCGCCCTCACGCCGGAATGCACCCAGGCGGTGGAAAACGACAAGCTGATGATCGAGAACCGCGAAATCATCGCGCTGCGCACCTGTGATGACGTGGCCTGGTTCGAGTTCCGCCAGCTGTGCGACGGCCCGCGTAGCCAGAACGACTACATTGAACTGGGCAAGATCTTCCACGCGGTGATCCTGAGTGGCGTGGAGCAGATGAGCGTCACCACCGACGACATCGCGCGACGTTTCATCAACATGGTCGACGAGTTCTACGACCGTAACGTCAAGTTGATCATCTCGGCGGAAGTCGAGCTCAAGGACCTGTATACCGGCGGGCGCCTGAACTTCGAGTTCCAGCGCACGCTGAGCCGCTTGCTGGAAATGCAGTCCCACGAGTTCCTGTCGCGTGGGCACAAGCCGTAAGCAAATCTTCAGAAAAATGGAGATCAAAATGTGGGAGCTGGCTTGCCTGCGATAACGGTCTGTCAGCCAGCTTATCTGCTAGCTGATACACCGCTATCGCAGGCGAGCCAGCTCCTACACTAGTTTTGTGTTTGCCTCTGGTCAGGCAGCCTGCTGAAACTGCTGGCGATACTGGTTAGGCGACAACTCCGTGTGCTGCCGGAACAGCCGCGCAAAGAAACTCGCATCGTCGTAACCCACCTCATAACTGATGGTCTTGATGCTCTTGCGGCTGCCCGAGAGCAGGCCTTTGGCCGTTTCGATACGCAGCCGTTGCAGGTAATGCAAAGGCTTGTCGCCGGTGGCGGTCTGGAAGCGGCGCATGAAGTTGCGGATGCTCATGCCGTGTTCCCGGGCCACGTCTTCGAAGCGGAATTTGTCGGCGAAGTGTTCTTCGAGCCAGTGCTGGATCTGCAGGATGATCACGTCCTGATGCAGCTTTTGTCCGCCAAACCCGATGCGTCCGGGTGCATAGCTGCGCTGTACTTCATAGAGAATGTCGCGGGCCACGGCCTGGGCGATGTTGGCGCCGCAGAAACGTTCGATCAGGTAGATGTAGAGGTCGCACGCCGAGGTGGTGCCGCCCGCGCAGTACAGGTTGTCGGCGTCGGTGAGGTGCTTGTCCTGGTTGAGTTGCACCTTGGGGAAGCGTTCGCTGAACGCATTGAAGAAACGCCAATAGGTGGTCGCCTCCTTGCCATCGAGCAGGCCGGCTTCAGCAAGCCAGAACACCCCGGTGGCTTCGCCGCACAACACCGCACCGCGTGCGTGCTGATCGCGCAGCCAGGGCAACACCTGCGGGTAGCGTGTGCACAAGGCGTCGAAGTCATCCCAGAAGGCTGGCAGCACAATGATGTCGGCGTCTTCCAGGCCGCCGTCCACCGGCATGATTACATCACTGAAGCTGCGTACCGATTGCCCGTCGGGGCTGACCAGGCGCGATTCGAACGCGGGAGTCAGGCCCAATCCTTGTTGCTTGCCGTAACGCAGGCTGGCGAGGTGGAAGAAATCCTTGGCTTGCATGAGGGTTGAAGCGAATACCCGATCAATGGCCAAAATGCTGACGCGCCGCAACGGCGTGGAGATTTGGTTAGACATAATTTCATTTATTCTTATAGGGGAAAGTGGTCACCAGACGGCTGGATCGTCTTATTTTTTGTCGCATGTGTCCAGTGTCCCGTGCTGCCTTCGCGGCATAGTCTCTGTGGGCTCGTCCTTGTCCGACAATCCACGCAGGTGACCCATGATTCCCAGAACCTTGTTCAGCCCGGAACACGAACTCTTCCGCGAGAGCGTGCGCACCTTCCTCGAAAAGGACGCCGCGCCGTTCCATGGGCAATGGGAGAAGCAGGGCTACATCGACCGCAGTTTGTGGAGCAAGGCGGGAGAGGCGGGCATGCTGTGTTCGCACTTGCCGGAGGAATATGGCGGGCTGGGCGCGGACTTCCTGTACAGCGCGGTGGTGATCGAAGAGATCAGCCGGCTGGGCCTGACCGGCATCGGTTTTTCCCTGCACTCGGACATTGTTGCACCGTACATCCTGCATTACGGCAGTGAGGCGCTGAAGCACAAATACCTGCCCAAATTGATCTCCGGCGAGATGGTCACGGCCATTGCCATGACCGAGCCGGGGGCCGGTTCCGACCTGCAAGGCGTCAAGACCACTGCTGTGCTGGATGGCGATGAGTACGTGATCAACGGCTCCAAGACGTTCATCACCAATGGCTACCTGGCTGAGTTGGTGATCGTGGTCGCCAAAACCGATCCCAAGGCGGGCGCCAAGGGCACCAGCCTGTTCCTGGTGGAAGCCAACACGCCAGGCTTCGACAAGGGTAAGCGCCTGGAGAAGGTGGGCATGAAGGCCCAGGACACCTCGGAGCTGTTCTTCCAGGATGTGCGGGTGCCCAAGGAAAACCTGCTGGGCCAGGCGGGCATGGGCTTCGCGTACTTGATGCAGGAGTTGCCCCAGGAGCGCCTAACCGTGGCGATTGGCGCGTTGTCGTCAGCCGAGGCGGCGTTGCAATGGACCCTGGAATACACCCGCGAGCGCAAGGCGTTTGGCAAGGCGATCGCGGACTTTCAGAACACGCGCTTCAAGCTGGCGGAGATGGCCACCGAGATTCAGATCGGCCGAGTATTCGTCGACAGGTGCATGGCGTTGCACCTGGAGGGCAAGCTGGATGTGCCCACGGCGGCGATGGCCAAGTACTGGGCCACCGACCTGCAATGCAAGGTGCTCGATGAGTGCGTGCAACTGCACGGCGGCTACGGCTTCATGTGGGAGTACCCGATTGCCCGGGCGTGGGCGGATGCGCGCGTGCAGCGCATTTATGCGGGGACCAATGAGATCATGAAGGAGATCATTGCGCGGGCGCTTTGAGCTTGTGGGGCTTTTAAGGGCGCCATCGCAGGCAAGCCAGCTCCCACATTTTGGCGCGTGAACACCGTGAGATGTGGGAGCTGGCTTGCCTGCGATAGCGATCTAACGGTCAATCAAGGCGCTGGGTTTGGGTGATCCTTCTGAATCGCTTCAATCCCTTCCAATACCTCTTTCGACAGTTTCAGGTCAGCACTGGCAATGTTGCTGTCCAGCTGCTCCAGGCTGGTGGCGCCAATGATATTGCTGGTCACGAATGGCTGCTGGGTCACGAACGCCAGCGCCATTTGCGCCGGGTCCAGGCCGTGTTCGCGTGCCAGTGCCACATACCTGCTGCACGCCGCCTCCGACTGCGGGTTGAAGTAGCGGCTGAAGCGGCTGTATTCCGTCAGGCGTGCCTTTGCCGGGCGCTCGCCGTTTTCGTACTTGCCGCTGAGCATGCCGAACGCCAGTGGCGAGTAGGCCAGCAAGCCGCATTGTTCGCGAATCGCGACTTCCGCCAGGCCCACTTCAAAGCTGCGGTTGAGCAGGTTGTAGGGGTTCTGGATCGACACCGCACGGGTCCAGCCACGGGCTTCGGCCAGGGCCAGGAATTTCATGGTGCCCCACGGGGTCTCGTTGGACAGGCCGATGTGGCGGATCTTGCCCGCCTTCACTTGCTCGTCCAGCGCCTCGAGGGTTTCTTCCAGTGGGGTGAGGTCGTCTTCGTCCTTGTGCTTGTAGCTCAGTTGGCCGAAGAAGTTGGTGCTGCGTTCTGGCCAATGCAGCTGGTAGAGGTCGATCCAGTCGGTTTGCAGGCGCTTGAGGCTGGCATCCAGTGCGTCGACGATGTGCTTGCGGTTATGGCGCAGGTGGCCATCGCGGATGTAGTCGATGGTGTTGCCGGGGCCGGCGATCTTGCTGGCGAGGATCCAGTCGGCGCGGTCGCCACGGCTTTTGAAGTAATTACCGATGTAGCGCTCGGTCGTGGCGTAGGTGTCGGCCTTGGGCGGCACCGGGTACATTTCGGCTGTGTCGAGGAAGTTGATCCCCGCGGCCTTGGCCCGCTCGATCTGTGCGAAGGCCTCTGCCTCGCTGTTCTGCTCGCCCCACGTCATGGTGCCCAGGGCTATCGCGCTCACGTTCAGATCCGTACGGCCCAGCTGTCGATAATCCATCGGGTGCTCCTTCAGGTAAAACAATCATAAAAGCAGGTTGAATTTTTTTTCGCAATCTGCATAATTGCCCACCTCTTTCTGCAGTGGAAGTGATGCGCCGCCTGCCGAAGAATCTTGCCGTTGAACGGACGCGCCGACCCGAGCCCCCGATAGCGTCTGTATCCGGCTGCCTTTGACTTGTCAAAGTACGCACTATTCAGTAAGATCCGCCGTCTAATTTACAGGGCGGCCCCTGAGGCTATTAAAGAATGACAACTTTTACTGCAAAACCGGAAACAGTTCAGCGCGACTGGTTTGTCGTCGACGCCGCTGGTCAGACCCTGGGTCGTCTGGCCACTGAAGTCGCCAGCCGTCTGCGTGGCAAGCACAAGCCTGAGTACACCCCTCACGTTGACACCGGTGACTACATCGTGATCATCAACGCTGAGCAGGTTCGTGTAACCGGCAACAAAGCAAGCGACAAAATGTACTACCGTCACTCCGGTTTCCCAGGCGGTATCAAGTCTTCCAACTTCGAAGGCCTGATTGCTAAGAAGCCTGAAGCCCCGATCGAAATCGCGGTCAAAGGCATGCTGCCTAAGGGCCCACTGGGTCGCGATATGTTTCGCAAGCTGAAAGTCTATGCGGGCGCTGTACACCCTCATGCTGCTCAGCAGCCCCAAGAACTGAAGTTTTAACGGAATAGTTCATTATGTCGGCGACTCAAAATTACGGCACTGGCCGTCGCAAAACCGCAACCGCACGCGTTTTCCTGCGTCCGGGCACTGGTAACATCTCGATCAACAACCGCTCCCTGGACAACTTCTTCGGCCGCGAAACTGCCCGCATGGTAGTTCGTCAGCCGCTGGAACTGACCGAGACCGTTGAAAAGTTCGACATCTACGTCACCGTTATCGGTGGCGGTGTAAGTGGTCAAGCTGGCGCAATCCGCCACGGTATCACTCGCGCTCTGATGCAGTACGACGAAACCCTGCGTGGCGCTCTGCGCAAAGCTGGCTTCGTAACTCGCGATGCCCGTGAAGTTGAACGTAAGAAAGTCGGTCTGCGTAAAGCGCGTAAGCGTCCGCAGTACTCGAAGCGTTAATTCGCTTTACGTTCCACAAAAACGCCCAGCCTCCTCACGGAGCTGGGCGTTTTTTATTGCCTGCAATTTATGCAGAAAAATCGCCGTGACAACTTGCCACATCCGTAGACCCCCTATACTACAAGGCCTGGAGGCTGAGCCCAGGGCAATTCCCTTGTCATACGTGGGGCTTTTCATTACCATTCGGCAAAATTTTTATAAGTAAAGATTCAACACTTAGTAGACGCCTGATTTAACAGGCCAAAAAGCTGATGGGAGAGGACTGAATGAGCAATGACGGCGTGAATGCAGGCCGGCGTCGCTTCTTGGTAGCAGCCACATCCGTGGTGGGTGCTGCAGGAGCGGTGGGGGCTGCGGTCCCGTTCGTGGGGTCATGGTTTCCCAGTGCCAAGGCGAAAGCCGCAGGTGCACCGGTGAAGGTGAATATCAGCAAGATCGAGCCAGGACAGCAGATGATTGCTGAGTGGCGCGGCCAGCCGGTCTTCATTGTTCGTCGTACCGAGGAAATCCTGGGGAATCTGAAAAAGATCGAAGGCCAGTTGTCTGACCCAAAATCCGAGAATTCCGACCAACCCGCCTACGCCAAGAACGAAGTGCGTTCGATCAAGCCAGAGATCCTGCTGCTGGTCGGTCTCTGTACCCACCTGGGTTGCTCGCCTACCTTCCGCCCGGAAGTGGCCCCAGTCGACCTGGGCAAGGATTGGGTTGGCGGTTACTTCTGCCCCTGCCACGGCTCCCACTACGACCTTGCTGGCCGTGTCTACAAGTCCCAGCCCGCGCCCCTGAACCTGCCTGTGCCTCCGCATACCTACGAAACTGACGACCTCATTGTCATTGGCCTCGATAAGGAGAACGCGTGATGAGCAAGTTCATGGATTGGGTGGATGCGCGCTTCCCCGCCACTAAAATGTGGGAAGACCATCTCAGCAAATATTACGCGCCAAAAAACTTCAACTTCTTCTACTTCTTCGGCTCCCTGGCATTGCTGGTGCTGGTCAACCAGATTGTCACTGGCGTCTGGCTGACGATGAGCTACACCCCGTCGGCGGAAGAGGCATTTGCCTCCGTCGAGTACATCATGCGTGACGTCGAGTACGGCTCGATCCTGCGCCTGCTGCACTCTACCGGCGCGTCGGCGTTCTTCATCGTCGTCTACCTGCACATGTTCCGCGGCCTGCTCTACGGCTCGTACCAGAAGCCCCGCGAGTTGGTGTGGGTGTTCGGCATGCTGATCTACCTGGCGCTGATGGCCGAAGCCTTCATGGGGTACCTGCTGCCGTGGGGCCAGATGTCGTACTGGGGCGCCCAGGTGATCATCTCGTTGTTCGGTGCGATCCCGGTGATCGGCAACGACCTGACCCAGTGGATCCGTGGTGACTACCTGATCTCGGGCATCACCCTGAACCGCTTCTTCGCCCTGCACGTGGTGGCCTTGCCGATCGTGATCCTGGGCCTGGTGGTATTGCACATCCTGGCGCTGCACGAAGTGGGTTCCAACAACCCGGATGGCGTGGACATCAAGAAGCACAAGGACGAAAACGGCATCCCGCTGGACGGCATTCCGTTCCACCCTTACTACACCGTGAAAGACATTGTCGGCGTGGTGGTGTTCCTGTTCGTGTTCTGCTCGATCGTGTTCTTTTTCCCGGAGATGGGCGGGTATTTCCTGGAGAAGCCTAACTTCGAACAGGCCAACGCCTTCAAGACACCTGAGCACATTGCCCCGGTCTGGTACTTCACGCCGTTCTACGCGATCTTGCGGGCGATCCCCGACAAGCTCATGGGCGTAATCGCCATGGGCGCGGCCATCGCGGTGCTGTTCGTGTTGCCTTGGCTCGACCGCAGTCCGGTCAAGTCCATGCGCTACAAGGGCTGGATGAGCAAGATCTGGCTGTGGGTGTTCTGCATTGCGTTCGTGATCCTGGGTGTACTGGGCGTACTGGCGCCGACCCCTGAGCGTACGTTGCTGTCGCAGGTCTGCACCTTCCTGTACTTCGCCTACTTCATTCTGATGCCGTTCTACACCCGGCTCGAGAAGACCAAACCGGTTCCGGAAAGGGTGACTGGCTGATGAAAAAGTTATTCGTTGCATTGATGCTTGCGGCCCTGCCGCTACTGTCCTTCGGTGCCGAGCACGGCGGCCCGGAACTGGAAAAAGTCGATATCGACGTGTCTGACAAGGCAGCCATGCAAGACGGCGCACGTACGTTCGCCAACTACTGCATGGGGTGCCACAGCGCCAAGTTCCAGCGTTACGAACGGGTGGCCGATGACCTCGGTATCCCGCATGAAATGATGCTGGAAAAGCTGGTGTTCACCGGTGCCAAGATCGGCGACCACATGACCATCGGCATGAAGCCCGCCGACGCCAAGACCTGGTTCGGCGCAGCACCGCCTGACCTGACCCTGGTGGCACGTGTGCGCGGCACCGACTGGCTCTACGGCTACCTGAAATCCTTCTACGAAGACCCGGCGCGCCCTTATGGCGTGAACAACCGTGTGTTCCCGAATGTCGGCATGCCTAACGTTCTGGTCGGCCTGCAAGGCAAGCAAGTGGTAGGATGCAAGCAGATTCAGGTCGTTGAAGACGGCAAGAAGCAATACGATCCGTTGACTGGCACGCCTTTGACTCATGAAGCGTGCGATCAACTGAAGATAGAAACCCCAGGTTCGTTGACAGACGAGCAGTTCGACGAGAAGGTCAAGAACCTCGTGACCTTCCTGGCCTACTCGGCCAATCCGGTCAAACTGCAGCATCAGCGCATCGGTACGTATGTGTTGCTGTACCTGGCCTTCTTCTTCGTATTCGCCTATCTGCTCAAACGCGAATACTGGAAGGATGTGCATTGATCCAACCGTAAGCAATTGCTGTTAATCTTGCGCGCCCAGCGGCATCTCTGAATACATAGCGGTCTGGTTGTACCAGGCGTTACAGAGATGCTCTCTGGGCGCGCTCGTTTTTGAGCTTTCGATAATTTCAACAAGCGAGGAGGACCGCCATGGGCGTGACCAACCGGTTGGCCTGTTACTCCGACCCCGCCGACCACTATTCCCACCGAGTACGTATCGTGCTCGCAGAGAAGGGTGTCAGCGCCGAGATCATCAGTGTGGAAGCAGGTCGTCATCCACCCAAACTGATCGAAGTGAACCCCTACGGCAGCTTGCCCACCCTGGTCGATCGTGACCTGGCGTTGTGGGAGTCGACCGTCGTGATGGAATACCTGGATGAGCGTTACCCACATCCACCCTTGCTGCCGGTGTACCCGGTGGCCCGTGCCAATAGCCGCCTGCTGATCCATCGGATCCAGCGTGACTGGTGCGGGCTGGTGGATGTGATTCTGGATACCCGCAGTAAAGAGGCGGCACGTGTACAGGCGCGTAAGGAATTGCGCGAGAGCCTGACCGGCGTTTCGCCGCTGTTCGCCGATAAACCTTTTTTCCTCAGTGAGGAACAAAGTTTGGTCGATTGCTGCCTATTACCGATACTCTGGCGTTTGCCGATTCTCGGTATTGAACTGCCGCGGCCTGCCAAGCCGCTGCTTGATTATATGGAGCGCCAGTTTGCGCGTGAGGCTTTCCAGGCGAGTCTGTCTGGTGTCGAACGCGATATGCGCTAAGGCTTAAGGAGCCGCTGATGAACTCCAGTCGACCCTACTTGGTCCGCGCGCTCTATGAGTGGATTGTGGACAACGATTGCACCCCGCACATGCTGGTCAATTCCGAATTTGCTGCGGTTCAGGTGCCGCAGGGTTTTGCCAGTGACGGGCAGATTGTGCTGAACGTATCACCCAGTGCTGTGCGCCACCTGCACATGGACAATGAAGCGGTTAGCTTCGAAGGGCGTTTCGGCGGTGTGCCGCATACGCTGTACGTGCCGATTGGCGCCATCCTTGGCATTTATGCCCGGGAGAACGGCCAAGGCATGGTGTTTGATCTGGAGTCGCCTTTCGAGGATGACGAATCGATTGAAACCGAAGAGGGCGATGATCTGCCGCCACCGGATTCCGAGCCACCGCGCCCCAGTGGCCGGCCGAGCCTGAAAGTCGTGAAATAACGAGCTGTCCCCTTGGGGTGGCTGGAAAAATGCCTCGACCTGTGTCGGGGCATTTTTTTGCGTGCAGGATAAGGATGAAAGTCGCGCCCAGACGGTGATCGTACAACCACCATGGGCTATGATGCGTGCTCAAGCTCACCGAGAAAGATGATTCATCATGGAAAACGCCAACACCGCCCCTCGTCTTCCCCGCAAGCGCCGCAGCCTTGCCCAGGAATTGGTCACGGTGTTGTCCGAGCAGATCCGCGACGGCCAGCTCAAGCGGGGTGACAAGCTGCCCACCGAGTCAGCGATCATGGACGCCCATGGGGTCAGCCGCACCGTGGTGCGTGAAGCCATCTCACGCTTGCAGGCGGCGGGGCAGGTCGAGACCCGTCATGGTATCGGCACTTTTGTGCTGGATACGCCAAGCCCGAGCGGTTTCCGTATCGACCCGGCCACCGTGGTGACCCTGCGTGATGTGCTGGCGATCCTGGAGTTGCGGATCAGCCTGGAAGTGGAATCCGCAGGTCTGGCCGCGTTGCGCCGCAGCGACGAGCAACTGGCCGCCATGCGTGCGGCGCTCGACGCCCTGAATGAAAGCGCGGCTCACGCCGGTGACGCAGTGGCCTCCGACTTTGCATTCCACCTGGAAATTGCCCTGTCCACCGGTAACCGCTACTTCACCGACATCATGACCCACCTGGGCACCAGTATCATTCCACGCACCCGCCTGAATTCGGCGCGCCTGGCCCATGATGACCAGCAGCACTACATGGGGCGCTTGAGTCGTGAGCATGAAGAGATTTATGAAGCGATTGCGCGTCAGGATTCGGATGCGGCGCGGGCGGCCATGAGGTTGCATTTGACCAACAGCCGCGAGCGGCTGCGCCATGCCCATGAAGAGGCGGAGGCGCAGCGCGGATAAGGACTGAGGTTAAGGCTCAGGATATGGATCTGTAGACGAAACGGAGTAGATGACAGTGTCGTTCGTTTCCTCATCAAAAACCTTGCGCCGTACTTTTTGCAAACCATCTACATTGTTGTAGATTTCATCACCAATATTCGGCTCGAAATCTATTGAGCGTGGTGATTTGCCTTTTGCCACGATTTTTACTTTCAGACTCTTCGACATGGGTCACCTCTAGAATGATAACAAGTACTGGGCCGCCCGAACTTTCTGCGTCGACATTCATTGCATAGCGTTCTTTCGGGAGGTCGAATGAACGATATGGGTTCGATAGATAAGGGGCTACTGTCAGAATTGACAGTAGCGACATGCGGTAGTTAGCACTTGAGTCGATCAGCTAGGATCTGGGGCTGTCTCAAGGTAGAGGGTTATTCGGCTTGTAATCCTTCAACAACAAATACGTACTCCACCCCCACCAATCATTCGTCCAGTGCTTGTCGTTCAGGTCATTCACCTCCTTGCGGCGCAGCACCTTATCTCCCTCCATCTTGAACAGCGGCGAGAAGTTATTCGCCGGGTTCTGCGCCGCATTCAGGTCCGGAACATACATCGGCGCCTTGAAGTTGGCCGGGGAGGGCGCGACACCGCTGATAAACGTCTCGAAGACCTCATCCGCCGAAGCCTGCACCGCACGTTTGACCTGCACCCGATTGTCCGCATCAATCGCGTCGAAGTAGCGTTTATCCCCATAGGCGTGCCACTGATCGCCCATGGCATTACGCACCTTGAGCCCGAACTTGCTGTCTTCGTCATGCATGAAACGGCTGATCAGCGAACCCAGTTCACCGGGTGTCACCACCGCTGCGAGTTGTTTGCGCGGCACACGCAAATGGCCTGCCGAAAACAGATCGGTCAAAAAGTGATCAGCAAAACCGTTCATGGCATACGCCAGTTCCAGCGCCTGGTCGGTGCCGGTCTGATGAGCCACGACAGCTTGCTGCAACGCCGCCATATGCCCCGCCAGATAGGCTGACAGCGCCCACTCGCCGAAGTGGTCGGCATTGTCCGCCGCCAACTTCAAATAGCGTCCCAGTGGAATCAGCGCCGACACTGCGCTGCCTCCGCCGGTGATGCGGTTCCATTCTCCAGACAACGTATCGCCCAGCGCGTCGTAAGCCTCATGGGCCTGCTTGCCCTCCTTGACCGCCTGCTGGACCGCAGAAATCTCCTTTTGCATCACGGCAAGGATCTTGTGTGCTTCTTCGCGCGCGGCGGGCAGCACGGCCAGAGAGTTGAAGGCTGCGGTAAAGCGTTGCACGCGTTCGGCAGGGGAGGTGCCATCGCTGATGGGCTGGCCAGGAATGCCATAGAAGTCGCCGCCCAGGGCGATGACTTGGCCATACGTCAGCGCCAGTCCGTTGGGCAGGTGCAGTTCGATCTGGCGCGCGGGAATCGGCGCGGCATCTTTGACGAAGCGCAACAGGGTGTCATCGCCGATGGCGGTGTGTTCACCCCCTTCAAAACGCAGGGTGGGCGGTTTTTTTTCGGGTGCTGCGAGTTCAAGACCTGACATGTTAGCTCCTTGCTATGTCGTATGAATTTTCCTTAAATGCTGTTTGTATATACAGCCTTTGCGAGCATAGAGGAAAAAAGTCACACGTCAAGAACAGCGGTTTTGAAGTGTTCCGCCCCTGCATCTGCGAACGGTCGATGAATTGGAGTTGACGAAATTATTTATAGTTGTACGATGACGTACGACATCACCAAAACCAACAACAACCTTTCGACAGAAAGTCTTCGCCCAGGGTGTTCGAATAATGAATCCACAAGAACTGAAGTCCATCCTCTCCCACGGTCTGCTGTCTTTCCCGGTGACCGATTTCAACGCCCAGGGTGACTTCCATCAAGCGGGCTATATCAAGCGCCTGGAATGGCTTGCCCCTTACGGCGCCACTGCCTTGTTCGCTGCCGGCGGTACCGGTGAGTTTTTCTCCCTCGCTGCCAGCGAATATTCCCAGGTGGTGAAAACCGCCGTTGATACCTGCGCCACCAGCGTGCCTATCCTGGCCGGTGTAGGCGGTTCGACCCGCCAGGCCATCGAGTACGCCCAGGAAGCCGAGCGCCTCGGTGCCAAAGGCCTGTTGCTGCTGCCGCACTACCTCACCGAAGCCAGCCAGGACGGGGTTGCCGCCCACGTGGAAGCGGTGTGCAAGTCAGTCAAGATCGGCGTGGTGGTGTACAACCGTAACGTCTGCCGCCTGACCGCGCCGTTGCTGGAACGCTTGGCCGAGCGTTGCCCGAACTTGATCGGCTACAAGGATGGCCTGGGTGACATCGAGTTGATGGTGTCGATCCGCCGTCGCCTCGGTGATCGTTTCAGCTACCTCGGCGGCCTGCCGACTGCAGAGGTTTACGCCGCTGCCTACAAAGCCCTGGGTGTGCCGGTGTACTCCTCGGCGGTATTCAACTTCATCCCGAAAACTGCGATGGACTTCTACCACGCCATCGCCAAGGACGATCACGCCACTGTCGCCAAGATCATCGACGACTTCTTCCTGCCGTACCTGGACATCCGTAACCGCAAGGCCGGGTATGCGGTGAGCATCGTCAAGGCCGGTGCAAAAATCGCCGGCTATGACGCAGGCCCGGTGCGTACGCCGCTGACCGACCTGCTGCCGGAAGAATATGAAGCCCTGGCCGCGCTGATCGACAAGCAAGGCGCGCAATAACCCATCTACAAGGCCGCTGAGTAATCAGCGGCCTTTTGCGTCAGGAGAAGATTTGTGTCCCAAGCCCAACGTTTCGATAACTACATCAACGGCCAATGGGTGGCCGGTGCCGACTATTGCGTCAACCTCAACCCGTCGGAGTTGTCCGATGTCATTGGTGAATACGCCAAGGCTGATGTTGCCCAAGTCAACGCTGCCATCGACGCTGCCCGCGCCGCATTCCCGGCCTGGTCCACTTCCGGCATCCAGGCGCGACATGATTCCCTGGATAAAGTCGGCAGCGAAATCCTCGCGCGCCGCGAAGAACTCGGCACCCTGCTGGCCCGTGAAGAGGGCAAGACCCTGCCCGAAGCCATCGGCGAAGTGACCCGTGCCGGTAACATCTTCAAGTTTTTCGCCGGTGAATGCCTGCGCCTGTCCGGCGACTACGTGCCGTCGGTGCGTCCGGGCGTCAACGTTGAAGTCACCCGCGAAGCCCTGGGTGTGGTCGGCCTGATTACGCCGTGGAACTTCCCCATCGCCATCCCCGCCTGGAAGATCGCCCCAGCCCTGGCCTACGGTAACTGCGTGGTGATCAAGCCTGCCGAGTTGGTGCCCGGCTGCGCCTGGGCCCTGGCCGAAATCATTTCCCGCGCCGGTTTCCCTGCCGGCGTGTTCAACCTGGTGATGGGCAGCGGTCGCGTCGTGGGTGATGTGCTGGTCAACAGCCCGAAGGTCGATGGCATCAGCTTTACCGGTTCCGTCGGAGTTGGGCGCCAGATTGCAGTCAGCTGCGTGTCGCGCCAGGCCAAGGTGCAGTTGGAAATGGGCGGCAAGAACCCGCAGATCATCCTCGACGACGCCGACCTCAAGCAGGCCGTCGAGCTGTCGGTGCAGAGCGCGTTCTACTCCACCGGCCAGCGTTGCACGGCCTCCAGCCGCTTGATCGTCACCGCCGGTATCCACGACCAGTTCGTCGCGGCCATGGCTGAGCGCATGAAGTCGATCAAGGTCGGCCACGCCCTCAAGAGCGGCACCGACATCGGCCCGGTGGTTTCCCAGGCCCAGTTGGACCAGGACCTCAAGTACATCGACATCGGCCAGAGCGAAGGTGCGCGGCTGGTGAGCGGTGGTGGCCTGGTGACCTGTGACACCGAAGGCTATTACCTGGCACCGACGTTGTTTGCCGACAGCGAAGCCGCCATGCGTATCAGCCGTGAAGAGATCTTCGGCCCTGTGGCCAACGTGGTGCGCGTGGCGGACTACGAAGCAGCGCTGGCGATGGCCGATGACACCGAGTTCGGGTTGTCGGCGGGCATTGCCACCACGTCGCTCAAGTACGCCAACCACTTCAAGCGCCATTCCCAGGCCGGGATGGTGATGGTCAACCTGCCGACTGCCGGCGTGGACTATCACGTTCCGTTTGGTGGCCGTAAGGGCTCGTCCTATGGTTCGCGTGAGCAAGGTCGCTATGCGCAAGAGTTCTACACCGTGGTGAAGACCAGCTACATCGGTTCGTAATACGCGACACCCGTGGCGCCCGCTTTGTGTGGGAGCTGGCTTGCCTGCGATAGCATCACCGGTGTGTGCCTGACACACCGAGGTGCCTGAATCGCGAGCAAGCCCGGCTTCCGCATGAAAGCGGTCCCCACCGACAAATAGACCATTACCCGCAAAAAAAATAATTAGTGGGAGTACTTCTACATGCAAGCGACCAAGCCGACCCACGTCCGCTATTTGATCCTGCTCATGCTGTTCCTGGTGACCACGATCAACTACGCCGACCGGGCCACCATCGCTATCGCAGGTTCCAGCCTGCAAAAAGACCTCGGCATCGACGCGGTCACCCTCGGTTACATCTTCTCTGCATTCGG
Source organism: Pseudomonas sp. VS40 (assembly GCF_018587885.1). Taxonomy (NCBI): domain Bacteria; kingdom Pseudomonadati; phylum Pseudomonadota; class Gammaproteobacteria; order Pseudomonadales; family Pseudomonadaceae; genus Pseudomonas; species Pseudomonas sp. VS40. The sequence continues at coordinate 898,597 of NZ_JAGYWD010000001.1, read as the reverse complement.
TTGGGCCTACGTGGCCGGGCAAATCCCCGGCGGCTGGCTGCTGGACCGGTTCGGTTCGAAAAAAGTCTATGCCCTGAGCATCTTCACCTGGTCACTGTTCACTGTGCTGCAAGGCTATGTGGGTGAATTTGGCGTCTCCACCGCCGTCGTTGCGCTGTTCATGCTGCGCTTCATGGTGGGCCTGGCCGAAGCGCCGTCCTTTCCCGGCAACGCTCGAATTGTCGCCGCCTGGTTCCCGACCGCTGAACGCGGTACGGCATCGGCGATCTTCAACTCGGCGCAATACTTCGCCACCGTGCTATTTGCGCCACTGATGGGCTGGATCGTCTACAGCTTTGGCTGGCAGCACGTGTTTATCGTGATGGGCGTGATCGGCATCGTGTTCTCGCTGATCTGGCTGAAAGTGATCCACAGCCCGCGCCAGCACCCGATGATCAACGAAGCCGAGTTCAACCACATCGCCGCCAATGGGGCGATGGTCGACATGGACCAGGACAAAGGCAAGGGCAAGAAAACCGATGGGCCGAAGTGGGATTACATCCGCCAGTTGCTGACCAACCGCATGATGCTCGGCGTGTACCTGGGCCAGTACTGCATCAATGGCATCACCTACTTCTTCCTCACCTGGTTCCCGGTGTACCTGGTGCAGGACCGTGGCATGACCATCCTCAAGGCCGGTTTCATTGCCTCGTTGCCGGCGATCTGCGGGTTTATTGGTGGCGTTCTTGGCGGGGTGATTTCCGATTACTTGCTGCGCAAGGGCCACTCCCTGACCTTCGCCCGCAAGGCACCGATCATCGGTGGTCTGTTGATCTCCAGCAGCATCGTGGCCTGCAACTACGTGGATATCGAATGGATGGTGGTGGGTTTCATGGCCCTGGCCTTCTTCGGTAAGGGCGTTGGCGCACTGGGTTGGGCGGTGGTGTCCGACACCTCGCCGAAACAAATCGCCGGCCTCAGTGGCGGCTTGTTCAACACCTTCGGTAACCTCGCGTCGATTACCACGCCGATTGTCATCGGCTACATCATCAGCACCACCGGTTCGTTCAAATGGGCCCTGGTGTTCGTGGGCGCCAATGCCCTGGTGGCGGTGTTCAGCTACCTGGTCATCGTTGGCCCGATCAAACGTGTAGTACTCAAAGAGCCGCCTACCAAGGGGCCTGAGTTGACCAACCTAACCGAAGCGCATTCCTGAGGGGCCGTGTGATGCAGTTGATTGAACATGCCGACTCGCCGCGCTCGATTCGCTTGCACGAGCGCGACAACGTGGTGATCGTGGTCAATGACCAGGGCGTACCGGCCGGGACCGAGTTCCCGGACGGCCTGGTGACCGTGGATTTCATCCCCCAGAGCCACAAGGTGACCCTGGAAGATATCCCCGAAGGCGGTCAGATTATTCGCTACGGCCAGACCATTGGTTACGCCCTGGCGCCGATTCCGCGCGGCAGTTGGGTGCAGGAAGATCAACTGCGCATGCCGACCGCGCCACCACTGGACAGCTTGCCGCTGTCCACCGAGGTGCCTGAAACCCAGGCACCGCTGGAGGGCTTTACCTTCGAGGGTTACCGCAACGCCGACGGCACCGTGGGCACGCGCAATATCCTCGGTATCACCACCACGGTGCAGTGCGTCACGGGCGTGCTGGACCATGCGGTCAAGCGCATCAAGGACGAATTGCTGCCCAAGTACCCGCACGTCGATGACGTGGTGGCGTTGACCCACAGCTACGGCTGTGGCGTGGCAATCACTGCGACCGATGCCTACATCCCGATCCGCACCGTGCGCAACCTGGCGCGCAACCCGAACCTGGGGGGCGAGGCCCTGGTGATCAGCCTGGGCTGCGAGAAATTGCAGGCCGGGCAGGTGATGCACGACAACGACAGCTCGGTCGACCTGAGCGAGCCGTGGCTGTATCGGCTGCAGGACTCCAGCCACGGCTTTACCGAGATGATCGAGCAGATCATGGAGCTGGCCGAGACGCGCCTGAAGAAGCTCGACCAGCGCCGCCGCGAAACGGTGCCGGCGTCCGAGCTGATCCTGGGCATGCAGTGCGGCGGCAGTGATGCGTTCTCCGGCATCACCGCCAACCCGGCGCTGGGCTATGCCTCGGATCTGTTGCTGCGGGCCGGGGCGACGGTGATGTTTTCCGAAGTGACCGAAGTTCGCGATGCGATTTACCTGCTGACCTCTCGCGCTGAAAGCGAAGCCGTTGCCCAGGAGCTGGTCCGGGAAATGGATTGGTACGATCGCTACCTGGCCAAGGGCGAGGCGGACCGCAGCGCCAACACCACGCCGGGAAACAAGAAGGGCGGCTTGTCGAACATTGTCGAGAAGTCCTTGGGCTCTATCGTCAAATCCGGCAGCAGCGCGATCAATGGCGTGCTGGGCCCGGGTGAGCGCTTCAAGAGTAAGGGCCTGATCTTTTGCGCAACCCCGGCCAGTGACTTTGTGTGCGGCACCTTGCAACTGGCGGCGGGGATGAACCTGCATGTGTTCACCACCGGACGCGGCACACCTTACGGGCTGGCGATGGCGCCAGTGGTGAAGGTGTCGACGCGTACGGAGCTGGCGCAGCGTTGGCCAGACCTGATCGATATCGACGCCGGGCGCATTGCCACCGGGCGCGCGACCATCGAGGAGCTGGGTTGGGAGCTGTTTCACTTCTACCTGGATGTAGCCAGCGGCAAGAAGCAGACGTGGGCGGAGCACCACAAGCTGCACAACGACATCACCTTGTTCAACCCGGCGCCCATTACCTGAGCCCGCCACGGACCTTGTGGGAGCTGGCTTGCCTGCGATGGCGGGGTGTCAGATACGAACGTATCGACCGGTACACCGCCATCGCAGGCAAGCCGGCTCCCACATATGATCAGCGTTGCCCAGACGAAGCGGCCTACACTGGCTTATCATTGGCCACCTAACGACGCTCACCAAGGTTCTCCCCGGCATGCTGGCAATTTTCCTCACCACCCTGACCATCACCGCGCCGGTGTTTGCCATGCTGTTCCTGGGTGTGCTGCTCAAGCGCATCAACTGGATCAACGACAACTTTATCCATACAGCCTCGTCCCTGGTGTTTAACGTCACCATGCCGGCGCTGCTGTTTCTCGGCATCCTGCATGCTGACCTGCACTCGGCGCTCAAGCCAGGTTTGCTGATCTACTTTGCCGTCGCCACATTGGTCAGCTTCGCGCTGGCCTGGGGCTGGGCGATCTTTCGTTGCCCGCGTGAAGACCGGGGCATCTATACCCAGGGTGCGTTCCGTGGCAATAACGGCGTGATCGGCCTGGCGCTGGCCGCGAGCATGTACGGCGACTACGGGATTTCCCTCGGCGCGATCCTCGCGGCGCTGGTGATCCTGTTCTACAACACCCTATCGACCATCGTGCTGGCGGTGTACAGCCCGGTGATCAAGTCCGACCCGTGGAGCATCTGCAAGAGCGTGGTGGCCAACCCGCTGATCATCAGTGTGTTTGCGGCCACGCCGTTCGCGGTGTTCCAGATTGGCTTGCCGGGTTGGCTGGAATCTTCGGGCCAGTACCTGGCGGACATGACCTTGCCGCTGGCGCTGATCTGCATCGGTGGCACCCTGTCGCTGGCAGCGTTGCGCAAAAGTGGCAGCATGGCCCTGAGCGCCAGCCTGGTGAAGATGATCGGCCTGCCGCTGGTGGCGACGCTGGGCGCGTGGCTGCTGGGGTTCCGGGGGCCGGAGCTGGGGATTCTGTTCTTGTACTTCGGTGCACCGACTGCGGCGGCCAGCTTTGTCATGGCCAGGGCGGCCGAGGGTAATCATGAGCTGGCGGCGGCCATTATCGTGATCACCACCTTGATGGCGGCGGTGACCACGAATATCGGGATCTTTGTGTTGCAGGCGGGTGGTTGGATCTGAGTGTTGTGGTGTCTGTGAGGACCGATCGCCGGTAAGCCGGCTCCTACGGTGCCTCGTAGGTATCGATCACTTCCTGCGCCGCCCGAAACGCATCAATCGCCGCCGGCACACCGGCATACACCGCGCAATGCAGCAACGCTTCACGAATCTCTTCCACCGTACACCCATTGTTCAGTGCGCCCCGCACATGGCCCTTGAGTTCCTGCGGGCACTTGAGCGCGGTGAGCGCGGCAAGGGTGATCAGGCTGCGAGTCTTCAGTGGCAGGCCTTCACGGTTCCACACGCTGCCCCAGGCATGTTCGTTGACGAAGTCCTGCAGCGGCTGGGAAAACTCGGTGGCATTGCCCAGGGCGCGGTCGACGAATGCATCGCCCATGACCTGGCGACGCATTTCAACCCCGGGCTTCTTCTGATCGGTCATTGCGATTCCCTCTTGTGTTGGCGGCGCCAGGCTCGCAGCGTGCTGAACAACAGAAAAGCCACCAGCACTGGCAGGACGTAATACAGCATCAGTTGTTCAAGCTTGTTGGCCAGTGGCATGCCGGTGGTAAATGCCATCACATGCAGCCCGTACGCCAGGTACAGGCCCAGCAGCACCAGGCCTTCGGCGCGGGTCACGCGGTAGCCGGTGTAGAACACCGGCAGGCACAGCACCACCACGCCGAGCATCACCGGCAGATCGAAATCCAGGGCATTGGGCGACACTGACAGCGGCGAAGGGGCGAGCAGGGCAGTCAGCCCCAATACGCCAAGCAGGTTGAACAGGTTGCTGCCGATCACGTTGCCCACGGCAATTTCACGTTCGCCGCGCAGGGCGGCAATCAGGGACGTCGCCAGGCACGGCAGCGAGGTGCCGACGCCGATCAAGGTCAGGCCGATTACGCGTTCCGACAGGCCCAGGTCGCTTGCCACATCCACCGCCGCGCCCAGCAGCAAATGCCCGGCCAGCACCAGGATCAAAAAACCGCCGAGCATCAACAGCACGCTGCTCAGCCACGGCGCGCGGGCCACGGTGTCCAGCGTGCGAGGGCGGCGCGAGTGGCGCGTCTGGTAATGCAAGACACCGAGGTACGCGACCAAGGCAACCAGCAGCAACAGGCCATCGAGCGGCGTAAGTTCTTCGTTGGCGGCGAGGGTGAACACCAGCAGCCCGGCCAGGATCATCACCGGGATATCCAGGCGCACCAGTTGGCGTGAGACCCGCAGCGGGATAATCAACGCCGACAGGCCCAGGGTCACCAGGATGTTGAAGATGCTACTGCCGATCACGCTGCCCACCGCGATATCGGTATTGCCGGCCAGGGTGGCCTGCAGGCTGACGGTCATCTGCGGAGCACTGCTGCCAAAGGCGACGATCGTCAGGCCGATGATCAGCGGCCGCACCTTAAGGCTTGCGGCCAGGCGCACGGCGGCGCGCACCAGGATTTCGGCGCCGATGATCAGCAGCACCAGGCCGCTGACCAATTCCAGCAGGCTCCAGGGCGAGAGGGCGGTTAATCCGAAAATGGCCAGGGCTCCGTCTTTAGTTGCTCAGCGCTTGTACGCGCACACGCGCCGTACCGCTGCCGATCATACCCAGTTGCTCGGCGGCCTTGCGTGAAAGGTCGATCAAGCGCCCACGGGTATGCGGGCCGCGATCATTGATGCGGACAACCACGGATTTGTCGTTGTCGAGATTGGTGACCTTGACCTGGGTACCAAACGGCAGTTGCCGGTGGGCGGCGGTCAGGGCGTTCTGGTTGAAGGGTTCACCGCTGGCAGTCTTGTTGCCATGGTGCTTGGCGCCGTAATAGGAGGCGGTGCCGGTTTCGTCGTAGCCGTTGGGGTTGATGATGCCGCTGGCGCAACCGGCCAGTAGGGAGAACAGGGCCAGCAGGCCGAGTAGACGCTTCATGCAAGGAGTTCCATTACAAATGTTGGAGTTGGCTCGTGTGGGAGCTGGCTTGCCTGCGATGGCTTCACCTCGGTGTCACTGATGCACCGAGGCGCCTGCATCGCGGGCAAGCCCGGCTCCCACAGAAGCCGGGTCCTGCACGTGTCAGCCTTCGAGCTTGCTTTTCAGCAATTCGTTCACCTGTTGCGGGTTGGCCTTGCCTTTGGAGGCTTTCATCGCCTGGCCCACAAAGAAGCCGAACATCTTGCCGCGCTTGGCTTCGTCGGCCGCGCGGTACTGCTCGACCTGCTCGGCGTTGGCCACGAGCATTTCATCCAGCACGGCCGAGATCGCGCCGCTGTCGGTGACTTGCTTGAGGCCGCGCTTGTCGATGATCTCATCGGCACTGCCTTCACCGCTGGCCATCGCTTCAAACACGGTCTTGGCGATTTTGCCGGAGATGGTGTTGTCCTTGATGCGCAGCAACATGCCGCCCAGTTGCTCGGCGGTGACCGGGGCTTCGTCGATTTCCAGGCCCTGCTTGTTCAGCAGGCTGCCCAGCTCAACCATGACCCAGTTGGCCGCCAGCTTGGCGTCGCCGGCAATGCTCACGACTTTTTCAAAGTAGTTGGCTTGCTCACGGCTGGAGGCCAGCACGCTGGCATCGTAGACCGACAGGCCGAACTGCGCCTGGAAGCGCTCGCGTTTCTGCTGCGGCAGCTCCGGCAGGGTAGCGCGGATGTCATTGAGGAATGAGTCCTCAAGCACCACCGGCAACAGGTCCGGGTCGGGGAAGTAACGGTAGTCGTTGGCTTCCTCTTTGCTGCGCATGGCGCGGGTTTCGTCTTTGTTCGGGTCGTACAGGCGGGTTTGCTGGATGACCTTGCCGCCGTCTTCGATCAGCTCGATCTGGCGACGCACTTCGCTGTTGATCGCCTTTTCGATGAAGCGGAACGAGTTGACGTTCTTGATCTCGCAGCGGGTGCCGAACTCGACCTGGCCCTTGGGACGGATCGACACGTTGCAGTCGCAACGCAGCGAACCTTCGGCCATGTTGCCGTCGCAGATGCCCAGGTAGCGCACCAGTGCGTGGATGGTCTTGACGTAGGCCACGGCTTCCTTGGCGCTGCGCATATCCGGCTCGGAAACGATTTCCAGCAGCGGCGTGCCGGCACGGTTCAGGTCGATACCGGTCGCGCCCGGGAATTCTTCATGCAGGCTCTTGCCGGCATCTTCTTCCAGGTGGGCGCGGGTCACACCGACGCGCTTGATGGTGCCGTCTTCCAGGGGGATGTCCAGGTGGCCCTTGCCGACGATCGGCAGTTCCATCTGGCTGATCTGGTAGCCCTTTGGCAGGTCCGGGTAGAAGTAGTTCTTGCGTGCGAACACGTTGTGCTGGCCGATCTCGGCGTCAATCGCCAGGCCGAACATCACCGCCATGCGCACCGCGTCCTGGTTCAGCACTGGCAGTACGCCGGGCATGCCCAGGTCGACCAGGCTGGCCTGGGTGTTCGGCTCGGAGCCGAACGTGGTGGCGCTACCAGAGAAAATCTTCGATTGGGTGGCGAGCTGGGTATGAATCTCCAGCCCGATCACAACTTCCCATTGCATAGTGTTCTCCTCAGAAGCCGGTAGGGGTGCGAGTGTGCCAGTCAGTGTTCAACTGGTACTGGTGCGCCACATTGAGCAGGCGGCCTTCCTGGAAATACGGGGCGAGCAGTTGCACGCCGACCGGCAGGCCATCGACAAAACCGGCAGGCATGGATAACCCCGGCAGGCCCGCGAGGTTGGCGGTGATGGTGTACAGGTCTTCGAGGTAGGCAGCTACCGGGTCGCCGTTCTTGGCGCCGAGCTTCCAGGCCGGGTTCGGCGTGGTTGGGCCGAGGATCACGTCGACCTGTTCAAAGGCGGCCATGAAGTCGTTCTTCACCAGGCGTCGGATTTTCTGCGCCTTGAGGTAGTACGCGTCGTAATAGCCGGCCGATAGGGCGTAGGCACCGACCATGATTCGGCGCTGAACTTCGGCGCCGAAGCCTTCGCCACGGGAGCGTTTGTACAGGTCGGTAAGGTCTTTCGGGTTTTCGCAACGGTAGCCGAAGCGCACGCCGTCGAAACGCGACAGGTTCGAGGAGGCTTCTGCCGGCGCGATCACGTAGTACGCAGGAATTGCGTGCTGGTTGTTCGGCAGGCTGATTTCCTTGATCACCGCGCCGAGGCCTTCCAGCGTCTTGACGCTGTTGTGCACCAACTCGGCAATACGCGGGTCGAGGCCGGCGCTGAAGTATTCCTTCGGCACGCCGATGCGCAGGCCCTTGAGCGAGGTGTTCAGGCTGGCGCTGTAGTCTGGCACGGGCTCGTCGATGCTGGTGGAGTCCTGTTTATCGAAGCCTGCCATGCCTTGTAACAAAATTGCGCAGTCTTCAGCAGTGCGGGCCAGGGGGCCACCCTGATCCAGGCTGGAAGCGTAGGCGATCATGCCCCAACGGGAAACGCGACCGTAGGTCGGTTTCAGGCCGGTGAGGTTGGTGAAGGCCGCTGGCTGGCGGATCGAGCCGCCGGTGTCGGTAGCTGTGGCGGCAGGCAGGAAGCGCGCTGCTACGGCGGCAGCCGAGCCACCCGACGAACCGCCGGGCACATGGTCCAGGTTCCACGGGTTTTTCACTGCGCCGTAGTAGCTCGACTCGTTGGCCGAACCCATGGCGAATTCATCCATGTTGGTCTTGCCCAGGGTCACGGCCCCGGCGGCGGCCAGCTTGGACACCACGGTGGCGTCATAGGGGGCTTTGAAGTTGTCGAGCATCTTCGAGCCGCAGCTGGTGCGAATGCCCTGGGTGCAGAACAGGTCCTTGTGGGCGATCGGTGCGCCCAGCAGTGCGCCGTTTTCACCGTTGGCGCGACGTGCGTCGGCGGCCTTGGCCTGGCTCAAGGCCAGTTCTTCGGTGAGGCTGATGAAGCTGTTGACCTTTGGATCGTGCTCGGCGATGCGCGCCAGCAGGGTCTTGGTCAGTTCTTCGGAAGAAAACTTTTTGTCGGCGAGACCGCGGGCGATCTCGGCCAGAGTCATGTGATGCATTGCAGGCTCTTTCCCTTTAGTCGATGACTTTCGGAACCAGGTACAGGCCGTTTTCGACCGCTGGCGCGATGGACTGGTAGGCCTCGCGATTATTACTCTCGGTCACGACGTCTGCGCGCAGGCGCTGGCTGGCTTCCAGCGGGTGAGCCAGAGGCTCGATGCCGTCGGTATTCACGGCCTGCATTTGGTCGACCAGCCCGAGAATGCTGTTCAGGGCTGCGGTGGTCTGTGGAAGATCGGCATCATTGAGGCCAAGCGAGGCCAGGTGCGCGATTTTTTCCACGTCGGAGCGTTCAAGCGTCATGGGAATCTCCAGTGGAAAACAGAACGGAGGCTGTCCGTGTGTTAGATTGTCGGAACACTACCGCATTTCTACGGTCTTACGGCCGCGATTGTGGGGTTAGGTGCACAGAAAGTCGGCCAATTTAGCACATTGGCGCCTTGCCCAAAATCCCTGTCGTTGTTAGAGTTTGCCGCACTTTTTTACCCACGCGTTGCCTAGGGTCCCTTTCCCATGTTCAAGAAACTGCGTGGCATGTTTTCCAGCGATCTTTCCATTGACCTGGGCACTGCCAACACCCTTATTTACGTGCGCGAGCGCGGTATCGTCCTGAATGAGCCATCGGTTGTGGCCATTCGGACCCATGGTAATCAGAAAAGTGTCGTTGCCGTCGGCACCGAGGCCAAGCGCATGCTCGGCCGTACACCAGGCAATATTGCTGCCATTCGTCCGATGAAAGACGGCGTGATCGCCGACTTCAGTGTCTGCGAGAAGATGCTGCAGTACTTCATCAACAAGGTTCACGAAAACAGTTTCCTGCAGCCCAGCCCTCGTGTGCTGATCTGCGTTCCATGCAAATCCACCCAGGTTGAGCGTCGTGCCATCCGTGAATCGGCCCTCGGTGCCGGTGCCCGTGAAGTGTTCCTGATCGAAGAGCCAATGGCTGCCGCGATCGGTGCCGGCCTGCCGGTAGAGGAAGCGCGCGGTTCGATGGTGGTGGATATCGGTGGTGGTACCACTGAAATCGCCCTGATCTCCCTGAACGGTGTGGTGTATGCCGAATCCGTACGCGTCGGCGGCGACCGCTTCGACGAAGCGATCATCACCTACGTGCGTCGTAACTACGGCAGCCTGATCGGCGAATCCACTGCCGAGCGCATCAAGCAGGAAATCGGTACTGCCTACCCGGGCGGCGAAGTGCGCGAAGTCGATGTGCGCGGTCGCAACCTGGCCGAAGGCGTTCCACGTGCCTTCACCCTGAACTCCAATGAAGTGCTGGAGGCTCTGCAAGAGTCCCTGGCCACCATCGTTCAGGCCGTGAAGAGCGCCCTGGAGCAATCGCCGCCGGAATTGGCTTCCGATATCGCCGAGCGTGGCCTGGTGCTGACCGGTGGTGGCGCCTTGCTGCGCGACCTCGACAAGCTGTTGGCCCAGGAAACCGGCCTGCCGGTGATCGTCGCTGAAGACCCGCTGACCTGCGTCGCCCGTGGCGGTGGCCGTGCACTGGAAATGATGGATAAACACACCATGGACCTGCTTTCCAGCGAATAAGCCTTTGCTGATTAGCCCATGTTTCGCCCGCAGGCAGCACTTTGCAGTGCTGCCTGTTGGCGTTTATCTTCTTCAATCTGCATCCAGGCCGGTTAGATGCCGTATGAATAAAGAGAACATTTGCCTGGGAGGAGCGGCCTATTAAACCGCTTTTCGCCAAAGGCCCCTCATTGGGCGTGCGCCTGTTGGTGCTGGTCGTGCTTTCGGTCGCGCTGATGGTGGTCGATGCCCGCTTTGCACTGCTCAAGCCCGTGCGTAGCCAGATGTCGCTGGTGTTGATGCAGACCTACTGGATCACCGACCTGCCGCAACGTCTGTACCAGGGCGTGGCCAGCCAATTCGGCAGCCGCACCGAGCTGGTCGCCGAAAACGAAAAACTCAAGACCGAAAACCTGCTGTTGCAGGGGCGCATGCAGAAGCTCGCGGCCCTCACCGAGCAGAACGTTCGGCTGCGCGAGTTGCTCAATTCCTCCGCGTTGGTCAATGAAAAGGTCGAAGTGGCCGAGCTGATCGGCATGGACCCCAATCCCTTCACACATCGCATCATTATCAACAAGGGTGAGCGCGACGGTGTGGTCCTTGGCCAGCCGGTGCTCGACGCCCGTGGCCTGATGGGCCAGGTGGTAGAGCTAATGCCCTACACCTCGCGGGTATTGCTGCTGACGGACACCACACACAGCATCCCGGTGCAGGTAAACCGCAACGGCTTGCGTGCGATTGCCAGCGGTACCGGTAACCCTGAGCGGCTGGAACTGCGCCATGTGGCCGATACCGCTGATATCAAGGAAGGCGACCTGCTGGTCAGTTCCGGCCTCGGTCAGCGTTTTCCGGCGGGTTACCCGGTAGCGACGGTCAAGGAAGTGATCCACGACTCAGGCCAGCCGTTCGCCATCGTGCGTGCCGTGCCCACTGCCGCGCTGAACCGCAGCCGCTACCTATTGCTGGTGTTCAGCGACAATCGCACCCCCGAAGAGCGCGCCAACGAAGCCGCCCAGGCCCAGGAGGCGGAAGACAAGAAGAACGGCACTGCGCCGATCGTTCCTGCCACCGTACCCAAGCCGGCCACTACCACGCCGGCCACGCCTGCGACCGCGCCGGCAACTGCGGCGCCGGTGGCTACACCTGTCAAGCCTGCGGCGCATCCGGTTAAACCGGCTGCGACCAAACCTCCCACGTCGACGCCGGCCACCACCACGCCGGCCACCAAACCGCCTGCTGCTGCCCCGGCTGCCCGCCCAGCGGCGACCGCTCCGGCCACCACGCGCCAGAGGGAGGAATAATGGCCAGTACACATTCACGCAACGGCTGGATCGTCTGGCTGACCTTCGCCATCGGTATGCTGCTGAGCGTTTCGCCGCTGCCGCAATTCATGGAAATCCTGCGCCCGCTCTGGCTGGCATTGCTGCTGGCCTTCTGGTCGCTGAACCTGCCGCACAAAGTCGGCATGGTCACCGCGATGTTCCTGGGCTTGGCAGAAGATGTGCTCTATGGCACGTTGCTGGGCCAGAACGCGTTGATCCTGACCCTGATCACCTTCCTGGTGCTGTCGTTGCAGCAACGCCTGCGCATGTTCCCGATGTGGCAACAGTGCCTGGTGATCCTGGTGATCTTTGGCCTGGCACAGCTTGTCCAGCTCTGGCTCAGCGCCCTGACCGGTAACCGCCAACCCACCCTGGCGCTGGTGCTGCCGGCGCTGGTGAGTGCTTTGCTGTGGCCATGGATCAGCTTCGGTCTGCGTGGGTTGCGTCGTCGCTATAAAATCAATTGAATGGATTGCGAGGCTCTGCCTGGTTATCGAACCCTACAGGGAGAGTCTGCAATGAATTCGCTTTACCTGGCCTCGGGCTCTCCGAGGCGGCGTGAACTGCTGACCCAGATCGGTGTGCCCTTCACCGTGGTCAGCGCCGCTATTGATGAAACACCTCTTACTAATGAGCCCGCCGTTGCCTATGTCGAGCGCCTTGCGCGCGGCAAGGCTGCGGCGGGTTTTGCTGCGCTCGGGCAAACCTCGGGCGCCTGTGTGCTGGGGGCTGATACTGCAGTGATTGTCGATGGCAAGATTCTCGGCAAACCTGTGGATCAAGCCGATGCCCTGGCCATGTTGATGGCCTTGGCGGGGCGTGAACATGAAGTGCTCACCGCCATTGCCCTCACTGATGGCCAGCGCAGCGAGACTGTTTGTGTAAGCAGTCGTGTACGTTTTCGCGGTATTTCTGTCGAGGAGGCTACAACCTACTGGCACAGTGGCGAACCCCAGGACAAGGCGGGCGGCTATGCTATCCAAGGGCTGGGCTCGGTGTTTGTCGCCGGGCTCAATGGCAGTTATTCGGCCGTGGTAGGCCTGCCGGTGTGCGAAACCGCGCAACTGCTCGACCAATTCGGCATACCCTGTTGGCAAAACCTTACCGTGCGCTGAGCGTCGTATCCCAGCGCCCAGCCTTAAGCGACCGGTCACTATTGTGAAAACGCCTGAACGAGACCCAGCCATGAGTGAAGAGATTCTGATCAATATCACGCCGATGGAATCGCGCGTGGCGGTGGTAGAGAACGGTGTTCTGCAAGAAGTCCACGTTGAGCGCACCCAAAAGCGCGGGATCGTCGGCAACATCTACAAAGGCAAGGTGGTGCGCGTATTGCCGGGGATGCAGGCCGCATTCGTCGATATCGGCCTGGACCGTGCCGCCTTTATCCATGCTTCGGAAATATCCCTGCGCGAAGGCCCTGCGGTAGAAAGTATCAGCGCCCTGGTGCATGAAGGGCAGAGCCTGGTGGTGCAAGTCACCAAGGACCCCATCGGTTCCAAGGGGGCGCGCCTGACTACCCAACTGTCGATTCCGTCACGCTACCTGGTCTACATGCCGCGCACCGCGCATGTGGGTATTTCCCTGAAGATCGAAGACGAAGCCGAGCGCGAACGCCTGAAGAAAGTAGTCAGCGACTGCGTGGCCGCCGAAGGCATCAAGGAAGCTGGTGGCTTTATCCTGCGCACCGCCGCTGAAGGCGCGGGTGCCGATGAAATCCTCATGGACATCCGCTACCTGCGACGCCTGTGGGACCAGATCGATGCACAAATCAAGACCATCGGCGCGCCCAGCGTGATCTATGAAGACCTGGGCCTGGCCCTGCGCACGCTGCGCGACCTGGTCAGCCCGAAAATTGAGAAAATTCGCATCGACTCGCGGGAAACCTTCCAGCGCACCACGCAATTTGTTGCCGAGCTGATGCCGGAAATTGCCGACCGCCTGGAGCACTACCCCGGCGAGCGGCCGATCTTCGACCTGTATGGCGTCGAAGATGAAATCCAGAAAGCCCTGGAGCGCAAGGTGCCACTCAAGTCCGGTGGCTACCTGGTGGTGGACCCGGCGGAAGCCATGACCACCATTGACGTCAACACTGGCGCGTTCGTGGGCCATCGCAACCTCGAAGAGACCATCTTCAAGACCAACCTAGAAGCGGCCACCGCGATTGCTCGCCAACTGCGCCTACGCAACCTGGGCGGCATCATCATCATCGACTTCATCGACATGGAAGATGAAGAGCATCAGCGCCAGGTACTGCGTACTCTCGAAAAGCAACTGGAGCGCGATCACGCCAAGACCAACATCATTGGCATCACCGAGTTGGGCCTGGTGCAGATGACCCGCAAGCGCACCCGGGAAAGTCTGGAGCAGGTGCTGTGCGAGCCGTGCAGCAGTTGCCAGGGCCGCGGTAAATTGAAGACCCCGGAAACGGTTTGCTACGAGATTTTCCGTGAGATCCTACGGGAGGCGCGGGCCTACCAGGCCGAGGGTTACAGGGTGCTTGCCAATCAGAAAGTGGTCGACCGGCTGCTGGATGAAGAATCCGGTAACGTTGCCGAGCTGGAGGGTTTTATCGGCCGCACGATACGCTTCCAGGTCGAAACCATGTATTCCCAGGAACAATACGACGTGGTGCTGCTCTGATCCCCAATCGTTTTCCTTTTATGAGACGAGCAGGCCTTGATCTGCCGTCCGACTACCGCCTTGAGGGTCGCCTGACATGGAGCGTCTGATACGCTTTTTTGCCGCTTTGACCCGTTGGGGCCTGGGCCTCTGTGCCTTGCTGCTGGTATTGGCGGCCGTGTACGTGAGCCTGGGCCGTGAATTGACGCCGCTGGTGGCCGAGTACCGTGCAGAAGTCGAGGCCAAGGCCCAGGCTGCTGTGGACATGCCCCTGCATATCGGCAGCCTGGAAGGCCGCTGGAGCGGTTTCGCGCCGGTATTGCTGGCCCATGATGTGATGGTGGGCGAGGGCAGCAGTGCCCTTCGCCTGGATCAGGTCGAAGTGGTGCCGGATATCTGGGCCAGCCTGATGGCCCGCGAAGTGCGCATTGCGCACCTGCAAGTCAGTGGCCTGCAACTCAGTGTGAAGGAAGACAAGGACGGCAAATGGGCCCTGCAGGGCCTGCCCGTGCAAGACGACCAGCCGCTGGATCCGGAGCAGGTGCTAAAGCGCATGCAGACGGTCAAGCGTGTGTCGCTGCTCGACAGCCAGGTGACGTTGCAGCCGTTTGACCAAGCGCCGGTGACCCTGACATATGTCGGCCTGAGCCTGCATACCGGCGCCGTCCGTCAGCGCCTCGATGCACGCCTGACCCTGCCCGACGGCCAGCCGCTCGCCGTTAACCTGCGCACCCGCATTCGTGCCAGCCAATGGAAGGATGCCGAAATCCAGGCCTACCTGAGCCTGCCGCAAAGCGACTGGGCCAAGTGGATCCCGGCCAAGCTGACCCAACAGTGGACACTCACGCAATTCAAGGCTGGCGGCGAATTCTGGCTGAGCTGGGCCAAGGGCACCGTGCAAAGCGCGGTGGTGCGCCTCAACTCGCCACAGGTGAAAGGCAGCTACGCCGACCGTAAGCCTGTCCATATCGAAAATCTCGCCCTTACCGCCTACCTGCAGCGCAGTAAAACTGGTCTCAAGGTGTTGTTCGATTCCCTGGCGATGAACCTGGGTGAAACACGCTGGGAATCGCGCCTGCAATTGCAGCAGACCCTGGCTACCGACAAGGAGCAGGAAGTCTGGAAGCTTCAGGCCGACCGCCTGGATCTCACGCCGATTACGCCGCTGCTCAATGCGTTGGCGCCGTTGCCGGAGGGGTTTGCCAAGACTGTGCAGCATCTGAAGGCCACCGGCCTGCTACGTAACGTGCTGGTGGACTTCCGTCCACATGACACCACCGATCAAAAAGTCAGCTTCGCTGCCAACCTTGAACGCATTGGCTTTGATGCCTACTTCGGCGCGCCGGCCGCGCGTAATGTGTCCGGCAGCATCAGCGGCGACCTGGGTCATGGCGAGTTGCGCATGGACAGCAAGGATTTTTCCCTGCACCTCGACCCGATCTTTGCCAAGCCTTGGCAATACATCCAGGCCAACGCGCGCCTGACGTGGAAGCTGGACGAGGAAGGCTTCACCCTGATCGCGCCGTATATCAAGGTGCTGGGCGAAGAGGGCAAGGTGGCCGCCGACTTCCTGATCCGCCTGCATTTCGACCACAACCAGGAAGACTACATGGACCTGCGGGTCGGCATGGTCGATGGCGATGGGCGTTTCACCCCCAAATACCTGCCGGCGGTGTTGAGCCCGGCGTTGGATGAATGGTTGCGCACCGCGATTCTCAAGGGCGCGGTGGACCAAGGCTTCTTCCAGTATCAGGGTTCGTTGAACCACGACGCACTGCCGGCCTCGCGCAATATCAGCCTGTTTTTCAAGGTGCATGACGCCGAACTGGCATTCCAGCCAGGCTGGCCTCACGTGAGCAAGGTCAATGGCGAAGTGTTTGTCGAGGAAAGCGGCGTGCGCATCCTGGCCAGCAAGGGCCAATTGCTCGACACCAAGGTCAAGGATGTCTACGTCAATATTCCCCACGCGCCTGCGGGCAAGGACAGCCATCTGCTGCTCACGGGTGGTTTTGCCGGTGGCTTGGGCGATGGGCTCAAAATCCTCCAGGAAGCGCCGATCGGTACCGCCTCGACCTTCGCTGGCTGGAAAGGCGAGGGCGACCTGCAGGGGAGCCTGGACCTCGATATTCCGCTGGCCAAGGGCGCCGAGCCGAAGATCGTAGTGGACTTCAAGACCGATAAGTCGCGCCTGCAACTGGCTGAACCCACCCTGGACCTGAATCAGCTCAAGGGCGACTTCCGTTTCGACAGCGCCAAGGGCCTCAGTGGCCAGAACATCAGGGCCCAGGCGTTTGACCGCCCGATCACTGCGCAGATCTTTGCCGACGGCAAGCCGGGCAATATCAGCACTCGCGTGACTGCCAAGGGCCAGGTCACGGTCAAGCGGCTGACGGACTGGCTGAATATCACCCAGCCGTTGCCGGTATCCGGCGATATTCCGTACCAGTTGCAACTGACCCTGGACGGCGCCGACAGCCAGCTGATGGTCAGCTCCAACCTCAAGGGCGTGGCGGTGGATTTGCCGGCGCCGTTCGGCATGCCGGCCAGCCAGGGGCGCGACAGCGTGTTCCGCATGACCTTGCAGGGTGCCGAGCGCCGTTATTGGTTCGATTATGGCGAGCTGGCAAACTTTACCTTTGCCGCGCCGCCGGACAAATTCAATGATGGCCGTGGTGAGCTGTTCCTGGGGGATGGCGATGCCGTGTTGCCGGGTGCCAAGGGCTTGCGCATTCGTGGGGTCTTGTCGGAACTCGATATCGACCCGTGGAAAAAACTGGTGGACCGCTACGCGGGCAACGATCCGGGTGGCAGTGCCAAGCAACTGCTCAACGGCGCCGACTTCAAGGTGGGCAAGCTGACCGGGATGGGTACCCAGTTTGATCAGGTCAATTTGCAGCTGGACCGCAAGCCTGCGGCGTGGGGACTGCAATTCAGCAGCCAGCAAGCCAAGGGCACGGTGAACCTGCCGGACGCCAAAGGCGCGCCGATTGCGATCAACCTGCAATACGTGAAGCTGCCGGCGGTAGACCCAACCGTGCAGGCGGATGAAAACGCACCGGACCCCTTGGCAAATATCGATCCCAAGGACATTCCTGCGCTGGATATCGCCATTGATCAGTTGTTCCAAGGCCCGGACCTGATAGGCGCCTGGTCGCTGAAGATCCGCCCGACCGCCAAGGGCCTGGCCTTCAGCAATCTGGACCTGGGCCTGAAGGGCATGCAGCTCAAGGGGGCCGGAGGCTGGGAAGGCGGGGCCGGTGACAGCAGCAGTTGGTACAAGGGCCGCCTGGACGGCAAGAATATCGGCGATGTCCTCAAGGGCTGGGGTTATGCGCCCACTGTGACCAGTCAGGATTTCCACCTGGATGTGGACGGACGCTGGCCCGGTTCGCCGGCCTATGTCGGGCCCAAGCGGTTCTCCGGCAGCCTGGATGCGGCGTTCCGCAACGGCCAGTTCGTGGAAGTCGAGGGGGGCGCCCAAGCCCTGCGGGTGTTCGGCCTGCTGAATTTCAACTCCATCGGGCGTCGGCTGCGCCTGGACTTCTCGGACTTGCTTGGCAAGGGCTTGAGCTATGACCGGGTCAAAGGCTTGCTGGCGGCCAGCAATGGCGTGTTCGTGACCCGCGAGCCGATCACCATGACCGGGCCGTCAAGCAATCTGGAGCTCAATGGCACCCTGGACCTGGTGGCTGACCGCGTGGATGCCAAGTTGCTGGTGACGCTGCCGGTGACCAACAACCTGCCGATTGCGGCGTTGATCGTCGGGGCGCCGGCCATTGGCGGTGCGTTGTTCCTGATCGACAAGTTGATCGGTGACCGTGTTTCACGCTTCGCCAGCGTGCAATACAAGGTCGAAGGCCCGTGGAAGGATCCGAAAATCACCTTCGACAAGCCATTTGAAAAGCCAAACTGAGAGCCTGTGGAGTAGCATGGCCGCATGCCCTTTATGGAGTGTCGGCCCATGTCCTTTGCGGTAATTCAAATGGTCAGCCAGAGCGATGTGCTGGCCAACCTGGCCCAGGCCCGGCGCTTGTTGGAGGAAGCGGCGGCAGGCGGTGCAAAGCTGGCGGTATTGCCGGAAAACTTCGCTGCCATGGGCCGCCGTGACGTGGCCGACATCGGCCGCGCCGAAGCGCTGGGCGAAGGCCCGATCCTGCCATGGTTGAAACAGACCGCGCGCGACCTCACCTTATGGATAGTGGCGGGTACTTTGCCATTGCCGCCTAAAGACCAACCGCACGCCAAGTCCAATGCCTGCTCGCTGCTGGTCGATGATCAGGGTGAAATCGTTGCCCGTTACGACAAGCTGCACTTGTTCGATGTGGACGTTGCCGACGCTCGCGGGCGTTATCGCGAATCCGACGACTATGCTTTCGGGGGCAATGTGGTGGTGGCGGATACACCCGTTGGTCGCTTGGGCCTGACAGTGTGTTACGACCTGCGCTTCCCCGAGCTGTACAGCGAATTGCGCGCGGCGGGGGCTGAATTGATCACTGCGCCTTCAGCGTTTACGGCCGTAACCGGCGCTGCGCACTGGGACGTGCTGATTCGCGCGCGGGCCATCGAGACCCAGTGCTACCTGCTGGCGGCCGCCCAGGGAGGCGTGCATCCGGGGCCACGGGAAACCTATGGCCATGCGGCGATTGTCGATCCCTGGGGGCGCGTGCTGGCACAACAGGATCAGGGCGAAGCGGTGTTGCTGGCCGAACGCGATAGCAGTGAACAAGCGTCGATTAGGGCGCGCATGCCGGTGGTCAACCATCGGCGCTTTTTCTCGCAGGGCGCACAGCGGCCTGCTTCGGAACGATGAATTTAAGGCCATACCTATGAGCGAGTTGTTGTCCTCAGTCAGTGAACACCTCCTGGCACCCGGTGGCGTGACCATCGAAAGTTTGCAAACCGTGCTGGGCGATCTCGCCGGGCCGGGCATCGACGCGGCCGACCTGTATTTCCAGGGGCAGATCTCCGAGTCCTGGGCCCTGGAAGACGGCATTGTCAAGGAAGGCAGTTTCAACCTTGACCAAGGTGTGGGTGTGCGTGCGCAATCCGGCGAAAAAACCGGCTTTGCCTACAGCAATGCGATCACCCTTGAGGCCTTGGGCCTGGCCGCCCGTGCCGCGCGCTCTATTTCCCGGGCTGGGCAAAACGGCACGGTGCAGGCGTTCAGCACCCAGGACGTAACCCAGTTGTATGGGCCGGACAACCCGTTGGAAGTGATGACCCGTGCCGAAAAAGTTGACTTGCTCAAGCGTGTCGATGCCGCGACGCGTGCGTTGGACCCGCGTATCCAGCAGGTGACCGTGAGCATGGCCGGCGTGTGGGAACGCATTCTGGTGGCGTCCACCGATGGCAGCCTGGCGGCGGATGTGCGCCCCTTGGTGCGCTTCAATGTCAGTGTGATCGTCGAGCAGAATGGTCGTCGCGAGCGCGGCGGCCATGGCGGCGGCGGGCGTACCGACTATCGCTATTTCCTCACCGACGACCGTGCCATGGGGTATGCCCGCGAAGCGCTGCGCCAGGCGCTGGTCAACCTGGAAGCGATTCCGGCACCGGCCGGGACCTTGCCGGTGGTGCTGGGTTCGGGGTGGTCCGGCGTGCTGCTGCACGAAGCGGTCGGTCATGGCCTGGAAGGTGATTTCAACCGCAAGGGCAGCTCGGCGTACAGCGGGCGTATGGGCGAGATGGTTGCGTCCAAACTTTGCACCATCGTTGATGACGGCACCCTGGCCGGGCGCCGTGGCTCGCTGAGTGTCGATGACGAAGGCACCCCGACCGAGTGCACCACCCTGATCGAAAACGGTGTGCTCAAGGGCTACATGCAAGACAAGCTCAACGCCCGCCTGATGGGTGTGGCCCGCACCGGTAACGGTCGCCGTGAATCCTATGCGCACCTGCCGATGCCACGCATGACCAACACCTACATGCTCGGTGGCGAAAGCGACCCGGCAGAAATCATTGCGTCGGTGAAGCGCGGCATCTATTGCGCCAACCTCGGTGGTGGCCAGGTGGATATCACCAGCGGCAAGTTCGTGTTTTCCACCAGCGAGGCTTACCTGATCGAAGACGGCAAGATTACCGCGCCGGTCAAGGGCGCAACGTTGATCGGTAACGGTCCGGAAGCCATGAGCAAGGTGTCGATGGTCGGTAACGACCTGTCGCTGGACAGCGGCGTGGGCACGTGCGGGAAGGATGGGCAGTCGGTGCCGGTGGGTGTCGGCCAGCCAACGCTGAAGATTGATGCGATCACCGTGGGTGGCACGGGGGCGTAGACGCGGGAGCTTCGGGTGGCGAAGGCCGCCACCCGGGGAAGAGGATCAGCGCAGGCCGCGTTGAGTCTCGTCCAGCTCACGGATGTACTTGAAGATTTTACGGCTGGTGGCCGGCGCCTTGTTATGCGCCTGCTCGTGCTGGGCCTGACGGATCAGGGAGCGCAGTTGCTGGCGGTCCGCGTCCGGGTAGTCCAGTACGAATTTTTCCAGCACGGCGTCATCGCCCGAGATCAGGCGGTCACGCCAACGTTCCAGGTTATGGAAGCGTTCGTTGTACTGGCGAGTGGAGGCATCAGTTTGATCGAGCAAGGCCAGAATGGCGTCAGTGTCCTGATCGCGCATCAGTTTGCCGATAAACATGATGTGCCGTTTACGCGCGATATTCGCGGTGTGCTTGGGCGCATCCGCCAAGGCCCGGCGCATTTCGTCGGTCAATGGCAGTTTTGCAATCAAATCCTTCTTGAGCGTTGTAAGGCGCTCGCCGAGGTCAACCAGAGCATGCAGCTCACGTTTGACCTGGGTTTTGCTTTTCTCCCCATCGAGGGAGTCGTCGTAAGAATCAACCATGGTGGCAGTCCGCAAAGAAACGCCGCCATGATAACCAGTCGGGGGCCGCTTGTCCGGCCCGGTCGCTCGATGGCCTTAACCGAAAGCAGAATTTGAGTGGAGAAAACCATGAGTGCAGCCCAAAGCGTCGGTCCGCAAGCGTTACCGGCACTGCAGGAACAAGTCGAGCAGATCCTTGCCGAAGCCAAGCGCCAGGGGGCTAGCGCCTGTGAAGTGGCGGTGTCGCTGGAGCAGGGGCTCTCGACATCGGTGCGCCAGCGGGAAGTCGAGACCGTGGAGTTCAACCGCGACCAAGGCTTTGGCATCACCTTGTATGTAGGGCAGCGCAAAGGCTCGGCCAGCACATCGGCCAGTGGCCCGGAGGCTATTCGCGAGACCGTGGCGGCGGCATTGGCGATCGCCAAGCACACCTCCGAGGATGAAAGCTCGGGCTTGGCTGACAAGGCGTTGATGGCCAAGGACCTGAAAGACTTTGATCTGTTTCACGCCTGGGACATCACGCCCGAGCAGGCCATTGAACAGGCACTGACCTGTGAAGCCGCCGCGTTCGACGCCGATACCCGCATCAAGAACGCTGATGGCACCACGTTGAGCACCCATCAGGGCTGCCGCGTGTATGGTAACAGCCATGGTTTTATTGGCGGTTACGCGTCCACGCGTCATAGCCTGAGCTGCGTGATGATCGCCGAAGCCAATGGCCAGATGCAGCGCGATTACTGGTATGACGTAAACCGCCAGGGCGATTTACTGGCCGATCCGATCAGCATCGGCCAGCGTGCTGCACAGCGTGCCGCGAGCCGCCTGGGCGCGCGTCCCGTGCCGACCTGTGAAGTGCCGGTGCTGTTTTCGGCGGAATTGGCCGGTGGCTTGTTCGGCAGCTTCCTTGGCGCGATTTCCGGGGGCAACCTTTATCGCAAGTCCTCGTTCCTGGAGGGGGCGATTGGGCAGAAGCTGTTTCCAGAATGGTTGACCATCGATGAGCGCCCACACCTGATGCGCGCCATGGGCAGTTCGGCGTTTGACGGCGATGGCCTAGCGACGTACGCGAAGCCGTTTGTCGAAAACGGTGAATTGGTGTCCTACGTGCTTGGTACCTACGCCGGCCGCAAACTTGGTTTGCCGAGCACCGCCAACTCCGGTGGCGTGCACAACCTGTTCGTCACCCATGGCGATGAAGACCAGGCAGCGTTGCTGCGGAAGATGGGGCGCGGCCTGCTGGTGACTGAGTTGATGGGCCACGGCCTGAACATGGTCACGGGCGATTATTCCCGTGGCGCGGCAGGCTTCTGGGTGGAAAACGGTGAGATTCAATTTGCCGTCCAGGAGGTGACTATCGCCGGCAACATGCGCGATATGTTCAAGCAGATCATTGCGGTCGGGAACGACCTGGAACTGCGCAGCAATATCCGCACGGGTTCGGTGTTGATCGAACGGATGACCGTCGCCGGTAGCTGATCCTTCCGACCCGGTTAAACAAGAAAGGCGCGCCATCTTAAATGGCGCGCCTTTTTTTGTGGCCACGTGTCAGCGGGATTAACGTGCCACCCTTGTTTTGATTCTCAATATCATTTAATAATAAATATCATTACCGGATGAGTGTGGATCATGAGTTCTGTCCTGCATGAGGATCCCTACCTTGAGAGCTGGCGCTGGATGAGTCGCCAGATTCGCTGCGGTCTCGACCCCAACGAACCGCGCCTGATCGAACATTACCTCAATGAAGGTCGATACCTGGCGTGCTGCACTGCAACCCATCCGTGGACGATCGCCGAAACCTCATTCCGCCTGTTACTCGACACTGCCAGCGATATTGCGCTGCCTTGGCACTGGCGCTCCTTGTGCCTGGACCAGGCCTGGCGCCCTCTGCGTGACCTGGAAAAACTCTCTCACTGTGCCTGCCGCCTCAAGCGCTGGCAGACCTTTGCCTGGCAATTGGCGACGTGCGAATTGCTGCCCTCAATTTCTGTTTCTGACCTGGTGCAAGGATCTTCCGATGAGTAACACCCGTATCGAACGCGACAGCATGGGCGAACTGCACGTGCCTGCCGAGGCCCTGTATGGCGCCCAGACCCAGCGCGCGGTGAACAACTTCCCGATCAGCCACCAACGCATGCCAGCGCAATTCATTCGCGCGCTCATACTGGCCAAGGCCGCCGCTGCCAAGGTCAACGTTGACCTCAAGCAGATCAGCGAGGGGCAGGGCAAAGCCATTGTCGATGCCGCCCAAGGTTTGTTGGAAGGGGATTTCATGCCGCACTTCCCGGTGGATATCTTCCAGACCGGCTCCGGCACCAGCTCCAACATGAATGCCAACGAAGTGATTGCAACCCTCGCCAGCCGTTTGCTGGGCGAGTCGGTCAACCCCAACGATCACGTGAATTGCGGCCAAAGCAGCAACGACATCATCCCGACTACCCTCCACGTCAGTGCCGCGCTGGTCCTGCACGAGCAAACGCTGCCGGCCCTGTTGCACTTGGTGCAGGTGATCGAGCGGAAGGCCGAAGAGCTCCATCCTTTCATCAAGACCGGTCGCACGCACCTGATGGACGCCATGCCGGTGCGCATGAGCCAAGTGCTCAACGGTTGGGCGCAGCAGCTCAAGGCCAATATCGGGCATTTGCAGGACCTTCTGCCGAGTTTG
Source organism: Pseudomonas sp. VS40 (assembly GCF_018587885.1). NCBI lineage: Bacteria > Pseudomonadati > Pseudomonadota > Gammaproteobacteria > Pseudomonadales > Pseudomonadaceae > Pseudomonas > Pseudomonas sp. VS40. Next base: position 874,810 of record NZ_JAGYWD010000001.1, on the reverse strand, counting down.
CAAGCCCTGGCTCAGGGCGGCACGGCAGTGGGCACCGGGATCAACGCACACCCTGAATTCGCTGCGCGTTTCAGCCAGCAACTGAGCAGCCTGACAGGCGTGAAATTCACCCCCGGCAAAAACCTGTTCGCCCTGATTGGCTCTCAAGACACCGCCGTGGCCGTGTCCGGCCAGTTGAAAGCCACCGCCGTGTCGCTGATGAAAATCGCCAACGACCTGCGCTGGATGAACTCCGGTCCGCTTGCCGGCCTGGGTGAAATCGAACTGGAAGGCCTGCAACCTGGCTCGTCGATCATGCCCGGCAAGGTCAACCCGGTGATCCCGGAAGCGACTGCGATGGTCGCCGCGCAGGTCATTGGCAATGACACGGTAATCACCGTCGCCGGTCAGTCAGGCAACTTCGAACTGAACGTGATGCTGCCGATCATCGCGCAGAACCTGCTCAGCAGCCTTGAACTGCTGGCCAATTCCAGTCGCCTTCTCGCGGACAAGGCCATTGCCAGTTTCAAGGTCAATGAAGCCAAGCTCAAGGAAGCGCTGTCGCGCAACCCGATTCTGGTCACCGCACTCAACCCGATCATCGGTTACCAAAAGGCCGCTGAAATCGCCAAGAAAGCCTATCAGCAGGGCCGCCCGGTGATTGAGGTCGCACTGGAGCACACCGACTTGCCGCGCAGCCAACTGGAGATCCTGCTGGATCCGGAAAAGCTCACGGCTGGCGGCGTGTAATCACCGACCCTGCTTTGGAGGCTCACCATGGAGCACTGGAAACGCACGATCGAACGGGCCAATCGCTGCTTTATGGCAGGCGAACTGGTCGACGCTCGCGAGGCCTATCTGCAAGCCCTGGCCCTGGCTCAAGTGTTATTCGAACGTTGGGCGGATGCCGACGAAGCAGTGGCGGCTTGCGTCATTTCCCATCACAACCTGGCGGATTTGCACCTGCGCCTGAATCAGCCAGAGGAAAGCGCGGAATACCTCTGCGCTATTCATCAGCGCCTGTTGCAGACCATGCAGGACTCGCGTTTGAGCCCGCAATTACGGGAGGCGGCCCTGCGTCAGAGCAGCAAAACCTACGTCGAGCTGTTGAATTTCATCAGCGACCACGGCGAATACCCTCGTACCCATCGCTTGCTGGGCGGTACTGCGGCACAGCCGACCACTCCTCATTACGGAGCACATTGATATGACTTATACCTTGCCTGCCTTGCCTTACGCGTACGACGCCCTGGAACCGCATATCGATGCGCAAACCATGGAGATCCACTACACCAAGCACCACCAGACGTACATCAACAACCTCAATGCGGCTGTGGAAGGCACTGAGTTTGCCGGCTGGCCAGTGGAGAAGCTGGTGTCCAGTGTGCAGCAACTGCCGGAAAAACTGCGTGCAGCCGTCATCAACCAGGGTGGCGGCCATGCCAACCACTCGTTGTTCTGGGCAGTGATGTCGCCCAAAGGTGGCGGCAAACCCGAAGGCGCGTTGGGCAAAGCCATTGATGAACAGTTGGGTGGCTTCGACAGTTTCAAAGAGGCCTTCACCAAGGCTGCATTGACCCGTTTCGGCAGCGGCTGGGCCTGGTTGAGTGTGACTCCGCAGAAGACCCTGGTGGTGGAAAGCAGTGGCAACCAGGACAGCCCACTGATGAACGGCAATACGCCGATTCTCGGTCTGGACGTCTGGGAACACGCCTACTACCTGCTGTACCAGAACCGTCGCCCGGAATACATCAATGCCTTCTACAGTGTTATCAACTGGCCAGAAGTCGCCGCCCGCTATCAGGCCGCCGTGGCCTGACATTCACCTTCATAACAAGATCTAAGGCCGACTATGGGCACTGAAACACTGGCGATCAGCAGCGGGCGAATGTTTCGTTATGCGTTTGGCTCGCTACTGCTATTGGCAGGTATTGCATTGCTGGTGGCCCACGGGCTGGCCTGGCTGGACCTGGAACCGCGTATTCTGCGTGCCCTACAGGGCGGCGCCATCTGTGCGCTCGGCACGGCCCTTGGCGCCGTGCCGGTGTTGGTCATCCGACGTATGCCGGTGGCGTTGAGCGATACATTGCTGGGCTTTGGTGCCGGGGTGATGCTGGCGGCGACGGCGTTTTCGCTGATCGTGCCGGGCATTGCCGCGGCTGAAGGCCTGGGGCTCTCGCCCTGGGGGGCAAGTGGCCTGATCAGCTTTGGCATTATGCTGGGAGCATTCGGGCTGTATCTGGTTGACCGCAAGGTCTCCGGCGCTAGCCCGGAAATGCTGGTGGGCACGCCGGACAAACCGGTGATTCCACCGCGCATTTGGTTGTTCGTATTTGCCATCATTGCCCATAACATCCCCGAAGGCATGGCGGTCGGCGTCTCCGCAGGCGGCGGTATGCCGGATGCAGACAGCCTGGCGATGGGCATTGCGTTGCAGGACGTGCCCGAAGGCCTGGTGATTGCGTTGGTGTTGGCCGGGGCAGGGATGTCGCGGGTCAAGGCGTTCCTGATCGGTGCGGCGTCAGGTCTGGTTGAGCCGGTGTTTGCGGTGCTCTGTGCCTGGCTGGTCAGCCTGGCCGAGGTATTGTTGCCGTTGGGTCTGGCCCTGGCCGCCGGCGCGATGCTGCTGGTGGTGACCCACGAGGTCATTCCCGAATCGCGGCGCAATGGTCACGAAAAGCTCGCCAGTTTGGGGTTGTGCATCGGGTTTTGCTTGATGATGGTGATGGACACGGCGTTGGGATAACGCCCGCTCCCTTGTAGGAGCCGGCTTGCCGGCGATCAATCCTTGAGACGTGCGGTGCGCTTGGCGACGCCATCGCCGGCAAGCCGGGCTCCTACAGAGGGTTATTCGCCTTCGTCGAAGTAGTTGTTGATCAGCGCCACCAAGGCGTCCATCGCTTCCTGCTCCTGCTCACCTTCGGTCTTCAAGTGAATCTTAGTGCCCTTGCCCGCTGCCAGCATCATCATCGCCATGATGCTTTTGCCGTCGACCATCGATTCCGGTGAGCGTCCGGCGCGGATCTGACAGGGAAACTGCCCAGCCACACCCACGAATTTGGCGGAGGCCCGGGCGTGCAGGCCCAGCTTGTTGATGATTTCAATTTCCAGAGCGGGCATCGCGCAGGTGTTCCTTTCAGCTAAGGTCGCGGTGGCGGACCTGGACGTTCTTGAGGGTTTGTTGCAGCACCTGGCCCAGGCGCTCGGTCAGGTAGACGGAACGGTGGTGGCCGCCGGTGCAGCCGATGGCGATGGTGACGTAGGCGCGGTTGCTGGCGGCGAAGCGTGGCAACCATTTGAGCAAGTAGCTGGAAATGTCCTGGAACATCTCCTCCACATCCGGCTGCGCTGCCAGGTAATCAGCCACGGGCTGATCCAGCCCGGACTGTTCGCGCAGTTCCGGCTTCCAGTAGGGGTTGGGCAGGCAGCGCACATCGAACACCAGGTCGGCGTCCACCGGCATGCCACGCTTGAACCCGAATGACTCAACAAGAAATGCCGTACCGGGCTCCGGCTGATTCAGCAGGCGCAGCTTGATGGCGTCGCGCAGCTGATACAGGTTGAGGCTGGTGGTATTGATCTTGAGGTCAGCGAGGTCAATGATCGGCCCCAGCAGCTTGGTTTCGTCTTCGATGGCTTCTGCCAGGGAACGGTGGGGGCTGCTGAGGGGGTGGCGTCGACGGGTTTCGGAGAAGCGCTTGAGCAAAGTCTCTTCGTCGGCGTCCAGGTAAAGCACATCGCAATGAATATGCTTGGCGCGCACTTCCTCGAGTAATTGCGGAAATCGCTCAAGGTGGCTGGGCAGGTTGCGGGCATCAATCGAAACGGCGACCAGGGGTTGCGCCAGTTCGGTGTGGATCAGCGCACGCTCCGCCAGTTCCGGCAGCAGGCCGGCGGGCAGGTTGTCGATGCAATAGAAACCGCTGTCCTCAAGAACATTGAGGGCGGTACTTTTACCCGAGCCAGAACGGCCGCTGACGATGATCAAACGCATGATTACTGCCCGTTCTGTTCATCCAGGACAACCTGGTACAGCGCCTCATTGCTACTGGCGCTACGCAGTTTGTCGCGTACTTCCTTGCGGTCGAGCATGCTGGCGATCTGCCTGAGCAGTTCCAGGTGTGCATCGGTGGCGGCTTGTGGGACCAGCAGAACGAACAGCAGGTCGACCGGGGCGCCGTCGATAGCGTCGAAATCGATGGGGGCTTCCAGGTGGAGCAGGGCGCTGACGGGTGTTTCGCAGCCTTTGAGGCGGCAATGAGGAATGGCGATGCCGTTACCAAAACCGGTAGAGCCGAGTTTTTCACGGGCAATCAGCGCATCGAACACATCCTGCATCTCCAGATCCGGCACTTCGCGCGCGATCAGGTTGGCAATTTGTTCGAGGGCTTTTTTCTTGCTGCCTCCCGGCACGTTCACGAGGGAACGGCCGGGGGTCAGGATGGTTTCAAGTCGGATCATGTGGGGAGAGTTAACGACCTGTACCTTGCATCAGGTGCAGATTCTTTTCCTTATGCTTTATGAGTTGGCGGTCCAGCTTGTCGTAGAGCGAGTCGATCGCCGCGTACATGTCTTCATGTTCTGCATTGGCGACGAGCTTTGCATTCGGTACGTGCAGGGTGGCCTCGATTTTCTGCTTGAGCTTATCGACCTCCATGATGACCTGCACATTGGTGATCTTGTCAAAATGCCCCGCCAGCTTGTTCAGCTTGCTTTCGGTGTATTCACGCAGGGGTTTGGTGACTTCCAGCTGGTGTCCACTGATGTTGACTTGCATACAGCTTCTCCTTCGTTGCCAGTGCATAAAGCGGCAGGTAGGAATACCTGCCACTGGAACGCTGTGGCCCGCCCGTCACATCAAACGCTTACGCTCGCTGGAAGGCGCGATCCCGAGGGACTCGCGGTACTTGGCGACGGTTCGACGGGCGACCTGAATGCCTTGTGCCTCCAGTAAACCAGCGATCTTACTGTCACTCAATGGCTTTTTCTGATTTTCCGCGGCAACCAGTTTTTTGATGATCGCGCGGATCGCCGTGGACGAGCATTCACCGCCTTCGGAGGTGCTGACGTGGCTGGAGAAAAAGTATTTCAGTTCATAAATACCCCGTGGGGTATGCATGAATTTCTGCGTGGTTACCCGTGAAATCGTCGACTCATGCATGCCAACCGCTTCGGCGATGTCATGCAGTACCAGCGGTTTCATCGCTTCGTCGCCGTATTCCAGGAAGCCGCGCTGGTGCTCGACGATTTGGGTGGCGACTTTCATCAGGGTTTCGTTGCGGCTTTGCAGGCTCTTGATGAACCAGCGTGCTTCCTGCAACTGGTTGCGCATGAAGGTGTTGTCGGCACTGGTATCGGCGCGCCGTACGAAGCCTGCGTATTGAGGGTTGACCCGCAGGCGCGGCACCGACTCCTGGTTCAGTTCCACCAGCCAGCGCTCGTTGTCCTTGCGCACGATGACATCGGGCACCACGTATTCGGCTTCGCTGGATTCGATTTGCGAGCCGGGACGCGGGTTGAGGCTCTGTACCAGCTCGATGACCTGGCGCAGGTCGTCTTCCTTGAGCTTCATGCGACGCATCAATTGGCTGTAGTCGCGGCTGCCCAGCAGGTCGATGTAATCGGTGACCAGGCGCTGGGCCTCGGCGAGCCATGGGGTCTTGGCGGGTAGCTGGCGCAATTGCAGCAACAGGCATTCGCTGAGCGTGCGCGCGCCGATACCGGCAGGCTCGAACTGCTGGATGCGATGCAGGACGGCTTCGATCTCGTCCAGCTCGATATCCAGTTCAGGGTCGAAGGCTTCAAGAATCTCTTCAAGCGTCTCGTCTAGATAACCCTGGTTGTTGATGCAGTCGATCAGCGTCACGGCGATCAGGCGATCGGTGTCCGACATCGGCGCAAGGTTCAGTTGCCACAGCAGGTGGCTCTGCAGGCTCTCGCCGGCGGAGGTGCGGGTGGTGAAGTCCCACTCGTCGTCATCGTTGCTGGGCAGGCTGCTGGCGCTGGTCTGGTAGACGTCTTCCCAGGCGGTATCGACCGGAAGCTCGTTGGGAATGCGCTCGTTCCATTCGCCTTCCTCAAGGTTGTCCACCGTAGGGGCGGTTTCCTGGTAGGAGGGTTCCTGCACGTCAGAATTGGGTTTTTGCTCGATGTTATCGGCCAGTGGGTCTGCGTTATCGAAGTCGTCGCCTTCTTCCTGGCGTTCGAGCATCGGATTGGACTCCAGGGCCTCCTGGATTTCCTGTTGCAGGTCCAGTGTCGACAATTGGAGCAGGCGGATGGCCTGTTGCAGCTGCGGTGTCATCGTCAGCTGCTGGCCCATTCTCAGGACTAGCGATGGTTTCATGGCAGGGGCTTAACACCTTATTCGCCGGCGCAATGCGCCATCCACGACAGGGCGCGTGAGCGCCAAACATAAGCAAATTATATGCCTGATGTCGGGGGCTTTGCCTAGAGCGCGGTAACAATAAAAATCCGGAGGTTTTCATTGACTCCCGCGCACCTTGGCAAACGGCCGTGACACCACGGTGTTTACAGGCGGAACTCGTGACCCAGGTACACTTCCTTGACCAATTCGTTGGCCAGGATAGTGGCCGAATCGCCTTCGGCAATCAGCTGGCCATCGTTGACGATATACGCGGTTTCGCAGATATCGAGGGTCTCACGGACGTTGTGGTCAGTGATCAGCACGCCAATGCCCTTGGCCTTGAGGTGATGGATGATCTGCTTGATGTCGCCCACCGAGATCGGGTCGACGCCGGCAAACGGTTCGTCCAGCAGGATGAACTTGGGCGCGGTGGCCAGGGCGCGGGCGATTTCCACGCGGCGACGCTCACCACCGGACAGGCTCATGCCGAGGTTGTCGCGGATATGGTTGATGTGGAATTCCTGCAGCAGGCTTTCCAGCTCCTTGCGGCGGCCGTCACGGTCGAGTTCCTTGCGGGTCTCGAGGATGGCCATGATGTTATCGGCGACCGACAGTTTGCGGAAGATCGACGCTTCCTGCGGGAGATAGCCGATACCGGCGCGTGCGCGGCCGTGCATCGGCTGGTGGCTCACGTCCAGGTCGTCGATCAGGACGCGGCCCTGATCCGCCTGGACCAGGCCGACGATCATGTAGAAGCAGGTGGTCTTGCCGGCGCCGTTGGGGCCGAGCAAGCCGACGATCTGGCCGCTGTCGATCGACAGGCTGACGTCGCGCACGACCTGACGGCTTTTATAGGCCTTGGCCAGATGCTGGGCTTTCAGGGTTGCCATTACTCGGCCTTCTTCTTCGGCTGGATAACCATGTCGATGCGTGGACGAGGCGCGGTGACCTTGTTGCCATTGGCACGACCGGCGTTAGCGATCTGTTTCACGGTGTCATAGGTGATCTTCTCACCTTCCGTCGAGTTGCCATCGGGGCTGAGCACCTTGGCCTGGTCGATCAGGACGATGCGGTTCTGCTGGGCATGGTACTGGATAGTCTTGCCGTAGCCTTTCATCGGGCCGGTATCGGTCGCGGACTGCTTCTGTTCGAAGTAAGCCAGGTTGCCCACCGACGTTACCACGTCGATATCGCCCGATTGGGTGCGCGTCAGTGTCACCGTATTGCCGGTGATCTTCATCGAGCCCTGGGTGATGATCACACCGCCGGTATAGGTGGCGACGCCTTGCTTGTCATCGAGCTGTGCATCGTCAGCCGAGATGTGGATCGGTTGCTGGCTATCGTTCGGCAGAGCCCAGGCGCTCACGCTTCCCAGTGCTGCGCCCAGACCGAGCAAAATAGGGAGAGTTTTAACGAGCCTCATACTGTCCTCTTACGTTCGATAGCAGGTGTATCCTGCTTTCTTTCAAATACGCTTTCATTCCCTTGCCAGTCGATACACCGCCAGCGCCGTCGATTCTAACGTCTTGCTCGGTCTGCGCATATTGCTTCTGCGGGAATACGGTCATGCGACTGCTGGTAATCACGGTCTCACGTTTTTTATCGTCCGTGCGCGCAACGCGCACCGAGTCGATCAGTTCCACCTCGGTACCGTCCGGGTTGACCTCACCACGTTTGCTGGTGACGTGCCATGGGAACTCGGTACCGCGGTAAATGTTCATGTCCGGATTGGTCAGCAGCGTGACTTCGCTGGCCTTTACATGCTCGACCTTGTCCGAAGTTATCTCGTACTGAACCTTGCCGTCTGGCAGGAATTGCACGCTCTTGGCATTGATGGCGTAGTAGTCGATAGCGCCCTCGTCCACCTGCGCAGCAGGCTGGTCGAGAAAGCGCTCCGGGCTGATATTCCAGTAGCCCACCGCGAGAAACAGCGCGGCGATGACCCCGAATAGCAGGAAGTTGCGAATCTTTTTGCTCAGCATAAAACGCTCTATAAGTAGGCGGCGTGGGCCGCTTCAAGGCTACCCTGGGCTCGCAGGATCAGCTCGCAGAACTCGCGGGCGGCACCTTCACCGCCACGGGCGGTAGTGATGCCATGGGCATGCTCGCGAACAAATGCCGCCGCATTGGCGACAGCCATGCCCAAGCCCACCCGACGAATCACCGGCAGGTCTGGCAGGTCATCGCCCAAGTAGGCGACCTGCTCATAGCTTAGGTTGAGTTGGCCAAGAAGCTCGTCCAGAACCACCAGTTTATCCTCGCGGCCCTGATACAGGTGAGGAATCCCCAGGTTTTGTGCACGGCGTTCCACAACGGGGGTTTTTCGGCCGCTGATAATCGCTGTTTGCACGCCCGCCGCCATCAGCATCTTGATGCCCTGGCCATCGAGGGTGTTGAACGTCTTGAATTCGCTGCCGTCTTCGAGGAAGTACAGGCGGCCATCGGTCAGCACGCCGTCGACGTCGAAAATCGCCAGCTTGATGTTTTTACCGCGTTGCAACAGGTCGCTGGTCATTTACATCACTCCCGCACGCAACAAATCGTGCATGTTCAGGGCGCCAATCGGATGGTCATTGCCATCGACCACCACCAGCGCGCCTATCTTATGGTCTTCCATGATCTTCAAGGCTTCGGCTGCCAGCATTTCAGGGCGCGCGGTCTTGCCGTGAGGGGTCATCACCGCATCAATGGTGGCGGTGTGGATATCAATGGTGCGGTCCAGGGTGCGGCGCAGGTCGCCGTCGGTGAAGACCCCGGCCAGGCGGCCGTCGGCTTCCAGTATCACGGTCATGCCCAGGCCCTTGCGGGTCATTTCCATCAGCGCGTCCTTCAGCAAGGTGCCGCGCTGGACGTGGGGCAACTCATCGCCCGAGTGCATGACGTTTTCCACTTTCAGCAGCAAACGGCGGCCCAGGGCGCCACCCGGGTGGGAAAATGCGAAGTCCTCGGCGGTAAACCCTCGGGCTTCCAGCAGCGCCACGGCCAGGGCATCGCCCATGACCAGTGCGGCGGTGGTGGAGGAGGTCGGTGCCAGGTTCAGCGGGCACGCCTCGTGGGCCACGTGAACATTCAGGTTCACTTCGGCGGCCTTGGCCAGCGTCGACTCCGGGTTGCCGGTGATGCTGATCATCTGGATGCCGAGGCGCTTGATCAGCGGCAGCAGGGTCACGATTTCGTTGGTGCTGCCGGAGTTGGACAGCGCCAGGATGATGTCATCCTTGGTGATCATGCCCATGTCGCCGTGGCTGGCTTCGGCGGGGTGCACGAAAAATGCGGTGGTCCCGGTGCTGGCCAGGGTGGCGGCGATCTTGTTGCCGACGTGGCCCGACTTGCCCATGCCGACCACGACAACGCGGCCTTTGCTGGCCAGAATCATCTCGCACGCGCGTACGAAATCTGCGTCGATATGCGCCAGCAAGCCTTCTACGGCTTCAAGCTCGAGGCGGATGGTGCGTTGTGCGGATTGAATAAGGTCGCTGGATTGGCTCATGTCTGAAATCGTATAGCCTGACGAAAAGTCGGCGATTATAACGGTAATGATCAATTCCCTCACGCAAGTTCGTCAGGGTTTGTTTGCGATGCGCTCGAGATTCCATCCTTGGCAACATAGGCAGCAACGTTTTTTCCCTGTCCTCAATCTGAACAAGCACCGTTCCGGCCTTGGGCGCCCTGTACCAGCAGTGATATAGTTCGCCGCCAGTTCGGTCCGCTCGGCCCATGTGGCCAAGTATTGCGCGAATGATGCAAACGTTTGTCGCAAGCGTGGTGTCTGAGTGAGAGGCTGCATCCCAAGGAGTTTAGATGAGTGCCGATAACGCCTACGCGGTCGAGCTGAAGGGACTGACCTTCAAGCGCGGGACGCGCAGCATCTTCAATAACGTCGATATCCGCATTCCGCGCGGCAAGGTCACGGGCATCATGGGGCCTTCCGGTTGCGGCAAGACCACCCTGCTGCGCCTGATGGGCATGCAATTGCGGCCCAGCGCCGGTGAAGTGTGGGTCAATGGCCAGAACCTGCCGACGCTGTCGCGCAGCGATCTGTTTGACGCACGCAAGCACATGGGTGTGCTGTTCCAGAGCGGTGCGCTGTTCACCGACCTCGATGTTTTCGAGAACGTGGCCTTTCCGCTGCGGGTGCATACCCAGCTGTCTGACGAAATGATTCGTGACATTGTGTTGCTGAAACTGCAGGCCGTAGGCCTTCGCGGTGCCATCGACCTGATGCCCGATGAACTGTCCGGTGGCATGAAGCGCCGTGTGGCCCTGGCGCGTGCCATCGCCCTCGACCCGCAGATTCTCATGTATGACGAGCCTTTTGTCGGCCAGGACCCCATCGCCATGGGGGTGCTTGTACGGCTTATCCGCTTGCTCAACGATGCTTTGGGCATTACCAGCATCGTGGTCTCCCATGATCTTGCAGAAACCGCGAGCATCGCCGATTACCTTTATGTAGTCGGCGATGGCCAGGTGCTGGGGCAGGGCACACCGCAAGAGCTGATGAACGCCGATAACCCGCGCATTCGCCAGTTCATGACCGGCGATCCCGATGGCCCGGTGCCTTTTCACTTTCCGGCAGCGGACTACCGCTCAGATCTTCTGGGGAAGCGCTGATGCGCAAGACATCTCTCATCGAGAAGGTTCGCCTTTTCGGTCGCTCGGGCATCGACATCGTCGAGGTTCTGGGCCGTTCGACGATTTTCCTCTTCCACGCCCTGCTCGGTCGCGGCGGCATTGGCGGCGGCTTTGGCCTGCTGGTCAAGCAACTGCATTCGGTAGGTGTCATGTCCCTGGTGATCATCGTGGTCTCCGGCGTGTTCATCGGCATGGTGCTGGCGTTGCAGGGCTTCAATATCCTCTCCAGCTACGGTTCGGAGCAGGCGGTAGGGCAGATGGTCGCCCTGACGCTGTTGCGTGAACTGGGGCCGGTGGTCACCGCCTTGCTGTTCGCCGGGCGCGCGGGTTCCGCGTTGACCGCCGAAATCGGCAACATGAAATCCACCGAGCAGTTGTCCAGCCTGGAAATGATCGGCGTGGACCCGCTCAAGTACATTGTTGCCCCGCGCCTGTGGGCCGGCTTCATTTCCCTGCCATTGCTGGCGATGATCTTCAGCGTGGTCGGTATCTGGGGCGGTTCGTGGGTGGCAGTGGACTGGCTGGGCGTCTACGACGGCTCCTACTGGGCCAACATGCAAAACAGCGTGACGTTCACGGGCGACGTGCTCAACGGCGTCATAAAGAGCATCGTCTTCGCCTTTGTTGTCACCTGGATCGCCGTATTCCAAGGCTACGACTGTGAGCCCACCTCAGAAGGGATCAGTCGCGCCACCACCAAGACCGTTGTGTACGCCTCGCTGGCGGTACTGGGCCTTGACTTCATTTTGACCGCCTTGATGTTTGGAGATTTCTGATGCAAAACCGCACTGTGGAAATCGGTGTCGGCCTTTTCTTGCTGGCTGGCATCCTGGCTTTACTGTTGTTGGCCCTGCGAGTCAGCGGTCTTTCGGCCAGCCCCACCGCCGATACTTATAAACTTTACGCGTACTTCGACAATATCGCCGGTTTGACTGTCAGAGCTAAAGTGACCATGGCCGGTGTAACCATCGGCAAGGTCACGGCAATCGATCTGGACCGCGACAGCTTCACCGGCCGGGTGACGATGCAATTGGACAAGAAGGTAGATAATCTGCCGACCGACTCCACTGCATCTATCCTCACTGCGGGTCTGCTGGGCGAGAAGTACATCGGTGTCAGCGTGGGCGGGGAAACAGCCCTGCTCAAGGATGGCTCGACAATCCACGACACACAGTCGTCGTTGGTACTTGAAGACCTGATCGGTAAATTCCTGCTCAATACGGTCAATAAAGACGCCAAATGAGGAATTCGTACATGATCTCTACCTTGCGACGTGGCCTTCTGGTACTGCTTGCAGCGCTGCCGTTGATGGCCAACGCAGCAGGTTCTGCGCACGATCTGGTGCAGGACACTACTAACAAGATGTTGGCTGACCTGTCGGCCAACAAGGAAAAGTACAAGCAGGACCCGAGTCAGTTCTATAACGCGCTCAACACCATTGTTGGCCCGGTGGTCGACGCTGAAGGCATTTCCCGCAGCATCATGACGGTCAAGTATTCGCGCAAGGCTACCCCGGCGCAGATGCAGACCTTCCAGGAAAACTTCAAGAAAGGCCTGTTCCAGTTCTACGGTAACGCGCTGCTCGAGTACAACAACCAGGGCATTACCGTTGCTCCCGCCGGCGATGAGTCGGGTGATCGCACCAGCGTCAATATGAGCGTCAAAGGCAACAACGGTGCTGTCTACCCTGTGCAGTACACGCTGGAGAAGGTTAACGGCGAGTGGAAGCTGCGTAACGTGATCATCAACGGCATCAACATTGGCAAGCTGTTCCGTGATCAGTTCGCCGACGCCATGCAGCGCAATGGCAACGATCTGGACAAAACCATCAATGGTTGGGCCGGTGAAGTCGCCAAGGCCAAGGAAGAAACCGATAAAGCTGCCGGGAAGCCTGCGCAATGACCGAGTCGGCTGTTCGTCTAGGCGATGCCGGCGAGCTGTTCATCAGTGGCGTGCTGGACTACCGCTCCGGGCCTGACCTGCGCAAGCAGGGCCAGGCCTTGATCAAGACCAGCACTGCCCCTGCGCTGGTGCTGGATTGTTCGGCTGTGACCAAGTCCAGCAGCGTCGGCTTATCGTTGTTGCTGTGCTTCATGCGTGATGCCGAAGCGGCCAAAACGCCCGTCAGCATCCGTGCTATGCCCGAAGACATGCGTGAAATTGCCGAAGTTTCCGGTCTGACCGAGTTGCTGGCGCATCCTTAATACCCATTATTAAAGAGGCCCCCCGTCAGAGTCCTGCTATGCGGGGTTCGCAGGCGCGGGGCTTTTTTGTATGATGTGCGACCCGCGCGCACTGGGCGCCGATAGAGGTTGAGCATGCAGGCCCTAGAAGTTAAGCGCTTTCTTGAAGGAAAGCTGCCGGAAACGACCGTAGAAGTTGAAGGCGAAGGCTGCAACTTCCAGCTGAACGTGATTAGCGATGAACTGGCGGCACTCAGCCCGGTCAAGCGTCAGCAGCAGATCTATGCCCATTTGAACCCGTGGATCACCGATGGCAGCATCCATGCGGTCACTATGAAATTTTTCAGCCGCGCGGCCTGGGCCGAGCGCACCTGAGCCCCCAAGGCGTCGAGATTCTTATGGATAAATTGATTATTACCGGCGGTGCCCGCCTTGATGGCGAGATTCGCATCTCCGGTGCAAAAAACTCCGCCTTGCCGATCCTGGCAGCGACCCTGCTGTGCGATGGCCCGGTTACCGTGGCCAACCTGCCGCACCTGCACGACATCACCACCATGATCGAGCTGTTCGGTCGCATGGGTATCGAGCCGGTGATCGACGAGAAACTGGCCGTTGAGATCGACCCGCGCACCATCAAGACCCTGATCGCCCCGTACGAGCTGGTGAAAACCATGCGCGCGTCGATCCTGGTGCTGGGCCCGATGGTCGCCCGTTTCGGCGAAGCCGAAGTCGCATTGCCTGGCGGTTGCGCCATTGGCTCGCGTCCGGTTGACCTGCATATCCGCGGCCTTGAAGCCATGGGTGCGACTATCGACGTCGAAGGCGGCTACATCAAGGCCAAGGCGCCGGAAGGCGGCCTGCGTGGCGCCAACTTCTTCTTTGATACCGTCAGCGTGACCGGTACCGAGAACATCATGATGGCCGCTGCCCTGGCCAACGGCCGCAGCGTCCTGCAAAACGCCGCGCGCGAGCCGGAAGTGGTCGACCTGGCCAACTTCCTGATCGCCATGGGTGCCAACATCACCGGCGCCGGCACCGACACCATCACCATCGACGGTGTGAAACGCCTGCACCCGGCCACCTACAAAGTGATGCCGGACCGCATCGAGACCGGTACCTACCTGGTTGCTGCTGCCGTCACCGGTGGTCGCGTCAAGGTCAAGGACACCGATCCGACCATCCTGGAAGCGGTCCTGGAAAAGCTGCGCGAAGCCGGTGCCGAAATCACGACCGGCGAAGACTGGATCGAGCTGAACATGCACGGCAAGCGTCCTAAAGCCGTCAACGTGCGTACCGCTCCCTACCCAGCGTTCCCGACCGACATGCAAGCGCAGTTCATCTCCCTGAACGCGATTGCCGAAGGCACCGGTGCCGTGATCGAGACCATCTTCGAAAACCGCTTCATGCACGTGTACGAACTGCACCGCATGGGCGCGAAGATCCAGGTCGAAGGCAACACCGCCATCGTGACCGGCACCGAGAAACTCAAGGGCGCGCCAGTGATGGCCACCGACCTGCGTGCCTCGGCCAGCCTGGTGATCTCGGCGCTGATCGCCGAAGGCGACACCCTCATCGACCGCATCTACCATATAGACCGTGGTTACGAGTGCATCGAAGAAAAACTGCAGATGCTCGGCGCCAAAATCCGCCGCGTACCGGGCTAGTCCCGCCGCTGAAAACGCTGTCACTGTGGTGAGCGGGCTTGCCCCGCGCTGGGCTGCGAAGCGGCCCTAAAGTCTGGGGAGCGCTGCGCACTCCAGCGCAGGGCAAGCCCGCTCACTACTAGAGGCTTGCTGTAAATTTGTTCAAAATCGAGGCTGTAATGGCCTCGATCTGTGTCCGGCGCCGTTTGCGACCGGGCAGCAATAGCCTGATGAAGGACTGACGTTTCCATGTTGACCATCGCACTGTCCAAGGGCCGCATCCTTGACGACACTTTGCCGCTTCTGGCTGAAGCGGGCATCGTGCCGACCGAGAATCCGGACAAGAGCCGCAAGCTGATCATCCCCACGACCCAGGACGACGTGCGCCTGTTGATCGTGCGGGCTACCGACGTGCCGACCTACGTTGAACATGGCGCAGCCGACCTCGGTGTTGCCGGTAAAGACGTGCTGATGGAATACGGCGGCCAGGGCCTGTACGAGCCATTGGACCTGCGTATCGCCCTGTGCAAGTTGATGACCGCTGGCCGTGTCGGTGATGTCGAGCCCAAAGGCCGCCTGCGCGTCGCGACCAAGTTCGTCAATGTTGCCAAGCGTTACTACGCCGAGCAAGGCCGCCAGGTCGACATCATCAAGCTCTACGGCTCGATGGAGCTGGCGCCGCTGATCGGCCTGGCCGACAAGATCATCGACGTGGTCGACACCGGTAACACCCTGCGTGCCAACGGTCTTGAGCCGCAAGAATTCATTGCCGACATCAGCTCCCGCCTGATCGTCAACAAAGCTTCGATGAAGATGCAGCATGCCCGTATCCAGGCGTTGATCGACACCCTGCGCACGGCAGTGGAGTCGCGACACCGCGGTTGACTTACCCGCGTAGCCTGAAGGCTGCGCCCGTCTATCCGCCTCATAGCCAGAATTCTCAGGTGCCCAAGCGGAAACGACTGCTAGTTTAGGGTGCCTGAGTTTTTGCCAATTCTATTGAGGCCCTCGCTATGACCACGTCCACTGCAATTGCCCGACTCAACGCTGCCGACCCGGATTTCGCCCATCATCTGGATCATCTGCTGAGCTGGGAAAGCGTGTCCGACGATTCGGTCAACCAGCGGGTGCTCGACATCATCAAGGCCGTGCGCGAGCGCGGTGATGCGGCGCTGGTGGACTTCACCCGCCAGTTCGACGGCCTGGACGTCAAGTCCATGGCTGACCTGATCCTGCCCCGCGAACGCCTGGAACTGGCCCTGACGCGCATCACTGCGCCGCAGCGCGAAGCCCTGGAAGTGGCGGCGGCGCGCGTGCGCAGCTACCACGAAAAACAGAAACAGGATTCCTGGAGCTACACCGAGGCTGACGGCACGGTGCTTGGCCAGAAGGTCACCCCGCTGGACCGCGCCGGTCTGTACGTGCCGGGCGGCAAAGCTTCGTACCCCTCATCGGTGCTGATGAACGCGATCCCGGCCAAAGTGGCAGGCGTGACCGAAGTGGTCATGGTCGTGCCGACCCCGCGCGGTGAAATCAACGAACTGGTGTTGGCTGCAGCCTGCATCGCCGGTGTGGATCGCGTGTTCACCATCGGCGGCGCCCAAGCCGTTGCCGCCCTGGCGTATGGCACTGAAAGCGTGCCGAAGGTCGACAAAGTGGTCGGCCCAGGCAATATCTATGTCGCCACCGCCAAACGCCACGTATTTGGCCAGGTGGGCATCGACATGATCGCCGGCCCTTCGGAAATCCTGGTGGTATGCGACGGCCAGACCGACCCGGACTGGATCGCCATGGACCTGTTCTCCCAGGCCGAGCATGACGAAGATGCCCAGGCGATCCTGGTCAGCCCGGACGCCGAGTTCCTCGACAAGGTCGCGGCCAGCATCAATAAACTGCTGCCGACCATGGAGCGCGCCGAGATCATCGAGAAGTCGATCAATGGCCGTGGCGCGTTGATCCTGGTGCGCGACATGGAGCAAGCCATCGAAGTGGCCAACCGTATCGCGCCGGAGCACCTGGAGCTGTCCGTGGCCGACCCACAAGCCTGGCTGCCGTCGATTCGCCACGCGGGTGCGATCTTCATGGGCCGCCATACCAGCGAAGCCCTAGGGGACTACTGCGCGGGCCCGAACCACGTGCTGCCAACCTCCGGCACGGCGCGGTTCTCGTCGCCACTGGGGGTGTATGACTTCCAGAAGCGTTCGTCGATCATCTTCTGCTCGCCCCAGGGCGCTTCCGAGCTGGGCAAGACTGCTTCGGTGCTGGCCCGTGGTGAATCCCTGAGTGCCCACGCCCGCAGCGCCGAATACCGCATCCTTGAAGAGAAGGGGAACTGAGACATGAGCAAATTCTGGAGCCCTTTCGTCAAGGACCTCGTGCCTTACGTGCCCGGCGAACAACCTAAGCTGACCAAGCTGGTCAAGCTCAACACCAATGAAAACCCCTACGGGCCATCGCCCAAGGCATTGGCGGCGATGCAGGCCGAGTTGAACGACAACCTGCGCCTGTACCCGGACCCCAACAGCGACCTGCTCAAGCAGGCGGTGGCCAAGTATTACGGGATCGATGCCGGCAAAGTGTTCCTTGGCAACGGTTCCGACGAAGTCCTCGCGCACATCTTCCACGGCCTGTTCCAGCACGATCTGCCGCTGCTGTTCCCGGATATCAGCTACAGCTTCTATCCGGTTTACTGCGGGCTCTATGGCATCAAGTCGGCTCCGGTGCCGCTGGACGAACAGTTCCAGATCCGCGTGGCGGATTACGCCAAGCCGAACGGCGGGATCATCTTCCCCAATCCGAACGCGCCCACCGGCTGCGTGCTGGCGCTGGACGCCGTGGAGCAGATCCTCAAGGCCAGCCCGGACTCGGTGGTGGTGGTCGATGAAGCCTATATCGACTTCGGCGGTGAAACCGCGATCAGCCTGGTGGACCGCTACCCGAACCTGCTGGTGACCCAGACCCTGTCCAAATCGCGTTCACTGGCTGGTTTGCGCGTGGGCCTGGCCGTGGGTCACCCGGACCTGATCGAAGCGCTGGAGCGGGTCAAGAACAGCTTCAACTCCTACCCGCTGGATCGCCTGGCGATTGTCGGCGCAGCGGCGGCGTTCGAGGATCGTGAGTACTTCGAGAAGACCTGCCGATTGGTTATCGATAGCCGTGAGAAAGTCGTGGCACAGTTGGAAGCCAAAGGCTTTGAAGTGTTGCCGTCGGCAGCCAACTTCATTTTTGCCCGTCACCCACAGCATGACGCGGCGGGCCTGGCGGCCAAGTTGCGTGAGCAAGGGGTGATTGTTCGTCACTTCAAGCAGGAGCGGATTGCCCAGTTCCTGCGGATCAGCATCGGCACGCCTGAGCAGAACCAGGCGTTGATCGATGGGCTCGGTGAGCTCTAGGCGTTAGACCTTTATTGGCTTGACGGGCCTCATCGCGGGCAAGCCCGGCTCCCACATTGGAATGCATTTCCCTGTGGGAGCCGGGCTTGCCCGCGATGAGGCCATCAGCAACACCGCATCGTTACAGCAACGGCTCATCCGGCTTCTTGTTCTTCCAACCATCATTGCCCGGCAGCAACAGGTTCAAGCCAATTGCCACTACCGCGCACAGGGCAATGCCCTTGAGGCCGAAGTCATCCGGGCCGGTGCCGGTACCGACCAGCACACCGCCAATCCCGAACACCAGGGTCACCGACACAATCACCAGGTTGCGAGCTTCGCCCAGGTCGATCTTGTGGCGGATCAGCGTGTTCATCCCCACCGCGGCAATCGAGCCGAACAGCAGGCACAGGATCCCGCCCATCACCGGTACCGGTATGCTCTGCAGCAATGCGCCGAACTTACCGATAAACGCCAGGCTGATAGCAAACACTGCCGCCCAGGTCATGATTTTCGGGTTGTAGTTCTTGGTCAGCATCACCGCGCCGGTCACTTCGGCGTAGGTGGTGTTCGGCGGGCCGCCAAACAGGCCGGCAGCCGTGGTGGCAATGCCGTCACCCAGCAACGTGCGGTGCAGGCCTGGCTTCTTCAGGTAGTCGCGACCAGTCACGCTGCCCACCGCAATCACACCGCCGATATGTTCGATCGCCGGGGCCAGGGCCACCGGGACGATAAACAGGATCGCTTGCCAGTTGAATTCCGGTGCGGTGAAGTGGGGCAGGGCAAACCAGGGGGCGGCGGCGATCTTCGCCGTGTCGACCACGCCAAAGTAGAACGACATGGCAAAGCCCACCAGCACGCCGGAGATGATCGGCACCAGGCGGAAAATGCCCTTGCCGAACACCGCCACGATCAAGGTGGTCAGCAGTGCTGGCATCGAGATCATCATCGCCGTCTGGTAATGGATCAGCTCGGTACCGTCACCGGCTTTACCCATCGCCATGTTGGCGGCGATCGGTGCCATGGCCAGGCCGATGGAGATAATCACTGGCCCGATCACCACGGGCGGCAGCAGCCGGTCGATAAACCCGGTGCCCTTGATCTTCACGGCCAAGCCCAGGAAGGTATAAACGAAGCCGGCGGCCATCACCCCGCCCATGGTCGCCGCGAGGCCGAACTGGCCCTTGGCGAGAATGATCGGGGTGATGAAGGCAAAGCTCGACGCCAGGAAGACCGGCACCTGCCGCCCTGTCACCACCTGGAACAACAACGTGCCCAGGCCCGCGGTGAACAGTGCGACGTTTGGATCAAGACCTGTGATCAGTGGCATCAACACCAGCGCGCCAAATGCTACGAAGAGCATTTGTGCGCCAGACAGGATCTGGCGCCAAAGCGGGTCGTTGAATTCATCCTGCATGCTCACGCGTCCTTCTGCTTGGTGCCGAAGATCTTGTCACCGGCATCGCCCAGGCCTGGGATGATGTAGCCGTGTTCGTTCAGACGCTCATCGATGGACGCGGTGTAGATCTGCACGTCCGGGTGCGCCTTCTCGACGGCAGCGATGCCTTCGGGGGCAGCGACCAGCACCATGGCGCGGATGTCCCGGCAACCGGCTTTTTTCAGCAGGTCGATGGTGGCAACCATGGAGCTGCCGGTGGCGAGCATCGGGTCGATGATCATCGCCAGGCGCTCGTTGATTTCCGGAACGAGTTTTTCCAGGTAGGTGTGGGCCTGCAGCGTTTCTTCGTTGCGGGCCACGCCCACGGCGCTGACCTTGGCGCCCGGGATCAGGCTGAGCACGCCTTCGAGCATGCCGATACCGGCGCGCAGGATCGGCACCACGGTGATTTTCTTACCGGCGATTTTCTCGACCTGGACGGGACCGGCCCAACCAGGAATCTCGTAGCTTTCCAGGGGCAAGTCCTTGGTCGCTTCGTAAGTGAGCAACGCTCCGACTTCCTGAGCAAGCTCACGGAAGTTCTTCGTGCTAATGTCGGCGCGGCGCATAAGGCCGAGCTTGTGTCGGATCAGCGGATGGCGGATCTCGCGAGTGGGCATGGGAAAGGCTCCGGCGGCGGGCAAAAAAACCGGCCTAGATTAATCTATCCGAGGGTGTTGTCCTATAGACATCTAGTACGTTAGTCCATTAAGGCTTGCTCGGAGCGCACGAGAAGCGTACCTTCGCCCGCTTTTCTTGCCACAGCACCCCCTTGGAGAGCGCCATGTCCGCTGATCTCGAGCATATCCGTCAAATCATGCACGAGGCTGACTGCCTGTACACCGAAGCGCAAGTCGAAGAAGCGATCGCCAAGGTCGGCGCACACATCACCCGTGAAATGGCCGACACCAACCCGGTGGTCTTCTGCGTGATGAACGGTGGCCTGATCTTCGCCGGCAAATTGCTGACCCACCTGCAATTCCCGCTGGAAGCGTCCTACCTGCATGCCACCCGTTATCGCAACGAAACCAGCGGCGGCGACCTGTTCTGGAAGGCCAAGCCGGAAGTCTCGTTTATCGATCGCGACGTGCTGATCATCGATGACATCCTCGACGAAGGTCACACCCTGGGCGCGATCATCGACTTCTGCAAACACGCCGGCGCGCGCAAAGTGCACACCGCCGTGCTGATCGACAAAGACCACGACCGCAAGGCGCGCCCGGACCTGAAAGCCGATTACGTCGGCCTGCCGTGCATCGACCGCTACATCTTCGGTTACGGCATGGACTACAAAGGCTACTGGCGCAACGCCAATGGAATCTTCGCCGTCAAAGGAATGTAAGCATGGCCCGCTTTCTTGATCAGACGCTGTTTGCCGAACTGGCCGAGAAAGCGGCCGCCAGCCCTCGTGGCCGACACCACCACAACTTTCATCAAATGGAAGAGCCCTGCCATCGTCTGGCGGTGGGCCTGCAACCGGACACCTATGTGCCGCCTCATCGGCACTTGAGTGCGGACAAGGCGGAAACCTTGCTGGTGCTGCAGGGCCGTTTGGGTGTGCTGGTGTTCAGCGAAACCGGCGAGGTGCTCGCCAAGCGCGTCATGCAGGCGGGCGGTGAGTGCGCGGGTGTCGACCTGCCGCCGGGTGTGTTCCATGGCCTGGTGGTGCTGGAGCCCGACACGGTGATGTTCGAGTGCAAGGCCGGCCCTTATCGTCCGGTGGGCGAGGGCGAACTGGCCGACTGGGCACCCCGTGAAGGTGACGCTGGCGTGGCCGAGTATCAACGCTGGATGCTTGCCCAGTTCGATTGAGCTACAGTGCTGGGCCCACCTTGCCGGAGCGGCCCATGAGCCTGTTGACACGCACCTGCGCCGCCCTGGCGTTGACCCTCAGTTTGCCCCTGGCCGCGGCGCCTGCGCCGATGCACAGCCAATTCTTGCCCTCGGATGACCTGACCCTACGCGCCGAAGCGCCGGACCAGCAGCAACTGCTGCAAGTCACCGAGTACGCGGTAGTGGTGGGCAACCAGCGCCAATCCAGCCAGCAACCGATCCCGGTGACTTCGCCGCTGATGATTCGCCTCAAGGGCAAGTCCCTCAACAAGGGCGCGACGATCAGCCAAGTGGTGCTCAATTTTGATGCTGAGAGCAAAAGCCTGAAAAAGCCCGCTTACGATGACAAGAGCAAGACGCTGACCTTGTCGTACCCGGTGGCCCAGTACCGCGTGATCGTCGACTTGCTGCGCAATGACACGATGTATGTGCAGTTCCTCAGTTATACCAACGGGCATATCTGGGCGGATTTGCATACCGGAGCCGTTCGCGCGAAGTAGCCAGGCGACACAGATTCCGCTATGTGGATGCAATTGATGTGGTAGCTGGCTTGCCTGCGACAGCGTTGTCTCACTGACAGAGGGGCCAGTTGACCCGCCGCTATCGCAGGCAAGCCAGCTCCCACATAAGTGTTTGGTTGTTTTCGAAGGTGGTGTCTGGCAGGTAGACTTCAAACCCCGTGTAAATGTCTGCAGGCTGGAGTCGGTAATGCGTAAAGATAAGAAACAGGTGATTGGTGATGAGATCGGCGACGATCAGATCAAGTTGTTCCTGGACTTCGAGCCGGTCGACGCGACTTCACCGTCCCTGCACAAACTGATCAAGGCCTACCGTGGCCTGCGTATCGACGACTTCGAACGGTTCCTGGGCTTCTTCAAGGAAGCCGGCCTGGACCTCGACGGCAAGGATGAGCATGGCCAGACCTTTGTCGATCTGATCAAGGACCAGCGTAATGCCGCCGAGTACATCGAGCTGATCGATAACGCCCGCGGCTGATTATCCTAGACACACAAAAACGCCCCGCTCTCATCATGAGAGCGGGGCGTTTTTTATGGCGTCACGGCCTCAAGCGTAGCTTTCGGTCTCGGCAGCAGGTGCCACCAGCTCAAGGCTGATGTTGTTCTGCGTGTTGATCTTGCGATACAGCTCGGCATCCGTCTCCAGGACCTTTTCCCGCGCCGGGAAAATTTCCTGCAACTTGGCGGCCCATTCACCCGACGCTTTGCTTGGGAAGCACTTCTCGATCAGTTCCAGCATGATCGAAACGGTCACCGAAGCACCCGGGGACGCACCCAGCAGCGCGGCCAACGAACCATCTTTGGCCGCGACCAACTCGGTACCAAATTGCAGCACACCGCCTTTCTTCGGGTCTTTCTTGATGATCTGCACCCGTTGACCGGCCACCTCCAGGCGCCAGTCTTCGGCTTTCGCCTCAGGGTAGAAGCGGCGCAGGGATTCCAGGCGCTGCTCCATGGATTGGCGCACTTCGCTGACCAGGTACTTGGTCAGGTCCATGTTGTCGCGCGCCACGGCCAGCATCGGGCCGATGTTGCCGGCACGAATCGACAGGGGTAGGTCAAGGAACGAACCGTGCTTGAGGAACTTGGTGGTGAAACCGGCGTATGGCCCGAACAGCAGGGACTTCTTGCCATCCACCACGCGGGTGTCCAGATGCGGCACGGACATCGGTGGCGAGCCCACGGCAGCCTGGCTGTAGACCTTGGCCTGGTGGTGCTTGACCACTTCCGGGTTGTCGCAACGCAGCCACTGGCCGCTGACCGGGAAGCCGCCAAAACCTTTGCTTTCCTCGATGCCCGAGGCTTGCAGCAGCGGCAGGGCTGCGCCACCGGCGCCGAGGAACACAAACTTGGCGTCCACTTCACGGCTGTTGCCGCTGTTGACGTCCTTGATGCTCACGGTCCAGCCCGCGCCGTTGCGCTTGAGGCCGGTTACACGCTTGCTGTACTTGACCTGGGCGTCTGCCGAGCTGGTCAGGTGGCTGAGCAGTTGGTTGGTCAGCGCGCCGAAGTTGACGTCCGTGCCGTTCATCACGCGGGTGGCCGCGATTTTTTCGTCGAGCGGACGGCCCGGCATCATCAGCGGCATCCACTCGGCCATTTCGTTGCGGTCTTCGGTGTAGTGCATGTCCGAAAACGCGTGGTGCTGGCGGAGGGATTCAAAGCGCTTCTTGAGGAAGTCCACGCCTTTTTCGCCCTGCACGAAGCTCAAGTGCGGCACCGGGCTGATAAAGGACTTGGACGAGCCAAAGGTGCCCTTTTTGGTCAGGTACGCCCAGAACTGCTTCGACACCTCGAACTGGGTGTTGATGTGCACGGCTTTCTTGATGTCGATGGAGCCATCGGCAGCCTGCGGTGTGTAGTTCAGCTCACACAGGCCGGCGTGGCCGGTACCGGCGTTGTTCCACGGGTTGGAACTTTCCGCGGCACCCGAATCCATCAGCTCAACGACTTCCAGCTTGAGGCCGGGGTCGAGCTCTTTGAGCAGTACGGCCAGGGTGGCACTCATGATGCCGGCCCCTACCAGTACTACGTCGACTGCTTCGTTATGCGCCATTTAACGCGTCTCCAAAATCTGCAGCACCAAATTGACGGCATGGCTGCCAGGAGTGACGGGGCGGTTCACGTGTTGCCCCAGGTTACCCATGGCCAGGATCGCCATGTCCGATTCGCAATTCTTTGCAACTTCAGCGCACGCTTCCTGCCGGGCTAATCTGCCTATGAACGCATTCATGGGCGCCTGTGGCAATTCGACTTATGGTCAAAGCGTGCGATTCGTGCAACCAATCCGTAGCGGACAGGCTCAAGCTCCGGTTTTTGAGGCGTGCTCGGTCCTGTGTGGTTGGGCTGTTCCAGACGCTGATGGTGCTTGTACAAACGCCAAACTATTCATTTGCTCGCCACACTCTTGTGAAGTTGTGAAAACCCGTTTTTTCACGCTCTTTTGAAGACGTGAACCTCAAAAAAGGGCTGCCCCAGCCTGGCACCTGGCCCGGATACCTTGCCGACACGCGGCAAAACGGGCAAACAACTAGTGGCCGAGCGCAATGGCAGCTCTGGCAGATTCGATAAAGGCGGAGGGTTTGCAGGGAAAACAGCAAGCACGCCAGCTTCACTCGATCTGTGTGGGCGGCTCTCTGTGGGCGATTCTTGGGCTAATGCCGAGGCATTAACGATGCTGCGAGGCCCGATCAGGAGACGTCCTTATAATCGGGGGGAGATTGTAGCGAAGAACGCCAGGGAAATGGGCGTGTTTTATGACTTTTATTAGGTGTTCGGTCAGGCGGCCAACGGCTGGTGGCGGGACGACCGCGCAGGACGCGGGCTGACGCGGGCCCGGGCAGGCAATGGGTGGTGCATCCAGCTCAGGCGGATTTCATCGATTTCTACCCAGCCGTCGCCAACTGGAGGCTGGCTGCACTCTTTGAACGCCTGGCAACGCCCCTGTGCATCGAGCAGGGCGAATTGGCGAAGGGCGGTCTTGCGCGTGAACAGTGACCAGAGAAAATGCATGGCGATCAACCTCCTGAGATTGGGGCCAAGCATGCCTGCCCGGGATGACGAGCCCATGTAACGGGTGTGACATATCGGTGACATCGAACCGCGTTCCAGGCAAGGGGTCACAGGTTGTAACTGATGCTAGTTCCCGGCAGTGGCGCCCCGCTATACTGCCGGCCTGTCGGTACCTGATTTCTGGAGAGAAGAGCATGTTGCAACGCCTGTTGTTCGGTTTGATCACTGTGACCAGTTTGACCCTGGTTGGCTGCGCCAACAGCCCGCAACAACTGACCCCGGAACCGAAGATCACCACCCAGCTGGCGCCAGTGGGCCACGGCCAGCCGGTATCGGTACGGGTGGTGGATGGTCGTCCATCGCCGACGCTCGGCTCGCGCGGTGGCCTGTACCCGGAAACCGCCCTGGTGTCGGTGAACGCTCAAGACGTGCTGCCCAAGCTGCAGGCCCAGGCCGAAGCCGCCGTGCGCCTGCTGGGTTTCACCCCAAGCCCCAATGCCCCAGGCGCTCCGCAGTTGACGATCACCCTGGCTGAATTGAAGTATCAGTCGCCTAAAGACGGCCTGTACGTGACCGAAGCGTCCATCGGCGCGACCTTCAAGTCCGACGTCAGCGCCGGCACCCGTCGCTACAGTGGTCGCTATGGCGCGTCCCTGAACCAGCGTTTCGGTATGTCGCCGAACCAGGAAACCAACACGAAGCTGGTCAGCGACGTCCTGAGCGACGCCTTGACCCGTCTGTTCAAGGACCCAAGCATCGGTTCGCTGCTCAGCGCGCAATAACCGATCCGATAGAAAACCGGGCTCAGTGATGAGCCCGGTTTTTTTTCGCCTCCAGTTTCATGCGGCAGTGTCGATACAGAAATCCAGCAGGCTTACCCCCGTCAGCAGATCGGCCTCCGGCAGGTCCGCATGCTGGTGCCCGCCAAGGGCGCAATACACCAGCCAGTGGCGGTCCTGGACGTTGAACGCCAGGCCGCCGATCAGCGCCTCTTGCTCATCGCTCTGGGCGATCAGGTACAGCCGATCCTGGTTTTGCGCGTGCAGCATGACAAGCTCCTAAGCATCGAAGGGCAACAGAGTGGCTTGTTAAGGTGACGTTCAGGTGACGGTGTAAATTACTGGATACATTAACCGTCCATGGGGGAGGGAGCATGAGCGGCGCCGGAGGCCACTATCGTTCAGGTTTGTATCTGAACTGATACCAAGACACTGTTTTACCGAGGTTTGCGATGGCGCTGCCCGCACTATTGATCAATGTTGTGGCTTTATTGGTGGCCTGTCCGGGTGCGGCGCTGCTGTTTATCACCCGCCTGCGCGAACAGCGCGCAATGGCCGAGTTGACCGCGCAAAGCGAAGATAGGGCAATCGACCAACCGATGTTGTTTCTGGATGTGCGCACCGAACGGGCGCATCGTCTGGCTTACCGCATCGGGTTCGCCTGCCTGGGGCTGGCGCTGGCCTTTTCCTGGCTCAGCACCCACCTCTAAAACGCCACAACACAAATGTGGGAGCGGGCTTGCTCGCGAATGCGGTGTATCAGTCAACAATGTAGCGACTGACATTCCGCATTCGCGAGCAAGCCCGCTCCCACATTTTGATCAGTGTTTACAAAGGTATTCCGGCTTTAACTCGATATTGATTACGCACCGGGGTTGCATACTGCACCACCAGGAATGGCCGGTGCTCGGCCGGGCATTCGTTCAGGCGGCGCTCCCATTCAGCCTTGGCCTTGGCCAGTTCATCCGCCGGGAACACCTCGGCTGCCGTCGGCACCTGCAGTTGCGGGTCGGCGTCGCTCCATTGCTGGTAGGCCAGGTAGTGCACCGGGAACAACCGGTAACCGCCGAGAATCTGCCGATCCATTTCCACCGCCAGCAGCTTGGTGTCTTCGAAACGCTCGGTAATCGGCGGCGCGAAGTTGATGTGCACCCGGCCCTTGTAGCCCGTGATGCCCAAGGCGATGCTTACGTCATCCTCGCCTGGTGCCTTGCTGTAGGTGCCGGTGGTGGCGCGGATGTATAACTCGCGTGCCTTGGCGGTATCGCAGGGGTCGTACTCGTAGCTGATCGACACGGGCGTCAGGTTCAGCGACTGGATCACCTCGGCAAACGGCTCGTCCTTGCGGCTGACGTGGAACATCTTGAGGATCGCCGATTCGGTGCGGTCATCGCCATCCTTGGCGCGCCCTTCGGCCTGGGCGATCCAGATGGATTGGCAGTCGTTTCGGATCGAATGGTTGATATAGGCCGACAGCAGGTTGTAGGCCGCCATCTTCTCCTTTCGCCCGGTGATCGAGCGGTGCACGATGAAGCTCTTGTTCAGGCGCATCAGGTCGCTGACAAACGGCTTTTGCAGCAGGTTGTCGCCAATGGCGATGCGTGGCGTCGGCAGGCCGGCGTGGTAGACGGCATAGTTGACGAAGGCCGGGTCCATCACGATATCGCGGTGGTTGGCCAGGAACAGGTAGGCGGTGCCGGACTTGAGCTGCTCGACGCCCGTGTAGGTCACACCGTCCGTCGCTCGGTCAATGGTGTGGTCGACGTAATACTCGACTTTGTCCTGCAGCGTGGCCACGGTGGTGACGCCGGCGAATTCACGGCGCAATTTGCGGGCGATCATCGGCTTGAGCAGCCAGCCCAGGGCGCCGGCAAAGCGCGGGAAGCGGAAGTGGGTCAGGATGTCCAGAAAGGCCTTGTCACTGAACAGACGTGCCAGCACTGCCGGGACTTCGCTGTCATTGTAAGGTCGGATGGTATCGAATTCGCCCATCATGCTCTCTTGTTAGAAACGGCTAGGGTAAGTAAAGGAAATACCAGGGCGCGGCGCGAGTAATGGGCTCGGCCGAACGATAACCCTGTAAATAGACCGGCGATTATACGCACAAGTCACCTTGGAGGCTGCGATGCTGGAAAGCGCGACGTACGATTGTCCTTATTGTGGTGAAGTGGTCGAGACAACGGTGGATTTGTCGGGCGGTGATCAGACCTATATAGAAGACTGCCAGGTGTGTTGCCGGCCGATCATTTTCGATCTGCAGGTCCATGGTGAAGAATGGATGCTTGAAACCCGCAGCGAAAATGAATAAAGGGGGCGCCCATGCAGCGAATCTACGAACCGGAAAACCTGATGGAAGGCGAGTTGCTGCAGCAGATGCTCGCCAGCGAGGGCATCGAAGCGCACCTGGTGGGCCGCCATTTGCTGGGTGGCACCGGCGAATTGCCGATCTTCGGCCTATTGGGTCTGGAGGTGGACAACGACCGGGCCGTCGACGCCCGCGCGCTGATCACTGCCTATATTGGCGCGCAACCCTTGCCCGGCGACGAACCGGACAGCTTCCCCGACGTGCTGGTCTGTTAGGCTGTCGGTCGGTTTACCCAAGAGTCGTGTTGCCCCATGTGTGGACGTTATGCCCTGTTTCGCTGGACCCCCGCTTTTGCTGCCTTGCCGGGCTTCCCGGCTGACCAGCAGGCCCAGTGGAACATCTCCCCGAATGATTCGGTGCTGATCCAGCGCCTGAGCGACGGCCAGCGCACCCTGGCGCGCGCGCGCTGGGGGCTTACGCCATCCTGGCTCACCGACCTTTCCCGCACGCCCGCCCATGCCCGCGCCGAAACCCTGGCCGAGCAACCGATGTTTCGCGAAGCGTTCCGTCAACGCCGCTGCCTGCTGCCGGCCAATGGGTTCTACGAATGGCGCGGCACCCAGCGCAAACGCCCGTACTGGCTCACGCCGGGGGAGGGCTCCGCGTTGTTTTTTGCCGCGATCTGGGAGGCTTACCCCGTGCAGGAGCAGGTGTGGCTGAGCACGGCGGTGGTGACCCAGGCGGCGCAGGCTCAGCGCCGGCCGCTGATTCTGGATGCCGAGGGGCAGGACGCCTGGCTTGATCCCGAGACGCCGTTGCATGTGTTGCAAGGGCTGTTGGCCAGCGAGCCCACCGCGTTGCGCGAGCGGGTGTTGGCCAACATGGTCAATGATCCGAAGCTCAATGGGCCTGAGTGCCTGACCCCGGCGTGAGTCACTAAGTGTTGGGTTAGGTTGACTGGCCCCTTCGCGAGCAAGCCCGCTCCCACATTTGGATGTGTGAACACAGTCAAAATGTGGGAGCGGGCTTGCTCGCGAAGGCGGCCTCAAGCCACCGAAAATCCCTAGACTTTGAACTGATTGATCAACCGGCGCTGCTGCTCCGCCAGCTTGGTCAAGTCCGCACTGGCCGCGCTGGATTCATCCGCGCCGCCTGCTACTTCATTGGCCACTTGGCCGATGTTGATCACGTTGCGATTGATGTCCTCGGCCACCGCGCTCTGTTCTTCGGCGGCACTGGCGATCTGGGTGTTCATGTCGTTGATCACCGAGACTGCCTGAGTGATCGTTTCCAGCGCTTCGGCCGCCTTGGCCGCGTGTTGCACGCTTTCATCGGTGCGGTTCTGGCTGTCCTCCATCACCCGCACCACGTCCCGCGTGCCTTGTTGCAACTGCTGGATCATGGTCTGGATTTCTTCGGTGGCTTTTTGGGTCTTCTGCGCCAGGTTGCGCACTTCGTCAGCCACTACGGCAAAACCACGGCCTTGCTCGCCGGCACGGGCTGCCTCAATGGCTGCGTTCAGCGCCAGCAGGTTGGTCTGTTCCGCGATCCCGCGAATCGCGGTAAGGATGGCGTTGATGTTCTCGCTGTCCTTGGCCAGGGTTTGCACCACGCCCACGGCCTTGCCGATTTCCTCGGCCAACGCGCCGATGGAAGTGGAGGTGTCGCGCACAATGCGCATGCCCTGGCTCGCGGCCTGGTCGGCATGGCTGGCGGCTTGCGCGGCCTGGGTGGCGTTGCGCGCAACATCTTGCGCAGTCGCGGTCATCTCATGCACAGCGGTGGCGACCTGGTCGATTTCCACCATCTGTTTGTGCACGCCCTGGTTGGTGCGGATCGCGATGTCGGCGGTGTGCTCTGACGAATCGCTGACCTTCTGCACCGAGCTCACCACCTGAGTGATCATGCCTTGCAGCTTGATCAGGAAGGTGTTGAAACCGGCGGCAATCGCGCCCAGTTCATCGGCGCGGTCGCTGGTCAGGCGTCGCGTCAGGTCGCCTTCGCCCTGGGCGATGTCATTGAGCATGGCCACCATTTGCTTGAGCGGGCGGGCGATGCCGTGACCGACCAGCCAGATCACCAGCAGGCCGATACCGGCGATCAACAGGCCGGCGATGGTCATGCCGAAAATGTCGGTCTTGCGTTGGGCTTCCAGGTCGCTTTGCAGTTTCTGCGAGTCAGCCATCACCGCGCTGAGGGGCAGTTGCATCATCAGGGTCCAGCGTGCGTCGGTCTGGCCGATAGTGAACGGCAGGAACAACTCGATATGCCCGTGTTCCTTGTCGATGTCGTAGCGAACTTCGCCGACGCTCAGTTGGTTGAGGTTGGTCAGTTCGTTGCTGTCGAGCAGGTCGGTGGCCTTTTCACCGAGTTTGCTGGCGTCCTTGGTGTAGGCCACCAGGCGGCCGTTGCTGGAGATCAGCGCCAGCTCACCGGCACCGTTGTAGAGCTTTTGATCGGCGCTGGTGAGCATGTCCTGAATGAAGTTCACCGACAGATCGGCACCGACGATGCCCTGGAAGCTGCCGTCGATCATGATCGGTTCGATAAACGAAGCGAGCATCACCATGGCATTGCCGACCTTGTAAGGGGCAGGGTCGATGGCGCAGGCCTTTTTGTTTTCCTTGGAACACAGGTAGTACTCGCTGGCGCGCACACCGGTGGACAAAATGTTCTGGTCGTTGACGTCGGCAAGCTTATCCAGGCCCAGGCTGCCATCTGCGTTGCGGTACCACCACGGCAGGAAACGTCCGTCGGCGCCCATGCCGATAATCGGGCTGTTCACGTAGGCGGCGTCGTTGTGATCGATGGCGTTGGCCTCCCAGCCAATGTAGGCGCCGAGGATCTTCGGGTTGCGCACCACGGTTTCGTGCAGCAGGTTGATCAGTTGCTCGCGGCCGACCTGCAGGGCCGGTTCACCCTTGGCGTCTTTCATGCCGAGTAGGGCGTTGGCGGTCGCCAGGCTCTTGGCCGTCACCAGCGGCGCTTCCAATTCCCGCTGGATCAACGTGGCTTGGGTCTGCGCCAGGGCAGTGAGGCGTTGCTCGATAATCTGCTCGAACTGCACCTGGGTGCGCTCCTGCACCATCTCTTGGGTCCGTGCGCCGGCAAACAAGGCGTACAGCACCAGCACCGCGACCACGCTCAGGACAATGGCCCCGGCCAATGCCGCGACAGAAAACTGAATCGACTTGAATTTCATGAAAGCTCCGGGCACAGGGGGACGATCCGCCTTTTTGTATCGGCCACGGACGCGTTGCGCATGAGGGGTTGTCCTGCAAAATTGTTCGGGATGTCGCAAACGGAATGCCCGCCGCCGTTGCGGGTGCAGGTGGGATGTATCTGAAAATCTGCGGTTACACGTCTGGTGTATCTGGCGCCGATACAAATGTGCGCCTACGATACGCGCCATGTTTTCAGGGAGCAGGCGCATGAATATGAAAGGTATGAAGCAATCGTTGGCCGTTAGCGGGTTGGTTGCAGCGATGCTGCTGGCAGGCTGTCAGTCGGTCAACACCACCAGCGGCGGCGCCGTTGGGGTCGAGCGCAAGCAGTACATGTTCAGCATGCTGTCGAGCCAGGAAGTCGACCAGATGTATGCCCAGTCCTACCAGCAGACCCTGGGTGAAGCCAGCGGCAAGGGGCTGGTGGACAAGACCAGCGCCAACGCCAAGCGTGTGCAGGCGATTGCCAACCGCTTGATCGCCCAGGCACCGACCTTCCGCCCGGATGCGGCGCAATGGAAGTGGGAAGTGAACCTGATCAAGAGCGACGAGATGAACGCCAACTGCGGGCCTGGCGGCAAGATCTTCGTGTACAGCGCGTTGATCGACAACCTCAAGCTCACCGATGACGAACTGGCCGCTGTGATGGGCCATGAAATCGCCCACGCCTTGCGTGAACACGGGCGTGAAGCCATGTCCAAGGCCTACGGGATCGAGATGGCCAAGCAGGGTGCCGGTGCGTTGTTCGGCCTGGGCCAGGACAGCCTGGCATTGGCCGACACCGTGGCCAACTACGGCATGACCTTGCCTAACAGCCGCAGCAATGAAAACGAAGCCGACTTGATCGGCCTGGAACTGTCAGCCCGTGCGGGCTACAACCCGAACGCCGCCATTACGCTGTGGAACAAGATGGCCAAGGCCTCGGAAGGTGCGCCGCCGGAGTTCATGAGCACTCACCCGGCGTCCGACAGCCGAATCGCCTCGTTGCAGGCGGCGATTCCGAAGGTGATGCCGCTGTACCAGCAGGCAAAAAAATCCTGAGTTAACGCAGATCAATGTGGGAGCCGGGCTTGCCCGCGATGCAGGCGGCTCGGTCTCTCAGTTGCACCGGGTTGCTGCCATCGCAGGCAAGCCAGCTCTCACAGGGATCGGGTTTGCAGCCTTAGATCCAGCCGCTGCTTTGCATGGCTTTGTACACGGCCACAATCGCCAGGACGAAAAACGCAGTCGCCGCCAGTCGACGAATCAGCGTCAACGGCAGTTTCTCCGCTGCAAAATTCCCCGCCAAGACCACCGGCACGTTGGCAATCAGCATGCCCACGGTCGTCCCGATAATCACCAGCCACAGTTCCGGATACTGCGCCGCCAGCATCACCGTGGCGATCTGGGTCTTGTCACCGATTTCCGCCAGGAAGAACGCAATCAGCGTGGTCAGGAATGGCCCGAATTTGCGTGTGGTGCTGGCTTCGTCATCGTCGAGTTTATCCGGCACCAGGGTCCAGAGCGCCGTGGCGCAGAAGCTCGCGGCGAGGATCCAGTGCAACACCGCATCCGAGAAGAAACTGCCGAACCAGGCACCCACGGCACCGGCCGCCGCATGGTTGGCCAGGGTCGCGGCGACGATGCCGGCGATGATCGGCCAGGGTTTGCGAAAGCGTGCGGCAAGGATGAGCGCGAGCAGTTGCGTCTTGTCGCCGATTTCGGCCAAGGCAACGATTGCGGTAGGAACGAGTAGTGAATCCAGCATCAGGTTAGTTTCCAGGGGCGGGTCGACACGGCTATGACACGTACAGCCTTCCCGCCCCGGGTAAGGTGTGCGTGTCATAGGTCTTGTCAAACCCCGGTCCGTCTGTGCGGACTCCTGGGTCGCATACGCCATGGTCTGCTGACCAAGTATGTTGACGTATGCCGGACGAGCGTGGCGCTCGTGGGAGACTACTCCCCTAGGACGGAGCGGATTCTGCCTAGGCAAAATCCATTCGGCAAGCCTTCTTTTTCAAACACCCGTCAGCCGCGCTTGGCACGGTAGATGCGAAAACCGTTGCCTTCGGCCTTCACCGCACACACGCCCAGATGCTCTTCGATCAATGGCTGGTACTTGAGGAAGCTGTTGGCAACCAGACGAAGTTCGCCGCCTTTTGCCAGGTGTTTCGCCGCTTTTCGCAGCAAATTCTCAGTGGCGAAGTAATCGGTATGTACGCCGACATGGAACGGTGGGTTGCTCAAAATCGCGTTCAAACCCATCGGCGCGGCATCGATGCCATCACCGGTCAGCACCTCGGCTTCCAGGCCGTTGGCGGCTAGGGTCAGGCGGCTGCTGGCGGCGGCAAAGGCGTCCACATCCAGCATCGTCACGCTGTTGTGCGGGTAGCGACGTTTGACCGCAGCCCCCAGCACGCCGGCGCCACAACCAAAGTCCAGTAGATGGCCGCTTGGCAGCTTGTCCAGGTGCTCCAGCAACAGTTCGGTGCCGCGATCCAGTCGACCGTGGCTGAACACGCCCGGCAGGCTCACCACCTTCAGCGGGCCTTCGGCCAGCGGTACCTCGAAGACCTGTGCCAGGCTTTCCAGCTCGACCGCTTGCGGCGCGTTGGCCACGGTGACCTGCCACAGCTGGCAATGCCGCGCGTTGTCGAGCTTGCGTGGCTTGCCGAAGGGGATCATCTGCTTGGCGGCGCTTTCGATGCCGGATTTTTTCTCGCCGACCAGAAACAACTCGGCACCGGGCAAGCGAGAGGCCACAGCGTTGAGCAGGTAGTCGGTCAGGTCCTTGGACTTGGGCAGGAAGATCACCGCCGCCTCAAAGGCGCGCTCCGGCACGTTCACGCCAAAGTGGCTGCGCTCGGCGAAGCGTGCATCGAGCGCCGCCTGGTCGCCGGCATGCCAGCTCCAGCCGTGGGCGTTGGGCAGGCGGCCGAGCAGGTCGTCGGCAGGCAGGCCCACCAATAGCAGGTTGCCTTGAAAAAGTTCGGCCTGACGAAGCAGTACTTCACTGCGCGGATCCATGGTCTGCTCCTTGAAAAGGGGCGCAGTTTATCAACTCACAACGCGCAGCGGGGCGCCGCTGAAAAAGCCCTGGGCGTTTTCCGCCAGTTGGCCGACGATGCGTTGTCGCGCTTCGCGACTGCCCCAGGCGTTATGTGGCGTGACGATCAGGCGGGGGATATCGCCGGCCAGCAGCGGGTTGCCGTTGACCGGCGGCTCCACGCTCAGCACATCGGTGGCCGCACCGCCCAGATGACCGCTGCGCAAGGCGTCGGCCAAGGCTTGCTCGTTGATCAAGCCACCGCGTGCGGTATTGACCACAAACGCGCCGGGCTTGAGCAACGCCAGTTCACGGGCGCCGATAAAGTCGCGGGTGTGTTCGTTGAGCGGGCAGTGCAGGGTGAGCGCGTCGACTTGGGTCAACAGTTCATCCAATGGCACGCGGTCGGCGCGGGCAGGGCGCCCTGGGATCGCGCCAAGCAGCACGCGCATGCCAAAGGCCTCGGCCAGGCGTGCCACGGCGCCGCCTAACTCGCCATGGCCGAGCAGGCCGAGGGTTTTGCCTTCCAGTTCGACGATGGGGTGGTCGAGCAGGCAGAACTGTTTGGCCTCCTGCCACTTGCCGGCGTTTACATCCCGTTGGTAATCCTGCAAGCGCGTGGCCAGGTTGAGCAGCAGCATGATCGTGTGCTGCGCCACCGATGGCGTGCCATAGCCCTGGCAGTTGCTTACAGTGATGCCATGGGCGCGGGCGGCTTCGAGGTCGACGTTGTTGGTGCCGGTGGCCGAGACGAGGATCAACTTGAGTTCCGGGCAGGCCGCCAGGGTTGCGCTGTTGAGGGCGATCTTGTTACTGATCACCACCTGGGCGCCCTGCAGGCGTTCAACCAGGTTCTGCGGCGTGGTGTCCGAAAACAGCTGCAACTCGCTGAAACTGTCGCGCAGGTCGCTGAGGTCAAGGTCCCCCAGGTCCAGGGACGGGTGATCAAGGAAGACGGCGCGGCGATTGTTCGTCATCAACTGTACCTTTTGCGACAGGGTTCGAAGGCGTAATCTGCCGAGCCTATCAGATGAAATAATCAGTTACTTAATTGGAGTGAGCATGTACGCCGCCGAGTTCTTGACCGTAGCCCTGATTCACTTATTGGCGGTGGCCAGCCCTGGCCCGGATTTCGCGGTGGTGGTGCGTGAAAGTGTTACCCACGGTCGCCGCGCCGGGACCTGGACCGCACTGGGTGTGGGGTCGGCGATTTTCCTGCATGTGGGTTACTCGTTGCTCGGTATCGGCTTGATCGTGTCCCAGTCCATCGTGCTGTTCAACGCGCTCAAGTGGGCGGCGGCGGCCTACCTGTTGTACATCGGCTTCAAGGCCCTGCGCGCGCAGCCGGCCAAGCCTGCCGCCGAGGGCGAGCTGCACCGCGAAGCCGGCGAGCGGACCCCGCGCGGCGCGTTCACAGCCGGTTTCGTGACCAACGGCTTGAACCCCAAGGCCACGCTGTTTTTCCTGTCGCTGTTCACCGTGGTGATCAACCCGCACACGCCGCTGGCGATCCAGGCCGGTTACGGCGTGTACCTGGCGGTGGCGACGGCGTTGTGGTTCTGCCTGGTGGCGATGTTGTTCAGCCAGCAGCGCGTGCGCGCCGGTTTCGCGCGAATGGGGCATTGGTTTGATCGGACCATGGGCGCGGTGTTGATCGCGATTGGGGTAAAGCTGGCTTTCACCAGCATGAAATAGGCCGGATGCTGGCGCAAAGCTAGCATCCATTGGGGTCTGCAAATCATTCCTTTGGCTGATTTGGCTGAAACATAAGGTCTCTACAGTGCAGATCTTCAAGCCAAGACTGTGCAGTCATAAAAAGGGATTCGTATGTTGCAGACCCGTGTTATCCCGCCCGCCGAAGGTGCGTACCAATACCCGCTGTTGATCAAACGCCTGTTGATGTCCGGCACCCGTTACGAGAAGACCCGGGAAATCGTCTACCGCGACAAACTGCGCTACACCTACCCGACCCTGATCGAGCGGGTCGCGCGGCTGGCCAATGTGCTGACCGAGGCGGGGGTCAAGGCTGGTGACACCGTGGCGGTGATGGATTGGGACAGCCACCGTTACCTGGAGTGCATGTTCGCCATCCCGATGATCGGCGCGGTGATCCACACCATCAACGTGCGCCTGTCGCCGGAACAGATCCTGTACACCATGAACCATGCCGAGGACCGCTTCGTGCTGGTCAACAGTGAGTTCGTGGGGCTTTACCAGGCAATTGCCGGGCACCTGACCACGGTCGACAAGACTCTGCTGCTCACCGACGGTGATGCCAAGACCGCCGAGCTGCCCAACCTGGTCGGCGAGTATGAAACCCTGCTGGCGGCCGCCAGCCCGAAGTATGACTTCCAGGACTTCGACGAACACTCCGTTGCCACCACCTTCTACACCACTGGCACCACCGGTAACCCCAAGGGCGTGTATTTCACCCACCGCCAGTTGGTGCTGCACACCATCGGTGTGGCGACCATAATGGGCAGCGTCGACAGTGTGCGGCTGCTGGGCACCAACGATGTGTACATGCCGATCACGCCGATGTTCCACGTGCACGCCTGGGGGCTGCCGTACGTGGCAACCATGCTCGGCCTGAAGCAGGTCTACCCTGGCCGCTATGACCCGGAATACCTGGTGGAGCTGTGGCACAAGGAAAAGGTCACTTTTTCCCACTGCGTACCGACCATCCTGCAAATGGTACTCAATGCCAAGGCTGCTCAGGACGTGGATTTCGGTGGCTGGAAAATCGTCATCGGCGGCAGTGCGCTCAACCGTTCGCTGTATGAAGCCTCCAAGGCGCGTGGCATTCAGTTGACCGCCGCTTATGGCATGTCCGAGACCGGGCCGCTGGTGTCCTGCGCCCACCTCAACGAAGAGCTGATGGCGGGCACCGAGGATGAACGCACCACCTACCGTATCAAGGCCGGTGTGCCCGGGCCGTTGGTAGAAGCCGCAATCATCGACAGTGATGGCAACTTCCTGCCGGCCGACGGCGAGTCCCAGGGTGAGCTGGTATTGCGCGCGCCGTGGCTCAGCGAAGGCTATTTCAACGAGCCGCAAAAGGGCGCCGAGCTGTGGGAAGGCGGCTGGATGCACACCGGCGACGTCGCCACGCTGGATGCATTCGGCGTGATCGACATTCGCGACCGCATCAAGGACGTGATCAAGACCGGCGGCGAGTGGATCTCTTCCCTGGCCCTCGAAGACCTGGTCAGTCGCCACCCGGCGGTACGCGAAGTAGCGGTGGTGGGCATTGCCGACCCGCAATGGGGCGAGCGCCCGTTTGCCTTGCTGGTGGTGCGTGATGGCCATGTGATAGGGGCCCGCGAGCTCAAGGAACACCTCAAGCCGTTCGTGGAGTTGGGCCACTTGAGCAAGTGGGCGATTCCGAGCCAGATTGCCGTTGTTACGGAAATTCCCAAGACGAGTGTAGGAAAACTCGACAAAAAACGTATCCGTATCGACATCATCGAATGGCAGGCCAACAACAGTACATTCCTGTCCACCCTCTGAGCCGGTTTGCCGTGCCCGTATGGCACGGCAATGCTCTATCTCGCGCCTTCACTTGTGATTTGCCAATTTTCAGCCATCCTTGCCGCGTCGGCCTTCGCCGACGTGGCGAAAGGGTCGTGGCAGACGGGTCGGTGATGCAAATCACACTTTAGAGGGATCAAGCACTACCCCCTGCTGGCTATAGTCCCTTCCAGAGTTTTTCACGGATGTTCCGCTACGGGCCATGGGGGCTCGACTGCCGAGCGGCATTGGAATCGTTGTATTCCGGCCGTTACACGCATCACAGAAAGAACTCACTGCCATAACAATAATGCACATGGAGTAGCGTCGATGACCTCAGTAAACCAGTTCTGGCGCCGGGCAAAACTGCCCCTGGCCGTCAGTCTCGCCTCTACGCTCGCCGGGCCCGCATTCGGCGTCAGTTTCAATATCGGTGAAATCGAAGGGAGTTTTGACTCGTCTCTTTCCGTGGGTGCGAGCTGGTCGACGGCCAAGCCCAACAAAGATCTCATTGGTGCGAACAACGGTGGTCGTGGCCTGTCCCAGACTTCCGATGACGGTCACCTGAACTTCAAGCGCGGTGAGACCTTCTCGAAGATCTTCAAAGGCATTCATGACCTGGAGCTGAAGTACGGCGATACCGGTGTATTTGTACGTGGCAAGTACTGGTATGACTTTGAGTTGAAAGACGAAAGCCGTGAGTTCAAGGACATCAGCGACAGCAACCGCAAGGAAGGTGCCAAGTCTTCCGGTGGGCAGATTCTAGATGCCTTCATTTACCACAACTACAACATTGCAGATTTGCCGGGTAACGTGCGCTTCGGCAAGCAGGTGGTGAGCTGGGGTGAAAGTACTTTCATCGGCGGCGGCATCAACTCCATCAACCCGATCGATGTGTCCGCATTCCGGCGTCCGGGGGCTGAGATCAAGGAAGGCTTGATTCCGGTCAACATGTTCTACGTGTCGCAAACCCTGACCGATAACCTGTCGGCGGAAGCGTTCTATCAGTTGGAGTGGGACCAGACCGTTACCGATAACTGCGGTACGTTCTTCTCGCAGCCTGACGTGATATCTGACGGTTGCAGCGATAACCTGCGAGTGCTCAACAAGCGCTCGACCATTCCGGGTGCCGCTTTTCCGACCTTGAATGCCCTGGGTGTAGACGTCAATAACGAAGGTGTACTGGTACGTCGTGGTCCCGACCGTGATGCGCGGGACAGTGGCCAATTTGGCGTGGCCATGCATTACAACTTCGAGCCGCTGGATACCGAGTTCGGCGCGTACTTCATGAACTATCACAGCCGTGCACCGATCTTCAGTGCTCAAGGTGCACCGTCGTCCGCTTATACCCGTCCGCTGGGGCCGCTGGCTGCGCTGCGTCCGCTGATCGTGGCTGGTAGCTCGAACTACTTCGTCGAATACCCGGAAGATATCCGCCTCTACGGCCTGAGCTTTTCCACCACGCTACCTACGGGCACGGCCTGGAGTGGTGAGTTGAGCTACCGGCCGAATGCGCCTGTGCAATTGAGCACGACCGATATCCTGTATGCCGGTGTCACGCCAATTCCGGGCTTTGGCAATGCGTCCGTGCTGAAAGGGACGCCTGGCCAGGATTTGCATGGCTATAACCGCAAGGAAGTGACTCAGTTCCAGACCACCTTCACGCACTTCTTCGATCAGGTGATGGGCGCCAGCCGCTTGACCACTGTCGGTGAAATCGGCGTGACCCACGTCGGTGGTCTGGAAAGCAAATCCGAGGCCCGTTACGGTCGTGATCCGGTGTTTGGCCCAGGTAGTCTGCCTGGTGGGTTTTGCAACGCCCTCAACAACTCGACGGCCACCGGCGCAGGTCTTCCCAATGCGGCAGGTTTGAACACCAACTGCAACAACGACGGTTACACCACCGCCACCTCCTGGGGCTACCGCGCTCGCGCCATCTGGGAATACCCGGACGTGTTCGCCGGCGTCAACCTCAAGCCAAACGTGGCGTGGTCCCACGACGTCAAAGGTTACTCGCCAGGCCCTGGCGGTAACTTCGAAGAAGGTCGCAAGGCGGTCAGCCTGGGCCTGGATGCCGAGTATCAGAACACCTACACCGCCAGCCTGGCCTACACCAACTTCTTTGGTGGCAAGTTCAGTACGGTGGATGACCGCGACTTCGTCGCTTTGAGCTTCGGCGCCAACTTCTAAGCACACGCATTTCAGGAAGACCAGAACATGAAAATAACCAAAAGTCTGTTGCACGTGGGTGTGCTTGGGCTGTCGATCCTGGCGAGCAACGTCATGGCGGCAGTCTCGGCGGATGAAGCTGCCAAGCTGGGCACGACCCTGACCCCGATGGGCGCCGAAATGGCCGGCAACGCCGCCGGCACCATTCCAAAATGGTCGCCACTGCCCACCAACGCTGGCGCCGTCGACGCCCGTGGGTTCCTGGCCAACCCGTACGCCAGTGAGCAACCGCAATTCACCATCACTGCAGCGAACGTCGAGCAATACAAGGACAAGCTGGCGCCGGGGCAGTACGCGATGTTCAAGCGTTACCCGGAGACCTTCAAGATGCCGGTCTACCCGACCCATCGCGGCGCTACCGTGCCGGCCGATGTGTTTGCGGCCATCAAGAAGAACGCCACCACCACCAACCTGGTGTCTGGCGGCAACGGCCTGGAAAACTTTGAAACCGCCGTGCCGTTCCCGATTCCAAAAAGCGGCGTTGAGGTGATCTGGAACCACATCACCCGTTATCGCGGCGGCAGCGTGACCCGCCTGGTTACCCAGGCCACGCCGCAAACCAACGGCTCGTTCAGCCTGGTGTATTTCAAAGACCAGTTCGTGTTCCGCGACAAGATGAAAGACTTCGACCCGAAAAATCCGGGCAACGTGCTGTTCTACTTCAAGCAACAAGTGACCGCGCCAGCGCGCCTGGCCGGTGGTGTGCTGCTGGTGCACGAAACCCTGGACCAAGTGAAGGAACCGCGTTCGGCGTGGGTCTACAACGCCGGCCAGCGCCGCGTGCGTCGGGCGCCACAAGTGTCCTATGACGGACCAGGCACCGCAGCCGATGGCCTGCGTACCTCCGACAACCTCGATATGTACAACGGTGCACCGGATCGCTACGACTGGAAGCTGGAGGGCAAGAAAGAAATCTACATCGCCTCCAACAGCTACAAGATCGATGATCCGAAGCTCAAATACGCCGACATCATCAAGGCCGGCCATATCAACCAGGACCTGACTCGCTACGAGCTGCGCCGCGTCTGGCACGTCGTCGCCACCTTGAAGGAAGGCCAGCGCCACATCTACGCCAAGCGTGACTTCTTCATCGATGAAGACACCTGGCAAGCGGCGGTTATCGACCACTACGACGGCCGTGGCCAACTGTGGCGCGTCGCC
This sequence comes from Pseudomonas sp. VS40, assembly GCF_018587885.1. Lineage (NCBI taxonomy): Bacteria > Pseudomonadati > Pseudomonadota > Gammaproteobacteria > Pseudomonadales > Pseudomonadaceae > Pseudomonas > Pseudomonas sp. VS40. The sequence goes on along the minus strand of NZ_JAGYWD010000001.1, from coordinate 833,601 downwards.
GAAGCCCATGCCGAGAACTACTACGACAAGCAAGTGCCGTGGTACGCCCTGGAAACCCTCTACGACCTGCAGTCTGGCCGCTACCTGGCGCTGGGCATGAAGAACGAAGAGAAGCAGGCGTATGACTTCGGCTTCACCGCCACCACCAGCGACTTCACCCCGGCAGCCTTGCGCCAGGACGGTGTCCGCTAAGCCCAAGCCCCCCACTCTGGGAGCCGCCCCCCTGTAGGAGCTGGCTTGCCAGCGATAGCAGCCCCTCGGTGTAACAGACACACCGAGGGCCTGCATCGCCAGCAAGCCGGCTCCTACTTTTTTGTGAGGAGATTTTTTGTCGCAGTTCTTTTCAGGCAAATGTTGCAAAGATCTACAAACCTGCCGCTTTTACCGCTAGTCTCCGGACATCTGCAATGCCGACAACAGCCTTCTACAAGAGCCCGGCGATGACTGATCTGTCCCGAATCCAAGGGCCTGCCAGTGCGGTAATCCCCACCCTGGAAGGTCGCTTCTACAGGCCCCCCCTGCCTGACGGCTACGTGCTGCGCCCGCGCCTGTGCGAGCGGCTGAGTGCCGGGCTGGAAGGGCGGTTGTTGCTGGTCAGCGCGCCGGCGGGCTTCGGCAAGAGTTCGTTGGCGGTGGAGTTCTGTCAGAGCCTCCCGGCCCATTGGCAAAGCCTGTGGCTGGGCTTGAGCCCACGGGACAACGACCCTGGGCGTTTCCTCGAGCGCCTGCTCGACGGCTTGCAGCAATTCTTCCCGCAACTTGGCGCCCAGTCCCTGGGCCTGCTGAAAATGCGCCAGCGCCACCAACCCTTTGCCTTTGAAGAATGGCTGGACGGCGTGCTCGATGAGCTGACGGTGCAGCTGTCCACCCGCGCGCCGCTGTTGCTGGTGCTGGACGATTACCATCTGGCCCAGGGGCCGGTGCTCGACCGTTGCCTGCAGTTTTTCCTCAACCATCTGCCCGATGGGCTGGTGGTACTGGTCACCAGCCGCCAGCGCCCGGACTGGCATCTGGCGCGGCTGCGGTTATCGCGCCACCTGCTGGAGCTGCATGAGCAGGACCTGCGCCTGACGCACGACGAATCCCTGGCGGTGCTTGATCGCCACAGCAGTTCGTTACGCGGCGAAGCCCTCGACAACCTGATCCGCCGCAGCGAAGGCTGGGTCGCCGGCCTGCGCTTCTGGTTACTGGCCGCGTCCGAAGCCGGCAGTGACGGCGCGTTGCCACAAAGCCTGCACGGTGGCGAAGGGTTGATCCGCGATTACTTGCTGGAAGAAGTCATCGACTGCCTGCCGGCCGACGTGCAGGCGTTTCTGTACGACACCGCGCCGCAGGATCGATTTTGCAGCGAACTCTGCGACGCCGTGCGTGAAGCCCATGACAGCGCCGACATCCTGCGTTACCTGCAAGCCCACCAGGTGTTCCTGGTGCCCCTGGACGAGCAGGGCCACTGGTACCGTTATCACCATCTGTTTTCCGACCTCTTGCGCACCCGACGCGCCAGCAGCCATGTGCTGCCGGCCGCCAGCCTGCACCTGCGCGCCTGCCGCTGGTTCAATGCCCAGGGCTTGATTGATGAGGCGGTGGAGCAAGCCTTGCGCGCCGGTCACCTGGATGTGGCGGCCAATCTGGTGCAGAACCTGTCCGAAGAGCAGCTGTTGGCCGAGCAGAATGTCGGCATGCTGCTGCGCTGGAAAATGGACTTGCCCGACAGCCTGCTGATCAGCACGCCTCGTTTGATCGTGCTGTACAGCTGGGCCTTGGGCCTGGCCTGCCAGTTGGACGCGGCGGAAGAATTGTCCAGCTACCTCAGTCGCTTCCTGCCGGCACCCTCGGCCACCGCGCAAAAATCAATGTTGGCCCAGTGGCTGGCGCTGAGCGGGATCATCGCCCGGGGCCGGGGTGATCGTGAGCTGACCCAACGCTATTGCAGCGAAGCCCTGGAAAGCCTGCCGCAACGGCGTTATGGCCAGCGGCTGATGTGCTTGTCGACCCTGTCCAACCTGGCCATTGTCGATGCCGACCTGTGGCGTGCCCGTGGCTTGAATCGCGAATCCCTGGAACTGGCGCAGCGCGTCGGCAACCCGTTGTTCGAGGCCCTGGCCCATTACGACCGTGCGCGGGTGTTGCAGGCGCGCGGTGAAATCCTGCGTTCCCTGGACGAAGTGCGCCAAGGCCTGCAACGCCTGCACGGCTTGGCGCCGCAGCGCTTGTATGCGGTGCGTGCGCGTTTATCGCTCTACGAGGGTTTTTTGTTGCTGGTGCGGCTCCAGCCCGAAGCCGGGCTCGCCCGTTTGCGCGCCGGTCTTGCTGAAGCCAGGGCTTGCCGCGACATCAGTGTGTTGATCGGCCATTGCGTGATCGCCAATTTTGAAGGGCGCCGTGGTGACTTTGGTGCAGCCTTCGCCGAACTCTCCGAGGCTGAGCGGCTGATGCATATCTGGGATGTGCCGCCGATCTACTACCTGGCAATGATCACCCTGATCAAGTGCGAGCTGTGGCTGGCCCAGGGCCGAACCGACTTGGCTGACGCCTGGTTGACGCGTCTGGGGCAAACCTACAATGGCGAACACGCCGCCGCCGCGCCGGAGTTCCACCCACACCTGCCGCAGCACATCGGGCTTCAACAGGCTGCGTTGGACGCGACTCGCCACCAACCGGCGGCGGCGTTGCAACGTCTCGAAGAGTTGGCAATACAGGCTCATAACAGTGGGCGTCAGATGATCGCGCTGATGGCCCTGACCCAGCGGGTGCAACTGTTGCTGGGGGAGGGGCAGGAGGCAAAGGCGCGTCCAGTGTTTGCCCAAGCCCTTGAGGCCGGGGCAGGTGGCGCGTTGCAACCCTTCGAACGATTGCTGGAAACCCACCCGGACTGGATGCGCGAGCAGCTTGCCAAAGATCCCCATGGGCTGCTGAGCCAGAGCCTGCTGGCGCTGTTACCGGCGGTTGCAGTGGTGGAAGCAGCTTCGACTCATGAGACATTGAGCGCCCGAGAGCTGGCGGTGCTGCAATTGATCGCTCAGGGTTGCTCCAATCAGGAGATCAGCAACCGGTTGTTTATCTCACTGCACACGGTCAAGACTCACGCGAGCCATATCAACAGCAAGCTGGGTGTGGAGCGTCGTACCCAGGCGGTGGCGCGGGCGCAGGAACTGAGGTTGATCGGCTAGGGACGCCCCAGTCTGTTTTAATGGCGCAATTATTCTGGTGATATTCGCCCGGAATCGACATTTCATTTGCACGACAGGACCCCGAATGGAAACCGCCAAGCCGACCCTTATCCGTGAAACCTTCCCCGTCGGCCCCTTGCAGTGCAACTGCACCATCATCGGCGACCCCATCAGCAAAAAGGCCATCGTGGTCGACCCAGGCGGCAACCATGAGCTGATCCTGGCGCGGCTCGATGCCCTGGGATTGAAAGTGGTGAGCATCATCCACACCCATGCCCATCTGGATCACTTCCTGGCGTCCGGCCAGTTGAAGGAGAAGACCGGTGCCACCTTGCACCTGCACAAAGAAGATCAATTCCTTTGGGATAATCTGGAAATGCAATGCCAGATGTTTCGCGTGCCCTATATCCCTGTGCCTTCGCCGGACCGTTGGCTGGAACATGATGAAGAGTTGGCCTGCGGCTGTGGCGTGGCGTTGCACACACCCGGTCACACTCCGGGGTCGATGAGCTTCTGGTTTGCTGATGCCAAGCTGCTGATTGCCGGCGACACACTGTTCCGTCGCGGTATCGGGCGCACCGATTTGTGGGGCGGCGACCAGGCTACCATCGTGCGCTCGATCAAGCAGCGCCTGTACACCCTGGACGAGGGCGCGACGGTGGTGACCGGTCACGGGCCGGATACCCGGCTGGGCGATGAAATGCGCGAGAATCCTTTCGTGCGGGCGTGAAGGAATAATTGCCGGGCAGAACGCGTTCTATAACAGGCAAGCGTTGTCGCAGAAAACTCAGGTCGTGTTCAGCATGCGTCTGCTACGGTTTTTGTAGCCACGGAATTTTTACCGTTTGTCGCGTTCCAAACTCGGCACAGGTCCATTGCCAATGTCCTTTGCACCATAGAATGCAAAAGTAGGAGCTCCCTTCATGTTCACTTCGCGTCGTCTGCTTGTTGTCGCTACCTGCGTAGCCTTGTTGTCCGGCTGCGCATCTCCTAACCCTTATGACGGCAGCAGCCAGGGGCAGGCAAGTAATGAGTCTGGCGGGATGAGCAAGACCGCCAAGTACGGTGGGCTGGGTGCCCTGGCCGGTGCATTGGCGGGTGCGGCCATCGACCACAACCACCGTGGCAAGGGCGCGCTGATCGGTGCCGTCGTTGCGGGTGCCGGTGCCGCAGGGTACGGCTACTACGCCGACCAACAGGAAAAGAAACTGCGTGAAAGCATGGCCAATACCGGTGTAGAAGTTCAGCGCCAGGGCGACCAGATCAAGCTGATCATGCCGGGCAACATCACCTTTGCAACCAACTCGGATGCGATCTCCAGCAGCTTCTACCAGCCGCTGAACAACCTGGCCAACTCGCTCAAGCAGTTCAACCAGAACACTATCCAGATCGTTGGCTACACCGACAGCACCGGTAGCCGTCAGTTGAACATGGACCTGTCTCAGCGTCGCGCCCAGAGCGTGGCTAACTACCTGACGTCCCAGGGCGTCAACGGCGCCAACCTGAGCGCCCGCGGTGCCGGCCCGGATAACCCGATTGCCAGCAACGCCGACGTCAACGGCCGTGCCCAGAACCGTCGTGTTGAAGTCAACCTCGGCCCGATCCCAGGCCAGCAGTACGGTCAGCCAGGTGCCCAGCAACAGGCGCCGCAGCAGAACAACCAGTTCCAGGGCAACCCGTACTCGCAGTACCAGTAAACATTCGTTAATAAAAAAGGGCGCCGTAAGGCGCCCTTTTTTGTGGCTGCGTCATTACATCAATCGATGTATTCGAACACCTTCACGATTTTCTGCACACCGGATACACCCTGCACCAGGTTGGCTGCCCGAGTGGCTTCAGCCTGGGTGAGCAGGCCCATCAGGTAGACGATACCGTTGTCGGTCACGACCTTGATGCGCGAGCCAGGGATCGCATTATCGGTGAGCATCTGTGCCTTGATCTTGGTGGTCAGCAAGGCGTCGTTGCTGATGGCCAGCAGGGTGATCGGGTCCATGACCTGCAGTTCGTTGTGCACCTTCTTCACGCGCTGTACTGCGGCGGCGGCTTGCTCGGCCTGGGCCTTGAGGTCGGCACGTGGCGTCTGGCCGGCGAGCAGCACAACGCCGTTGAAGCTGGTCACCACGATGCGCGAAGCACCGTTGCCCAGGTCGGGCGCGGCCTTGGCGACGTTGACTTCGACCTTGGTTTCGATCAGCGAGTCATCGATCTTGCTGCCGAAAGTGCGGGTGCCCTTGTCATCCTGAATAGGGGTGTCACGTGTTGCAGTGATGGCCGTGCTGCAGCCGCTGATAGCGAGGCACAGGGTGATGGCCAAAAGGCTGAGGCGGTTAACGGTCATTCTTCACTCCCAAACAGTTGGCTGTCGATCAGATCGCACAGGCAGTGGATCGCCAGCAGGTGGACTTCCTGGATACGTGCGGTGACATTGGCCGGGACGCGAATCTCCACGTCTTCAGGCAACAGCAGCGAGGCCATGCCGCCGCCATCGCGTCCGGTCAATGCTACGACAATCATTTCGCGATCATGTGCGGCCTGGATCGCTTGAATAATATTCGCCGAGTTGCCGCTGGTGGAAATCGCCAGCAGCACGTCGCCTGGTTGGCCCAGGGCGCGGATCTGCTTGGAGAAGATTTCGTTGTAGCTGTAGTCGTTGGCAATCGAGGTGATCGTCGACGAATCGGTGGTCAAGGCGATAGCCGGCAGGCTCGGACGCTCACGTTCGAAGCGGTTGAGCAACTCGGACGAAAAATGCTGGGCGTCGCCGGCCGAACCGCCGTTGCCGCACGAAAGCATTTTGCCCTCGTTGAGCAAGGCATTGACCATGACCTGACTGGCTTGCTCGATGTGCGGTGCAAGTACGTCCATCGCCTGTTGCTTGGTGTCGATACTGGCCTGGAAAAGCTGGCGAATTCGGGATTGCATGTCCATCTGTGTGACCTTAAGTAGCGCGGCTGTTCGGCACAGGAATGTGCAGCCCGCAAAGCAAAGAGCAAAAGTGTGTGGTGAAGATGTCCGGCGAATCAGCTGTCGAAGGCATTTTTGAGCCAGTTCAGATCAGCCTGACCAGACGGTGTGCTTTCTATGGCAACCACATCGAAACGGCAGGGGGCGTCGGCCCAGCGATGCTCTTTTTGCAGGAAGAACTGCGCGGCGAGTATCAGTTTCTGACGCTTGCGCCCGTCGATACTGGCGAGCGCGCCACCCCATTGTGCGTGTTTTCTGTAGCGGACTTCGACAAATACTACTGTATCGCCGTCAAGCATGACCAGATCAAGCTCGCCACGTTTACATAACCAGTTCTGCGCCAATAGGCGCAGACCTTGTTGTTGCAAGTGCTTGAGGGCGTGAAGCTCGGCGTCCTTGCCGCTTTGTGCGCTCGACCGCTCGGGCATCAGCGCGGGGTATCCGGCAGGCGCTGGATCTCGCCGCCGACAAACTTGGCCCATGGCATCTGGCGATCAACGCGCTGGTTGGTGCTGATGCCCAGGTTGCCCGACAGGCCGTCGACACGGGTATCCGGCAGTGCCTTGAGTTGGCCCAGGCGTGGCGCCAGGCGGTAGGCATCGACGCCCATCGCGTACAGGCGGCCAAGGCTGCCGTTGGCTTGCGGCCATTGTGCGGCAACCTGGTTACGCAGCGGGTCGGTGGTGTTGAGCAGCCAAGGGGTTTCGCAGAACATCACATTGGTCATGTCCAGGTACTGGTTCTTGTCGCCGCTGGCGCTAAACACGTGGGACGTGGCATACACCGGCACATCGCCGGCGTATTGGAAGTTCAGGGTCGGCTTGATCTGCTGGGCCAGTTGCGGCGTGACGGCCAGGAAAATGAACTCGATGTCCTGGCGGCGCGATGGCTGCGCGGCTACGTCGGTACCGACGGTGCTTTGCAGGCTCTTGGCGCGACCTTCGCTTTTGCGCAGTTGGAACAAATCGGCAATCTGCTGGGCGAGGGCGACCGGCTGGTCAACGTACTCGACGCCAACAACCGTGCCGCCATTGGCTTCCCAATCCTGGCGGAAGGCCTTGTAGACACGCTCACCCCATTCGCCACGCGGCACCATCGCTGCGGCGCGGTGCAGGCCGTCGGCGCGTGCGCGACGCGACACTTCGCGGGCTTCGTCTTCTGCGGCAAGACCGAACTGGAACAGTTGTGCCGGGCCTTGGTCAGTCTCGCTGTAGTTCAGCGCGAGGGTAGTGATGGGCAGTTGTGGGCGGGCGCTGAGCTGTTTGACCAGCGGTTTTTCCAGCGGGCCGACCACCAGTTGCACGCCGGCAGCCTGGGCCTTGGCGTAGAAGTCGTCGAGGGAGGTCAGGCGCGAGCTGTCGTAGAACTCGATCACCGGTGGCTTCTGTCCGGCTTGTTCAGCCTGGTAGTGCGCCGCCATGAAGCCTTCACGCAGCGCCTTGCCGACAGAGGCCAGGGGGCCATCCTGCGGCAGCAGCAGGGCGATCTTGGTCAGCGGTTGGCTGGCCAGTTCCTTGAGCTTGGTCAGCGGCGTCGGCAGTTGCATGGCAGCCGGGTGGCCCGGGTTCTGCGCGCGCCAGGTGTCGATGGCGGCTTGTTGTTGCTCCAGCGTGCCGGCGCCCTTGACCGACTGGGCCAGGCTGATCCAGCCGTCCAGCACCGGGTTGCCGCTGGCTTGCAGCTGTTCGGCCGGCAGCGCGGCGATCAATACCCAGATGGCTTCGTGGTTGGCGTTGGCGGCATCGCCCGTGAGCAGCGGGGCCATGGCGACACGTTCCCGCGCGGCAGCCAGGGTCTGGCCGTCGGCCTCATAAGCGCGGGCGTGTACGCTGCCGGTACGGATCTGCTGTTCAGGCGGCAGGTCCTTCAGGCTTTGCAGGCTCGGGTGGTTCAGGGCGGTCAGCGCCGCCTTGGGCTGATTGCGCGCCATGGCCAGTTCGGCGGCCAGGGTGCTGGCAAACACTTGCGCGGCCGGCTTGAGGACATCCAGGGGCACCTGCGCAAGAATCTGCGACGAGCGGCCGGGGTTGTTCTGTTTGTAGGCCATGTCTGCCGCACTCAGGCGCAGCAATGCCGCCTTTTCTGGCGTTTTGGCGGTGGTGGCCTGTTCGAGCAGTTGCTCGATACTGGCGTCCGGGGTCCGTGGAAGGTCGCCAAGGCTGGACGAGGGCGAGCTGGCACACGCGGCCAGCAAGGCAGCGAGGCAGAGGGCGGAGAGCAGCCGCAGGCAAGCGATCATGTAAGTGTTCCTGATACCGATCAAATTAGCGTGGAATTGTACCCAAGCACTGGCCCAGGCGCGATGTTACTGGCGTGAAACCGTCGATTTAGGTCGTGCAAATGTTGCAGTTGGCTATTAAAGGCCTGAAAGGCATCGGCCGTGATGGCATATTTTCAAGGCGCCTACGCGCTACAATGTCGCTTTTGCCAACCATCGAGGTGTGCGTTTTGACTGCTCCAGGTCCTTTGAATTCCACTGCAGGCTCGCTTTTTGTCGTGGCGACGCCCATTGGCAACCTGGACGACATCAGTGCTCGGGCATTGAAAGTGTTGCGCGACGTTAAATTGATCGCGGCTGAAGACACTCGGCACTCCCAGCGTTTGATGCAGCATTTTGGTATCAGCACGCCATTAGCGGCCTGCCATGAGCACAACGAGCGCGAAGAAGGTAGCCGCTTTATCGTGCGCCTGCTGGCAGGCGACGATGTGGCGCTGATCTCCGACGCGGGTACGCCGCTGATCTCCGACCCTGGCTACCATCTGGTGCGCCAAGCACGGGCCGCTGGTATCAATGTAGTGCCAGTTCCGGGAGCGTGCGCGCTGATCGCAGCATTGTCGGCGGCCGGCTTGCCTTCCGACCGTTTTATCTTCGAAGGTTTTCTGCCGGCCAAGGCCGTGGGGCGGCGGGCGCGGCTTCAAGCGTTGAAGGAAGAACCGCGTACCTTGATCTTCTATGAAGCCCCGCATCGCATCCTTGAGTGCCTGCAGGACATGGAGCTGGTGTTTGGCGGCGAACGCCTTGCGTTGCTGGCCCGCGAGCTGACCAAGACCTTCGAGACCCTCAAGGGCCTGCCGCTGGAGGCACTGCGCGCGTTTGTCGAAGGCGACAGCAATCAGCAGCGCGGCGAGTGTGTGGTACTGGTGGCGGGCTGGAGCGCGCCGGAGGATGAAGACGCGGTAGGCAGCGAGGCCATGCGCATCCTGGACCTGTTGCTCAAGGAGATGCCCCTTAAGCGTGCAGCGGCCCTGGCGGCGGAAATTACCGGCGTGCGCAAGAACCTCTTGTACCAGGCGGCGCTGGATAAACAGAAAGCCGAATAGTTCCGGGGTAGAACCTGTATTCCGTCTGAACGTGATGGCAATTCTGAACTTTTATTACTTGTCCTAAGTCCGCCGTGCCGTTAACCTGCGCGGCGGAGAGTCGATTGGACAGTCGCTGCCTTCTATGAAAATTAGGGGGGGGAGGAAAGTCCGGGCTCCATAGGGCGAAGTGCCAGGTAATGCCTGGGAGGCGTGAGCCTACGGAAAGTGCCACAGAAAATAACCGCCTAAGCACTTCGGTGCCGGTAAGGGTGAAAAGGTGCGGTAAGAGCGCACCGCACGACTGGCAACAGTTCGTGGCTAGGTAAACCCCACTTGGAGCAAGACCAAATAGGGTCCCAAGGCGTGGCCCGCGCTGGGGCCGGGTAGGTTGCTAAAGATGTCCAGTGATGGCCATCGTAGACGAATGACTGTTCAAGACAGAACCCGGCTTATAGATCGACTCTCCACCTTTTTCCTTCTGTCCGAATCTCGGGCAGAAACCCGGTAGTAACGCAAGAATCCCTCCCTGCCAAATCATTGGCAGATGCATCTTCGTAATACCAAAAAAATCTTACTCTTAATAAATTACTTTAACTTTAGGCCATAGCTCTTTGAGCTATTTGTGCTTGATGGGCCAAAAACATCGCCGAACTCTGGTTTCTCCTCCTTTTACGCTCCTAAATCTCCGTTCTGTAAGGCTTTTCCTTGAATCCGCGCCTTGACGGTGTGGTGGGCGCATTCCTATAGTGTGCGCAAGTGGCGGAAAGTGGCACAAAGTGGGTTTTTTGAACGTAAAACGCTAAAATTTGGAGAAACGCATCTGTGTTTCGCGGAGCTAACGCTATCAGTCTCGATGCAAAAGGCCGTCTCGCCATGCCGAGCCGGTATCGTGACGAGCTCATTTCGCGAAGTTCCGGGCAGTTGATCATCACCATCGATGCCGTTGACCCTTGTTTATGTGTTTACCCGCTCGATGAGTGGGAGTTGATCGAAACCAAATTGCGCGCCCTGCCTTCATTGCGTGAAGAAAACCGCCGCCTGCAGCGTTTGCTGATTGGTAATGCCGTCGACCTCGAGCTCGATGGCAGTGGTCGTTTCCTGGTACCGCCGCGCTTGCGCGAGTACGCCAAGCTGGATAAGCGCGCAATGTTGGTCGGCCAACTGAACAAGTTCCAATTGTGGGACGAAGATGCCTGGGATGCTGTTTCTGCAGCTGACCTGGCTGCTATTCAACAACCGGGCGCTATGCCTGATGAACTGCGTGATTTGATCCTGTGACTATTGATAGCGGCTTTAACCACATCACCGTACTGCTTGACGAAGCCGTTGAGGCTCTCGCCGTACGCGCGGATGGCTGCTATCTGGACGGTACGTTCGGCAGGGGCGGGCATAGCCGGTTGATACTCAGCCAGCTCGGGTCCGACGGTAAACTCCTCGGGTTCGACAAAGACCCTCAAGCGATTGCCACCGGGCAAGCGCTAGCGGCCGAAGACGGCCGCTTTGTCGTTGTGCAGCGTAGCTTTGCCGAGCTGGGTGCCGAAGTCGCCGAGCGTGGCATGGCAGGTAAGGTGGCCGGGGTTTTGCTCGACCTGGGCGTGTCTTCGCCACAGCTCGACGACCCGGAGCGCGGCTTCAGTTTCATGAACGATGGCCCGCTCGACATGCGCATGGACCCGACCCGTGGCGTCAGCGCTGCACAGTTCATCGCCACCGCGCCGGTGGAAGAAATTGCCCGCGTGTTCAAGGAGTACGGTGAAGAACGTTTCGCCGGCCGCATGGCCCGCGCCGTGGTCGAGCGCCGCGAAATCCAGCCGTTCGAACGCACTGCCGACCTGGCCGAAGTGTTGAAGGTCGCCAACCCTGCATGGGAAAAGGGCAAGAACCCGGCAACCCGCGCATTCCAGGGCCTGCGCATTCACGTCAACAACGAATTGGGCGACCTGGAGGCCGGCCTCGAGGCTGCCCTTGAGGCGCTGGAAGTGGGCGGTCGCCTAGTGGTGATCAGCTTCCACTCCCTGGAAGACCGTATCGTCAAACTGTTCATGCGTCGCCTGGTCAAGGGAGAGTCCGATAACCTGCCGCGTAACCTGCCGGTACGTTTCGAAGCCTTTGTGCCGAAAATCAAAATCCTTGGCAAAGCGCAGTTCGCTTCAGAAGCCGAACTCAAGGCCAACCCACGTTCCCGTAGCGCCGTCATGCGCGTCGCGGAGAAGTTGCGGTGAGCAAGCTTTTCGCCAAGCCCCTCCCGGGCGGCAGCTTCTTTATGTTGCTGCTGTTTGTCGGCGTGCTGGTTTCCGCGATTGCGGTGTCCTACAGCGCGCACTACAACCGTCAACTGCTCAATACCCTGTACGGGGAACTGAGTGTGCGTGACAAGGCGCAAGCGGAGTGGGGCCGGCTGATCCTGGAGCAAAGCACCTGGACGGCCCACAGCCGTATCGAAGTGCTGGCCACCGAACAGCTGAAAATGCACATCCCGGGCGCGGCCGAAGTCCGCATGGTGGCGCCATGATGAAACTCGAAGGCGCACTCTACCCTTGGCGCTTCCGCCTGATGCTCGGCTTGCTTGCATTGATGGTGGGGGCGATCGCCTGGCGGATCATCGACCTGCAAGTGGTCGATCGTGACTTCCTGATCGGTCAGGGTGATGCCCGCAGCCTGCGCCATATCCCTATTCCTGCGCACCGCGGCCTGATCACCGACCGTAACGGCGAGCCCCTGGCCGTGAGTACGCCGGTGACCACCCTATGGGCCAACGCCAAGGAATTGCAGGTCGCCAAGGACAAGTGGCCACAACTGGCTGCCGCCCTGGGCCAGGACCCTAAAGCCTTGGCCGAACGCCTCGAAGCCCAGGCCAATAAAGAATTCATCTACCTGGTTCGTGGCTTGACGCCTGAACAGGGCCAGCAGGTGCTCGACCTTAAAGTCCCCGGTGTCTACGGCATCGAGGAATTCCGTCGTTTCTACCCGGCCGGTGAAACCACCGCGCATATGGTCGGCTTCACCGACATTGATGACCACGGCCGTGAAGGCGTGGAACTCGCCTACGATGAATGGCTCGCCGGGGTTCCCGGCAAACGACAAGTCATCAAGGATCGGCGCGGCAGACTGATCAAGGATGTCCAAGTCACCAAAAACGCCAAGGCCGGTAAGCCCTTGGCGTTGTCGATTGACCTGCGCCTGCAATACCTGGCCAACCGCGAGCTGCGAAACGCGATCATCGAGAACGGCGCCAAGGCCGGTAGCCTGGTGATCATGGACGTGAAGACCGGCGAGATCCTCGCCATGGTCAACCAGCCGACCTACAACCCCAACAACCGTCGCAACCTGCAGCCGGCGATGATGCGCAACCGCGCGATGATCGACGTGTTCGAACCGGGTTCGACCATGAAAGCCATCTCCATGAGCGCCGCCCTCGAAACCGGACGCTGGAAGCCCAGCGACAAGGTTGAGGTGTACCCGGGCACCCTGCAGTTGGGCAAATACACCATTCGTGACGTATCGCGCACCGAAGGTCCGGTGCTGGATCTGACAGGTATCCTGATCAACTCCAGTAACGTGGGCATGAGTAAGGTCGCCTTTGATATCGGCGGCGAAACCATCTACCACCTGGCGCAGAAGATCGGTTTGGGCCAACCCACCGGCCTGGATTTCCCAGGCGAGCGCGTGGGCAATCTGCCCAACTATCGCGACTGGAAAAAGGCCGAGACCGCCACGCTTTCCTATGGCTATGGCCTGTCGGTGACCGCGATCCAACTGGCCCACGCGTTCTCTGTATTGGCGAATAACGGCCGTATGGTTCCGCTGAGCCTGATTCATGTCGACGAAGCCCCGAAAGCCACTCAGGTGATCCCGGAAAACGTCGCCAAGACCATGCAAGGCATGCTGCAACAAGTGATCGAAGCGCCACGCGGCGTATTCCGTGCCCAAGTGCCGGCGTATCACGTGGCCGGCAAGTCGGGTACTGCGCGTAAGACGTCGGTGGGCACCAAGGGCTACGCCGAAAACTCTTACCGTTCGCTGTTCGCTGGCTTCGGCCCGATGAGCGATCCACGTTACGCCATCGTTGTGGTGATCGATGAACCGAGCAAGGCCGGTTACTTCGGTGGCCTGGTATCGGCGCCGGTGTTCAGCAAAGTGATGTCCGGCACCCTGCGCCTGATGAACATCACGCCGGACAACCTGCCGCCGACCCAACAAGCGAACGCCGGTCCACCGGCCGCTGCGGTAAAAGCCAATGGAGGGCGCGGCTGATGTCTCTTAGCCTGAACAAGATTTTCGCCCATGCCGGTCGCGATCTGTTGATCCGCGAGTTGAGCCTGGACAGCCGTAATGTACTTGCCGGTGACCTGTTCCTGGCCGTGCCTGGCGGGAAGTTCGATGGCCGTGCGCACATCGCTGATGCGTTGCAGCGCGGTGCAGCTGCCGTGGCTTATGAAGTGGATGGCGCTACGGTGCTGCCGATCACTGACGTGCCGTTGATTCCGGTCAAAGGCCTGGCTGCGCAGTTGTCCGATATCGCCGGGCGCTTTTATGGCGACCCGAGCCGCCAGCTCAACCTGGTCGGTGTCACTGGCACCAACGGCAAGACCAGCGTGACCCAATTGATTGCCCAGGCGCTTGATCTGCTGGGCCAGCACTGCGGCATCGTCGGCACACTGGGCACGGGTTTCTACGGCGCGCTGCAAAGCGGCCTGCACACCACCCCGAACCCGATAGCCGTGCAAGCGACCCTGGCCGACCTGAAAAAGGCCGGTGCCAAGGCGGTCGCGATGGAAGTGTCGTCCCACGGCCTGCACCAGGGGCGCGTTGCCGCCCTGGCGTTCGACGTGGCAGTGATGACCAACCTGTCTCGCGATCACCTGGACTACCACGGCACCATGGAAGCCTACGCTGCCGAAAAGGCCAAGCTGTTTGCCTGGAACGACCTCAAGTGCCGCGTGGTGAACCTGGACGACGAATTCGGCCGCCAGCTGGCTGCCGAAGACCGTGAGTCGCGCCTGATCAGCTACAGCCTGGAAGACGCCAGCGCTTACCTGTATTGCCGTGAAGCTCAATTCAATGACGAAGGCGTGCGCGCCACGCTGGTGACGCCGCAGGGCGAGCACCATTTGCGCAGCAGCCTGCTCGGTCGTTTCAACCTGAGCAACGTGCTCGCCGCCGTTGGTGCGTTGCTCGGCCTGGATTACGCCCTGGATGAGATCCTGCGCGTGCTGCCGAAGCTGGAAGGCCCGGCTGGCCGCATGCAGCGCCTGGGTGGCGGCACGCAGCCGCTGGTCGTGGTCGATTACGCCCACACACCGGACGCCCTGGAAAAAGTCCTGTTGGCCCTGCGTCCCCACGCCAAGGGCAAATTGCTGTGCCTGTTCGGCTGTGGCGGTGATCGCGATCGCGGCAAGCGTCCTTTGATGGCTGAGATTGTCGAGCGCCTGGCCGATGGCGTGCTTGTCACCGACGACAACCCGCGTAGCGAAGACCCGAGCCAGATTTTCGACGACATCCGTGTTGGCTTCAACGACGCGTCCAAGGCCACTTTCGTTGCCGGTCGTGGCGCGGCCATTGCCCAACTGATCGCCAGCGCCAGCGCTGACGATGTGGTGGTGCTGGCTGGTAAGGGCCACGAGGACTATCAGGAAATCGATGGCGAGCGTCATGCCTTCTCCGATCTGGTCGAGGCCGATCACGCCCTGACCGCCTGGGAGGTCGCCCATGCTTAAAGCGATGAAATTCAGCGAACTGACCCAGGCCCTGTCGGCCCGGGTCGTGTCGAGCGATTGCAGCTTCGATGGCGTCAGTATCGACAGTCGCAACATCAAGCCGGGGCAACTGTTTGTCGCCCTGGCTGGCCCGCGCTTCGATGGTCACGACTACCTGAATGAAGTCGCCGCCAAAGGTGCCGTCGGTGCCTTGGTGCAACGTGAAGTCGCGGATTCCACACTGCCGCAACTGCTGGTCGCCGACACCCGCCTGGCCCTCGGCCAATTGGGTGCGTTGAACCGGGCCGCATTCACCAACCCCGTTGCGGCCATCACCGGCTCCAGCGGCAAGACCACGGTCAAGGAACTGCTCGCCGGTGTCCTGCGTACGCGCGGCCCGGTGCACGCCACTCGTGGCAACCTGAATAATGATTTTGGCGCACCGCTGACCCTGCTCGAACTGGCCCCGGAACACACCGCGGCAGTGATCGAACTGGGCGCGTCGCGCGTCGGCGAAATCGCCTACACCGTGGCGCTGACCAAGCCCCACGTGGCGATCATCAACAACGCCGGTACCGCCCACGTCGGCGAGTTCGGCGGCCCGGAGAAAATCGTCGAAGCCAAGGGTGAAATCCTCGAAGGCCTCGATGCCTCGGGCACCGCTGTACTGAAACTTGACGACAAGGCTTTCGAAACCTGGCGTGTACGTGCCGCCGGGCGCAAGGTCCTGACGTTTGCCGTGCTCAACGCGGCGGCTGATTTCCACGCTTCCAACATCACTGTGGATGCCCGTGGCTGTCCGTCCTTTACCTTGCACACCCCGCAAGGCAACGAACACGTGCAGTTGAACCTGCTGGGCAACCATAACGTTGCAAACGCCTTGGCCGCCGCCGCCGCCGCCTACGCCCTGGGGGTGTCGCTGTTCGGTATCGCCACGGGTCTGGGCGCGGTGCAGCCGGTCAAGGGCCGCACCGTGGCACAGCTGGCAACCAACGGCATGCGCGTGATCGATGACACTTACAACGCCAACCAATCCTCGGTCTGCGCGGCCATCGACCTGCTCAAAGGTTTCGACGGTCGCAAGGTGCTGGTGCTGGGCGATATCGCCGAACTGGGCGACTGGGCCGAACAGTCCCACCGCGAGGTCGGCGCCTACGCCGCAGGCAAAGTCGACGCGCTCTATGCCGTCGGCAAGAACATGGCTCACGCCGTCGACACCTTCGGCTCCGGCGCGCTGCATTTCGCCACACAGGCCGAACTGATCCAGGCGCTGACGGCGGCTGAACACGACAAACACACAACCATTTTGATCAAGGGATCGCGCAGCGCGGTGATGGAAAACGTCGTCGCGGCCTTGTGTGGCTCAAGTATGGAGAAACATTAATGCTGCTGCTGCTGGCTGAGTATCTGCAACAGTTCCACAAAGGCTTCGCGGTCTTTCAGTACCTGACCCTGCGCGGGATCCTGGGTGTGCTGACCGCGTTGTGTTTGTCGCTGTTCCTGGGGCCGTGGATGATCCGCACCCTGCAGAACCTGCAAATTGGTCAATCGGTTCGTAATGACGGCCCGCAGTCGCACTTGTCCAAATCCGGCACCCCGACCATGGGCGGCGCGCTGATCCTGTCGTCCATCGGTATCAGCACCTTGCTGTGGGCTGACCTGCACAACCGCTACGTGTGGGTGGTGCTGTTGGTGACCCTGCTGTTCGGCGCCATCGGCTGGGTGGATGACTACCGCAAGGTGATCGAGAAGAACTCCAAGGGCCTGCCAAGCCGCTGGAAGTACTTCTGGCAGTCGGTATTCGGCCTTGCTGCCGCGATCTTCCTTTACACGACCGCGCCGAGCGCAGTGGAAACGACCTTGATCATCCCGATGCTCAAGGACGCCAGCATTCCACTGGGCATCGGCTTTGTGGTGCTGACTTACTTTGTGATCGTCGGCTCCAGCAACGCGGTCAACCTGACTGACGGCCTCGATGGCCTGGCGATCATGCCGACGGTGATGGTGGGCGGCGCGCTCGGCATCTTCTGCTACCTGTCGGGTAACGTGAAGTTCGCCGAGTACCTGCTGATTCCTTACGTACCGGGCGCGGGTGAGTTGATTGTGTTCTGCGGCGCACTGATCGGTGCCGGCCTTGGGTTCCTGTGGTTCAACACTTACCCCGCACAAGTCTTCATGGGTGACGTCGGCGCACTGGCGCTGGGCGCAGCCCTTGGCACCATTGCCGTGATCGTTCGCCAGGAAATCGTGCTGTTCATCATGGGCGGTGTGTTCGTGATGGAAACCCTGTCGGTGGTCATCCAGGTGGCTTCCTTCAAATTGACCGGGCGTCGTGTGTTCCGCATGGCGCCGATTCACCACCACTTTGAACTCAAGGGCTGGCCCGAGCCACGCGTGATCGTCCGCTTCTGGATCATCACCGTGATTCTGGTGCTGATTGGCCTTGCCACCCTGAAACTGAGGTAGAAACGAGTGTCCCTGATCGCTTCAGACCACTTCCGCATCGTTGTCGGCCTCGGCAAGAGCGGCATGTCTCTGGTTCGCTTCCTGGCGAACCGGGGCAAGCCGTTTGCCGTGGCCGATACGCGGGAAAATCCACCGGAGCTGGTCACGCTGCGCCGTGACTACCCGCACGTGGAAGTGCGTTGTGGCGAGTTGGATGTCGAGTTTCTGTGCCGTGCCGATGAGCTCTACGTGAGCCCTGGCCTGGCGATCGCGACACCGGCCCTGCAAGCCGCTGCTGCCCGTGGCGTCAAGCTGTCCGGCGATATCGACCTGTTCGCGCGCCACGCGAAGGCACCGATCGTGGCCATCAGCGGCTCCAACGCGAAAAGCACCGTGACCACCCTGGTAGGCGAGATGGCGGCTGCGGCCGGCAAGCGTGTGGCCGTGGGTGGCAACCTCGGCACCCCGGCGCTGGACCTGCTCAGCGACGATGTCGAGCTGTATGTGATGGAGCTGTCGAGCTTCCAGCTGGAAACCACCCACGATCTCGGTGCCGAAGTGGCCACCGTGTTGAACGTGAGTGAAGACCACATGGACCGCTACAGCGGCCTGCCGGCCTATCACTTGGCCAAGCACCGGATCTTCCGTGGCGCCAAGCAAGTGGTGGTCAACCGTCAGGACGCGTTGAGCCGTCCGCTGATGGGCGAAGGCCTGCCGTGCTGGACCTTCGGCCTGAGCAAACCTGATTTCAAAGCCTTCGGCATTCGCGAAGAGAATGGCGAGAAATACCTGGCCTTCGAATTCCAGAACCTGATGCCGGTGCGCGAGCTGAAAATCCGTGGCGCGCATAACCAGTCCAACGCCCTGGCGGCCCTGGCGCTTGGCCATGCCGTTGGCCTGCCGTTTGAGGCCATGCTGGCTGCGCTGCGTACCTTTGGCGGCCTCGAGCATCGCTGCCAGTGGGTGCGCGACCTCGATGGCGTCAGCTATTACAACGACTCCAAGGCCACCAACGTCGGCGCTGCACTGGCGGCCATTGAAGGCCTTGGCGCCGATATCGAAGGCAAGCTGGTGCTGATCGCTGGTGGCGACGGCAAGGGTGCCGACTTCAAGGACCTTAAAGGCCCGGTGGCTGAACACTGTCGCGCCGTGGTGCTGATGGGCCGCGATTCCGACCTGATCGCTGCTGCTTTGGGTGATGCCGTGCCGCAAGTGCGTGCCACCTCGCTGGATGACGCGATTGCCCAGTGCAAAGCCCTGGCCCAGCCCGGCGATGCGGTGTTGCTGTCGCCCGCCTGCGCCAGTTTCGACATGTTCAAGAACTACGAAGAGCGCGGCCAGCTGTTCGCCCGCGCCGTGGAGGCCTTGGCATGAGTATCAACTTTCGGAACATCATCAAGCCGTACCCGTCGCCGATCATCACTGGGCGCGGTGTCGACCTCGATTTCCCGATGCTCGCCGGTTGCCTGGCGTTGCTCGGCCTGGGCTTGGTGATGATCACGTCGGCGTCCTCCGAAGTGGCCGCCGTGCAGTCCGGCAACACCCTGTACATGATGATCCGCCACTTGGTGTACCTGGTGATCGGCCTGGGCGCGTGCATCGTGACCATGATGATCCCTATCGCCACCTGGCAGCGCCTGGGCTGGTTGATGCTGATCGGCGCGTTTGGCTTGCTGATCATGGTGATCCTGCCTGGCATTGGCCGGGAGGTGAACGGTTCGATGCGCTGGATCGGCTTCGGCGCATTCAACGTGCAGCCGTCGGAGATCGCCAAGGTGTTCGTGGTGATCTACCTCGCCGGCTACCTGGTGCGTCGCCAGAAAGAAGTACGCGAAAGCTGGATGGGTTTCTTCAAGCCGTTCATCGTGCTGCTGCCGATGGCCGGTCTGTTGCTGATGGAGCCGGACTTCGGCGCTACCGTCGTCATGATGGGCGCGGCGGCCGCGATGCTGTTCCTTGGCGGCGTGGGCCTGTTCCGCTTCACCTTGATGGTGGTGCTGGCGGTGGCGGCGGTGACTGTGCTGGTACAAGCGCAACCCTACCGGATGGCGCGCTTGATCACCTTTACCGACCCATGGTCCGACCAGTTTGGTTCCGGCTACCAGTTGACCCAGGCGCTGATCGCCTTCGGTCGCGGCGAGTGGCTGGGCGTGGGCCTGGGTAACAGCGTGCAGAAGCAGTTCTACCTGCCGGAAGCGCATACCGACTTCGTGTTCTCGGTGCTTGCGGAAGAACTCGGTGTGGTCGGTTCGCTCTGCACCGTCGCGCTGTTCGTGTTCGTGTGCGTGCGCGGCATGTACATCGGCCTGTGGGCCGAGAAGGCCAAACAGTATTTCGCCGCCTATGTGGCGTATGGCTTGTCGTTCCTGTGGATCGGCCAGTTCCTGATCAACATCGGTGTGAACGTCGGCCTGCTGCCGACCAAGGGCCTGACCTTGCCGTTCCTCAGTTACGGCGGCAGTTCGTTGGTGATCTGCTGCGCGTGCCTGGGCCTGTTGCTGCGCATCGAGTGGGAGAGTCGCACCCACCTGGGCAGCGAAGAGATGGAGTTCAGCGAAAGCGACTTCGCCGAGGAGCCGACCCATGGGCGCTAACGTGCTGATCATGGCGGGCGGCACCGGGGGCCATGTGTTCCCGGCCCTGGCGTGCGCGCGGGAATTCCAGAACCGTGGCTACACCGTGCACTGGTTGGGCACACCGCGTGGCATCGAAAATGAATTGGTGCCGACCGCCGGCTTGCCGCTGCACCTGATCAACGTCACCGGCCTGCGCGGCAAGAGCAAGTTGTCCTTGCTCAAGGCGCCGTTCGTGTTGCTCAAGGCGGTGTGGCAGGCGCGCAAAATCATTCGTGAATTGAAACCGGTATGCGTGCTCGGTTTTGGTGGGTACGTGACAGGTCCTGGTGGTGTTGCTGCTCGGCTCGCTGGTGTGCCGGTGATCGTGCACGAGCAAAACGCCGTCGCCGGAACCGCCAACCGCCTGCTGGCGCCATTGGCTGCACGGGTGTGTGAAGCGTTTCCGAAAACCTTTGGTGCATCGGACAAGCTGCGCACCACCGGTAATCCGGTACGCACCGAACTGTTTATGGACATTGCTCGCGAAGCACTGGCCGGGCGCAAGCCGCACCTGCTGGTCATGGGCGGCAGCCTGGGCTCCGAGCCGTTGAACAAACTGCTGCCCCAAGCCCTGGCGCAACTCCCCGTGGAATTGCGTCCGGAGGTCTTCCATCAGGCCGGCAAAGATCACGGTGAAGTCACCGCCACGCGTTATCGCGAAGCCGGTGTTGAGGCGAACGTACAGCCTTTCATCAAAGACATGGCCCACGCCTATGGCTGGGCCGACCTGGTGGTCTGCCGCTCCGGTGCGCTGACCGTCAGTGAACTGGCCGCCGCCGGTCTGCCGTCCTTGCTGGTGCCTTTGCCCCACGCCATCGACGATCACCAGACCCGCAACGCCGAATATTTGGCCGGGGAGGGCGCTGCCTTCCTGCTGCCGCAAAGAACGACTGGCGCCGCCGATTTGGCCGCACGCCTGACCGAGGTATTGATGCAACCGGAACGACTCAACAGCATGGCGAGCACCGCAAGCCGCCTGGCCAAACCTGACGCAACCCGCACCGTGGTCGATATCTGCCTGGAGGTGGCCCATGGTTGAGAATCAGAAAGCCATGCCGCAACCGGAAATGCGCCGCATCCGGCGTATCCACTTCGTCGGTATCGGCGGCGTGGGCATGTGCGGCATCGCCGAAGTGTTGCTGAACCTGGGTTATCAGGTGTCCGGCTCCGACTTGAAAGAGTCGCCGGTCACTGATCGCCTGAAAACCTTCGGTGCGCAGATCTTTATCGGCCACCGCGCCGAAAACGCCTCCGAGGCTGACGTTCTGGTGGTGTCCAGCGCCGTGAACACCTCCAACCCGGAAGTGGCCACTGCCCTTGAGCGCCGCATTCCCGTGGTGCCACGTGCCGAGATGCTGGCCGAGCTGATGCGCTACCGCCACGGCATTGCCGTTGCCGGTACCCATGGCAAAACCACCACCACCAGCCTGATCGCCTCGGTGTTCGCCGCCGGTGGCCTGGACCCGACCTTTGTCATCGGTGGTCGCCTGAATGCAGCCGGCACCAATGCCCAGCTTGGCACCAGCCGCTACCTCATTGCCGAAGCCGATGAGAGTGATGCGAGCTTCCTGCACCTGCAACCGCTGGTCGCTGTCGTCACCAACATCGACGAAGACCACATGGCGACCTACGACGGTGACTTCAACAAGTTGAAGAAAACCTTCGTCGAGTTCCTGCACAACCTGCCGTTCTACGGTCTGGCGGTGGTGTGCCTGGACGATCCGGTGGTGCGCGAAATCCTGCCGCTGGTCAAACGCCCGACCGTGACCTACGGCTTCAGCGAAGACGCTGACGTACGCGCTATCAATGTGCGCCAGGAAGGCATGCAAACCTTCTTCACCGTGCTGCGTCCGGACCGTGAGCCACTGGATGTATCGGTGAACATGCCGGGCAACCACAACGTACTCAACTCCTTGGCGACTATCTGCATTGCCACCGACGAAGGCGTCAGCGACGAGGCCATCGTCGAAGGCCTGTCGCGCTTTGCCGGCGTGGGCCGTCGCTTCCAGGTCTACGGCCAACTGCCGGTAGAGGGCGGTGACGTGATGCTGGTGGACGACTACGGTCACCACCCGACCGAAGTCGCCGCGGTGATCAAGGCCGTGCGCGGTGGCTGGCCGGAGCGCCGCCTGGTGATGGTCTACCAGCCGCACCGCTACAGCCGTACCCGCGACCTGTACGACGATTTCGTCAATGTATTGGCCGATGCCAACGTGCTGTTGCTGATGGAGGTGTACCCGGCCGGTGAAGAACCGATCCCGGGCGCCGACAGCCGCAAGCTGTGCAACAGCATCCGTCAGCGGGGCCAGTTGGACCCGATCTACATCGAGCGTGGTGTAGACCTGGCGCCGATCGTCAAGCCGCTGCTGCGAGCCGGTGACATTTTGCTGTGCCAGGGTGCCGGTGACATTGGTGGCCTTGCCCCTAAATTACTGGCGAGCCCGCTGTTTGCCGCCGCGAAGGGGAAGTCGAAATGATCAACGACTACGGCTCCCTGTTTTCCACAATCGCACCCGCTGACTTCGGTCGCGTGGCGGTGTTGTTCGGCGGCAAAAGCGCTGAACGTGAAGTGTCGCTCAAGTCCGGCAACGCTGTGCTCGAAGCCCTGCAAAGCGCCGGCGTGAACGCCTTCGGCATCGACGTGGGCGATGACTTCCTCGCTCGCCTTCTGGCCGAGAAGATCGACCGTGCCTTCATCATCCTCCACGGCCGTGGCGGTGAAGACGGCAGCATGCAAGGCCTGTTGGAGTGCGCCGGCATCCCTTACACCGGCAGCGGCATCCTTGCCTCCGCGCTGGCGATGGACAAGTTGCGCACCAAGCAGGTGTGGCACAGCCTGGGCATTCCAACCCCGCGTCACAGTGTGCTGTGCAGCGAAGACGATTGTATTTCTGCAGCCAAGGAACTGGGCCTGCCTTTGATCGTCAAACCTGCCCATGAAGGCTCCAGTATCGGCATGGCTAAAGTGAACTCGGCCGCCGAATTGATCGACGCATGGAAAGCGGCAAGTACCTACGATTCGCAAGTGTTGGTGGAACAGTGGATCCAGGGTCCCGAGTACACCATCGCCACCCTGCGTGGCCAGGTATTGCCGCCTATCGCATTGGGCACGCCCCACACCTTTTACGACTACGACGCCAAGTACCTGGCTTCCGATACCCAGTACCGGATCCCTTGCGGCCTTGACGCAAGCAAAGAACAGGAATTGATGGACCTCACGGCTAAAGCCTGTGAGGCGCTGGGTATCGCCGGTTGGGCGCGCGCAGACGTGATGCAGGATGACCAAGGGAATTTCTGGTTCCTGGAAGTCAACACCGCACCGGGCATGACCGATCACAGCCTGGTACCTATGGCAGCCCGTGCGGCCGGTCTGGACTTCCAGCAGTTGGTGCTGGCGATCCTGGCCGACAGCATTGAGCCAAGAGGCTAAGACATGAAAGGCGCATCGCTTCGTCATCAGCCCCCACAAGCACCGAGCCGCAAGCCGGTGCCACGGGGTGCCAGCCGAATGGTGGCTAAAGAGCCGATGTCGGCGCGCCTGCCGAAAGCCAACTTTGGTTTCCTCAAGGCGCTGTTCTGGCCGGTGTTGCTGGTGGTGCTGGGCTTCGGAACCTACGAGGGCGCGCAGCGTCTGTTGCCGTATGCCGACCGGCCGATCACCAAGATCAGCGTGCAGGGCGACTTGAGCTACATCAGCCAGCAAGCGGTACAGCAGCGCATTGGCCCGTACCTGGCGGCGAGCTTCTTTACCATCGACCTGGCCGGTATGCGCTCGGAGCTGGAGCAGATGCCGTGGATCGCTCACGCCGAGGTCCGCCGTGTATGGCCGGACCAGGTCACGATCCGCCTGGAAGAACAACTGCCCGTGGCCCGTTGGGGCGATGAAGCGCTGTTGAACAACCAGGGCCAGGCGTTCACCCCGCGTGAGCTGGCGAACTACGAGCACCTGCCGCAGTTGTTCGGGCCGCAGCGGGCGCAGCAGCAAGTGATGCAGCAGTACCAGGCCTTGAGCCAGATGCTGCGGCCAATGGGCTTCTCCATTGCACGCCTGGAACTGCGTGAACGGGGTAGCTGGTTTTTGACGACCGGGGCAGGCAGTTCCGGCCCGGGCATCCAGTTGTTGCTGGGACGCGACCGCTTGGTGGAAAAGATGCGCCGCTTCATTGCCATCTATGACAAGACCTTGAAAGAACAGATTACGAACATTGCGAGCGTCGACCTGCGTTACGCCAACGGCCTTGCCGTCGGCTGGCGTGAACCGGCTGCGCCCACGGCAGCGCAACCCGCTGTCGCGAAGAATTAAGAAGAGGCAGGACCCATGGCAAACGTGCAAAGCGGCAAAATGATCGTCGGTCTCGATATCGGCACCTCCAAAGTGGTGGCGCTGGTGGGCGAGGTCGGTGAAGACGGCGTCATCGAAATCGTCGGTATTGGCACGCATCCGTCCCGGGGCCTGAAGAAGGGCGTGGTGGTGAACATCGAGTCCACCGTGCAGTCGATCCAGCGCGCCATCGAAGAAGCGCAGCTGATGGCCGGTTGCCGGATCCACTCGGCATTCGTTGGCGTGGCGGGCAACCATATTCGCAGCCTGAACTCCCACGGCATCGTGGCGATCCGCGACCGCGAAGTCAGCTCCGCCGACCTTGAGCGCGTGCTTGACGCTGCCCAGGCCGTGGCGATCCCGGCTGACCAGCGCGTGTTGCACACGCTGCCCCAGGACTACGTGATCGACAACCAGGAAGGCGTTCGTGAGCCGCTGGGCATGTCCGGCGTACGTCTGGAAGCCAAGGTCCACGTGGTGACCTGCGCCGTCAACGCCGCACAGAACATTGAAAAATGCGTGCGCCGCTGCGG
The DNA here is from genome assembly GCF_018587885.1 of Pseudomonas sp. VS40. Lineage (NCBI taxonomy): Bacteria > Pseudomonadati > Pseudomonadota > Gammaproteobacteria > Pseudomonadales > Pseudomonadaceae > Pseudomonas > Pseudomonas sp. VS40. The sequence continues at coordinate 808,554 of NZ_JAGYWD010000001.1, read as the reverse complement.
CCTGGAAATCGACGACATCATTCTTGAACAGTTGGCCTCGGCCTATTCGGTACTCACCGACGACGAGAAAGAGCTGGGCGTGTGCCTGGTCGACATCGGCGGCGGCACCACCGACATCGCGATCTTCACCGAGGGTGCGATCCGTCACACCGCCGTGATCCCGATTGCTGGCGACCAAGTGACCAACGACATCGCCATGGCGCTGCGTACACCGACCCAGTACGCCGAAGAAATCAAGATTCGCTACGCCTGCGCCCTGGCCAAACTGGCCGGTGCCGGCGAGACCATCAAGGTACCAAGCGTGGGCGATCGTCCACCGCGTGAACTGTCGCGCCAGGCCCTGGCCGAAGTGGTCGAGCCGCGCTACGACGAACTGTTCACCCTGATCCAGGCGGAACTGCGTCGCAGCGGCTACGAAGATTTGATTCCGGCCGGCATCGTGCTGACCGGTGGCACCTCGAAGATGGAAGGCGCGGTCGAACTGGCCGAGGAAATCTTCCACATGCCAGTCCGCCTGGGCGTGCCCCATGGCGTCAAAGGCTTGGGCGACGTAGTACGCAACCCGATTTATTCCACCGGTGTGGGCTTGCTGTTGTACGGGCTGCAAAAGCAGACCGACGGCATTTCCCTGTCGGGCCCGAGTAACCGTGACAGCTACCGCAGCGACGACGAGGCGAAAGCGCCGTTGTTCGAGCGTTTGCAAGCATGGGTCAAAGGCAATTTTTAAGATTTACCGCGACACCGTTGTAAGCAGTAGGCGAAAAAACTAGAGAAAACGAAAGGAGAGGGAACATGTTCGAACTCGTAGACAACATCCCCGCAAGCCCGGTCATCAAAGTGATCGGTGTCGGCGGTGGCGGCGGCAACGCTGTCAATCACATGGTCAAGAGCAACATTGAAGGCGTTGAATTCATCTGCGCCAACACTGATGCCCAGGCGCTGAAAAGCATCGGCGCGCGGACCATCCTGCAATTGGGCACAGCCGTGACCAAGGGCCTCGGCGCTGGCGCCAATCCGGAAGTCGGCCGTCAAGCCGCGCTGGAAGACCGCGAGCGTATTGCTGAAGTGCTGCAAGGCACCAACATGGTGTTCATCACCACTGGCATGGGCGGCGGTACCGGTACCGGTGCTGCGCCGATCATTGCCGAAGTGGCCAAGGAAATGGGGATTCTGACGGTTGCTGTCGTGACCCGTCCGTTCCCGTTCGAAGGCCGCAAGCGCATGCAGATCGCCGACGAAGGTATCCGTCTGCTGTCTGAAAGCGTCGACTCGTTGATCACCATCCCCAACGAGAAACTGCTGACTATCCTGGGCAAGGACGCAAGCCTGCTGTCCGCGTTCGCCAAGGCTGACGATGTACTGGCCGGTGCCGTTCGCGGTATCTCCGACATCATCAAGCGCCCAGGCATGATCAACGTCGACTTTGCCGACGTACGTACCGTGATGAGCGAAATGGGCATGGCGATGATGGGCACTGGCTGCGCCAGCGGTCCGAACCGTGCGCGTGAAGCCACCGAAGCGGCCATCCGCAACCCGTTGCTGGAAGACGTGAACCTGCAAGGCGCACGCGGCATCCTGGTGAACATCACCGCCGGTCCTGACCTGTCCCTGGGTGAGTACTCCGACGTGGGTAGCATCATTGAAGCCTTCGCTTCCGAGCACGCCATGGTCAAGGTCGGTACCGTTATCGATCCGGACATGCGCGACGAGCTGCACGTGACCGTGGTCGCCACCGGCCTGGGCGCGAAAATCGAGAAGCCTGTGAAGGTCATCGACAACACCCTGCATAACAGCCAAGCCAGCCACGCCAGCCAAGCGGCTGCCGCTCCAGCGCCTTCGCGCCAGGAACTGCCGTCGGTGAACTACCGTGACCTGGACCGTCCGACCGTGATGCGCAATCAGGCTCAGGCCGGTGCTGCGGCGTCCCGTAGCCCGAATCCGCAAGATGATCTGGACTACCTGGACATCCCGGCATTCCTGCGTCGTCAGGCCGATTAATGGAATGTATCAGGGCTATGAAGGTGATTGGTGTTCAGCAAAGGTCTGGTCTGCTATTATCGCCAGCCTTTGTTGATACCAGTTCGCAATTTGCGCTGAAGCGGTCCAAGCCATGATTAAACAACGCACCCTGAAGAATATTATTCGTGCCACAGGTGTAGGTCTGCACTCCGGGGAGAAGGTATACCTGACCCTCAAGCCTGCACCTGTCGACACCGGCATCGTGTTTGTGCGTGCCGACCTGGACCCTGTGGTGCAGATTCCTGCTCGCGCGGAAAACGTTGGCGAAACCACTATGTCGACCACATTGGTCAACGGTGACGTCAAAGTGGACACGGTGGAGCACTTGCTCTCGGCCATGGCTGGCCTGGGCATCGATAACGCCTACGTCGAGCTCTCCGCGTCCGAAGTCCCGATCATGGATGGCAGCGCTGGACCCTTCGTATTCTTGATTCAATCTGCCGGCCTGGAAGAACAGGACGCAGCCAAGAAGTTCATTCGCATTCTGCGGGAAGTGACAGTAGAAGACGGCGACAAGCGCGCCACCTTCGTCCCGTTCGAAGGCTTTAAAGTGAGCTTTGAGATCGATTTCGATCACCCGGTATTCCGTGACCGCACCCAAAGTGCAAGCGTGGATTTTTCCAGCACTTCGTTTGTAAAAGAAGTCAGCCGCGCCCGTACCTTTGGTTTCATGAGTGACATCGAGTACCTGCGCAAGCACAACCTCGCACTCGGCGGCAGCGTTGAAAACGCCATTGTGGTCGACGCGGATGGTGTACTGAACGAAGACGGCCTTCGCTACGAAGACGAGTTCGTGAAGCACAAGATCCTCGATGCAATCGGTGACCTCTACCTGCTGGGCAATAGCCTGATAGGCGAGTTCAAAGGCTTCAAGTCGGGCCACGCCCTTAACAACCAGCTGCTGCGCAAGTTGATTGAGCAGACAGACGCTTGGGAAGTCGTGACCTTCGAAGATGCCAGCACCGCACCGATCTCTTACATGCGTCCCGTTGCGGCGGTGTAAGTAACAACTCTCTTTCTTTAGTTTTGAAAGGCCACCTTCGGGTGGCCTTTTTTTATGCCTGAATTTTAGGGCGCTTAGTGGCGATCGGGCCTATTGTGGTGAGCCCGCTCACCACAACAGGCCCGCTCACCACACCAAGCCTGTTCACAACATTAAGCCCGCTCACCGCAGAAACGCCGTGTTCATTAAAGGACCGAAGCATCCACGATACGGTTGCGCCCGGTGTGCTTGGCTTCATAGAGCGCCTGATCCGCACTTAGCAACAACGCCTCCAGCGACTGACGGCTACGCTTGTCCCAAGTACTCAGGCCAATGCTCACGGTAATCGGCTGCTCATCACCTCCAACCCTCGGCAAGTACTCGATGGCGCTGCGGATGTGCTCGGCGATCACCCAGGCGCCCTTGGCGTCGGTCACCGGCAACACCACCGCGAACTCTTCGCCGCCATAACGTGCGGCCAGGTCAGCCGGTCGGCGGATGTTGCTGCCGATCACCTGGGCCACGCTGCGCAACGCGTCGTCGCCACCGTGATGGCCGTGGCGGTCGTTGAAGGCCTTGAAGTGGTCCACGTCAATCATCAGCACCGTCAGCGGCTCGGTGGAGCGCTGAGCGCGGTCCCACTCAAGGCGCAGGCGTTCATCCAGAACGCGCCGGTTGGCCAGGCCGGTCAATGCATCGGTGGCTGCCAGTTCTGACAGTACTCGTTCAGCGCGACGCCGCCTTCGCAGTTCCCGGCGTAGCAACCAGGTCAGCCACAACAAACCGGCGCAGAGCACCCCGGTGGCACCACTGGTCAGCAGTGCCGCGCGTCTCCAGGGTGCGAATACGTCCTCGCTGGACAACGCTACTACCACGATCAATGGCAGGGCACCGACATTGGTAAATGTATACAGGCGCTCTTTACCACTGATGGCAGAGATCGCCTGAAAGCTGCCGCTTCCGTCGCGCAGTATTCGCTTGAAGTTAGGCCGGTCACTCAGGTCCTTGTCGATCATGTCGCGTTCGAGCAGCGGCTGCTGGGCCAGGAGAATGCCGTTGTTGTTCAGCAGGTTGACGCTGCTGCCATTGCCGATGGTCAGGGTGTTGAACAGCTGGTCGAAATACGCCAGGCGCATGGTCGCGACCGCTACGCCGACAAACTCTCCCTTGGGGCCCGACACACGTCGACTGAATGCCATGCGCCAGACCTGGTCGCAGTCGCAATGGATCTTGAAGGGGCGACTGATAAACAGGCCCGCGTTGGCGTCCTTGGCATGCACCTGGAAATAATCGCGGCTGGCAAAATTACGTGGCGTGGGCCGCAGTGTGGAGGAGTCGGCGATAACCTTGCCGTTGGCATCCAGCAGCAAGACCTCGCCCTTGAAAGGCGCCGCCGTGGATAAATCAAACTGCACCAAGTGCTGGATATTGGCAGCAACCCCGGACAGGTCTTCACGTTGCGTGGCCGCAATCAGCCCGTTGAGCGACAGGTCATACAACTCGACGTTACGCAGCACGTCGGCGTTGATCAGTTGGGCGATATTGGTGGTCGATCGCTTGGCCGCCTCAAGCGTGCTGGCGTGTTCGCGAATCAACAGCACCGCGACAATGATCACAATCAGGGCAACGCTGAGCCCGCTGCCCAGCATCAGTAACAACTCAGGATGTGCGGGTGAGGTACGAACAGGGCGTGGACTCATCGGGCAGACTTCAGCGGTGAGGATGCTGGCAGTTTAGTTCTACCCGATGAAAATTAAATGCTTGGTTAAAAAGAAAAAGACGTCTGTCAGAACACGTTGATCGGGTAGTCGACGATCACCCGGTATTCATCCACATCCCGATCCACCGCCGAGTAACCATTGCTGCCACGGTTGACCGCCCATTGCAGGCGCACCGCCAAGTCCTTGGCCTTGCCGTCCTGCACGACGTATTTCAGGTCGATGTCCCGTTCCCAATGCTTGGCGTCTTTACCGTCGGCGCTGTACCACGCGCTATAGCCACGGCTTTGCGGGTCGACCTTGGTCAGGTCGGTCTTGCCGCTGATATAGGACACGGCCGAGGTCAGGCCGGGCAGGCCCAGGCCGCCGAAGTTATAGGCGTACTTGAGTTTCCACGAGCGCTCATTGGGGCCGTTGAAGTCGGAGTACTGCTGGGAGTTGTCCAGGTACACGCTGTCGCCCTGGGCGATGTAGTCGAACGGTGTGTTGCCGTTGACCCGCTGGTACGCGGCCGTGACGCTGTGATGGCCGACGTCCACGGTGAAGTGCAGGCTGTAGGTGTTGTTGTCGATATCCCCCAGCAGCGACTGCCCGGTGTCCTGGGTATGGTAGTAGTGCAGACCGGGGTTGAGACTGATCATCTCGTTCACCACATAGGTGTAGTCCAGGTCGTAGTAGTACTGGTTCCACACGTCCTTGAGCTCGGAGGCGTAGAGGTTGCTGGTCAGCCCGTCGATGCCGCTGAACGACACGCCGGCCCAGTTCATGTGCTGGCTATCGGTATTGCTGGGCAGCGCACCGTAGCTGGTGCCGATGCGGCGGTGGCCGCTCTGGTTGTAGAGCTTGGTGAAGCTGGCCTGGCCACCTTCGAACATCCAGCCGTCGAGGCTGTGGTTGCTCAGGCTCACGCCACGGAAGGTCTGCGGCAGCATGCGGGTTGCGCCGCCGGCGATCACCGGGTTATTGAGGAACAGGTCGCCGGCCCTCAACTCGGTATCGAACGCGCGCATTTTCAAGGCGCCACCCGCCGTCGAGAACGAGCCGGGCGCCTTACCGTTGCCACTGCCGTACGGAAGGATGCTGGAACCGTCCGTACCGCCACCGCCGTCCAGCTTCAGACCGAGCATGGCATGGGCGTCCAGGCCGAAGCCGACGGTGCCCTGGGTGTAGCCGGATTCGAAGGTGCCGATGAAACCCTGGCCCCATTCCTTACTGTCATCGGTGTGGATGTCGCGACGGTCGCGGTTCATGTAGTAGTTGCGGGTGTTGATATTGAGGTGGGCGCCTTCGACGAAACCGTCGGCGGGGGTGGTGTCTGCCGCATGGGCAAGAGGGGTGATCGTTGCTGCAATTGCGAGAAATAACGGGGTGAACGTCAGCGAGTTCTTCACCGGTGTAGCTCCTTTGGTCAATCGGAAAACGGCCAATGTCGTGGGGGTGCCTGGCCTTTTTTTACGGCAAAAAAAAGCCGCTGAAGTCAGCGGCTTTAAGACAGATTCCCAGTGTAGAGCCCTGGAAATAAGTCGAGGGAAATTCGGGTAAGCGGGAGGCTGCCTTTGCCGTCGCGCTCATCGATGCGTCAAATTAACGCAGGCGAGCGGTACGATACAGAGTGTAACAAGATAATGACTGTTGCCCAAATCGCAACAAACCCATCACCGTCCCTGTAGGAGCCGGCTTGCCGGCGATAGCGGTGGCTCAGTCATGCACACGTCGACCCGAACACCGCCATCGCCGGCAGTGTCAGACGGGCAAAGTGATGCCAAAGGTATTGCCGCCGCCCTCACTGCGCACGAACACATCACCGCCGTGCATCAGCGCAATCGCCTTGACGATGGCCAGCCCCAGGCCATGGTTGGCGCCGCTGTTGCTGCGTGACGCATCCACCCGATAAAACCGTTCGAACAGACGTGGCAAGTGTTCGCTGGCAATGACGTCGCCGGGGTTGGTGACGCCGATCGCCACCTGATGTTCTTGCACCTCGATATTCACCACGATCACCTGCCCAGGCGCGGTGTGCTGCACCGCGTTGCTCAGCAGGTTGATCAGCGCACGGCGCAGGTGGGCTTTTTCGATCTGCACCGTGGCATCGCCCTTTACCTGTACCTTGACCTGGGCGTCTTCAAGAATGAAGTCCAGGTAGTCGAGGGTGGTGGCTACTTCGTCGGCCAGGGAGCTTTCGATCAACTTGGTGGCCTTGCTGCCCTGGTCGGCGCTGGCCAGGAACAGCATGTCATTGATGATCGAACGTAGGCGCTCCAGCTCTTCAAGGTTCGATTGCAGCACCTCGAAATAATGCTCGGCCGAACGCCCTCGGGTCAGCGCCACTTGGGTCTGGCCGATCAGGTTGGTCAGGGGCGAGCGCAGTTCGTGGGCGACGTCGGCGTTGAACGATTCCAGGCGTGAATAGGCCTGCTCGACGCGGTCGAGCGTGGAGTTGAACGAATTGACGAACTGGCTCAGCTCCGGCGGCAGCGGCGACAGTTCAAGGCGCCCGGAGAGTTTTGGTGGCGCGAGCTTTTGCGCCTCGTCCGACAGCTTGCCCAGCGGCTTCAGGCCGATGCGTGAAACCCAGAACCCCAACAGCGCCGCCAGGACCACACCGACAAATGCGAGGCTGATCAACGCCACCAGCAAATGATGCTGGGTTGCACGGAAGTTCTCGGTATCGATGGCAATCATGAAGCGCAGGGGCGGGCGCTGCTCCTTGGCCGGGAACTGGCTCACCAGCACTTTGAATGGGTGATGGTGGCCCGGCAGGCGCAAATCGCGCTTGCCGGTAGGCCCTTCGGCAAACGCGCGGATCTGCGCGTCCGGCTCGCCATATTCATAATTCGGATCGCTGCTCACCACCCAGAAACGAATACGTTTGTCTTCCTCACCCAGCAGCTTGAGCTTGGCCTTGATCTTTACCCAATGGTCCGGCGTGCCGAAGCGGTTCACCGAAGATTCGAGCACGCTGTAACGCGCATCCAGCTCGGCGCCTGGCAACAAGCCCAGCCCCCGGTCCACTTGCTGATAAAGCGCACCACCGATCAATACGAAGATCAGCAGCGCCACCAGGGTGAACATGCCGCTCAGGCGCAGGGCGATGGAGTTAGCTGACACTTCGGCTCTCCAGCACATACCCCATGCCACGGATGGTGTGCAGCAGCTTTTGTTCGAACGGCCCGTCGAGCTTGGCGCGCAGGCGCTTGATCGCGACTTCCACCACGTTGGCGTCGCTGTCGAAATTGATGTCCCAGACCATCTCCGCAATCGCGGTCTTGGACAGGATCTCACCCTGGCGCCGCGCCAACACGCTGAGCAGCGAGAACTCCTTGGCGGTCAGGTCCAGGCGCAAGCCATTGCGACTGGCCTTGCGGCTGATCAGGTCGATCCACAGGTCGGCGACCGTCACCTGCACGGGTTCATGACCACCGCTGCGGCGGGTCAGGGCTTGCAGGCGTGCCACCAGTTCCAGGAAGGAAAACGGTTTGCCCAGGTAATCGTCGGCGCCTTCGCGCAGGCCGCGAATGCGGTCTTCCACGCGCTCGCGGGCCGTGAGCATGATCACCGGCGTCTGCTTGCGCGCGCGCAGGGCACGCAGCACGCCAAAGCCATCGAGGCCAGGCAGCATCACGTCGAGCACGATGACCGCGTAGTCGTTCTCCAGCGCCAGGTGCAAACCCTCGACGCCTTCGCGTGCCACGTCGACGGTGTAGCCTTGCTCCGTCAGACCACGGTGCAGGTAGTCGGCGGTTTTTTCTTCATCTTCAATAATCAGTACGCGCATGAGTCTTTTTGCTCCAGGGCCGGGCCTCAGTCTGTGGTCGCCAACGCAGGCGTTGGTGTGGGCCGGTGGAAAAACTTCTCAAGGTACAAGTATATGACCGGTGTGGTGAACAGCGTCAGCGCCTGGCTCACCAGCAACCCGCCAACCACTGCGATACCCAGCGGCTGGCGCATTTCCGCACCAGGGCCGGCGCCGAGCATCAGCGGCACCGCGCCGAGCAGGGCGGCGAGGGTGGTCATGATGATCGGCCGGAACCGCGTGACGCAGGCTTCATAGATCGCATCTTCCGGCGACAGACCCCTGACGCGCTGAGCCTCCAGGGCAAAGTCGATCATCAGGATGCCGTTCTTCTTCACGATGCCGATCAACAGCACCAGGCCGATCAGCGCCATGATCGAAAAGTCCTGCCCCATCAGTGACAGCATGATCAGCGCGCCCAACCCTGCCGAGGGCAAGGTCGAAATGATCGTCAGCGGGTGCACGAAGCTCTCGTACAGCACGCCGAGGATGATATACACCGCCACCAGCGCCGCCAGGATCAGCCACGGTTGGCTGGCCAGCGAACTCTGGAATGCCTGGGCCGCGCCCTGAAAGTTGCCGATGATGGTGGTCGGCATGCCGATTTCATTCTTGGCCTGGTTGAGCATGATCACTGCATCGCCCAAGGCCACGCCCGGTGCCAGGTTGAACGACAGGTTGGCGGCCGGGAACATGCCGTCATGGCTGATCGAAAGTGGCCCCACGGTGGGCGGATCGACTTTGGCCAGCGCCGACAGCGGCACCATCTCGTTTGTCAGCGGCGAGCGCAGGTAAAAGTAGTTGAGGCTTTCGGCTTTGCCGCGTTGCTGGGTATCCAATTCCAGCACCACTTGGTACTGGTTGATCTCGGTCTGGAATTCGTTGATCTGGCGCTGGCCGAACGCGTCGTACAGCGCCTGATCCACATCGGTGGCGGTCAGGCCAAAACGCGCGGCGGCCTGGCGGTCGATGCTGATGTGGGTGATGCTGCCGCCCAGTTGCAGGTCGTTGGACAGGTCGCGAAACGCCGGGTTGGCGCGCAGTTTTTCGGTGAGGCGCTGGGTCCAGGTGTTGAGCGTCGGGCCGTCGTTGCTCTTGAGCACGTATTGGTACTGAGCACGGCTGGGGCCGGAACTCAGGTTGATGTCTTGCCCGGCGCGCAGGTACAACACGATACCCGGCACCTTGGCCAGTTTCGGGCGGATGCGATCGATGAACTGGCTGGCGGACACGTCACGGTCGCCGCGGTCCTTCAAGGCGATCCAGAAGCGGCCGTTGGCAATGGTCTGGTTGCTGCCGGTCACACCGACCGAATGCGAAAACGCTTCCACTGCCGGGTCGGCCTTGACGATTTCGGCCAGGGCCTTGTGCTTGGCCACCATGTCCGGGTAGGACACGTCGGCCGCCGCTTCGCTGGTGCCGAGTACAAAGCCGGTGTCCTGCACCGGGAAGAACCCCTTGGGGATGAACACGTAGCCGACCACGGCCAGGGCCAACGTCACGACGAAGATTGCCGCCATCGTGCGTTGATGGGCCAGGGCACGGCGCAGGTTGCGCGCATAGCCGGCCAGCAGCCGTTCGCTGAAGCCCGGTTTGTCGTGCGCAGGGTGGCTGGGCGCGCGCATGAACAGCGCGGCCAGGGTCGGCGCCAAGGTCAGCGAAACCACCACCGAGATCAGAATGGTCGAGGTCGCCGTCAAGGCAAACTCCTTGAACAAACGCCCAACCACGCCCCCCATGAACAGCAGCGGAATAAACGCCGCCACCAGCGAGAAGCTGATGGACACCACCGTAAAGCCGATCTCCCCGGCGCCTTTGATCGCCGCTTCGCGCTTGTCGAGCCCAGCTTCCAGGTGGCGGTGAATGTTCTCGACCACCACGATGGCATCGTCCACCACAAAGCCCACTGCGATGACGATCGCCACCAGCGTCAGGTTGTTCAGGCTGAAACCCATCAGGTACATCAACGCAAAGCTGGCGACCAGCGACACACCCAGCACGCTGGACACAATCATCGTCGCCGACAACTGCCGCAGGAACAGCGCCATCACCGCCACCACCAGCAGGATGGCAATCAGCAGCGTCACTTCCACCTCATGCAGCGACGCGCGGATGGTCTTGGTACGGTCGGTCAACACGCTGACCTGCACCGACGCCGGCAGCATCGCCTGCAGGCGCGGCAGCTCGGCTTGAATGCGGTCGACGGTCTCGACGATATTCGCGCCGGGCTGGCGCGAGATCACCAGGTTGACCCCTGGGGTGTCGCCGGACCAGGCCTGCACGTAGGCGTTTTCCGAACCGTTGATGACTTTGGCGATATCACGCAGTTGAACCGGTGCGCCGTCCTTGTAGGACACGATCAACTGCGCGTAGTCCTCCGGGTGGAACAACTGGTCGTTGGTCGACAGGGTCGACACACTGTTCTCGCCGTAGATCGCACCCTTGGCCAGGTTGAGGCTCGATTGCTGGATGGCCAGGCGGATATCGGCCAGGGTCAGGCCGATGGCGGCGAGTTTGTCCGGGGACGCTTGTACCCGGATCGCCGGGCGCTGCTGGCCGGTGATGTTGATCTGGCCAACCCCGTCGATCTGGCTGATCTGCCGGGCCAGCAGGGTTTCCACGTAGTCGCTCAACTCGGTGCTGGGCATGCTGTTGGAGCTGACGCTGAGGATCAGCACTGGGCTGTCCGCCGGGTTGACCTTCTTCCAGGTCGGCAGGCTCGGCATGTCGCTGGGCAGCTTACCGGACGCGGTGTTGATCGCCGCCTGCACTTCCTGCGCGGCGGTGTCGATGCTTTTGGTCAGGGTGAATTGCAGGGTCAACAGGCTGGAGCCCAGGGCGCTGCTGGAGGTCATCTGGGTCATGCCAGGGATGGCGCTGAATTGCACCTCCAGCGGCGTGGCCACGGATGACGCCATGGTGTCCGGACTGGCGCCGGGCAGCGTGGCAGTCACCTGGATCGTCGGAAATTCCGCTTCCGGCAGTGGGGCGATGGCCAGGCGCGGGAAGGCAATCAGCCCGAGCAGCACCAGGGCAAAGGTCAGCAGCAGGGTGGCGACCGGGTGGTCGACGCACCAGGCTGACGGCGAACGGCTCATGGCTGCACCTTGGCATCAACGGTCTGAATGACTTGCGGCGGCTCCTTGAGTATTTCCACCTGCGCACCCGCCTTGAGCCGTGACTGGCCGTCGCTGACCAGCACATCCCCGGCCTGTACGCCCTTGATGATGTTCACGTCGCTGTTCTGGTAGGTGACTTGCACCGGCACCACGTCGACCTTGTCACCGTTGACCCGGTACACAAAATGCGAGTCCAGGCCGCGCTGCACGACGGTCGGTGGCACCACCAAGGCGTTTTTGTCGAGGGCGGTCTGGATCTTGATGGTCACCAGTTGCCCCGGCCACAGGCGCTGCGAGGCATTGTTGAATTCGGCCTTGGCGCGCAGGGTGCCGGTGGTGGAGCTGATCTGGTTGTCGATCAGGCTCAGGTGACCCTCGCCAAGCAAGTCGCCGGTCTGGCCATCGGTGTCGGCGCCCAGGTAGGCATCGACGCTGGCTTTTGTGGGCGCCGCGATCAGGCCCTGCAAGGTGGGCAGCATTTGTTGCGGCAGGGAGAACTCGACGGCAATCGGGTCGATCTGGGTCACGGAAAACAGGCCCTGGGTATCGGCGGTGCGCAAGAAGTTGCCTTCATCCACGGTGCGAATACCGACGCGTCCGCTGACCGGCGAGCGAATCTGAGTGTAGGAAAGTTGTACCTGAGCTGAATCGATTGCGGCCTGGTTGCCTTGGGCAGTGGCCTTGAGCTGGTTGACCAGGGCTTGTTGCTGGTCATAAGTCTGCTTGGACACGCCGTCGTCGACACTCAACTCCTTGTAGCGCTTGAGGTTGACCAGCGCTACCTGCAACTGCGCCTGGCTTTCGCCCAGTTGGGCCTTGGCCTGGTCAAGGCTGGCACGGATCGAGCGGTCATCGATGGTCGCCAGCAGGTCACCGGCCTTGACCAACTGGCCTTCCTTGACCAGCAATTTAGTGAGGATGCCGTCCACTTGCGGGCGAATCACCACACTGTGCAGCGACAGCACCGAGCCAATCCCACTGACAAAGCGCGGAATGTCCTGCTGCGCCACGCTCACCACCCGCACGGGAATAGCGGTGGGTGCCGCCAGTTTGGACTTGGCCGGTCGGGTCAGTGCCCAGGTTGCAACGGCCAACACCACGAGGACCCCCACGATCAGGGCGGTTTTTCGTTGAATGTGCATCGACGGACACCAGAGGCGCAGTTGCAAGTTTCAAGCTGCAAGTTGAGATTTGGATAAAAGCTTTATAGCGCGGCGACCCGGTCAGGATCGTGACGTCAAACTGACAGCCATGACAGCTAGTGCTTTAAACTTACCGCTTGAAGCTTACCGCTTGGCCCTCCGGCCCCGCTATACTCGCGCTTTTACACCAATACCCGCGCCGGAGCCCTTATGACTTCCCCGACACAACCCCCTGTTGAAGCGGACGACCTCGTCGATCCGGCCAGCGCCGAAGGCGTTGAAAAAGCCGAGATCCCGGCGTTCAAATTCCCCTTCAAACCGGGTGAACTGGCCGGAGCCAAGAATGCCGCCCAGCCCTGGTACAAGAACGGCGCCAAGAACGGCCACACCAAGAGCCCGGGTATGGCCCCGCCCGGTACACGCCGTTCCATGGGTAAACGTTAAGATTAATCATCTGTAACATTTGACGGATATTGCCTACAGCCTCCGTTGATGTTTCTGCTTGTAGGTCTGCGACCGTTTCTTGAAAGCTTGCACGGCTTCCGCTTCACCCCGGTTTGGTTAACGGGCGTGCAGCGGAGGGCGCTCTTTCCGGAAAAGGACGTTTCCTGTGCCCCTGATACATCTCTGTGTAGCGCTTGCCCTATTACTGGCGGTGGATGCCGTCGCAGGCCTTGATCAACCGCGACGTGAAATCCGCTTCGCCGTTGCCGCGCAATTTGCCCCTTTCCAGAGCCGCAACCCGCAAGGGCAGTTGGTCGGTCTGAATATCGAGTTGGGCAACGCCCTTTGCCAGCAGTTGAATGTGCGCTGTACGTGGGTTGACCAGGTGCTGGTTGAAAACTTCGAAGGTCTGGAAGCGCGGCGATTCGATGCAATCATGGGCATAGCCCCGACATCTTTGCGGCGGCGCTGGGTGAGTTTCACCGAAAACCTCTACCCCTTCACCACGCGGCTGGTCGCGCGCCGAACCTCGGGCCTTATGCCGACGCCAAGGTCGCTCAAGGGCAAGCGTGTCGGCGTGTTGCTGGGCAGCAATCGCGAAGCCTTTGCGCATGCGAAATGGGCGCGCAAAGGCGTGATCATCAAGAGCTTCTGGCTCAACGACGAACTGGTCCGCAGCCTGGTGGCAGGCGATATCGATGCGACGCTGCAGGGCACCGTGGAAATCCGTGAGGCCCTGCTCGACACGGCTGCCGGCCAGGATTTCGACTTCCTCGGCCCCGCCGTTTCCAACGAACTGCTGGGCAACGGTGTGGCGATCGCGTTACGCAAGACTGACACCGCGCTGCGTACCGAGCTAAACCGTGCGCTGGAACAGCTGATGCACAATGGTGAATACCAGCGGATCCTTGCGCCTTATCGCCTCGACCTACCGTGATGGCTAATTAATTGCGCGGAACATGAGCTGGATCAGTATTTGCCCCCTCGGTGCGCTTAGAGTCGACGCCCTGCCGACTCCTCCAACAATTACGAGCGCGCTTCTCCATGAAGATCAATCTGCCGGTCACCGGTCGGAATGTGGACTTTGCCCCCGACGCTAACATCCTTTCGACCACCGACCTGACCAGCGCGATTACCTACGCCAACCAGGACTTCATCGACATCAGCGGGTACGACCGCGATGAGCTGCTTGGCGTGAAACATAACATCCTGCGTCATCCGGACATGCCGTCCGAGGCGTTCGCCCATATGTGGCGAACCCTCAAGGCGGGGCGTTCGTGGATGGGCATGGTGAAAAACCGCTGCAAGAACGGTGACCATTACTGGGTCAGCGCGTATGCCACGCCCGTGAGCCGGGACGGGGCCACCGTGGAGTATCAATCGGTACGTACCAAGCCGGATGCGCGTCGGATCGCCGCAGCAGAGCGGGTCTATGCGCGCTTGCGAGCGGGCAAACGACCGGCATGGCCGGTGCTTGGCTTGGGCATGAAACTGTTCGCTTGGGTCGCCTTCACCTGCGGTGTCACCGGAGCCCTGGGCTTGGGCTTGGCGGATTACGCGCTGGGCTGGCAGTTACTGGCCCTGGTGGCCGGGTGTGCGGTCGGTGCGGTTGGCGCGCAGGCGATCCTGCGACCTCTGTCCCACCTGCAGCAGCGTGCACGCCGGGTGGCCGACAACCCCTTGAGCCAGGCAATCTACACCGGGCGCCGGGACGAGTGCGGGCAAATCGAATTCGCCTTCCAAATGCTCGAAGCCCAGGTAGGAGCGGTGGTGGGGCGTATCGGCGACGCCTCCCAGCGCCTGTCGGGCCACGCTGCGCAGTTGGTGCGGCACCTGGACAGCAGCCACGCCAGCAGCCTCGGCCAACAGACTCAGACCGACCAGATAGCCGCAGCCATCCACCAGATGGCCGCCAGCGTGGCCGAAATGGCCAACCATGCCCAGCAGGCTTCCAAGGCGGCCGACCAGGCCGGCAGCGAGACCCGCGAAGGCCATCAGCGCGTGGATGAAAGCCGTGATGCCGTGTTGCGCCTGTCCCAGGAGTTGGCACGCGCCACCGAAGTCATTCACCAGTTGGAAAGCCACAGTGGCGAAATCAGCGGCGTGCTGGAAGTGATCCGCACGATTGCCGAACAGACCAACCTGCTGGCGCTGAACGCCGCCATCGAAGCGGCGAGGGCGGGCGAGCAGGGGCGTGGCTTCGCCGTGGTGGCCGATGAAGTGCGCGGCCTGGCCCAGCGCACCCAGCAATCGACCGATGAAATCCAGCGCATGATCAGCACCCTGCAAGGCGGCGCACGGGATGCGGTACAAGCGATGGCGCAGAGCGGCGAGCATGTCGAAGCCAGCGTCCAGCAGGCACAGCGGGCCGCCGCAGCGCTGGACGGCATCAGTCAGCGTGTCACGCAAATCACCGCCATGAGCCAGCAGATAGCAACCGCCGTGGAAGAGCAGAGCACGGTGAGCGAGGACATCAACCGCAATATCGTTGGCATTCGCAATGCCGGGGAGGCCACGGTCAGCGCCGGGCAGCAGAGCCAGCTCAGTTCAGGCGATGTGGCGGCGCTGGCGGAGGATTTACGCCAGTTGGCGCAGGAGTTCTGGGGGCAGCAGCGGTAACCCAATTCAACGGCTACTGCTATTTAGGAGCTTTCCTACCAGTCAAACAGACGTGTTGAAGTTAAAACACCGGTCAGTGCTTGTTAGAACAACGGGCGCATACGGGCCATGACTCACGGAGCCCGTCTGCCCCATACCTTTTGCACAGGACAGGCTTATGAAGACTTCAAGACGACTGCTGGCGCTGGTGACGTTTTTTCTGACCCTTTTGTCCGCGGCGGGATGTGCTGTGGCGCCTGCTCCCGAGAGTTCGTGGCGTGAAATCCGCTTTGGTGTAGAGGCGGATGTGCCGCCCTTTGAATACCGCAATGCCCAGGGTGAGCTCGTGGGGCTGAATATAGAACTGGGGAATGCCCTGTGTGCAGCGCTTGATGCGCGTTGCGTGTGGGTTGAGCAGCCTTATGCGACCAACCTCGCAGCGCTCCAGGCTGGCCGGTTCGACGCGATCATGCCCATGACGGCGACAGCCGCGCGGCGTGAACTCGTCGACTTCACCCATGACCTCTATGCCCTTCAAAGCCGTTTGGTGGCTCCTAAGGGCTCCAACCTGCTGCCAACCGCCCAGGCACTCAAGGGCAAGCGCGTGGGCGTGCTGGCGGGAACCAGCCGTGAAGCCTTTGCCTTGACGCGGTGGGGGACCCAGGGGGTGATTGTGCGCAGCTTTGGCCTCAACACTGATTTGATCCGTAGCTTGCAGGCCGGTGAAATTGACGCCACGTTGCAAAACACCGTCGAAATCAGCGAAGCGCTGTTGAACACCGCTGAAGGTGCTGCGTTCGCCTTTGCCGGGCCAACGGTGGTCGATGACATGTTGGGCGGCGGCGTAGCCATTGCCACTCGCAAAACCAATCCTGATCTCACGGCGGCGCTCAACGAGGCGCTGCAACGCATGAAAGACAGCGGCGAGTATGCGGCCATTACCGAGCGTTATCTGGGCGCTGCGCCTCTTGAGCCGGCCAGGATGACGTATACGCCGGCAGAGGGTGGGTTGCCCTTCTCGGAAACGGTGCAAGTCGGTCAGGCCCTCTACATTTCCGGGAAGTTGGGGCTGGATCAAAACGGTCGTCTGGTACCTGGCGGTATTCGTGCAGAAACGGCGCAGGCTCTCGAGAACATACGCGGCGTTCTGATGGCCAAGGGTATCGGGATGGATAGAGTTGCCCAGTGCAGGGTGATTCTTGCCGACCTCAAGGACTTTGCACAAATGAACAGCGTCTATGCCAGCTACTTCCAGGCTGACCGCCTGCCAGCCCGGACGACATTTGCTGGCAAGCTGTTGCTGAATGCGCGGATCGAGATCGAGTGCATGGCCAGCCTCTGACCCACTGCAAACCTGCGCGTCTAGGCGGCGCGCAGTGAAATAAACGCATAGTTGGCCGGCACCTCAGTCGCAATCTGCGCCCCGGCATCCAGCACCTGCTCCGCGATGTCCATGCCGGACACATGGAACACCCACTCGCTGACCACGGACGGTCGTTGCACCGCCAGCTCGATGGCTTGGGCAAATGCGCCCATGTCGGGCAGGTAAGCGGTAAACCCATCCCCCTTGAGGGCTGTGGTGCGAATTCCCAGCAGGGCGCACACCGCCTCTTTGGTCTGTACATCGTCACGGTCGGCCTGGCGTGAGCGGCGGATCAGTTCGGCCAGTTCCTGGTCCATCAACTCACCGCCGACGATCAGCGCCGGGCCCTGTTCCCAGGACTCCGGCGGGCAATCCTTGGCGGCGGGGTTCAGCGGGATATGCGGGTTGATCTCCATCGGATAAATGCGGCACACCAGCGGGCGGCGTTCATAGATGCGGCACAGGTTGTCTTCGTCAAGATTCCGGCAGCGTCCGGCGTTGTAGGCGGCAAAGGTGATTGCCACAAATGCCTGGGTATTGCCGCTGGGCACGATGACCGAGCGACGCTCGGCATGCTCGCGTTGCTGCTGCGGCAGGCCCAGGCCAGTGCCCAGGAACCCCTCCACCAGAACGATGACATTGCCGCCGTCCGCCGCCCACAGGCGGGCTTCTTCGAGGGTCAGGGGCACGTGGTGGTCGGAGCAGCATTTACCACAACCGACGCAGGAAAATTGAGTGTTCATGGCGGATCTGTCACCAGGCAAGGTCAGAGGGTACGCAGGAACAGTGACGGGTTTTTACCTCTGTTCACCGTTTTAGCTCTCTGGAAGCAAGTTACACGCCAGTGCCTGTCAGTCCCGTGGCACCACATCGCGCAGGACAAATCTCATGCCCGCGCTTTCGTACAGTTGGCGGGCACGCAGGTTGCTCTCCAACACCTTGAGGTCCACATAGGGTTCACCGCGTTGCTTGAAGGCGTGGAAGCAGTGCAACAGCAATGCGCGGCCCAATCCCTGGCCCTGGGCGCAGGGGTGAACGGAGAGGTTCTTGATAACCGCGCTGGTCCAGCACTGCGCCACGGCGAGAATGCCGTCGTCGTTGCTGGCCACCAGGCACAGCGTGGGGTCGAACTCGGCATCGGTGGTGAACTGCTGCTGCCAGGTTTCCAGGTTGGGAACGCGACCGCCACCCTGATCCTGGGTCAGGCGCAATACGGCGTGAATCGCCGGGGCCAGGTCGTCACGGTAATGATCCAACTGCGTGCCCGCCGGCCACTGCGGGGCGGGCAGGCTGCCGATAAGGTCGCGGCGCAGCAGTTGGAAATATTCGCTCACAGGCCTTTTTGCGCCACCGTTTGCGCGGCCACCACCAGGCACTTGGTCAACTCGGGCGAGGAGAACTTGGTGAGCACCGCGTCGGCGCCGGCCAGCCGGGCTTTTTCGCTGTTCATCGCGCTGTCCAGCGAGGTGTGCAGCAACACATAGAGGTGCTGGAAATCCGGGGTTTCGCGCAGGGTGCGGGTAAGGGCGTAGCCGTCCATCTCCGACATCTCGATGTCCGACACCACCACGTTGATCTGCTCGGCCGTGCCTTGCAACTCCAGCAGCACGTCGATGGCTTCCTTGGCGCTGCGCGCGGTGTGGCAGGTGAGGCCGAGGTTGCGCAGGGTGTGCACCGATTGCTGCAGCGCGACCTGGCTGTCGTCTACCACCAGGATGCGTGCGTGGCCGAGTACTTCGGCTTCTTCCATGGTGAGGTCGGTCGGCGCCGCTTCGATCGGCGCCGGCGCGATGCCGTGGATGACTTTTTCGATATCCAGCACCTGCACCAGGCCGCCTTCCACCTGGGTGACCCCGGTGATGAACGCGCGGTTACCGCCGGAGCCATAGGGTGGTGGGCGAATGTCGGTGGTCAGGCAATGCACGATCTTGCTCACCGCCTGTACATGCAAACCCTGCTTGGAGCGGCTCACGTCGGTGACGATCAGGCAGCCGCCATCAGGGTCCGCCAGGGGCATTTCGCCGAGGGCGCGGCTCAGATCGATCACCGCCAGCGAGTTACCGCGCAGGGTGGCGATGCCTTTGACGTGCGGGTGCGACTCCGGCAGCTTGGTCAGCGGCGGGCACGGGATGATTTCACTGACTTTCAGCAGGTTGATCGCCATCAGCTTGCCGCTGCGCAAGGTAAAGAGCAGAAGCGAGAGTGAGTCTGCGCGGGCTTTGGTGGTGGACATAAAAACCTTCTGTGGATCAGGGATGACGATCTTCTATGGAAGGTTATCGACCTGTACACCCAAAACTGTAGGCGCCGGGGGGACGCCTAGTTCTTGCCGGCGATGAAGCCCGCCCGATCGCCATCGCCGGCAAGCCGAGTGCCTACAGAGGATAAGCGGGTGTCAGCCCTTCCACACCTGTGGGTTCACCAGGTCCTGCGGGCGCTGGCCCAGCAGGGCGCTGCGCAGGTTGTCCAGGGCGCGGTTGGCCATGGCTTCGCGGGTTTCATGGGTGGCCGAGCCAATGTGCGGCAGGGTCACGGCATTGCTCAGCTGGAACAGCGGCGACTCGGCCAGTGGCTCCTGTTCATACACATCGAGCCCGGCGCCACGGATACGCTGGCTTTGCAGCGCCTCGACCAGCGCCGGTTCGTCCACCACCGGGCCTCGGGAAATATTGATCAGGATCGCGCTGGACTTCATCAGCCCCAGCTCGCGGGTGCTGATCAGGTGACGGGTCTTGTCGCTCAACGGCACCACCAGGCAGACGAAATCCGCCTCGGCGAGCAGTTCATCCAGGCTGCGAAATTGCGCGCCCAGTTCTTGCTCCAGCGCCGGCTTGCGGCTGTTACCGCTGTACAGGATCGGCATGTTGAAACCCAGCCGCCCACGCCGGGCCACGGCCGCGCCGATATTGCCCATGCCGACGATGCCCAGGGTCTTGCCATGCACATCGCAGCCAAACAACGGCGCACCGACGCTGGCCTTCCACTGCCCGGCCTTGGTCCAGGCATCCAGCTCGGCCACACGACGCGCGCTGCTCATCAGCAAGGCAAAGGCCAGGTCGGCGGTGCTTTCGGTGAGGACGTCAGGGGTATTGGTGAGCATGATCCCGCGTTCGTTGAAGTACGCGACGTCATAGTTGTCGTAGCCCACCGACACGCTGGACACCACTTCCAGCTTGCTCGCGCCTTGCAATTGCTCGCGTCCCAGCTTGCGACCCACACCGATCAGACCGTGGGCGTGGGGCAAGGCTTCATTGAACTGTGCGTTGATATCGCCCAGCTTGGGATTGGGCGCGATCACCTCGAAATCCTGTTGCAGGCGTTCGATCATTTCCGGGGTGACGCGGCTGAAAGCGAGGACAGTCTTTTTCATTGCAGGCGGGCTCATCGACTACGGAAGAATGCCAAGCACGCTAACATTCCTCGTTACGGTTGTCAGGAGATCACTGGACCCAAGTGGGCACAGTTCAAAATGTGGGAGCGAGCTTGCTCGCG
This sequence comes from Pseudomonas sp. VS40, assembly GCF_018587885.1. Lineage (NCBI taxonomy): Bacteria > Pseudomonadati > Pseudomonadota > Gammaproteobacteria > Pseudomonadales > Pseudomonadaceae > Pseudomonas > Pseudomonas sp. VS40. The sequence continues at coordinate 787,884 of NZ_JAGYWD010000001.1, read as the reverse complement.
AATGCGGTGCGTCAGCAGCAGATGTGTCGCCTGACACGCCGCATTCGCGAGCAAGCCCGCTCCCATACTGAATCTCTATCGTCTGATAAATATCAGTTAGCCATCCGCGCGCCGCTGAGGCTGCCACTCAACTCATACGCCACCAGTTCCGCCTGGTGCGCCGCCAGAATCTCCGGCAGCGAACCACGCAAGTATTCCACCCAAGTCTTGATCTTCGCATCCAGGTACTGGCGCGACGGGTAGATGGCGTACAGGTTCAGTTCCTGGGAACGGTAGTTGGGCATTACCCGCACCAGCGTGCCATTGCGCAAACCTTCGATCGCCGCATACACCGGCAGCAGCCCGATGCCCATGCCGCTGGTGATCGCGGTTTTCATCGCATCGGCCGAATTCACCAGGAACGGCGAAGTATTGATCGCCACGCTTTCCTGGCCTTCGGGGCCATTGAAGGTCCATTTGTCCAGCTGGATCACCGGGCTGACCAGGCGCAGGCAGGCATGGTTGAGCAGGTCATTGGGGCGATGGGCGCAGCCCTTGGCCTTGACGTAGTCCGGCGAGGCACAGGCAATGCTGTAGGTGATGCCCAGGCGCTGGGACACGAAGCCCGAGTCCGGCAGCTCGCTGGCCAGCACGATGGACACGTCATAGCCCTCGTCGAGCAGGTCCGGCACGCGGTTGGCCAAGGTCAGGTCGAAGGTGACGTCCGGATGAGTACGGCGATAGCGGGCGATGGCGTCGATGACGAAATGCTGGCCGATACCGGTCATGGTGTGCACTTTCAATTGCCCGGCAGGGCGCGCATGGGCGTCGCTGGCCTCGGCTTCGGCTTCCTCGACATAGGCGAGGATCTGCTCACAGCGCAGCAAATAGCGTTTGCCAGCTTCGGTCAGCGCGATGCGTCGTGTCGTTCGGTTCAACAAGCGGGTTTGCAGATGGGCCTCAAGGTTGGAGACCGCGCGCGAGACGTTGGCAGTGGTGGTGTCCAGTTGCACGGCGGCGGCGGTGAAGCTGCCGGCTTCGGCCACGCAACTGAAGGCGCGCATATTTTGCAAAGTGTCCATGGAGTGTTCTCAGGGGAGATAACAAATTGTGACAGAAAGTTACGCCGTCCAGTGATCCCTACCAACGGATTATCGCCTGAACGGTAACAAAGATTCACAGGAATGCCAGCTTATCGTCGTTCATGCCGCCGCCTAGAATTGCGCCACCTTTCCCGCTCCACCCTCTCAGGAATACGCTTGCCGTGCCGCGTCGCATCAGCAGAGAGCTTAAGACTCTCAGTGTTTGGGCTTTATCGTTAGCTATCAGCGGCTGCATCGGAACCGGAGGAATCGCGCCCCAAGGCCAGTCCCTCAACGCCAGTGACCTGGCCACCGACGAAGCGATCCAGAGCGCCGCCCAAGACGCCCATTGGCCCACCGCGCAATGGTGGCAAGCCTACGGCGACCCCCAGCTCAACCGCTGGGTCGACCTCGCCACCCAACACAGCCCGAGCATGGCCATGGCCGCCGCGCGGGTGCGTGAAGCACGGGCCATGGCCGGGATCGCCGAGGCGGCCGAGTCGTTGCAGATCAACAGCGACACCACCCTCAAGCGCCACAACTGGCCGAAGGATCAGTTCTACGGCCCCGGCGAGCTGAGCGGAGCCAACACCTGGGACAACAATGCCTCCCTGGGCCTGAGCTACGCCCTCGACCTGTGGGGCCGCGAAAGCAACACCACCGAACGTGCCGTCGACTTGGCGCACATGAGCGCCGCCGAAGCGCGCCAGGCCCAGCTCGAATTGCAGAACAACGTGGTGCGCGCCTATATCCAGCTGTCGTTGCAGTACGCCAATCGCGATATCGTCGCGGCCACCTTGGCGCAACAGCAGCAGATTCTCGACCTGGCCAACAAACGCCTGAACGCCGGGATCGGCACCCACTTTGATGTCAGCCAGGCCGAAACGCCGTTGCCGGAAACCCATCGCCAACTGGACGCCCTGGACGAAGAGATCGCCCTGAGCCGCAACCAACTCGCAGCGCTGGCGGGCAAGGGGCCGGGGGAGGGCGCGACATTGCAACGCCCGACCCTGTCCCTCGCCGCGCCCCTGAAACTGCCGTCGCGACTGCCTGCGCAATTGCTCGGCCAACGCCCGGACGTGGTCGCCAGCCGCTGGCAAGTTGCGGCCCAGGCCCGTGGCATCGATGTGGCCCACGCCGGTTTCTACCCCAACGTCGACTTGGTCGGCAGCCTCGGCTACGTGGCCACCGGCGGCGGCATGCTGGAGTTCCTGGCCGGCAAGAAATTCAACTACAGCGTCGGTCCTGCGATCACCTTGCCGATCTTCGACGGCGGGCGCCTGCGCGCAGAGCTGGGCGAAGCCAGCGCCGGTTATGACATAGCTGTCGCCAAGTACAACCAGACCCTGGTCAACGCGCTCAAGGGCATCAGCGACCAGTTGATCCGCCGCGAGTCCATGGACAAGCAAGCCTCCTTTGCTGCGCAATCGGTGGCCTCGGCGCAGAAGACCTACGACATCGCGATGATCGCCTACCAGCGCGGCCTTACCGACTACCTCAATGTGCTGAATGCGCAGACGTTGCTGTTCCATCAGCAGCAGATCGAGCAACAGGTCCAGGCCGCGCGCCTGAGTGCCCATGCTGAATTGGTCACGGCCCTGGGCGGCGGCCTCGGTGCCGGCAACGATGTGCCTCAAGACGCCAAGACCCTTCCGAGCAAGACCCCGGCGGCGCTTGCCGCGTTCGATCACTGAGTAGGATTTGATGACGCCCTTGCCTGCACCGCTGCGCTGGCTATATGCCCTAGAGTGGCGCCGTGGTTTTTTCGACTGGGCACGCAGTGATGGCGTGACCTGGGTGTATATCTTCAAGGTGCTGGTCGCCGCGTTCCTCACGCTGTGGTTGGCCATGCGCCTGGAGCTACCGCAACCGCGCACGGCGATGATCACCGTGTTTATCGTGATGCAGCCCCAGAGCGGCCAGGTGTTTGCCAAGAGCTTCTATCGCTTCCTCGGCACCCTGGCGGGGTCGGCGGTGATGGTGCTGTTGATCGCCTTGTTTGCGCAGAACACCGAGCTGTTTCTCGGCGCGCTGGCGATCTGGGTGGGCATCTGCACGGCGGGCGCGACGCGCAATCGCAACTTCCGCGCCTACGGCTTTGTGTTGGCCGGCTACACGGCGGCGATGGTCGGCCTGCCGGCCCTGGCGCATCCGGATGGGGCCTTTATGGCGGCGGTGTGGCGAGTGCTGGAAATTTCCCTGGGGATTCTGTGTTCCACTCTGGTCAGCGCCGCGATCCTGCCGCAAACCTCCAGCGCCGCCATGCGCAACGCCTTGTACCAGCGCTTTGGCGTGTTCGCGCTGTTCGTCACCGATGGCCTGCGCGGGCGCAGCCAGCGTGAGGGGTTCGAAGCCAGCAACGTGCGCTTTATCGCCGAAGCCGTGGGCCTGGAAGGGCTGCGCAGTGTCACGGTGTTCGAAGACCCACATATGCGTCGACGCAACGGCCGGCTCAGCCGCCTCAACAGCGAGTTCATGAGCATCACCACGCGCTTCAATGCCTTGCACCAGTTGCTTGAACGGCTGCGCACGGACGAAGCGGACCATGTGGTGGCGGCCATCAAGCCCGGCCTGCAAGACCTTGCCGAAGTGCTCGATGGTTTCTCCGCTCGCGCGCTCACCAGCCCTGATGCCGCAAGGTTGGTGGCGCAATTGAGCGCCTACAAGGACGGCTTGCCCGCCAAGGTCCGCAGCCTGCGCGCGGCCTTCCAGGAGGGGGAGCCTACCGAAGCCGAACAACTGGACTTCCACACCGCCTACGAGCTGCTTTACCGCTTTGTCGATGACCTGCACAACTACGCGCAAACCCACGCGTCCCTTGCCGATCACAGCCATGCGCGCGAGCAGTGGGACGAAACCTTTATCCCTAAGACCAACTGGCTGGCCTGCGCCGCCTCGGGCATCCGCGCGTCGTTCATCCTGATCGTGCTCGGCAGTTACTGGGTGGCCACCGCCTGGCCCAGCGGCGCCACCATGACCTTGATCGCCGCCGCCACGGTCGGCCTGTCCGCCGCCACGCCCAACCCCAAGCGCATGGCGTTCCAGATGGCCTGCGGCACGTTGATCGGCGCGTTGGTGGGGTTTGTCGAAATGTTCTTCGTGTTTCCCTGGATCGACGGTTTCCCGCTGTTGTGCGTGATGCTTGCGCCGGTGATCATCTTTGGCGCATTCCTCGCTTCGCGCCCGCAATACGCGGGTGTCGGCGTGGGGCTGCTGATCTTCTTCAGCACCGGCTCGGTGCCGGACAACCTCACGGTCTACAACCCCTACACCTTCATCAACGACTACATCGCCATGGTCATCGGCATGCTGGTGTGCGCGGCGGCGGGGGCGATCATTTTGCCGCCCAACAGCCGCTGGCTATGGCGCCGGTTGGAGCAGGACCTGCGCGAGCAAGTGGTGTACGCGATCAGCGGCAAGCTCAAGGGCCTGGCCTCAAGTTTCGAAAGCCGTACCCGCGACCTGCTGCACCAGGCCTATGGCCTCGCCGTCGGCCAGCCGCAAGTGCAACGCGACCTGCTGCGCTGGATGTTCGTGGTGCTGGAGGTCGGCCACGCGATCATCGAGTTGCGCAAGGAACAGGCGATTTTGCCGGTGCACCCGGCGTACGCGGAGTCCCAGCCGTGGCGCCAGGCGATCCGCGTGATGGGCCGCTCGCTGGTGCGGCTGTTCCTGCAACCCAGCGCGAGCAACCTGGAGCGCGGCCTGATCGCCGTCGACCACGCCATCAGTCGCGTGCAGGCCACCGACGAGCCTTCTGCCCCGCACTTCGACACCTCGGCCCTGCGTCGGGTGAAGAGCTACCTGCACTTTATCCGCACTTCGCTTTTGGACCCGCAATCGCCGCTGGCCGCCCTTAAAGGATCCCCGCATGCCCCGTGAAATCGCCTTCCATGGCGTGTACATGCCAACCATGACTCTGATGTTCCTGATCGCGGCCGTGTTGGCCTGGGCGCTTGATCGCTTCCTGGCCGGGTTCGACCTGTACCGCTTTTTCTGGCACCCGGCGTTGCTGCGCCTGAGCCTGTTTGTTTGCCTGTTCGGCGCCCTGGCGCTGACCGTCTACCGTTGAGAATGCCCCGATGAAAAAGTTTTTCAGCCTGCTCGCGACCTTGCTGGTACTGGCCTTGGCGATCTGGATTGGCCGCACGCTGTGGGTGCACTACATGCAAACCCCGTGGACCCGCGACGGGCGTGTGCGCGCCGATATCATCAACGTCGCCGCCGACGTCACCGGCGAAGTGGTCGACGTGCCGGTGCGTGACAACCAACTGGTAAAAAAGGGCGACCTGTTGATGCAGATCGACCCCGAGCACTACCGCATTGCGGTCAAGCAGGCGCAGTCGCTGGTGGCGTCGCGCAAAGCCACCTGGGAAATGCGCAAGGTCAACGCCCATCGCCGGGCTGACCTCGATGCGCTGGTGATCTCCAAGGAAAACCGCGACGACGCCAGCAACATCGCCGACTCGGCACTGGCCGATTACCAACACGCGCTGGCGCAACTGGAAGCAGCCGAACTCAATTTGAAACGCACGCAGGTGGTGGCGGCGGTGGATGGTTATGTCACCAATCTGAACGTGCATCGCGGTGACTACGCCCGCATCGGCGAAGCCAAAATGGCTGTGGTGGATATGAACTCGTTCTGGGTTTATGGCTTCTTCGAAGAAACCAAGCTGCCCCATGTGAAAGTTGGCGATAAAGCCGATATGCAATTGATGAGCGGCGAGACCTTGAAGGGTCATGTGGAAAGCATCTCGCGCGGCATCTACGACCGCGACAACCCCGAAAGCCGCGAACTGATTGCCGATGTGAACCCGACCTTCAACTGGGTGCGCCTGGCCCAGCGGGTGCCGGTGCGGATTCATATCGATGAGGTGCCGCAAGGCGTGCTGTTGGCGGCGGGCATCACCTGCACCGTCATCGTCAACCCATAACCCCGTGGAGCCGGCTTGCCGGCGATGGGGCCCTTGAGGCTTGCGCAACATGACAGGTCGCTATCGCCGGCCAGCCGGCGGCTACCGGTTGACCGTGTTATGCCTTGATGAACGTTTCGTGCAGATGGCGCCACAGCAGCGCGCCGCTGGCCTGCTTCTCGAACACCACCGTGGCGCGGCGATCGGTCTGGGTGCCGCTGGCATCGATCTGATGCTCGCGATAGGTCACCGTTGCGCCGCGCGCATGCCGGTCAATCCCGGTCATTTCACTCAAGGTGATCTTCAACCCCGGGCGCATGCCGCCCAGACGCGTGAATAAAGCATTGACCCCAGCCGCATTCACCCTGGTGCCAGTGGCGGGGGCGACCATGCTGAACTCAGGCGAGAAACGCGCGAGCAAGCTCTCCAGGGTGCCTTGCGGCGCAACGCCGGCAAACCATTGTTCGATCTCGACGTGGGTCTGGATCACTTCTTCAAAAAAATCGCTGTAGTCGATCATGGGTGAGGCTCGCTGGCAGGGTGAAGCAGTGTGCGGACTCTGGAAGTGTCCAGGCGCAGCACTGCAAAAAAAGGCAGCAGGGTCAGGCCAGCCGCCATCGTGAAGGTTATGGCGAAAGAATCCAAGGCCGACAACAGCGCACTCAGTGCGGCCGCGCCGAGACAGAAACTCACCTGTCGGTTGATGTTCCACAAGGCACTGGCGTGGCCCATGCGTTCGGCAGGGGTGTCGAGAAACGCCAGGGTCTGCGCGGTGCTGCTGCACAGGCTGCCGCCCAACCCCATTAACAGATAGGCCGGCACAATCAGGGTCGGTACGTTGAGCAACAGAATGCCGACGCATTGCAAGGCCATGCCGGCCAACAGCAATGGCTTCGGCCCGCAGCGATTGAACAGCTTCTTGCTGAGGTAAATCGCCAGGGCTGAAGCCAGCGCCCACGGCAGCATCAGTGCGCCAGTCTGTGTGGCGTCATAGCCGAGCCCGCGCAGGTAGAGGATGGCAATGAGGCTGGTGCCGATGAATACGCCAGGGATACACAGGTAAATCAGCATCGTGGTGCGCAGCATTGGGCTGCGGGCCTGTTGGAAAATACTGCCCACGTCCAAGGCAGGTCGGGCATTCGTGGGCCTGTCAGGTTTTATCCACAGCAGGGCCAGCAGCAGCGTGATCAACGCCAAGGGCAAGTTGGCGTAGAAGATCCAGCGCCAAGACACGCTGTCGACAATCAACCCGCCCAATGCAGGGGACAGCGCCGGCACGAGTAACGCCACCGACATCACCCGCGCCGTCAGTTGGCTGCGTTCAGCGGGCGGGAAATATCGGTAGGCCATCGCCTGGCCCACGGGAATCAGCAAGCCACCGCCCACCCCTTGCAGGCCGCGCCAACCGATCAGCGCTTCAATCGAACTCGCCTGGCCCACCAGTAAGGAGGCGCCGGCGAACAACAGCAAGCTGGCGGCAATCAAGCCGCGTTCACCCATCATCGCTGCCAGCCACACGCTGAACGGAATAATCACGGTGAGGCCAAGCATGTAGGCATTGCTGATCCACGCCAGTTGCGTGACCGAGGCCTGCAGTTCGCGAGCGATATCCGGGTAGGCAACCGTGGCGACAAACATGTTCACCAGGTCCAGGGCAAAGCCCAGCAAAAAGATCCAGGCGACTTTCGAGCGGTAGGTCATGGGTGCGGTCCGGCGAGTGAGGCGGGCAGGGTAGGCCGCACACAATGTTTTGGATACGCCGGTTTGCCTGCTAGTTTGTCAAAAATATTTTGACAAAAGGGGCGTGCAGCAAATGGTCAGCCTGGACCGATTCGACACCTTCAAGGCCGTGGTCGAGGCCGGCTCGCTCACCGCGGCCGCCGACCTGCTGGGCCAGACCCGTGCCGTCGTCAGCTTCAACCTCAAGCGCCTGGAAGCTGAACTGGGCGTCACCTTGTTGATCCGCAACACCCGCCAACTGGCGCTCACCGATGCCGGTGAGCGCTTCTACCTGCGTTGCACGCGGATGCTCGAAGAGGCGCGATTGGCGGTAGATGAAGCGCGTTCTGAGCATGCCCAGCTCAAAGGGACATTGCGCATTACCACCACGATCGAGTACGCGTTGGCCAAGGTTGCACCGGCGGTCGAAGCCTTCCGCCGCCTGCATCCAGACCTGCACATACACTTATCCACATCCTCTACTCACGCGGACCTGATCTCCGAGCGTTTTGACGTGGCAATTCGCTTGGGGCGCTTGCTGGATTCAAATCATCGCGCGGTGCAACTGTCCACGTTCGAGGTGTTCGCCGTGGCGGCACCCGCGTTTGCCGCGACGGACTCACTGGACGCGTTGGAGCAGCTCCCCAAGCTGGGGCACGGTCGTTTGACGGAACTGAGTGTGACCGACCCTCAAGGCGGCGAGCATCAATACCGCCCCGGCCCAACGGCGCTCATGGCCGACAGCGCGGCAGTGCTCCAGGCCTTTGCCATCCGCGGGCATGGCGTGGCGGTGTTGCCGCAATGGTTGGTACAGGACGACCTGGACGCGGGACGGTTGGTGCGCCTGTTGCCGGATCATCGCTTCGCCCCACAAGGGATCTACGCACTGTATCCAGACACCCGGCATTTGCCGCTGAAGGTGCGGGCGTTTATTGATTTTTTGAAGGATTAGAGCGAACCGCCCAGCCCGAAGCGTTTCTTCAATACCGTCTCCAACAACCCCTTGGGCAACAACGCCGCCATCAACGGCAATGCCCGGCTGCCATTGCCCGAGCGCAACAGCCGAGGCGGGTGTGGCTGTTGCACGGCCTTCAGCACGTGCGCTGCAAACACGTTGGCCGGGGTTGGTTTGTCCTGGGAGGCCTGGCTGCGTGCGCGGATGCCCTCGCGCAACGGCCACCACGGCGATTGCTCGTTGATCAGCAACTCTGCCTGGGCGCCTGCGTTTTTCGCGAAACTCGTATCGATGGCGCCGGGTTGCACTTCCATGACCCGCACGCCAAAGGGTGCCAGTTCCATACGCAGTGCATCGCTCAAAGCGTGCACGGCCGCTTTTGATGCGCAGTAGGCGCCGGCAAAGGGTGTCACCAGCACACCGGACACACTGCCGATATTCACCACCAGGCCTTTGCCGCGCCGCAATGCAGGGAACAGCGCCTGCGTCACACCGACGAGGGAGAACACATTGGTTTCGAACTGGCGCTGCATCGCCTCGGTGCCGCCGTCAAGCAAGGGGCCCATGGCACCGTAGCCGGCATTATTGACCAGCACGTCCAGCTCGCCCCATTGCTCGGCCAAGTGTTTCAAGGCGGCACTGTCGTTGACGTCCAGCTGCACCGCATTGAAACCGGCGGCGCGGAGGGCAGCGACATCTTCTTCCCGCCGGGCGCTGGCCCACACGTCATAGCCGGCGGATTTGAACGCATCTGCCAGGGCGCGGCCGATGCCGCTGGAACAGCCGGTGATGAGTACGTTGGGCATGGGGCAGTCCTTCGGGCAGGTGGGTCGGTGGGCTTGGACGCGTCCGATTATAGCCAGCCAAGGGAGCATTGCCGTACAACCAGGCGCTTAAGCTTCATTCTTAGACGCTTGCAGATACGCCTGAATGAGGTTTGTCAGTCCGAGAAACTGCCTTGCAGGTGCTCGGCACGAAATTCCAGGGTTTGCGGGCGATAACCAGGGCGCAAGGGCGGGGTGGGCAGGCAATCGTCCCACGTGGCGCCGGCCTGAAGCTCGCCAGGGCCGCGATAGCGCGGGGCGGCGTAGACGTTGTCGGCCAGGTTGACCGAGTCGCCCGGTGCATAGGCGGCGACGCGCCAGCGCAGTTCGGTCAGTGGTACGTCGTTGCCATTGTTGAGGGTCAGCTTGAGCGGTCGGTCGGCGGGGCATTCTTGCGGGGCGAAGGTGATGCGCAGTTCCAGGCGTGCCAGCTGCGAGGCTTCGCGGTTGTCCAGCCACACCACCCAGATCGCCACGCAGCCCAGGCCGACAGCGGCAGCGAGGGAAACCGGCAGCGCCTTGGCGGGGTAGCGCAGTAGCAGGATCAGCCAGGTGATGATCAGGAGAACGCCGAAGAACATGGTGACAGTCTCGGATACGGATAAGACATCCTACCTGCGGCATGGCATTGATGACTATTGGCGGTAGGACTTTTTGATTGGAGGGAACCGTTTCGCTCATTTCTCCCACAGAGCCGTTATAGGGAAATGCAGATTATCCAGGAGGGTAATAAAAACGTTCTGTTATGTGAGAAAAAACCATGAATGCTTCAGCCCTAACTGCGCCGGTCACTGCATCCCCAGTTGCGTCAGCCTTGACCTCTCTCATCGCTCCTCAGTCCGCGCCAACGCCGACCAACGCTGGAACTGCCGACCTAAGTGCAGAGAAAGACGTTGATGTGAAGCCCCGCATGCAACATCAAAAGCTGACCAGCCTGGGACAAACGGTTCTGCGAGGTGCCGGTGCGCTTTTCCCCACAGCGCTGCATAACAATGAGAACAAGGAGAAAGCGCCGGGAGCCGGTTTTATAGGGGGCGGAGCCCAAAAAGAGAAAGCGACGGGAGCCGGTTTGATGGTGGGCGGAGCCGCCGCGCAAGGCCTTGGGAAAAAGATTGGTTCAAGTGGCGGAATAGCCGCAAAAGCCTTTGGTGCGGGCTTGGTCTACTTGGGCAAGGCTGCTCAAGAAGTTGGTAAGGCGCAATATGATAACTCGGGTAGCACCACTGGCAGTACTGGCAGTTACAACGCCTATTCCCCTAAGAACTGGAAGGGGTCGTCACAGGCTTAGGTCGTCGCGGAAATGAAAAAAGCCCCCACCCAACCCACTGCGGATAGGGGACGCAATGGGCTGGGCGAGGGCTTCTTGTACGACTGTTTTATTGCGCGATAGTTTTCACCGACACGCCACGTTCAACCGGCGTCGAGCGACCGTAGATATCTTCAAAGCGCTCGATGTCGTCTTCACCCAGGTAGCTGCCCGATTGCACTTCGATGATCTCCAACGGGATCTTGCCAGGGTTGCGCAGGCGATGCACCGAAGCGATCGGGATGTAGGTGGACTGGTTCTCAGTGAGCAGGAACACGTTCTCGTCACAAGTCACTTCGGCAGTACCGCTGACCACGATCCAGTGTTCGGCACGGTGGTGGTGCATCTGCAGCGACAGGCACGCGCCCGGCTTGACCGAGATGTGCTTGACCTGGAAACGCCCGCCCATGTCCACCGAGTCGTAGGAGCCCCACGGACGATAGACTTCGCAGTGGTTCTGGGTTTCGCTGCGGCCCTGGTCGTTCAGGGTGTTGACCATCTGCTTGACGCCCTGGACCTTGTCCTTGTGGGCAATCATCATCGCGTCCTTGGTTTCCACCACCACGATGTTATCCAGGCCGATCACCGAGACCAGCTTGCCGTTGCCATGGATCATGCAGTTGCGGCTGTCCTGGATCACCACGTCGCCTTTGCTCACGTTGCCGTGCACGTCTTTGTCGTTGACGGCCCACAGCGATGCCCAGCAACCCACGTCGCTCCAACCGGCACTCAGCGGCACCACGCAGGCGCGCTGGGTTTTTTCCATCACGGCGTAGTCGATGGAATTGTCCGGGCAGCAGGCGAAGGTGGCTTCGTCGAAGGTCACGGTGTCGGCGGTCTGTTCGCTGCGCTCAAGCGTCAGCAGGCAGGTGTCGTAGATGTCCGGATCGTGCTTTTTCAGCTCTTCGAGGAAACGGCTGGCGCGGAACAGGAACATGCCGCTGTTCCAGAAGTAACCGCCGCTTTTGACGAACTCGACGGCGCGTTTTTCATTGGGTTTTTCCACGAACTGCTCGACGCGGCTCACGCCCTCGGGCAGCAGCGAATCGTTGGTGGACTTGATGTAGCCATAACCGGTTTCCGGACGGGTCGCCGGTACGCCGAACAGCACCATCTCGCCACGCTCGGCGGCCACGGTGGCCAGGGCCAGCGCACGTTGCAGGGCTTTCTGGTCGTCGATCACGTGGTCGGCGGGCAGCACCAGCATCAGCTCGTCGCGGCCTTCATTGACCAGCATCATCGCGGTGAGGGCCACGGCCGGCGCGGTGTTGCGGCCGAACGGCTCCATCAGGATGCGTTGGCTTTCCAGCTTGCGGGCGGCCAGTTGCTCGTTGACGATAAAGCGGTGGTCCTTGTTGCAGACCACGATTGGAGCGTCCATACCTTCAAACACCAGGCGTTCCAGGGTTTGCTGGAACAGCGTGTGTTCGCCGGTCAGGGCCAGGAATTGTTTAGGGAACTGTTTACGGGAAAGCGGCCAAAGACGTGAGCCGCTACCACCGGAAAGGATGACTGGAATCATGGGTGTTTCTCCTTGAATCGATTTGGGTCAGAGCTACGAAGGTTTGTCGTTTCACTCTTGTTTTTGTCTCGGTCCGACCGGACTCCTCGGTCCCTGTGGGAGCCGGGCTGGCCCGCGATGCAGACGACTCGGTTTGTCAGGGAGACCGAGGTGATGCCATCGCAGGCAAGCCAGCTCCCACAGGGGAGCGGAGCCAGGTCGGAAATCTAATTAGCGGGTCGACACAGGGCGTTTCACCCACACTGGCGACAGGCTCGAACCGGAACCGGTGACGTAGAGCACCGCTGCCTCACCACGCTCCAGGGCCACTGGCTTCACATCGCCGACTTTCTTGTCGCCGTCATACAGCGCCAGGCTCACCTTCACCGGGTTGATCTCACGCTCGCCACGACCTTTGGCGGCAACGGCCTTGACCACATCGGTCTTGCCGTCAGCGGTTTTCAGGGTGAGGGCCTTGTCGCTGAGGTTCTGCACGCGCACCAGGGATTTCTGCTTGTTCTTGAACGGTGGCTCTTCGATCAGCTGTGGCTGGCCGCTGCCGCTGTTGACCAAGGTGTAGTAGTGGTCAGGTGCGAGTTTGACCGGCACCGTCTGGCTGCCGACCTTGGCGCTGTAGTCACCGCCGGGCATGAAGCTGAAGTCGCTGCTGGCCAGTGGGGCCACATCGCTCAGGTTGGTCGCGCCAACGGTGGCGCTGACTTCCTGGTTGCTGGCGTTGTAGATCCGCACGAAGCTTGAGCCTTTTGGCGCGGTTGGGCCGTAGAGGGCGGCGTCGCCACCGGCGAAGGCGGACATCGATACGAAGCTCAGGCCGGCCGCGATAGCCAGGGTTTTAGCGAGACGACGAGGAGTTGTAGTGAAAGTCATGTGAGTTACCTCTCTTTCAGTTTTGCGCCCGGTCGGGCGTCTCGGATTTTTCGTGTTTAATCGGGGTGTTCAGTGCCATGTTCTGTTGGCGCGAACCGGCTTGTTTAAGCTGCGCAACCCATGCGGGGTCGGCATCACCGATTTCGTTGTTTATGGGCAGATAACGTTCAGGAAACTCCCAGATCAGCACCTGTGGCGGGCTGTTCTTGAAGTCATCGCTTTTCAGGTAGCTGAGCATCGGCAGGATCGGGCCGTGGCCGTCTTCGGCGTAGCTGACCACGTCGCTGCCCAAGGCTTGCTTGAGGGCACCGACGAAGTTCCAGTTGGGGTTGGCGCTGTAGCTGGTGCCTACCAGGGCCACTGGGGTTTGGCTGTCGCTGAACAGGGCGTCGTCGCCTTTGGTTTCGGCCAGGTGCGTGACGCGTTTTTCCAGCGGCTCTTTAGGCGGCATCAGGTTTTCGAACAGCGGGTCCAGCGGCAGGAACAGGCGCAGGTCGCCTTTGTGCGGTTCGGTCTTCTCGGCCTCGGTGACGAAGCGTTGCGGCTCACCGCTCAGCGGGGTCTTGTCGGCAATGGTCTTGGCCAACTGCTTGGCGGCGATTTCAGCGCCGTCCGGGGTCCAGTGGGTGTCGGTGCGCAGGAACACTTGCTTGCCGCCGAGCTTGGCCTGTTGCAGCGGGCCGAGCAGGTCCGGGGCGATGATCTTGTCGGCAGCCACACGGGCGTGGAAGTCCTGGTACAGGTTGGCGTGGATGCTGGCCGGTTTCACTTCACCCAAATGTTCCGGGTAGAGGCGCACCTTGGCCGGCACGATTGCCATCACCAGTTGAATGCCCTGGGCCTTGAGTTTCTGGCGCACGCCTTCGACCAGCGCGTAGTTGCCTTGCAGGTTCTGGTCTTCATTGACGGCGGGGTTGAACTCCTCGTCGCTGTACAACCAGTGATCGCGGCCCAGCACTACGCCGGGGCGGCCTTCATTGAACAGCTTGTAGTCCAGCGCCGCCCACAGGTTGGTACCGATGCGCTTGATCGGGAACTGGTCGTCGTAGTGCGTCTCGACGGCCTTGGTCCAGCGGCCGTTGAGCACGGTGGCGTCGGCATTGGTGCTGAAGCCAAAGAAACTGCGCAGCGACCAGGCGCCGAGCGCCAGCAGCACCACCAGGAACAGGCCGATATAGAGGACGCGCAATGATCGTGTCATGGTCGGCTCCCTCAGAATTGGAAGTAAAGGAACGGCGAGAAACTCTGCGCCGACAGTTTGAGAATCGACGCCACGAACAGCAGCAGCACCGCAGCGCGCATGGCGTAGCGTGGCCAGTCAGCGGTCCAGTAGGCCGGTTGCACAGCGGCATCCTGGCCAACGGTGAAGCCTGGCTCGTGGATGCTGCCGGGGTTGTCGCCCGGTACGGCCTTGATCAGGCTCGGGTCGGCAGGCTTGGCTTTTTCCGCAGGGCGATTGGTGTAGAAATCGCGCAGGCCGAAGAACGCCAGCGTTGCATACGCCACCACCAGGGTTGCCACTTGCAGGCCGGTGAGGTTGGCGCGGTTGAGTTCCGACAGCGACCACTCGCCAAAGCTGAACATCGCACCGTACATACGGCCGGCGACGTGCAGGTTCTCGGCGCGGAAGATTACCCAGCCCATCACCACCAGCAGGAAGGTGAAGGCCCAACGCACCGGGTTGAAGCTGCGCGGCGAGGTGTTGAGGCCGATGGCTTTTTCAATCGCCAGCCACATGCCGTGCCACGCACCCCACACGATGTAGGTGATGTTCGCACCGTGCCACAGGCCACCGAGCAGCATGGTCAGGAACAGGTTGCGGTAGGTGGTCAGCGTGCCTTTGCGGTTGCCGCCCAGAGTGATGTACAGGTAGTCACGCAGCCAGGTGGAGAGGCTGATGTGCCAGCGCCGCCAGAACTCGGTGATCGACTGGCTGATGTAGGGCTGTTTGAAGTTTTCCATGAAGCGGAAACCCATCATCAAGCCCAGGCCGATGGCCATGTCGCTGTAGCCGGAGAAGTCGAAGTACAGCTGCGCGGTATAGGCCAGCGCACCGAGCCAGGCATCGCCGGTGGTGGGGTTTTGCAGGGCGAAGCAATGGTCGGCCACCACCGCCAGCGTGTCGGCGATAAAGACTTTCTTGATGAAACCCTGCATGAACCGCGTGCAGCCCTCGGAGAATTTGTCGAGGGTGTGGGTGCGGTTGTTGAACTGGTCGGCCAGGTCGCGAAAACGCAACACCGGGCCGGCGATCAGGTGCGGGAAGATCGCCACGAACGCCGCAAAGTCGATGAGGTTGCGGGTTGCTGGGGTATCACCGCGGTACACGTCGATGATGTAGCTGATGGACTCGAAGATGTAGAACGAGATCCCGATCGGCAACAGCACGTGGGTGAGGATAAAGGGCTCCAGGCCCGCCGACTTCATCATCACGTTGATGCTGTCGACGCCGAAGTTGGCGTACTTGAAGTAGCCGAGAATGCACAAGTCGACCGCCACGCCGAGCAACAGCCAGCGTTGGGCCGGCTTGGTGCGCACACCGGCTGCCCCGACCTTGAGGCCGATCCAGTAGTTCCACAGCGTCACGGCGGCGAACAGCGCCAGGAAGTCCACTCGCCACCAGGCGTAGAACACATAGCTGGCAATCAGCAGCAGCAGGTTGCGATAGCGTTGCCCGCTCAAGTAGTACAAGCCGAGAAAGATCGGCAAGAACAGAAACAGGAACACATTGGACGAGAAAACCATCCCGATCTCTCCATGTTTAACCAACAGTCAAGGGCCAGAGCCCCCCCAAACCCCCCCATCAAATCCGGGAGGGTGTACATGTTTCAGTGTGGGAGCTGGCTTGCCTGCGATAGCGGTGTGTCAGTCGACATCCATGTAGGATGTCAGATAGCTATCGCGGGCAAGCCCGCTCCCACAGGTTCAGGAACCTTTATTGCCCTTTTCATGCGTCGGGTCGTAGACCTTGGTCAGGTCGCCCCCGAGGCGGAAAGTCTTGAACGGTTGCATCCCGTGCTTGCGCTCGATCACATCCGGGGCGCAGGTGTAGAGGGTGCAGAACGGTTCGAGCCAGGCAAACTTCATGTCTTCCTTCAGGTCTTTCATGTCCTGCTCTTTGCCGTTCTTCTGCTCGAAGATCTCCGGGTCTTTCACCCCGGCGAGCACTTTGTCGCCCAAGCGTTTGAGTGCGCCGTTGTTTTCCTGGCGCAGGTCCACACCGTTGACCAAGGCAAAACTGGCGATCATCGACAGCGGCGGCAGCGCGTAGTTGTGGTACGACAAGGCGCGTTGCTGACGCTTCAGTTCGTTCGGCAGGAAGCCCTGGTCATCGACCTGGTTGGCGCCGACCTTGTATTCCTTCACGGCCCAATCAAACAGGTCGCGACGGTTGGTGGCGACGGACGTTGCCATCACCGACCAGGCGGCCCAGTAGGAGTGGTTGTTGGTTTTTTCCAGCGGCAGGTTGTCCCAGTCGCTCACCACCTGATCGGCCAGTTTGTTGAACCAGGCTTCGATCAGTTGCGCTTCCTGCTGGTGGTTGGCCAGCGGGTGCGACTCGGAGAACTTCAGGCGCACATAGGCCGACGCCATGCTGCCCAGCGCCCATTTGCGCATGGACTTGCCGGTGTGGTTGAAGTCCTTGGACATCAACGCATCCGCCTTGGCCCAGCTGGTCAGCCAGTTGAGCGTGCATTCCAGTTGCTCCGGACGACCGTCGCGCATGAACTGCATCACACGCTTGCTGGTGTCTTTTTCCAGCTTGGTGATGTCGGCGGTGCTGTCGCGAAAGGCTTTTTCGGATTGCACATTCAGCGTGGAACGGGCCTTGTCCGAACCTTCGTACTTGCTGCGAAATTGCAGCGAGCCGGTGTACGGCGCCGGCATGGCGTCGCAGTCATTCTTGAAGTCGCCGGTCTTGAACGCTTCCACCGGGGCGAAGTAGCCCTGGGGTGGACGCAGTGGCGCGGCGGCGTTGACTGAGCCGGCGAACATCGCCAGGCCCAGCAGCGTTGGAATCAATATGTTCTGCATAGGTAACCTCATTGCGCACTTACTTCACGGCAGCGAAGCAGTCTTCTGACCGCCGCTAGGGAATACGTTGCGTGTGCAAATTTTCGCTTCGACTTTCTGCGCGGCAGCGCCCGCTTCCGGACCCTGCACTTCCACGGCCAGCAAGTTCTGCGAGGCCCAGTCTTCATCGGTGCGCAGTTCAAAGGCGAAACGCCCGTCTGTATCGGATGTTTCGGGTTTCTCGATCTTGATGTCCTCGTGGCGCCCGTTCATGTACCAGAGGGTGGCTTGCAGGGTTTTCACCGACGGGTCGGCGAAGCGGATATCAACCTGGTGATTGGCGTTACGCAGGTCTTTGTTCGAACTGTTAACCAGCAATTCGTTCTTGCCGGGTTTCAAGGTGGTGCTGGCTGTCATCTGCGCGGTCTTGCCTTCGCAGCCGTTGTCGAGCAGCGACATCATCTGGCGATAGATGGTCTCCTGGTCGAGGCGGTACAGCGGCGAGAACTCCCAGATCAGGATCTTTGGCGGGGTCTTCTGGAATTCATCGCTGCCCAGGTACTGGATCATCGAGCCTTCGAGGCCACCGCCGGGGAAGGCGACGTTAAGGATGTCAGCACCGATTTCCTGTTCCAGGAAGCCGGCGAAGTTGTAGTTCTTGCCGCTGTGGCTGGTACCCACCAGGGTGATCTGCGGGTTGCCCGAATCGCCGAACAGGTCGCCGTCGCCCGCTTCGCCCTTGGGCTCGGTGGTGAACTGGTCCATGTACTGGATCGCGTAGCTGGTGCCGCACAGCTGGCCGGCCATGTTGTGCAGGGTGCCAGTCTTACCCATGCGCCCGGAGCGCTTGGTTTCGAATTCGCGCTTGGGAATATCGGCGAACTCAGGCATGGCACGCACTTTGGCACCGACGATTTTTGCGGTGCGCTGGGCGCCGTACGGCGTCCAGTGTTGGTCGCCACGGAAGTAGAAATCGTGGGCCGGCAGTTCATCCGGAAGCTGTTCGTTGGTCAGCGGCGACAGGTCCGGCACGACGTAACCCATCTTGGCGAAACGCCCGAGCATGGTTTTGTAGTTACCCAGCGCCTTGTCAAAGTCGAACTTGGCCTTCTCTTCCGGGTTGAGCTTGTTGCGATTCACCAGGCCACGGGTCGGCTGGTAGACCACCACCAGTTCCACACCCTTGGCCTTGAACGCATCGTGCAACTGCTGCATGCGTTTGTAGCCGGACGGGGTGGTGTCGAACTCGGTACGCAGGTCTTCCTGGGTACGGAACAGCCAGTCGCCCTGGGCTTGCACCAGGGTGGTGAAGTTCTGCTGGTAGCGTGTGGTGTAGTTCTTTGCATCGTGGGCGGCCGGGCACAGGCTGCAGCACGGCTCGGCGGTGAAGGTCGGTGCCTTGACTTCGTCGGCGCGTACGCCTTGGCTGGCCGCGAGCAGGCCGAGGGTCAGACCCGAGAGGCTCAGCAGTTTGATCATGTGTGGGTGCATAAGGGTCATCCTCAGTCCTGCAATTCGGTCTGGCGTTCGACAGGGTCGATCAGCACGGCTTTCTGCTGGCGTACCAGCAGGTCGAGAATCTCTTCCTGGCGATCGCCCAGCACGCCGTTGAAGCTGATGCCGCTGGACTTGGTCGGCGCCAGCATCGACACGCGGTACAGCTCAACGCTCAATGGCGAGTCGATGGATAGCGGGCCACTGCCGTTACCCGCCAGTTCACCGCCGACCACGATCAGCGAGACCTTGGCGTCGAACGGGTCGAGGGCGATGTCACGGTCGGTGTCGGTCAGGTCCTTGATGTGGCCGTACAGACCCGTCAGGCCGTTGGCCATCGAGGTGTTCTCGTACAACTTGATGTTCACGCTGTTACGCACGCGGATACCGTGGCGACGGTTGGCAATCACCTTGTTGCCCCACAGCAGGTTGTCACCGCTCTCATAGAGCGTGATGCCGTCGGTGTGGTTACGGTAGAACTCGTTGTCAGCCACGATGTTGTTGACGCTGTTACGGTCGAGCACCAGGCCCGAGAGCTTGTTGTCGTAGCTGCGGTTGTTGAAGATGAAGCTGTCGTTCACTTCACGGGAAATGATGATGCCGTGCTTCTTCTTGGTGCCGTAGACGGTGTTGTCCGCGATGATCAGGCCGTGGGAACGGTCGTGGGGGTCAATGCCGTAGACGATGTTGTCCTTGTAGGTATTGCCCTTGATCACGAAGTTCGTGGTCTCGTAGCAGTAGAAGCCGTACCACATGTCCGAGAACTCGGAGTCGATGATCCAACCGGTCGGCTCGGGACGCTTGAGCACCTTGGCCATGTTCGGCGTGTACTGGGAAATACTCACCCCGTACGACTTACTGTTGGCGTAGCCGAAGCTGGCCATCTTGGTCTTGGAGATGTACGTCTCGGTGCCGCCCCAGGCCAGCAGGAACGGGCGAAACTCCTTGGGCGACTTGAACAGCGCCGGGCCGTTGGCCTTTTCGCTCCAGCCGGTGACTTTGGTGTCACGCACGAACAACTGGCCGTCGTTGATCAGGAACGAACCGGCTTCCTGGGACAGACGCAGCTCCTGGGTCTTTTTGTCGATTTCCAGGATGCCCTTGCGCCCGACCACGATCGGCAGCTTGGCGAGGAACACGCCCGGCGAGGTCTCGCTCAGGTACTGCTTGGGCACCTTGCCCAGCAGGTCTTTGAGGTTCATGTAGCCGTCGTCGACAAAGATCGCCTGGGGAATACCGTGCTGGCGCACCACCCATTCGGCCATCTTGTTGTCACCGCCGATGAAGTCCTTGAGGGCGTCTTCCTGCATCATGCGGCGGATGCTGATCTTGCCCGGCTTGGCGCGCACGATCTTCTTTTCCATCGCCGCGTCGGTGTAGCCCGACAGGTCCGGCAGGGCCGGCTTGGCCATTTCCAGCGGCGCGGTCGGCGGGCTGGAGATGGTGTAGGTCTTGGCCTGTTGCAGCTCTTTGGCGATGGTCGGCGCTTTAGCCTGCGGCGCGACATCGGCCAGGGCAGCGCCGCTTGCCAGCAGCATCGCTGCCGCCAGCAGGGCCGAGCCTTTGAGGGCTTGAGGGTTCATTGCGCAGGCTCCCATCAGAACTTCCAAATCACGTCGACAAACGCGCGATGCATGTACGAGTCAACCTGGGAGCCATAGGCATCGCCCGGCTTGAACACGCCTGCACGGAAACGCACCAGGGCCGACGGCTCGTCGATCGATTGGCTGAGCGCAGCCGGCAACAGGCCGGTCTTGAAGTACTTGGTGACCACCAGGTCCATCTCCTGGCCCAGGTCCTTCTTGCCGTCTTCAAGCGGCAGGGAAGTGCTGGACAGGATCGCGCCGGTCACGTCGTCGGTGTTGTTCTGCACGGCATCGATACCGTTGCTGCCCACCGGCTTGTTGCCGTCGACACGCCAGAACTTGTGGTACACCAGGCTGGCGTCGTAGTCCTCGCGCAGCTGCCAGGAACCGAACAGGCTCATGGACTGCATGTTGTTCATCTCGCCACGGAAAGCTTCGCCGAAGCGATGCACGCGGGACTGGGTGCCGGTCCAGTTCGAACGGTTGCTTTGCAGGCCGTTCTGCTCGTACTCGGCACTGGCGCGTGAGTAGGCCGCGCCCACTTGCCACTGCGGGTCAAGGCGCAGGCGCACGCCGAGGTCGGTGGCCCAGCCACTGACATCGTCGCTGTGCTTGGCGTTGGTCGGGCGAGTGCCGTCGGCGTTCAGGGCATTGACCGAATCACGGTCGCCGCGCATGCCGGTGACGCTGGCCCAGTAGTTGACGGTGTTGGTGTTGCGCCAGTTGTAGGCGTCGCTGTTGGCTTCGATACCGAGCCAGCTCAGGTCGCCGTTTTCGCGCTTGTCCAACGAGTCGGTCGGTACGCCGGGTTCCGGGTAGTCGAGCTTGCCGTTGTCATGGGTGTGGTGACCGCGCAGGCCGATCCACTGGCCTGGCGTCCACTGGTAGGCGGCGTCGGCGTAGAGGTGCTGGCGGTCCTTGTCCTTGGGCGACAGCTCCTTGAGGTCGGTGCGGTACTCGCTGAAACGTTCGGCGACGCCGACATTGGCCTTGAGCAGGGTGGTGTCGAAGGTCCAGTTCAGCGCTTCGATGTTGGTGTCGCGCCATTGGCCGTCGTCATTGCGCAGGCGCTGGCGGCCCAGCTTGAGGATCTCGCCAGGGTAGGGCGTGAAGCCGCTGTAGCCGACCCAGAACTCGCGCATGGCCAAGTAGTTTTTCTTGGCCTTGCGGTCGTTGTTGGTGGTCTGCTGGTTTTCGTCGTCGGCCGACTGTTGCAGGGTGTCGGTCTCGATGATGTCGCTCGATACCACCGCCTGGCCCATGGCGTAGGCGCTCCAGTTGCCGCTTTCACCGTAGATCCACGGGCGCAGGTCGAGGCCGATACCGTTGACGTCGCCGCCTTTCTGCGTGCCGAGGTCGCGGTCATCTTCGGACTGCGCGGTGGCTTTGACTTCCAGGCCGAAGTTCTTGGCTTCGGTCAGCGCGGCCAGGGTCGGGCACGACCACAGCAGGGCGAAGGTCAGGCCGATACCGGCCTTGACGAATGGGTTGAGCTTCATAGGGATTCCTCGCCGTCTTCTTCTTCCAGGGCGTGCAGTTGCAGCGTGCTCTGGGCCAGGGTGCCGCGGGCGGCCAGTTCCTGTTGCACCAGGCGTTGGCCTTGGGCGCGTTGCTCCGGAGTGAGCGGGGTTTCGAGCTGCGTGGCCAAGTCATTGGCCTCTGGCGTGTCCTGGGCTTTAGCCAATTGGCTGAAGACATAGGCATTCAACGGGTCGGGCTTGGTGCCCTTGCCTTGGGAAAACAACTGGGCGATGGCGAAGTCGGCGCTGTTCTGGCCGTTGCGTGCAGCGGTCAGCAAGTGGTCCAGGGCTTTTTGCGGGTAGACCTTGCCCAGGTAGCCACGGCGATAGATCTGGCCGAGGTAGTAATCGGCGGCCACTTCCTTGCCCACGGCTTTTTCGAAGTGGGCTTCAGCTGCCTTGGCGTCGGCCGGCACCCATTTGCCTTCGTAGTAGAGCTTGCCCAGCAACAGCTCGGCGCGCGGTTGGTCGGCGGCGCGGCCGTTGTCCAGGTACTTCATCATCTGGTCGACGTCGCCCAGTTCGGGGAAGTCGTAGAGCAGTTGCGCCAGGCTGACCCACGATGCCGGGTAGCCAGGTGCGATTTTTTCCAGCAGGGCCTGGGCGGTTTTTTCATCCGTCTTGCCCAGCGAAGCGTCGCCCAGCACGCGTGCCACGCTATCAACACGTTGTGCGGTAACGGTGCCACGGCTGTAGCCGGCTTCCATCTGCTTGAGCAGCTCGGCCTGTTTCTCTGGCTCGGCTTTTTTCTGGTAGACCGTGGCCAACTCGACGTAGCAGATATCGGTGGTGTTCAGCGCGGCTTTACAGATGCGCTCCACGTCATCCAGGTGCTGGTCGTATGTGTCCTGGGTGCGATACAGCAGCACTTGGGCCAGGCCGGCTTCCGGATAACCGGCGGCCTGCCACTTGCTGATCTGCTGCTGGGCATTCACGTTCGGGAAGCTGTGCGGGTATTGCAGGTACAGCATCGCCAGCGGGATCAGGGTGTTGCCTTCGCCATTGGCAAAGGCTTTTTTCAGCAAGCCTTCGGCTTCATGGTGTTCGGCTTCGGTGCTGCCAGGCTTGGCCACCAGCAGGCGACCAAGACGGGCCTGGGCGCGTGGCGAGGTGTCCGCCGCCGCACGGTAGGTGGCTTCAGCCTGTTTGATTTGCGCCGGATCGCGGGTGCCTACCTGGATGTCGGCCAGGCCCACCTGGGCCTCGCTGTAACCCAGGTCTGCCAGCTGCTGGTAATTCTGCTGCGCGGTGACGGTGTCGCCACGTTTCAAAGCTTCGTTAGCCAGGCGTTGGTCGGGCAGGCCGGCGCAACCGGCCAGGCTGACCGCAACAGCTAGCAACGCTACAGTTCCCATGTGGGAGCGGGCTTGCTCGCGAAGGGGCCCTGTCAGTTGATGCATGTGTTGGCTGACACACTGCTTTCGCGAGCAAGCCCGCTCCCACAGGGATTGTGGTGTTTTTGAGAGAGTCATCACAGGCATCTCCTCGCTTACAGACCGTGAGCCATGGCTTTATCGATCAGCCAGTTCAGGGACGGGCCACGGTCGCTGGTCACTTCCACCGGACGACCGGCGTAGGTGCTGTCCAGCGGTGCGTCAGGCTTGATCTGCACGCGGATATCGGAGGACAGGTCGGCGCTGTTCAGGCTGGTGCTGCTAACGATGGTGCCGGTGCGGATCTGTTCTTCGTCGGCCACCTGGAAGGTCACCGGTGTACCTGGGCGAACGTCGGCGAACTGGCGGTAGGTAAAGCGTGCTTCAACATTGGCCAGGCTGCCGCGTGGTACCAGTTGGAAGATCACGTCGCCTTTGTTGGCGTACTGACCGTCGGCGACCATTTGCTGGGCCACCACGCAATCGCAGGGCGACGTCAGGGTGCCGGTCATTTGCTTGCCGAACAGCTCTTCAACCTTGGCCGGTTGCAGTTGGTCTTCGTCCAGGTGGCCCTTGAGCACATCGAGCATGCTGGTGCTGAAGGTCGCCAGTGGCGCGCCTTTGGCAGCGATCCCGTCACCCTTGAGCAGGCTTTGCACAGTGCCGTCGCGCGGCATGGTCACGTTCATGCCCGGAACGCTGACCAGGCCTGCCTGGGCGTGGCTGACGAAGTACATGCCGTACACCGACTTGAAGACAAAACCGAACGCCGCGAGGCCGACCAGGAAGATTGCCAGGCTGAACGTCACGGCGCGCAGGCGGCCGAAGGCGCTCATGTTGCTGCCGCCGTCCTTGACCTTGCGTGCCTTGGTGAAGTTGTCGCGTTGCAGGGTCGCCAGCACGTCGCCCATGGTCACGATGTCACCGGACAGGTGCGAGGTGATCAGGTGGCGCAG
Source organism: Pseudomonas sp. VS40 (assembly GCF_018587885.1). NCBI lineage: Bacteria > Pseudomonadati > Pseudomonadota > Gammaproteobacteria > Pseudomonadales > Pseudomonadaceae > Pseudomonas > Pseudomonas sp. VS40. The sequence goes on along the minus strand of NZ_JAGYWD010000001.1, from coordinate 763,774 downwards.
GGTGGAAATATCCTGCTGTTCCAGGTTCTGGAACTGGCAACCGGTGCGACCTGTCTGGCGGTCGTAGGAGCGGATCTGCAGTTCCACGTCCATGGCCAGGCCGAGGTTGTCGATGACGAACTGCAGGCGACCCTTGTGCACTTCACCCACGGTCAATGGCTGGGTGGCGGTGAACGCCAGGCCGCCGGCGGACAGGTCGATCACCCGTGCTTCGGTCTGGGTGCGGTCGGTGTTGAAGAAGCGCAGCTTGGCCGGGATTTTTACGCGGGCATGTTGGCGCTGGGCTTCGGATTCGTGGACAACATTGGCATTTACTTGGCTGTTCATCAGGGCAATTTCCTAGAGTTAATTCAGGCTTGGCAGGGTCAGACCATCATCAGCAACACGGCAACGAAGATGCTGCCGGCGGAGAAGGTCATGGTCCGAGACGACCAGGTGTTGAACCAACGTTGAAAGCTGGCCAAATCGCGGGTCAGTTTGGTGTCCTGGCGGGTCCAGGACTGTTGATCAAGGCGGAAGAACACGTAGATCTTCACCAGTGCGCCCATGATCTGGTTGTAATAGAGAATCACCGGGTACGCCGGGCCGATCTTGTGACCGGAGCACGACAGCAGCAGGGTCAGAATCAGGCGGGTGATGCCGATCCACAGCAGGTACGCGAGGATGAACGCGCCGCCGTACTTGAAGGTGGCGATGATTGCCACGGTCAGGCCGAGCAGGGAGGTCCACATCGATACGCGCTGGTCGAACAACACGATGCTGGTGAACAGGCCCAACCGACGCATACCCAGGCCCAGGGCACGGGAGTTCTGGCGCAGGTTGTTGCCGTACCAGCGGAACATCAGCTTGCGGCTGGCCTTGATGAAGCTCTTTTCCGGCGGGTGTTCCACGGTGTGGATCGCCGCGTCCGGCACGTAGAATGTGTCGTAGCCCAGGCGCATCAGGCTGAACCAACTGGACTTGTCGTCACCGGTGAGAAACTTGAAGCGGCCCAGGCGCCAGTGTTGCAGCGAGTCGCTTTCCACGTCGGCGATAAAGCCCGGGTCGGTCACCACGTTGGCGCGGAACACCGACATGCGACCGGTCATGGTCAGTACGCGCTTGGACAGGGCCATGGAGCACATGTTGATGTGGCGCTGGGCGAAGCGCAGCTTGTGCCACTCGCTCATGATGTAGCCGCCGCGCACTTCGCAGAACTCGTTGGTGGTCAGGCCGCCGACATTGCCGAACAGCTGGAACCACGGCACGGTCTTGCGTACCACGCCTTCGGCGAGCACGGTGTCGCCATCGATCACCGCAACCACCGCGCGTTCATCCGGCAGGTGGCGGGAGATGGCGCGGAAACCGAAGGCCAGGCCGTCGCGCTTGCCGGTACCGGCGATACGCACGAAATCGAGCTTCACATGCTCCGGCGGATTCATGCGTTCCCACAGGCTTTTCACCAGCAGCTCATCGGACATTTCCACCAGCGAGCAGACCACGGTGGTGGGGAAGCCGCATTCGATGGCTTCACGGATCACCGAGCTGTACACCTGCGCAGTGGTCAGCGCGTCGATACGGAAGCTGGTGACCATCAGGAACACATGGGACGGGTCGGCGGCCTTGCCCAGCTTGCGCACTTTACGGCGCAGGTGCGGGTAGACCACGTACAGGAACAGCATGCCGCGAAAGAAATGCGTAGCACCCATCGAGTAGCGCCAGATACCGACGGCGCCAATCAGGAAAATAAAATTCTTCGACTCGGAGTCGAACGTACTCGCCGGCAAAAGCAGGGCGAGTCCCATCAGCAGGCTCAGAAAGAACAGCCAGCCGGCGGATTGGAGCAGTACTTGTTTTAACTTGGACATAAGCGTCATCCGAAGGTGATGAAAGCGGCAAATTGCAAGCCGCAAGCTGCAAGTGGAAGTGCTTTTACTTGCAGCTTGCGGCTCGAAACTTGCCGCTGCTCTTCTGTTACCAGCAAATGCCTTCGGTACGACCGCTCGTGCTGGTGGCCTTGGACATGAAGCCCACCAGGTCGATCACTTGCTTGCCGTGTGGTGCGTTCTGCGCCAGGGCACGGAACTTCTCATCGCGGTTGCCCAGGATGATCACGTCGGAGTTGTTGATCACGTCGTCGAAGTCCGAGTTGAGCAGGGACGACACGTGCGGGATCTTGCCTTCGATGTAGTCTTTGTTCGCGCCGTGGACACGGGCGTACTCGACGTTGCTGTCGTAGATGCTCAGGTCGTAGCCCTTGCCGATCAGCATTTCGGCCAGCTCGACCAGCGGGCTTTCGCGCAGGTCATCGGTGCCGGCCTTGAAGCTCAGGCCCAGCAGTGCGACTTTGCGTTTGTCGTGGCTGGAGACGATGTCGAAGGCGTTCTGTACCTGGGACTCGTTGCTGCGCATCAGCGAGTTGAGCAGCGGCGCTTCCACGTCCAGGGAGCTGGCGCGGTAGGTGAGGGCGCGCACGTCTTTAGGCAGGCACGAACCACCGAAGGCGAAGCCTGGGCGCATGTAGTACTGGGACAGGTTGAGGGTCTTGTCTTGGCAGACCACTTCCATCACTTCGCGACCGTCGACGCCGACGGCCTTGGCAATGTTGCCGATCTCGTTGGCGAAGGTCACTTTGGTGGCGTGCCACACGTTGCAGGTGTATTTGATCATCTCGGCAACGGCGATGTCCTTGCGGATGATCGGTGCGTCGAGTTCTTCGTACAGCGACTGCAGGACATCGCCGGAGGCTTTGTCGAACTCGCCGATGACGGTCATCGGTGGCAGGTCGTAGTCGGCGATGGCGGTGGATTCACGCAGGAATTCCGGGTTGACTGCAACGCCGAAGTCGACGCCGGCTTTTTTGCCGGAGCAGTCTTCGAGGATCGGGATGACCACGTTGGCCACAGTGCCCGGCAGTACGGTGCTGCGCACAACCACGGTGTGGCGGGTGGCTTTGTCACGCAGGACCAGACCGATTTCGCGGCATACCGCTTCGATGTAGTCCAGCTCCAGATCGCCGTTTTTCTTGCTTGGCGTACCGACGCAAATCATCGACAGGTCGGTATCGCGGATGGCTTCGGCGAAGTTGGTGGTGCCACGCAGTCGGCCAGTTTCGATACCCTGGCTCAACAGCTCGCCCAGACCTGGTTCAACGATTGGCGATTTGCCCGCATTGATCAGGTCAATCTTGTCCTTGGAGATGTCTACGCCAACCACTTCGTGGCCGCGGGCAGACAGGCAACCGGCACATACTGCGCCAACGTAACCGAGACCAAATATGCTGATGCGCATCGCATTTACCTCTTTGTCATTCAAGACTGTGTTAATCATGCCAATTAATGGCCGGAGTTCATGTTTGCAAGCGTCACTGATGCCACGGAAGTTGAGCGAATAGACGCCGACTTACCGCGTACAGGCATGTTAAATAGTGAGTGACTAACTATTGCACTCAAGTTGTGCGCAACTTGGCCTTGTTATTGGGGCTTGCCCTGAAATGCAGCCAGCCTTCCTGGGAGAAGGGCTCGGCGCCAGTGCCGCATGGCTTTGATAGGGGGCTTTAAGCCTTAAATATCAATGCCTTGGGTTGTATCACTGACCCATTAGGGTAAGCACAGCCTTGGCCTTATAGTTCGTGGCAATTGATCCTTATCGCCGCTCTCAACTAATCGGTTGGTAATGTGACCACTGAGTCAAAGTTAATGTGACAACTTCGCTACTTCCGTTGGTCTGCCGTGTAAGTCATCTCCTACAGAAACAGAGAATTTCGTTACCGGTGGTATGAGCGGTGCTTTAGGACGAAGTTCCAGCCCACTCATCCTGTTTCCTGAAATTTCTTGAAATATTGGCAAAGATGGCACTGCTACTATATTGATAGCACTTGCTATTTGGGCCAGTAGTTATAGGGAGTTGGCACGCTGGGATAGTTTTGTGCCACTAGTGTTTTAAAAAAGTGGTGCCACTACGAAAAAAATCGACGAATGTCGAGTGAAAGAATTGTTAGAGATGCGTCAGGATATTTTTTGACGCCAAAATAATGACGATTCCCTGATTGAAATGCGCAAAAAAATGTGGGAGCTGGCTTGCCTGCGATGCCGGTGTATCAGTCAGAAATGAATCGACTGATGCACCGCCATCGCAGGCAAGCCAGCTCCCACAGTTGAGATTCAGTGCGGCGAAAGGAGCGGCCGCTTTATTCCGGTGCGTGATCGCGCAAGAACACCAAATTGTCCGGCTTCGACTGCTCGGCGTTGAAGCGATAGCCCTGCACGTCAAACTGCTTGAGCTTTGCCGGGTCGTTGATGCGCTCTTCGATCACAAAGCGGCTCATCATGCCCCGCGCCTTCTTGGCGTAGAAACTGATGATCTTGTACTGGCCGTTCTTCAGGTCCTTGAACTCGGTATTGATGATTCGCGCATTCAACGCAGTGCGCTTGACCGCCGAAAAGTACTCGTTGGAGGCCAGGTTGAGCAACACGTCGTCGCCTTGTTCGGCCAGTGCTTCGTTAAGCCATTCGCTGATGCGCGTGCCCCAGAAGGCGTACAGGTCCTTGCCACGGGCGTTAGGCAGCTTGGTGCCCATCTCCAGGCGGTACGGCATCATCAGGTCCAAGGGCCGCAGCAGACCGTATAGGCCCGAGAGCATGCGCAAGTGATCCTGGGCGTAGGAGAAGTCGGCATCGCTGAAGGTTTCGGCATTCAAGCCGGTGTACACATCGCCTTTGAACGCCAGCAACGCCTGCTTGGCGTTGGCGGGGGTGAAGGCAGGGGTCCAACTGCCGAAGCGGGCGGCGTTGAGGCCGCCGATTTTGTCGGATACGTGCATCAGTTCGCTGATTTGCGCCGGGCTGAAGGTGCGCAGTTGCTCGATCAGCTCCTGGGAGTGGTCCAGGTACTGCGGCAGGGTAAAGCGCTGCGTCGCTGGCGCGGTCTCGAAATCGAGGGTCTTGGCGGGGGAAATCACCATCAGCATGAAGTCGTCTCCTGTAAACGTGGGGGGATTCTAGGGGGTTGGGCGGTTTGACTCCACCTATGATGGCGATAGGCGCGATCCGCTATGATGGCCGGTGACTCTGGAGAGGGAGACCCCGTGTGCGAATAGCGCTTTTGTTGTCGGCTTGCTTGTTGTGCCTCAATGCCCACGCGGCGCCCGTGGATGTGGCCAGCCTGGACCGTAGCACCTGGCCGGAAAAACTCGGCAGCCCGGCGCTGTTCGATGTGGCCTCGCGCGCGGAAATCCTCATGTTCGCCCACAGCCTGCTGGCCAGCGAGAACCAGGACGAGGCCGCGCTCAAGCAGCGCCTGGGCCTGAAGATCATCAACCTGGCCGCCATCGATGACCTGCGCCGCCAGCTCTGGCAGCGTCTGTTGGAGAACTACACCTTCGCCCAGCAAAGCTGCGAGGAGGACGCCTCATTTTGCTACCTGGTAGAGAGCATGGACGACCTGCGCGAGCAGGCCGGCAAGTTCGAGGTCAGCGAAAACTCCTTCTATATAGGCTGGGCCGGCCCCAGCCATGTCTTCCACGAACGTTATCTGGACGAGTTGCTGCGCAAGGCCGCGCTGTTCCCGCAGATCAGCAGCGAAATCGCGCGTTTCGGCGACCATGAACGTAATGGCGACGAATTCAACGATCGCTTGTTCCTGCTCACGTTCGACGGCGGCCCGGCGCCGGTCAGCGGCAACACCGATTGGCTCACTGACTACCTGCGCAAGCAGAAGATGAACGCGACGTTCTTTGCCCTCGGCAGCAGCCTGCAAACCCGTGTGGAGCGCAGTTCGGTCGCCGATGTGCAGGCGTTGTACCAAGGCCAGTGCGTCGGCACCCAGGGCTGGCAGTATCGCTCCCACAGCCATTGGGTGGATTGGCAGGGTTCGATTACCCGCAGCGCCTCGCTGGCGCAAAACCTGATGCCGGAAAACTACGTGCCGCTGTTCCGTCCGCCCTATGGCCAACGCCGTGCGGACAGCCAGGGCTTTTTCCAGGCACAGGGTCTGCAAGTGGCGTTGTGGGACATTGATTCCCAGGACGAACCGGGCAAGCTCAAGGCCGAAGAATCGGCGCAACGGGTGCTGACGTTGATGCTGCTGTGGCGCAAGGGTGTGATTGTTTTTCATGACACCCAGGACAAGGCACGGGTGGCGTTGCCGATCTTGTTGCAAGCGACGGCGCAGAGTGGTCTGGGTTGGCAGGACTGCCGAGAGGCGTTTCGCTGAAAATGCCCGGCCCTGTTGGGGATGAGGCCTTTTTGGGGTGATTTTTTGCGATATTTCGATGCAGGCGGACTTCCGACTTTAGCGGGGTACGTGGCACTCGACTAGTGCTATTCGTCATCCTGAAAAATAAACTTCAAAAAAGCGTCAAAGTGCTTTTTCCTGTCATGGGTTTTGCGGTATTACGAAGTCAGATCGCCGAAACCTGCAGCACAGGTGGCGTCTTCCAAGACTCCTCATGTGGGCACTGCGCTTGACGTCACTCAGGTGCAGTCGGTGGTCGAATCGAGGCGCAGCACCGCCCAGGTATTGCGTCGACTGGCTCCCACAAAGGTGACCGAGTATGGATGATCATGGACGTAACCCTTCTTCCGACCAGCCAATCCTTTATGTGCTTGATACCAACGTACTGATTCACGATCCAAACGCACTGCTCAACTTCGAAGAACACCACGTCGCCATCCCGATGATCGTGCTTGAGGAGCTCGACAAACTCAAAAGCGGGCACCACAGCGTTGCCGCCGAATGCCGCCAGGCTATCCGCCTGATCGACAAGACATTGGGCGAAGCGTCGCCGGAGGACGTCGAAGTCGGCGTACCGATCCAGCGCGGCAAAAGCGGACCCAAGGGGTTGCTGTCGATTCTGATGAGCAAGCGCAGCGAGCCCAACAGCCTGCTGCCGGAAAATCTGAACGACAACAAAATCATCAACCAATTGATCGACCTGCACGCACGCGACAAGGACCTGCGCCTGGTGCTGGTGACCAAAGACATCAATATGCGCCTCAAGGCACGAGCGTGTGGGATCGCTGCCGAGGACTACAGTACCGACCAACTGGTCGACGACGTGTCGATGCTCTCCCGTGGGTATCACACGGTGACGGGCTCCTTCTGGGACCTGGTCAGCAAAGTCGAAACCCGTCAGGACCATGGCCGCACCTGGCACCAGGTGCAGTTGATCGACAACCTGCCGGCCGTGCACATCAACGAGTTCATCATCGACGAGCAGGGCTTCGTGGGCTGGATCAAAGAGATCCAGGTCGACAAGTTGCTGATCCTCGACCTGCATCAGGAACCCCTGTTGCACCAGGAAGCCTGGGGCCTGAAACCGCGTGATATCTACCAGAGCCTGGCGCTGTACGCGCTGCTCGACCCGGACATTCACCTGGTCAACCTGACCGGCGCCGCAGGCTCGGGGAAAACCATCCTCGCCCTGGCCGCCGCCATCGAGCAGACCATGGTGACCAAGCGCTATCGCCGCATCATCGCCACCCGCAGCGTGCAGGGCCTGGACCAGGAAATCGGTTTCCTGCCCGGCACCGAAGCGGAAAAAATGGAGCCGTGGCTGGGGGCGATCACCGACAACCTCGAAGCCTTGCACATGGATGACGAAAACACCCATGGCAGCGTCGACTACATCCTCAGCAAAGTGCCGTTGCAGTTCAAATCCCTCAACTACATCCGAGGTCGCAGCTTCCAGCAGAGCCTGATTTTGATCGATGAATGCCAGAACCTTACCCCGCACCAGATGAAAACCATCATCACCCGTGCCGGCGCCGGTTCCAAAGTGGTGTGCCTGGGCAACCTGGCACAGATCGACACCCCTTACCTGTCCGCGACCAGCTCCGGGCTGACGTACCTGACGGAACGCTTCAAAGACTTCCCGAACGGCGTGCACATTGCGCTGCAAGGGGTTCCACGTTCGATTCTGGCTGAATACGCCGAATCTCACCTGTAAAAACACAGCCAGTGCAGGAGCTGGCTTTTGTGGGAGCTGGCTTGCCTGCGATAGCATCACCGCGATGTGACTGACACACCGAGGTGCCTGCATCGCAGGCAAGCCAGCTCCCACATTTGTTATGCGTTGGGTTTACAATCGATGCTCCTGATCAGGAGTATCCCTGTGCTGACTCATCTCGATTCCCAAGGCCGCGCTCATATGGTCGACGTCACCGACAAGTCCGTGACCTTCCGTGAGGCGGTGGCTGAAGCGCGTGTGCGCATGCTACCCGAGACCCTGAAAATGATTGTCGATGGCGCCCACCCCAAGGGCGATGTGTTTGCCGTGGCCCGTATTGCCGGAATCCAGGCGGCGAAAAAAACCAGCGACCTGATCCCCCTGTGCCACCCGCTGATGCTCACGGGCGTCAAGGTCGAGCTGAGTGCCGATGGCGTGGACGCTGTGCATATCCTGGCGCGCTGCAAACTCTCCGGCCAGACCGGCGTGGAGATGGAAGCCCTCACCGCCGCCAGCGTCGCGGCATTGACAATCTACGACATGTGCAAGGCCGTGGATCGCGGTATGACCATCGAAAGCATTCGCCTGCTGGAAAAGCTCGGCGGTAAAAGCGGGCACTTCAAGGCGGACCAGGCATGAGTATCAACGTATTGTTTTTTGCGCGTTACGCCGAAGCGGTGGGCTTTGACTCGCTGGAGATGGAAGGCGATTTCGCCACTGTCGAGGCTGTGCGCCTGGCCCTTGCCAGTGATCCGGAGTTCGCTGTGCTCAACGAGAGCAGCCTCATGTGCGCGCGCAACGAGGAATTGTGTGGTCTCGATGAGCCGGTGCAAGCCGGTGATGAAGTGGCCTTTTTCCCGCCCGTGACCGGAGGCTGAACATGGCCATTCGTGTACAGGCTGAGCCGTTCGATCCCGGCGCCGAGGTCAACGCGATGCATGCGGCCAATGTCGGCGTGGGCGCGGTAGTGAGTTTTGTCGGCTATGTGCGCGACTTTAACGATGGCCGCGACGTGTCGGGAATGTTCCTTGAGCACTACCCCGGCATGACCGAGAAAGCCCTGGCCAAGATCGTCGTGGAAGCCGAACAACGCTGGCCGTTGCTCAAGCTGGAGGTGCTGCACCGTGTGGGCGCGCTGGAACCGGGTGAGCCGATTGTGTTCGTCGCGGCAGGCAGCGCCCATCGCCAGGCTGCATTTGATGCCTGTGCGTTTGTGATGGATTACTTGAAGACGCGGGCGCCGTTTTGGAAGAAGGAAAATACCAGTGAGGGGCCGCGTTGGGTGGAAGGGCGCAGTAGCGACCACGCCGCTGCAGACCGCTGGAAGTAGCTGGCTAAACACAAAACCCAATGTGGGAGCGGGCTTGCTCGCGAATGCGCAGTGTCAGTCAATGAATCTGGTACTGATACACCGCATTCGCGAGCAAGCCCGCTCCCACATTTTTTTACTGCATTCCAGCTTTAGGGGCGTTTGCGTTCTACCGGGCGCAACAGATGCGTCGGCGGCGTCTCGCAGCTGATCTTGCGCCCCAACAGCGCCTCGATCGACGGCAGCTGATACGAGTCATCTTCCCCAGCAAAGCTGATCGACACCCCCGCAGCCCCGGCACGGCCGGTGCGGCCAATGCGGTGCACGTAGTCGTCCGGCACTTCCGGCAGGGTGAAGTTGATCACATGGCTGATGCCGTCGATGTGAATCCCGCGACCTGCCACGTCAGTGGCCACCAGCACGCGAATTTTGCCTTCGCGGAAACCTTCCAGGGTCTTGATGCGCTTGTGTTGCGGCACATCGCCCGACAGTTGCGCAGCGTTCACACCATCGCGTACCAGGCGTTCTTCGATGCGGCGAACTTCGTCCTTGCGGTTGGCGAACACCATCACCCGCTCCCAGCCATTGTCGTTGACCAGGTTGTAGAGCAGTTTGTATTTGTCGGCACCGGCCACGGCGTAGATGTGTTGCTCGACGTTTTCGCTGGCAACGTTAAGCGCCTCGATCTCGACGATGGACGGGTCGGTGGTCCATTGCTTGGCGAGGTTCATCACGTCTTCGGTGAAGGTCGCGGAGAACAGCAGGGTTTGGCGTTCGCTTTTCGGCGGGGTCTGGCGAATGATCTGACGCACTTGTGGGATAAAGCCCATGTCGAGCATGCGGTCGGCTTCGTCCAGTACCATCACTTCGACCATGTCCAGGTGCACGTCGCCGCGCTGGTTGAAGTCCAGCAGGCGGCCCGGTGTCGCCACCAGGATGTCGCAGTGACGAGCTTCGAGGTGCTTGAGCTGCTTGTCGAAGTCCATGCCACCGACGAACGTCATCACGTTGAGGCCTGTGTACTTGGTCAGGTCGGCGGCGTCCTTGGCGATCTGTACCACCAGCTCCCGGGTCGGGGCGATGATCAGTGCGCGCGGTTCACCCATGTAGCGCTCTTTCGGCGGCGGCGTCTGCAGCAACTGGGTGATGATCGAGATCAGGAACGCGGCGGTCTTGCCGGTACCGGTCTGGGCGCGGCCAATGGCGTCTTTGCCCGCCAGGGTAAAGCCCAGCACCTGCGCCTGGATCGGCGTGCAGTACGGGAAGCCCAGGTCCTGGATGGCGTGCATCAGTTCCGGGGCCAGTTTGAAATCGTGGAAGCGAGTCTTGCCTTCCTGGGGCTCGACGACGAAATCTTCGAGCTTCCATGGGGTCACGGGCGGTTTTGGCGCACGTTCGCGACGCGGCTTGGGGGCGACGGGCGCGGCGGCTGCGACTGGCACGGGAGCGGCTTCAACCGGTTGCGCCGGTTCAGGCGGCGTCACGGTCGGCTTCTTCGGCTGGGCGGCAGGTGCGGTCCGGCCGGGCTGTTGACCGTCGTTGCGGCTGCCGGGTGTCGGGACAGGAGCACTGGGAACTGGCGCGAGCGGCTCAGCCTCGCTTTTGCCGAACATCTTCTTAAGTGCTTTGAGCACGGTGATCTCATTAATTGGTTAAGGAATGTACGCCGGCCAGTGTAATGCAAGAATCGGGCGCGGCGTAGTGCGTCTGTCATACGGCTACATAAACGGCAGTGTTCAACCCAGGCGAGCGGTCAACCAGGCACCGATATCACGGATCTCTTCAGGTAACACTTCGTGGCCCATTGGGTATTCCTGCCATGTCACGGTGACACCACGGCTCTTCAAATGCTCGTAGGCGCTGCGGCCCATGGCGTTCTGCACTACGTCATCGTACTGGCCGTGCAGGCACAGGGTGGGAATGCGCTGCTGGCTGGCAGACAATTCCAGCGCGTTATCGAAGGTCGGTGCATACGTGGAAAGGGCGATCACGCCACCCAACGGTCCTTCCCAATTCATAAACGCGGTGTGGAAAACCACGGCGCCGCCCTGGGAAAAACCCGCGAGGAAAATCCGCGAAGCGTCTATTCCGGTTCTCTTCTGCGCTTCGATCAAATCCGCGACCATGCTGGCCGAGACTTCCAGCTCCTCCAGGCTGATGGAGCGGGCAGGGCTCATGGCCTTGATGTCGTACCAACTGGGCATCTCGTAGCCACCGTTGATCGTCACCGGGCGGGTGGGCGCTTGGGGCAAAACGAAGCGGGTGGTCAGCAAAGTTTCCTGCAACGCTTCGGCCACCGGCAGGAAGTCGTAGCGATCGGCACCCAGGCCATGCAACCAGATTACGCAGGCGTCTGCGGGCTTGGCGGGCTGAAGAATCAAGGGTTCGGTCATGTCTGCTCCATTAATGTGCGTGCGCTCCGATTAAGTGCGACGGAACGGTGCGCCGCTGGTTGATCTGTTAAGAGAATGTCGCAAGGTTGAATCTTTTGCACTTGATCATGGGCTGAAACGGCTCAGCCGGCACTCTGGTACGCGCCTTGCTATGTGTAGGTCGATGTCAGAACTTTCCTGGGACGGTAACACTATCAGTGACTGCCGCTTGTGGGATAGCAACTGGAATTACTGCGACAACTTCATGCCGCTTGACCCTAAAAAAAGCCAACACGGGTCGATATCGCCTCATAAGGGTGCGCTGAGGTTCGAGCTCCGACACAACAAGAGCAAACTGGAGGTTTGAATGAAGGTATTGAAATCCACCCTGGCCATCGTTTCCGCGGCGGCTGTACTGGGTGTCAGTGGTTTCGCCCAAGCGGGCGCCACCCTGGACGCCGTGCAGAAGAAAGGCTTTGTGCAATGTGGCGTGAGTGACGGCCTGCCGGGTTTCTCGGTGCCGGATGCCAGCGGCAAGATCCTGGGGATCGACGCTGACGTGTGCCGCGCTGTGGCCGCTGCCGTTTTCGGCGACGCTACCAAGGTCAAATTCAGCCAGTTGAATGCCAAGGAGCGTTTCACCGCGCTTCAATCCGGCGAAGTCGACATTCTGTCCCGTAACACCACCATGACCAGCTCCCGCGACGCCGGCATGGGCCTGAAATTCCCGGGCTTCATCACTTACTACGACGGCATCGGCTTCCTGGTAAACAACAAGCTGGGCGTGAAAAGTGCCAAGGAACTGGACGGTGCAACCATCTGCATCCAGGCCGGTACCACCACTGAGCTGAACGTTTCCGACTACTTCCGTGGCAACGGCCTCAAATACACCCCGATCACCTTCGACACCTCCGACGAAAGCGCCAAGTCGCTGGAATCCGGTCGTTGCGACGTGCTGACCTCCGACAAGTCCCAACTGTTCGCACAGCGCAGCAAGCTGGCCGCACCGAAGGACTACGTCGTTCTGCCGGAAACCATTTCCAAAGAACCGTTGGGCCCAGTCGTGCGTAACGGCGACGACGAGTGGCTGGCCATCGTGCGCTGGGTGGGCTACGCCATGCTCAACGCTGAAGAAGCCGGTATCACCTCCAAAAACGTTGAAGCTGAAGCCAAGTCCACCAAGAACCCGGACGTTGCCCGTCTGCTCGGTGCTGACGGCGAATACGGCAAAGACTTGAAAGTGAAGAAAGACTGGGTCGTACAGATCGTCAAGCAAGTCGGTAACTACGGTGAAGTGTTCGAGCGCAACCTGGGCAAGAGCACCCCGCTGGAAATCGACCGTGGCCTGAACGCGCTGTGGAACGCTGGCGGCATTCAATACGCACCACCTGTGCGCTGATCGCTGATGGTTCTGTCACCCGGTGGGCCAACCGCCGGGTGATGTTCTGTTCCATTCTTTCCGGGGCACTTCATGCAAAATCAAATCGGCGCACCCAAGCAGAAGCTCAGCTTCAGCGATCCCAAAGTGCGTGCGTGGCTCTTCCAGATCATCACGATTGTGGCGGTGGTCTCGCTGGGCTGGTACCTCTTCAACAATACCCAGACCAACCTTCAGCACCGAGGCATTACCTCGGGTTTCGACTTTCTTGAGCGCAGTGCCGGCTTCGGCATCGCGCAGCATTTGATCGATTACACCGAATCGGACAGTTATGCCCGGGTGTTTGTGATCGGTTTGCTCAACACCTTGCTGGTGACGTTTATCGGCGTGATCCTGGCGACGCTGCTCGGGTTCGTCATCGGCGTGGCGCGGCTGTCGCCGAACTGGATGATTAACAAGCTGGCGACCGTGTATGTGGAGGTGTTCCGCAACATTCCGCCACTGCTGCAAATCCTGTTCTGGTACTTCGCGGTGTTCCTGACCATGCCGGGGCCGCGCAACAGCCATAACTTCGGCGATACCTTCTTTGTCAGCAGCCGTGGCCTGAACATGCCGGCAGCGATTGCCGCTGACGGTTTCTGGCCGTTCGTGGTCAGCATCGTCGTGGCCATCGTGGCAATCGTTCTGATGGCGCGCTGGGCCAACAAGCGCTTTGAAGCCACCGGCGTCCCCTTCCATAAGTTCTGGGCGGGCCTGGCGCTGTTCATCGTGATCCCGGCGTTGTGCGCCTTGATCTTCGGTGCACCGCTGCACTGGGAAATGCCCAAGCTGCAGGGCTTCAACTTTGTCGGCGGCTGGGTACTCATCCCTGAACTGCTGGCACTGACCCTGGCGCTTACCGTCTACACGGCAGCGTTTATTGCCGAGATCGTGCGTTCGGGCATCAAGTCCGTCAGCCATGGCCAAACCGAAGCCGCGCGCTCCCTGGGCCTGCGCCCTGGGCCGACGCTGCGCAAGGTCATCATTCCGCAGGCACTGCGAGTGATCATCCCGCCGCTGACCAGCCAATACCTGAACCTGGCGAAAAACTCGTCGCTGGCTGCCGGTATCGGTTACCCGGAAATGGTTTCGCTGTTTGCCGGCACGGTGCTCAACCAGACCGGCCAGGCCATCGAAGTCATTGCCATCACCATGAGCGTGTACCTGGCGATCAGCATCAGCATTTCCTTGCTGATGAACTGGTACAACAAGCGCATTGCGCTGATCGAGCGGTGAGGAAACACGCATGAGTACGCATACGTTCAAACCTGATATGCCACCGCCGAACAAAGTGTTCGGGCCGATGGCATGGATGCGCGCCAACCTGTTTTCCAGCTGGCTCAACACCCTGCTGACCCTGTTGGCGTTTTACCTGATCTACCTGGTGGTGCCACCAATCCTGCATTGGGCAATCCTGGACGCCAACTGGGTCGGCACCACGCGCGCCGATTGCACTAAGGAAGGCGCCTGCTGGGTGTTTATCCAACAGCGCTTCGGGCAGTTCATGTACGGCTACTACCCCGGCGACCTGCGCTGGCGCGTAGACCTCACCGTGTGGCTGGCCATTGTCGGCGTGGCGCCGTTGTTCATCTCGCGCTTCCAGCGCAAGGCGGTCTACGGCCTGAGCTTTCTGGTGCTGTACCCGATCATTGCCTACTTCCTGCTGCACGGCGGGATCTTCGGCCTGACCAACGTGGCGACCAGCCAATGGGGCGGCTTGATGCTGACCTTGGTGATCGCCACTGTCGGCATCGCCGGCGCGTTGCCACTGGGCATCATGCTGGCGTTGGGGCGGCGTTCGAATATGCCGGCGATTCGAGTGGTCTGCGTGACCTTCATCGAATTCTGGCGTGGCGTGCCATTGATCACCGTGCTGTTCATGTCCTCGGTGATGCTGCCGTTGTTCCTGCCTGAGGGCATGGGCATCGACAAATTGCTGCGTGCATTGATTGGCGTGATCCTGTTCCAGTCGGCCTACGTGGCCGAGGTGGTGCGCGGTGGCCTGCAGGCGATTCCAAAAGGTCAGTACGAAGCCGCTGCGGCGATGGGCCTGGGTTACTGGCGCAGCATGGGCCTGGTGATTCTGCCGCAAGCCCTGAAGCTGGTGATCCCTGGCATCGTCAACACGTTCATTGCGCTGTTCAAGGACACCAGCCTGGTGATCATCATCGGCCTGTTCGACCTGCTCAACAGCGTCAAGCAAGCCGCCGCCGACCCCAAATGGTTGGGCATGGCCACCGAAGGCTACGTGTTCGCGGCCCTGGTGTTCTGGATTTTCTGTTTTGGTATGTCGCGCTATTCCATTCATTTGGAACACAAGCTCGACACAGGCCACAAGCGTTAGGAGTTGTTGTTATGAGCGAAGCGATCAAACAGCCTGTGAGCCCTGAAGGCATTATCCAGATGCAGGGCGTCAACAAGTGGTACGGCCAGTTCCACGTGTTGAAAGACATCAACCTCAACGTCAAGCAGGGCGAGCGTATCGTGCTGTGCGGCCCGTCGGGGTCGGGCAAGTCCACCACCATCCGCTGCCTCAACCGCCTGGAAGAACACCAGCAAGGCCGCATCGTGGTCGATGGCGTGGAACTGACCAACGACCTCAAGCAGATCGAAGCGATCCGCCGTGAAGTCGGCATGGTGTTCCAGCACTTCAACCTGTTCCCGCACCTGACCATCCTGCAGAACTGCACGCTGGCGCCGATGTGGGTGCGCAAGATGCCCAAGCGCAAGGCCGAGGAAATCGCCATGCACTACCTGGAGCGCGTGCGCATCCCGGAGCAGGCCCACAAGTTTCCGGGGCAACTGTCCGGCGGCCAGCAACAGCGTGTGGCGATTGCCCGTGCGCTGTGCATGAAGCCGAAGATCATGCTGTTCGATGAGCCGACCTCGGCACTCGACCCGGAAATGGTGAAAGAGGTGCTGGACACCATGATCGGCTTGGCCGAAGACGGCATGACCATGTTGTGCGTGACCCACGAAATGGGCTTTGCCCGTACCGTGGCCAACCGCGTGATCTTCATGGACAAGGGCGAAATCGTGGAACAGGCAGCGCCGAATGACTTCTTCGACAACCCGCAGAACGATCGGACCAAGTTGTTCTTGAGCCAGATTTTGCATTGATCGATGGTTGAACAAACAAACCCGGCCCTGTGCCGGGTTTGTTTTTTTGGGGCTAGGACGCTTTGAGTGCTTCAGCGTCGTTGTTCACGGTGTAGGTGAAGGCGCCACGCATATCCGCACCGTCTGCCAACGCTTTTGCGTCCGCAAGCAAATGCGGGTGACGATCCAATAACCGCATCAGCAGCACCAAGGGTTTGGGGGCGAGAAGCTCGCCGCGCTCATACCGAGAGAATGCGTTGTGACCGCCACCGGACAGTAATTCCACTGCTTCCTTTTGGGTAAGGTGCAGTTTGCGACGGGTACGTTTCATTTCGGTGCCGATCATTTTTCGGGCGGCAAGTGCCAGTGCATCTTTGGCCTCACCGAAGCGGTCGGCGCTGTCGTTGTCCGGGTCCCAGAAGCCGTCGCCGCAGACTGTACATTCCCAGCCTGAAAGATTGTCGACCCGGCGCTCCAGGTTTTTGATCCTGATGGTCTCGCTGCGCCCCTCGTAGTATGACAATCCATTGGGGGCGCCGCAGATGTAGCAGTCTTTTGTCTTCATATGTTCTTCTCCTTAAAGGAGATCACCGGGGGGGCACCGTCGGGGGAGTAAGTGACCTTGATGTAAATCTCCCTGCCTTTTGAGTGTGTGTGATACACGTCTTGCCATACCCGATGGTCTCTATAGGTAGTCATCGACTTGTACAACATCCAGTTTTGCAACTCATAGATGACCTCCTGCATATCCTCGATGCTAAAGCCAAGAGCGTCGCCGCATGCTTCTGCTGTGCGGGTAAACGCTCGCCTGCCAAGCCGCCTCACATCCGCCTTTATCACCGCCAAATCGTAATGAGGTGTGTACTTGTCCATAAGACACCTGAGTCCATAATTACCCTCAGAGGGTAATTTTACCAATCGAAAATACTGCTCCTTTGCTTGCCTAAGAACCCTAGTGCGTTGCCTTTGTAGGCAAGTCCGCATACGCTGTAGGAAAATTCATCCTATGATTGGACGAAAGCGCAAAACTCATGACAGACATCGCCCCACTGATCAAACGCTCCCTGGTCGACCAGGCCCTGGAGCAGTTACGCCTGCGCATCACTGAAGGCCGATGGGCCATTGGTGAGCGCTTGCCCACCGAGCCCGAGCTGTCCGCCGAGCTGGGTATCAGCCGTAATACCGTGCGCGAGGCCATGCGGGTGTTGGCATTCTCCGGGTTGATCGAAGTCCGACAGGGTGACGGCAGTTACCTGCGCTCGATGACCGACCCATTGGGTGCGATGCGGGCGCTGTCGCACTGCACGCTCGAGCAGGCGCAAGAGACGCGGCAGATCCTGGAAGTGGAGGCCATCGGCCTGGCTGCACAGCGGCGTACCGCGCAAGATCTGAAGCTGTTGCGCAGCGCACTGGACGCCAGCGCCGAGTTGTACCACGGTGATTTGGAGGCCTATATCAGCGCCGACCTGGTGTTTCACAAACACTTGGTCGACGCTGCGCACAACCCTGCCTTGAGCGAGCTGTACCAATATTTCTCCGCCATCGTCGGCGCGCAGTTGCGCCAGACCCTGAATATCTCACCGCGCCGCCAGGCCGTGTTCGACCTGCATATCGCCTTGCTCGACGCGGTCGAAAACCAAGACCCGGAACGCGCCAAATCCCTCTGCCGGCAGTTGATCAATGAACCTTGAAGCCAAACGCACGACCGAACTTGAAGAGCTGCTGATCGACGCCGAAGCCGATGACGAGGAAGTACAGCACGCCCACCCCGTGGTAAGCCGCCCGTGGCTGTTGCTGCTGGGCCTGATCCTGGTGGCGCTGAACCTGCGCCCGGCACTGTCGAGCATGTCGCCGCTGCTGGCTGAGGTCTCGCAAAGCCTTGGGCTGTCGGCGGCCAAGGCCGGTTTACTGACCACTTTGCCGGTCCTGTGCCTGGGGCTGTTCGCGCCCACGGCGCCGATCCTGGCTCGACGTTTCGGTGCCGAGCGCGTGGTGCTGGGGATTCTGCTGACGTTGGCCGCAGGGATCATCCTGCGCAGCTCATTCGGTGAGCTTGGCCTGTTCGCCGGCAGCCTGATCGCCGGGGCAAGTATCGGCATCATTGGTGTGTTGCTGCCGGGCATCGTCAAGCGCGACTTTGCCAAACAGGCGGGCGCGATGACCGGCGTCTACACCATGGCGCTGTGCCTGGGCGCGGCGTTGGCGGCGGGCTCGACGGTGCCACTCAGTCATTACTTCGGCGACCGTTGGCGCATTGGCTTGGGATTCTGGATTGTGCCGGCGCTGGTCGCGGCGTTGTTCTGGTTGCCGCAAGTCGGGCACAAACACGGCGCCCATCGGATCGCCTACCGCGTGAAGGGGTTGCTGCGCGACCCTCTGGCCTGGCAGGTGACCTTGTACATGGGCCTGCAATCGTCGTTGGCGTACATCGTGTTCGGCTGGCTGCCGTCGATCCTGATCGGCCGTGGCCTGACGGCCACCGAAGCCGGCTTGGCATTGTCGGGCTCGATCATTGTGCAATTGCTGAGTTCCCTCGCCGCACCGTGGCTGGCCACCCGTGGCAAGGACCAGCGCCTGGCAATCGTGGTGGTGATGCTGCTGACCCTCGGCGGCTTGTTCGGCTGCCTGTATGCGCCGCTCGACGGGCTGTGGGGCTGGGCGATTTTGCTGGGGCTGGGCCAGGGCGGCACGTTCAGCCTGGCGCTGACCTTGATCGTACTGCGCTCGCGGGACGCCCATGTCGCCGCCAACCTGTCGAGCATGGCCCAGGGCATCGGGTACACGCTGGCGTCCATGGGGCCGTTCGCAGTCGGCCTGGTGCATGACTGGACCGGCGGCTGGACGGCAGTGGGCTGGATCTTCGCGGTGATCGGCGTGGGCGCCATCGTTGCCGGCCTGGGCGCCGGCCGTGCGCGCTATGTGGCGGTCAGCAGCGAGCGGGTGTAACGGCTACAGGCACACCGCCTTGATCGTTGCCGCTCAAGGTCGGTGTACAGACGCTGGGCTTGGTTGGAACGCCAGTGCCGCCACGCCTTTTCGTCTTACAAGTATCTGACTGTGATGGTCACGGAGCCGTCCATGTTCACCTCGTTGTCCAAGGTCAGGTTTTGCGTCGGAGCGATTACCCCCGAGACAGACAGGTCGGTGGTCAGCAGCGTTACCGGTATCGGAGTCAATGAGCCCAAGGGGGCGACGGAGTAAAGGCCGTTATCCACTATCATGGGCTCCCGCTCCCAGGTCGTCCCACCGTCCCATGAAACAATACCGCTGACGCCGACCCCGTCAGCGACGCGATTCATCGGACTTATGGTCAGGTAGCCCAGTCTCTCTGTGCCATTGATCAGGCCAAGTCCAAAGTTGTAATAGTCATTGGAGGACTCGGTGCCTTCGCGGTTGTCTTTGGCCTCCAGGGCCATCATCGTCGCGCCTTCGCACGTCACCGTCATTTGCAGCGTTTGTCGCGGCAGGTAGGTGGGCCGGTCCTTGCGTAGGTCACTGGAGGAAATCTTGCCAAAGTCCAACGATCCGCCGTTGGACAACGCGGGGCTGCAAGCGCTAGGCGTGATCGTGCCCTTGACCGTGAGGTCGGTGCTGCTGGCCGCCTGCACAATGGAGGCGGCAGCCAGCAACAGGGTGGCCGTGCAAGTAGGGAAAAATGCTTTCATTTAAAGGTCTTCCTTCAGTGATGGGTGGAACTAGGGGTCAAGGGGGGATTACAGGTAAACAACTTCCAGGGTGGCTGAGCCGTCCATCCGCACGTCGTGACTCAGGTCCAGGTTCTGCTTGGCGTTGATCACCGCTTCCAGGGTCAGCGTGCTGCTCAGCACCTGGATCGGTGAAGGGCCGGCGGTGCTGCCCTCGGTCTCAGTGAATCCCAGCAGGCTGCGCGAACCGATATCGATCGGGTTGCTATTGGCGGTGCGCCACGCCACGCCGCCGGTGGTGGATTCGGTGCCGTAGAGTTGCGTGACGCTGTCGGCGACGGTCTGTTTTGGGTCGAATTTCACCGAATACACACCGATCTTGTTGCCGCTGCTATCCAGGCCCAACCCATAGAAAATTTCGCTGTCGACGTGGGCGGTGCCGTCGCGGTTATCGCGCATGCGCAGGGCGTAGCGGCCCGGGGCGTTGCAACTGACGGTCAAGGTCAGGGATTTGAGTGGCAGCCGCGTGCCGGTGGATTGGTTGAGGTCTTGCTGGGAAATCTTGCCGAAATCGACCACCCCGCCGCCGGAGAACACCGGAGTGCAGGCCATGGGGGTGATCAAGCCGCCGACAGTGAGTTCGACAGTGGACGCAGCGTGGGTGGCGGCGGCACTGGCAAGCCAGGCGAAGGCGGCCACGAGAATCAATAACGTCTTCATGATTCAGCTCCTATAGGTACTTGATGCTCAGGGTCGCTGAGGCTTCGAAGTGCACTTCTTCGGTAAGCGGCAGGGTGTTGGTGGGGGCGAGGTAGGGAATGAACTGTAGGTCGCCCGTCAGATGTTGTATCGCTGCGGGGACATGTGTCTGATCAGGGGTGAACGCAGTCAGGAAGTGGTGCGACAACACGGCTGATGGGGCCCAGGTATCGGGCCCCGTCGAGCCAATAGGATTCATGTCAACGTCGTCGGCCACTACCGACTCGAGGGTGATTTGCAGGAAACCGATTTTGGCGTTGTTGCCAGCCAGTCCCAGGCCGAACGTGCTGGAGTATTCGCTGTAGCTGGAACCGAGGCGGTTATCCTTGGGTTCCAGGGCCAGCAAGGTCATGGCTTCACAGTTGATTGCAAAGTGCAGGCTGGAGGCGGGCAGCCGTGTGGGTTGATCGCTGTTCAGGTCCTTGGCTGCAAGCTTGCCCAGGTCATACACACCGCCATTGGACAAGCTGGGTGTGCAGGCACTGGGAGTGATCACGCCGCTGACGCTCAGGTCGACGGTCGAGGCGGCCTGGGCCTGTAACGCGCAGGCCAGCCCTACGCAGGCGGCCAGTGGAATCTGTATTGCTTTCATGCTTGAGTTCCTACAAGTAGTGAATTTCGAGAGTGCCCGAGCCGTCGAGGCGTACCTCGTTGCCCAGGTCCAGGGAGCCCAGGGGGGCGACAGTCGCCTCCAGGCTCAGCGTGGCATTGAGGTTTTGAATGGCGCTGGGCCCGCCGGTACTGCCGGATGTGCTGCTGAAACCCAGGTAACGATTGGCGCCTATTGCCGTGATGCGTGCGCCGGCGTTGCTCCACGGCAGGCTGCCGGTGGTGGAGTCGGTGCTGAAGACCTGGGCAAAGCTGTCGGCGGTGATGTGCGCGGGGTTGAACAGCAGCCGGTAGCGCCCGATTTTCTGTCGGCTGGCGTCCAGGCCCAGGCCATAACTGGTTTCATCGCCGGTACCGGTGGCCGAGCCCTGACGGTTGTCCTGCATGCGCATGGCAAATGCGGTGGGTGCATCGCAAGTCACGCTGAGCGATAACGCACGTGGCGCCAGAGCGGTGTCCTTGTCGACGGACAGATCGCCGACCGACAATTTGCCCAGCTCCACGTGGCCGCCGTTGGACAGGGTGGGCGTACACGCCGCCGGTGCAAAACGTGCCTGCCAGCGCAATTCCCGCGAGCGGCCGGCGCCGAGGGCATCGAACAGTCCAGCGGTGTCCCAGGTGACCGCGTCGCGCACCCGGGCAGCGTTTTCACTGGCCCAGGCACTGGCGTCCAATTGCAGCGACAGGTTGCGCCCGGTTACCGCGACGCCACCGCGCATCGGCACCACGCCGTGGTCAGGCTGCCATTCCAATGGAGCACCGACTGCGGACGGTGCTTGCCCAGGGCCTGCGATCAGACCGAGCTCGACTGCCTGGCCGTCCAGCACCGCTTCGCGCACTTGCAAGGCGTAACTGCCGCGTTCGGTGAAGCGAAACCGCCCAGGCCCCGCGCCCAGCCCGCGATAAAACACACTCATGTCGGTGGGCTGCGGGCAGTTCAGCGTGAGGCTCAGCTGCCGCTCCCCCAACAATCGCTCGGGCGCGGGCACCAAGGCCACGGCGCGGTTCATCAAGCCGAAGTCCAACTGCGTCTGGCTGAGATTGAGCTGGCATTCTTCGACGGCCAGGGCGTGGGGGCTGATCAACACGCCCAAGACGTACAAGACCGGTTTCAGGTCCATGGTCAGAGTCCTCATGGTTGGCGGCACCGGGCTGGTGCGGTCTCGAAATACACATCCGGGTCACTGTTTTTCGGCAGTGCAAAGTCGAGTCGGCAGCGCGCCTGGCCTGGGGCCTTGACCCACAGGGAGCGCGTGTCGAGCACGTCGGGCAGGAACACTTGGCTGCCTTCCTGCACCAGAGTGATGAACTCGCCATCGGCGGTGCTCACCGCCGCGCCGCGGGGCAGGGGCCGGCCGTCGTCGGTGGTCACGTTCAGCAGGGCGCGACGCGTCAGATGCACGCCAAACTGCACGCTGTCGACGGCCCCGCGCCCAGCGGAAATCACCGCCAGCCCATTGCTGATATCGGCATTGCGCGGCAGCGAACGGGTTTGCACTTCCACCGGGCTGCGGCCATAGGCGCTGACCTGCGGCACCACCGCCTGGCCTTGCCAGTCGGTCCATACCGGGCCGCTGGGGGTGTTGACCTTGACGCCGGCCATTTCGCCCACGGACATCACCGCGAAGGTATCGCGCACCGGGTAGGGCGAGAACGTCACGCCGTCGCCATGCACCACCACGCCGCCGCGCGCGCCGCCTTGGTAGCTGGAGCGTTCGCGGTCGGAGCGGGTGTAGTTGAAGTCGAGCTGGCTGTAATATGGCAAGGCGGACATACCGAGGGACGACTCCACCTCGCGGTCACGGCTGTCGCGCTCCACGCCCACGCGGTAACTCAACTGGTCGTTGAGTTGCTCGCTGAGGCCGACGCCCAGGCGGTGTTCTCCGCCGGTGTTGCGCGCCCAGGCGCGGCCGCGACGGCTCTCGCCCAGGGGCACGCTGACGGTGAGGTACAGGCTGTCATCGCTCTGCTGCCGGCCACCGACCTGCCATTCGGCACTCGCGGACACCGAGACGTTGCCGAAACTGGTGCCCCATGACGCCAGCGCGCGGCTGCTGCTGAAACCCGCATAGGAGGCCGAGCGCGAGAAGCCGGCGCTGAACGCACCTAATGACGGGTGCGACCAGGACACCGTGGCGCTTTGCTGGTCGCGGTAGCGCGAGCGTTGCTGTTCATGGGTGTAGGTGGAATAGGTCGATTCATCCAGGTCGCGGTAGCCCAGGGAACGCCACGACAGGGCGGTGCTGACAGCCCAGCGCTCGCTCAAGCGCTGGGACCATGACAGGTCAGTCTGTACGCCCTGTTCGGTATCGGTGCGACTGGCTTGGGCTGCCTGCGCGGAGAATTGAAACTGGCTGTCCTGCCAGGGCAACCAGCCCAGGCTCAAGCCCGCCGAGCGATAGGCATCCGCTACCAACAGCCCGGCGCCCAGGCTGGCTTGGGGGTGTACCGCGCCGTTCCAGCCGGCGCTGACCACCCAGGGTTCGGCGCCGTCGCTGTCGCCGATCTTGCGCACGCGTCCCGCCGCCACCGAATAGCCCGGGGCCGGTAACCCGAGGCCAAGCATCGCCGCCGGCACCGTAAAGCGCCGCTCCTCGCCGGTGCTTTCCTTGACCGTGACTTCCACGTCCGAGCGATTGTTCAAGCGACGCACATCGCGCAACGAAAACGGCCCGGCCGGCACCACGGTGGAATGGATCAGCGTGCCGTTCTGGCGGATCTCGACCTGGGCCGGGCTGTTGGCAATGCCATCGATGGTTGCGCCCTGGTTCTGCTCCTGCAAGGCGGTTTCGGTCAGCACCTGCGCGCCGGTGATCTGCGTGCCTGCCAGTACCGGGTTGTAGAGGCTGATCTGCCCGGCCTGCAGCACCGCCTGCTGGGCAGCGAAGGTGCGTTGGGCATAGGCATCCAGGTGGGTGCTGCGTGATTGGCTGTCTTGCCAGGTCTGTACCTGGCGGCTGCGCACGATCCAGTCACCGGCGTTGAAACCCACTTCGGTATTGGCCGAGCCGAAGCGCGACGTGTCGTCACCGTATTCGTTGTAGAGGCCGGTCAAATCGTAGTTGAGCAGGCCGGCAAAGCCACCGGTCTGGTAGCCGGAAATGTCCTGTTCCACCGGGCGCAGGGCCTCGGTTGACACCACCAGCGACAGGCTCAGGTTAGCCGGGTCCTGCTCGATCACGGTGCGCGGGTGGGCGTCGAGAAACCCGGTGCAATCCGTATCACCCGTGTCGCCAGGCACCACCAGGTTGCCGGCGTCGAGCAAGGCACGGTTGAAGCACAGCGTGCCCTGACCGTCGAACAGCACATCCACGCGACCGCGCCGCTGACCGTTGACGATCAGGTTGACTGCATGCCGGCCGGCCCCGAAGCGTGGCGCCTGCAACAGCATGTTTGCCAGTTCCGGATCGATGCCGCGCTGGGACAGGGTCTGGGGGTCGAAGGAGCCGGCCAGCAGCAGCTCATCGGCGAGAATCTCGCCCGCCGGCAGTGCGCAGCTCAGTGCCAGGCCGGCCAGGAGTGCGCGGGAACGGCGGGATGAAACGTCGGGCAGGGCTTCGCCGCCACGATCAGTTATTAGTGTGTTCACAGGTCGTACTCAAAGGGTGTCGGCCGCCCTCTTGCGGGGCGGTACGCAGGGGCGCTAAAGCGTGATCGGTGCTTCGTAAGGCGCCACGGCAAAGCCGTAGACGGTGGCCGGTTGCAGTTGCACGCGGGTGGCCCCGGCTGCACTGGCCGTTACGCTCAGGGTTTCCCCCGGCAGTACATAAGTGCGCGGCAACAGCGCCGAGCCCGTGCCTGGCAACAGCCGCAGTTCCTGGGCCAGACGCACCACGTACGGCGTCGGGTTGTGCACCGTCAACTGAGTCTGGTCCAGGCTCCAGCTCAAGCCGGTCCAGGGCGTGCGGTTCGGTGCCAGGCCCTTGGGATGCACAATCACCGGCAGGTTCTGGCGCACGGTCACGCCGACGCGGGCATGCCCGGCCTCGGTGGTCGAACGGCCCTGGGGCATGCCTTCGAAAATCACCCGCTTGAGGCGCTGGGTTTCCAGCGGCTTGGGCGATTGCAGGATGAAGCGGATCAGTTGGCTCTTGGACGGTTCGACCCGAGCCAGGGGCGGCGTGACAAACAGCAGCGGTTCCGGGTCTTCGGGAATGTCTTCCAGGGTGACGTGCAGCAGGGCCAGCTTGTCGTCGGTGTTGGTCACCGACACTGAGGCTTCACCGTCGTCTTCGTTGACGATCACCACGGAGGTGTCCGGCACCATGCCGTCGGCCAGCAGTGGGCCGCAGAACAGCAGAACAAGACAGGCGCCCAGGCGTCGGGCGCGGTTCGGGGAAATCATGGGGTTCACCGGTTGGGAAAAGTGAGGGTTGGGAAGAGGTGACATGGCTACAGGTACCTCAGGTCGAGCACGATGGAACCGTCCAGCGGCACCTCTTGTTTGAGGGTCAGGAATGCTGACGCGTTGATCGATGTATTCACCTGCAAGGTGGCGGTCAGCAGGCGGTGGGCTTCGGGTATCAGCGTGCCCGGCTTGGCGAAGCCCATGTAGGTGTCCGGGTAGGCATTGGACTCCGGGAACCAGGTCTGGCCCTGGTTGCTGGACGCCAGTACCAGCGCGGGTTCGCCATCTACCACCACGTCACGGAACCCCAGGGACACGGTGCCCAAGCGCTCGCTAGGCTCATGGATGTTGTTCCCCAGGCCGTAATAAAACCCGGGGCCCAGGGAGGAGCTGGCGCGGTTGTCCAGACCCACCAGCACGAACAGCACCGACTCGTTGCAGCTCACACTCAGGTCCAGAGTCTGGGTGGGCAGGGCGCTGAACTCATGCTGATTGAGACTGCGCGCCGGGATCCGGCCATGATCTACGATGCCGTCGGCCGAAAGCAGCGGTGTGCAGGCGCTGGGTGTGATCAGGCCCCGGACCGTGAGATCGACAGAGGATGCGCCAAAGGCAGGCGCGGCAGTCAGGCAGAAAGCGAGTGTCACCAGGCGGCGTGAAAAGGTGTTCATGGCTGTGTCTTGTGACCGTGGTTAAGGGGCAACGGGGATGACAGCGTTGCGCGCAATGGCGGGGGCCGTCGTGCGCGACTGGCTTACAGGTACCTGACCGTCAGGGTCACGGAGCCGTCGATGCTGGCTTCGTTATCCAGGGTCAGTTGGTTTGTCGGGGCAATGGTTGGGGAGATCTGCAAATCTGCGCTGAGCAACTGAACAGGTTTCGGCGTGATACTGTTCATGTCGGCTACCGAAGTGATGCTGTCGCGCGCTAGCTGGCGGTCGGGGTGCCAGGCGGTACCGCCGTCGTAGGACGCAATGAATCTGACTGCGATGCCATCGGCGACAGGGGGCGCTAGCCTCATCTCCATGAGGCCGAGTTTCTCGCTGCCGTTGATCAGCCCCAGGCCGTAGTACTGCACGCCGTCGATGTAGCTCGAGCCTTCGCGGTTGTCCTTGCTTTCCATGGCGATCAAGGTGGCTGCCTCGCAAGTGACGGTCAGTTGCAGGGTTTGAACGGGCAGGGCGGTCGAGTTATCGACGTTGAGGTCCTTGGCCGAGAGCTTGCCGTAGTCCACTGCGCCACCGTTGGACAGGGTCGGGGTGCAGGAACTTGGTGTGATCAGGCCCTTGACCGCGAGGTCGACGCTGGAGGCGGCGATTGCCTGGGTAGCACCTGCCAGCAGCAGGCTGGCAACGAGGGGCTTGATGGGGAGGTGCATGTCGGAACTCCTGTAGAAAAAGGTGAAAGCGCGCTTACCCAGACTTGAGTTGCAAAGTGGTGTGCCCCAGGCGGCGTGATCGGGTGTTCATGGGCAACGGCAATGGCCGCGATGCGCGCAACAGCGGCGAGCTGTCGGCTTACAAATACTTGACCGTTAGGGTCACGGAGCCGTCGATGGCGGCTTCGTTGGTCAGGGTCAGTTGGTTCGTCGGGGCAATGAACGGGTTGATCTGCAGGTCGGCGTTGAACATTTGGACCGGCATTGGTGCCACGGTGCTCGCGTCGGCCACCGAAAGAAGGGTGTCGTCCATGAACATGTAATCGGGAGCCCAAGTGTTACCGCTGTCATAGGAAATGATGGTTCTGGCCGCCACGCCGTCCGCCACCGGGTTGCGCAGCCCCAGTGTCATGCCGCCGAGCTTTTCAGTGCCGTTGATCAGCCCCAGTCCGTACTCCATCTGGTCGTTTTCGTAATCTGAGCCTGCGCGGTTGTCCTTGCCCTCTATGGCCATCAGGGTCGCTGCGTCGCAGGTGACGGTCAGTTGCAGGGTTTGCATGGGCAGGAACGTCTTGCGGTCCGCGTTGAGATCCTTGGCCGAGATCTTGCCGTAATCCACCGCGCCACCATTGGACAGGGTCGGTGTGCAGGAACTCGGTGTGATCAGGCCCTTGACCGCGAGGTCGACGCTGGAGGCGGCGATCGCCTGGGTGGCACCTACCAGCAGCAGGGTGACAACGAGGGGCTTGATGGAGAGGTTCATGGTGGGACTCCTGTGGGAAGAAAAGTGAAAAAGCCGGCTTACCAATACTTGAGTTGCAAGGTGGCGTGCCCGTCGATGGGCACCTCATCGAGCAGCGTCAGGTCGCTGGCCGGAACCACGATGGTGAAGGCGCGCAAGCGCGCGCTCAGGTCCTGCATGGCAATGGGCGTGCTGGTGTCGCCGGGCGCGGCGAATGAGGTCAACGCGGCGTGCCCCAGGTACGAAGAAGGCCCCCAACTGCCGCCCCCATCGCGGGACATGATGGCGGTCACCGGCATGCTGTCGGCGATCGGCTCGAACACCCCGAAAGCCACACTGCCCAGGTCCTGGTCTTCGTTGACCTTGCCCAGCCCGTGGAACACCGGGTTGATCGCCGAGCTTCCCGAGCGGTTGTCGACGGTACTCAGGGTGAAGAACGTCGCGCCTTCGCAATGCACGGCCAGGTTCATCTCACCGACGGGCAGGCGGGTCGGTTGGTCGCGATCCAGGTCCTTGACCGTCAATTTGCCGTGATCCACCACACCACCTTCCGAAAGCGTCGGCGTGCAGGAGCTCGGGGTGATGATCCCGGTGACGCTCACGTCGGTAGTGCTGGCGGCGAAGACCGCCGGCGTGCAAGCCGCCATCAGCAGGGCAAAAACAGCGGGGGTGGGGCTATTCATGGGCACAAATCCTTGTGAGAGGCTGGTGGGTTACAGGTAGCGCAATTCCAGGGGGGATGAGCCGTCGATCGGCTGCTCCTCGGTCAGGGTCAGGTTGCAGGCGTTGGGTGTTATCAGCCCCTTGACGGTCAAGTCGACGCTACTGGCGGCCAGTGCGTCAGATGAGCCACCGACGATCAGCAAGGCTGTCTGGGCGGCGGTGAGTGAGGCGTCCATATCAATGTTCCTGGAATAAAGGCGTGCTAGGGCACGATTTGCCGGCAGTGGCAAAAGACCTCTATTTGGGTCGTTTTGAAGTGGGGAGGAATGTATCGCTAGCCCTGGGAAAGGAGGAATACAACAAATACGAAAGGCGGGAGGCTGGGTTGCTTGAGAGGGAGGAGGCGTGGGGAAAGTGGCGGGCCGCTTGTAGGAAAAACTTAAATCTCGTAGTAGTTGTATCGCTGAAAAAGATCCACTCGGATACGTTCTTACCCAACTATCGCTCTGACTCAATCCCACGAGTCGAGCTGCTTTTAGTACGCGAAAAGTTCGAGAAACGCTGGCGCCTTGCGTTGGCACACTTCAACCAACTCCTTGCTCCATGAGGGACCTGGTGGGCTTGTCGCTCTGCATGAGGTTATTTTGCCGGGCAAATATCCAGGCCATTGGCAACACGTCAACGTACTGGTAGTAGATGACCACCGGGTCTATCGGCTATTGATCGGCGGGTTACTGCACAAATTGGGCGTGCCCCATGAAGTCCACTGCGATGGGCAGGCTGCCCTGGACGCAATGGCTGGCAGCACGTTTGATTTGGTGATCACTGACTGCCGCATGCCGCTCATGGATGGCTACACCCTTGCCCGTGAACTGCGGCGCCGCGAGCGTGAGGCCGGGAGACCCCGCGTGCCAGTCATTTCCCTGACCGGCCGGCTCGGCCAGCAAGAAGTCCGGCGTTGCCTGGACAGTGGCATGGACGGCTGGCTTATCAAACCCATCACGCTCGAACAACTCAAGGAAGTGTTGATGTACTGGCTGCCGGACCCCCGGCAGCGTCTACGCAAAGGACCTATAACCGTGCATGAGCGTTCTCAGGAAACACGGCCCACCCGAGCAGGACTGATCGCTGCTTTCGGCTCTTGGGGCGTGGTGCAACCTCTGTTGGAGAGCCTGTTGCAGGAAGCACGGGAAGACCTGGAGGCACTGGAGCAGGCGCGAGTCAGTGGCGACATTTCGCTCACGACACAGCGCCTGCATCGCCTGGTGGGTAGCATCGCGTTCCTGGGGGCGACGGGGTTGGAGCGCCGTGCGATCCAGTTGACCGACCGCGTCAATCTCTCGGGTGTCGCCTTTAACGGCGCGGCTTTGCAGGCGCTTTGCCAAGAGGTCGAGCGGTATTTGGAAGAACTGGCGTTCCTTTGATTACCTCTGATAGAGCTGAAGGAAATCATCCGTCTAAGTTGTAGTACTTTTCTGAGGGTTGATTCTTTTTATTCTGTAGGTGAACTGCTTGAAGTCCTAAAATACGGGGCTGTCGCTTTATGGGGTTAATTATTTCCGGTTGTTGCTTAAAGACCACCGAGGTATTTTGCCCGACTCACACTTCTATCTTGGATAGCGCCGATGATTCGCATCATTATTGCTGACGATCACCCTATTGTCCGAGTCGGTCAGAGAGTGGTGATCGAGGCGAGTGGTAAGTGCAAAGTCGTGGGGGAGGCCAATGGCCCGGACCAACTGCTGACCCTGGTCGGCAGCACACCTTGCGATGTTATTGTCACGGACTTCGCCATGCCCGGCGACCATCAAGCCGATGGGTATGGATTGCTGGGATTGTTGCATCGCCAATACCCGAAATTGCCGGTGGTACTGGTGACCATGTTTGCCAATGTCTCGACCCTGCGTTCGGCATTTTCCCATGGGGCGCAGGCCGTCGTGGCCAAAAGCGCGTCAGCGCGGGAGCTGCCGCTGGCACTCAAGGCCGTGAGCGAAGGCCGCACCTTTGTCAGCGAATGCCTGCGCGTGCAACTGGATGAAGCCTGCCATGCGCAGCCAACGCAGCCGGCACGGCTGTCCGGTAAAGAACACGAAGTGGTGCGCATGCTCGCCAGCGGCATGACCGTCAGCCAGATTGCCGCGCGGGTCAATCGCAGCATCTCGACCATCAGCAAGCAAAAGAGTACGGCGATGCAGCGGTTATGCATTTCTACCGATGTGGATCTGTTTACCTATGCGCGGGAAAGTGGAATGGTGCCCTAGCAACTTTGCAAGTGCTTAAGTTGCAGATTTATTACAGGGGGAAGTGCGCGATTCGTAATACTTGCATTGGGTTAAAGTTGGACGCGCGTTAAATTTGACTCACGTACCCGGCAGCTATAAGTCGGGGCCTATATACCCTCTGTCCAACACTTAGTCGAACTGGCGCGGCAGTCTTTTGTCGTGCCAAGTTCGATGTTTAATGAGTCTTTTATGATGAAACATTCCCTGTCCCTTATTGCTGCCGTGTTTCTACTGTCCGGTGCGTCCAACTTGCTTGCCGCATCCGCGGTTGACCTGAGTGTCAAGGGCACCATTACGCCTTCCGCCTGCACCCCGACCTTGTCAAGTGGTGGTGTGGTCGAGCATGGAAAGATTTCCATGCAAGACCTGCATCCGTACCAGTCGACCAGACTGGCGGATGCCACGCTACAACTGACGGTCAACTGCGCTGCGTCGACTTTGTTTGCGATACAGAGCCATGACAACCGCGAAGGCACTTCAGCAGAATGGAACGGCGCTCGTCCCAATTATGGCCTTGGGTTGGCCAATGGCGATGTAAAAATTGGCTGGTACATGCTCAAAATGATCAACCCACTGGCTGATAGCGTGCCACGGGCAGTCATTGAATCAATCGACGGCAAGACCTGGCTTGATGCCCCCACTGGCACTGTCTGGCAACCGGGCTGGATGAGGTCGTTCAACGGCGCCGCCGGTGGCGATCCAGTGCCGCTTTCAATGGTGACCATGCAGGTGGATGTGGTGGTGGAGACCACCATCGCCGACAAACGCAAGTTGCCCGCTGACCAGGAAATCCCCCTCGACGGCAGTGCAACCCTGGATGTCGTCTACCTCTAACCTCGCCATGCTCCATTTATGCGGTGAATGACCATGGTGTTCCCAGGCTTCGCAGCTTATCGTGCACCCCTACAGCGATAATCGCGGAGCCTGCCCATGAGTGATGCCCATAACCTGTTGATCACCCGCTTCTATGAAGCCTTCCAACGCCTGGACGCGGAGGCCATGGCCGCCTGCTACACCGATGATGTGGTGTTCAGCGACCCGGCCTTTGGCGAACTGCGCGGCCGCGATGCCGGTGACATGTGGCGCATGCTCACCACACGGGCCAAGGACTTTTCGCTGACCTTCGACCATGTGCGCAGCGATGACACCACCGGCAGTGCGCATTGGGTGGCGACGTACCTGTTCAGCGCCACCGGCAATACCGTGGTCAATGACATTGGTGCGCGCTTTGTGTTTCGCGACGGCAAGATCTGCGAGCATCACGATCACTTTGACTTGTGGCGCTGGTCGCGTCAGGCGCTGGGCCTCAAGGGGCTGTTGCTGGGCTGGTCGCCGGCCCTGAAAAACGCCGTGCGTGCCCAGGCCTTGAAAGGTCTGAAGGCATTTCAGGCCGGTCGTTGATAAGCTTGGCGCTCCCCTGGTTTGCCGACACTGCCCGTGACTGATCTTCCTGACCCCAAACCCTGGTTTGTCTACCTGGTGCGTGCCGCCAACGGCTCGTTGTACTGTGGCATCAGCAATGACCCGGTGCGCCGCTTTGCCTCGCACCAGAGCGGCAAGGGCGCGCGGTTCTTCCTCTCCAGCCCCGCAGTGGCGCTGGTGTACACCGAGCAATGCGCGAGCAAAGGCGAGGCGCTGCGCCAGGAACGGCTGATCAAGAAGCTCAGGAAGAGCGCCAAGGAATGCCTGGCGGCAAGTGGCTCATTGATTTGACTGATGGGTTCCCATCGCACCGAGCCGCCGTATCGCAGGCTAAGCTAGCGGCTCATCCATTGAGCGGAGCCTGGCATGTCTGAGTTGATCCTGCACCACTACCCGCAATCCCCTTTCGCTGAAAAAGCCCGCCTGCTGCTGGGCTTTAAAGGCTTGTCCTGGCGCTCGGTGTTTATTTCACCGGTGATGCCCAAGCCCGACCTGACCGCCCTGACCGGTGGCTATCGCAAGACGCCGGTGCTGCAAGTGGGTGCGGATATCTATTGCGACACTGCATTGATCGCCCGGCGTCTGGAGCAAGAAAAGTCTGCGCCGGCGCTGTTCCCCCAAGGCCTGGAGTTGATCACCCAGGGCTTCGCGGCGTGGGCCGATTCGGTGGTGTTCTCCCATGCGGTGGCGCTGGTGTTCCAGCCGGAATCCCTGGCGGTCAAGTTCGCCAAGGTGCCGCCGCAAATGCTCCAGGTGCTGGTGGCCGACCGTGCCAAGTTGTTCAGTGGTGGCACCGCGACCCGGGTGCAATTGGAGGTGGCCAAGCACCAGTGGCCGGCGATTGTCAGCCGTATCGACCAACAATTGCAGCACCAGGCCGGGGATTTCCTGTTCGGCGAGCCGTCGATTGCCGACTTTGCCCTGGCCCACCCGTTGTGGTTCCTCAAAGGTTCGTCGGTGACGGCGCCGCTGGTGGACGCGTACCCGGCTGTCGCCGCGTGGCTGGAACGGGTCCTGGGCTTTGGCCATGGCACGGCCAGCGAGATGAGCGCCGAGCAAGCGTTGGAAGTCGCTCGCAATGCCACACCTGCCGCCTTGCCCGAGGAACTGTTCGAGGACTTGAACGGCTTCAAGGCCGGCCAGCAGGTGACGATTTCAGCCACTGATTACGGGACCGACCCTGTGGCGGGCGAACTGTTGTTTGTGGGACGCGAGGAGCTGATCCTGCGCCGTAGCGATGAACGTGCTGGCACCGTGCATGTGCATTTCCCACGCATGGGGTTTTGCATCCAGGCGCAATAAACAAAATATTTGCAAATAAAAGTGAGGTAAATCCACCGCCCAACCGTGTAGTGCTTGAAACTGCGATCTATTCGCATTAACAGCGTTTTCTACACGGGTTCTCACAGCATGAAGTCGACGGCGGGCGGTTGGGTAAAACAGTGGCTGGGAGCCTCGGCATTGGCAGTATCGGGGCTGGCGTTGCTGCCCCTGAACGTGGCGCAGGCGCAGGCGCAGCAAAGCGCCCAGTTCAACTTTGCCCTGGCGGCCAAACCGCTGCCCCAGGCCCTGAGCGATTTCAGCCGGGTCACCGGGATCAGCGTGATCTACACCGACGAAGCGCCCTATGGTCTCCAGGCCCCGGCGGTCAGCGGGCAGATGAGTGCGACCCAGGCCCTGCAACGGTTGCTCGGCAACACCGGCTTTACCTTCCGCCAGATCGACGCGCGTACCCTGGCCCTGGAACCGGTGCCTACCGACGGCGCGGTCAACCTTGGCGCGACCACCATCAGCGGTGTCGGCCAGCAGGCCCAGGACGGCACCAGCTACCAGCCGCCGCCCACCAGTTCGGTGATGCGCTCCCATGGCCTGCTGCTGGAAACCCCGCAAACCGTCAACGTGGTTCCGGCCCAAGTGCTGCGCGACCAGACCCCGCGCAACCTGGATGACGCCCTGGGCAATATCAGTGGCATCACCCAGGCCAATACCCTGGCCAGCACCCAGGACGCGGTGATGCTGCGCGGTTTTGGCGACAACCGTAACGGCTCGATCATGCGCGACGGCATGCCTATCGTGCAGGGGCGTGCGCTGAATGCCACGGCGGAGCGGGTCGAAGTCCTCAAGGGGCCCGCCTCCTTGTTGTACGGCATCCAGGACCCGGGCGGAGTGGTGAACATCGTCAGCAAAAAGCCTGAGCTGGTCCAATCCACCGCCCTGACCGTGCGCGGCTCCACCTTCGGTGATGGCAAGAACGGTAGCGGCGGCAGCCTAGACACCACCGGCCCGATTGGCGACAGCGGCCTGGCCTATCGGCTGATCGTCGACCATGAAGACGAGGATTACTGGCGCAACTTCGGTACCCACCGCGAGAGCCTGATCGCGCCGTCGCTGGCCTGGTATGGCGACACCACCAAGCTGTTGTTTGCCTACGAACACCGCGAGTTCCTCACGCCGTTCGACCGGGGCACCGCCATCGATCCAAAGACCAACCATCCGCTGGACATCCCGGCCACCCGCCGGCTGGACGAACCCTTCAACAACATGGAAGGCCGGTCTGACCTGTACCGCTTCGAAGCCGACCACGACCTGAACGACGACTGGAAGGCTCACTTCGGCTACAGCTGGAACCGCGAAACCTACGATGCCAGCCAAGTGCGCGTGAGCGCGGTGAACACCAACGGCACCCTGACCCGCAAGATGGATGGCACCAAGGGGGCGATCACCACCGACCGTTTCGCCACCGCGAGCCTGGAAGGCAAGGTCAATGTGTTCGGCTTGCAGAATGATGTGGTATTCGGCCTGGATGACGAGTACCGCAAGATCTATCGCGCCGATCTGATTCGCCAGAACTCCCGTGGCACCTTTAACTACAACAACCCGGTGTATGGCAACGAAGTGGCGGGCACCACCGTCAGCCCTGCTGACAGTGCGCAAACCGACCTGCTGCGCAGCGACTCGCTGTTCTTCCAGGACGCGATTCACCTGAACGAGCAGTGGATTTTTGTCGCCGGTGCGCGCTACCAGATGTATGACCAATACGCCGGCAAGGGCGTGCCATTCAAGGCCAACACCAACGGCAACGGCCAGGCCTGGGTGCCGCGTGCGGGGCTGGTGTATCGCTACACCGACGAACTGTCGTTCTATGGCAGCTACACCGAATCGTTCAAACCCAACTCCACCATTGCCGCCTTGGCTGACGGCAGCACGCTGACCGGCGACCTGACACCCGAGGAGTCCAAGTCCTGGGAGCTGGGGGCCAAGCTCGATATCCCAGGGCGCATCACCGCCAGCGCGGCGTTGTTTACCATCGACAAGCGCAATGTGCTGGTGTCGGTCGGTTCCGGCGCGAACACCGTCTACAGCATTGCCGGCCAGGTGCGTTCCCGTGGCCTGGAGCTGGACGCCACCGGCCAACTGACCGACAAGTGGAGCCTGATCGGCAGCTACGCCTACACCGATGCCGAAGACATCAAGGACAAGGACCCGACCCTGGAAGGCAACCGCCTGCAGAACGTTGCCAAGCACACAGGCTCGCTGTCGGTGGCCTATGACTTCGGCAACGTCTTTGGTGGCGATCAGTTGCGGGTGGGAACCGGTGCGCGGTATGTCGGCGAGCGTGCGGGGGATGCTGCCAACGATTTCACGCTGCCGGGGTATACCGTGGCGGATGCCTTTGCCACCTACGACACCAGGATCGATGGGCAGAAGGTCAAGTTCCAGCTCAACTTGAAGAACATGTTCGACCGCGTCTACTACACCTCGGCGGCCAGCCGGCTGTTTGTGTCCATGGGGGATGCGCGGCAGGTGTCGGTGTCGAGCACCCTGGAGTTCTAATGCAGTAGCCGGCTTGCGGTGTAGGCCGGTTTTTTCGCCAGCAAGCCGGCTCCTACAGTGGTAGCGTTGTCGCTCAGTTTTTTGCGGAAACCAATCACCGATGCAATTTGGAAAGTGGATATACACCGGCACAATGCTGTTTTTGCTGGGTGGCTGCGCGAGTGTTTCACCGACTTCCACCCCGGCACGCCTGGACCAGCTCCTGACTGACCCGGCCCTTAACGGCGCTACCGTCTCCCTGATGGTGCGCGACGCCCGCAGCGGCAGCACGCTGTACCAGCACAACCCGCGAACCCGTCTGATTCCGGCGTCCAACCTCAAACTGCTCACCACCGCAGCGGCAATGGATGTGCTGGGGCCGCAGTACCGTTTCTCCACCCAACTGCTGGGCAATGGCACGCAACAAGGCGAGCAGCTGAGCGGCAACCTGTACCTGCGTGGCCTGGGCGACCCGACCACGCAGTTCGCCGACTACCAGGCGTTGGCTGCACAACTGGCGGAGCAGGGCGTGCGCCAGGTCCAGGGCGATCTTGTCTTCGACGACACCTGGTTCGACGCGGAACGGCTAGGCGTGGATTGGGCCCAGGACGATGAAAGCACCTATTACGGCGCGCAGATTTCGGCGCTGACCGTGTCACCCAACACCGATTTTGATGCGGGCACCTTGCTGGTCACGGCGAAGGCGCCGGTAATGGCGGGCCAGCCGGTGAGCGTGGTCATCAGCCCGCCCACGGACTACGTGCAACTCAGCAATCGCGCCGTCAGCGGCCCTGGCAACAACTACGGCATCACCCGTCAGCACGGTACCAACC
The DNA here is from genome assembly GCF_018587885.1 of Pseudomonas sp. VS40. Lineage (NCBI taxonomy): Bacteria > Pseudomonadati > Pseudomonadota > Gammaproteobacteria > Pseudomonadales > Pseudomonadaceae > Pseudomonas > Pseudomonas sp. VS40. The sequence continues at coordinate 727,157 of NZ_JAGYWD010000001.1, read as the reverse complement.
TGCTGCAACTCAGCGGCGCACTGGCGCCGGGCAAGCAGAGCCGGCAGTGGGTGAGCGTGTGGGAGCCGACCCAACTGGTGGCGAACCTGTTTGAACAGGCGCTGGCGCAGCAGGGCATCACGGTGATGGGGCGGCGTGTGATCGGCGGTGTGAGCCCGGCGACGGCGAGGGTGCTGGCGGAACATCAATCGGCACCTTTGCAGGCACTGATCACGCCGCTGCTCAAACTCTCGAACAACAACATGTCCGAAGCCTTGCTCAAGACCATGGGGCGCAAGACCGCCAACGCGGGCACGGCGCAGGCCGGTGTCGCGGCCGTGGCGGACTTCATGCGGCGCCAGGGGCTGGACCCGATGACGCTGAGCCAGGTCGATGGCTCGGGGCTGTCACGGCGTAACCTGGTGTCGTCGCAAAACCTCACCGATCTGCTGCTGGCCACGGCCAAACAGCCCTGGTTCGATGCCTGGTACAACGCCTTGCCCATTGCCGGCAACCCGGACCGCATGACCGGTGGCAGCCTGCGCTACCGCTTGCGCGGCACGGCGGCTGAAAACAACCTGCATGCCAAGACCGGCTCCATGGCCGGTGTGTCTTCGTTGAGTGGCTACATCACCGACGCCGAGGGCCGGCGCCTGGTGTTTTCAATCATCAGCAACAACTACGTCAGTGGCGCTGCACCCGTGCGTGCGCTGGAGAACCGCGTGGCGCTGGCCCTGACCCAGTGGCACGACTAGCTCAGGGCTGGTGGCCCATGCGCCAACTCACGGCCCGGGTCGCCGCCAGCAAGCGCTGCGCCGCCGGGCCGTCCTCGTCGGCGTGGAACAACGAGGTGGGGCCGACCACGGTCATCACTGCCGCCACTTGACCGACGGCGTTGAACACCGGCGCCGACAACGCATCAACGCCGGGCATCAACAAGCCATGCACAAAATGCAGGCCACGGCTGCGGATCTGTGCGCAGGCGGTGGCGTACGCCTGGTCATCCGCCAGGGCATGGGCGGTGCCGGCCTGGATCTCGCGCTCACGCAACTCCACGGTTTCCCGCGACGGCAGGAAGGCGCTGAACACCAGCCCGGTGGATGAACTGAGCAGCGGCAGCACCGAACCCAATTGCGTCACCACCGTCACGGCACGCACTGCCGGTTCGATCTGCACCACGGTCGCGCCCTGGTTGCCCCACACCGCCAGGAAGCAGGTTTCATTCAATTCATCGCGCAGCTCAGCCAGGGGCATCGCGCCAACCTTCAACACATCCATGCTGCCCAGTGCCGCCAGGCCGACGCGCAAGGCTTCACGGCCCAGGCCGTAGTGGTTGGTGGCCGTGTTCTGTTCGGCGAACCCCGAGGCGATCAGCGCTTGGAGGTAGCGGTGCACCTTGCTCGCCGGCATCTGCACGTGATCGGCCAGGCGCGACAACGAAGTGGCCGGGGACAGTTCGGCCAGGGCCTTGAGGATATCGGTGCCCACTTCGGCCGAGCGGACTTTCTGTTTACCGGTGTCGCGGGGCTTTTCCATGGAGGAGCGAGAATCCGAGAGATGAATGGGCGTCTTTATAGCTTGACGGTCGATAGTGATCAAATTACGTTATGCGTAACTGGATTACGATAAAAACAACTTCCGCTCAGAGGACGATCCATGAACCTCGAATACCTGTCGGGCTTCGGCAATGAATTCGCCAGCGAAGCCCTACCCGGCGCACTGCCCGTCGGCCAGAATTCCCCGCAAAAAGCGCCCTATGGGCTGTACACCGAACTGTTTTCCGGCACGGCCTTCACCATGGTGCGCAGCGAAGCCCGCCGCACTTGGCTGTACCGCATCCAGCCATCGGCCAATCACCCGGCGTTCAGCAAACTTGAACGGCAGTTGGCCGGTGGGCCGTTGGGGGCAGTGACGCCCAATCGCTTACGCTGGAACCCGCTGGATATTCCGAGCGAGCCGACGGACTTTATCGATGGCCTCGTGGGAATGGTCGCTAATTCCGGGTCGGAAAAACCCTCGGGCATCAGCGTCTATAACTACCGCGCCAATCGCTCGATGGAGCGCGTGTTCTTCAACGCCGACGGCGAATTATTGATCGTGCCGGAACAGGGCCGCCTGCGCATCGCCACCGAGCTTGGCGTGCTGGACGTCGAACCGCTGGAAATCGTCGTGCTGCCGCGCGGCCTCAAATTCCGCGTTGAGCTGCTGGACGCCCAGGCGCGTGGCTACGTCGCCGAGAACCACGGCGCCCCGCTGCGCCTGCCGGACCTGGGGCCCATCGGCAGCAATGGCCTGGCCAACCCGCGCGATTTCCTGACGCCGGTGGCCCACTACGAAGACCTCAAGCAACCCACCACACTGGTACAGAAGTTCCTCGGCGAACTCTGGGCCTGTGAGCTGGACCATTCCCCGCTCAACGTGGTCGCCTGGCATGGCAATAACGTGCCATACAAATACGACTTGCGCCGCTTCAACACCCTCGGCACCGTGAGCTTCGACCACCCGGACCCGTCGATTTTTACCGTATTGACCTCGCCCACCAGCACCCATGGCCTGGCCAACCTCGACTTTGTGATCTTCCCGCCGCGCTGGATGGTGGCCGAGAACACCTTCCGTCCGCCGTGGTTCCACCGCAACCTGATGAACGAATATATGGGCCTGATCCAGGGCGCCTACGACGCCAAGGCCGAAGGCTTCCTGCCCGGCGGTGCGTCCTTGCACAGCTGCATGAGCGCCCACGGCCCGGACGGCGAAACCTGCACCAAGGCGATCAATGTGGACCTGGCGCCGCACAAGATCGATAACACCATGGCCTTCATGTTCGAGACCAGCCAAGTGCTGCGTCCGACCCAGTTCGCCCTGGACTGCCCGCAACTGCAACCGTCTTATGACGCGTGCTGGGCCTCGTTGCCCGCCACCTTCAACCCGAACCGGAGATAACCCATGACGCAGCCGACACCTACCCGCAGCTGGGTGGCCTCCGCCAATGGTCACAGCGATTTTCCCCTGCAAAACCTGCCGCTGGGCGTGTTCAGTATCAACGGCTCTGCACCGCGCGCTGGCGTGGCGATTGGCGACTCGATCCTGGACCTGCACGCCGCCATCGATGAGTTCGACGGTGAAGCCCGTCGCGCCGTCGACGCGACAGCCGGTGGCCAGCTGAACGCCTTTTTCGAACTGGGCCGAGGCCCGCGCGTGGCCCTGCGCGAGCGCCTGCTGGAACTGTTGACCGAAGGCAGCACACTGCAGACGCGTGAAGCGCAAGTGCTGCACCGCGCTGCTGATTGCCAGATGCACCTGCCGGCGCGGATCAATGACTACACTGACTTCTATGTCGGTATCGAACATGCGCAAAACGTCGGCAAATTGTTCCGACCTGATAACCCTCTGCTGCCGAACTACAAGTACGTGCCGATCGGTTATCACGGTCGTGCCTCGACCATCCGCACCTCGGGCACCGACGTGCGCCGCCCCAAGGGCCAGACCTTGCCCGCCGGCCAGACCGAACCGACCTTCGGCCCATGCGCACGCCTGGACTACGAACTGGAGCTGGGCGTGTGGATCGGCCAGGGCAATGCGATGGGCGATTCGATTGCCATTGGCGACGCGGCGGAGCATATCGCCGGTTTCTGCCTGCTCAATGACTGGTCGGCGCGGGATATCCAGGCCTGGGAATACCAGCCGTTGGGGCCGTTCCTGTCGAAGAGCTTCATCACCACCATTTCACCGTGGGTGGTGACGGCCGAGGCGCTTGAGCCGTTCCGCACAGCCCAACCGGCGCGGCCTGAGGGCGACCCGCAGCCGCTGTCATACTTGCTGGACAAACGTGACCAGGCCGCTGGCGCCCTGGACATCGAATTGGAAGTACTGCTCACCACCGCCGCCATGCGCGAGCAGAACCTGCCGGCTCATCGGCTGGCCCTGAGCAACAGCCTGTATATGTACTGGACCGTCGCGCAATTGGTGGCCCACCACAGCGTCAACGGCTGCCAGTTGCAGGCCGGTGACCTGTTTGGTACGGGCACCTTGTCGGGCCCGCAAGCCGGTCAGTTCGGCAGCCTGTTGGAAATGACCGAGGGTGGTAAAAAGCCTGTCGAGTTACCGTCTGGCGAAGTGCGCAAGTTCCTCGAAGACGGCGACGAAATCATCCTGCGCGCCCGCTGCAGCCGCGAAGGGTTTGCGTCCATCGGCTTCGGCGAGTGCCGTGGCACCGTGGTCGCAGCGCGCTAGGAGGGCAGGGTGATGGAGCTCTATACCTACTACCGTTCCACCGCGTCGTACCGGGTGCGCATTGCCCTGGCGCTCAAGGGCCTGGATTTCTCCGCCGTGCCGGTCAACCTGTTGGTGCCGGCGGGCGGTGCGAATCGCCAGCCCGAGTACCTGGCGATCAACCCGCAAGGCCGTGTGCCGGCCTTGCGCACCGATGAGGGGGAGTTGTTGATCCAGTCGCTGGCGATCATCGAGTACCTGGAGGAACGTTATCCACAGGTGACGTTGCTCTCCAACGACCTGGTGGCCCGTGCGCATGCGCGTGCGGTGGCGGCGATCATCGGCTGCGATGTCCACCCGCTGCACAACTCCAGCACCCAGAACCTGCTGCGCCAGTGGGGGCATGACGAGGCGCAACTGCTGGAGTGGATTGGCCATTGGATCAGCCAGGGGTTGGGGGCAGTGGAGCAGTTGATTGGCGATCAGGGGTATTGCTTCGGCGATACGCCGGGGCTGGCTGATGCGTTCCTGATTCCGCAGTTGTATGCGGCTGAGCGCTTCAAGGTGTCGTTGGCGGCGTACCCGCGTATTGGGCGGGTGGCGGCGTTGGCGGCGCAGCATCCGGCATTTATCCAGGCACATCCCGCCAACCAACCCGACACCCCATAGCCCGACAACGTTGTGCTTGACCCTAAAAATAAAAACAAAGGTACCTTGCGATGCACAATCAGATTGCCAGCTTCCGCGCGGCACTCGACGCCCGTCCGGTGTCGCGCTATCAGTGGTTGATTCTCCTGTTGCTGGCGCTGTTGCTGGTGACCGATGGCTACGACGCGCAAGTGCTCGGCTATGTGGTGCCGGCTCTGGCCAAGGACTGGGGGCTGGAAAAAGCCGCGTTCGGTCCGGTGTTCAGCGCCAACCTGCTCGGGCTCACGCTGGGCTCGCTGCTGGTGACACCCTTGGCCGACCGCTTTGGCGTGCGGCGCATTCTGCTCGGCTGCGTGCTGATCTACGCCAGCCTCACGGTGCTGATGGTGTTCGCCAACTCACTGAGCAGCTTGATGGCCGCTAGGTTTATCTGCGGTATCGGCATGGGGGGCGCCATGCCGAGTGCCATGGCGTTGATGTCGGAATACTCCCCACCACGCTTGCGCACCTTGATGGTGACCCTGGCGGCCTGTGGTTTCTCGTTTGGCGGGGCGGCGGGTGGGTTTGTGGCGGCGGGGTTTATCGAAGGCTTCGGGTGGCAGGCCGTGTTTCTGGCCGGTGGTGTGACGCCGCTGCTGTTGTTTCCGTTTCTGGTGTGGCTGCTGCCGGAGTCGCTACCGCGCTTGCTGCGTGATGCACCGCCTTATGCGCGGCTGCAGAAAGTCACCTCACGCATGCTGCCGGACTGGCAACCGCCGCTGGCGAGCGAGGCGCAAAACCAGGAGGAGCAAGGCAGCAAACTGACCGTGGTGGAGTTGTTCCGCAACGGCTATGCACGCCCGACGTTGCTGATTTGGGCGACCTTCTTTGTCAGCCTGATCTTGCTGTACTTCATGATCAGCTGGTTGCCATCGTTGCTGCTGGAAAGTGGCTTGGCGCTGAAAGAAGCCAACCTGGTGACTTCGATGTTTCTGTTTGCCGGCACCCTGGGTGCCATCGGCATGGCCTGGTTCGCCGACCGCTTGAAAAGCAAAGTGCGATTGCTCTCCGGCGTGCTGGCAGCCGCTGCGGTGTGCACCATCCTGCTCGGCCTGAACCATGACAACCCGCGCTACCTGGTGGCCTGTGTGTTTGCGGCCGGGTTTTGCATCATCGGGGGCCAACTGACCCTCAATGCCTTTGCCAGCAATTTCTACCCGGCGCACGTGCGCGCCACGGGTACGGGCTGGGCGTTGGGCGTGGGTCGGTTTGGCTCAATCCTGGGACCACTGTTTGGCAGCATGCTGCTGGCGATGCATATCCCGGTGGAGCAGATTTTCTTTTTCTGCGCGATTCCGGCGGTGATGGCGGCGTTGTTGATTATCCAAGTGCGTTCGCCCGGGGTTCAGGCGCCGAAGAGCCCGCTGCCCGGCGATGTGCTCAGGGTGCCGGCGAAGCACTGATTCATCGCAGGAATAATGGTTTGCTCAATGCACCACTGTATTGGGCGGCAGATGCCCCAGCCGCTCGGTCAGGCGCAGGCGCTGGATCGGGTCTTCGCTGAGCATCAGCGCGTGTTCCAGGTCATAACGCTCGGCGTTGGGGCAGTCCAGCCGCTGGTACAGGCTGGCCCGCGCCAGGTAATCGGCGGCGCTGGCATTGCCCAGCTCCAGCACGCGCTCGGCGTCGACCAGGGCCGCGAGCGGCACATCGTTGGAAAGATGCAATTGGCGCAGGTTGCGTGACAGCCGTTGCAGGATCGAGCGCGGGTCGGCGGTGTGCAGGTGGTCGGCCTGCAATTTGAGGTTAGGGCCGTACTGGCGTTGCAGCAGGTCGCGGCAGTCATTGGGGTACAGGCGCCGGCCGCCGCACGGGTCGAGCAGGTGGTCGGCGCCGGGCACGCGCAGCAGGAAGTGGCCGGGGAAGTTCACGCCAACCAAGGGAATATCCAGGCGACGCGCCAGCTCAAGGGCAATCAGCCCCATCGCCAAGGGTTGCCCGCGCTTGCGCTGCAACACCTTGTCCAACAGGGCAGCAGCAGGACGCAGCGGGGTGAATTCGTCTTGCGCAAACCCCAGGTCATTCATACGCCGCAACAGCGGCTGGCCCAGCTCATCGGCAGGCAGCAGGGGCATGCCTTGGCTCACCTGCTGTTGCAGCAACGCCAACTCCTGCAGGATCACCAGCGGCTGCACCGCCGGGTCGTGCTCGGCGGCTATCCACAGCGCGGCTTCAAACAGCGCAGGGGGCGAGCGTTCCAGGCAGGCAAAAAAGGCTTTGCGGGGATTCATTGCATTCTCCGGCGGATGCCCCCGTTTTAGCCTTGCTGGGAATTTTCGTCCAGTGGCTTAGGAAATATCCTGCGTGCTTATGTCGCAAGCCCTCCTAAAACGGCCGTCTTATTCCAGCGTGGTCCGGCAGTTTTTTACCGCAAGCCTATACTTGGCCCACTACCAGAAGTGATTCGGGAGCTTGACGATGTTTGCTCTCATGCACAGCACCCGCCTTGAATCGCTGCACCTGAGCGTCGACCCGGTCACCGGGCTGAAGGCGGTCATCGCCATCCATAACAGCCGCCTGGGCCCCGCGCTCGGCGGCTGTCGCTATCTCTCCTACCCCGACGACGAAAGCGCCGTGGCCGATGCCGCGCGCCTGGCCCAAGGCATGAGCTACAAGGCCGCGTTGGCAGGCTTGCCGGTGGGCGGTGGCACCGCCGTGATCCTGCGGCCGGCCCATGTGGAAAACCGCGCGGCGCTGTTCGAGGCCTTTGGCCGTTGCGTCGAGCAACTCGACGGTCGCTACATCACCGCCACCGACAGCGGCACCTCGGTGGCCGACATGGACTGCATCGCCCAGCACACCCGTTTTGTCACCAGCACCACCGCCGCCGGCGACCCGTCTCCACATGCCGCCATGGGCGTATTCGCCGGTATCCGCACCACGGCCATGGCACGCCTGGGCAGCGATAACCTCGAAGGCCTGCGCGTGGCGATCCAAGGCCTGGGCAATGTCGGTTATGCCTTGGCCGAACAACTGCACGCCGCCGGGGCCGAACTGCTGGTCAGCGACATCGACCACGGCAAGGTGCAACTGGCCATGGAACAACTGGGCGCCCACCCCATCGCCAATGACGCCTTGCTCAGTACCCCCTGCGACATCCTCGCGCCCTGCGGCCTCGGCGCCGTACTCAACCGCCAGAGCGTCGGCCAACTGCGCTGTGCCGCCGTCGCCGGTTCCGCCAGCGCGCAATTGACCAACCTGCAAGTGGCCGACCAACTGGAAGGGCGCGGCATCCTCTACGCCCCGGACTATGTGATCAACTCCGGCGGGCTGATCTACGTCGCACTCCAGCACAGCGGGGCGGATCTGCCGACCATCACTGCGCACCTGTCCAACATCGGCAAACGCCTCACGGAAATCTTTGCCCACGCCCAGGCAGAAAAACGCTCACCCGCGCGGGTGGCGGATGAGCTGGCGGAGCGATTGCTGTACCGCTGACGCAAGTCAGAGCGAATACTTTTCGCGCACAAGTGGGCCGACACCCAGGCGATCAAGAATGTGCATCGGGCACAGGAACGTGACGCGGACAGTGCCCGGCAACCGGCTTATTTCAATCGAGCCGTTAAGCGTTGCCCGGTTGCGTACCTCATCCATAGAAAGGCCGGTGACCGCAGCCGCGCGTTCCAAGCCGTTTTCCGTCGCAAGGTTGAGGTCGGCTCCGCTGCCGATAAAGGTAATGGGCCCATTGTCTTCGATTTCGACCTGCCCCCAGCGCTCGCCCAGTGCCTTGACTTGCAGCCGTTGCTCGGCGGTCATGGGGCGTGCCATGGGCGGCAGATCGTCAAGGTTTTGCAGCAGGATCGGGCCGTCGAGGGTCAACCCTTTGATCACGTGGGCGGTGAGTTCGGTTTCCCCCGACACATCGGTGGCATGCCCGGCAATTTCACCATTGCCTTGCTGGGCATGCATATCTCCCATGTACACCCCGGCGCCGGGGACTCTTACCGGACAAATCAGGACGCAACCTTCGCGTACCGAGTTGGTGTCCATGTGCCCGTCGGTTTTTGCCGCATGCAGTTGTTCGTGTGTCATGCCGTAGCGGTGAGGGGCGCCGACCAGGTATTGCCCGAAGTCGGCGCAGTTGTGGGAATCCGGCAAATCCCGTGAAGGCATAGTACCGATATTGCCCAGGAACGGCCGCATATGAGCCGCAAGGCCAGGGATGTCGGCGCGGGCCAGGGACAGAATGGAGTGCTGGGCGGACAGTTCCGGCAACGCCGCCATCTGCGGTGCCTGGCCGGCAAGGCGGTCGGCCACGGCCTGGTTCACGGTCAGGCTCACTTGGTGCTCGGCATCGAACACGATGACGTAGCCATGGCTGAAACGAAACGCGCTGACCTCTGCATCGCAGGCATTGCAGCGGATAGCCTCTGCGCCGATGCCTTCGACATGGCTGGCGGGATGCTCTTGCCCGCAATTGGAGCAGAATTTGGCGACAAAGGGGTCGCCGTGATAGCGCCCTTCAACGAAGCGCATGACGCCTGAGGAGGTGGCGTGGGACGTCACGCGCATGCGTATGATCTTTAGGGCCACAGCGTCACCGACCTCGGCGCCGGCGATGAATACGGGTTGAGTCACCTCATGCCCCCCCTCAAACGCGGGCGTGATCATCGGGCCCCAGCAACCCGGCGGGGTTCCTGTGATGAGCGTGCCGCCGTCAGCCAGCGGGCCGAGCATTTTCTGGCTGGGGCCGATGAGTCCGTTGGTGTAGGTGTTGACGATCAGGCGATCAACCGGTGCTGGGTTGTGCATTTTTTATTCTCCGGGTCCTATGTGATTGAACCTTCACCTGTGGTCGCGGCATGTTGATCATGGAAGGTTCAGGCAGGCCCAGTAGACAAGTGTTTTGTATCCCGAATATGTCGCGCGGGGGCGCTAATACACAGTGGTACATAACGACGGGAGAGGAAGGTTTGTAACCGTAAAAATCCTGGTAGGGTTCTGAGGGCGGGCGCTTTGAGGTGCTTGCCAGCTATTGTTTTCCTACTTGCCGCGGAGAGTTTTCATGTCCAATCAAGCAACAGCGCAGTCCGTAACGTTCAAGCGTCCAGACGGTGCCGAGGTCAATGGCTACCTGGCCAGCCCTGCTGTACTGGACGGGGCGCCGGCCATCGTATTGATTCAGGAGTGGTGGGGGCTTAACGAGCAGATCAAGGGCGTGGCCAGTCGCCTGGCCGAGTGCGGTTACCGGGTATTGGTACCGGACCTTTATCGCGGCGCTTCCACAGTGGAAGAGGAAGAAGCCCACCACCTGATGGATAGCCTGGATTTCAGTGATGCGGTGTCCCAGGACATAAAAGGCGCGGTGCGCTACCTGCAGGCCGACTCGAGGAAAGTCGGCGTGACTGGCTACTGCATGGGCGGGGCATTGACGCTGTTGGCGCTCAATGCCATTCCGGAACTGGCCGCGGGTGTGGTCTGGTATGGCTTCCCGCCGCTTGAATACCTGGATGCGGCAAAAATCAAAGCACCGCTGATTGGCCATTGGGGCACGCAGGATGCTTTTTTCAACATCGAAACCGTCGCGGAGCTGGAATCAACGCTGCATGCGGCAGGCGTAGACGCCACGTTTTACCGCTACCTGGCGCGTCATGCCTTTGCCAACGAGACGGCGATCGGCCATGGCCGCATACCCGACACACAATACGATGCCGCATGGTCGCAACTGGCGTGGGACCGCACGTTGACCTTCTTCGGCAAAACCTTGTGGCAGGCATAAGGTGTAAACAGCTTTCGGTAAAGCGATGAGTAGCCCGGCTGCCGGAACCTGATGATTCAACGCGAATCAACGGAGGCGGGCCGGCCTCCTTACTCTGCCTCTGGCTGCCCGATCTCAGCCAGGGCGCTGGCGTTGTTCTTGAACGCTGCTGCAAAGGCGGCGCGGTTCTTGGCCATGAAAATACCGGCGTCTTCTGCCTGCTTTTCAGTCAAGCCTTCCACGTTTTTCAACAGGACATCCATCAGAGACTCTGCCAGCTCAAGCATCTGGTCGTGTGCGTCGGCTAGTTTGCGATCCACGAATGTAGTCTCCAAGTCGCGGGTACTGCGATACAGGGTTTCAACAGCCATTTTTTGGCCTCGTCATCAGGGTGCAGTAGTGAAGGGGAGTAGCCCTTGCTTCGGGTGTTGCTGAGTGCTGTTTATATATACAGTAAAAAGGTTAAGCGAAACCACAGCGTTTGGGTAGCAGTTTTTTAATGTAGCCCGTAAATACAGCTCAGGCGTGCCTCATGTCACGCCGCCATCATCTTATACCTGCCTCTGGCCTTTTTTCTGCATGCAGAACAACCGTCACGTCCAACCCGCATTATCCGGTCGAGTCGACCTAAGGAAGCATCATCGTGAAGATCAATTGGGCCGAAAGGCTGCGCCAGAACGTACACGGGCTGGCCGAGTCCCTGGGCAATCTGTTCGTCGAGTCGTTCCACTACCTGGCGCTGTTCGCCATTGGTGCGGTGACCGCGTGGGCAGCGGTGATGGAGTTTCTGGGAATGCTCGAGAATGGGCATATCAAGATCGATGACATCTTGCTGCTGTTCATCTACCTCGAATTGGGCGCGATGGTCGGGATTTACTTCAAGACCAACCACATGCCCGTGCGCTTTCTGATCTACGTGGCAATCACCGCGCTGACGCGCCTGCTGATTTCCAACGTGTCCCACCACAACCCGCCCGACATCGGCATCATCTACCTGTGCGGCGGGATTCTGCTGTTGGCGTTTGCGATCCTGGTGGTGCGCTATGCGTCTTCGGCGTTTCCTTCTGTAAAGGTCGAAGGCCCGCGTCGCAAGGGCGAGGCGAGCCTGGAAACCGAGAAGGGCGAGCTTTAAAGGCCGACGCTGAAGGGCAGGGAGCGGGCTGGCGGCCGCTGTAGCACTTTGTGGTCGCCATCGGTCATCACCGCCAGGATCTCCATGGCGCTGTGGCCCTGTTCGATGGCAATGCCGAATTGGATGCTCTGTACCAGGCGCTTCAGGCGCTTGGGATCATTGCGTTGTTCGGCGCTGATCATGCGTTTAGCCACCACGCCTTGATCGTTGGAGAGGGTCAGCATGATGCTGCCGTCCAGGCGCTGGATGCTCAGGTTGACGCGGTATTGCGGGGTGAAGGTGTCGGTGATGATCTGAAAAGGATTGTCCATGGTGCGTTACCGCCTGATAAGAACATGCAGTCATTGACGACCGGTGTCGGGATTAGTTCGCGTCTCCTGACCATCGGCCACTCCGTCGCTGAGGTTTTCACAAGGTCCGTTTCCCTCCACAGCTGTACAGCAAAGGCCGTGCCGCATAAGGCGCCGAGCCGTTATTGCGGGACATGAAAAAGGCGAACCGAGGTTCGCCTTTTTGTTGGGTGATCTATTTCAGGGCAGTACCGAGAAAACGATCGCAGACAGCGCAATCAAGCCGATCACCACCACAAACACGTTCGACAGCTGGCCCGAATACTGGCGCAAGGATGGCACGCGACGGATCGCGTACATCGGCATCAGGAACAACAGGCACGCGATGATCGGCCCGCCCATGGTCTCGATCATGCCCAGGATACTTGGGTTGAAGGTAGCCACGGCCCAGCAGGTCAGCACCATGAACAGCGCGGTGCAGCGCTCCAGCCATTTCGACGACATCGAACGATTGCGCCCGCGCAGGGATTTGACGATCAGGCCCTGGAAACCTTCACTCGCGCCGATGTAGTGGCCGAGGAAGGATTTGGTAATGGCCACGAGTGCGATCAACGGCGCCGCGTAGGCGATCACCGGGGTCTGGAAGTGGTTGGCCAGGTACGACAGGATCGAGATGTTCTGGGCCTTGGCCGCTGCCAGGTCGGCTGGCGACAGCGCCAGTACGCAGCTGAAGCAGAAGAACATCACAGTCAGCACCATCATGCCGTGGGCGGTGGCGAGTATGCCGCTGCTTTTGCGTTCGGCCTGTGCGCCGTACACGCGTTTCTGGTCGACGGCGAACGCGGAGATGATCGGCGAGTGGTTGAAGGAAAACACCATCACCGGGATGGCCAGCCATAGCGTCTTGAAGAAGATCGGCAGTGGCATGCCTTCGCCAGCTGAGGCGAAGAACGCGCCATTCCAGTTGGGGATCAGGCTCACGGCCAACAGCAACAGGGCGGCCACGAAAGGGTACACCAGCACGCTCATGGCCTTGACGATCACGCTCTGGCCGCAGCGCACAATGGCCATCAGGCCGAGGATCAGCACCAGCGACAGGATGGCCCGGGGCGGTGGGGTCATGTGCAGTTGGTGTTCCATGAAGCTGCCCAGGGTATTGGTCAGCGCCACGCTGTACACCAGCAGGATCGGGAAGATGGCGAAGAAATACAGCAGGGTGATCAGCTTGCCCGCACCGACGCCGAAATGTTCTTCGACCACTTCGGTGATGTCGCCGGATTTGCCCGACAACACAAAGCGCGTCAGCCCACGGTGGGCGAAGAAGGTCATGGGGAAGGCCAGCAGGGCCAGCACGATCAGCGGCCAGAAACCGCCGACGCCGGCATTGATCGGCAGGAACAGGGTGCCTGCGCCGATGGCGGTGCCGTAGAGGCCCAGCATCCAGGTGGTGTCGTGTTTGGTCCAGCCGGTGGTCACGGTGTTTTCTGCAACAGGATTTTCGGCAGCAGGTGTACGTACATCGGTCATCGTTATTGCCTCGTTATTATTTTTGCGCGGGCTCACGTTTGGGGCGGGTAGCAGTGCTCCGATCAGCACTCCACCCAGCTGACCGCCAGGCCGCCCCGTGAAGTTTCTTTGTATTTGTCATGCATGTCGGCGCCGGTATCGCGCATGGTGCGGATCACCCGGTCGAGGGAAATGAAGTGCTTGCCGTCACCGCGCAGGGCCATTTGCGTGGCGTTGATCGCCTTGACCGCCGCGATGGCGTTACGCTCGATGCATGGCACTTGCACCAGGCCGCCGACCGGGTCGCAGGTGAGGCCGAGGTTGTGCTCCAGGCCGATTTCGGCAGCGTTTTCCAATTGCTCGGGGGTGGCACCGAGGACGTCGGCCAAACCCGCAGCCGCCATGGCGCAGGCTGAACCGACTTCGCCCTGGCAGCCGACTTCGGCACCGGAGATCGAGGCGTTTTTCTTGCAGAGAATGCCGACTGCCGCCGCGGCTAGGAAGAAATTGACTACATCATCGTCAGACGCGTCGGCGTTGAACTTCATGTAGTAATGCAGCACGGCCGGGATGATCCCGGCAGCGCCGTTGGTCGGTGCGGTGACCATGCGCCCACCGGCGGCGTTTTCTTCGTTGACGGCGAGGGCGAACAGGTTGACCCACTCCATCGCTGACAAGGTTGAAGTGATCACATTCGGCTTGCCGATTTCCAGCAGGCTGCGGTGCAATTTCGCCGCGCGACGCGGCACGTCCAGCCCACCCGGCAGGATGCCTTCATCGCGCAGGCCTTGCTCCACGCATTCGCGCATCACCGACCAGATATGCAGCAGGCCACTGCGGATGTCGGCATCGCTGCGCCAAGCCCGTTCGTTGGCCATCATCAGCTCGGAAACCCGTAGGCCGTGCTTGTTGCACAAGGCCAGCAGTTCTACGGCGCTGGAAAAGTCGTAGGGCAATTCAACATCGCTGGTCGGCGCAATGCCGGAGGCGGCTTCGGCAGCTTCGATAATGAAACCGCCGCCCACCGAGTAATAGGTTTGCTCGCTCAGCAGGCCGTTTTCGCCGTAGGCGTGCAAGGACATGGCGTTGGGGTGGTAGGGCAGGCTTTCGTCCAGCAGTAGGAGGTCGTGCTTCCAGTTGAAAGCAATGTACTGCTGACCTGCGAGAAGCAGTCGCCCGGATTCGCGCAGTTGCTGGATGCGTGCGTTGATCGAGGTGGGGTCGACCCGGTCTGGCCATTCGCCCATCAGGCCCATCACGCAAGCGCGGTCGGTGGCATGGCCAACACCGGTGGCGGACAGCGAACCATACAGGCGCACTTCCACGCGGCGGGTGTCGTTCAGTAATTGTTGGTCGATCAGGGCTTGGGCAAAAGTCGCGGCCGCTCGCATGGGGCCGACGGTATGGGAGCTGGAAGGGCCGATGCCCACCTTGAATAGATCAAAAACACTGATAGCCATGCTAAACCCTTACAAGCAATGGAGTAGAAATCGCTGCCATGTTTTGTAGGACGAGCGGAATTGGCGCGATACTGAGCCTCTGGAACGGCACTGACCAACGAATTATCCTAAGACACCCTTTAGCAGGACTAAACGCTATGACCCGGCCCCTTCATGGCCAGACGTATGTCTGGCTGCACGTGTTTGCCTGTGCGGCGCGGCATTTGTCGTTCACCCGTTGCGCCGAAGAACTGCACATCACGCCGGGGGCGGTGAGCCAGCAAATCCGCCAATTGGAAGAACGCTTGGGTTTTCGCTTGTTTCATCGGCGGGCGCGTGGGGTGGAACTGAGTGCCGAGGGCCAGCGTTTGGCCGCGACCGTGAGTGAGGCCTACGGGAGCATCGATGCCGAGTTGCAGCGCTTGGATGCGGGGATGATCAGCGGCACCTTGCGCCTGCGCTCGATCCCGTCGTTTCTGGGCAAATGGCTGACCCCGCGTCTGCCGCGCTTGCAGCAACGCTTTCCGGATATCCAACTGCGCATGGTCGCCGAGGACAGCAGCATCGCCCTGCACGAGGGCGATTTCGACCTGGCCATCGACTTGAACGACGGCAGCTACCCTGGCCTGTTATCCACAGCCCTGTTGGACGAGCAAATCTTTCCGGTCTGTGCCCCCAGCCTGTTGCGTGGGCGCCCACCCCTGCACGGCCCGGCCGACCTGGTGCACTTCCCGCTGCTGCACGACATTACCGCCTGGCGTGGGAGTTATGAGTACGCGGAGTGGGAGTTCTACCTGAATGCCATCGGCTATCACGCCGCAGACGTGCGCCGCGGCCACACCTTCAACCGCAACCACCTGACCATCGAAGCCGCCATTGCCGGCATGGGCGTGGCCATCGCCCGGCGCACCTTGCTCAACGATGAACTGGAGCGCGGCACCTTGATCGTGCCGTTCGGCCTGGCCGTGCCCAACCACAAACGCTACGTGTTGCTGTATGCGCCGGGCGCACTGAACCATCCGGGCGTACGCGCGGTGCATGACTGGCTGGTGGAGGAAGCAGGGATTTTTCGCGGATTGCACCCGTTGGGGGAGGGGCAATTGTGAGGTTGGCTGGTCGTAAGAAGATGTAACTAACTCCCCACCCTAACAGCGTTTTTGCTCGTCGTCAGACTTAATTTGTAATGTGTGATTTATCTTTGCAAAGGGGTTGAATTGTTCTTCGGACTGCTCAATTGTGTAATCAAGAGGTCATGGTTTCACCACACCGGTGTTGCAGTTGTGACCTCTCGCGAGCTAGCTGAAATAAGGGAAGAACTATGCAAATCCAAGTCAATAGCGATAACCATATTGAAAGCAGCATCCGACTGGAGGAGTGGGTACGTACTACCATTGAGAGCACGCTCGAACGCTACGAAGAAGACCTGACCCGAGTGGAGGTCTACCTGCGGGATGAGAACGGCGACAAGCCCGGTCCCCACGATTTAAGTTGCCGCCTGGAAGCGCGGCCAAAAGGCCATCAACCGCTGTCGGTACTGCACAAGGCCGATACCCTGGAACAGGCGATCGACGGGGCGGCCACCAAGCTGGACCATGCATTGGAACACCTGTTTGGCAAACTGCAAGGCAAGCCACGCGCTGCCGGGAAAAGTCTGTCGGACACCAAGGTCAATGAAGATGAGCTTGAACAGGAGTTTCTGGAAAAAGAACGTGCCGTGTTTAACAGCTGATCGCTGAACGTTATTTCATCCCCCACCGAACGGGCCTGCATGTGCAGGCCCGTTTTCGTTTACTGGCCGCGTCGGAAGAAATACCTGCTTAACCCCGCCAACCCGCACGCACCCAGGCCCGCGAAGAGCATGGCCCAACCGACACCCTGACGCAGGGCTGCCTGGGCATCGGTGAAGCTCAGGTACGCGGATGACGCCAGCTTGCCCGCCGCGATGTTCTGGCTGATGGCCGGCCATTCCAGCACGCTGCTTTCGGGCATTACGGCCGCCAGTTGCTGGCAGATCCCCAGCAACAACACCAACCCCATTAACGCGATGTTGAGCGCGAGGGTGATCAGCCGCGCGCTGAGATCGATACCCGAGGCCATGCCCGCACGGTCGGCCGAAACCGAGCCGGTGGTGGTATTGGTGGTGGGGGAGTTGGTCAGCGCCAATCCCACCCCGGCAATCAGGCAACTGAGTAGCACCAGCACGATGCTTGGCTGCGCCACAGCGTTGGCTGCGGCCATGCTCAAGAAGCCTGCGCCCATCATGCCAAGCCCCACGGGGATGATGCGTTCTGCGCCGTAGCGCAGGGCCAGGCGTTCGGCCAATGGCGGCACCAGCAGTGTCGGCAAGGTGTAGGCGAGCAGGGCGCCGCCGGTGGTCAGGGTGTCGTAGCCCAGGCCAGCCTGGAAATACAGCGGCAGGTAGATCATGAACGGCCAGAAGCTGAAGTTCATGCCGATCGAGCCCATTAACGCGCCGTTGAAGCGCTGGATCCGGAACACCGAGAAATCAAACATCGGGTGAGCGCTGCGCCGCTCGACAACGATGAACAGCAGCAACCCAGCCACTGCCAGGCCCGCCCAACCAAGCATCGCCGGGGTGCCAAAGCCGTGTTCGGTGCCCTGGGTGATGAAGTAGACCAGGGCGAATACCGACAGCGTCAAAGTGAGCATGCCCGCAATGTCCAGGCGATGGGCCGCCGGGTCACGGGACTCCTGCACGCTGACCTGCAACAACACTAGGGTGAACAGGGTGAGCGGCACGTGCACGAGAAACACCCAGCGCCAATCCGCCACCGCCAGGATCAACGCGCCCACCATCGGCCCGAATCCCAGGCCCAGGCCGGCAATCACACCCCAGATCGCGAACGCTCGCGCCCGCGCCGCCGGTTCGCGGAACAGGTGCGACAAAATCGCGAACTGGCAAATCATCATCGCCCCGGCGCCGATGCCCTGGACGAAACGCGCGGCGATCAGCGTCGACGCACTGTCCGCCAACCCACAGGCCAGGGACGCCAGCCCGAATAGCCACAGGCACAGCACCAGCATGCGTCGGCGGCCAAAGCGATCGGCCAGGGTGCCGGCTGCCATCAACACGCTGGTGCAGGCCAGGGTGTAGGCATTCATGATCCATTGGGCGTCCTGGAAACCCGTGCCGAGCTGCCTTTCGAGGGTGGGCAGGATGACCGGCACGCTGGAGATTTCCAGGCCGAACATCAGCGCGACCAGGCACACGGCGGTGAGGGCGAGGCCGTTCCTGGCGGTGCGCGGTGGGTTGGCAACCGATAACGTGGCGGCGGGTGGCATGGGGACTCTCCTGTCGATGGGGTATCGGGTTATTTTCAGGGGAATCAAATTCTTTATTCGTGATAAGTTTTCCATTCATAAGGGAATCAAGAGCGACAATTGGTGCCATGACCACTCCACGTTTTGACGGTGTCGAACTCTTCCTGCAGATCGTCGAGAGCGGCAACCTGACCGAGGCCGCCGAGCGACTGAACCTGACGCGCTCCGCTGTGGGCAAGGGCCTGGCGCGACTCGAGGCGCGCCTCGGCACGTGCCTGTTGCAGCGCTCTACTCGCCGCCAGCGGTTGACCGAGGACGGCCAGGCCTACTACGAACATTGCCTGCGGGCGCTGGCGGAGCTGGAAGCCGCCGAGTCCGTGCTGGAGAGCGGGCGGCAGCAACCGCGCGGGCGGTTAAGGGCCAGCCTGCCATTGGCCTTCGGGCATCACTACGCCGCGCCGGCGTTGTGGGGGTTGATGGATCGATTTGCCGAACTGGAGATCGAGATTTCTTTTTCTGACCGGCTGATCGACGTCGCCCAGGAAGGCTTCGATTTGGCGGTACGCATTGGCGCGTTGCCCGACACCGACCGCTTGAGCGCTCGTCGCCTGGGCGAGCAGGCGATTGGCCTGGCGGCATCACCGGCGTACTTGCAGCGTGTGGGGCAAATTGAGTGTATCGAGGACCTGGCCGGGCATCGGGGCATTGCCTATCGCTGCAGTGCCCCGCGCCTGGAATGGGAACTCAAGGACGACCAGGGTCGCCCGCACCGTACGCGGGTGGCCTCGCCGCTGATGATGGACGACCTCCAGGCTGTGGCCGATGCCGCCATCGCTGGTGTGGGCCTGGCCTGGTTGCCCAGTTGGCTGATCGCCCACTATGCCCTGCGTGGACAGCTGCACGCGGTACTTCCCGGTTACCGCGAGCAGCCCTCGCCGATCCACGTGATCTGGCCCACGGCGGCGCACATGCCGGCCAAGACGCGCTGTGCCATCGACGCGCTGGTGGCCGGTACGCCGTCGTGTCTGGCGGGCAGTTAGATGAACGCCGGCATTGTGGTGAGCGGGCTTGCCCCGTGCCGGGTTGCGCAGCAACCCTGGAAAATGGGCCTGCTACGCAGTCCAGCGCGGGGCAAGCCCGCTCACCACAGAGGGCCCCGCTCACCACAATGGCCCGCTCACCACTGGTTATCTGTTGCTTGAGCCGTTAGAACGCGATGGAGGTCTGCACATACACCGTGCGTGGCTCACCGACGTATTTGCCTTTGTTGTTATCGTCGAACGAGCGCGTGTAGTACTGCTTGTTGAAGATGTTTTTCACCCCCACCGCCACGTTCAAATCCGACAGCTGCGGGCCGAAGTCGTAGGCGGCGCGGCTGCTGAACAACATGTAGCCGGGGATGCGCCCGTTCGCACCGTCGGCACTTTCGGCCTGGGTGTTGGCGTTGTCGGCGAATTGGCTGCTCTGGTAGCTGCTGTCCAGGTTGAGTTTCCAGCGACCTTCGGTGTAGCCCACGCCGAGGGTGCCCTTGTGCTTGGACGAGAAGGGTACGCGGTTGCCTTTGTTCGGGCCGTCTTCGCGGATGGTGGCGTCGACGTAGGCGTAGGTGGCGTACACATCGAACCCTGCCAGCGCCGGGCTCAAGCCGTCGAGGGCGTAGTTGATGCTGGACTCGATGCCCTGGTGGCGGGTTTCACCACGGGCGATCACCGAATCATTGGTCTGGTTGCTCTCGTACTGGTTGTCGAAGTTGATCAGGAACGCGCCGATTTCCGCGCGCAGGCTGCCGTTGTCGTAGCGAGTGCCGAGTTCCCAGGTGCGCGCTTTTTCCGGTTTGACTTCGCCGCTGGTCACACGGTTGGGCATCTGGCTGTACTGCACGCTGCCAAACGAACCTTCGGTGTTGGCGTAGAGGTTCCAGTCTTCGGTGAGGTGATAGAGCACGTTCAGGGCCGGCAGGGCGGTGTTGTAGTCACCCTTGTATTTGACGTTGCTCAGGTTGTTGGTTTGCTGGGACTCGATCATCTCGTAGCGAATGCCCGGTGTGATGGTCCATTTGCCGATATCAATCCGGTCATCGATGAAGAAGGCATTGGCCTCGGTGCCACCACGGGTGTCGCGGTCATTGCGGCTGTCGGTGGTGGGGATCTGTTGGTTGGCGGCAATCGGCGTGCGGTAACGCAGTTCGTGGCCGGCTTCGTTGATGTAGCGATAGCCGACGCCCACTTCGTGGCTGGTCGGGCCCAGGTCGAAGCCTTGGGCGAAGCGGGTTTCCAGGCCACGCACCCAGTATTCACGCGGGGACAGAGACAGGAATGTGCCTTGGTCGAGGTAACCGCTGCGCAGGGTCTTGGTGAAGAAGCTGTTCACGGTGAACTCGCGACGGTCCTGCTCATAGCGATAGCCGACGTTGAACATCGTGCGGCGGCCCCAGAATTTGTCGTAGGGGCGGGTGGACTGGTAGGGATCGGCCTTGTAGTTCGCAACGTTCAAGCCGCCGGGCATGTCGGCCTGGCCTTCGTAGTACTGCGCCATGGCGTTGAAGCTGTTGGCGTCATCGAGTTGGTATTTACCCTTGAGGATCAGGTCGTCGATGCGCGTGTTGCTGTTCTCGCGCCAGTCGCCGCCACGGGTGCCGGAGTACAGCAGCGCGCCGCCCAAACCGTTGTCGGCGGTGCCGCCGGCGAGCAGGTTGCCGGTGGTCTTGAAGCCGTCATGGCTGGAGGAGGGGCTGGTTTCGGTCTGCAGGCCGCCTTTGACCGTGGGTGCATCCGGGATTGCGCGGGTGACGAAGTTGACCACGCCACCGACGTTCTGTGGGCCGTATCGCACGGCACCGCCGCCACGTACGACGTCGACGGCATCCATGTTGCCCATGCTGATCGGTGCAAATGAAAGCTGCGGCTGGCCGTAAGGCGCGAAGGGCACCGGAATGCCGTCCATCAACACCGTGGAGCGCGAGGCCAGGCGCGGGTTGAGGCCGCGAATGCCGAAGTTCAGCGCCATGTCGTGGCTGCCGGTGCCATTGTTGTCCGGGGCGTTGACGCCGGGAATGCGGTTGAGCACGTCCTTGGCCTGGGTGGCGCCCTGGCGTTCGAATGCTTCGCGGCGGATCACGTCACGGGCGCCGGGGTGTTCAAACACATTGGTTTGCGCCGCGTCGCCCAGCCAGTCGCCGACGACGCTGGACGTGCCCAATTCGATAGTGGCCGGTGCCGTGGCCGGTTGCAGGCTGTAGGCATTGTCGCCTTCGGCGCGGGCTTGCAGGCCGGTGCCTTCCAGCAGTTTTTGCAGGCCGTCCGCGGCGCCGTAATTGCCAGACAAACCGTGGCTCTGCATACCCGCCGTCACTTCGGAACTGAAGGAGATCAACACGCCGGCTTCGCGTCCAAACTGATTCAGCGCAGCTTCCAGCGACGTCGGGGCGATGTGATACGGCTTGGCATCGGCCGCCATCACAGGGGGAAGTGCCGTAAGACTTAAGCTGGCGCCGAGTAGGAGTTGGCGCAGAGTGCGGGCGAGAAGCGTCGGTTGCTGGGGCATGAAGAGCGGTCCTGAGAAGGAAGGATCAAGGTGGCTTTCCTTCTCTGTCACGCGAGGTATGGAAAACGGCTCAGTGTTTTTGAAATAAATGTCAGGCGCGTGCCTGCACCGTCACCCAATACCGCGTAAAGCGCCGCACTTTCACCGGCAGGCTGACTTCCAGCAGGTCGAGAATGCGTTCGCTGTCATCCAGTGGGTAGCTGCCGGAGATCAGCAGGTTGGCCACCTGAGGGTCGCAGTTGACCTGGCCACGACGATAACGGCCCAGTTCGCCGAGGAAATCTTCCAGGCGCATGTGGGCTGCGACCAGCATGCCGTCGGCCCAGGCGCCGCTGTTGGCGTCGGTGGGGCGCGGGGTGTCCCAGCCTTTGCGCGTAAAATTGACCTGGCGCGCAGCCTCGACCGTCAACGGCAGGCCGCTGTAGGTGTTGGGCATCACCTCGACGCGGCCGTCGAAGACCGCCAGTTGCGTGTGGTCGTTGAACTGGCGCACGTTCATGCGTGCAGCCCGGCTGGTCAGCAGGCTCTGGCCGGTCAAGACGTTCAGCGGTGTGTTGCCGGCGCTACTGGTCAACAGGATCTCGCCTTCAAGCAGGCGGATCAGCCGTTGCTTGCCATCGAAGTGCACGTCCACCGCGCTGCCGGTATTGAGCTGCAGCTGACTGCCGTCCGCCAGTTGCACCTTGCGACGCTGGCCGACGGGGCTGCGGTAGTCGGCGGTCAGCGGCGGCAGGATATGTTGCTGGCGCAGGCTCCAGGCGGCGGCCGAGCCGGCACCGAGAATCAGCAGCAACTTGAGGGCCTGGCGGCGGCTGGTGGAGGTAGGCGCGTTCAATGCTGCATGGGCCAGGGGCGAGGGCATGCCGCGCAGGCGCTGGTTGACGCGCTGCATATGGTCCCAGGCGCGCTGGTGTTCGCTGTGGGCGTTCAGCCACTGTTGCCAGGCCGCCTGCTGGCGTGGGTTGAGCGCGCCTTGCTGCATTTCCATCAGCCAATGCACGGCCTGCTCGGCGACTTGAGTGGAGAAATTCATAGGGCGAAATAGCAGCGCATGGCCGCTTTGTTCAGGTGGCGTTTGACGGTGGCGATGGAGAGGCCCAGTTCAGCGCCGATCTGCGCGTAGGTCAGGCCATCCAATTGGGCCAGCAAAAAAGCGCGCTTGACCTGGACGGGCAGGCCGTCGAGCAGTTGATCGAGCTCTACCAGGGTTTGCAGGATGATCGCGCGTTCTTCTTCCGACGGCGCCACGTGCTCGGGCATCTGCGCCAAGGCGTCGAGGTAGGCGCGCTCCAGGTCCTGGCGGCGGTAGAAGTTGAACAGCACGCGCTTGGCGACGGTGGTGAGGAACGCGCGGGGCTCGATCAGCGTGGGTGTTTCCCGCGCGGTGAGCACGCGAATAAAGGTGTCCTGCGCCAGGTCGGCGGCACTGTCAGGGCAGCCGAGCTTGCGCCGCAACCAGCCGGTGAGCCAGTGGTGATGGTCGTTGTACAACACTTCGACGGTATTGGACGGGCTCAACGGGGACACTCCACAAGCATCGCCATGCTTCAGAGAACAAGAATTGTTCGCATTGTAGGGCGCGTGAGTGGCTTCGGCAATCCGTCTGCACAGGTGATTCATCCGTTCTGTTTTGCTTATGAGAATATTTATCATTAATATTGCGTGCTGATGAACCTGGCGCTTCCTGCATGAAAAGCAAAACCTCGCTGCCTGTCTCCTATCGTCTTGCCGTGACTTCGCGCGTGCTGGCTGCCGTGGTGGGGGGCTACCTGATGGCGTCCCTGGCCAGCATCTGCCTGGCGCTGTGGATGCCCACTTCCCGCGCGGATGCAGTGATCACCGGGATGATGAGTTCATTCGTGTTCTACCTGCTGGCCGTGCTCTGGTGTTTCGCCTGCCGCAGTGCCGCGCGCGCCTGGTTCGGCGTGATGTTGCCGAGCGCGGCGTTTGCCACGCTGGCGGGCGTGGGTTTGTGGATGGCACGCACATGAAAGAGGGCTTTCGCCAGGCAATGGCCTGGTTGCACACCTGGGCCGGGCTGATCTTTGGCTGGCTGCTGTTTGCGATTTTCCTGACGGGCACCTTGTCGTATTTCAAGGACGAAATCAGCCACTGGATGCAGCCTGAAGTGCAGGCCCATCCCCTCGACGATGCACGCAGCCTGACCGTTGCCCAAACCTATTTGCAGCAGGTGGCGCCGACGGCTGCGCGCTGGTTCATCACCCTGCCAGACAGCCGCGACCCCGGGCTGTCGGTGATGTGGCAAGACAAGGTCGACCCCGGCAAGCGCGGCAATTTCATCCAGAAAACCCTCGACCCGGTCAGTGGCCAGGCCGTGCAGGCCCGTGAAAGCATGGGCGGCGAGTTCTTCTATCGTTTCCATTTCCAACTGCAAATGCCTCACCCGTGGGGCCGCTGGCTGTCGACCATTGCCGCGATGGTGATGTTCGTCGCGCTGATCACCGGCATCATCACCCACAAGAAAATCTTCAAGGACTTCTTCACCTTCCGCCCCCGCAAAGGCCAGCGCTCCTGGCTCGACGGGCACAACGCAGTGGGTGTGCTGGTGCTGCCCTTCCATCTGATGATCACCTACAGCAGCCTGGTGATCTTCATGAGCATGGTGATGCCGGCGCCGATCCTGGCTTCTTATGGCAACGACACCCGTGCCTTTTTCAGCGAGGTGTTCCCGAACACCAATAACGCACCGGCATCGGGCCAGCCAGGCACATTGCTGCCGCTGGTGCCGATGTACGAGCAGGCCCGGGCGCAGTGGGACGGTGGGCATGTGGGACGCGTGGCGGTGAATAACCCTAGCGATGTGAACGCCTCGGTCAATGTGTTCCGCGCGGGTGCCGACAGCGTGGTGCATGATTTCGGCAGCACCGTTTCCTTCAATGGCAGCACGGGCGAGCTGTTGCGGGTCAGTGGCGAGCAGTCGCTGCCGGCGGCCATCGGCGGCAGTTTCTACGGCCTGCACATGGGCCATTTCGCCGGTCCGGTCCTGCGCTGGTTGTACTTCATCTGTGGCTTGGCGGGCACGGCAATGATCGGCACCGGGCTGGTGATCTGGCTCGGCAAACGCCAGCTCAAGCACGCGAAGGCCGTGGTCATGCCGTTTGAGCTGCGCTTGGTGGAAGTGCTCAACATCGCCAGCATGTCCGGGCTGATGATCGCCATCGCGGCGTTTTTCTGGGCTAACCGTCTGCTGCCGGTGAGCTTCGCCGAGCGTTCCGACTGGGAAGTGCAAACCTTCTTTATCGCCTGGGGCCTGAGCCTGTTGCACGCCATCCTGCGTCACGGGCGACAAGGTTGGGTCGAGCAGTTGAGCCTGGGTGCGATGCTGTTTGTTGCCATCCCACTGCTCAACGCGTTGACGACATCGCACCACCTCGGCGTCTCGCTGGCCACCGGCGATTGGGCCATGGCCGGCTTTGACCTGACCTGCCTGGCCAGCGGCGTGTTTCTCGCGTGGGCTGCCTGGAAGATGCAGCATCGCACCGTGCCTGCACCCAAGGCGGAGCGCGCACGCCCCTTGGCGCTCAAGCAGGAGGCGAACTGAATGCTGCTCCCTCTGCTGATGTGCTACGTCGGGTTCACCGCGCTGTGCTTGTCCACCGACCGCCATCACGGCGAACTGTTGCACAGTAAACCCTCGCCTCGCCGGCGCCTGGGTTTGCGTGTGGCTGGTTGGTTGCTGCTGACCGTGTCGATCTGGCCAGCGGTGAGTGTCGCCGGTTGGGGGCAGGGCCTGGTGCAATGGTGCGCCGTGTTGATGCTCAGCGCATTGCTGCTGGTGCTGTTGTTGCCGTACCGGCCAAGGCTGGCCTTGATCCTGGCGGGCATTGGTCTGCTCGCCAGTCCTGTCGCAGCCTTCGCCACCCTCTGAGCCCGCACATGATGATCAGCACGCCACCCGAATCCCAGGACAGCCAGCACGCTGACGCGGCAGGTGGACGTGCGCATTTTCTGCAGGTGTTTTTGTCCCAGCGTTCACAGATGGAGGCCTTGGTGAGTCGCCGTGTGGGGTGCCGCGCCACGGCGGCCGACTTGGTGCAGGACCTGTTCCTGCGTTTCTGGCGCCGGCCGCTGGTGCAGGTCGAAGAGCTCAGCACCTACCTGTTGCGCTGCGCCGGCAACATCGCCATCGATCACCTGCGCAGCGAAGGCGCCCGGGTGCGCAGCAGTGAAGGCTGGCTGCCCGAACAGCAAGATAACCAGGGTTCCGAACCCCAGGCAGCACTGGAAGCCGGCAACGACCTACGCCACGTCGAAGCCGCCCTGCGCAGCTTGCCCGAGCGCACGCGGCAGATTTTCCTGCTCAACCGTATCCACGGCCGCAAGTACGCGGAAATCGCCAAGGCCATGGGCCTGTCCCAAAGTGCCGTGGAAAAACATATGATGCGTGCCCTCGAAGCCTGCAAAGCCAGCCTCCGCGAACCCTCATCTCCACGCACGCCAGGGAAAGCACCGTGAACGTCACCCCCACGCCCGCCCAGGAACAAGCGGCCCTGGCCTGGTTGAGCCTGCTGCACGACCAGCCCAGCAGTGGCGACCAGGCCACGTTCAGCCAGTGGCTGCGGGCCGACCCTGCGCACGTCGAGGCCTATTCCCAGGCCCAGGTGCTGTGGGAGTTGAGCGAAGTACCGGCGCGCAAGCTGGCGGACGAAGAAGCGCTGGCGTTGCAGGGTTACCTCAATGCCATGCACACCTCGAAGCGTTCGCGGCGGGGGCGTTGGTCCGGGGCGCTGGCCATGGCTGCATGCCTGGTGGTGATGGTGTCCGTGGGTGCCGGCTGGCAGCCGTCGCGCTGGGTCGATGACTTGGGCGCCGACTACGTGACGGCGCCCGGCGAAATCAAAACCGTCACCCTGGCCGACAAATCCCAAGTCACCCTCGATGCCGACAGCGCCATCGCCGTGGATTTCAAGCAGGGCGAGCGGCATATCCAACTGCGCCGAGGGGCCGGCTTTTTCAGCGTGACCCACACCGGTGAGTCTTTCGTCGTGGAGGCCGGCAGTGGCGAGGCACGGGTGCTGGGCACGCAGTTCGAGGTGCGCCTGCAACCGGCAGGCGCCCAGGTAACGGTATTGTCCGGACGGGTTGGCGTGACGCCTTCAAAGCAGGGCCAGCAGCAAATTCTTACGGCGGGCCAGCAAGCGGCCTACGCCGATGGCATGGCCGATCCGATGCACGGGGTCGACAGCGAATCACGCCTGGCCTGGCGCGACGGTTGGCTCAACTACTACAAGGCGCCGCTGGCCGACGTGGTCAAGGACCTGGAACGTTACTACCCCGGTCGCATCCTGTTGCTCAACGATGAGATGGGGGCCAAGCGCGTCAGCGGCAGCTTCCCTAGCAAGGACCCGCAGGCGGTACTCACTGCATTGCAAGCAGTGCTGGGGTTCGAGAAGCGCACCTTATTAGGTCGTGTCATCGTCCTGCGTTGAATAAAGCCGTAGCGTATAACGGTATTGAATAATACTGTAAAAGTCTGCAAGGCGATGAGACGCACGTTTTGGTTGAAATAACTAAGTTCTGCTCATGACCAATTAATATTTTGAACTGTCAATTTTCACAGTAGACGCTGTCTGGGTGAAGCGCTTTTATTAGGTTTAAGAATTTTACTTAAACTTATAGAAGGGGCTGTATATGAGGCGTCTATTTAGCATTATTGTATTTTTCATCGTCACCTGTCTCGACAATGCGGCGATTGCCAAATACGTGACGCATGATGAGGTGGGGACGGCGGCGGTGTTTGATATGGCGGCTGCTTATAATAAAACGGTCGTGGATTGTGGTACCTCCAAACGGCCTTCCTTTTTATGCTC
Source organism: Pseudomonas sp. VS40 (assembly GCF_018587885.1). Classification (NCBI taxonomy): domain Bacteria; kingdom Pseudomonadati; phylum Pseudomonadota; class Gammaproteobacteria; order Pseudomonadales; family Pseudomonadaceae; genus Pseudomonas; species Pseudomonas sp. VS40. The sequence continues at coordinate 699,561 of NZ_JAGYWD010000001.1, read as the reverse complement.
AGGGGTATTTTTACGCGGCACTATTTATTCTGACGCCTATCGGTTCTGGAACTACGGGCCTGCCTCAACGCAAGCCACTGCGTTTTCTTGGTTGCGTAAAGATGCCAAGTTTCGTCAGTTGGCGTCGGACCATCGTCACGGCTACGTGATGCGTTCGATGTTTTATTCGCCTGATGATTATATGCAGCTTGAAGTGCTTTGTGCATTTCCGTTAGATGCAGGGTCGCATATTCGAACGGATGCAGGATGTGGGGATGCTAGCAATACAGAACCGATAGAACGCACGTGTCAGGTATTGGGTATTAATACAGCAAGTGCCTGGCTTAATGACTATCTGGTCAATGGGCGTTCGCATCATCGGCAGTGCGGTTTCGATGTAAGGCCTGCCAACGAACCGTCGGGCGCCGCTGTATTCATGCAGTTTGTGAATACCCATCAGTTTGCCGAAGTCGTAGCGGAGCACTTTGCTGCGGTGGGCTTGAGTAATAACGAAGTCCGTATTCAATCCTGGCCGCAAAGCGATGGCAGCCGGGTGCCTATCTGGGCGATTTTCTGGGTGAGCAAAGATACCATCACGGGAGCGCCCTCAGAAGTAGGGCGGGATTTGGCCCAGAAAGACCAAATCGCTATCTATGCAGATTCTGGGCATTTCATTCCGATTGTCCGGATTACTTTTCCTATGACGCCTGCCGACGATGCCACGTTTTTCTACACGGCCACCGACCAGGCGCAGCTGGACACTGTCCAGTGTCGCCGGTTTGTTGATAAGGCTGTGTGGGTAAATCGTTATGACCCAGGCGCCAAGGGCGATCGTTGGACGCTGCAAGTCACCCCGACGGATTGCGGCAGGCTGAGCCAGGCCAATCAACTGGACAACTTCTATGGGGAAATAGTGGCCAAACATGGGAGCGATCCGCAGTGGGTGGCGGAAAACAAAGGTGGTGTGCGGCGTCAATTAGCCTGTTTGTTAGCGACCTACCGTAATAATTCGAATTATAACTTGGAGCCTTTCCGGCCTGACGTTTCGCAGGCAGTTGCAGTGGCGGCAGAGTGTAATCCGATATAGCAACTAAAAAGGTCGTCTTGAAATACAGGGAATGGCTGTTATCAATTTTATTTTAAGTGAGGTTGTCATGAAAACTATTTGGGTTGCTGTGACGCTCTATCTAGGTTCTTTGTTTTCGGTCGGGTATGCGTTAGGCGATGCGGCTGGCGATATGCGAGGGCAAAGGGTTGCTGATGATTTACGTGAGCAGTATATGGATCAGCGTATGTGGTGTACTCGGTATTCCGCTCCTGGCTTTACGTGTAATGGAATTATTTTGAGGGTGACAATACCGTCAACAGCTTATAAGTTTTGGGCGCCAAGTCCCACTTCAGTCTCCAATGGCGGGTGGTCATACTCTTATTTGCGCAAAGATGTAAAGTTTAAAAGAACTGTGCGTTATGAAAATAATGGGAATATTCTCCATGCGCCGTTGCTGACACCACCTGGAAAGAGGGTCGCTAATGTATTGTGCGCTTTTCCTGAAGATGGAGGTACATTTACACGTCCGACACAGGAGGGCTGTGGCGCCAGTACTAAAGCAACAGCTGATAGTAGGGTATGTCATGAGCAGGGTATATTGACTGCAGAGCAATGGATTACCAAACATAATAAGGACGGCCTTGGGAATCTTAATCAATGTGCCTTCAATGTCCGTGATAATGCTAATGAAAAAGCTACCCAGTCTTTTGAGGCGTTTGTCAAAGCGTCGGGAATGGATAAGGATACATTTGAAATACAAAATGAACTGCGTCTCGCCACATGGGATCCTCTTAATCCAAAGACGCTGCCTATTAAGGCATTGTTTTATTTGCCGGGTGGTCTTGCAGACGCACAGTACGATCAAAGTGACTTTTTGAACGCTTCCGGTGACTGTCTACCCATCGTTCAAATGACTCTGCCCCAAACCCCTGCTGAAGATGCTACCTTTGCGTACGTGCCCAGTGACCAGAAGTGTTCGCCTTCTCCCGTTGCTGAATATATTCAATCCGCTACGTGGGTTGAACGATTTGATCCAGGCAGTGGCAGGAACGAGTGGAGTCTGTCTATCACGCCAACCCAATATGGCAAGGAGGCAACGACGGATCAGACCGATTCCGTCCTAGCCGAGTTGCAAAAAAAATACGGCGCTGATCCGCGATGGAAGGATAACGATGGGGGAGGAATGCGTCGGCAATTAGTCTGTCATTATGTCATTGCTCGGAACAAGACTCCCTGGAACATTGAGCCGCGTCGCAAGGATGTGTCTGAGCAAGTGGCAGAAGCTAGCGGTTGTAACCCGCCGTTTTGAGATGACTTCTATTGGCAAGAAAGGCGTTCGTCAGGACGCCTTTCTTGTTTTTAATGGAGGCTAGCATCGAGCGCATGGTCAATTTTATCGGGGCTGTATTCACGAATCAGCGTGCCATTCACGTCCACAAATGGAATCCCACCACCCCCCAACGCCTCATACGCCTTGCGTGCCTGGGCGTCCTTCTCGATATCGAAGGCCTGGTAGGGTATGGCTTTCTGGTCCAGGAACCGGCGGATCTGCTTGCAGTACCCACACCACTCGGTGGCGTAGAGCACCACGTGCGCCGAGGCGCGCACGTGCTCAGGGGCTACCTGCGATGGGTTGAACACCCGCTCGATCTTGCCCCAGTTCTGGATCACTACCACCACCAGCAACACCAGCAGGACTTTCTTGAAAACCCCGCCGAGCATCAGTTACGGCGCTTGAGCTGATCGGTCAGTTGGGTCGGCAGGCCCTTGATGATCAAGGTGCCGGCGGCTTCGTCGTACTCGATCTTGTCGCCCAGCAGGTGGGCTTCAAAACTGATGGACAAGCCTTCGGCACGTCCGGTGAAGCGGCGGAACTGGTTGAGGGTGCGCTTATCCGCCGGGATTTCCGGCGACAAGCCGTAATCCTTGTTGCGGATGTGGTCGTAGAAGGCTTTTGGTCGATCTTCGTCGATCAAGCCCGAGAGTTCTTCCAGGCCCATTGGCTCGCCGAGCTTGGCCTGGCTGCTGGCGTAGTCCACCAGGGTCTTGGTTTTCTCGCGGGCGGATTCATCCGGCAAGTCTTCGCTTTCGACAAAATCGCTGAACGCCTTGAGCAGGGTGCGGGTTTCGCCCGGGCCGTCGACGCCTTCCTGGCAGCCGATAAAGTCGCGGAAATACTCCGAGACCTTCTTGCCGTTCTTGCCCTTGATAAACGAGATGTACTGCTTGGACTGCTTGTTGTTCTGCCACTCGGAGACGTTGATGCGCGCAGCCAGGTGCAGTTGGCCGAGGTCCAGGTGGCGCGAGGGGGTCACGTCCAGCTCGTCGGTCACCGCCACGCCTTCGCTGTGGTGCAGCAGGGCGATGGCCAGGTAGTCGGTCATGCCTTGCTGGTAGTGGGCGAACAGTACATGGCCGCCGGTGGAGAGGTTGGACTCTTCCATCAGCTTCTGCAGGTGCTCGACAGCGGTGCGGCTGAAGGTGGTGAAATCCTGCCCGCCGTCGAAATACTCCTTCAACCAGCCGCTGAACGGGTGCGCGCCGGACTCGGCATGGAAGAAACCCCAGGCCTTGCCTTGTTTGGCGTTGTAGCTCTCGTTGAGGTCGGCAAGCATGTTCTCGATGGCGGCCGACTCGGCAAGCTCGGAGTCGCGGGCGTGGAGAACTGCGGGTGTGCCGTCGGGTTTTTTGTCGATCAGGTGGACGATGCAATGACGGATCGGCATAGGCTTCTCGGCTGGTTGAGAGGGGAGCGGTCGGCCTCCCCGAAAAGTCGCCAAGTGTACCGCACCATTGGCCGAGACGGGCTTCGAAGGGCGTTTTGGGCACCCTCCGACGGGCTATATGCCTTTTTTTCACGGTTTAGAGCGATAAAGCTGACCAAATGGGTAGGTAGAGGCGGATATTTCCCCGTCTCTGTGCTAGTTTTGCCCCGTCTTACGCCAAGTCTCGGCGATAAGCGTGCATTCAGCATCTGTCAGGTCGAACCAATCCCCGTTTCAAGCATCTATAACCCCGATCTCCGTGGTTATAGCCGGGGGTGCCAGGCCATGACGGTCGGGCTCGACGGCTGACACTGCACTCTGCAATCCATATGAATTTGATAGGGAAGGAACACCACAATGGCTATTACTAAAGACCAACTGATCGCTGACCTGGCTGAAGCAGTAGACGCACCGAAAACTACCGTGCGCGCCCTGCTGGACCAACTGAGCCAAGTTGTTGCTGACCAGCTGGAAAACGGCGGCGAAATCACTCTGCCAGGCGTTGGCAAACTGAAAGTGACCGAGCGTCCTGCCCGTACTGGCCGTAACCCTTCGACTGGCGCTGCCATCGAAATCGCTGCCAAGAAAGTTATCAAGCTGGTTGTGGCCAAAGGCCTGACCGACGCTGTTAACAAGTAAGACGCAGCAAAAAAAACCGTGCTTCGGAGCGATCCGGGCACGGTTTTTTGTTGCCTGCGATTTGTTGACCGTGGTGAGCGAGCGTGCTCCCTCACCACTGGGTTAGTCGCGTACCCAGCGCTGGCGCCAGATCTGCTGCTCGTTCTTGGTCTGGAAGGTCCAGGCCACGAAGCGGCTTTGCTTCTGGCCCTGGGACATTTCCACCACCTGGCTCTCCAGCACGCCGGCTTTTTTCAGGGCTGTCTCGATCGCGGGCAAGTTCGACGCTTTTGACACCAGGGTGCTGAACCACAACACCTTGTGGGCAAAGTGCGCGCTCTCGGCGATCAACTGGGTCACAAAGCGCGCTTCACCGCCCTCACACCACAGTTCAGCCGACTGGCCACCGAAGTTCAGTACCGGCAACTTGCGCTTGGGATCGGCCTTGCCCAAGGCGCGCCATTTGCGCTCGCTGCCCTTGGTGGCTTCGTCCATGGACGCATGGAACGGCGGGTTGCACATGGTCAGGTCGAAGCGTTCACCCGGCTCCAGCAAGCCCAGCAGGATCTGCTTGGGATTGTTCTGCTGGCGCAGCTGGATGACCTTGCTCAGGTCGTTGGACTGCACGATGGCCTTGGCCGCCGCCACGGCGATAGGGTCTACCTCCGAGCCGAGGAAGTTCCACCGGTACTCCATGTAGCCAATCAGCGGGTAGACGCAGTTGGCGCCCATGCCGATGTCCAGCACCTTGACGATCGAACCGCGCGGGATCTTGCCGTCATTGACGCTGGCCAGCAGGTCGGCGAGGAAGTGCACGTAGTCGGCACGCCCTGGCACCGGTGGGCACAGGTAATCGGCCGGAATGTCCCAGTGCTGGATGCCATAGAAGGCTTTGAGCAACGCACGGTTGAACACGCGCACCGCATCCGGGCTGGCGAAGTCGATACTTTCCTTGCCGTACGGATTGATGATCACGAATTGCGCCAGTTCCGGCGTGGTCTTGATCAGCGCCGGGAAGTCGTAGCGGCCTGTGTGGCGGTTGCGCGGATGCAGGGTGGCCTCTTTGCGCGGCACAACGGGCTTGGCCGTGGCTGCGGTTTTAGGCTTCTTGCGCGGAGGTTTTGGCGTGCTGGGGGCGGTCATGGGCTACGTCGATTCTGGGGTTGCTTCAAAAGTGGTGGGTATTGTCACACATTCCGAAGTTGACCTCGGTTAAATGTGGGGGCGGGCTTGCTCGCGAATACGGTGGGTCAGTCAGTGGGTGTGTGTCTGATACACCGCATTCGCGAGCAGGCCTGCTCCCACATTGACTGGGTTTTCACACCCAAAAAAAAGAGGCCCGAAGGCCTCTTTCTGACACGCGGTCCACCTTACAGGCTGGAAATCCGCGCATGTTGCTCCGCCAGCTTGCCCAGGGCCTGTTCAGCCTCGGCCAGTTTGGCGCGTTCTTTGTCGATCACTTCAGCCGGCGCCTTGTCGACGAAGGCCGCGTTGGACAGCTTGCCGCCCACTCGTTGCACTTCGCCTTGCAGGCGCGCGATTTCCTTGTCGAGACGGGCCAGTTCCGCGCCCTTGTCGATCAGGCCGGCCATTGGCACCAGCACTTCCATGTCGCCGACCAGTGCGGTGGCGGAGAGTGGCGCTTCTGCATCGGCCGCCAATACGGTGATCGATTCCAGCTTTGCCAGCTTCTTGAGCAGCGCATCGTTCTCGGTGAGACGACGTTGGTCTTCGGCGCTGGCGTTCTTCACGAACACCGCCAGTGGCTTGCCCGGCCCGATGTTCATCTCGGCGCGGATGTTGCGCGTGCCGAGCATCAGGGTCTTGAGCCATTCGATATCGCTTTCGGCTGCCTCATCGATGCGTGCTTCGTTGGCCACTGGCCAAGGTTGCAGCATGATGGTCTTGCCTTCGATACCGGCCAGCGGCGCCAGGCGCTGCCAGATTTCTTCGGTGATGAACGGCATGAACGGGTGCGCCAGACGCAGCGCCACTTCCAGCACGCGTACCAGGGTACGACGCGTGCCGCGCTGGCGTTCAACCGGCGCGTTCTCGTCCCACAGTACCGGCTTGGACAGTTCCAGGTACCAGTCGCAATACTGGTTCCAGATGAACTCGTACAAGGCCTGTGCGGCCAGGTCGAACCGGAACTGGTCGAGTTGGCGGGTCACTTCGGCTTCGGTGCGTTGCAGCTGCGAAATGATCCAGCGGTCGGCCAGGCTCAGTTCATAGGCTTCGCCGTTCTGGCCGCAGTCTTCGCCTTTATCCAGCACGTAGCGCGCGGCGTTCCAGATCTTGTTGCAGAAGTTGCGATAGCCTTCGACGCGGCCCATGTCGAACTTGATGTCGCGACCGGTGGACGCCAGCGAGCAGAAGGTAAAGCGCAGGGCGTCGGTGCCATAGCTGGCGATACCGTCGGCGAACTCGTCGCGGGTCTGCTTCTCGATCTTCTTCGCCAGCTTCGGCTGCATCAGGCCCGAGGTGCGTTTCTGCACCAGGGTTTCCAGGTCGATGCCGTCGATGATGTCCAGCGGGTCCAAGACGTTGCCTTTGGACTTGGACATCTTCTGGCCCTGGCCATCACGCACCAGGCCGTGCACGTACACGGTCTTGAACGGTACCTGCGGGGTGCCGTCCTCGTTCTTCACCAAGTGCATGGTCAGCATGATCATCCGGGCAACCCAGAAGAAAATGATGTCGAAACCGGTGACCAGCACGTCGGTGGAGTGGAATTTCTTCAGGAACTCGGTTTGTTGCGGCCAGCCCAGGGTGGAGAAGGTCCACAGGCCGGAGCTGAACCAGGTGTCCAGCACGTCGTTGTCCTGTTGCAGCGCAACGTCCGCACCCAGGTTGTTCTTCGCACGCACTTCGGCTTCGTCGCGGCCCACGTAAACCTTGCCCGACTCGTCGTACCAGGCCGGAATGCGGTGGCCCCACCACAGCTGACGGCTGATGCACCAATCCTGGATGTCGCGCATCCACGAGAAATACATGTTTTCGTACTGCTTGGGCACGAACTGGATACGGCCGTCTTCCACGGCGGCAATGGCAGGTTCTGCCAATGGCTTGGTGGACACGTACCACTGGTCGGTCAGCCACGGCTCGATCACGGTGCCGGAACGGTCGCCCTTCGGCACTTTGAGGCCGTGGTCGTCAACGCTCACCAACAGGCCGGCGGCGTCGAAGGCAGCAACGATCTGCTTGCGCGCTTCAAAACGGTCGAGGCCTGCGTATTCGGCCGGGATCTTGCCGTCGATGCTCTCGTTCAGCGTGCCGTCCAGGTTGAACACCTGGCACGCCGGCAGAACGGCGGCATTCTTGTCGAAGATGTTCAGCAGCGGCAGGTTGTGGCGCTTGCCGACTTCATAGTCGTTGAAATCGTGGGCCGGGGTGATTTTTACGCAGCCGGTGCCGAATTCAGGGTCGCAGTAGTCGTCCGCGATGATCGGGATACGACGGCCCACCAGCGGCAGCTCGACAAACTTGCCGATCAGCGCCTGGTAGCGTTCATCGTTCGGGTTAACAGCCACGGCGGCATCGCCGAGCATGGTTTCCGGACGGGTGGTGGCGACGATCAGGTAGTCGTTGCCTTCAGCGGTCTTGGCGCCGTCGGCCAGCGGGTACTTGAGGTTCCACAGGAAGCCTTTCTCGTCGTGGTTTTCCACTTCGAGGTCGGAAATCGCTGTGTGCAGCTTGGTGTCCCAGTTGACCAGACGCTTGCCGCGGTAGATCAGGCCGTCTTCATGCAGGCGCACGAACGCCTCTTTCACGGCTTCCGACAGGCCGTCGTCCATGGTGAAGCGCTCGCGGCTCCAGTCTACGGACGAGCCCAGGCGACGGATCTGACGGCTGATATTGCCGCCGGACTGGTCTTTCCATTCCCAGATCTTTTCCAGGAATTTCTCGCGACCCAGGTCATGACGGTTCTGGCCGGTGGCTTCCAGTTGGCGTTCCACCAGCATCTGGGTGGCGATACCGGCGTGGTCGGTGCCCGGCTGCCACAGGGTGTTGCGGCCCTGCATGCGGCGGAAACGGATCAACGCATCCATGATCGCATTGTTGAAGCCATGGCCCATGTGCAGGCTGCCAGTGACGTTCGGTGGCGGGATCATGATGGTGTAGGAATCGCCCGCGCCTTGCGGGGCGAAATAATTCTCGGACTCCCAGGTCTCGTACCAGGAAGTTTCAATAGCGTGCGGCTGGTAGGTCTTATCCATGCGCGGCGGGACCCTAGTTGGCATTTATTCAGGAAAGCCGGCAAGTATAACGGGGGATAGGGCGCAGGGCGAGGCGAAGACGGGCTTGAAATGTATGGGCGGCAAATGTGGGAGCGGGCTTGCTCGCGAAAGCGGTGGATCAGCCAATGCATGTGCTGACGGTCACACCGCTTTCGCGAGCAAGCCCGCTCCCACAGGGGATCTGCGTTGGCTTCAATTCTGGTACTGGCTCAGCAACCGCTCCATCCGTGCATCGAGCCGGCGCTTGATCTCGGTTTCGATGTGCGGGGCAAAGTCGTCGATCACGTCTTGCATGATCAATTGCGCGGCGGCGCGCAGTTCGTTGTCCAGGTGCAGCAGCAGGGCGTCGGGACCTTTTTCGACAGCGGCAGGCGCGGCGGCCTCGACCACCGGTGCCGGCGCGGCGGGCTTGCCGCCGACCATGTCGAACAACAGCGGAATCTGTACCTCGCCCTCGACCGAATCGGTCAACAGCGGCGGTTGCAAGTCATCATCACCCAGCAACTGGCGGATCGATTCAAGGTCGTCCAGCAGGTGGTCGTCTTTTTTTAGAGGGTTTGGCGTGTCCATCATTTACTCAAAGTCGTTGTAGCCGGTGATCTTGCAGAGGATAGCCCTGTTCGCGGTAGAAACGGAAACTCTCCCGCGCGGCCTGACGAATAGCCGGGTCCTCCACCACGACTTCCGCCACGCGGGCGAATGCCTTGGCGAACGGCGGCACTTTCAGGTCCAGGTTGACCAGCAGGTCATGGTGGTCGCCGCAACTGTCGCCCAAACCCAGTACCACCAGGCCTTCGGGTTCAGATTCGGCGGGGCCGTGGGGCACGAAGCTTTCGCCCTTGAAGCGCCACAGGCGGGCATCCAGCTCGTCGCGCTGGGCGGCATCGCTGCAATGCAGGTAGATGCGGTGGCCCATGCGCCAGGCTTTTTCGGTGAGTTTGCAGGCAAAGTCCAAGCGCGCGAGCGGGTCGGCGCTGGGCAATATATAGAAGTCGACTTGGGTCATTGCAGTTCCTGGGCATACGCATCCCCCTTGTAGGAGCCGGCAAGCCGGCGCCTACGCAGGGGGGGCGCTTAGGCCTTGGCGCGATCCAGCAGGTACTGGGTCAGCAGTGGCACCGGACGGCCAGTGGCGCCTTTGTCCTTGCCGCCGCTGGTCCAGGCTGTGCCGGCGATGTCCAGGTGGGCCCAGTTGAAGTTCTTGGCAAAGCGCGACAGGAAGCAGGCAGCGGTGATGGTGCCGGCTTTCGGGCCGCCGATGTTGGCGATGTCGGCGAACGGGCTGTCCAGTTGTTCCTGGTACTCATCGAACAGCGGCAGTTGCCAGGCGCGATCGTCGGCCGCCTTGCCGGCGCTGAGCAGTTGCTCGATCAGCTCGTCGCTGTTGCCCAGCAGGCCCGAGGTGTGCGAACCCAGGGCGACGATGCAGGCGCCGGTCAGGGTGGCGATGTCGATCACGGCCTGTGGCTTGAAGCGTTCGGCGTAGGTCAGGGCATCGCACAGCACCAGGCGGCCTTCGGCGTCGGTGTTGAGGATTTCGACAGTCTGGCCGCTCAAGGTGGTAACGATGTCGCCCGGACGGGTCGCGCCACCACTCGGCATGTTCTCGGCGCAGGCCAGGATGCACACCAGGTTGATCGGCAGCTTGAGTTCCAGCACGGCACGCAGGGTGCCGAACACGCTGGCGGCGCCGCCCATGTCGTACTTCATCTCGTCCATGCCCAGGCCCGGCTTGAGGCTGATGCCGCCGGTGTCGAAGGTGATGCCTTTACCTACCAGGGCGTAAGGCTTCTCGGACTTCTTGCCGCCGTTGTATTGCATCACGATCAGGCGTGGCGGCTGGTCGCTGCCCTGGCCCACGGCATAGAACGAGCCCATGCCCAGATCCTTGATCTTCTTCTCGTCCAGCACTTCGACCTTCAGGCCCTTGAACTCTTTGCCCAGTGCCTTGGCCTGTTCGCCCAGGAACGTCGGGTGGCAGATGTTCGGTGGCAGGTTGCCCAGGTCGCGGGTGAAGGACATGCCGTTGGCGATCGCTGTCGCGTGGGTCACGGCGCGCTCGACTTCAGCCTGGGCCGCCTTGATGGTCAGCAGGGTGATTTTCTTCAGGGCGCGGGGTTCGGCCTTGGTGCTCTTGAACTGATCGAAAATGTAACCGCCGTCTACCAGGCTCTCGGCCAGCAGGCGGGTCTTGCCGTAGCTGTCACGGCCTTTTACAACAATTTCGTCGAGTGCCAGCGCTGCATCGCTGCCGCCCAGGCCCTTGAGGGTGGTGAGGATGCCGCTGATGATTTTGCGGAACGGACGGTCGCCCAGTTCAACGTCCTTGCCCACGCCCACCAGCAATACGCGGTCGGCTTTCAGGTTGGGCAGGCTCTGCAACAGCAGGCTCTGGCCGACTTTGCCGGCCAGGTCGCCGCGCTTGAGCACTGCGCTGATGGCGCCGCCGCTGAGTTCGTCGAGTTGCTTGGCGGCAACGCCGAGCTTGCGGCCTTCGCCGATGGCGACCACGAGGGTGGCGGTTTTCAACGTTTCGGGGCTAACGCTTTTTACAACCAATTCCATTTTCGGGTCCCTTATAAAAGTCGGTTAGCCAGGAGTCTGTACTCTGGCTTTAATACCAGGCAGCTGTGTAAACCGCCGGCGACAAAGGCCGCAGTTTGAACCTCGCCGGCGGAGCCTGACAACCCTTGGCGCATGCTTTGTGCGCGTGCATGAGGTTGCGCAGTGACAGGCGCGGCCAATCACAGGATAATGCGCCATCTTTTTAGCCGGCCCTGTGTAATGGGGCTGACTCGGTATGCTTGCTTGTTTGGCCGCCTTAGCCTGACAACCCTGGAGTGTCTGGTTTGATCGTCTTCCGTTATCTGTCCCGCGAAGTCCTGTTGACCCTGAGTGCCGTGAGTGCGGTATTGCTGGTCATCATCATGAGTGGTCGTTTCGTCAAATACCTGGCCCAGGCTGCCTCCGGCGCCCTCGACCCAGGCTCGTTGTTCCTGATCATGGGGTTCCGACTGCCGGGCTTCCTGCAGCTGATCCTGCCGTTGGGCCTGTTCCTCGGGATCCTGCTGGCGTATGGCCGGCTGTACCTCGAAAGCGAAATGACCGTGCTCTCGGCTACCGGCATGAGCCAGCAACGCCTGCTGGGCATGACCATGATCCCGGCCGCCGGCGTCGCCTTGATCGTCGCCTGGCTGAGCCTGAGCCTGGCGCCCCAAGGCGCCATGCAGTTTCAACTGGTGTTGAACAAGCAGGACGCGATGACCGAGTTCGACACCCTCGAGCCCGGCCGCTTCCAGGCGCTCAATGATGGGTCGCGGGTAACCTACACCGAGACCTTGACCGACGACCGCGCCAACCTGGGCGGTGTGTTCATCTCCGAGAAGCGTCTGGGCCAGGACAAGAAAGACCGTGGCATTTCCGTGCTGGTGGCGGATTCCGGTCGCCAGGAAGTGCGTCCCGACGGCAGCCGCTACCTGATCCTGGAAAATGGCTACCGGTATGACGGCAGCCCGGGCATGGCCGATTATCGTGCGATCAAGTACGACACCTACGGCGTGATGCTCGCCCGCCCGGATATCAGTGACGAAGTCACCGACCGCGACGCCATCCCCACCACCGAGCTGTTCGGCAGCAAGGAACTGCGCTCCATCGCCGAGCTGCAATGGCGGATTTCCCTGCCGCTGCTGGTGTTCATCGTGACCTTGATGGCGGTGCCGCTGTCGCGCGTCAACCCGCGCCAGGGCCGTTTCCTCAAGCTGTTGCCGGCGATCCTGCTGTACATGGCTTACCTCACCATCCTGATTTCCGCCCGCGGCTCCCTGGAGAAAGGCAAGCTGTCGCCGACCCTCGGCCTGTGGTGGGTGCACGGGATCTTCCTGGTGATTGGCCTGGGCCTGCTCTATTGGGAACCGATCCGTTTGAAAATGATGAGCCGTCGTGGCCAGAAGGAGTTGGCTCGTGGCTAAGCTCGATCGCTACATTGGTAGCAGCGTACTGATCGCCATCCTGGCGGTATTGGGCATCATCCTGGGCCTGGCGTCGTTGTTCGCCTTCATCGATGAAGTCGGCAACGTCAGCGACACCTACACCGTGTGGGACGTGCTGAGCTACGTGGCCCTCACCGCGCCGCGTCGTCTCTACGACATGATGCCGATGGCCGCATTGATCGGCTGCCTGATCGGCCTGGGCAGCCTGGCCAGCAACAGTGAACTGACCATCATGCGCGCCGCCGGCGTGTCCATCGGTCGAATCGTCTGGGCCGTGATGAAGCCGATGCTGCTGCTGATGGCGTGCAGTGTGTTGATCGGCGAATACGTGGCGCCACCGGCCGAAACCACTGCCCAGGCCAATCGCGCCCTGGCCCAGGGTTCGGGTGATGCGCAGAGTTCCAAGCATGGCCTGTGGCACCGTCAGGGCGATGAGTTCATCCACATCAACGCCGTGCAGCCAGGCGGCCTGTTGATTGGTGTGACCCGCTACACCTTTGACAAAGAGCGTCACCTGCTGGAGTCCAGTTTCGCCAAACGTGCGCAATACAGTGGCGAAAAATGGCAACTGAGCGACGTTACCACCACCTACTTCCGCAATATCGGGCAAGGCACCAAGGCCAGCACCGAAGTGATCAATGTGCCGAGCCAGGAGTGGGACATCGCCCTCAAGCCGCAATTGCTCAATACCGTGGTGATGATCCCGGAAAGCCTGCCGATCTCCGGGCTGTGGGGTTACATCCACTACCTCAAGGACCAAGGCCTGAACAATGGCCGTTACTGGCTGGCATTTTGGGTCAAGGTATTGCAGCCGGTGGTGACGGCAGCGTTGGTGTTGATGGCGATTTCGTTCATCTTCGGCCCGTTGCGCTCGGTTACCCTCGGCCAGCGCGTGTTTACTGGCGTACTGGTGGGCTTCACCTTCCGTATCGCCCAGGACCTGCTTGGCCCGTCGAGCCTGGTGTTCGGCTTCTCGCCGCTGTTTGCGGTGCTGGTGCCCACGGCCATCTGTGCCTTGGCTGGCTTCTGGCTACTTCGTCGAGCCGGTTGATGCCTCGCTTATGAACAAAAAATGCCCCGGTCGAGAGATCGGGGCATTTTTGTTCTGGTCAGCAAAGATGACGTCTGGCCTGAGCATCAGGTACAATTCCCGGCTATTTTTCAGCGGGCAATCTGCCTGCAGCCTTTTTGAGTGTTGATCCGTGAGTGATTTGAGTCATATCCGCAATTTCTCCATCATCGCCCACATTGACCATGGTAAGTCGACGCTGGCCGATCGATTCATCCAGATGTGCGGCGGCCTTGCCGAGCGTGAAATGGAAGCCCAGGTACTGGACTCCATGGACCTCGAACGCGAGCGCGGGATCACCATCAAGGCCCACAGCGTTACGCTGTATTACAAAGCCAAAGACGGCATCACCTACCAACTGAACTTCATTGACACCCCAGGCCACGTCGACTTCACCTACGAAGTCAGCCGGTCCCTGGCGGCCTGTGAAGGTGCCTTGCTGGTGGTTGACGCAGGGCAGGGTGTGGAAGCGCAGTCGGTTGCCAACTGCTACACCGCGATCGAGCAGGGCCTGGAAGTCATGCCCGTGCTGAACAAGATCGACCTGCCTCAGGCCGAGCCTGAGCGCGTCAAGGAAGAGATCGAGAAGATCATCGGCATCGACGCCACCGACGCCGTCACCTGCAGCGCCAAGACCGGCCTGGGTGTCGACGAAGTGCTCGAACGTCTGGTGCAGACCATTCCAGCCCCGACCGGCAACTACGAAGATCCGCTGCAAGCGTTGATCATAGACTCCTGGTTCGACAATTACCTGGGCGTTGTCTCCCTGGTACGCGTGCGCCACGGCCGTGTGAAGAAGGGCGACAAGATCCTGGTCAAATCCACCGGCAAGATCCACTTGGTGGACAGCGTCGGTGTCTTCAACCCCAAGCACACCGCGACCGTTGATCTGAAAGCCGGTGAAGTGGGTTTCATCATCGCCGGTATCAAGGACATCCACGGCGCGCCGGTGGGTGACACCCTGACCCTGAGCTCCACGCCGGATGTCGACGTGCTGCCAGGCTTCAAGCGCATCCAGCCGCAGGTCTACGCGGGTCTGTTCCCGGTCAGCTCCGATGACTTCGAAGACTTCCGCGAGGCCCTTCAAAAGCTGACCCTCAACGACTCGTCGTTGCAGTACACCCCGGAAAGCTCCGACGCCCTGGGCTTCGGCTTCCGCTGTGGCTTCCTGGGCATGCTGCACATGGAAATCATCCAGGAGCGCCTCGAACGCGAGTACGACCTGGACCTGATCACCACCGCGCCAACGGTTATTTTCGAGTTGTTGCTGAAAACCGGTGAAACGATTTACGTCGACAACCCGTCCAAGCTCCCGGATCTCTCGGCGATCGAAGACATGCGCGAGCCTATCGTGCGGGCCAATATCCTGGTCCCGCAGGAGCACTTGGGCAACGTTATTACCCTGTGTATTGAAAAGCGTGGCGTGCAGCGCGACATGCTGTTCCTCGGCACCCAGGTCCAAGTGACCTACGACATGCCGATGAACGAAGTGGTATTGGACTTCTTCGACCGCCTCAAATCCACCAGCCGCGGCTATGCTTCGCTGGATTACCATTTCGACCGTTACCAATCGGCTAATCTGGTGAAACTGGATGTGTTGATCAACGGCGACAAGGTCGATGCCCTGGCACTGATCGTGCACAAGGACAACGCGCACTATAAAGGTCGCCAGTTGACCGAGAAGATGAAAGAACTGATTCCGCGCCAGATGTTCGACGTCGCGATCCAGGCCGCCATCGGCGGGCAGATCATTGCGCGGACCTCCGTCAAGGCACTCAGAAAGAACGTACTGGCCAAATGCTACGGCGGTGACGTAAGCCGTAAGCGCAAGCTGCTTGAGAAGCAAAAGGCCGGTAAAAAACGCATGAAGCAAGTAGGTAACGTGGAAGTTCCACAAGAAGCCTTCCTTGCGGTGCTCAGGTTGGATAGTTAGGTCCTATGTCGCTAAATTTCCCGCTGTTGCTGGTCATCGCCGTTGCCGTTTGCGGTCTCTTGGCGTTGCTCGATCTGGTGTTCTTCGCCCCGCGTCGGCGGGCGGCTATCGCGTCCTATCAGGGCAGCGTCAGCCAGCCCGATGGCGTGGTGATCGAGAAGCTGAACAAAGAGCCCTTGCTGGTTGAATACGGCAAGTCGTTCTTCCCGGTGTTGTTCATCGTGCTGGTGCTGCGTTCGTTCCTGGTGGAACCGTTTCAGATCCCCTCGGGGTCGATGAAACCTACCCTGGACGTGGGCGACTTCATCCTGGTGAACAAGTTTTCCTACGGGATCCGCCTGCCGGTGATCGACAAGAAGGTCATCGAGATCGGTGACCCGCAGCGCGGCGACGTGATGGTTTTTCGCTACCCGAGCGACCCTAACGTCAACTACATCAAGCGTGTTGTCGGCTTGCCGGGCGACGTGATCCGCTACACCAGCGACAAGCGCCTGTTCATCAACGGCGAGTCGGTGGCCGAGAAACTGATCGGCTCCGAGCCGAACAGCCTGGGCAGCGCCGAGTTGTATCAGGAAAAACTCGGTGCGGTGGAGCACGAAATCCGCAAGGAAATGAGCCGCTACCGTGCCCAGCCTGACGGCCAGTGGACAGTGCCGGCCGGGCACTACTTCATGATGGGCGACAACCGCGACAACTCCAATGACAGCCGGTACTGGGATGACCCCAACATTCCCAAGGACCTGCTGGGCATGGTTCCCGACCAGAATATCGTCGGCAAGGCCTTCGCGGTCTGGATGAGCTGGCCGGAACCCAAACTCAGCCACCTGCCGAACTTCTCGCGGGTCGGGCTGATCAAGTAATACAGGCGGCGCTGTGAACACAGCGCCGAATGCTTTTCTGGGGTGTGGACAAATCGGTCCCGCCTCATGCAGCACCAATCAGGATTTGAATTTGAACACTGCGTCAATCGTCGATGGCCGCCGGTGCCACCAAACAGATATGGGTAAACCGTGAGCGTTTCTTTAAGCCGTCTCGAGCGCCAGCTCGGCTACACCTTCAAGGACCAGGAATTGATGGTCCTTGCCCTTACACACCGCAGCTTTGCAGGGCGCAATAACGAGCGCCTGGAATTCCTCGGTGATGCCATCCTCAACTTCGTCGCCGGTGAAGCCCTGTTCGAGCGCTTCCCCCAAGCCCGTGAAGGCCAGCTGTCGCGCTTGCGCGCGCGCCTGGTGAAGGGCGAGACCCTGGCCGTGCTGGCCCGTGGCTTCGGCCTGGGCGAGTACCTGCGCCTGGGCTCTGGCGAATTGAAGAGCGGCGGTTTCCGGCGTGAATCGATCCTGGCCGACGCCCTCGAGGCGCTGATCGGTGCGATCTACCTCGATGCCGGCATGGAAGCGGCCAAGGAACGTGTCACCGCGTGGCTGACGTCCGAGATCGAAAGCCTCACGCTGGTCGACACCAACAAAGATCCCAAGACCCGCCTGCAGGAATTCCTGCAGTCCCGCGGTTGCGAACTGCCACGCTACGAAGTGGTGGATATCCAGGGTGAGCCCCATTGCCGCGTGTTCTTCGTGGAATGTGAAATCACCTTACTGAATGAAAAAAGCCGAGGTCAGGGTGTGAGCCGTCGTATTGCCGAACAGGTAGCGGCCGCTGCAGCACTGATTGCCCTGGGCGTGGAGAATGGCCATGACTGATTCAACCGCAACACGCTGTGGCTATGTTGCCATCGTCGGCCGCCCGAACGTGGGCAAGTCCACGTTGCTCAACCACATCCTCGGCCAGAAGCTCGCGATCACCTCGCGCAAGCCGCAGACCACTCGCCACAACATGCTGGGCATCAAGACCGAAGGCACCGTGCAAGCCGTCTACGTCGACACCCCGGGCATGCACAAAGGCGGCGAGAAAGCCCTCAACCGCTACATGAACAAGACCGCGTCGGCGGCGTTGAAAGACGTCGACGTGGTGATCTTCGTGGTCGACCGCACCAAGTGGACCGACGAAGACCAGATGGTCCTCGAGCGTGTGCAGTACGTCACCGGCCCGTTGATCGTCGCGCTGAACAAGACCGACCGTATCGAGGACAAAGCCGAGCTGATGCCGCACCTCAGCTGGCTGCAAGAACAACTGCCGAACGCGCAGATCATGCCGATCTCCGCCCAGCACGGCCACAACCTCGATGCCCTTGAGCGCGTGATCGCCGAGCACTTGCCGGAGAACGAGCACTTCTTCCCGGAAGACCAGATCACCGACCGCAGCAGCCGTTTCCTTGCCGCCGAACTGGTGCGCGAGAAAATCATGCGCCAGATGGGCGCCGAGCTGCCGTACCAGATCACCGTCGAGATCGAAGAGTTCAAGCAGCAGGGCAAGACCTTGCACATCCATGCGCTGATCCTCGTCGAACGTGACGGCCAGAAGAAGATCATCATTGGCGACAAGGGCGAGCGCATCAAGCGCATCGGCACCGAGGCGCGCAAGGACATGGAATTGCTATTCGATTCCAAGATCATGCTCAACCTGTGGGTGAAGGTGAAGGGTGGTTGGTCCGATGATGAGCGTGCACTGCGCTCCCTGGGCTACGGCGACCTGTAAGATCGCTCCGCTGTAGGAGCCGGCTTGTGTGGGAGCTGGCTTGCCTGCGATAGCATCATCTCGGTGCAACTGAAAAACCGAGGTGCCTGCATCGCGGGCAAGCCCGCTCCCACATTGGTTTATCGCTGTTCTTAAGTTCCGCGAAGAGACTTTCATGTCCCAATCCCCACCCCCCAGCCAACTCGCCTACGTCCTGCACAGCCGCGCCTACCGCGAGACCAGCGCCTTGGTGGACTTCCTCACGCCCCAAGGCCGCCTGCGCGCGGTGTTGCGCAGTGCGCGGGGCAAGGCGGGCACGTTGGCGCGGCCTTTCGTGGCCCTGGACGTGGAGTTTCGCGGCAAGGGTGAACTGAAAAACGTCGGTCGCATGGAAAGCGTCGGCACTTCTGCCTGGCTCAATGGCGAGGCGCTGTTCAGCGGCCTCTACCTCAATGAACTGTTGATCCGCCTGCTCCCCGCCGAAGACCCGCACCCGGCCGTCTTCGATCACTACGCTGCCACCTTGTTGGCGCTGGCCGAAGGCCGTCCTCTGGAACCGCTGCTGCGCGCATTTGAATGGCGCCTGCTGGACGACCTGGGCTACGGCTTCGAACTCGCCAACGACCTGCACGGCGACCCCATCGCCGCCGACGGCCTCTACCGCCTGCAAGTCGACGCCGGCCTTGAGCGCGTGTACCTGCTGCAACCCGGCCTGTTCCAGGGCACCGAGCTGTTGGCCATGAGCGAAGCGGATTGGACGGCGCCCGGCGCCTTGTCCGCCGCCAAGCGCCTGATGCGCCAGGCGCTGGCCGTGCACCTGGGCGGGCGGCCGCTGGTCAGTCGCGAGTTGTTTCGAAAGCCCTGACATCCCCGTGTATGCTGTGCACCGATTCTTTCCCTTTTCAGGAGCGCTTCCGTGACCACCAGCAATCGCATTCTCCTTGGCGTCAACATCGACCACGTCGCTACCCTGCGCCAGGCCCGGGGCACCCGTTACCCTGACCCGGTCAAGGCCGCGCTGGACGCCGAAGAAGCGGGCGCCGACGGCATCACCGTGCACCTGCGCGAAGACCGCCGGCACATCCAGGAGCGCGACGTGCTGCTGCTCAAGGACGTGCTGCAAACCCGCATGAACTTCGAGATGGGCGTCACTGAAGAAATGATGGCCTTCGCCGAGCGCATCCGCCCGGCGCATATCTGCCTGGTCCCGGAAACCCGCCAGGAACTGACCACCGAAGGCGGCCTCGACGTGGCCGGCCAGGAAGCGCGGATCAAGGCCGCCGTGGAGCGCTTGTCGAAAATCGGCAGTGAAGTCTCGCTGTTCATCGACGCCGACGAGCGCCAGATCGAAGCGTCGCGTCGTGTCGGTGCGCCGGCCATCGAACTGCACACCGGCCGATACGCCGATGCCACCACGCCCACTGAAGTGGCCGACGAGCTGCAACGCATCATTGACGGCGTGAGCTGCGGCCTCAAGGAAGGCCTGATCGTCAACGCCGGGCATGGCCTGCACTACCACAACGTCGAAGCCGTGGCCGCGATCAAGGGCATCAACGAGCTGAACATCGGCCATGCGCTGGTGGCTCATGCGCTGTTCGTCGGCTTCAAGGGCGCCGTCGCCGAGATGAAAGCGCTGATCCTGAGCGCTGCTGCCTAGCACTAAATAACACCGCAATCCCCCTGCGGAAATGGGCTTGTGTGGGAGCGGGCTTGCTCGCGAATACGGTGTGTCAGTCGATTCATGTATGGCTGACCCACTGCATTCGCGAGCAAGCCCGCTCCCACATAGGCGTATTCCATCTTTTGATCTCTGGTGTTTTTCCCCGCGTTTCAGCCATGCGGCAATGCGAAGCCTTACTGTTTAGCCGATGCAGGTGTATCGTATCTGCCCTTTGCAGGCCCCGGGCCTGCGGCAGATACGTGAGGTTGTTGTGTCCCGATCCTTTTCCCGTCGACAAATCCTGGGTGGTCTCGCAGGCCTGGCCGTAGTGGGTGTGGGGGCCGGTGGCGCCTACCGCTACTGGCTGGGGAAAGTCGCCGAGGCCGAGGCCGGGCACGATTACGAACTGATCGCCGCACCGCTGGACGTGGAACTGGTACCGGGGCACAAGACCGAGGCCTGGGCATTCGGCCCATCCGCGCCGGGCACCGAATTGCGCGTGCGCCAGGGTGAATGGCTGCGGGTGCGCTTTATCAACCACCTGCCGGTCGCCACCACCATTCACTGGCATGGCATCCGCCTGCCACTGGAAATGGACGGCGTGCCCTACGTCTCGCAATTGCCGGTGCTACCCGGCGAATATTTCGATTACAAATTCCGCGTGCCCGACGCCGGCAGCTACTGGTATCACCCCCATGTGAACAGCAGCGAAGAGCTCGGCCGTGGCCTGGTCGGCCCGCTGATCATCGAGGAACGCGAACCCACCGGTTTCAAGCACGAGCGCACCCTCAGCCTGAAAAGCTGGCACGTGGACGAAGAGGGCGCTTTCGTGGCCTTCAGCATTCCCCGTGAAGCGGCGCGTGGCGGCACGGCGGGGCGGTTGTCGACGATCAACGGCGTGTCCCAGGCTGTCATCGATTTGCCGGCCGGGCAGATCACCCGCGTGCGCCTGCTCAACCTCGACAACACCCTGACCTATCGCATCAACATCCCTGACGTCGAAGCGCAGATCTACGCGCTGGACGGAAACCCTATCGAGCCGCGCCCGTTGGGCAAGGAATACTGGCTGGGCCCCGGCATGCGCATCTGCCTGGCGATCAAGGCACCGCCGGCCGGCGAAGAACTGTCGATCCGCAACGGCCCGGTGCGCCTCGGCACGTTTCGTTCGGTGGCCAACACCGATGCGCCGACCGAGTGGCCGCCGGCGTTGCCCGCCAACCCGATCAGCGAGCCGGACCTGGCGAATGCCGAGAAACTCAACTTCAATTTCGAGTGGGTGGGCTCCGTTTCGGTCAATGTCGACAACGGCAAGCCGCCGAGCCTGTGGCAGATCAACGGCCAGGCCTGGGACATCACCGACAAGACCTGCGCCGACCGCCCGATTGCCAAGCTGGAAAAGGGCAAGAGCTACATTTTCGAATTGAAGAACATGACCCAGTACCAGCACCCGATCCACCTGCACGGCATGAGTTTCAAGGTGATCGCTTCGAACCGCCACAAGGTGATTCCGTACTTCACCGACACGTACCTGCTGGGCAAGAACGAGCGTGCTCGCGTGGCGTTGGTGGCGGATAACCCCGGGGTGTGGATGTTCCATTGCCACGTGATCGACCATATGGAAACCGGCCTGATGGCCGCCATCGAGGTGGCGTGATGCGTCAGTTTCGCCCCACCGCGATCATCGACCGCAGCCGCGACCAGGACTTCATGCGCGAAGCCCTGGCCCTTGCCGCCCAAGGCGCTGCATTGGGTGAAGTCCCCGTAGGCGCTGTGTTGGTGCAGGACGGAGAAATCATCGGCCGTGGCTTCAACTGCCCCATCAGCGGCAACGACCCCAGCGCCCATGCCGAAATGGTCGCCATCCGCGCCGCCGCGCAAGCCATCAGCAACTACCGCCTGGTGGGCAGCACCCTGTATGTGACCCTGGAGCCGTGCAGCATGTGCGCCGGTTTGATCGTGCATTCACGGATTGCGCGGGTGGTGTATGGCGCGCTGGAGCCCAAGGCCGGGATCGTGCAAAGCCAGGGGCAGTTTTTTACCCAAGGCTTTTTGAATCATCGGGTGTTGTTTGAAGGCGGGGTATTGGCAGAAGAGTGCGGGACGGTCTTGAGCGAATTCTTCAAGGCGCGCCGGGCAAAAGCCACCCTTTAAAGAACACTCGAAAACCAATGTGGGAGCGGGCTTGCTCGCGAATGCGGTGGGTCAGTCACTCTATACATGGCTGATCCACTGCATTCGCGAGCAAGCCCGCTCCTACATTTAGGGAGGTGGGGGTTACTTGCGAGCGATGATTACCGCTCGCATCGGCGCCGGCAGCCCTTCGATGGTTTTGCTGTGATCTTCCGGATCAAGGAAATCACTCAGCGACTGGTACTTCATCCACTCTGTCCCACGCTGTTCCTCGACGGTGGTGACGCTCACATCCACACAGCGCACATCACTGAACCCGGCACGCCGCAGCCACAGCATCAACGCTGGCACCGACGGCAGGAACCACACGTTGCGCATCTGCGCGTAACGATCTTCCGGCACCAGCACTTGCTGCTGATCGCCTTCGACCACCAGGGTTTCCAGCACCAGTTCGCCGCCTTTGACCAAGGTGTCCTTCAGTGCCAGCAAATGCTCGATCGGCGAGCGGCGGTGGTAGAACACGCCCATGGAAAACACCGTGTCGAAGCCTTCGAGGTTCGCTGGCAAGTCTTCGAACGGGAACGGCAGATGCCAGGCCTTGGGCTCGGACAGATAGCGCTGCACCGCCTGGAATTGGCAGAAGAACAGCCAGTTCGGGTCCACGCCAATTACGCTGTCGGCACCGGCGCCGAGCATGCGCCACATGTAGTAGCCGTTGCCGCAGCCGACATCGAGGATGCGCTTGCCCTTCAAGTCCAAGTGTGGGGCCACGCGCGACCACTTCCAGTCCGAACGCCATTCGGTGTCCACATGCACGCCGAACAGGTGGAACGGGCCTTTGCGCCAAGGGCTCAGGCCCATCAACGCGGTGCGCATTTGCGCGCGGGTATCGTCGTCGCAGTCGGTGTCGAGTGTCAGGCCGTTGAGTAAATCCACCTCGCTGGGCTGGATCGCAGGCAGCGCATCCAACGCACTCTGCCAACGCTCCAGGTCGCCATGACCCTTTTCCATCTTGCTATCGAGTTGCGCTTGCAGGCCCTGGGCCCACACGGCCAGGGGAGTGCCGACCAAGTGGCGGGCGAGGGGGGACAGATCAATCATGGCAAGGCAATCAACGAGGCAAAGTTAAGACACTGGAACCACGGCACGACTTTAGAGAACCCGGCCGCCAGCAGGCGTTCGCGGTGTTCTTCGAGGCTGTCGGGCTTCATGACGTTTTCGATGGCGCTGCGCTTCTGGGCGATTTCCAGTTCGCTGTAGCCGTTGGCGCGTTTGAACGCGATGTGCAGGTCGGTGAGCAGCGCGTGTTCTTCGGGATCATTGAAGCGCAGCTTTTCCGAAAGGATCAATGCACCGCCCGGCAACAATGATTGGCGGATGCGCGAGAGCAGCGCCAGGCGCTCATCGGGCGCGATGAATTGCAGGGTGAAGTTCAACGCCACCACCGAGGCCGGCTGGAACTGCAGCGCGAGGATATCGCCCTCGATGACCTCGACCGGCAGCAGCTCCTGGAACATCGAGTCCTGGCCATTGAGGTATTCACGGCAACGCTCGACCATCGCCGCCGAGTTATCCACAGCGATCACCCGGCAACCGTCAGTGCGCACATGGCGGCGCAGGGCCTGGGTCACCGCGCCAAGCGAGGATCCCAGGTCATACAGCATGCTGTTGGGTTGGGCGAACTGCGCGGCGAGTACGCCGAGGTTCTCGACGATGGTCGGGTAGCCGGGCACCGAGCGCTTGATCATGTCCGGGAACACCCGCACCACGTCCTCGTTAAAGGCGAAGTCCGGCACCTGGGGCAGGGGCTGGGCGAAAAGGCGATCGGGTTCTTTGCTCACGGTTGTTCCGGCGACGATTGGGGAAAGGCCGGCATTTTAGCCAAGTTGGCCCTCATGTGCGCGGGTTGTCTGATGGAAAGCCGAGGCAGTGATGCCCCACTGGCCCAGCCAATACGTGGTGATCAGCAAATAAGGTGCTGCATCGAACGCCACCACAAACCGATTGATACCAATCAGCGTGTCAGAAAACACAAACGACACCGCACCTGCCGCCGCCAGCCATGCCGAGCGTTTCGGCACGTCGCTGCCCAGTCGCGCCAACGCACGCCAGAGCATGACACTGATCACGGTTGCATAAACCACCACTGGAATCAGCAAGTCACCCAGGCCATGGGAGATCAGGATGCTCAGCAGGATCGCGCCCACGCCCAGCGCCAATACCAGCGGCAGCAGCGCCAAGCGGCGACAGTCACTGAAATAGGCTTTGAGGTACGCCAAATGCGCAAACAGGAAGGCACCCAAGCCGAAGATGAACAGGTCGCCCGGCCAGGCCAGCAGTACATCGCCCACCAGGGAAAAAATCAGCCCCAGGCTGATCCAGCGTCGATAGTCGGTGGGCGGCGCGTCATGCAGCCAGCCCAGCAGTGCCAGTACCGGCAACGGTTTGACCAGCAGGCACAACAAGGTGGCATGGGTGGCAAGGCCGTAGATAAAAGTGCCGGCGCCCATCAACGCAAGAATCAGCCATGGCATATCAGTTCACCGTAACGGCGCAGTCGAAGGTTTCGGCGGGTTCGGCTTCCGGTTCCCAGGGCTGCTGGGAGGTCAAGCGTAAACGGCCTTGGCCTGCCGCGAAGGCCTGGAAGCGCCAGGTCGACTGGCCGCCGCCGCCGATCACGCCGGATTCTGTGCTGCTGTACACCTCTGGGCTGAGTGCGCGCAGCACGCCGCCCGCGGAGTCCTGGATGGCCCAGCGGTAACCGGTGGTGGGGTTGCTTGGCAGGGTGAGGATCAGGTTTTGCCCGGTTTTAAGTTGAAGCGGGCAGGCGCTCTGGTTGTCCACGCTGATGTTTTGCTTCGGTGCGCTGGCACACGCGGCCAGTAGGGCAAGGCTCAAGGGGAGAAGCAGGCGGGCAGCGGTCATGGGGGCTCCGTTCATTCACGACGAAGGGCGAGCATAACCGAAGATGAGACAAGGTGTGACAAGAGGGATTTGTGTTGTTGCGACAGACGCCATCGCGGGCAAGCCCGCTCCCACATTTGACCGATTTGTCATCAACAACACCGATCCCTGTGGGAGCCGGGCTTGCCCGCGATGAGGCCAGACCAGGCACTACATAACTATCAGAAGAGCACTTTCGCCACATCCGCAAAGCGCTTGGCAAAGTGCACCGTCATGCCTTCCTTCAGGTACTCCGGCAATTCCTCAAAACTGCCCCGATTCGGCTCCGGCAGGATCAGTTCATGAATCTTCTGGCGCCGCGCCGCGATCACTTTCTCGCGCACCCCGCCAATCGGCAGTACATGCCCGGTCAAGGTCAGCTCGCCAGTCATGGCCACGCCTTTTTTCGGCGGCTGGTTACGCGCCAGGGACAGCAGCGCACTGGCCATGGTCACACCGGCACTCGGGCCATCTTTTGGCGTGGCACCTTCCGGCACATGCAAGTGCACGAAGGCTTCGTCGAAGAATTTCGGATCACCGCCAAACGACTTCAGATTGGAGCTGATGTAGCTGTAGGCGATTTCGGCGGATTCCTTCATCACTTCGCCCAACTGACCGGTGAGCTTGAAGCCGCGATTGAGCGTATGGATGCGCGTCGCTTCGATCGGCAAGGTCGCGCCGCCCATGCTGGTCCAGGCCAGGCCGGTGATCACACCGGTGCCGGACAGCACTTGTTCATTGCGGAATACCGGCATGCCCAGCGAGCTTTCCAGGTCCTTGTTGCCGATCTTGATCACCGAATCCGGCTCATCCAGCAGCTTGACCACCGCCTTGCGCACCAGCTTGCCCAGTTGTTTCTCCAACTGTCGCACCCCGGCTTCGCGGGCATAACCGTCGATCAAGGCGCGCAGGGCGCCGTCGCTGATGGTCAGGCTGTTTTTCGACACGCCGGCTTTTTCCAGCTGCTTGGGCCACAGGTGGCGCTTGGCGATGGCGACTTTTTCTTCGGTGATATAGCCCGATAGGCGAATCACTTCCATACGGTCCAGCAGCGGGCCGGGGATGGAATCCAGGGTGTTGGCGGTGCACACGAACAGCACCTTGGACAGGTCCAGGCGCAGGTCCAGGTAGTGATCGAGGAATTCGACGTTCTGTTCCGGGTCGAGGGTTTCCAGCAGCGCCGAGGCCGGGTCGCCCTGGAAGCTTTGGCCCATCTTGTCGATCTCGTCGAGCATGATCACCGGGTTCATCACTTCCACATCCTTGAGCGCTTGCACCAGCTTGCCTGGCAGCGCGCCGATGTAGGTGCGGCGATGGCCCTTGATCTCGGCCTCGTCACGCATGCCGCCCACGCTGAAACGGTAGAACGGCCGGCCCAGGGACTCGGCGATGGATTTGCCCACGCTGGTCTTGCCCACGCCCGGCGGGCCCACCAGCAGCACGATCGAGCCGGCGACTTCGCCTTTATAAGCGCCCACCGCGAGAAATTCGAGGATGCGACTCTTGATGTCATCCAGGCCCGCGTGATGCTTGTCCAACACCTTGCGCGCGTGTTTGAGGTCGAGTTTGTCCTCGCCGTACACGCCCCACGGCACTGAAGTGGCCCAGTCCAGGTAGTTGCGCGTCACCGCGTATTCCGGCGAACCGGTCTCGAGGATCGACAGTTTGTTCAGTTCTTCATCAATGCGTTTCTTCGCTTGGGCCGGCAGCACTTTGCCTTCCAGGCGTTGCTCGAACTGCTCGACATCCGCGCTGCGGTCGTCCTTGGTCAGGCCCAGCTCCTGCTGGATGACCTTGAGCTGTTCCTTGAGAAAGAACTCGCGCTGGTGCTCGCCGATCTTGCGGTTCACCTCGGCGGAGAGTTCTTTTTGCAGGCGCGCGACTTCGACTTCTTTGCGCAGCATCGGCAGGACTTTTTCCATGCGCTTGAGCATGGGTACGCAATCGAGCACTTCCTGCAACTCGTTACCGGTGGCCGAGGTCAGCGCGGCGGCGAAGTCGGTGAGTGGCGACGGGTCGTTGGGGCTGAAGCGGTTGAGGTAGTTTTTCAGCTCTTCGCTGTACAGCGGGTTGAGCGGCAGCAGCTCCTTGATCGCATTGATCAGCGCCATGCCGTAGGCCTTCACCTCGTCGGTCGGCTCGCTCGGCTGGTGCGGGTACTCGACTTCCACCAGATACGGTGGGCGGTGGTGCTTGAGCCAGGTCTTGATGCGCACACGGGTCAGGCCCTGGGCAACGAACTGCAGCTTGCCGTTCTCGCGGCTGGCGTGGTGTACCTTCACCAGGGTGCCGTACAGCGGCAGGCTGGAGGTGTCGAAGTGGCGCGGGTCTTCCGGCGGGGTGTCCATGAAGAACAGCGCCAGGGAGTGGTGCTCGGATTTGCTCACCAGCTCAAGCGTCTCGGCCCACGGCTCTTCATTGACGATCACCGGCAGCACTTGCGCCGGGAAGAAGGGCCGGTTGTGGATCGGGATGATATAGACCTTGTCCGGCAGGTTTTGCCCAGGCAGGGCCAGGCCGGTATTGGAAGACGGGGTTTCAGCGTTTTCGGGGTCGGCGTAGTCGTTCAAGTCGTAATCAGGGAAATCTTGCTGGTCGCTCATGGGGCACCTGCATAAGGAAGTATGGTGCTTAGATGGGGCGGGGCGGCGGTGGTTTCAATGGTCGCGGCGAGATAGCAACATATTGCATGAAATTCTCGACTACGCCGCAGGACCAGTGTGGGAGCGGGCTTGCTCGCGAAAGCGGTGGATCAGTGAATATATCTTTGACTGACCCACCGCATTCGCGAGCAAGCCCGCTTCTACATTTGGAATTATGTGCGGTCAGCTGATTTTGTGCAGGTAGGCGGGAAGCGGCTGTTCGGGCAGCACTGAGAGCACTTTCAAGCGCTGCAACATCCGCTGCCGAGCCCGCTGCAGGTGCTCGCGCAGGTTCAGCGCCGCCGCGTCCACCGCGCCATGCAGCAACAGCTCCAGAATCAGGCGATGCTCAGCCAACATGGCCGGATCAGCACCGATCCCCAGCAAACGGTAGAAAATCCGGCTGATGATCATCGGGCTCTGGCCCTGGCGAATCAACGCCGCAATTTTGCGGTTCTGCAGGCCGGCCAGACAGCGCTGGTGCAAATCTTCCTCGATCTGTTCAATGGCCTCCAGGCTGCAATGCGCGCTCTCCTGAGCATCCAGCACGCGCTGCAGCATGGCCTCCAGCAATTCCCGGTCGAGGTGGGGGGCACTTTGGCGCAGGGCTTCGGGCTCCAGGCAGGCGCGCAGTTCGTAGTCTTCGGTGACTTCTCGTGCAGTCAACGGCCCCGCCAGCCATTGGGAGTAGGGCTCCTTTTCCACCAGGCCACGGTCGCGCAGGCGCATCAGCGCTTCGCGCACCACGGCGCGACTGACGCCGTAGTGGTCGGCAGCAGCTTGCTCATCCAGGCGGTAATGGCCGAAAGCAATACAGGTGGACAACGCCGCGCCGATCTCTTCGACGATGCGTTCGCCCAGCGGCCGCGTGTCCACCAGCTCATCTTCACCGTTAAGGCCCAGGTGAGCGTGGCTCAAGGGCAGGCGCAGCGGCTCCATCGCCAGGCCTTCGGGGTTGATCAGGTAACCCCGGCCGTTGAAGCGGCAGATCAGGCCCTCTGCGTGCAGCAGGTCCAGGGCCTTGCGCACCGGCACGCGGCTGGTGCCGAACAATTCGGCCAGCGGTGCTTCCAGCAAGACCAGGCCGTGGCGCGCAGTACCGTTGACGATCGCGTCACGCAACACCTGATGAATCATCGCGTAACGGGAGGCCGAGGCGGACACTGCTTTCATCGCTTTCTCTGGAGGCTGTAGGACGGTGGCCGGGGATTCTCTCATAAGTTGCGCCTGTCACTCTGCGCCACGTCGCGGGCACTTTTTTGGGGCCTTGTCGGTAGGAATGTTACTTTTCTGCACCAAAATGTACTTATTAATAAAAGATACATTATTTCATTGAAGGTGCTTTCCTGCCCACCTGCAAGCATTTTTCCTACTCTTTAAAGCTATCTATCCCGATGCTCTAGGCGGGATTCACTCTTTGCGAACCAAGATCCCGGCTAAGACTGGCACGAAAGCTGCCTTCATAAAATGTACATTTTATTAATATGTACGTTTTGTGAGGATCATCCTGATGTCAGACGCCACTTCAATGGCCGAGGATTTCGCCAGCGGTCGCAGCGACCCGGTGCAAGCCCTCGAACAGGCACTCGAGAAAGCCAGCCAGGTGCCTGCCGTCTTCATCAGCCTGACGGGCGAACGCGCCCGCCGTGAAGCCGAAGCCGCCGCCGCCCGTTGGCGCGCCGGCCAGCCAGTGAGTGTGTTCGATGGCGTGCCGTTGGCCTGGAAGGACCTGTTTGATGTGGCCGGCAGCGTCACCACGGCGGGCGCCGCCTACCGCCGCAACGCGCCCGCGGCCTTGCTCGATGCCCCCACTGTCGGCCTGTTGTGCCGCGCCGGGATGGTCAGTGTCGGCAAGACCAACCTCAGCGAACTGGCCTATTCTGGCTTGGGGCTGAACCCGCATTTCGGCACGCCGCACAATCCCCATGGCACTGACCAACCGCGTATTCCGGGCGGTTCGTCGTCCGGCTCGGCGGTGGCCGTCGCTGCCGGCATCGTGCCTATCGCCATGGGCACCGACACGGCCGGTTCCATCCGTATCCCGTCGGCGTTCAATGGCCTGGTGGGTTACCGCAGCAGCAGCCGACGTTACAGCCGCGATGGGGTTTTCCCCCTGGCCCACACCCTCGACAGCCTTGGCCCGTTGACCCGCAGCGTGCGCGATGCACTGGCCATCGACGACCTGTTGCATGGCCGCACCCAAACCCACACGGCCCGCAGCCTCAAGGGCCAGCGCTTTGTGTTGGCGCAACAGGACGCTGAACCCGCTGTGCGCAACAACCTGCTGCGAGCGGTGGAGCAACTCAAGGCCCAGGGCGCGCTGGTCGAAGAACGCGAATGCCCGACGTTCCAGGCGACCCTGGACCTGATCAAACACTACGGTTGGCTCGGCGCCTTTGAAGCCTTCGCCCTGCACGAAACGCTGCTCGACAGCCCCGACGCCGAGCTGCTCGACCCGCGCGTGCGCCGCCGCCTCGAAACTGCGCGTTCACTGCCAGCCAGCCAGCTCATCCACCTGACCGATGCACGTCGCCGCCTGCAACAGCAACTGGTCGACGACCTCGACGGCGCCATCCTCATCACACCCACCGTCGCCCACGTCGCGCCTCCATTGGCGCCTCTGGCAGGCGACGACGACCTGTTCGTCAACACCAACCTTGCCACCCTGCGCCTGACCATGCCCGGCAGTCTGCTCGACATGCCCGGCGTAAACCTGCCCAGCGGCCGCGATGCCCAGGGCCTGCCCACCGGGTTGCTGCTCAGCGCCCCGACGGGAGAAGACGCACGCCTGCTGCGCGCCGCGTTGTCCGTCGAAACCGTACTTAACGTTTAAGGAGACACACCATGGCTAAAGATATCCTCTGTGCATTTGGCGTCGACGTTGACGCCGTCGCCGGCTGGCTCGGTTCCTACGGCGGCGAAGATTCGCCGGACGACATCTCCCGTGGCCTGTTCGCCGGTGAAATCGGCGCGCCACGCCTGCTCAAGTTGTTCGAACGCTACGGCCTGCGCACCACCTGGTTTATCCCCGGCCATTCGATGGAAACCTTCCCCGAGCAGATGAAGGCCGTGGCCGACGCTGGTCACGAAATTGGTGTGCACGGCTACAGCCACGAAAACCCCATCGCCATGACCGCCGAGCAGGAAGAAATCGTCCTGGATAAATCCATCGAGCTGATCACCCAGGTCACCGGCAAACGCCCGACGGGTTACGTGGCGCCGTGGTGGGAATTCAGCAAGGTCACCAACGAACTGCTGCTGAAAAAAGGCATCAAGTACGACCACAGCCTGATGCACAACGACTTCCACCCTTACTACGTGCGCAAGGGCGATAGCTGGACCAAGATCGACTACAGCCAGCACCCCGACACCTGGATGAAACCGCTGGTGCGTGGCGAAGAAACCGACCTGGTGGAGATCCCGGCCAACTGGTACCTGGACGACCTGCCGCCGATGATGTTCATCAAGAAAGCCCCCAACAGCCATGGCTTCGTCAACCCGCGTCACCTCGAAGAAATGTGGCGCGACCAGTTCGACTGGGTCTACCGCGAACACGAACACGCGGTGTTCACCATGACCATCCACCCCGACGTCTCCGGCCGCCCGCAAGTGCTGCTGATGCTGGAGCGCCTGATCGAACACATCCAGAGCCATGCCGGCGTGCGCTTCGTCACCTTCGACGAAATCGCCGACGACTTCATCCGCCGCCAACCCCGTACCTGACCCTTAAAAAACAGCCCCCCTGAGGCGCGACCCATGTCCATCTACAACAAGCTTGACCTGACTGGTTGGAAACCCCGGCAACTGACGTCCAAGGAGGTGCGTTTCGCCACTTGGATCGCGTTTTTCGCCTGGGTGTTTGCGGTGTATGACTTCATCCTCTTCGGCACTTTGCTGCCGGAGATTGGCCGGCACTTTGGCTGGGGTGAAGTGGAGCAAGCTGAAATCGCGACCTGGGTGGCGGTGGGTACGGCGGTGGTCGCCTTTGCCATTGGCCCCGTCGTCGATAAATTGGGCCGGCGCAAAGGCATTATCTTCACCGTGGCCGGCTCTGCGCTGTGTTCGGCGCTGACGGCGATTGGCGGCGCGTGGGGCAAGTCGCCGCTGATTCTGATCCGTTCGCTGGGCGGCCTGGGTTATGCCGAGGAAACCGTCAACGCGACTTATCTGAGCGAGCTGTATGGCGCCTCCGAAGACCCACGGTTGACCAAGCGTCGCGGCTTTATCTACAGCCTCGTGCAGGGTGGCTGGCCGGTCGGTGCGTTGATCGCTGCCGGGTTGACCGCGCTGTTGCTGCCGATCATCGGCTGGCAGGGGTGCTTCATCTTTGCCGCCATCCCGGCAGTGGTGATCGCGATCATGGCGCGCAAGCTCAAGGAGAGCCCGCAGTTCCAGATTCACCAGCGCATCAGCGAGCTGCGTAAAAGCGGCGCGGTGAAGGAAGCGCAGAACGTCGCCGTGACCTACGGCGTGGACTACGACGAACACAGCAAGGCCGGCCTGAAAGCGGCATTCCGTGGCCCGGCGCGGCGCGCCACCCTGGTGATCGGCGCGGCACTGTTGCTCAACTGGGCCGCGATCCAAGTATTCAGCGTGCTGGGGACTTCGGTGATCGTCAGCGTGCACCACATCTCGTTCGAGAACTCGCTGATCATCCTTGTGCTGTCGAACCTGGTGGGTTACTGCGGTTACCTCAGCCACGGCTGGATGGGCGACAAGATCGGCCGCCGCAACGTGATCGGCTTGGGCTGGATGCTCGGCGGCCTGTCGTTCGCCGGGATGCTGTTTGGCCCCAGCAATATGCCGATGGTGGTCGGGCTGTACAGCCTGGGCCTGTTCTTCCTGATCGGGCCGTACTCGGCGGCGCTGTTCTTTATCAGTGAAAGCTTCCCCACCAGCATCCGCGCCACCGGCGGCGCGATCATCCATGCCATGGGCCCGATTGGTGCGGTGGTCGCAGGCTTTGGTGCGACCCAAGTGTTGTCCGCCGGCAGCGACTGGCAGACCGCCGCGCTGTGGTTCGGCGCGCTGCCGTGCTTCCTGTCCGGCGCGTTGATGTTTGCCGCACGCCATGTGCGTCCGGAAACCGTTCAGTAAGGAGTGATCGATGAGCCGTAAAGTTGCGTTGATTACCGGTGCCGCCAGTGGCATCGGCCAAGCCCTCGCCGTGGCCTATGCCCGTCATGGCGTGGCGGTTGTGGGCGGGTATTTCCCGGCCGATCCCCATGACCCGCAGACCACCGTCAGCCGGGTGGAAGAGGCGGGTGGCGAATGCCTGATGCTGCCGTTGGACGTGGGCAACACCGCCTCGGTGGACGCCCTGGCCGAACAAGCTATTCAGCATTTTGGCCGGCTGGATTACGCAGTGGCCAACGCCGGTTTGCTGCGCCGCGCACCCTTGCTGGAGATGACCGACGCGCTGTGGGACGAGATGCTCAATGTCGACCTCACGGGGGTGATGCGCACCTTCCGCGCAGCGACCCGACACATGAGCGAAGGCGGTGCGCTGGTGGCGATTTCATCGATTGCCGGTGGTGTGTATGGCTGGCAGGAACACAGCCATTACGCAGCCGCCAAGGCGGGTGTACCGGGGTTGTGCCGGTCGTTGGCGGTGGAGTTGGCGCCACTGGGGATTCGTTGCAATGCGGTGATCCCGGGTCTGATCGAGACGCCACAGTCGCTGGATGCAAAGAACTCCCTGGGCCCGGAAGGCTTGGCGAAAGCGGCGCGGGCTATCCCCTTGGGCCGGGTAGGGCGGGCGGATGAAGTCGCGTCGCTGGTGCAGTTCTTGACCAGTGAGGCATCGAGCTATTTGACCGGACAAAGCATCGTCATCGACGGCGGCCTGACCGTACGCTGGCCCGACTGACTGCACCCCATTTAAAAAGGTGGGAGCTGGCTTGCCTGCGATAACGGTGTATCAGTGAACACATGTGTGGCTGACCCGCCGCCATCGCAGGCAAGCCAGCTCCCACATTAGAACCGTGTTTGTCTCGGGAGAATTTACATGCCTCAACTGACTCACCGCCGCGCCGTCATCACCGGCGCCGGCAGCGGCATCGGCGCCGCCATCGCCCGTGCCTACGCCGCCGAAGGCGCGCGGCTGGTATTGGCCGACCGCAACGCCGCCAGCCTCGCCGAAACCGCGATCACCTGCCGCAACCTTGGCGCCGAGGTGTTCGAATGCCTGGCCGACGTCGGCACCGTCGAAGGCGCCCAGGCCAGCGTCGACCGTTGCGTCGAACAGTTCGGCGGTATCGATATCCTGGTCAACAACGCCGGCATGCTCACCCAGGCGCGCTGTGTCGACCTGACCATCGAGATGTGGAACGACATGCTGCGCGTCGACCTCACCAGTGTGTTCGTCGCCAGCCAACGCGCCTTGCCGCACATGCTTGCGCAGCGTTGGGGCCGGATCATCAACGTCGCCTCGCAACTGGGCATCAAGGGTGGCGCCGAACTGACTCACTATGCGGCTGCCAAGGCTGGGGTGATCGGCTTTACCAAGTCCCTGGCGCTGGAAGTGGCCAAGGACAACGTGCTGGTCAACGCCATCGCACCGGGCCCGATTGAAACGCCATTGGTGGGCGGTATCAGCGAAGAATGGAAACGCGCCAAGGCCAAGGAGTTGCCCCTGGGCCGCTTCGGCCTGGCCGATGAAGTGGCGCCGGTTGCGGTGCTGCTGGCCAGCGAGCCCGGCGGCAATCTGTTCGTTGGCCAGACACTGGGCCCGAACTCCGGCGATGTCATGCCATGAGTGAGGTGTAGCCATGTGCGGACTCTGCGGACTGCTCGGCGAAGACCTGCACTGGAGCGATCCCCTGGGCGATGAATTACCCCGGCGCCGCGAACGCCTGCGCCGGATCGCGGCGATCAATCAGGTGCTGGCGGTGTTCCGGCTCAAGGTCGAAGACTTCCAGGGCGCGTCGTATCTGCTGCTCGGCGCCACTGGCAAGCAGGCATTGGCCAGCGGTCTGGATCAACTCTGGCAGGCGGCCGAAACCATGCTCGGCCGCCCGTTGGATCCCCTTGATCCGCGCTTGTTGGACCACTTGGAGTCAGCCTCATGAGTATTGCCCTCAACGTCATCACCGGCTTTCTCGGCAGCGGTAAAACCACCTTGCTCAAGCGCCTGCTGCAGGGTGAAAGCCTGGGCGACACCGCGTTGCTGATCAACGAATTCGGTGATGTCGGTATCGACCATCTGCTGGTGGAAGAAGTGGCGCCGGATACGGTGCTGCTGCCCAGCGGCTGCGTGTGTTGCTCGATCCGTGGCGAGTTGAAAGAGGCTTTGCTGACCTTGTTGCAACGCCGTGAGCGCGGTGAGATCCCGGCGTTCAAGCGGGTCATCCTGGAGACCACCGGCCTGGCCGACCCGGCGCCGATCCTGGCCACCCTGAACAACGATGTGCAACTGCGCGGGCGTTTCCATATCGGCCTGGTGATCACCCTGGTCGATGCCAGCCACGCCACCCTCCAAGAACGCCTGCACCCCGAATGGCTGGCCCAGGTGGCTGCGGCGGATCGCTTGCTGCTGAGCAAGACTGATCTCGCGGGCGACTGTGCGGCACTGCGCGCGCACTTGCAGGCACTGAACGCGGGTACGCCGATCCTTGATACCCACGCCATTCACAGCGGCGATCAACTGTTGCTCGGCGAAGGCCTACGCAGCGCTGAACCTGCGGTGGAGGTCAGTCGCTGGCAGCTGCACCGCACCCCCACGGCCACCCACGGTGCTGCGCAAGTGTGCAGCCTGACGTTTGACCAGCCGCTGGATTGGGTGGGGTTCGGGGTGTGGTTGTCGATGCTGTTAAGATGCCACGGCGAACGAATCCTTCGTGTCAAAGGGCTGCTCAACGTGAACGCCAGTAACGCCCCCATCGTCATTCATGGTGTGCAGCATTGCCTGCATGCGCCGGTCCATTTGCCGGCGTGGCCGGGCAGTGACCGCCAATCGCGCCTGGTGTTTATCCTGCGCGGCCTCGACCCCGCACTGTTGCGGCGGTCCTTCGAGGTGTTCTCACGGCGGTTCGCGGCATGATCACTCTTCGCGTCCTCGGCACCTCCGTCACCCTGCTCGAATGCCTGCGTGTACGCGCCGAACAGGAGCTGGGCATTCGCCTTGTGTACCAGGTGCACGACGTCGAACAGGCCCAGCGTATCGCGGTGATGCAGCCCGAGAGCTATGACCTGTACGACCAGTGGTTTCACAACGTTGATTTCGTGTGGCCGGCTCGGGCGATCCAGCCCATCGACACGCGGCGCATCGCGCTGTGGCACGAGATCAATGACCTGCCCAAGCGCGGGCGCCTTTCGGCCGACGACCGTTTGGGCAGTGGCAGCGTGCCCAGCGAGCGGCTATTCGTGCAGCACGATGGCAGCCTCGGCAGCACGGTCACCGAGCGCATCAGCATGCTGCCCCTGACCCACAACGCCGACAGCTTCGCCTATCGCCCCGAGCGCCTGCCCGAAGGTTTTTGCCACGGCAACGAAAGCTGGGGCTGGCTGCTCGACCCCGCGTGGCGTGCGCGCACCGCCTTGCAGAGCGACGCCGCCATCGGCGCCCTGGATGCCGCGCTGGCGGTGCAGGGCGCGGGGCTGGCCAGCTTCAGGGACATCGGCAACATGAGCATCGAAGAGATCGATGTACTCGCTGACATCCTGGTGCGTAAACAGAAAGAAGGACACTTCGCAGCGTTCTGGTCCGACGATGAAGAGGCGGCGCAGTTGATGCTGAGCCCGAGTATCGATATCCAGAGCCTGTGGTCACCGACCTTGATGCGCCTGCATCGCGCCGGGGTGAAATACCGCCTGGCGGTGCCGCGCGAGGGGTATCGGGCGTGGTTTGGTGGGTTGTCGTTGTCGCGGCATGCCAAGGGGCCGGTGCTGGATGCGGCCTATGCGTATCTGAATTGGTGGCTGTCCGGTTGGCCGGGGGCGGTGATGGCGCGGCAGGGGTATTACATTGGTAACCCGGCGCGTAGCCGTGACCACTTGAGCAGTGCGGAGTGGGATTACTGGTACGCGGGCAAGCCGGCGCGGGAGGAGTTGTTGGGCAGTGATGGGTTGCCGTTGATTGATGTGGGGGAAGTGCGGGATGGGGGGTCTTATGAGCAGCGTATGGGGCATATTGCGGTGTGGAATTCGGTGATGGATGAGCATAATTATTTGGTGCGGCGGTGGGGGGATTTTATGCGGGCTCGTTGTGTTTGATTGAGTACATTCCGTTGCTGCGTTCGGCCAGCGTGTTTAACGGGGCGCCTAGGATCAAAAGCAAACGCGGCGGCCTTGTAGCCGACCGATATTGAAAGCCGATCTCGGTCAACGTGTAGGAGCCGGCTTGCCGGCGATGGCATCACCTGGGTGGGCCTGATGTACCGAATCGCCTGCATCGCTGGCAAGCCAGCTCCTACACCTACCTGCTTTTGATCCAATCAGGGCGGAGCCCCTGTCAGCCATCACCCAAATACTGGATATGTAACCAACGCCCGATCCATTAAGCCAACCCTCTGTCGCCAAAAAACCACCACCAAATTCCCCGGTTTTATTGGGTGCACTTAACCCTACTCCCAGCTAATCTCCTCAGACCCAATACTCCATTAAAATTGATGTTTTTTTGACGCCAGGTCAGCTGTCGCAAGGAATGCACATGACAAAAGGACGCAGTGGCAGAGAGAGGCGCACGCCGCCAGAGGGCACTGCAATGAGGTGGCGCCACACGTTTCAAACCCGTATCGCGGGGGTGCTCGCGCTGTTGCTGCTGGTCGTCGTCGCCGCCACCTATTTCGCCGTCAAGACCGCCACCTCCCGCGCCGTTGAAAACCAGGCGCAATTCCAACTCAAAACCGGCAGCCAAGTGTTCGAACGTCTGCTCGACCTGCGCGGACGTCGCCTGCAATACGGCCTGGACTGGCTGACCGCCGATCTCCCCTTCAAACAGGCCGTGGTCGAAGGCAAGACCGCGCCGATCCTCGCCGCCCTGCGTCGCCACGGCACGGGTATCCGCTCCAGCGAAGTGTTCGTACTGGGCCTGGATGGCAAGGTCATGGTCAGCACCTTGCCCATCCTCATGCGCGGTCAGTTCTTCCCCTACGACGATGCCCTGCGCCACGCGCGGCGCACGGGGTTGCAAATGCTGATCGTGGCCATGGACGGGCGCCCCTATCTGCTGGTGCAGGATGAAGTGCTCAACCCGCTGCCCATCGCCCGTGTCGTCATGGGCTTTCCCATGGACAAACTGTTCGCCAATGAACTGCGCTCCATGAGCAACCTGGAGGTGTCGTTCCTCAGCGTGCAAAACGGCAAGCCCGGCCCGCTGTTCAGCACGCAGCCGGATGCCTACCAGGCCGCCACGCTCAGCCTGTTGCGCGAAGGGCACGTCGACCCCGAACCAAAGATCCACCTGTTCTATGGCGAACGTGTGCTCAGCCAGGTTTTGCCGCTGGCCAATACCGGCGATGGCGATGAAGTGCGGGTGTTACTGCAAAGTCCGCTTGACCACGCCCTGGAATCCTTCGCGCCGCTGGACCGGCAGTTCCTCGGGATCGCCCTGGCGGTGCTGCTGGTGTCGCTGGCCGGTGCGTTGTTCCTGGCGCGGCGGGTGTCGCGCCCGCTCAATGCCTTGGTGCAGGCGGCTGAGCGTATTGGTGCCGGCGACTACCGCACGCCGGTGCGGGTGCGCAGCCATGATGAATTCGGGCTGCTGGCCCGCGCGTTCAACGCCATGCAAAGCGGCATCGCCGTGCGCGAGCGGCAATTGGCCCACAACGCGCTGCACGACCCGCTCACCGGCCTGCCCAATCGTGCCCTGGCCATGGAACGCCTGGGCAGTGCGATCAGTGCGCGGCGGCCGGTGGTGTTGCTGTACCTGGGGATCGAGAATTACCGGGTGATCAACGAAGGTTTTGGTCCCCAGGGCGTGGAAGAAATGTTGCGCGAAGCCAGTCGCTGCTTGTCGATGAGCCTGTTGGCCAGCGACACGGCGGCGCGCATTACCGGCAGCGAGTTCCTGTTGTTGCTGGAGAACACCGAGATCGACCGCGCCGTGGCCCGCGCCGACCGTCTCTACGCACTGCTCACCGAGCCCCAGCGCATCGGCAATGATGAGCTGCGCCACGAAGTCAGCATCGGCATCGCCGCTTACCCCGCCGACGGTCAACAGGTGGAAGAGTTGATCAGCCGCGCTGCCATCGCCCGGCATGACGCCGCGAGCCTGCCGGGGCATTTGCAGATCTACCAGCAGGACCGCGACCTCGCCCATCAACGCCAGATCACGCTTATCCGTGACTTGCGGCGTGCCGCCATCGAGGGCGAGTTGTTCCTGTGCTACCAGCCCAAACTCGACCTCAAGCACGGCCATGTCCGCCAGGCCGAAGCCCTGTTGCGCTGGCAGCACCCGACCCTGGGCCAGGTGTCGCCCGCCGAATTCATCCCGCTGGCCGAACGCACTGGCAGCATGAGCAGCCTGACCCTGTGGGTCATCGAGGAAGCCATCCGCCAGATCGCCGAGTGGGCGCAGCGCGGCATGCTGATCCAGCTGTCGGTGAATATCTCGGTGGACGACCTGGCCGATGATGACCTGGCGATCCGTGTCACTGCGCTGTTGATGCAGTATCAGGTGGAGGCCGAGCAACTGATCTTCGAGATCACCGAAAGCGCGATCATGCACAACCCGCAACAGGCGCTCAGCGTGCTGGAGCAACTGCGCGACTGTGGCATCAGCCTGTCGGTGGATGACTTCGGCACCGGCTATTCCTCGCTCGCGCAATTGCAGCGGCTGCCGGTGCAGGAGTTGAAGATCGATCAGTCCTTCGTGCGTAACCTCAACAGCACCAGCAGTGACGGGGTGATCGTGCGTTCCACCATTGAGATGAGCCACAACCTGGGGCTCAAGGTGGTGGCCGAAGGCGTCGAATTTGCCCCCAGCCTCAAGCTGCTCAAGCAGTGGAATTGCGACACCGCCCAGGGCTACCTCATCAGCCGGCCGTTGAACGCGATGGCGTTCGAAATGTGGATGCGCCGCGAACGCTCCCCCGTCTGACCCACCCACTTGTAGGAGCCGGCTTGCTGGCGATAGCGGCCTTGAATGTTGCGGTGAGTGTTTGGACGCCATCGCCGGCAAGCCGGCTCCTACGGGTATGAAAAAGGCGGCTACCTGTGAGGGTAGCCGCCTTTGTTTGGCTGCCAGTCGATCTTAATCCGGCAGTTTGAACGCCATCACGTAGTCACCCTGTTTGGTACCCAGGGAGCCGTGACCGCCGGCCATGACCAGCACGTACTGCTTGCCGTCCTTGCCGGTGTAGGTCATCGGGGTGGTTTGCGCGCCTGCAGGCAGGCGGCCTTCCCACAGTTGCTTGCCGTTTTTCACGTCGTAGGCACGCAGGTACTGGTCCAGGGTACCGCTGAGGAACGACACGCCACCGGCGGTGGTGAAGGTGCCGCCCAGGCTAGGCACGCCCATGGTCAGCGGGATCGGAACCGGCGAGCTGTCACGCACGGTGCCGTTCTTGTGCATCCAGAGGGTCTTGTGGGTGGTCAGGTCGACCGCCGCCACGTAACCCCACGCCGGTGCCTGGCACGGCAGGCCCATTGGCGACAGCATGGCTTCGAGGATCACGCCGTACGGCGCGCCTTTGTTCGGCTGCACGCCTTCGGTTTCGCTGACGCGTGGACCTTGCTTGGCGATGTCGGCGGCCGGGATCAGTTTCGATTTGAACGCCATGTAGCTTGGGTTCACGAAGGCAATCTGGCGAACCGGGTCGACGGAAATGCCGCCCCAGTCGAACACGCCGAAGTTGCCTGGGTAAACGATCGAGCCTTGCAGCGAAGGCGGGGTGAAAGCACCGTCGTAGCGCATGGATTTGAAATCAATCCGGCACAGCATCTGGTCGAACGGCGTCACGCCCCACATGTCGCGCTCTTTGAGCGGCGGCGGCATGAAGTTCAGGTCGGACTTCGGTTGGGTCGGCGACGTGTGGTCGCCAGCGACTGCCCCTTGCGGCACGGCCACTTCGTGTATCGGCACCACGGGTTGGCCGGTGGCACGGTCCAGCACGTAGATGCTGCCTTGCTTGGTCGACGCCATGACTGCTTGCTTCACGCCATCAGCGGTCTTGATGTCGATCAGCGAAGGCTGGCCGCCCACGTCCATGTCCCACAGGTCATGGTGGGTGAACTGGAAGGTCCACTTCACATGGCCGCTGTCGATGTCCAGGGCGGTCAGGCCGGCGCTGTATTTTTCCGAGTCTTCGGTACGGTCGCCGCCGTATTGGTCGGGCATCTGGTTGCCCATCGGCAGGTACAGCATGCCGAGTTTTTCATCCACGGCGAACATGGACCACATGTTCGGCGAGTTGCGGGTGTAGGTCTTGCCCTCGGCCAACGGGGTGGTGTCGTCCGGGTTGCCGCTGTCCCAGTTCCACACCAGCTTGCCGGTGTGCACGTCGAATGCGCGGATCACGCCGCTTGGCTCGTCGGTGGACACGTTGTCGGTGACGTGGCCGCCGATCACCACCAGGTTTTTAGTCACGGCCGGTGGCGACGTGGAGTAGTAACCGCCTGGGGCGAAGCTGCCGATATTGGCACGCAGGTCGACCTGGCCTTTGTCACCGAAGTCTTCACACATCTTGCCGGTGTCGGCGTTGAGGGCGATCAGACGGGTGTCGGCAGTCGGTACGAAAATACGTTTCGGGCAGGCATTCGGTGCAGCGGCAGGGCTGGCGCTGCCGGTCGGGCTCTGCTCGGAAGCGTAGGCAGCGTCATCGTGATACGACACGCCACGGCAGGTCATGTGTGCCCAACCCTTGAAGTTCTCGGCACCCTGGCTGCTGATCTTCGGATCGAAGCGCCAGATTTCCTTGCCGGTGTCCGGGTCCAGTGCAATCACTTGGCTGTGCGGCGTGCACACGTAGAGCATGCCGTTGACTTTCAGCGGGGTGTTTTCCGCGGTGGTCTCACCTGGGTCGTTCGGGCCAGGGATGTCACCGGTACGGAAGGTCCACGCCGGGACCAGCTTGTGGGCATTTTCCGGGGTGATCTGTGCCAGCGGCGAGTAGCGATCGCCAAAGGCCGAACGGCCGTAGGAGTTCCAGTCGCCATCGGCCTGGGACGGTGCAGCGCTGGCCATGCCGGGTACCGCGTCGCGGTCCAGTTGGCCTTTGATCTCACCCGGGTTGGTGAATTGGCTGGCAACGGCGGCAGCACCGGCGAGCACCACGGCCACGCTCAGCGCGCCAGTGCCCAGCGGGGCCGGCTGGCCACGCAGCAACGGACGGCGGAACCACGGGAGCAACATGACGATGCCCAGGGCGAACAGCAGCGCCAGGCGCGGCACCAACTGCCACCAGTCCAGGCCGACTTCCCACAAAGCCCACACCGTACTGGCGAACAGTACCAGTGCGTACAGGCCGAGTGCGGCGCGGCGGGTGGCCAGCAAGAGGATGCCGGTCAGGGTGATGCCGATACCGGCCAGCAGGTAGTACAGCGACCCGCCGAGCATCGTCAGCTTGATACCCCCGGCCAGCAAGGCCAGGCCCATGATCAGCAGCAAGACTCCGAGCAGCCTGGGCAGCAGGCGGCTTGGCGTTGAGGCACCGTCAGTGCTCATAGTTGTGTTTCTCCGTTACGTTGGAATTATGTAACCCCGTGCTTCACTGTAGATGACGATTCGGCGCGGGCTTGGTTCAGCGTTAATTCGGTTTTTCTGGGGATAGCAGGGTTATCCACAGGCGGGCGAGTTATCCCCACGCGCAGGTCGGTGTCAGACAGCGCTGTCTTTGAAAAGGGGGGAATTCGGCAAGATGGGGTCGACCGCGGACGTGAAACGTTTCAGTTTGTTGCGGCAAGGATAAGGTGCTGACGCGCCAAGAGAAAGCGCAAATCGCAAGATGCATCATTTCCGATTTGGTAACAGTGACAGAACGTCGCTGCAAAGGGCACTGCAAAACCCGTAGGAGCCGGCTCGCCGGCGATGGCGATGTCAAGGACGCCATCGCCGGCAAGCCGGCTCCTACAGGTTAGAGTTGCGATGTTTTCAAAAGGTGGTTCGAACGCCGAACTGCACACTTCTACCCGGTGCCGGCGCAATGTCACGCAGGATCGAGCTGGCATAGCGCACCGTCTGGTTGGTGAGGTTTTCGCCGTTCACAAACGCCAGCCATTGGCTGCCACCGACATTGAACCGATACCCCGCGCTTGCCCCCAGGGTGGTGTAGCCGTCGGTGCCGCTTTCGTTATCCGGCACACGTCCTTGCCCTGCGGCATGTTCCACATCGATGCGCGCCTGCCAGCGATCCAGCTCCCACAGCAAGCCGCTGTTCAAACGCAGCGGTGCAATGCGCGGCAGGGCTTCGCCGGTGTCGAGGTTGGTGGCGCGGGTGTAGTCACCCGACAGCTCCAGGGCGAACTTGCCGTAGGCGCCTTCACCCAGCTTCCAGTGATCCTGGGCTTCGAAGCCGGCGAAACGGGCACGCACGCCGGAGTATTCGTACTCAGGGATGCCGGCGGCGTCCTCTTCACCTTCGTCGTTCAAGGTACGACCGGTGCC
Source organism: Pseudomonas sp. VS40 (assembly GCF_018587885.1). Lineage (NCBI taxonomy): Bacteria > Pseudomonadati > Pseudomonadota > Gammaproteobacteria > Pseudomonadales > Pseudomonadaceae > Pseudomonas > Pseudomonas sp. VS40. The sequence continues at coordinate 656,429 of NZ_JAGYWD010000001.1, read as the reverse complement.
CAGCAAGCCGATGTAATTGGAGAAGCGGCTGTAGAACACACCGAAGCTGCCCTTGTGGGTGCCATTGTCAAAGCGCAGGGCCAGGTCGCTGGACACGGCTTTTTCTTTCTTCAAGTTGGCGTTGCCCAGTTCATAGGTGCCGGTGGCAACGTGGGCACCGTTGGCATACAGCTCGTAGAAGGTCGGCGCGCGCTCGGTGTAGCCCAGGGTCGCGGCCAGGGACCAGATGGGCGTGAGGGTGTAGACCGCCCCCGACGACAGGCTGCCGGCGGTGAAATCGTTGGATTTGTCCGCACCGGCAAAACGCGCGTTGCCCTTGGCGTCCGGGTCCACGCTGGTGTGCTCCACCCGCCCGCCGAGGCTGAGTTTCAGGCGCTCGGTGGCCTGCATCTCTTCGAGGATAAACAGCGCGCCGGCGTTAGTGTCGGTCTGTGGCACGAAGGCTTCTTCACCAAGGGCCGAGAACTCGTTGCGGGTCACCTGGGCACCGACCACGCCATCGAATGGGCCGATCGGCTGGTGACGGGCTTCAACGCGGGCTTCGTAGCCTTTGTTCTTGAAGATCGTGCCGGTTTCGCCGCCTTCGATCTCGCGGTGCTCGTAGTCGGTGTAGCCGGCATCGAGTTTCACCGAGGTGAACGGGCCTTGCAGGTTGCGGATCTCGGACGCAAACGCGTAGTGATCTTGCTTCATGCGGATGCGCACGTCCTGCTCGGCGGGCGAGCCGTAATTGGCGTCGTAATTGCTGTAGGACAGCCCTGCGTAACCGTCGTCCCAGGTGTAGGAACCACCCACGGCGCCGCCGTCCTGGCGCCCGTCGCTATTGCCCAGGCGGCCGTTTTTGCCGGGTGCGTCTTCGGTTTCCGGGGCGTGGCGGCTGCGGGCCTGGCCGGGGATTTTCAGGTCGTTGAATTCCCGCGCGTTGGCGTCCAGGTGCAAGGCAAAGGTGCCGTTGCCGGCTTCCAGCTTGCCGGCGCTGCTGCGTGTGGTGTCAGCGCCGCCGTAGCGCAGTTCACCGGCACCGTGGATGCCTTCGATGGCTTCGGTGGGGATGCGGTTGTCAAAGGTGTTGACCACGCCGCCAATGGCGCTGCCGCCATACAGCAGGGCGGCGGGGCCGCGCACGATTTCGATGCGGTCAACGTTGACTGGGTCCAGTGGCACCGCATGGTCGTAGGACAGCGACGACGCATCCAGCGCACCCACGCCATTGCGCAGAATGCGAATGCGGTCGCCATCCTGGCCCCGGATGATCGGCCGGCTGGCGCCAGGGCCGAAATACGATGACGACACGCCAGGTTGCTTGTTCAGGGTTTCGCCGAGGCTGCCTTTTTGTTGCAGGGTCAGGTCATCGCCTTCGAGCACGGTGGTGGGCGAGGCGAGTTGTTCGCTGCCCAGCGGGTTGCCGGTGATGACTTGGGGTTGCAGTTCAAGGGCGTGGGCTTCGGAGCAGATCAGCAGGGCGGCAGCGAGCGGGGACAGGCGCCACAGAGAAGAGAGGGACATCGGACATTCCTTGGCAGATCGGGCAAAGAGATTGGTTAACTATAGTTACAATATAACATCTCTTTTTCGCTGGGAACGGGAACTTTTTATAACTCGGCAGGCGGGTGATAAGGTGTGCACCTTCGTGACCCTTTTTTGATAGGCCCGGCATGACCGCGACAAGCAACGACCCCCTCCACGGCGTGACCCTGCAGCACGTTCTCACCACGTTGGTGGCGCACTATGAATGGGAAGGCCTGGCCGAGCGCATTGATATCCGCTGCTTCAAGAGCGACCCGAGCATCAAGTCGAGCCTGACCTTTTTGCGCAAAACCCCGTGGGCGCGGGAGAAAGTCGAAGGCTTGTACGTGAAGCTGATGCGCACCAAACGCCCGCTGGATTGACCCCATGAAGCGGTTTGTTACGGCGGCAGCGTTGGCCGGTTGGGTGGGCTTGGCGATCCAGCAATACCTGATTTTCTATTCGCGCTGGTCGACCGGCGCCAGCCTGCTCGGCGGGCTGATTAACTTTTTCAGTTTCTTCACCGTGCTCACCAACACCTTGGCGGTGGTGGTGCTGAGTTATGCGCTGGTCGAGCGCGAATCAGCGGCAAAGCGGTTTTTCCTGGCGCCCTCGATCAGCAGTGGGATTGCCACGAGCATCGTCGTGGTGAGCCTGGCCTACAACCTGCTGCTACGGCATTTATGGACGCCCACGGGTTTTCAGTTCATCGCGGATGAGTTGCTGCATGACGTGATGCCGGTGCTGTTCTTGATCTACTGGTGGCGGTGTGTGCCCAAGGGCAGTTTGCGGCTCAAGCACATTGGCGCGTGGGTGATCTACCCACTGGTGTACTTCGCCTATGCCCTGCTGCGCGGGGACTTGCTCGGGCAGTATCAGTACCCGTTCATAGACGTGAGCACCCTGGGTTATCCACAAGTGTTCGTGAATGCCGGGGGGATTCTGGCGGGGTTTGTCGTGATCGCGCTGGCGGTGGTGGGGCTGGACCGTTACCTCGAGCGGGCACGGTAAAACCGAAGGAGCCGGCAAACCGGCTCCTGCAAGGTCTGGGTTAGGCTTGCCAGTAACCGACGGCCTTGAGGAATTCCTCGTTGACCTTGTGCGTGTCCAGCAACACACGCCGCACCTGGCGCGACCGCTTGCTTTCCGTCGCCACAAAGCTGTACAGCGAGCCGCTCGGCAGGGTCAGGTTTTGCACGGTTTCGAGCAAGTCATCCTTGCCGCGCACCACCCATTTCACTTGCACATCGGCGGCACTGTTGAGGGCCTGCTGTTCTGCTGCGTCGGCGATTTCTATCACCGCCAGCACGGTGCGCCCGGCGGGTAATTCTTCCAGGCGGCGGGCGATGGTCGGGATCGCCGTTTCATCACCGATCAACAAGTAGCTGTCGAAGATATCCGGCACGATCATCGAGCCCCGTGGCCCGCCGATGTACAGGTGCTGGCCGACCTGCACTTGCTCGGCCCAGGTCGACGCAGGGCCATCGCCGTGCAACACGAAGTCAATATCCAGCTCGCCGATGCTCAGGTCGAAACGTCGAGGCGTGTAGTCGCGCATGGCCGGCTGTGGGCCGTCGCCCTTGATGGTGAAACTCGGGCTTTCCAGCGCGGCCTGTTCGGCCGCGTTCTGCGGGAACAGCAGCTTGATATGGTCATCGCTGCCCAGGCTGACAAACCCTGCCAGTTCCGGCCCGCCGAGGGTGATGCGGCGCATGCGCGGGGTGATGTCCACCACCCGCAGTACTTGCAGGCGGCGACGTTTGATTTCGTGGGTAACGCGATGGATGGCTTGAGTATTCATTGGGCTTTCCCGTCGGCAATGGCTTGGGCGGTGCTGTTGAGCAGCGCCGCGACACGAACGATTTCTTCCGGGCTCCAGCGCCCGTGGTGCGAATGCAGGGCGTGGCGCAGGTTGTGCACCGCCTCGTGGATTTCCGGTGGGCGGTCCTGGCCGCGCAATGAGCGCTTGCTCACGTCGATGCGCACGCGGATGCCTTCGAGGGCAACCGCCTGTTCGCTTAAGAAGAGACGACCGGCGTCGGTGATTGTGTAGCGTTTTTTTCCGCCTTCGGCGTCGCCGCTGATCAACTCACTTTCTTCGAGGAAGGTCAGGGTCGGGTAGATCACGCCGGGGCTGGGGGTGTAGGCGCCGTCGAACAGGCTTTCGATCTGGCGGATCAAGTCATAGCCGTGGCAGGGCTGCTCGGCGATCAGCGCCGGCAGCAACAGTTTCAGGTCGCCTGGGGCAAATACCCGCGGGCCACGGCTGCCGCGCTCGCGGCCAAGCCGCTTGTCGAAGCCGTCGTGGCTGTGGGGAGGGTGGGGGTGGTGCTCTCTCATTGCTTCGCTCTCCGTCATGGTTAGATACAACGTAAGATATATCTTATTGCGTGAGCAAGCTTTTCTGACCAACGGCACGCTATGTGCGGTCGCTATGGGCGTGGTCTGCAACGGAGGGTCTATACCTATTAGAGCAACTACTCAAGTTGATCTTTGGCGGTGTCCTACACAACTTTCAGCGGCGTGTTATTACCTGATTTAAACGGCGTGTAATACCATTCCCTCAGAGAACTTCGTTAATAAAACATTCTCATTAAGTGAATGTAGTTCATTTCTTACAGATGCATTTTAAGTTTTGGCTAAATGCCATCTTATTCCTATTAAGTTGATCGGCACCAAGCTACGCAATACAAGGCGTTTGCCTGCTTACTTGTCATTTCAATCGCTGGATACTTGTCGGGCGTTTGAGTGCGGGCAACGGCTTGCCTCAATGCAAGTAATTGGAAAGTGCAAGCTCCCTACTTTCTAGTTGTTACCCGAAATCGTGAATTATCAACAAAACAGGTATTGAACTATGTTCAAAAAAATTGCCGTAGCGGCATCGTTGGTTGCGGTCGTTCTGGATGCTTCCATAGCCCTCGCTGCGGATGACGCGCGTAGCACCGTCAACATCGTCGCCGACATCCCGAACAAGCAGTTCCACGTAAAGCCGCGCAACCCGGACTTCGGTAAGAACGAGGTCATGAACTACAACCCAGTGAGCGGTGAGCTGAGCGGCCTGCGTGCGACCTTCGATGTGAAAAACACAGAAGGCTCGGTGCATGCCTTTATCGAAGGTGGTCCAACGGCTGCCGCGCTCTATAACGGTAGCGAAACCATCCCGCTGACCAACACTTTCAATGGCGTTGTGCTGACTGCCACCCCGCAGGAAGTGGTCGACGATCCTCAATCCACTCCCGGCACCCAGGCCGACCTGGTGGTCACTCCCGCCAAGCCGCTGGATACCCAGAACGGCCTGTTTACCGCGGCCTACACCCTGATGTTCTACTCCGAGCCACGTTCGGCGCCCTAAGCACCACCGTGTAAATCACCGCCTTTGATCGCGAAGATCAGGGGCGCTTGGTGTAAGGCCGGCCAGCCGTTCTGGCTGCCGGCCTTGTTTATCTCGTGCCAACTTTCAGCATTAACGAGTATTGCGCTCATGTTTTCGAAGACGTCAATTGCAGGTGCGCTGGCGCTCATGGTGAGTGCCAGCGCGTTGGCTGCCACTGCGCCCGGCACAACACCGGGAAGTTTGTTATCGCAGTCCAAGGGGTTGCCAAAAGATTTCGAAGAACACTTTTTCGATGTGCCGTTGGCAGTGCGGGTAGAACTTGATCAGCAGTCACTGGGTGAAGCCATGATTGTGCTTGGCCGGGATGACCGTATTACACTGCTGGAGTTTACCGAGACCGATGAAAGTACCGTATCCGCTGCCGAACGCGGCCGTTGGGAGCAACTATTACAACAGGGCATGCCCCTGGGTAATTGTGAGCGTAGTTGCCCTGCGCAGTTACTGGCGGTGCATTACAACTTGCAGGAATCCCTGGTCTCGATCCTCACGGAAAACGTGGAGCGCAACGCCCAGATCAAACGTTATTACGACCAACCCGAGGCGGGCAGCCTGGGCTTGATCGTCAACAACCAACTCAATCTCAACGGTGGCCAGGACGAAGATGTCGGCGGCCGTTACGGCCTGGAAGCCAGTGCCAGCCTGGGTAACTGGACCCAGGCACTGAACTTGCAGGTCTCACGTTTTGGCGGTGGCGACACGTCACTGCGCCATGCCGTGCATGAGCTGTATACACAACGCGAAATGGAAGGTCGCTTCCTGCTGCTGGGCTATTTCATGCCCGGCTCCAATGGCCTCACGCGCCAGATCCGCTCCTTCGGCGCCAACCCCGACACGGCCGTAGGGATGATGTTCGGCAGCTCCGACAGCTTGCTGATCAACAACCCCAAGCCCAGCGTCTACCCGATCTACGTCACCGCCAGTCGCCAGGCCTCGGTGGAGATCTACCGCAATGGCCTGCTGATCAACAGCCAGCCGGTCGCAGCCGGCTTGCAGTCCATCGACACACGGCCGCTGCCCGGCGGCATCTATGACGTGGAAGTGCGCCTGGTCGAAGATGGGTTGGTGACCTCCACCACTCAGGAGCTGGTCTACAAGCCCAACAACTGGCGCAACGCCGACGAACGCTGGCGCTACAGCACCTTTGTTGGGCGTGAAACCAAGCTGTTGAGCAACTGGGAAGAACAGTCCACCGGGTTCATCACTTATGGCGCCGGTATCAATTACCTGGCGCACCCTCGGGTGATTCTCGGGCTGTCCACGCGCAAGGTGCGCGAAAAGATGCAGTTTGGCAGCTCCATCGACTGGAGCCTGGCCAACAACTCCAGCCTGTACGCCAATGTCTACCAGACCCAGGACCACGGCACCGGCATGGACGTGCAAGCTATGCACAGTTACGGCCATGGCAGTGTGGTCGTCAGCCACAACCGCAGTTGGCTCGACACCCGTCGCACCTACGAGACCTTGCCCGACGGCACCCGGCTGCGCCCCACGCGCGTGTTCAATGGGCGCACCAGCAATTCCTCGGTGTCGGTCAACCATCGCCTGAGCAACAAGAGTTCGATCAGTTCGCGCCTGGCCTACAGCGAAGGCAATGTCGAAGGGCTGGGCCTGGACCTGGGTTGGAACCAACGCGGCAAGTTTCTTAATAGTGATGCCAACTGGCGGTTCTCGGTGTTCGATCGCGCAGCCACCGCCAGCACCGGTGACAAACGCAACCGCGGGGTCGATTTGAGTGTCAGCGTGGCCCTCGGTGCCCCCGGCGAGCAGTGGTCAGCGAGTATCGGCAGCCGCACTGCCCGCGACGGCAGCCGTGATAACAACGGCTCGCTGACCTACCAGCGCACCCTGGACGATCACCTGCTGCAGAGCGTTTCAGCCACGGTGCTGACTGATACCTACGGGCTCGGCTTGTCCGGTCGCGGCAGTTTCGCCACCGATGCGTTATACGGCGATGGGTTTGTCCAGCGCTCCTCGTTCAACGGCAATCTCACCGGTGGCCTGAACTTGAGCAGCACGGTGGCGGTGGGCGGTTCAAAAATAGTCATGAGCAGCCAGTCCCAGGGCCACGGCGCTGGAATGATCGTGGATGTGGAGACCGACCTGGATGACATCCAACTGCGCGCCGACGACTTGAGCGGCGGCAGTTCGGTCTTGCGTCCAGGCCGTAATTTCGTGCCGATCACCGCCTACAAAAGCAGCACGCTCGCGTTCGATTTCGACGGCAACCATCCGCCCGCCGCGAGCATCCAGCCGGCGCGCAGCAGTTACCACTTGAACAAAGGTGGCGTGGACTACCGCCAGATCCGTGTGATGAAAACCGTAACTGTGCTCGGTCGCCTGCTCGACGCCCAGGGCAAACCGCTCAAGGGCCATCACGTAATCAACCACGCCAGCCGTGGGGTCAGCGAGGTGGACGGGTTCTTCTCCATGGAAATGAGCGCCAATTCACCGACCCTGGAAGTGCGCTACGCCAACCAGTTGCTGTGCCAGTTCCGTCTCGACCCGAGCCAGGGCCGGCGCGAAAGTGATGTGCTGATGATCGGGGACTTGCGCTGTACACCGGACTCCCTGGCCGAAGCCATTTCCCGCGCCGGAACTGCGGGTTGACGGTTGCGTATGACTCACGGGCCGCAGTCGGCCTCCCTGCACTACATGAGGTAGCAAGTAATGAAACGTTTAGGGTTATTTGGGGTGTTGTGCCTGTTTTGCCTGGGTGGCCAGGCGACGCCGAAGATCCATGTCGGCGTGGTCTACGACTACATGGACGCCGGCAAAAGTACCTACATGAAGCGGGTGTTCAATGGCGGCACGTCCACGGCGTTCGTCAAGGTCAACATCCTGGAGATGATCTACAACGACGACGGCACCTTCCGTGAAGTGGCGTTGCAGAACCAGGCCGACGCCACTGCCCGCGACGGCCTGATGGCCAGCCCGGCGCGCTTGATCGTGCCCGCCAATGGCACCCAGGGAACGCGCTTGCTGTTCATGGGCAACCGCGACAAAGAGCGTTATTTTCGCGTGCGTTTTGTGCCAGTGGTGCCGCAGACCGAAGATGAATTTGCGATCAGTGAACAGGAACGCGCCGAGTACAAGGATAGCCTGGCGGCGGGAGTGCAGATCCTGGCCGGCTACGGCACGGTGTTTTTCGTGCGGCCCACCGAAACCCGCTTCAACAGCGAGATTCAGAACGACGCGCGTCGCTACGCCCTGCGTAACAACGGCAACAGCGTGGTGGTGATCGATGAGTTCAAGGATTGCGCCGCCAACAACCAGGACTGCCGCCCGACCACTAAGTACCATGTGATGGCGGGTCGCTCGTTCGGCTTCGACAAGGAGCCGGGGCGTGAATACCACTTCAGCGTGATTGAAGGCACCGAGACTAAAAAAGTCGAGGTCAAAGGCTGATGCAGCCTCGATCACCACAGGTGAATACCATGTTCAACGCACGGGCGCTTTTCGCTTTCATTATCGTCGGCCTGCTGCCCGCCCCAGGGTGGGCGGCGGTCGAACGGGAAACCTTCGAGGTTTACGTTAACATCCCCACGCCGCAGTTCTACGTGCTGCCGGTGGACCCGCAATTGGTGCAACGCGAGCAAGTGCTGAACTACAACCCGGTCATTTCCGAGTTGAGCTCGCTGCGGGCGCCGTTCGATGTAAAGAACACCGGCGGTGCCATTGGTGCACGCCTCGAAGCCGAGCCTTTCCTCTACAACGGTAATGACCGGATCGACCTGCGGGTTACTTTCAATGGCCAGGAGCTTAGCCTGGACCACACCGAAGTGGTCTCCGTCCTCGATGCCAAACCCGGTAAGCGGGTTCACCTGGAAATCGCCGCCATAAAGCCCCAGGACGATTACCGTCCGGGGCGTTATTTCGGCACTGTGCACATGGTGTTCGATGCCATTGCCCCGCGCTTTTAAGGAACTGTCGTCATGAAAGTCGTGCCGTTTTTGCGAGTACTGTACGGACCTGGCCTGGCCGCTGCTGTCTCGATGCTGCTGGTATTGCCGGCCCATGGGGCGGTGCAGGACATCACTGCCAGTTTTCGCCCCGACCCCAGCAATCCGATGGTCAATGAGTTCGTCAATACCACGCCCCAAAGCGGGATTTGCCCGGGGCATATCCCGGCCTATTGCAAAGCTAACGGGCTTTTTACTATCCGGACTTCCGATTTGCTTGCCACGGCCAGTCGACCTATCCTCGCCAACCACGAAAACCCTCGCGATGGCGCCATGTGGAAGGTGCCCTCGGAGTGGCGTGATCTCGAGGTCACGCACAGTGAAACCGGGCAGACCGAGACCGTGCAGATGCGTATTGCCGGAATCGGCCATCGTTGGGATGTGCGGCCGAATGTCACTGTGTGGAGCCGTCCGGATGATCCGGTCTGGAACTGGTACCGCCAGTGGTTCCACGCACCGGCCCCGTGTCAGGGGATCAATTATTTAGCCAGTGCGAACACCTATTTGTTGTTCTTCTGGCTGGTTCCCGAAAACGCAGGCGTTTGTAATCGTGTGCCGGGGCAGGACATCACACATTTTTGGTTTTCGACTACGGAATACGCCTATTCGCTGAGAACCCCCAATCCTCTGGCCATGGCCAGCGGCGAATACACCGGCAGCCTTACCTACAGCGTGGGCCCGGGTGCCGATTTCGACTTCGGCGATGTGATTATCCCGAATGACAACGCACTGACCTTCAACTTCACCCTGACCGTCGACCATCACCTCAAGGTCGAAGTCCCCCCTGGCGGCCATCGTATCCAACTGGAACCCCAGGGTGGCTGGCAGGGCTGGTTGCAGAGCGGGCGCAAACCCACGCGCCTGTTCCACGACCAGACCGTCAACCTGTGGACCAGCACCGCCTTCAAGATGAGCCTGGAGTGCGGCGACCCGCTGGGCAACACCTGCAGCGTACGCAACGCCGCGGGTCACCAAGTGCCGCTGGATATCGCCGTGACCTTGCCTGCAGGCCTGAGCGATAGCGCCGGGCGCCCGGTCAGTCGCCTCCCGCTGCGCCTGGATGGCAGCGGCACACAGCTGTTCCGGCCGAGCCGTTATGTGGATCGCAAGCCCAGCACCCTGCACTTTGAGATACAGGCCGACGGCGTGTCACAGATGCTCGACCAGAACAGCGGCAATGCCTATTCCGGTACGGCCACGGTCGTGTGGGACTCTGAGGTCTAGGGTTCCAGCCCCTCCGGAAGGATGACCAAGGCGTTCGATGTGAGCTGTCGGCGCAGTTCTTTTTCTTGGTGGGCCAACTGGTCGAACAAGCGCCGGTAAGTGCTGTGGGTCATGGATGACCCAGTCAGCACGTCGCTGTGAGGCACGCCCAGTTCATCGGCCAGGTCGGTGAGGGTCTGCTTGAGATTCGACTGGGTCTGCGCCTGGGCCCAGGCGTCTTGTGCATCGCGCAGGTCTTCGATGCGCAGGGCTTTTTCCTGGAACTGGCGGGTATTGAGCGTCAGCTCATCGCCGTAAGTATCCTCCAGGTACTTATCCCAAAAGCCCACCGCAAGGGTACGGTCGACCAGGCCATCACGCCGTTCGGCATTGATGATGCTCTGGTGCACGCGGGCGATCAGCGCGTCGTCTACACCGGCGGTTTGACGATAGACCATGTGTGAAGACAGCCAGGGCAAATGCAGGTCGTGCTTGAGAGCGGTCTGCAAGGCCGCGTACACCTGTACTTCATCAACGCTGCCCGGCACGCCGTCAACCACGTCGGTGGTCAGGCGCAGTCCCAGCCCCCCGCGCTCGGGTGGTGCAAGGCGGCGGGCGACTTCCTTGCGGGCCGCTTCGTTGACCAAGTCCAGACGTGCGGTCTGGCGGGCCAGTAGGGCCAGGCGTCCGGCAAATTCTACCGACGTCAATCGTGGGCGAGCGCGGTGCAGCTCGTGCACCAGCGTCTGGATCCCCATGTTATTGAAGATTTGCGCGCTGGCGTCGGCACAGTTGCCGGGGGTGCTGGTCATGCTGAAAAAGCGTGTGCGCAAGGCGTCGTCGGCGTGCATGGCCTCGAGCATGCGCCAGACGTTTTCAGTCAGTTGCGGGAGGTTGCGAATATAGTCCAGGCCGTCTTCCTGGGTTTCGAACGCTTCTGGTGGCTGCAGGCTGCGGATCACCTCGAAAAAGCCTTGTGAACCGTGCTCCTGTTCCAGCTCGTCCCATAGCGCCTGGCGCCTGCGCCGTTGGGTAGTGCTCGTCATTTCGTCAATCCAGAAGCGGCTGTCTTCTTCGCCTCTCGGTGGATACGTCCGATAGGGGTCAAGGCCTGCCCCCAGGCGATAGCTGACCATGCGTTCCTCGTCGTCCAGGTGCAGGTGGTTACGGTCCAGCCGGGTACGCGCCACCACCTCGGCCTCGGGTTGCCAGGGCAGGAACTGCGGCACGTGCCTGACCTGAGTATTTTGCAGGTCGAGAACGAAGTGCTCGGACCGTGGGTGATCAAACAGGCCGGTGGGCCATTCGGCAATGCCGGTTCCGGCCAGGTGCAGCTCACGCAGGTGCGGCATGCCGCTGATGTCGGGGGCGGTGGTCATCTGCCGGTGATGGCTGAGGTCCAGGGCCCTGAGGTTATGCAGGCTTTTGAGCTGCTCCAGGCTGGCGCTGTTCCATTGCATCGGGTTGTCACCCAGGCCCAGTTGGTTGAGGCGTGGCATGCCGGTCACCGCCTTGGGCAGCCGGGTCAATTGGTTTTGGCTCAGGTCAAGTACCCTCAGGTTGGGGAACAAGGCCAGGAAGCCGTCATGGGTGTCGTTCAGGCCGCTCTCGTTCAGGTTCAGGCCGGTGATGAATTCAAATGGCAACTGCGGGTTGGGCGACCCATGCAGGTGCAGGCCCAGGGGCCAGCCTTCGAGGTCGAGGATGCCACCGGTATGGCTTTCGCCAAAAGTGTCGGTAAAGCCGCCGGACACATTTTCCCAACTCCTGCGAATCGCCCGGGACAGGTGCGAGCGCATCAACCGTTCGCCTTCCTGGGCTTCGCGGTCGCCGCCGTTGTAGCGCGTGGGGGATTGCACCCAGTTTTCCAGGTGTGCCAGCAGCGCCTTTTTTTCACGTTCAAGGTCTTTGAGGGCCTGCTCGCCTTCGGGTGAATTGTAGGCCTGCACCCGCTCTTGGATGGCCTCTTCGTGCATCCGGGGGTAGAGCGCCTTGATACGGTCTTCCAGGGACGGCGGCCCGATGCCCAGCAGTTTGCTCGCCCAGCGGAACCTGGGTTTTTGCAGCAGTTGCTCAGTGGTACGGGCCACGGCGGGTGGCGTGGGCGGGATGTCCAGGGCGGTACGACGTTCCTGCAGGGTTGCCAGGCGCTCCGTCAGCCAGGTTTGCAACGCGGGCGCGTCCTTCCATGCCGTAGGGTTCGGCAGCGCATGCAAAAGGGTCGCGTAGAGGTCGCTTGCGGGATTGAGCAGGTGGCGCTCGTTGTCGTAAAGCGTGTAGCGGCCTTGGGGATCGCGCACCAGGACGCGGACCTGCCGAGCGTCGTCCGGGCCGGCCGCACAACGAAGCTCGCCGAGGGCGCTGTGTTCGCGTATCTCCACGCGCAAGTCGGCGAAGGCGTCGCTGTGAAACTTCAGGGTGTTGAGCAACATGCGCTCGGTGTCGAGGGTGAGGTGGGCCGGGTGGTAAAGGCCTTCGTGGGCATGGCTGGCACGTGCGTCAATGGCCAGGTCGCGGGCCAGGTTTTTCATGCGCAAAGGCAATTGGCTGTGCTCGTCCATGCGTTTGAGCTCTGAGGGCCGAGCTTGCTCCAACAGCGTGTGAGCCAGGGTTTTCGGCAGCGTCGGCACTGCTTGGCGCACCACCACCTGGCGTGCGCTGGCCGCGTGTTCTCTGGCGTTGTACAGGTACTCGAATACCGAACGGTGGCGGCGGGTGAGCAGGTCGGCCAGGTGATTGCGCAGGACCGTCACCCGCTCCGCGCGCGTGGTCGGTAGCGGGCCCAACAGCGCCTGCAACTGGGGTTCGTCAAGAACGTCCACGATCTGCTCCGCCAGTTGGCCTTGGTTGAGTGCCTGGCGGCTGATGGCCAGGGTGTCGGGTGCATCGGCCTCGCCGTAGTGCAGGTGCGCGCCCGTCAGGCTGGTGTCTTCGTACACGCGGATGGCCTTGCTCGCCGGCCAGCCGGGCAACTCGGTGGCCAGGTAGGGGCTCCAGTAGGTGGGGGAGTCGACAGCCTCGCCGGTGCGCAGGCGCTGGGCCAATTGCTCGGTTTCGCGGTTGAGACGAGAGCGTTTCACACTGTCGAGCAGCAGTGGCGGCGGGGAGCTGTTGTCCACATACAGGCCACGCAGCACCCCAGGCTCAGTGCCGCTGTTGCAGCGGATTTGCTCCAGCTGCGGATCGTCCAGCGCGTCGGTCCAAGGGCCCAGGCGCCGCATCAACTTGGGTGCGTCCCAGGCTCTGGGATTTTCCGCCTCGTGGGTCCAGGCGCCGTGACCATTGTGTTGCACCCGCGGTGCATAGGCGTCCTCGCGGCTGGGGTGGCGGATGCGGTGGGCGCCATTTGCCGGGTCGACCGTCACCGCGTAGTGCTCGCCATCGAGGGGCAGCAGGCGCTTGCCGTCATGGGTGTGCAGGCCGAGCGTGTCGGGTGAGGAATCGGCTGGCAGCGCCAGGTTTTTTTGTGCGTAGGGGCGCAGGTCTGGGTGCCACAGGCGGGTCTTGCCCTGCACCTGCACTGGCTTGAGCTGGTTGACGAAGGGCGAAGGGATCAGCTCGACCAGTTTACCGGCGGCGCCGAATGTCGCCAGCTCCACCCCTTCGCTGAGTATCCCGAGAAAATGGCCGGCCGCTTCCAGTGCCTGGCCCTCTGCCAACTCAACCACGCCTTCCACCACTTCATCGAGCAGTTGGTAGGCGGTATAGGCCATCATCAGTTCCCCCAGGAACGGTACGAACGGGGTGATCACCATGAGCGCCGCGTTGAAGATCTGCGTCACCATCTTGCTGACATTGTCCCACCAGGCCCAGCGCGCGCGGCTGTCGACATCGTTGGTACTGACGGCGAGCTGTCGCGCATCGTTGAGGATCTTGTTGAGTTTTTGTTGGTAAAGCTGTTCCCACAGGTCGCCCGTGATTGGCAGCGCCGCATACTGCAGGCGTGGTTGCGTCACGGGTGTGTCGCGCCAGCTCGGGCTTGGGTCGAGCGGGTCCTGGCGACGATGCCACTGCACGCGGCTCAAGCGTTGTTCGAGGTTGGCAAAGAACGCCCCGCGTTGCCCGTGGTCGACAAAATGGCTGAAAAACTGGCGATAGCTGGGTGTGCGCAGTCTGTCGGTCAGCTCGGTCATGAACGCCTGGGCGTTGGGGTAGTCCTTGACCGGGCTGTGCGGGTCGTGGGGGATATACGCGATCACCCGCGCCACTTCGCTGGCCCGGTCGAGGTCGACAGCGATCAGCAGGATGCCGGTGAGCAGGCTGTCCATCATCTGCAATCGATACGACTGCATCACCCCGCGCTGGCCCTGCGCAATGCGTATCAGCAGGTGAAAGGTGGCCTGCGTGATGTCCTTCCTGGCTAAAGCCATATGGACCGCGGCAGCAAACTGCGCCTGCTGGCTGGCGACGACCTGGGCCTTGAGGCTGTCTTTGTCCGCTTGTTTAGGCGGCAACAAATGCTGCTGCAGGTGCCGTTGATACTGGGCGCCCAGGTCCAATTGTCGGCACAGGGCGGTGAACTGCGCAATGCTCATCTGCTGTTTGAGGGGCTTGAGGGTGAAGTGGCCGCGGGCGTCGGGTGGGCTGATGTAGCTGGAGTCGTCGGTGAAGTGCTCATCCTTGGCAAAGTTTTGCAGGGCGGCGTCCAGCAAGGACACACTGCGGCTGGTGACGCCCTGGATGAACGTGCCCTTGACGCTGTACAGGAACAGGAAGGTGTCCCGGACGCTGGCGTCCACGCCGTACTCTGTCTTGAGCGCCTGGGTCAGCAGCGGTTCGGCGAAGGCATATACGTCCTGGACCTGTTTGAGGCGCTCATCCACCGTATTCTGGGTGACCCATGCCTGGGCGTTGGCCGTCTTGAGGCTGGCGTGAGCCTGAGGTGTCCCGCTATGAGACCAGGGCGCGAGGTCCAGGCGGGCCTTGCGCAGTGCCTCGACCCTGGCCGGCGAGGTCGACAGCAACCAGGGAGGAATCTTGTGCTTGATCAGTTCGTAGTGCGGGCCTTTGTCCTCGGGAGGAGTGGCGCCGGGTGCAGGGTTAGGCAGGTGGGGCATGACGGATGACCTGATGTAGGGAGACAAGGTCATCAGGCTATGTCGCCTCAGGTCAGGACGGGGCAGTAGATAAATCTGGTGCTGCGGGTTTTCTGGGGTGTGCGTGGTAACTGTCTAGGGCCTTGGCGGCGGTACGAGGGGCTAGCGTGGGGGATCAACCCGACGGAGATACCCGGATGCCCCTCGCCGCCAGTGCCCTGCGCCAAGCGCATATCGAACAGATCGAAACCTTGTTCAACGCCCCACCGTCCTTGTTGACCGTGGCCCTGGACAGTGCCCAGGCCTACCTGGACCGCTATTTCAGTGGGCGTAACGAGCACGCCGGATTGCTCCATATCGCGACCCCTGAAGATCAACTCGACGCGGGGGCCTGGCACTATGCCTCGTTACCGCAGATGGTGGTGGAACGCCTGGCGGCTGCCCGGCCCGTGTTGTTGGTGCAGGACTATCACACGGTGGTTCGGCGCGTACGCGAGGTGTTTGAGCCCGGCGGGCCGAGCCTTGCCGAGCTGGAGGTAGTGATCAACGAATGCGGTACCTTTCTGCTGGAGGCTTTTGCCCAGCGATTGCAGGCGTGGTGGCACGAGGCAATGCCCGTGGACATGGTGCGCTGGGGGTATTTGTCCGACGAATTGCTGGCGCTGTTCTACGATACCCCCATGCCGCCCGGCATGAGCCCGGCGCGATTCGCCGAGCTGTTTCCCAAAACGATGCTGCGCCCGACCCGGCCCGACCGTCAGTGGAGCCTGCACAGCGCGGTATTGCGCGTGCAAACGCTGCACCTGTGGCAAAACCAGTTACGCACGCTGCCCTGGCTGCTGTTTGAGCGGACCCTGGCGCAGGGGGGGACGTCTTCGCTGCTTTACAACCCGGCCTTGGGAATCACCCCCATTGAGGACACAGACGATATAGGGGGGGTGTTGGCTGCCGAGGTGGAACCGTCACCGGCAGGGCAAGTCGCACATTGGTTTTCCCGGCCGGTGGAGGGTGACCCCTTCGACGCCTTGGCAGCCAGTTACCTGGAGCGGCAATTGCGTGACCTCGACCGCATCGACCGCCGGTTGCCACGAACAGCCCAGGCTTGGCAACAGTTGCTGAACGACATCACTGACCCCCTTCATTGGTTTGTCGCGCGCCTGAGTCCGCTCCAACAGAAATTGCGTGCAGGTTTGCCATTGTGGCTGAGCCAGGCCGATGCCACCGACAGTGCCGCCTGCGCTCAATTGCTGCGCGGCTGGGTCCTGACCGGTCATGCCGAGGGCGCACACGACTACCTGGAAGGCATCCCGACGATCGAGCAGTTTGCCGTCGAGCAATTGCAGGGGTGTTTGCAGCAGCAGCCGGTGACGGCCAAGCTGAAAGCACAAGAGATCAGCATCCGGTTCGATCGCGTGATTGGCGCTGCCGTACCGCTGCCGGGCGGCTTCATCGCTGGAGAAGTCGAACCCGTCACCGTGACCCTGGTGCAATTGGCCCTGGAAAACCTCGCCGGCTTTCCCCATACGCCCAAGTCGATCAGCCTCAAGGGCGAAAAGGCCCCGCCAGGGCTGACGTATAACCTGCTCAGCGCCTGCATCAAACAGGTCGATATCGGGCAATCCTATCCGCTGTTGCTCAAGCGCAAGCTGGTGGACGACGTATCTGAAGCCACTCGACGCCAGCGGTTGTTCAGTCGGCAGCTGCGTAGTCAATTGCCGCTGCTCGCTTTGGAATACAAGATCCAGGGCCTGCACGGCCTGACTCTTAACGGTTTCCTGCGCTTGCAGGCCGCGTTGCAGGCTACCCCGGTCCAACGCCTGCTCGATGGACAAGCCATGGCCCTGTGGCCGCTGGCGTTCCGGGCTGCGCCCGATCAGGTGGCGGACGTGGTTGCCAACCAGTTCATTATCGGGCCACAGGCCGGGCACGAAGGACCGCACCTGCTGTACCGGCCGCTGCTGAGTCCAACGCTGCAGGAGTATGAAAGCCTGGCGGCGTTGTTAGAGGCGATCAGGGCTACGGGCGAACTGCAAGATCAGGTGCTGAGCTGGATAGATGCGCGGCGCCAGGCGATCTATGCCAACGGTGGTTTCATCGAGCCGCACATCCGGCACTTTTTACCGTCGGATGAGTTCACGGTCTACACCAAACCGGCTCCGGCACACCTGCACAAACAGGTGGCGGACGGCGATCCGGCGCAACAGGTCTTCGTTGCAACCGCTGAGGCACTGGTAACCCTGGCCGACCGCCAGTCGCAGTCCAATACCGAACAGCGCTGGGCCTCCCTGAAACAGCTCGGTTGGCTGCTGTTCACCAACCTGCTGCCGCTCCTGCGTGGGCCGGCGGCGTTGGCCGGTTGGCTGCTGCAGTTGACCGACAGCGTGCGAGAGGATCTTCAGAGCCTGCACAGCAGCGACACCCAGGCGCGAGCCGCAGCGGTCACGGACATGCTGGTCAACCTGATGGCGGTGATGGCGCATCAGGCTGCCCCCCATGACGTGCAGCGCCATCTGGACCTGGAGCATCCGGCGTTTGCGCCATTGGCCCGCGCCGAACCGGTGCCTGCCGCGCCAGTGCGGGGGAGCCCCCCGGCATCATTCAGTGCGCCGCTTGGCTGGGCCAATGCACGGGATACCCTGACCCCGGCCATGCAGGCGCGGCTGACGGCCTTGAGCCTCAAGTCGCAGCCCACGCCCGACTACCTGAAACAGGCTGAAGCCAGCGGCCCTTTGCAGGGGTTGTTGAAACCCGCATCGGCTGTCGGCGGGTACTGGCAGGCGCTGGTACGCGGGCGGGTCTATCGCATTCAGATCCAACAGGGCCGGGTACGGGTGGTCAGTGCCACGGGCGAAATCCTCGGGCCCTGGCTCAAACACCTGGGCAACGGGCGTTGGGACATCGACCTGGGCCTGCACCTGCGTGGCGGTGCGCCGACTATGCCCTGCAGGATGCTCGCCAGGCAGCGAGTACACAGCGCGAAAGCCTGAACCGCGATTACCAGCAGGCGCGCCAGGACCAGATGCGGGCCCGCCAGGCGATGGCGGTCGCCCGTGCACTGGTCGAACAGCCGGAAGGCGCTATTGATGAGCCACGTCGGGTGCAAGCCCGGCAGCGTTATCACCAGGAAGCCGAGCACGCCCTTGATTTTTCCCAGAAGGAACTGCGCACCCTGCGCGCGTTGCGCGAATTGGCGCCGCGACCGCGTTATGAAGAAGAACTGTGCAGCGCCCTGGAGTCAGTCGTGCTGGGCACGCAATTGCTCAGTTCCCTGACCCGCGAGCAGATGGTGGCAGTCAATGCACGGCTCGATCCGGTGTTCAAATTGTTGGAGGACGAAACCGAGGGAGAGGCTCAGTCGGACATCAACCGCCAGGCCCACGAGCAGTTGGGACAGGGCCTGCGCGAGTTGGCGACGCTGCATGACAACGCCATACACTGGCGCACCCTGGAGGACCGTCACCTTGACCAACTGCTGCGTGTCCCCAGGCTCGGCCGCGACAAGGCCGAGGCCTTGACGGCAGGCTTGCCCCCACGGCCTTCGGTACAGGACCTGCAAGCCCTGCAGTTCACCACATTGTGGAGCATCGCCATCGATGTGGCAGGCCCGCCTTTGGAGGACGCCTTCTTCGACAGCGTCAGCGAAACCATCAACCGGGCGCGCCGGGCCAACCGTTCCATGGCGGACTTGCGTCACGTGCAGGTCACTGACCAGGAGCGCGTCGAATTGCTGGAGAGCATTGACCAGGTCTACGCGCAAACCGACGATCAGATCGAATTCTGGCGGGCCATGGAGCCGGACAAGTTCAACGTGGATTACCTGCAAAAACTCCAGGCATTGCTGACACAGCTGCATCTGCACATCGAGGGCCAACTGAGCGACCTGTCGCAGCCGGCCGCCAAGTCCAGGCCACGGACCAAGCCACCCGCACCCGTGCCAGGGGCAAGGCGCAAGAAGATCATCCGCACGCGTAACCGCGACCTGTATGTTGCCCAACTGAGCGACCTGCCGTCCGACCAGCCAGCGGCCGAACTGCGTGACCCTTCGGGCCAAGTCATCGCCGCTTTCACCGAAGCCGAAGACGGCGTGTGGGATGCCCAGCCGACCCCCCCACGGCGCCACCCCAATCGGGCATTGAGCAGCCTGATGGAAAAGGGCGAAGCCTTGGTGGCCACGGTCGATAAAGCCATCAATCAGGTAAAGGGCATGATCCCTAGCGTCAACCAGCCGTCGAGCCTGCAATACCTGCTGGAATCCCAGGCCACCCGTCGACGCTGGGTGGCCGAGGACATCAACAAGAAGCTGAGTATGCTCGACAGTGCGCGGCTGGCAGTGGTGCAACAGGCCAATGCCCGGGCCATGGTCAGCCGCTTGCACGCCTCGGTGGCGAGCCTGGAGGCAGCCGGCCTGGAGGCTCGCATACGGGCGAGCAAGGCAGGGCCGATCACCCAGGACACGCTGGAGTTCCTGCATCGCCACCACGAGGTTCGGATAACCCGGCGCGGCGGGCGGGTGGCGCTCAAGGGGCACCGCGACGACTACCTGCAGGTCTATGCCGTCGCCGATGCCGCGAACGGCGAAGCGCTGTGTGTTGCCCATTTCCATTACACGACGCAGAAGGCGTTGGACGATCATTTCGTGGCCGCCCACCTCAAGCGTCCCGAGCAGGAACACCTGGGCCGTCAGGACCAGGCCGAAGTCGAGGCGGACAGGTTTGCGCGTATTCGTCGCGGGCAGACTGGCCAGTTGGAACCTGTGCTTCAGATCGAACGTCAAGCCATCTCTCTGGCCGTGGCCAGGCGTCTGTTTTTCAGCCTCGACTGAGGCCCGGGCCCGCCACGCACAGGCTCTGGGTGCCGGGCCGTTGACCAGATGGGGTTCTTATGGGGGCCACTGGCAAACAGCAGACTGTCGGTACGCAGCACCCTGGGGCGCACGCGGTCGTTGAGTCACCGTGCGCGGTCGCCTGATCGACCCTCAAGGCCAGCCACTCAAGGGGCATCACATCTTCAGCCACGCCAACCGGGGCGTAACGTGTTCAAGAACCTCACCGCCCGGCAACCTACGGCCTGGTGAGGCCTTTACTTATGAAGGCAGTGTCACGGTGATCCGGGATTCAGAGATTTAGCCACAATCAGCAGGAGCGAGCACCCTCGCTCCTGCATTGGCAGCCGAATGCGATTCAGCTGGGGGGGAGGGACGGGCCGGGTTGGCTTAAGTCACGGGGGAATTCAAGCTTTAGACGATTGACACGCTCTGCGACTGTCGGAATGGCCGTGTTGAAGGTACCGTTGGCGTTCACGTATTTCATCCAGGTCGACGGGTGAAGGCCACGATCAACGGCGAATTGCCAGGCGGCCGCTTTGTTCTGGTTTTCCGGTCGAAGGGCCAACTGATACCAGTCTAAAAAGTCCTGGTCGAAGATCCGGGTGTAATAATTGTTGAAGGGCTTCGTCAGTTTTGCCTTGCGGGCCTCGCCAGCTTTGTTCAGCTTGCCCCTGCTGACGAACTGGCTCCAACGGTCAGGGTTAATGCCATGTGTTTTTACAAATGCATCCGCCGCTTCTCTGGTCGGCTGCTCCATGTTTACCCATTTCATGAACAGCTCGTCTGACAGCTGTGTAGCGCTCTCAGGGTTGAGTCGTACCAAGCCTCGTTGGGTTATTTCGCCGCCTGACCTGACTAATTTGTTCCATTGTCCAAGCTTGAAACCGCGACTTGTGAAAAAACCAGTCGGGTCCAGCGTGTTCTGTGGGGTGGTCGGTGCCGCATTGGCTTTGACGAGTTCGTCCCATTCCCTGAGTGCTTGGGTGATGGCGTTGTCGGTTTTTGGCCCGGCGCCGGGCAGGCGTTGCCAGGTGTCCAGCTCCCAGAACTTGGTTGGCAGGCGCCGCAACCGAAACGGGGTCACGCCTCCAGAGGGTGTGAGTACCGGCGCGACCAAGCCATTGTTGTCATAGAGGTTGAACGTATTCTGAATGCGGAACACCTGCTCTTTGCCCTTTTCACCGACGCTGCGTACCAGGTAGGTACTGGATGTGCCGGGGACGCGATAGATGCCTGTGCCTTCGGCCAGTTCTGCACCGGCCGGGATGCCGCCCTTCACCACCAGGCGGGCGCTTTCTTGCAGAAAGTCGTTCTGGTATTTCAGCAGATCCGGGCGCAGTGTATTTCTCCCAGGCCGCAGTAGCATGGACAGGGGCTTGATACCCAGGCCTGTTGTTCGCGTCACCCCGGCCATCGTAGTGGTGACTCTTGCGAGTTCAAACAGCGTTTGCGCACGTGGTCCGCGACGCACGACGAGCCCCGCCACGGTTTGCCCAAGGCTGCGCAGAGCATGGACCGTTGTGCGCCCCACCCGGCCGACAAACCGGGCGGCCGAAG
Source organism: Pseudomonas sp. VS40 (assembly GCF_018587885.1). Lineage (NCBI taxonomy): Bacteria > Pseudomonadati > Pseudomonadota > Gammaproteobacteria > Pseudomonadales > Pseudomonadaceae > Pseudomonas > Pseudomonas sp. VS40. The sequence continues at coordinate 634,949 of NZ_JAGYWD010000001.1, read as the reverse complement.
AGGCCAGCTGGCCGCTCCAGGGGAGACCGCCCAGCACGGTCAGCGCTACCTCAACGCCGAACAGTACCTTGTTGAGGGTCGACTGGGCCTCCAATTCTTCATTGGTCACGCTTTCAGTGTCGGCTTTGTCCAGCAGGTACAGGTAGTTCTGCCGGTACAGCCCGACCAATACATCGCCTTGATGCGCGGCCAGACGATGATTGAGCAAGCGTGTACCGGCCGGCAGGCGTGCGCGAAGATAATCCAGCCAGGCCGGCCCTCGCATCAGTTGCACCAGTTCGGCCTCGTTGACGAGTTCCCTGAGTTCCACACCGTCGGGTGCATTCGGGGTATACAGCACCCGCATATCATCGGCGTCAGTGGAGAGAATCAGCACGCCGTTCACGGTCTGCCCGCCAGATCCTTGGGGCGCGTAATTGGTCGGGTTGAACATCAGCGCGTTGGCGATCACGGTCTGCCCGTCGACCCGTGGGCGTGTCGTGGGGGATGGCGAGGCCAGCACCGCCCCCACCCAAGCGTCAGCTTTTTTTTGCCCGGGGTCACTGGGCATTTGCCTGCGGTAGATATCAGGATTCAACCGGGCCGCAAGGGCCGCGTAATCCAGAACAGCCGTCTGGCAGGCGATCCAGGCTTGTTTCAAGGCGTGGGCCTCGGCTGCCGTAGCCTGCGGGGCGAGGTATTTATCGAGCACGTTTTGTGCGTACTGCTGGCCAACATCCAGGTCCTTGAGCCACTGCTCAAGGCGTTCTTTCTCCAAGGTAATTATGGCCCCCTTGGCATCGCGCACCCATTCTCCCTGGGAGGTGGTCAGTTGGGCCTTCAACAGATCGTCTTCTTCCCAGTTGAGGCCCCTTTGCCACGGTTTGGTGTTTTTCAACAGCAGGTTGGTCAGGCTCATCCTGCTGCTCTTAACCCCTTCATGCACAGACCCAAAACCGCCACCGGATGAAATCCGTATTCGGGTAGTACGGACGACCATTATTTTGTCCGGGTCGATGCCCTGTGCGGGATAGTCTTGGCCTGCTTCGACCAGTAAGGCGCGAATCTTTGTCAGTACCTGTTGCTTGGCATACTCGGCCAATGTGGGGATCAGCGCTTGCCACTGTTTGGCCAGTTCGTCCTGTGTGGCCAGGGTGGTGTCGGCTTGATCTTGCAGAGCCTTCTTGTCCGCCGCGCTCAAGCGCTTTTCCCAGTCCGGCCGCCAGTGTTCTGTCAGCAGCCGGTTGCGCGCCAGGAACGGTCCGGCCATATCCACCAGCTCCGCCAGCTCCACGCGGCCATTTTTTTCGCTGTCCGATTCATCCTCAGTCAGGCCCAGAATGGTTTCGATGTCGGATTGCTGTTTGTCGAGCAAGGCCTGAATGCTGTCCGCGACAAAATCGTCTGCGATCGGCGCGAACGTGCTACTCAGGTCATCGCCCCACAACCCGGTTTTTCCATGCTGAACCAACAGCGGTAAGCCGCTGGTAAACAATCTGCCGGCGTCTTCGCCGGCATTGATGCGGGCCTTGAGCATGTCATGCAAAGCTTGCAGAGACGCACACTCTTCAAAGCCCATGTCCGGGGTATATAACATTACCGGGCCAATGCCAGCCGTCTGGGTACTCAGGTTTTTGTGCCCATGGGGCCAATGAGGGGCGACCGGGCTGGAGCCGTCATTGAAGGTCAGGATGAAGCTGCCGGCCATACGCGCCACCTCGGTGCGGGCGGTGGCCACGGTCAATTGATAGACGCCGGGGCGGTTGCCATGACTGAAGCTCGCTTCGCGCCGGGCCTGAGTCGGGTAGCGCAGTGCACGGTCAATCAGCAATTTGGCCTGCGGGCTCAGGGTATTGTCGGCTACGCGCAGGCGTGCCTGTACATCCAGGGTTTGGCGTTGGACATCAATCAGCCGGACTTGTGGGCAGACCAGCTCGGGTGCTATTGGCGTACGCCAGTAGGCGGTGACCCGTTCGGCCAGTTGTAGTTTCAGCGTGTGAGCCAGGTCCGACAGTGTGCCGGTCTGGTTCAGTTGGTCGGTTTCGCTGAATGCGGTCGCGCTGCGAAAGACACTTTCGGCGAAGGTCTCGACCGGTTTGGCGCCATCTTTTTGAGTGGTGTGATCCTCATCCGTTTCCACTGCGGTGTTGCCCCACAGCAATAAGGTACACACCGCCTCGAGTAATGGGCGGGAGGATTCAAAATGGCGCGCGCCCATGCTGTCGATGCGGTAGCGGTTGACATACAGGCTGTCCAGCCCTGTGCCGTCAGGCAATTGTGCAAAGGTCTCGTTGAGCAGCGAGGTCAGCACAGCGTCCAGCGAGGGGTGTTTGTGCTTTTCCAGAACCTGGTCTAGTTGTTGGTTAAGCGAGTTCCACTGCTGTATCAGATGCGTTTGCTGCGCAGTGGTTGGCTGGGTGAGCGGGTCGGGAGATGCCTGCGTCAAGTCAAGCGGCACAGGCATGCGGGCGATCAAGCCCGGGTTGCCCTTGAACGGCAGTGCCAGCGTGGCACGTACGCCGGCTGCCAGGGTTTCGAACGTGGTGTGGGACGTCTCGAAGGCCTGGTCGATATCGGCCTCTTGCTGGATGAGCTGGGCGTGCAGGCACGTATTGAATACCTGCCCGGTGATCGGCGCATAGCTCAATTTCTGCTCGTTGGGTAACACGCCTCGGGCATGGGCGTGTTCCTTGGCGGCAATGTTGGCGAACAGCAGGTCTCTCTCGGCGCTTCTCACCAGGCGTAGACGCAAGGCATTTTCCATGGACGAGAAACTCTCGAAAAATTCGCCCCCCCATTGTGGGGTATAGAGGACGGTCGGTCGGGGCCCATGCAGGCGCTCGGTGAGTACGAAGCAGCCGTTGAGCGTCGTGGTCCAGTCAGGCTGGCCCGTAGCGTTCAGCGCAATACTGAGTGTGAGCGGCGGTGTGGCGTTGTTCGTGGTTTCATGGAGTACGCGGTTCTCGATCAATTGCCGGCCTTCGATCAGCACCTGCAGGTGTGACTTGGCCGTGGCCACAGCCGCTTGAGTCTGGGTATCTTCGGGCGCTTTCTTCAGGTTCTGCTCGGCCTTTTGGACCTGTTGCCGTGCATCATTCACCTTCAGGTCCGCCTCCAGCGTAAATACCTCTCGCTGCTTTTGACTCACGGCTGCCAGGACGCTCAGGGCACCGGTGCTTGCGTGGGGCGACGACCAGAACGCCCTGAGCGCGTTCACGTAGAGCGTCTGGCTGTTGAGTTGCAGGTCACTGATTAACTCATTGACTGCCGAGATTTCCAAATCCGCCAGTTCAGTGTCACGTCCGGTGCCGTGGGCCGTTGGATAGAACCCGACGGCTTGGCTGACGCTGCCGGTTTGCGGCTCTTTGGCCAGCTCGCTCGGCAGGTTTTGGGTGGCAATCGTTTCTTGCAGCACCTGTGTCAGGTTACGTGTTCGGGTGATGCGAGGTGCGCTGTCTTGCTCTGTCTGCGAGGGAATGTCGTACTCGTTGAGATAAACCGTATCAGGATTCGGTGGGTTGGCGGGTACCCGTTTCGCTAATCCCTTGCGCAGTTCGGTGGCCATGATGGTCGCCAAGTCCGGCTGGGCGTCCAGCAGGTGCTCGATGGCGGTGATACGGGGCGGCAAGCGGCGTAGCAGGTCCTCGGTAGAGGTCTGGGTTTGTGTAGGCATAGCCTGGGTGTCCTGTAGCGATAAGGTAAACCATACAGAGCAGGGCTCTGCACGCGGATGCCCACACTATTGGCCGCCGAGGGAGTGACGGGCCTACATAACCACTACATGACCGGTTTGCCCAGGCCTGTAGCGCGATGGCCCTTGCATCAGTGAGTCGCGGCCAGGCACATGGCTGGGCTCCCCGGTTGCAGTAACGGGTTGAGCAGCGGCGCCATGCCTTTGAGCACCTGCACCGGCAGCGCTGACGTGAACGTGAAATGTTGAGCGGAGGCGCCCGGCACAAAGGCCGTCAGGGTGCCGAAATGATGTTCGCCGATGTAGAACACAAAAGTGGCAGTGCGGTTGATCGACTTGGAACTGAGGATCCGCCCACCGGCGCCGATGGCTTCGATGCGGTTGTCGCCCGTGCCGGTCTTGCCGCCCATGGCCAGTGGCGTGCCGTCGGCCAGCTTGAAACTGCCGGCGACGCGTTTGGCGGTGCCGGCATCCACTACCTGGGACAAGGTGCCGCGCAGGGCTCTGGCGACCTCGACCGGGATCACCTGCTTGCCCGGCGCCGGGTCGTTGACGAGGCGTGTTTCGTACGGCGTGCCGGCGGCAAACAACAGGCTGTCGATACGCAGCACCTTGGGGCGCACGCCGTCGTTGAGAATGATGCCCATCAGTTCAGCCAAGGCCGCCGGGCGATCGCCAGAGCTGCCGATCGCCGTCGCCAGGGATGGCACCAGGTGATCGAAGGGGTAGCCCACGGCCTGCCAGCGCTGATGGATGTCGAGGAAGGCCTCGATCTCCAGCATGGTGCGGATACGGCTGTCCCGCGCACTCTGGTGGCGGCTCTTGAACAGCCAGCTGTACACCTCCTGACGCTCGAACTGGCTGGCCTTGACCACCTCGCTGAACGTCGCCTCGGGATGGTTGAGCAAGTAGCCGAGCAACCACAGGTCCAGCGGATGCACCTTGGCGATGTAGCCTTGGTCGGGCAGGTCGTAGGTGCCGGGGCCGTAGTCCCTGTAGAGTTTTTGCAGGCGTTCGTCGGTGAGTTTTTCGTGGGTTTTGACGCCGGCCAGGTGGGAGCGCACGAACAGGTTGAAGCTCGCCTGGCTGGCGTCGGGCAACAGGTAGCGGTGCACGGCGGCCAGGCGGATCGGCGTGGGACGCAAGCTGTCGAGGAAGGTATCGAGGCGTGCCTGGGTGTCTTTCTTCTGGTACTTCTTCCAGAACTTGCGCAGGAAGGTGGTGCCTTCGCGGTCGGCGAAACCGGCGAGGTATTCCTGGCGGCGCGGGTCGTTGTCGTCCTTGAGCAACTCGGCGCTGTTGTTCTCGCCCGAGTAGGTGACGTAGCGCACCACGTCGCGCATCAGGCGAATGAACGGCAGGTTGATCGACTCACGCAGCGCGTCACGCAAGGTGGGACTGCGGCCGTTGTCCTGGCTGCGAAAGTTATGGAAGGTGTGCAGCCCGCCACCGGTAAAAAAGCGTTCGCCGGGGCTGGCCGAGTAGGTGCGATCAAGGGCCGCGTCGAGCATCTTGGCCAGGGATTTGTCCGGTGTTTGGATCAGGTAATCCAGGGCCCAGCGGCTTAGGCGGTCCTGATCCTCCACCGTGACTTTTTTCAACGCGGCAGGCGTTTGCGCGGCGTATTTGTCGTGCAATTCGCTGATGATTTGCAGGTAGGTGGTGAGCACGCGCAACTTGGCGGTAGAGCCCAGTTCCAGCTTGCTGCCTTCGTTGATGTCGAAGGGCTGGTCGGTGTTGTCGGTTTGCACGCGCACCCGTGAGCCATCGGGTGTGAGCTCGAACAGCGTGAAGCTGTAGCGCACTTGTGCGGTGCTGGCGGGGGTGAGCAGGCGCTCGCCGAGCAGGCCGATCTGGCGCGCGTACTCGGGGTCGGCGAGGTGCTTTAGATAGTCGCTGACCTGGCCCTGCAACTGGGCTTGCAGGGTTGTGGTCGCGGAAAGGTCCAGGCGGTCGAGGTCGTACAGCGGCCGGTCGAGCAGGGCGGCGAGGCGGCTGCGGGCGACGCTGATGCCTTTATTGGTTTCAATCGGCTGGATCGTCGGTTGCTGCGCCCAGTCACGGTAAGTGACCTTGCTCGCCAATGCCTGCTTGAGCAAAGCCGGCTCGATCACACCATTCTGGGCCAGCAGGCGCAGGTGGCTGTCGGTCAGTTGCGCCAGTTCGTCGCGACCCTTGGCCAGGTAATGGGATGGCCGGCGCTGGGCGATGATCAACGACAGCACCTCACGCAGCGCCAAGCCTTGTTGAGCATTGACCGGGCCGGTCAGCGCCGCGTTGACCTGGTTGAAATCGGCGCCGTACCACACCCGCAATCCCTCGGCCATGCCGTGCACTTCACCGTGACCGGGCACTGCCGACAGGGGCACGCTGTTGAGGTAGTCGCGCAGAATATTTTTGCGTGCAGGCAAGGTGTCGGGGCCATCCTGGTACGCGCGCACGGCGGCAGAAAACATTTGGCGCAGCTTTTCACTGCCGGACACGGTCAGGCCATCCGGCGAATGGCGGTATTTCTCCAACTGGGTCGCCAGGGTACTGCCGCCTGCACTTTGGCCGGGCAAGTGCAGCAACTTCGCGACCTGCGACCATGCGGCCTTGGCAAAGCGCGGCCAGTCCACCGCCGGGTTGGCCTGGGGTTGGGCGGGGTCGAGCAAGTCACGGTTTTCGATGAACAGCAGGCTGCTGACCACCAGCGGCGGAATCGCCGCGAAGCTTGAGTACAGTTGTTGCGGGTAGTCGTATTGATACAGCGGCACGGCGCGGCAGTCTGTGATCGAAAGGCCTGCCTGGATTTTTTCCGTGTAGGGCACGAACAGGCCTTTGTTGGCGTAACTCATCAGCTCAGGCGAGAACCGCACCTGGGCATCAATCACGTAACCGCGTTTGAGCAGGCGTGGCAGGAAGGTGCCGAGGTCGCTGTAGCCCAGGCGGCGATCGAAGGGGCCCGCGCCGGGGTAGACGATGGCGTCACTGGCGCCAGGTTTAATCTCGAAGGTGAGGTCGTCGGCAAGACGGCTGAGTTCCCGGGCTTGCAGGGCGGAGGTGCGCATCTCTTTGTTGGCGGCAAAACCGAGGGCAATCAGGGCCATCAGCATGATCAGCCAGAACACTCGCCACCCGTAGCGAGGCCGGGGTTTGTTTTCAGGTAAAGGCGCTGGGTCCGAACTGCCTTGTAGTTTCGCAGCCTCTGTCGATTCGGTATGCCACAGTGCGCCCATAGTCGATTGATCCCTTCACGCAGATTGATCGGACGTGTTCAAAGCGTAGTCGCTGGGCGCTCGCTGCGAGAAAAATGTGATCGGCCCGTCAACTATATGAAGTGCACGGGCTGCGGCGTTTTGCCGCCCGGAGCAGGTAAGATGCTCCTGTAAAATGGCGTTTGAGCGGGTTCTTCCCCTAAATTGCCCCTTTTTTATAGTGAAAGGCTCTGGCCTGAGCTTTTTATACTGCATGCCCCCGCTGATCTTGCCCGGCAAGAAGGGCCCGTCCACACGGCGGCCCCGGTCTCGGCAAGGGGGCAGGCTTACCGGCTTGCCCCCCGCAGACTCAGGTGGGCAATCCAATAACAAAATGAGGTTGTACCCCTATGCCAGTCGGCAACCCACTGCCCCATGGCGAGACCGCTCAAGGCGGCCCGCTCAAACGCGAACTCGGTGAACGGCATATCCGCCTGATGGCCCTCGGTGCCTGTATCGGTGTGGGCCTGTTCCTCGGCTCGGCCAAGGCCATCGAGATGGCCGGCCCCGCGATCATGCTGTCGTACATCATCGGCGGCCTGGCGATCCTGGTGATCATGCGTGCCCTGGGCGAGATGGCGGTGCACAACCCCGTCGCCGGTTCCTTCAGCCGTTATGCCCAAGACTACCTCGGCCCGTTGGCGGGCTTTCTCACCGGTTGGAACTACTGGTTCCTGTGGCTGGTGACCTGCGTCGCCGAAATCACCGCCGTGGCGGTGTACATGGGCGTGTGGTTCCCCGACACCCCGCGCTGGATCTGGGCCCTGGCGGCGTTGATCAGCATGGGCACCATCAACTTGATTGCGGTCAAGGCGTTTGGTGAGTTCGAGTTCTGGTTTGCGCTGATCAAGATCGTCACGATCATTGCGATGGTCATCGGCGGCGTCGGCATCATCGCGTTCGGCTTCGGCAATGACGGCGTGGCGTTGGGGATTTCCAACCTGTGGGCCCATGGCGGCTTCATGCCCAACGGCGTGCAGGGCGTGTTGATGTCCTTGCAAATGGTGATGTTCGCCTACTTGGGCGTGGAAATGATCGGCCTCACCGCCGGTGAAGCGAAGAACCCGCAGAAGACCATCCCCAGCGCGATCGGCTCGGTGTTCTGGCGCATCCTGCTGTTCTATGTGGGCGCGTTGTTCGTGATCCTGTCGATCTACCCATGGAACGAAATCGGCACCCAGGGCAGCCCGTTCGTGATGACCTTCGAACGCCTCGGCATCAAGACCGCCGCCGGCATCATCAACTTCGTTGTGATCACCGCCGCGCTGTCCTCCTGTAATGGCGGCATCTTCAGCACCGGGCGCATGCTCTACAGCCTGGCGCAGAACGGCCAGGCGCCGGCGACCTTCGGCACCACGTCCAGCAATGGCGTGCCACGCAAGGCCTTGCTGCTGTCGATCTTCGCGTTGCTGTTGGGCGTGTTGCTCAACTACCTGGTGCCAGAAAAAGTCTTCGTGTGGGTGACCTCCATCGCCACCTTTGGTGCGATCTGGACCTGGCTGATGATTCTGCTGGCCCAGCTCAAGTTTCGCAAAAGCCTGAGCCCCGCCGAGCAGGCCGGGCTCAAGTACCGCATGTGGCTGTACCCGGTCAGCTCGTACCTGGCCCTGGCGTTCCTGCTGCTGGTGGTGGGCCTGATGGCCTACTTCCCGGACACCCGCATAGCCCTGTATGTCGGCCCGGTCTTCCTGGTGCTGCTGACTGTGCTGTTCTACGTGTTCAAGTTACAGCCGTTGAACGCAGGCCAAGGCGCCCCGCGTTCGGCCTGACGCTTAATTCACTTGCTGGGCCAGTTGTGCTGCTTCGGTCAACTGGCGCACCAGGCGATTGCGCTCGGCAATCTCAAGCTCTACCAGGGATTGCCGACGATCGAGGTAGATATCCGAACGTCTGTCCACCACCTCCTCGTTCAGCCTGTTCAGTTTGTAGCGCGCTACGTTTTCGATGGTCGAGAAAGGCTCAGGGTAACTGCGGGCCAGATACTCGATCCAGAACTCTTCCGTCAGCAATGAGTTCTGCGCCGCCTGGGTGCCGCTCAGCGCCTGCAAGGTAATGCGTGCCTGATTGATGTCTTGCTCATCGACCCAATCCTCCACGGAATAGAGCATTTCCTCGCGCCCAATGGGCAAGTTGAATTCTTCGCGAAAGCGCATCCGGTAGTACAACTTGATCTCTGCATCGTCCACCTCCAGACCCGCCATGCGCCGGTTCTGGATATGCGCGTCGGCCAGTTGATCGACCTGGCGCAGGTAGAACAGGCTTTTCGCCAACGCCAGCAACTCGCGGTCTGCCTGGTTGCTGCTGGCCTGGGTGCGTGCTTGATGCACCTTGTGTACGATCTCCATATCGATAAATACCAGGATGGCGCCATCGCCGCAGGTGCCGTCGGTATAGGTGCTACGGAAGACCCGGTCGCGTAGCTCGGTCGATTCGCCCATGGCATCGAGCAACTGCCATACCCTTTGGGTGAGGGCTTGCCGAGTGTCTTGGCTGGACCGGTACGAGAACGATTGGGTCAGGTCGCGCAACACTCGGAACGCGTCTTCTGGTCGCGCACCCTCATGCCGTAGCAATTGATCCCATAGCGCCTGCCGTTGCGCATGTCGAGCGTTGGGGATACCGGCCAGCCAAAAGCTGACGTCGTTGCTTGTCGCCGGCTGATGCAGTTCACCCGGTAGCAGGCCACCCAGGGCAATGCCGGTGCGATCGCGATAGTCGCGAATCCGGCCCAGCGTCTGTTCGCTCAAAGGGTTGTCGTGCAGCACGGTGTGAAGGTTGGTAGGGCCCATGCGCACGTCGGAAAACACCGCCTCGGGCACTGTGGTCAGACGGTTTTCCTGCAGCATCAAATGGCGCAACGTGCTGCGGCGTTCGGCCCCGACGGGCCACTGGTCGATATGGGTCTGGCGTAGCGACAGCACCTGCAGGCGCGTCATCTGCGAAACGTCCGGCGTCAGGCCCAGAGGGTTGCCGTCCAGGTAGAGGCCCTCCAATCGCGTGAGGCCGGCCAGGCGCTGACGAGACTCCGGTGTCAGCACGATCAAGTTGTCGCTCAAGTCCAGTTGTTGCAGTTGCGTCATCTGGGTGAGGCTGGTGGGCAGGTCATTGAGCATGCAGTCGAGCTTTAAATGAGTCAGTCCGATAAATTTGCTCAGGAAGGCGTTGCCCGTCGGCGGAAAGGAATCACTAACGATCCGCAGGTATTCAATGTGCTCGAAGCCACGGGTGCCCAGCATGAAGTCGGGGTCGGGCAGGCTGTTGCCGTCCAGGCGCAGCACCAGTTGATGGGAGTCGAAAAGCCCAGTCTCGTTGTCGTAGGCTGCACGGGTTTCGTGGCGCCAGGCACGCAGGATGCGCTCGGCCATTAGGCGGCGTCGCCCGTAGTTCCAACCCTCCAGGTAGATCGCCGGGTCGATCGCCTGGTCGTCCACCGGCTGGGGCGTGTCGATCCAGCGCTGCAGTTCGAACTCCAGGGCCTGGTACTCGGCCTTGCGTCGCTCCAGTTCGATCAACGCGGCGGGTTCGTTCATGCCCAGCGAGTTAATCAGATCCCGGGCGTCGGCGACGCTGAAGCTGGGGTAGATCTCGCGCACCTTGCTCACCAGGTCCACCGGCTGGTTGCCACCGAACGGCCACAGGCTGCGCAGGGTAAACGGGTAGACGATGAATGAAGTGTCCACGCGCATCGGCGGCTGCAACCACGCCGGGATATGCGTCAGCCCCAGCAGGGCCTTGATGGCCACGCGTTGGCCCAGGGCCAGGTCGGCAATGGCGTGCCGTAGCGCTTTCGGCTCGGCACCCTCCTCCACACCCAGTGCACGGCACTCGGCATCGTCGAGGGTCAGGACCACGGCGCCGAGCAGGTCGCGGGTGCCGTCGGGCCGCTCATTGAGCCTATGACCGTCGCGATCATGGGACTGGTAGCCGCCGTCGATCTTCACCAGTGTGCGGCGGTCGGTGGCACCCGTTTGGCCGGCGCGGGCCAACAGCGGGCCGGCGAGGCTGGCGTCACGCACTTCCAGGCGCAGGCTCAGTGGCCAGCCGGGTACATCCTTGAGCAGGTGCAGCATGATTTTTTCGCTGTCGGGGTTGGCCAGAGTACTCAGGTAAAGGCCTTCATAGGCGCGGTTCAAACGTATATCGTCAGCAGTGAGTCGGACCTGTTCGGCCAGGCGCAAACCCACTTCGTCGCGCTTATGCAATTGCTTGAGTTCGTTGGGGCTCGATTGCCCGATAATCGCCTTTACCGCGCTGACGGGCAGTTGCGGGAAGTGCGCGTGCAGGCGCCGTTCCAGGCTCGTCGCGCCTTGCTCGCTCTGGGCGTAGAGGATGTCGAACAGTTGCGCCCGTTCGCGCCAGGCGTACTCAGCGATTTTCTTCGACAGTTTGAACAGGCGTTCCTCCTGTGAGGTGGGCAGTTCACCCAGCAGCGCGCGGCAGACCTGATCGTTCAAAACAATACGGGTGAGGGGCTCCAAGCCTCGGCTCTGCGCTTCGGTCAATTGAATGCGTTCGCTGCTGGCCCCGCTGCTGGCCGGGTAGCGCTGGATCACTTGGCCTTGCGCGTTGATGATCTCCAAGGCATGGCTGTCGGGCCAGGCCGGCAAGCTGGTGACCAGCAGCAATTGCAGGGAAGGCCGCGCATTGCGCGTGGCCGAGTAGACACTCATGGCCTGGATGAACTGCAGGATCTCGCGCTCGATGTGAAAGCGTTTGCTGGTGTCCTGCAACAACGGCGGTGGTGGCAGCCCGCTGCTGTGCACCTCTCGCAACGCCTGCGCCGGCGTGTCGGTGAGGCGCATGATCTGTGCGGCGGTGGTTTGGTCGACGTGATAGTGGGCGGGGCCCAGGCGATAAAACAGGCGGTGATCGTCCCAGGTCAGCGGGTTTTCACTGGACAGGCGCCAGGCACCCTGGCGGTTATGTTCCAGGCGCGGGGTATCGACGCCGACTTTTTGCGGGTGCTTGAGCCGCCACTTGCGCAGCCGGTTGTCGTAGACGATCGGGTACAGCGAGCCATACAGCGGCAGCAACTGTTGGCCTTCCCACTCATAGAGGCCCAGGGCGTCGGGCTTGAGGTCATGGGGCAGCACCACGCTTTGCTCATACTGGCCAAGCGACTGGTCCAGCAGGCTGACCTGTCCTTCAGGGCTGCGTCGGGTGCTCATCAAGTCGCCCAGGGTGTCGCGCAAGCCTTGGGCATCGCTGGCGCTGTTCATCCCCAGTTTCAGGCGCTCGCCGGGTTGCAGGACCGAGCCCACGGCCAGGTAGAGACTGTCAATGGCCGGTGACACCGGGATCGGCCCGGCGTTGCGCATGTCGTAGGCTTCATAGTGGCCCTGGCCGTAGTGCAGCAGTTCCACGGTGGTGTCATCGGGACCGCTGGAGACATAGCGATCGGCGGGGGGGCCATTGCTCACCTCGGTGACCACAAAGTCGCGCTTGCAGGTGCTGCGCAACAGGCTGGCGATGAAATCGCGTGCCCATAGGTCGGTGTCCGGGTTGTAGGCCCGAGGGTGGTAGAGGCCGTCGATCACGATGTCGATGCGCAGGGCGGTGCGATGGTGTTCGAGGTTCTCCCGCACCGCCTGGGGCAGGCTGGCATCGCGCAGGAAGGCGGCTTGTTGGTTGGCATCGAGGGGCGTTTGCAGCAACAGTTGTTGCAGGTTGGCCGAGGTCAGGGGCGGGTAGAGCCCGCGCAGTTTTTTCAGCAGTGGTGTGACGGTCACCAACGGTGGGGGCACCTGGATCGGCAGCCACTGGCGTGCGCTGTCCTCAACAGGGACTTCGTCGCGGGCATAACCGTCGTAGCGCGTCATGGCGGTAAACAACGGGTGGCGGTGGGTTTTTGCCAGTTCACTGATTTGCACGCGCAGGCGCGCAATGCGTTGAGCCACGGTCAGGTGTGGGCTGCCTTCCTTGCCGAGCAGTGAGGTGGCGGGTTGCTGGTTCAGGATCAATTCGAACAGCTGTTCCTGAGTGGGCGCGGAGGTGAGTTGATCGGTCAGTCCGCCGTAGGTGCCATCGTCACGACGCATCAATTCGACGGTGTGGGAGAGGCCATTCTCGCGGGCGGCATAACGTTCGATCAGCACGCCGCGCTGGTCGTGCACGTTAATACACGCATCGACCGGCCAGGCGGGCACTTGGGTCAACAGGCACAACACGGTGCCATCGGCGTGGGGCGGCATATGCCCGCGTCTTGAGAAGTCCTTGATCAACTGCTCGATGACTCGGTCGGCCTGCAGGCGCCGGACCCCTTCGGTGAGGTTGACGGGTGCGGGGTCGCCGGCCCACACGCGATCCAGGGTGGTGCGGTCGGCGGCGGTGCTGCGTAGCATCCTTTCCATCTCGATACGGGGCACGGCCGTGGAGCCGTCGGGCAACATGCGCTCGGCCAGTTGGATGTCCGAAAGGGTGTGGGCGTTGTGCAGGTCCAGGGTCCAGGCTTGCAGCGCCGGGTCGAACAGGATCGGTGGGGCAAAGCGCCCGGCGTTTTCGAGCTTGAGCACAAAGCGCATGCTCTGCGCGTCATAGCTGACCTCCACGACGTGGCGCTCCTGATCTTTTTGCAGCCACGCGTATTGTTTACTGTCGACCTGGTACACCCCTTGGGCGTTGGCGACTTGGCCGTCGAGCAGGTGCTGATCAAGGATCGCATAGGGGCCGATATCCGGCTTCCAAAGGGCGTGGCTGCCGTCGGCATGGGTCACTTTGCGCGGGTTGCCCAGTTGGTGCAAAAGGCGTGTCATGCGCTGGTTGTGCACACGGCCGGCGGTGGTGATCAACAGGCCATTGATGGCCAAGTCGGCAATGTCCGCCAGGGCAGACGCAAACTCACTGGCTTCGCCACGCGCCGCTTCGTTGATGCCGATGATCACGCTATAGGCCAGGCTGCCGAACACCGCCACTTGCATCACGCGATTCAGCCCGGTGACGCCGCCGGGCATGGGCGTGAGCAGCAGCTCCAGGACTTCCCGGGCCATGGCCGCGACGCCATCGATCAGGGCCTGCAAGTCACGCTCCGAACGACGGGTGGCCAGGGTCGAGAGGTTGGCCTGGTAGCGCTGCACCTCACGGTAGGTGCAGGCTTGCACCAGGGACTCCTTGCGACCGTGCTTGGGGTCGGGGGTAAAGCGCAAGCCATCAAGGGCACGTTGCGGGAACAGGCGGTGGAAGGTGTCGTAGAGGAAACCGGCTACGGGGCTCAGGCCTACCGGGCGTGGCGCATCCTTGAGCAGTTGCTTGAATCCGTGCATTTCAGCCATCGGCAACTGGCGGGCGAACCAGCCCAAGTCACCTTCGCTGTGGCTGGTCTTGAGTTGCTGCATGAACGCCGCGTGCGCGGCGTTGGCGTCGCGGTGGTAACGCAGGGCGCCCCCAGGTCGGAAGGGGAAGTATGACAGCACCCCGTGGGCGGCGACGCGGATCAGCAGCAGCGGTACCGGCACGGTTTGCCCTGACGGTACGAACGGCACGGCAGGCAACACGGTGATCCCGGTGCTCATGCCCAGGGTGTCGAAGGGCAGGGCCGGGCCGCTGCCGTCGAGGGCGGCGTTGAGGCTGGCAAGAAGGTCGCGGGTCACGCCAGTGTGGGCGCGGTTGCGGTACGCCTCCAGCGCTTCAAAGCGCAGGCAGGCCTCGCTGCTCGCTTGCAGCAGGCCCTGCAATTTGCCGCCCTGGCCCAAGGCGGTTTGCAGGCGCTTGTCGAGTTGACCGCCCAGGTCCAGGTCACGGGCAATGGCGATGAACTGGCTGACGGTCAGTTGAAGGTTGTCTGCGCCACTCAGGTAAGACGATTCGACAAATGTCTGCCCTGACGCCTGAGGCTGGGACGTGGCGAAATCGAAGTTCAGGCAGGCGGCGTCCCACAGCGATAACGTGGAGACATGGGGGCGATATTTCCATTCGTCGTAGGCACGGCGAAAGCGGCTGCGGTGAGTCCCATTGAGGTGAGCGCTGGCGCGGGGTTCCCAGGGCAGTGGCGGTTGCAACTCTTCGAGGTAGCGGGTGTGCAGGAATAGGTTGTGCGGGTCCAGGCCGCCGATGCGGTTGCGCAGCTGAGTCGTGCCGTCGGATTGGAAGGCTTGGAGCAGGGCCGCATTTTCGCGGTCCACCGCCTTGATCGCCTGGTGGGCTTCGCGTTGCAGCCTGACGTAGTCCCGTTGCTCCTGTGGGGTCAGGCTGCTCATCGTCCGCGCCAAGGTTTCGCGGATCATTTCCAGGGCTTGCTGGCGGGCCCAGGATTCACTGGATTGCAGGTTGCCCGACAAGCCATTGAGCAGTAGATGGGTAGGCATGGGGCCATGTCCTTTCACGGGTTAAGTGGAAGGCAATGGAAGCATCTGGCCCCTACCGTTGGGCGCTAGCTATGTAGCGCGGCGCGGGGTTGCCGGTCCAGGCGCTTGATCAACTCCAACCAGGCTGCGAGGCCGGCCATCAGCAACGCGCCGATCACGGCGGTGGTCAACTGCATGGCGACGGCGTCGTTGGCCATGGCGTTGATCATGTCCGCCAGGGGCGCCAGTACCACCCCCAGGCAAAACACTTCCAGGGAATAACGGCCCATGCGGCAGATTTCGCCGGCCACGCGGTTCTGCGTCCAGCCGGCACCCGGCAACAGCTTGGCGGTGACGTATGCCAGCGCGAGGAAATGCACCAGGCGCACCGGTGACAGGTCGGTCTTGCTGATGGGGTACAGCCAGTTGCTGAGCGCCGCCGGCATCCACGCATCGTGGATCTCGGGCCAGCGCCACGACAGGGTGATCACCCCGGCCACCAGCACGTAGACCGCCGAAGCAACAAACAGTGGCTGACGCAGCAAGGCCCGGGTTTCGGCGGTTTTAGGCCGCTGGCTGTAGATCGCTGCCGCGCCGCCCAGCACAAACAACAGCTGCCAGGTGACCGGGTTGAAGTACCACACACCGTCGCTGATCGCCCGCAGGTTCCAGCCCATCCACGGGGCCAGCAGGTAGATCGCCAGTGACACCGCCACCACGGCCTCGACTTTGCGTACCAGCATCGGCAGCACCAGCGGCAACCCCGCCAGTAACACGATGTACAGCGGCAGTGGGTCCATCAGGTTGGGCTTGAAGCGCAGCAGCAACTCATCGGTGAGGGCTTGTTGCGGGTGGGTGACGAAGTGCGTCAGGCCCATTTCCTCGACCAGGTCACGGGTTTCCACATGGCTGTTGGCGAAGAACACGATGCCCATCAGCAAGGCCAGCAGGAAGATATGCACCACGTACAGCACCCAGGCGCGGCGCAGGATTTTCAGGCAGGCCATCCAGTAGCCGTCGCGCTGCATGATCTTGCCGTACGCCAACACGGCG
Source organism: Pseudomonas sp. VS40 (assembly GCF_018587885.1). Classification (NCBI taxonomy): domain Bacteria; kingdom Pseudomonadati; phylum Pseudomonadota; class Gammaproteobacteria; order Pseudomonadales; family Pseudomonadaceae; genus Pseudomonas; species Pseudomonas sp. VS40. The sequence goes on along the minus strand of NZ_JAGYWD010000001.1, from coordinate 618,711 downwards.
GCAAAACCGGCGAGGAACACAAACACCTCGGCGGCATCGCTGAAACCGATGTTGCGCAAGGTGATCTGGCCCAGGGGATTGTGGGGGACGTGATCCCAGAATATGAAGATCAACGCCAGGCCCCGAAAAAAATCGATGCGCGGGTCGCGTCCGTTCGGCATGGCTACAAGCTCTTGAACAAAGTGTTTAGTAATGACAGGCGAGCGCGGGTGTAGTCGTACGCCGCACGTCGGGCGGGCGCAGGTTGGCGGTATTTGTAAGCAATTGCAAAGGTTGGGTATTACTGAATGTCTCTAGACATCAATGATGACCAGCGTGCCATGGCTGCCCGCAAGTACCGCATGGGCGATACCGGCTTCCACGAGGTACATCTGGCCGGCGCCTACCCTGATCTCGCTGTTGCCGATGCTCAAGCGCAACTGACCATCGATCACCAGCAACCCTTCGTTGTAGGCATGGGTTTCCTCCTCGTGAGCCTGTTCGTCCATGCGCAACACCTTGATCCGCGCCGGGCCGACCTGGCCCAGGCGCGTGGATTTCCAGGTGTCGGGCAGTTGCCCGGCGATGGCGGCGAAGTCCAGTAACGGCATGTGAAGCTCCTTGTTTCAACGATGCCGTCGGTGGTCCGGTTCAGCGATAGGGGTTAGGGTATTGATGTTACGCGGCGCTGGCTTCATGGGGCTCAAAACTGTCGGCCCGCGCCATCTGCCACATCCGCGAATAAAACTCGCCATTCACCTCGCCGGTCAACAACTCGCCAGGCTTGAGGAACACATGCAACTGCGAGAACAACTTGATCTCGGTCGCCGACATGCGCCGCACCAGATGCTTGGCCGACAGCTGCGAGGGGTGATCCAGGCCCGCCGCCGCGAGCATTTCTGCCAAGGCCTTGAGGGTGTTGCGGTGGAAGTTGAACACGCGCTGGGCTTTGTCCGGCACCACCAGGGCGCGTTGGCGCAGTGGGTCTTGGGTGGCAACGCCGGTCGGGCATTTATTGGTGTGACAGCTTTGCGATTGAATGCAGCCGATGGCAAACATAAAGCCGCGCGCCGAGTTGGCCCAGTCGGCGCCGATGGCCAGCACGCTGGCGATGTCGAAGGCGCTGACGATCTTGCCGCTGGCGCCTAGCTTGATCTTGTCGCGCAGGTTCAGGCCCACCAGGGTGTTGTGCACGAACAGCAGGCCTTCGCGCAGTGGCACGCCGATATGGTCGGTGAACTCCACGGGCGCGGCGCCAGTGCCGCCTTCCTTGCCGTCCACCACAATGAAGTCCGGGAGGATGCCGGTTTCGAGCATGGCCTTGGCGATGCCCATGAATTCCCATGGGTGACCCAGGCAGAACTTGAACCCCACCGGTTTGCCGCCGGACAATTCGCGCAGTTGGGCGATGAACTGCATCAGTTCGATGGGCGTGGAGAAGGCACTGTGGCGTGACGGCGAGATGCAGTCTTCGCCCATCATGATGCCGCGGGTCTCGGCGATTTCCTGTGTCACCTTGTGCTTGGGCAGGATCCCGCCATGGCCTGGTTTGGCGCCCTGGCTCATCTTGATTTCGATCATGCGCACTTGCGGGTTCTGCGCCTGTGCGGCGAAGCGTTCCGGGTCGAAGCGGCCGTCGCTGGTGCGGCAGCCGAAGTAGCCGCTGCCCAGTTCCCAGGTCAGGTCGCCGCCGTTTTCGCGGTGGTAGGGGCTGATGCTGCCTTCGCCGGTGTCATGGGCGAAGTTGCCGAGCTTGGCGCCCTGGTTCAGCGCACGAATCGCGTTGGCACTCAGCGAGCCGAAGCTCATCGCCGAGATATTGAACACCGATGCTGAGTACGGCTGCGTGCACTGCGGGCCGCCGACCATCACGCGGAATGCGCTGGGGTCGCTGAGCGGCGCCGGGCGCATGGAGTGGCCGATGAATTCGAAGCCCGACTGGTACACGTCGATCAAGGTGCCGAAGGGTTTGTCCGCCGTCTCGTTCTTGGCGCGTGAGTAGACCAGCGAGCGCTGGGCGCGGGAGAAGGGCAGGGCGTCGCTGTCGGATTCGAGCAGGTACTGGCGGATTTCCGGGCGGATGGCTTCTACCAGATAACGGATATTGCCCAGGATCGGGTAGTTGCGCCGTACCGCGTGGGGGCTTTGCAGCAGGTCGAACAGGCCGATCAGGCTCAGCACGCCCGTGACGAGGGTAATAGGCCACAGCCATTCATGTTCGATAAAGGGGAGGCTGGCGAGGGTGAAAATGACACACACGGCAAAGAAGGCGTAACGACTCAGCAGGGACAGACTCATACGTTTTTCCTTGGTTTCACTCATCAGGGCCTGTAGGCGCCCGGCAAGCCGGGCTCCTACGGGGCTCAATCAGGCGTTTTGCGCCTGTAGAAAGATCGAGAACAGCTCCGACTGGGATTTGATCCCTAGCTTGCTGTAGATGTGTTTCTTATGGACTTTCACGGTTTCAACAGAGATTTCCAGCTTACGAGCGATTTCCTTGCTGGAGCAACCGCTGAGCATCAAGCGGCCTACATCCAGCTCGCGGGCGGTGAGTTGCGCGCCCCAATCATCATTCTGGATCGGCGGCTGCGGGGTGCTGACCTGGTTGAGTTCATAGGGCAAGCGTTGGCGCAGCAGGCTCAGCACCCAGGGTTGAATCAGCGACAGCAGGGCAATCTGCGCCTGGTCGAAACGCTGCTTCAAACCCAACGACAGGCATAGCGTACGCCCATCCGGCAGATGGCAATTAAATTGGATTTCATCTGCGACCACGTTAAGGCGGAAGTAGCGCTGGTAGTACTCGGTGAGTTCGAAATGCTCCGGCGCGACTTCCGCCAGTCGAAACAAGCCGGTGCGCGAGTGTTCGCGGCTGGCAATGTAGAAGGGGTCGAGCAGGTACAGGCCATTGAGGTAGTCCTGGAACAGCTGGTCTGGCGTACCGTCGGCACCGGGGCATTCGGCGAACACCAGGGGGCGGTGTTCGCTGCTGAATAGCAACACCACCCAACTGTCGAACGGCACGTATTGGTCCAGCAAGCGGACAAGCTGAGTCCAGAAGTTGGGCTGGTCGAGGGCGTCTATCATTTGCCCCACCGCGCGGTGCCAGGCGATGTCCTGCAGCGACATGGTCATTGATCTACCCCTAACGTGTTACCCCGGCCGCGTAATTCCCTGGCGGGTATTGGCTGCGCATACTGCGACACAGATAAAGAACAAGGAATACCCATGAAGGTCGAATTCGCCCAACTGGCCGGTCGTGATAACGACACAGCTTACAACCTTGAGCGCGCCCTGGCGGCAATCGTTGCCTGCGCCGACGATACGCAACTGATCGTATTCCCGGAAACCCACCTGACGGGCTTTCCCTCGGCTGAAACCGTCGCCGACATCGCCGAGCCCCTGGATGGCCCCACCGTGAGAGCCGTTATCGAGGCGGCTCGCGCGTGCAACATTGCGGTGGTGATCGGTATCGCCGAGAACGACGGCGGCCAATTCTACAACACCACCTTGCTGATCACCCCCGAAGGCATTGCCTTGCGCTATCGCAAGACTCACCTGTGGCCATTAGAGCGTGGCGTGTTCAACCCGGGCGACCGTTACCCCACCTGTGTGTGGAACGGTATGCGCGTCGGCCTGCTGATCTGCTACGACATCGAGTTCCCGGAAACCGCCCGCGCCCTGGCGCAAACGGGCGCTGAATTGCTGATCGTCACCAACGGCAACATGGACCCTTACGGCCCCACGCACCGTACCGCGATCATGGCGCGTGCCCAGGAAAACCAGGTGTTCGCGCTGATGGTCAACCGCGTGGAAGAGGGCGACGGCGGCCTGGTGTTCGCCGGTGGCAGCGCCTTGGTCGACCCGTTCGGTACGTTGCTGTTCGAAGCCGGGCGTGACGAAGGGCAATTCACGGTCGAGCTGGATCTCGACCAACTGGAGGCGGCGCACAAGGACTACCGCTACCTCGACGACCAGCGCATGAAACTGCCCGGCGAGGTGATCGAGCGCAGCGATGGGACGCGTGAGCTGCTGATCCCGAAAAACTGACACAACCCCTGTAGGCGCCCGGCTTGCCGGTGATGGCGGCTTTGAAATTGCGATCGCCGGCAAGCCGGGCGCCTACAGAGGGCGCCGTACACCATAACAATTAGTGCATCCGCTTCATCGACTTCAGTTCTGCCATAAATCTAATAAATCAGCGGAGAATCGCTCATGGCTCGTTTGCAACGCACCCTGTCGTTAGGGTCGGTGGTGCTGTTTGGCATCGCCTATATGACGCCGATCATTGTGCTCGGCACCTTCGGCATCCTGGCGCAATCCACCGCCGGCATGGTCCCCGCCGCTTACCTCGCCGCCCTGGTGGCGATGTTCTTCACCGCCATGAGCTACGGGCGCATGGCTTCGGCCTTCCCGGTGGCCGGTTCCGCCTACAGCTATGTGCGCAAGGCGATCAGCCCCAAGTTGGGATTCATCGCCGGTTGGGCGGTGTTGCTCGACTACCTGTTCCTCCCGATGGCGATCTGGTTGATCGGCGCGGCATACCTGCATTCGGCATTCCCCGCCGTGCCGCAGTGGGTCTGGGTGCTGGCGTTCATCGGCATCACCACGGCGATCAATATCATCGGCCTGAAACTCGCCAACGGCATCAACGCGCTGCTGATGCTGGTGCAGTTTCTGGTGCTGATTGCGTTTGTCGCGTTGTGCATCCACTACATCGGTGGCGATGCGAGCACGCCGCTGTGGACGATCACGCCGTTCTTCAATGGCCAGATGCAAATGCCACTGATCATGAGCGGGGCTGCGATTGCCTGTTATTCGTTCCTGGGCTTTGACGCGGTCAGTACCCTCACTGAAGAGACCCGCGACCCACGCCGCACCATTCCCCGGGCGATCATGCTGATCACCTTGATCGGCGGGCTGATCTTCGTCGGTGTGTCGTATTTTGTGCAGGTCGCGCATCCGTCGTTCGAATTTGCCGATGTGGATTCGGCGGCCTACGAGATTGCGCGCAACATCGGTGGCGACCTGTTTGTGTCGATCTTCCTGATCGGCCTGATCGTCGGCCAGTTCGCCTCGGGGCTTTCAGCCCAGGCCAGTGGTTCGCGCTTGTTGTTTGCCATGGGCCGCGACGGCGTGTTGCCCAAGTCGTTCTTCGGCACCTTGCATGCGCGTTTCGGCACGCCGGTCAACAGCATCCTGCTGTGTGCAGTCGTGGCCTTGCTGGCGCTGAAGCTGGACGTGACCACCTCCACCTCGTTCATCAACTTCGGTGCGTTCCTGGCGTTCAGCCTGGTGAACCTCTCGGTGATCTTTCACTACTGGATCGGGGCTAAGCAGCGCGGCGTGCGGGAACTGATCCTGTTCCTGGTGTTCCCGGCCATCGGCCTGCTGGCGGATCTGTGGTTGATGGTCAGCCTCGATCACCTGGCGATCTACCTGGGCCTGGTGTGGTTGGCGATCGGCCTGGTTTACCTGGGTGTGCTGACGCGCGGATTCTCGCAACAGCCACCGGAAATGGACTTTCAGGAAACTGCATAGAAGCTGTGGGCCTATCCTTATTGCAATCGGTTCTCGTTTGGGTGCATTTGATGTGTTACTGTATAACACATCAAATGCACCCAGACGCCCCGGAGGCCTTATGAAAGCTGGTATCCATCCCGACTACCGCACCGTGCTGTTCCATGACACCGCCGCCGACGTGTTCTTCCTGATCGGCTCCACCGCCGACAGCGATCGCACCCACACCCATAGCGACGGCAACACGTACCCGTATATCCCGTTGGACGTTTCCAGCGCCTCGCACCCGATCTACACCGGCCAACAGCGCAAGACCCAGGCCGAAGGCCGGATCGCCGGGTTCAACAAGCGTTTCGCTTCGTTTGGCTCGAGCCCGAAAAAAGCCGAGGCGTGACTATCACGTGCTTCACCTCGAAGGCCGCTCCGGTTTCTGGAGCGGCTTTTTTTTGCGCTGATATCGTAAAGCCATTATTTTGCAAAAAACCGACTAAACTCCTCAGTAATAGCCAGGAAGGCAGGACCGGACCCTAAGGAATGCACACCGACGATCCGAGGTGTCCCATGGGAGAGTCAGTTACATTTACCGATGCCAGACGTGCCGTGGTGCTGTTGATCGACGCCCACCCCGACGTGCTCCAACGCCTTACGCAACTGCTGCAACTGGAACCCTTCGACCTGCACAGCGCCACGTGCGCTGCCGATGCCCTGGCCATCCTGGCCAGCCAACCCGTCGACCTGGTGATGAGCGCCGCGCGCCTGCCGGACATGGACGGCGCCTCATTGCTCGCGCATGTCCACCAGCATTACCCCCACACCGTGCGCATCCTGCTGACAGGCGAGACCGACCTGACGCTGATCGTAAAGGCCATCAACGAAGGTGAAATCTACCGGTACCTGAGCAAGCCCTGGAAGGATGAAGAATTGTTGCTGGCGCTGCGCCAATCCCTGGCGCATCAGCATTCCGAGCTGGAGCGCCTGCGCCTTGAACAACTGATCCAGCAGCAGAACGACGAACTCAAGCAGCTCAACGCCACCCTGGAAAAACGCGTGGCCGCGCGCACCAGCGAGCTGCAGCAAACCGCCGACATGCTCGATCTGGCCTACGAAGAGCTCAAGCACAGCTACGCCACCGGCACCGAAGTGTTTTCGCTGCTGGCCAACCTGCGCCTGCCGCGCGCCAAACAGACCAACCGGCAGATCATCGAACTGGTGCGCACCTGGTGTGTGGCCCATGGCGTGGACTCCGCCAGCAACCGCGACCTGACCATGGCCGCCGCGCTCTACAACATCGGCAAGCTGAGCTGGAGCGACAGCATGATGGCGTCGCCCTCGGACCTGCTGCACAGCAGCGACCGTGAACGCTATCGCGCCTACGCCACCCAGAGCGAGTCGCTGCTGATGACCCTGGAGCCGATGAAAGACGCCGCGCGGCTGATCCGCCATCACCAGGAACGCTGGGACGGCAGCGGTTTCCCTGACCACCTCAAGGGTGAAGCGATTCCCGCCGGCTCGCGTTTGCTGAAACTGGCGGTGGATTTTATCGAACTGCAAAAAGGCCTGATCCTGGAGCGGCAGATGAACAGCGACGAAGCGCTGCTGTACATCCGCAAATACGCCGGGCGGCTGTACGACCCGGTGATGGTCGAAGACTTTGTGCTGGTCTGCGCCACTTACCTCAATGACGTGACGTTGGGCGACCCCAACGTCAAAGTGCTCGGCACCCGGGAACTGGCGGAGGGCATGGTGCTGGCGCGCAATCTCAATGCGGACAACGGCATGCTGCTGCTCAACGCCGGCAAGGTGTTGAACCTGCCATTGGTGGATAAGTTGATTGCCTTTGAGACCATGGAAGGGGCGCGGTACAGCGTGTTTATCAAGGACACCGACGAGGCATTGCTTTCCGGTTAAGGCACTTCATGTGATCCTTACATCTTTGCCTTCAAGGAAGACTGTACATGCCCTCCACCATCCGCATCGCCGCCGCCCTCCTGATCGGCAGCGACGGCCAGACCCTGCTGGTGCGCAAGCGCGGCACGCAAGCCTTCATGCAACCTGGCGGCAAGATCGACGCGGGTGAGCAACCTGCCGACGCGCTGGCCCGTGAGCTGCACGAAGAACTGAACCTGCGCATTGAGCCCGGCGCGGCGGTCTACCTTGGCAAGTTTTCCGCACCGGCGGTCAATGAGCCGGGTTTTACCGTGGAAGCCGAGCTGTTCCAAGTGCAGATTGACGTGCCGGTGAGCCCGGCGGCGGAGATCGAAGAAGTGCGCTGGATCGACTCGGCTGGCGACGGAGGCCTGGTCCTGGCACCGTTGACGCGGGATCTGATCCTGCCGTTTTATCGTGCATCGCTGACGGCATGAGCATCCGCACGCTGGAGGCCAGCGACGCCGAGGCTTATCGGGCGTTGATGCTGGAGGCGTATGGCGCCTATCCCCAGGCGTTCACTTCCAGCGTGGCGGAGCGTGCCGCGATGCCCTTGAGTTGGTGGGAGAAGCGCTTGAGCAGCCCACTGGACCGGTTGCTGGGGGCTTTTGAAGGGGATGAACTGGCCGGCATTGTCGGCTTGGCGTTCGAGCCGCGGGAGAAGGCACGGCACAAAGTGACTTTGTTCGGCATGTACGTGACCCAGGCTTACCAGCAGCAAGGGCTGGGCCGTCAATTGGTCGAAGCGGCGTTGGCTGAGGCGCGCCAGTATCCGCGCCTGAAGGTGATTCAACTGACGGTCACTGCCGGCAATGATGCCGCCTTTGCGTTGTACCAGCGCTGTGGGTTCATCCAGTACGGCCTGGAGCCGCTGGCGGTGCGGGTGGGGGTCGATTACTTTGACAAGATCCACATGTGGCGCGAATTGCAGCACCAGTGATTTCCGACTGTGGCAGGCTTGCCGGCGATAGCCATAGGTATCTGCACAACGCTGCACCTGTGGTGAGGAAGCTTAACAGACGACCCCTATCTAACTGTTGCCCCACGATCAAAATGTGGGAGCTGGCTTGCCTGCGAAGGCGGCCCGGCAGACGACCACTATCTAACTGTTGCCCCACGATCAAAATGTGGGAGCTGGCCCGCCTGCGAAGGCGGCCCGGCAGACAACCACTATCTAACTGTTGCCCCACGATCAAAATGTGGGAGCTGGCTTGCCTGCGAAGGCGGCCCGGCAGACGACCACAATTTAACTGTCACCCCACGATCTAACTGTGGGAGCTGGCTTGCCTGCGAAGGCGGCCCGGCAGACAACCACTATCTAACTGTTGCCCCACGATCAAAATGTGGGAGCTGGCTTGCCTGCGAAGGCGGCCCGGCAGACGACCACAATCTAACTGTTGCCCCACGATCAAAATGTGGGAGCTGGCTTGCCTGCGAAGGCGGCCCGGCAGACGACCACTATCTAACTGTTGCCCCACGATCAAAATGTGGGAGCTGGCCCGCCTGCGAAGGCGGCCCGGCAGACGACCACAATCTAACTGTCACCCCACGATCTAACTGTAGGCGCTGGCTTGCCGGCGATGCAGGCACCTCGGTACCTCAGGCACACCCAGGCGATCTCTTCGTTTACAAGGCGACGCAGAGTTCAGCGTACCGCGCTGACCCCATCGAGGGTGGAGAATGAGGTGTCCTTGGCGGTCAGCAGGAAGTCGCGCATATACGGCGCATCCAGCATGTCTGCGCGAATCCCCGCGTACAGCGTTGCAAACAAGCCTTTCTCACCCAGGCGCTTGCCTTTCACGTAACCGCGCGAGCTGTATTCGTGCAGCGCCCAATGGGGCATGCCGCACACGCCACGGCCGCTGGCCACCAATTGCATCATCATCACGGTCAGTTCCGAGGTGCGCACCTGGGCCGGTTCTACGTCGGCGGGTTCGAGGAAGCGGGTGAAGATGTCCAGGCGGTCGCGCTCGACCGGGTAGGTGATCAGGGTTTCGGTCAGCAGGTCTTCCGGCACGACGTATGGTTTGTGCGCCAGCGGGTGCTGGTTGGCGACCGCGAGCATGGCTTCGTAGGTGAACAACGGCACGTAGGTAATGCCGGGCAACTCCAGCGGGTCGGAGGTCACCACCAGGTCCAGGTCGCCGCGGGCCAGGGCTGGGAGCGGCGCGAAGGCAAAGCCGGAGGCCAGGTCCAGTTCAACCTCCGGCCAGGCATCGCGGAACTGGTCGATGGTCGGCATCAGCCACTGGAAGCAGCTGTGGCACTCGATCGCCATGTGCAGGCGCCCGGCAGTGCCGCCGGCCAACCGGGCGATGTCGCGTTCCGCACCGCGCAGCAGCGGCAGGGTGGCGTCGGCCAGTTGCAGCAGGCGCAGGCCGGCGCTGGTGAAGCGCAGCGGCTTGGTCTTGCGCACGAACAGCGGCATGCCCAGGCGTTCTTCCAGCTCCTTGAACTGGTGGGACAGCGCCGACTGCGTCAGGTGCAGGCGCTCGGCGGCTTCCACCAGGCTGTCGGCTTCGCGCAAAGCGTGCAGGGTTTTGAGATGACGGATTTCCAGCACGGCGGCCTCCATGAATGAATTTTGTGCTTAATGATAAAACATTGAAAACTATTCATGTTGGCCGTTGCGTGATTTAAATCAGTTCAGGGCTTCGAAGTGTTTCTTTGCATAGTATTTGCCGATATTGCCGCGCCATATAGTCAGGTCGGCGAATTGCACACCCTTGCCGCTCTTCTTCATTTGCCAGTGCAGACCCCGATACCGTTCCGCAGCGATTTTCAGGTGCGCTTTGGCAAAGGTATCGAACGCTGAGTTGGCCTTCACGTAGTGAAAGTGGGCGAACCAGCTTGGTGCGTCCTGCGGCCTGGCTGTGTCGTGAATGGAATATTCCTGAAAGTAGTCGGTTTCTCCGTCGGGGCGTTTTTGTGTCTGCCCGCGGCGAATGCCGACTTTGCGGATCTCAACGCGATTGTGTTCCATCAAGTAGTCCAGATAGCCTTCGGTCGGTTTCTTGCTGGCCAGCGTACGCTCGATACGCAGGGCTTGTCCGGCGGGCCTGAGGGGGGTTGCCCGACTGCGCAGTTGTTCGATTAGTGGGTGCGTGGGGGATAGGCCTTGTAGCTGGTTGGCTCGAAGTTCCAAGGCCTCGGCTTCACTGACTAACATGTGCTCAAGGTTGATCGGTTCCATCGTTTGGTAAGCGCGGACTTTGTTTTCGAAGGCATCCACGGCGGCTAAACGGGCCTGGGCTTCGGTCACCATGGTCGGCAGGTCGCTAGGCAGCGCCGGGGGCTGAGTCTTGGGCTGGCTCAGCTCGGCGTTCAAGCGGTATCGCTGGCTGCCGGACATTTGCTCCCACACCTCCACAGGTTTGCCCTCGCTGTCCTCCACAATAAATTGTCTCGATGATTGCTGTTGCGCCGGTTTTTCAGTGCCCACCAGAACCTGTCCATCCTCGGTTTCAAAGAGCGTTTTGGTGTGTTCTGCCTGGGGGGCGGTGTAGGCTTTTTTTATGCCCTTGCGTGCTCGCTCCATGAGTTGGGTCAGGCAGTCCAGCATCTGTGAAACATAGTTCGCGTCAAAGTGGCTGGGTGACATCGCGTTCCAGGTTGTCAGATCGAGGTGAAACAGCTCATAAGCCTCGAGGGTGTTGCTTAGCACTTGGTTGCGCTGGGCCTTACTGATGTTGGCCGTGGGAAGTTCCCGGTGGGCGGCGATGGTGCGTTTCAGTTTGTCGGTGGCCAGTTCCAACACCCTTTCTTGATAGATCCAGCTAGGGTTCCCCGGTTGGCGTTCAGCACGCAGGAGTTCCAACAACATTTCGGCCTTTGCCAGCTGCGTACGGTGCTCGGTGAAAATTATCTGCAACGGCGATGCAAACTTGGTCACTTCTGCCCTCATGGACGGGATAGTTATGCGGTCCAACCAGCCAGTCACTTCTCCAAGCATGATTTCTACCTGTTTCAGCTCATCAAGCATTTCAATTCGATATTGCTTGAGCACTTTTTCAGCGTGCAGGTATTCAGCGCCGTCGGGGGACATTGCCTTCATGCGGTTCTTTAACTGCGTAAAGTCCCCCTGCAAGCCAAGTATTCGTCGCTTGGCGTTCAATGCCTGAAGCGCGTAACGATTGCCCACTATCATGGCCGCCCAGTTTTGACTTTTGGCGACGGTCTGCTGCAACGTACTGCCTAGGAACCCGGCGGCTGTTTGATTCAACGCGTATACCTGTTTGGCGAGGTCTGCGTCTTCGGTCAAGCGCAGGTCCAGTGCCTTGGTCGCTTGGTGCCTCGATGTCGTGCCTGTCGCGGTGGTGGCGGTACTGAATTCGTTGTCCAATCTCATCGCATCGCGGTTGGTCACTTCAACTTGTGCGCCGAGCTTTTTGGAGAGCCTATCAAGATCGTTGAGTGTTGCCTGGCGTTGCGTGTGTACGGTGGCTACCGCTGGCGGAGTCTGCTGCTCCACAGCGGCTGGCACGCGCGAACCCGCACGCGATGTTCCCTGTCCTCGTCGGCTGCCGCCGCTATACCCGGTGAGATAGCCGCCATGCAGCGCCGAGTAAGTGTTCCATTGCTGCGCTTCGTCAAAGGCAATGACCGGCGAGTAGGTTTTTCCCTTGGCGACCAGCCGCATTTCATGGGCTGTTGGTTCAAACTTCACTTTGAAGTAACGTCCACCGTCCGCGATGAAATGCTCGCCGGATGTATGCCGTAGCGTGTGGCGATAAGGACCGGTTTGCACCGCTTGCAGGCTGCCGAGCTCGAGTAGTTGATCGAATTCGTAGCCGGCGAAACGATGAACCTGGGTTTTCGCCTGGCGTGACTTCAGGTTGCGCCAGAAGTCAGGGCGCAGTATGTGTTTGAGTTGGCGCTGCAGCATCAACGTTTTGGCGGTGTTGGGCCGTGCCGCAGGCACGGCGGCAAAGGTCAGCGCGTCCATGCCTGCATACACCAGGCATTCGAACACCGAGGCCAGTTGCTCGATGCCGTGGTGCATGTCGCCTTTCCTGAGGGCATCGACAGCAGCGTAAAGGCTAGTGGTGGCATCGACGAGGGAAACCGCGGTGCCAATCAGTGGAAGAAAACTCACCGCGATTTTGATGCCGTTGAACAGACCACCTGATTTGAGCGCGTATTTCTCATCCGCCAGGTCCTCATTGGAGCGAGCGTACTGTCGATTGCTCTCGATCAGGCGTCCCATGTGAGCATCCAATTGATGAGCTGCCAGCGAAGTAGTGACTGGCCAGGGGGAGCCGACACCGATGATCGCGTCATAGTGTTTGACCGTGGCCTGGTCAATGCGGTTGAGGTGAGACTGGAGCTCTCCTGTCAAGGCACGGCTTGCCACGTACTCGGCCATGGTGTCGATACTGCAGAGATCAAACAGTTTCCTGCGCGCCAGTTCCAGGCTGTCGAAGCGCTGCAAGCATCGATCATCCGGCGCATCGGGCAGGTAGAGTAACGTCATCCCGGAGATTTTTTCCTGAATGAAGCTGATACCTGAGAGCGTGACTGTGCCATAGCGGTTAGTGTCGCTGTCATCGACCAGTATTGCCGGCAGCAGGGCAATACGTTGGGTGCCGACCTCCCATGCTTGCTGCGTATCGGCGTCGATCGCGGTGTCCCACACCAGGCGCTCGTCAGCGTTGATATGGTTTTGCATGAACGCCAACTGGCCTTGAGTCTGGAGCATCAAGCGCAGTGGTTCCGCCAGGCATTCACGGCGGTAGTTCAATTGGAATGCCGACTCCTGGGAGGTACCTCTGAAGGCTTGGACTATTCGCGTTTCGTAGGCGTTGGCCAGGTTGAGGTCCTGGACCATCTTGACCAGGTAGGCAGCGTCTATACCCGCCTTGAGCCTGTCGAACTCCGCGGTGTTGTCAGCCGTCACGTCCAAGGTCATGTAGTGCAGCCGCTTGCCCATGCTGCTGTCGATGTTCCTCACGGCCAGTTCATCAAGCGACATCTTGCTGCGTTTCAGGCTGGGTGCGGTGATTATCTTGATTGGGGTTCCGCCCACTCCGCTGCCGCCGGTTACGGGATCTCGGATATCCCTTGTCGAATCAGGCAGGTCCACTTCTACGGTAAAATCCTGGGTGATGGAGAAGTCTTTGCGCAAGCGTGAATCGATCTTAAGCCTGGCGAATTCATCCCGTGAGGGCAGAGATTGGTCGAGCAAGGCCTGGGAGCGTTTGAGTGCGGGAATGTAAGCCTTGAGCCGAGTCCTGAGCAGTTCCCGCTGTTCCTCGGTTTGTTTGTCCAGCCAGGTCGGGATGCTTGCCGCCAGATGGCTGCTGTTGTTCTGCTCCACGATTTCCAAAAACGCCGCTTCGCGGGCGCTGTGCTCGGGCACCACGAGCTTTTCGAAGGTTTCTTCGCGTAATTTTTCCAGGCGTTCGACCAGTTTGTCGGCATCGTCCGGGGTGGCATAGGTCAAGCGCAACTGCGCCGCACGTTCCTCAAAATTGACTTGCTGAAGTCTGAGGCTGTGTTCGAAGGGGTTGTCGGTCAGCTCCTTGAGCGCCAAGGCAAGCCGGTCGTCCTGGGGCGCGATGTTGAACAAGGCTCCTTGCAGTGCTTGTCGGGACGCGAAGCGTTGCAAGCCCCCGCCAGTGCCCGGCCAGTAAACCAAGTAACTGGCGGCGGATGTCGACGGTAATTTCAAGTCGGTTGCGGCAGTGAATACCAGCGGTCCTTTGAGCTCGCTCTCAGTGATTTTTTTGGTGGTATTGGTCTGTTCGGTGACCGAGAGGCTCATCGAACAGACCGCTACTTCAATGAATCGCTCTTCGGCCACGGGCGAATCAAGGATGACCTCCAGCAGTTTCAGCTCATCGGCGCTGATTTGGTTCAACGCATGCTGAATTTGCGCTTCGATTCTTAGCCCCGCCACGCGCGCATTGTAAAGAGCGGTAAATTGGGTATTGAGGGTTGCCACATCGTGGGTGCGTCTTTTCAGCATGAGGCGTGCTGCGACGGCTGATGCGTCCTGTTGTACTCGCAAATCATCGAGTTGCTGCTGGAATTGCTGCAAGCGCGTTTTGCGGTTGGTTACAGCATCATCTTTGTCGAGCAGGCCGTCCAGGGCGGTGCGTTGTTGCAGCACTTGGGCCTGGCGTTGGCTCAATGGCAGGCTTGGGTAGAGCTGGCCGAACTGCGAGAGCATCTCCTCCTCAAGGGGGGTGGGTTTCGGCTGTTCAGGTGCCAGGGCAAACAGTGATTGGCTCTGGCGCTGTTTATCAAATGCTTCGATGGGCAGTCGTGCCATGTTGGCATTATCGATTTCGAAACCGGGGACGGGCTTGATCGCTTCGTGATATTGGGCCTCGGCCAATAGATTCAGCCAGTCGCTGATACCGGTTTCCAGCGGCCTGGTCTTGAGACGATAGTCAATGGTAGCGAGGGGATCGGAGTTCGGAGTCGAAAACAAGGCTTGTTGCTGATCGATCAACCAACGCTCCATGTCCGTACGCTTGGCGAACGTGCGCCACGCCGGTTGATGTGCGGGTAAGTACAGCAACTGGCTGACCGGCTGGTCGGTATCAAGGGTAAACACCCATGACCCAGGCAAGACGCGTGCATCGGCAGCGGGGCGCTTTAGCACGATGTGTTCGATGCAGATATTGTCGCTTCCAGGTGCTGCCAGGAGGGGATCAATAAGGGCAAACATCGGGTTGAGCGCCGTGGCATTTATCGAGCCTTGGGCCAGCAGTACATCGCCCGAGGCCTCGAAGTGGATCTTGTACAGTTCGGTCGCCCTTGCATGACATGAAACCGGTTGGCGGGGCGCTCGGTTGTTTAAAAAGTGCCGGGTCCAGGCATCCTTGATTGCCTGCTCCAGATCCAACCCTCTGAGCTCATCGAGCAACATGGGCACCGTATAGCCTGAAAAACGGTGGTTGGCCGGTAGGTGGATGAGTTGGCCCTCGGGTACTTGGCTCGTATCCAAAGAGGGATGCTGTTGCATGTAAAGGCAGGCTTCGTACAGGGAGATGATGCTTGAACTACGCGCTTCAGTTGCCAGGAACCTCAGCCCAACGCGCTCGCCGTCCAGCGTCAAGTGTTCTTGGAGCATCTGGTTGATCACTGTGCGTACCGATGGCGTGCCAGCCATCAACTCGCGCATGTCTTCGTAGCAACGTTGCCAGCGTTGTGTGGCGTCCAGCAGCAGGTTTTCGTCAATGCTCGCCGGCACAAGCAGGTGTGATAGTCCGAACTCGTACACGTTGAGGTCTTGAATGTTGGTCATGGGGGTCGCTCCTTCATTTAAGAAGGATTAGAGAGCGATGGCCATGACCCAGGGTGGGATATAAATAGCGGACGACCGTTGAGCGGGCTTCATCAAACTGTCACGCAAGTGTGGCAGCGCGCTTGAACAAACTTCATCAGACTCGCGCTCTACTGGGGTTCTGCGTTTCGGTGTTTTTCATGCGCGTGTTGCTTTTACTGGCCGCTCTACTGTTCGGCCTGCCGTCTTTTGCGGCTTCTCGATGTGACGTCAATGTCCCGACCCAAACGGTCGACCTGGCTCAGGTGAGCATCGCCTACCAGAGCATCGGCCGTGCGTCCGATCCGGCCTTGCTGCTGGTGATGGGCCTGGGCGGGCAGTTGATCCACTGGCCCGACGAAGTTGTCGTCGCCCTGTGCCAGCAAGGTTTCCGGGTGATCCGCTATGACAACCGCGACGTCGGCCTGTCCACGTGGCGCCAGGCGCCTGCGAGCGCCAACCTGACCTTCGAGGTGCTGCGCTACAAGCTTGGCCTGCCCGTGGCGGCGCCCTATACCTTGACTGACATGGCCGATGACGCCATCGGTTTGATGGACGCCTTGCAGATCGAGCAATTCCACGTGCTGGGCGCGAGCATGGGCGGGATGATCGCCCAGCACCTGGCCGCCATGGCGCCGCAGCGGGTCGAGAGCCTCACGCTGATCATGACCAGTTCCGGTGCCGAAGGCCTGCCGGCGCCGAATGCGGCGCTGGTGCAATTGCTGTCGCGGCGCAGCGCGCCGAACCGTGAAGTGGCGCTGGAGCAACAGGCGGATCTGCTCGCCGCACTGGGCAGCCCGAACGTGAAGGATGATCGCCAGGCCTTGCTGCACCAGGCGGCGCTGTCCTACGACCGGGCCTTCAACCCGGACGGCGTGAAGCGCCAGATCATGGCGATCCTCGCCGAGCCGAGCCGCGTGCCCTTGCTCAACCAATTGCGCGTGCCGACGCTGGTGGTGCACGGTACCGCCGACCCGCTGCTGCCGGTGATGCACGGCGTGCACCTGGCGGCGCATATACAAGGCAGCCAGTTGAAACTGATCCCCGGCCTGGCCCATCGTTTCCAGGAAGCATTCAAGGCGCCGTTGCTGGCGGCAGTGCTGCCGTACCTGCAAGCCCATCGCGAAGATGCCGCGCACTGGGCGCAGATCGATCCGGTCGGCCCTTCGAAGCTGCTGTGACATTGGTGTATCGTGCAACCTTTGTGGCCCATTTGCGCCTGCGAGGTTGCCTGTCATGAGTACTCCCCTGAAAATCGATTTCGTCAGCGACGTGTCCTGCCCCTGGTGCATCATTGGCCTGCGCGGGCTGACCGAAGCCCTTGACCAGCTTGGCGCCGAGGTGCAGGCCGAGATCCATTTCCAACCGTTCGAACTGAACCCGAACATGCCTGCCATCGGTCAGAACATCGTCGAGCACATCACCGAGAAATACGGCTCCACCGCTGAAGAATCCCAGGCCAACCGTGCGCGCATCCGCGACATGGGCGCCGAGCTGGGCTTTGCCTTTCGCACCGATGGCCAGAGCCGCATCTACAACACCTTCGACGCACACCGCCTGCTGCACTGGGCCGGGCTCGAAGGTTTGCAGTACAACCTCAAGGAAGCGCTGTTCAAGGCGTACTTCACCGATGGGCAGGACCCGTCCGACCACGCCACCCTGGCGATCATCGCCGAAAGTGTCGGCCTGGATATCAAACGCGCAGCCGAGATTCTCGCCTCCGACGAATACGCCGCCGAAGTGCGTGAGCAAGAGCAGCTGTGGATCTCCCGTGGCGTGAGCTCAGTGCCGACCATCGTGTTCAACGACCAGTACGCCGTCAGCGGTGGCCAGCCAGCGGAAGCCTTTGTCGGTGCCATTCGCCAGATCATCAACGACGCGAAAAACTAAAGCCGAACGGAGTTCAAAATGTGGGAGGGGGCTTGCCCCCGATGACAGTGGATCAGTTAGGACATCCTTGACTGATACGCCGCCATCGGGGGCAAGCCCCCTCCCACATGTGTTATTCAATGGTTCTTGAAATAAGTGCTGGCCCGTCCTTTGCATTGACCCCCTAAAGCCTTAGGGGACACTGCCTTGAACATTCTTGACCTCGACCACAGCCTCACGGGCCAGGCGCCGATTGCCCGGCGTTTGGCCAATGGCCGCGCCCACCGTATCGACCTGCTCGACCTGGGCCCCAAGCTGCGCCTGTGGTCCACCGAAAAAACCTGGAAGCGCTTCGCCGAACGCATGGCCCAACGGCCCCGGCCCACGGATGCGCGCCCGGAAATCCTGTTTGTCGGCTCGGGTGATTACCATCACCTCACGCCGGCGTTTCTCGCCGATCTCAAAGAACCGATCAGCCTGATCCACTTCGACAACCACCCCGACTGGGTGCGCTTTGCGCCCAAGCGCCACTGTGGTTCGTGGGTCAACCGCGCGCTGAAAATGCCGGCGATCAAACGCATCGTCACCCTCGGCCCCTGCAGCGATGACCTGCATAACCCGCAGCTGCGTGGCGGCAACCTTGGCGCCCTCAAGCGCGGGCACTTGCAGCTGTTTCCCTGGCAGCACGCGCCCTCGAAAGTCTGGGGGCGGGTAGGGGACGGCGCCGGCCATCGTCAGCAGGAAGACCACCTGCACTGGCGCAACCTGGCCGAGCTGGATTGGGCGGCTTTCCTGGAGCAGATGATCAGCAGTCTGCCCACCGAAGCGATCTGGATCACCCTCGACAAAGACGTGCTTGCCAGTGAAGACGCGGCCACCAACTGGGACCAGGGCGGCATGCGCCTGACCCACCTGCTGCAAGCCCTGCGGGCCTTGGCCGCGCGCAAGCGCATCATCGGCATCGATGTGTGCGGCGAGTTCGCCCAGCCGGCTTTCAGCAACGCGTTCAAGCGCTGGGAAGCCAAGTCGGACCAGCCACCACCCGAACGCTGGAGCGCGCAAGACCTGCAGCGCAACGCTGCCACCAATGAAGCCTTGATTGATCTGTTTGAGGAGCTGTTTCCGTGACCTTGACCGTGGTGTTGCTGGTGGCGTTTTCCATCGTGCTCGATGTGATCGGCCAGCTGTGTTTCAAGATCGGCCTGGACCGTTTACCCGAGCTGGACGGCGGCTTTCGCCTGAATGCGTTCTGGGGCCAAGTGTTCAATGCGCCGTTGCTGTGGGCCGGGATCGGCGCCTATGCGATCGAATTTTTCGTGTGGCTCGAAGCCTTGTCCCGCGCACCCTTGAGCCTCTTGTTTCCGGCTGCCGCGCTGGCCTATTGCGGGGTGGTGCTGGCGGGCAAAGTGGTGTTGGGCGAGACCGTCAGCCGCCGCCGTTGGTTGGGCACGCTGGTGATTACCTTGGGAGTGATGTTGGTGGCGATTGCAGGGAGCCAGGCATGAGTACGCAAACGATGAATACCGGATGGCTGCACGGGCGCTTCGGCACGGTGGTGCTGTGGGCCTTATTGATCTGCACCGAAAGCGCCGGTCAGCTGTTTACCAAAGTGGCCGGGGACCAACTGGGGCAGATGGATTTCAACTGGCAGTGGCTGGGTGAAGTGGCGCGCAACCCCGGGATCCTGGCGGCGATCGCCAGCTACATCGGCGCGTTTTTCGTGTGGATGCTGATCCTGCGGCGCAGCAGCCTGTCCCTGGCGTTTCCGCTGAGCTCACTGGTGTTTGTGGTGGTGTTGCTGGGGTCGTGGCTGGGGCTGGGGGAACATATCAGCCCGCTGCACTGGGTGGGGGTGGCGGTGATTATCGCCGGCATCGCCCTGCTGGCCGAAGGCGAAGAAAACTGATCACGTTGGCCGGTTTGATTTTTGTGGTGAGCGAGCTTGCCTCGCGCAGGGCAAGCCTGCTCACCACAGGGGTTAGTGGCGAGTCAGGCTTTTCTGTGCGCCACCAGAAAGCCCAGCCCGTGTGACACTGGAAGCTGCTTCACCCCCGCCTCACGCTGTTGCTCGGCAATCTCCCGATGAAACGCCTTCACCTTGGTCCAGTGCATCTTCGGTCGGTAGTGGTGCTCGGCGTGGTAGCCGTTGTTCATCCAGATCAGGTTGTACAGCACGCTGTAGGAACTCACGCCCCAGGCAATCGGCAGGTCCGGGTTGCCGCCGAAGTGTTCGTAGTAGCCATTGAGCGACGACAGGCACTGGCCCAGGTACCAGAACGGCAACAGCCACAGCACCGCCTGCCAGTTGTAGAACGCCAGGGCGACATAGAACGCCACCGTCACGATGATCTCGACTTTGACCCAGCGTGCATCGGCCGGGCGTTTGCGCTTCATCTCGTCATAGAACGGCTTGGGATCGTCGCGGAAAAAACTCAGGAAGGTATAGGCCCACGGGTTTTCCGGTTGGCCATTGTGGCCGCGCTGGTAGATCGACAGCGGGTCGATGGTTGTGCCATCCGGCCCCGGTAGGTCGGCGTTACCACGGTGATGGCGGTTGTGGATATCGCGGTAGAGCGTCTGGGAAAAACCGATGGTCACCGACAGCAGCAGGTCGAAGGCCCGGTTCATCGCGCGATGGGTGAAGTAGGCGTTGTGAATCTGGTTGTGGGAGATGCTGTTGATGCTCCACGACAAGCTGATCGCGTAGATCAGTGCCAGGGGCACCAGCGCCCACCAGCTCAGGCTATGGAAGGCGGCAACCAGCCAGATGACAAAGGCGAAATGCGCCAGGCCCAGGGCGATGGGCACCAGGTCCCAGAGCGAGTGATGCAGCAGGCGGTAAGCGGGGCGAGCCATGAAGAGTGTCCTGGAAAAATGGATTCCAGCACCTCATTGCAAACCCCAGACCAACCTCAATCGAATGTGTAGCTGATGGCCGTCTGCACCTGGCCCTGGTTCACTTCGCCGGTCTGCCGGACGATGCTGCTGTCCGCCGCCGAGCCCACCAGATGCACCCAGCTCGCGCTGGTCAGCAACGACCATTTGGCCGCCAGGGGAAACTCGAAACTCTGGGTCAGCGTCACGTTCTGGAAGCCGCCGCTGGCGTTGTACGGCCGAAAGCCCGAAGCGGCTGCCTCGTTGTCATCCACGCCGAAAAACGTCTGGGTTTGGCGGGCATCGGCGAAGTGCGCCACCAGGCCACTGCTGCCGATCACACCGTTACCCAACGGGTAGCCCAGTTCGCCGCCGACCTTGCCCAGCGCGCCGCTCTGCGAATGGCCGCCGCCGACGGCCTGGCCCAGCTGTGCATACACCCGCCAGAAATCAGCCGGTGCGTACTGAACGAAACCGCCTACCTCGGCCATGTCCGACACATTGCGCAAGCCCTGCAGCGAGCCGTTCGAGGTGCGCCCCTGCAGGTAATTGATATACGGGCCGGCGGTAAAACCGTTGCTGTCCAAGGCGCTCCAGGTCAAGCCGTCGTCGGTACTCAGGCTGACAGAGCCCCAGTCCAGATCGACGTAGGGAACGGGCCGCGTTTCGTAGCGGCTGCCAGTAGGGTCATGGGGCTGGTAGCTGACGCCTGCGCCGACGTCGCCGGTGATACCGGCGGCCTGAGCCGCGTTCGAAACGCTCCAGAGGCCCAGTAAACCGGCCAGTGCAGCGCAAGTGATCCTCAACATGGTCACTGTTCCTTGATTGATTACGTGCGCATGAACGCGCAAAGCGTCGACCCCGCGCAAGCACTCATCTTGTTTGTAGCAAGCTACAAAAATTGTAGCTCCTGCGACACAAATCATCCTCGAAGCCGAGCCAAGCCCCAGCCCCGCTGGGCTTGCGCCAGTTGGCACAGTCCCTGCTCTACACCTTTTTGCAAGCGCACACAGCGCGCTCCTCCAAGGTAAACAACGATGATCCAATGGCATATCGTGTGTGACTTCGACGGGACCATCACCCCCACCGATGTCATCGACAACGTCCTCCAACGCTTCGCCGGCCCCGAGTGGGAAACCATCGAACAGGAATGGCTGGATGGGCATATCGGTTCACGCGAATGCCTGAGCCGCCAACTGGCGCTGATCAAGGCCACCCCCTCCGAGCTGCTTTCGTATTTCGACAGCGTCGAGATCGACCCGGACTTCCCGGATTTCGTCGACCACGTGATCGGCCTGGGTGCGTCCATCGAAGTGGTCAGCGACGGCATCGAGCAGGGCATTGCGCGGATTCTGTCACGCAACTACGTGACCCTGCTGCCGATCCTCGCCAACCGCCTGCGCCAGGTCGACCAGAACAGCTGGCGCATCGACTTCCCGTATGCCAGCGATGCCTGCCGTGCCGCCTCCGGCAACTGCAAGTGCAAGTCCACGCCGCGCAACAAGCGCGTGCTGGTGATCGGCGACGGCAAGTCCGACATGTGCGTGGCCTCCACCGCCGATTTTGTGTTTGCCAAGGGCAGCCTCGCCGACTACTGCGTGGCCCACGACATCCCACACGCGCGCTTCGACACCTTCGCCGAAGTGCCGGCATTGCTGGCGCTGCTGCCACAAGGCATCGCCGCCAACGCCAACTCCTTTACTGCTGACAACCAGGAACTCTTCCACCATGTCTGATATCCGTATCGCTACCGCCGAAGACCAGGTTCTTCTGGATAAAGAAGCCAAGTATTGCTCCTACGGCGACACCGTTCACTACATCGAACCACCCCGTATTTTCAGCCGCTGCGAAGGCTCCTACGTGTGGGACACCGAAGACCAGGCCTACCTCGACCTGCAGATGTGGTACTCGGCGGTCAATTTCGGCTATGCCAACCCGCGCCTGAACAATGCGCTGAAACAACAGATCGACACGCTGCCGCAGATCGCCAGCCAGTACCTGCACAAGGGCAAGATCGAGCTGTCGGAAATGATCGCGGTGGACGCCAAGAAGAAATTCGGCCTCGACGGTCGCGTGCACTTCAACGTCGGCGGTTCGCAGTCCATCGAAGACTCCCTGAAGGTGGTGCGTAACGCCACCAACGGCAAGAGCCTGATGTTCGCCTTCGAAGGCGGCTACCACGGGCGTACCCTCGGCGCCTCGTCGATCACCTCCAGCTACCGCTACCGTCGCCGCTACGGCCACTTCGGCGAGCGTGCGCAGTTCATTCCGTTCCCGTACCACTTCCGTGGCCCTAAAGGCATGACCAAGGAAGAATACGGCAGCCACTGCGTGCAGCAATTCGCCCGCCTGTTCGAGACCGAATACAACGGTGTGTGGGACCCGAAAGTCGGCCAGAGCGAATACGCCGCGTTTTACGTCGAGCCGATCCAGGGCACCGGCGGCTACGTGATCCCGCCGATGAACTTCTACCGCGAACTCAAGCAGGTGCTGGATCAGCACGGCATCCTGATGGTGTCCGACGAAATCCAGATGGGCTTCTACCGCACCGGCAAGTTGTGGTCGATCGAGCACTTCGACGTGCAACCGGACGTGATCGTGTTCGGCAAGGCCCTGACCAACGGCCTCAACCCGCTGGGCGGCATCTGGGCCCGTGAAGAGTTGATCAACCCGAAGGTCTTCCCGCCAGGTTCCACCCACTCCACCTTCGCCTCCAACCCGTTGGGCACGGCGGTCGGCCTGGAAATGTTCAAGATGACCAACGAAGTCGACTACGGCGCGATGGTCATGGCCAAGGGCAAATTCTTCCTCGAAGGCCTGCAAGACCTGCAGAAACGTTTCCCAATCATCGGCGACGTCGACGGCCTAGGCCTGGCCCTGCGCTGTGAAATCTGCGGCCCGGATGGTTTCACGCCAGACAAGGCGACCCTGGACTACATGGTCGAAGAAGGCATGAAGGGCGACATGGTGGTGGACGGCCAGAAACTCGGGCTGATCCTCGACGTGGGCGGTTACTACAAGAACGTGATCACCCTGGCACCGTCCCTGGAAATCAGCTACCCGGAAATCGAACTGGGCCTGAAGCTGCTCGAGCAACTGCTGGTGCGGGCGACCAACCGGTGAACACAGCAGAGATCGACCTCGGTGAAGGTACCGCCGGCTTCGTTCTCGGTGACGGTCCGGTCGGGATCCTGTTGATCCACGGCCTGACCGGCACCCCGACGGAATTGCGCCAGGTCGCCAAGGGCCTGGCCAAGGCGGGCAACTGCACGGTGTACGTGCCCACCCTGGCCGGGCACTGCGGTGACAACAGTGACCTGCAGGCCACGGGGTGGCTGGACTGGTACGAAGGCGTACGCAAGACCTTCGTGGGCGTGAAGCAACGCCACGCGCAGGTGTTTGTCGGCGGCTTGTCGATGGGCGCGGTGATGTCGATGTACCTGGCGTCGGAGCATCCGGGCCAGGTGGCCGGTTTGCTGATGTATTCCACCACGCTCAAGTACGACGGGTGGAGCATCAACAAAATGGCGTTCATCACGCCGTTGCTCATCCGTATCCCGTTCGGCGTACGCCTGTTCCGCTTCACCGAGAAGCCGCCCTACGGCATCAAGAATGAACGCCTGCGCGCCATCGTTGAACGGCAAATGAAGGAAGGCGAAAGCAGCGAGGCGGGCCTGTTGACGATGGAGGGCGTGACAGTGCGTGAATTGCACTGGATGAACGCCGTGGTCAAAAAACGCATGCCGTCGATCAACGTACCGGCGCTGGTATTGCACTCTATCGAGGACGACATCACCAGCCGCTGGAACGCCGATTACGTGGAACGCCACCTCGGCGGGCCGGTGACCAAGATCCTGTTGGACAACTGCTACCACATGATCACCGTCGACCTGCAATACCGCCGGGTGATCGAATTGAGTGCGGGGTTCGTCGAACAGCATGCCCAGGCCATCCCGGCCCCTCAAGATTATCGACAGCGGGCATAAGCCTTAAGGACACGATGTGATCACCGCCCAAGCCTTCCCGACCATCCGGGCTATCCAGCGCAGTGCCTGGAACGACTGTTTCCCGGGTGCCCTGGAGGACTGGGACTATTACGTTGCCGTGGAAAACGCCGCCATTGATGATTTTCAGTGGCGTTATCTCGCGGTTTATCAAGATGGAACGCTGGTGGCGGTGGCGGCCGCGTTCATCACGCATTATCGCCTCGACACCACGGTGTCGGGCGCCGGCAAGCGCTTGGCCGAGCGTGTGGAGCGATTGTGGCCGGGGCTTTTGCAACTGGGGCTGTATGCCCTCGGATCGCCAGTGGCCGAACGCTGTGACGTGGGTTTCGCCAGCAGCGTGCCGGATGCCCAGCGTCCGCTGTTGCTCAAGCACTTGCTGCAGGCCGCTCGCCAGGATGCCGATGACTTCGGCATCGGCCTGGTGGCGGTCAAGGATGCGCCGAGCAAAGACCCGCACTGGCTCGAGAGTTGCCGGGCGGCGGGCTTCCAAAGCATGCCGAGCCTGCCCACGGGCGTGCTGCCGCTGCCCTATGGTTCGGTGGATGCCTACCTGGGCTCGCTGGGCAAATCCACCCGCAAGGACCTGCGCCGCAAGCTGCGCGCGCCGGGCCCGCGGGTAGAATGGCGGCGCAACATCGACGACGTGCTGCCCGAAGTCATGCGCCTGTACGAAGCCACGCTCACGCGTGCCGAGTTGCAGTTCGAGCGGCTGCCTGCCGGTTACTTCACCTCGGTGCTCGAACGGCTTGATGAGCGCGCGGTCTGTGTTCTTTACTGGGTGGACGAGCAACTGGTGGCGTTCAACCTGATGCTGGTCGACCAACACCGGCTGGTGGACAAGTTTTTCGGGCATGACGTCGCGTTCACCCGCGACTACAACCTGTACTTCCGTAGCTGGCTGACCAATGTCGACTACTGTATTCAACACAATATTGCCGTGTATGAGTGCGGGCAGGCCGGGTATGCCAGTAAGCTGCGCCTGGGCTGCGAGTTCCAGGGCAACAGTGTGTATTTTCGCCACCGCAACCGGCTGGTCAACAGCCTGCTCAAGCTTGTAAAACTGTTTATTCGACCGGATCGTTCCGACCCTGCCATGGCTGCTGCGATAAGCGAAACCTGATGATCACCAAGACCCGCCAGAAAGCCCGCCCCTTTGCCATTTCGCGTTGGAGCGTCCAGCGCAAGCTGGTGCTGGCGTTCTGGTTGGTCAGCGTGATTCCCACCATGATCGCAGCAGAGCTGGCCGCCACCACGTTGTCGCAGATCTTCGACAGCAACGTGCGCATTTGGCTGCAGGAGTCGACCAAGATCGTCAAGGACGAAATCGGCGACATCCTTCATGACAACGCGCGCATGGCCAAGCTGTTCCTGCGCTACACCAGCCCGCCCTCCAACCGGCAGGCGGCCAAGCACGACCGGCTGACTGCCGACATTGCCGATGCCACGGACATCGACGTGGTCGCGCTGATCCGCGTCAGCGACCACAAGCTGGTGTTCAGCACCGCCTCCGACGACATCGTCAAACAGATCAGCCTGACCAGCAACGCGGTGTTGCAGACCGTGCAGGTGGCCGGGGTGAGCACCGGGATCGTGGTGTCCACCTTCGAGACCACCCAGGACGGTGTCGATTACCTGCTGCTGGTGGCCACGTACCTGGACAGCAGTTTCCTCACCAGCGTGGCCGATGTGCATTCCCTCGACCTGCGCCTGTACCTGGCCAACCCCGATGGGTTCTCCGAGATATTCTCCACCCAGCGCTTCGAGGATCACCCCTCGCGTATCCCCAAGAACGTCGAAACTGCGATGCGCAGCACCAAGCAGCCCAGCGAGCAGTTCACCAATAACTACAGTGGGTTGTACTGGCCGATCTTCAACGACGCCGGCGACTTGCAGGGCGTGATTTTCAGCGGCCTGCTGCGCCACACCAGCCTGGTGGGGCTGGTGAACCAGAGCAATCTGTTCGTGCTGATCTTCCTGCTCAGCTCGGCATTGTCGCTGGCGGCGGGGGTGTTGGTGTCGCGGCGCCTGACCAAGCCGCTGCGAGACCTGTCCCAAGGCGTGAGCGCGGTGATCTCCGGCGATTACGCGCACCGCGTGGTGGTCAGTGGCGGCGACGAGCTGGCGCAGTTGAGCAGCACCTTCAACCATATGACCGAACGCCTGGGCGAGTTGCATTACCTCGAAGCCCAGCTGCGCCGGCGTGATCGCCTGCATGCCCTGGGTGAAGTCGCCATGGGCCTGGCCCACGAGATCCGCAACCCGCTGGGCATCATCAAGACGGCCACACAGTTGCTGCACCGCCGCGCCGACCTGGCGGACACCGACAAACGCCACTTGGAATACGTGATCAGTGAAGTCAGCCGCATCAACGACCTGATCACCGAGTTCCTCGACTTCGCCAAGCCCAACCCGCCGCTGCGCGTGTTGCAGCCTGCGCGCCCGTTGGTGGAGGAAATCCTCGGTTTCTGCGCCCCGGAACTGGCCACCCATAACATCGACGCGCACATCGATGACCAGGCGCCGGGGGCGACGATCTACGCGGACGCCAAACAGCTCAAGCAGGCGTGCCTCAACCTGATCCTCAACGCCATCGACGCGATGCCCGAAGGCGGGCGCCTGACCCTGGGCATTCGCACGCTGGACGACAACACCGTGATCAGCATCGCCGACACCGGCCAAGGTATCCCGGCGGAAATGATCGAGCGTATCTTCACGCCATTCGTCACCACCAAGGCCTCTGGCACCGGCCTGGGCCTGGCCAAAGTCTATTCGATCATGGAAAGTCACGACGGCAGCATCGAATGTGCCAGTGAGAAAGATGCCGGCGCCACCTTCAGCCTGTACATTCCGGCGATTGGCGAAGACGACGAGGACAGTCATGACGCATAACATTCTGGTAGTCGACGACGAACCCAAGCTCTGCGACCTGCTGGCGTCGGCCCTGGGCCAGAACGATGTGCAGGTGTTTATCGCCGGCAACGGCCTGCACGCGCTCAAGGTGCTGGAGCAGGAAGACATCGACCTGGTGATCAGCGACTGGCGCATGCCCGGCATGGACGGGCCGGCGCTGCTCGCCGAGATCAAGGTGCGTTACCCCCATGTGCCGGTGATCGTGATGACCGCCTACAGCACGGTGAAAAACGCGGTGCAGTCGATGCGCAACGGCGCCTACGACTACATCGCCAAGCCGTTCGACATCGACGAGCTGGACATCACCGTGGCCAAGGCCCTGCAGTTTCGCGACATCATGCGCGACAACGCGCGCATGCGTGCCGAGCTGGATGAACACGCGCAGTTCGACAGCCTGGTGGGCGACAGCCCGGCGTTTCGCAAAGTACTGCAAGCCGTGGACTCGGTGCGCGACAGCAGCGCCACCATCTTGCTGACCGGCGAAAGCGGCACTGGCAAGGAAATGGTCGCACGCGCCATCCACAAACACGGCAGCCGTGCCGACCAGCCTTTCGTTGCGGTCAACTGTGCGGCGATCCCGGAAGGCTTGCTGGAAAGCGAAATGTTCGGCCATCGCAAAGGCGCGTTTACCGGTGCCGTGGCCGACCGGGTAGGGCGCTTCCAGCAGGCCGACAAGGGCACGTTGTTTCTCGACGAAGTGGGCGACATGCCGTTGGCGTTGCAGGCGAAGATCCTGCGGGCGTTGCAGGAGCGGGTGATCGAACCGGTGGGCGACCCGCGCGAGCGCAAGGTGGACGTGCGCGTCATTGCCGCCACCAACAAGAATTTGCTGGACGCGGTGGCCAACAAAGAGTTTCGCGAAGACCTGTATTACCGCCTCAATGTCTTCCCGATCCCGCTGCCGGCCTTGCGTGAACGGGTGGAAGACATCGCGCCGTTGGCCCGCCACTTCGCCCACACCCTGAGTGCCACCGCCGGCAAACGTAT
Organism: Pseudomonas sp. VS40; assembly: GCF_018587885.1. Taxonomy (NCBI): domain Bacteria; kingdom Pseudomonadati; phylum Pseudomonadota; class Gammaproteobacteria; order Pseudomonadales; family Pseudomonadaceae; genus Pseudomonas; species Pseudomonas sp. VS40. Next base: position 590,370 of record NZ_JAGYWD010000001.1, on the reverse strand, counting down.
CACTGGCTTCAGCCCGGAGGCGTTGCAGGCCATGGCGGCGTATCACTGGCCGGGTAATATCCGTGAGCTGCAGAACTGCGTGGAGCGCGCGACCATCGTGGCGGCCTCACCGGTGATCGAGGACATCGACTTGCCGGGTTACCTGTTTGCGTCCAAGCCGAGCGAGGGCGGTGTGACGGCGATTCTGAGCGATGGGCCGGGCATTCCCCAGGACCTGGATGCGGCGCTGGCAGAGGTCGAGAAGGCCTATATCCTGGCAGCGTTGCAGGAGAGCAACGGCGTACAGGCCGCGGCGGCGGCGAAGATCGGGATATCGGAGCGCAGCTTCTGGTATCGCCTGAAGAAGCTGGGTATCCAGGTCGACAAGATCGTGCGCTGACACACTGAGGTTCAAATGTGGGAGGGGGCTTGCTCGCGAAAGCGGTGTGTCAGTCAAATATGTTCCAACTGAACCACCGCATTCGCGAGCAAGCCCGCTCCCACAGTTTTGACCGTGTTGGGTCAGGCGTGAACGCGGACCCAGATGCTGACCAATATCGTAGCGGCCATCAACCACGCCACCGCCGCCACGGCCAGTGACGCTTCCAACCGCATCCGATCGACCATCACATACAATGTCGCCAGGTACACGAAGTACGGAATGATCGACCACATCCCGAACAGGATCGTGGTCTTTAAGTCGTCCACCGAACGGCCCTTGCCGACGATGTAGTGGGCGATCAACGCAAAGGTCGGAAACAGCGGCACCAGGCCTGCGATGTAGTAGTTCTTGGTCTTGGCCAGCGCGGCCAGGATCAACACCACGGCCGCGCCCAGGGCGGCCTTCAATACCAGATCCATCAGTGGCTCAACCCGTATTTTTTGACTTTGTCGAACAGCGTGGTCTTGGCCATCCCCAGTTCCTGGCTGGCCTGGGTCAGGTTGCCGCCGCTGCGTTGCAGGGCATCGTTGAGCAGGTTGCGCTCGAAGGCTTCCACCGCCTCGGTAAAGGCCAGGCCCTGGCTGCCGCTGCTGGCGCCGCTTTTCTTGAAGGCGGGCAGGCCGAGGGCGAAGCGTTCGGCGACATTGCGCAGTTCACGCACGTTGCCGGGCCAGTCGTGGCTCATCAGGCTGGACAGGGTCTGGTTGTCCAGCTCTGGCACACTGCGGTCAAAACGCAGTGACGACTGCTGCAGGAAGTGTTCGAACAGTTGCAGGATGTCTTCGCGGCGTTCGCGCAGGGGCGGCAGTTCCAGGGTCACCACGTTGAGACGGTAGTACAGGTCGCTGCGGAACTGGCTGGCGCGGCTCAGTTCGTCGAGGTCGGACTTGGTGGCGGCGATCACTCGGCAATCCACCGCGACGCTCTGGTTGGAACCCAGGCGTTCGAGGGTGCGTTCCTGCAACACCCGCAACAGTTTGATCTGCAGGTTGATCGGCATGCTTTCCACTTCGTCGAGGAACAGCGTGCCTTCGTGGGCGTGTTCGATCTTGCCGATGCGACGCTTGCCCGCACCGGTAAAGGCGTTGGCTTCGTGGCCGAAGATCTCGCTCTCGAACAGGTTCTCCGGCAGCCCGCCGCAGTTCAGGGCGACGAACTGGTGGGAGTGACGGCGGCTGAAGTCATGCAGGCAGCGTGCGACCAGTTCCTTGCCGGTGCCGGTCTCACCCTCGATCAGCACGTTGGCCGAGGTGTCGGCGACGTTGGCGATCAATTCGCGCAGGTTCTGCATGGCTGGCGAACGGCCAATGATGCGGCCTTCCAGCGAGTCGCGCTCGGCCAGTTGGCGGCGCAGCGACCAGACTTCCCGCGCCAGCCCGCGCTGCTCCAGTGCGCGGCGGGCGACATCGACTAGGCGTTCGGGGGAGAAGGGTTTTTCCATGAAGTCGTAGGCGCCGTTGCGCATCGCGCCGACGGCCATGGAGATATCGCCATGCCCGGTGATCAGCACCACCGGCAGGCTTTTATCCAGGGCCTTGAGGCGCGTGAGCAACTCCAGGCCGTCGATGCCCGGCAGGCGGATATCGCTGATCACAATGCCCGCGAAGTTCTCGCCGATACGCTTCAACGCTTCTTCGGCACTGCCCACGCCGACGCTGGGAATGTCTTCCAGGGCCAGGGCTTGCTGGCAGCCCAGCAGCACATGGGGGTCGTCTTCGACGATCAGTACGGTGAGGTCGTCTTTAAGGGCTGTAGCGTCTGTATTCATGTCGACTCAGCTTTTTGAGCGCCCGCCAACGGCAGGCACAAGACAAAGGCCGTTCCACCACTGGCCGGGTGCTCCACGGCGAGGTTACCGCCGGTGGCTGCTGCGAGGCTGGCGGACAGGGTCAGGCCCAGGCCCAGGCCTTGCTCGCCGGGTTTGGTGGTGAAGAACGGTTCGAACAAATGCTTGCGCGCCTCGGGGTCGATGCCGTGGCCATTGTCGCGCACTTGCAGGCGGTATTTATCGTCGACGGTGCTGCCTTCCAGCCACAGTTCGGGAGCCGGTTGGGCTTGCATGGCGTCGAGGGCATTGCCGATCAGGTTGACCAGGATCTGCTCCAGGCGCGTCTGGTCGATTTGCAGTTGGGCGTTGGAAAAGTCGCGGTGCAGGGTCAGTGGCAGGCTGTCCAGGCGTGCGCCGAGTACCTGGAACGTGGCGTCCACCGCCTTGGCAAGGCTGGCTTCACCCTGATCGTCGCCGCGTCGGGCGAAGGAGCGCAGGCTGGCGGTGATGCGGCCCATGCGGTCGATCAGTTCGTTGATGGTCTTGAGGTTGGCGCTGGCAGTATCCAGGGCGCCACGTTCGAGGAAGCGCACGGTGTTGCCGGACAGGGTGCGCAGCGCGGCCAGGGGCTGGTTCAATTCGTGGGCAATGCTGGTCGACATCTGGCCGATGGCCGCCAACTTGCCGGCCTGCACCAGTTCATCCTGGGCGCGGCGCAGGGTTTCCTCGGCCTGGCGCCGTTCACGGATCTGGCCCTTGAGCCGTTCATTGCTGGCGCGCAGGTCGGCGGTGCGTTCGGCAATCCGCCGCTCCAGCTGGCTGTTGGCTTCTTGCAGGGCTTCGCGCGCGGCGAGGCGGGTGGCGATGACCTTGCGACGCTCGTTCCAGGCAATCAGCAAAAACGCCACCAGGCCAAACGCGACCGCCACCAGGATGCCCTGGTTGATCGCGGCGCGGCGCAGGTCGTTGAGCGGGGTCAGCAGGGTGAAATTCCAGGGGGTATCGTTGAGCGGGCGGGTCTGGGCCAGGTAGCTGACTTCATGCTCGTCGTTGACCACTTCGCTGTTGGCGGGAAAGGTCAGTTTCTCGGTGCCTTCGTTGAGGCGCTCGCGGGCCAGGGGCTCCAGCTCGTTCAGCGTCGCCCAGTAATATTGCAGGCTGTGGGCCAGGCGGTCCTTGGTGTCATCGCTCAGCGGGCGCACGGCCTTGAGCCGGCGGGCCGGGTCGCTGGAGAGAATGATGATGCCGTTCTCGTCGCTCACAAAGGCTTCGAGGCGTGCGCGTTGCCAGCGTTCTTCCAGGGCTTCGAGGCGCACCTTGACCACGGCGACACCGATGATCTTGCCATGCTCCTCCAGGCCGTGGGCCAGGTAGTAGCCGGGTTCGCCGTTGGTGCTGCCGATCCCATAGAAACGCCCGGGCTGGCCACGTACGGCGTTCTGGAAATAGGCGCGGAAGGACAGGTCTTCACCCTGATAACTGTCGGCATCGCGCCAGTTACTGGTGGCCAGCACACGGCCGGTGGTGTCCATCACGTAGATGGCCCGACTGCGACTGCGTCGGTTCAGGCCTTCGAGATAATCGTTGACGGTCTTGCGGGTTTCCTGGTTCGGGTCGGCCAGCAGCGTGGAGACGCTGGACTCCAATTCCAGCAGGCTGGGCAGGTAGGTGTATTTGCTCAGTTCGCTTTCGACGGTGCGGGCATGCAACTCCAGCTGACGTTCGCCGGTGTCGCTGAGGGTGCGGATGCCGTAGTACTCACTGATCCAGAAGCCGATATAACCCAGGCCGATCATCAGGGCGATGATCAACGGCGGCAGGAACAGTTGGCGGATCAGACGTGGTTTCACGGCAAGTGATGGCGGTGCGGCGCGAAATTGGTTGGGGTCGCATTTCATCACAGATGCCTTGGGTCAACCAGAGCCGCAAGCCCTGTGACGAACATGGCTCATGTAGGCGCTGGCTTGCCAGCGATGCAGGCACCTCGGTGTGTCTGTGACACCGAGGTGATTCTATCGCTGGCAAGCCAGTTCCTACACAAAACCGGTTCCCACAGGGAAAACGGGCCTGCTTTTTAGTGCTGCAGGATTTTCTCAAGGAAGTGCTGCGCGCGTTCGGAGCGGGCGTTGATGTCGCCGAAGAACTCCTCTTTCGGGCAGTCTTCGATGATCTTGCCGGCGTCCATGAAGATCACGCGGTCGGCGACTTTGCGGGCGAAGCCCATTTCGTGGGTCACGCACATCATGGTCATGCCTTCGTGGGCCAGTTGCACCATCACGTCGAGCACTTCGTTGACCATTTCCGGGTCCAGCGCCGAGGTCGGTTCGTCGAACAGCATGACGATCGGGTCCATGGCCAGGGCGCGGGCGATTGCCACACGTTGTTGCTGGCCGCCGGAAAGCTGGCCCGGGTGCTTGTGGGCGTGCGCCGACAGGCCGACGCGCTCCAGCAGTTGCAGGCCCTTCTTGGTGGCTTCTTCCTTGCTGCGGCCGAGCACCTTGATCTGCGCGATGGTCAGGTTTTCGGTGATGGTCAGGTGCGGGAACAGCTCGAAGTGCTGGAACACCATGCCCACGCGCGAGCGCAGTTTCGGCAGGTCTGTCTTTGGGTCGGCAATCGAGGTGCCGTCCACGACCACGTCGCCTTTCTGGAACGGTTCCAGCGCGTTGACGCACTTGATCAGGGTGGATTTACCCGAGCCGGACGGCCCGCACACCACGATCACTTCGCCTTTTTTAACCTCGGTGCTGCAATCGGTCAGCACCTGGAAGTCGCCATACCACTTGTTGATGTTCTTGATAGAGATCATACGGCAAACCTTTTTTGCAGACGCTTGACCAGCAGCGAGGCGGAAAAGCTGATGATGAAGTAGACGACACCGGCGAAGATCAGGAACTCATTGGAGCGGCCGATGATGTCGCCGTTGGAGCGGGCGGAGTTGAGGAAGTCCACCAGGCCCACGGTGTAGACCAGCGAGGTGTCCTGGAACAGGATGATCGACTGTTGCAGCAGCAACGGAGTCATCTTGCGGAACGCCTGGGGCAGGATGATCAGGCGCATGGTCTGGCCATAGGTCATGCCCATTGCCTGTGCCGCCGCCATCTGGCCCTTGGGGATCGACTGCACGCCGGCCCGCACGATTTCACAGAAGTACGCGGCTTCGAACATCATGAAGGCCACGACGCACGAGGTGAACGCACCGATCGGGGTGTCTTCGCCGGTGATCCAGCGCAACACGAACGGCACCGCCAGGTAGAACCAGGTGATCACCAGCAGCAACGGGATCGAGCGGAAGTAGTTCACGTAGGCGCCAGCCACGCGGGACAACAGTTTGCTGGACGACAGGCGCATCAGCGCCAGGACCGTACCCAGCGCGATACCGCCGATCACGCCCATGACCATCAACTGCAAGGTCATGACCATGCCGTTCCACAGGCCCGGGATGGCGGGGATGATGCCGCTGAAATCGAATTCCATTATTTACCCCCCACGGAGATCAGGCCGGGCACCGCGACTTTCTTCTCGACCACGCGCATCAGCAGCATCAGGCTCATGTTCAGGGTGAAGTAGATCAGCGTGGCCAGGGTGAAGGCTTCAAACAGGTTGGCCGAGAACTCGGCGGTCTGTTTGGTTTGCGCCAGCAGTTCCATCAGGCCGATCAAGGACGCCACGGAGGAGTTCTTGAAGACGTTGAGGAATTCCGAGGTGAGCGGCGGAATGATGATCCGGTAAGCCTGCGGCAGCAGCACGTTCCAGTAGATCTGCGGTAGCTTGAAGCCCATGGCGCGTGCCGCGGATTCCTGGCCGCGTGGCAGCGCCTGGATACCGGTACGCACTTGCTCACACACACGGGCGGCGGTGAACAGGCCCAGGCACACGACAACGCTCAGATAGGCCGAGGTGGTCGGGTTGAGGTCTTGTTTGTACCAGTCCTGCAGGTTCTGCGGCAGCATGTCGGGTACCAGGAAGTACCAGATAAACAGCTGAACCAGCAGCGGCACGTTACGAAACAGTTCCACATAGCAGGTCGCGATGCCCGATACGATGCGGTTTGGCACGGTGCGCATGACGCCCAGAATGGACCCCAGCAGCAAGGCGATAATCCATGCCACGACAGCGATGGCGATGGTCCAGCCCAAACCGGCGATGTACCAGTCGAGATAAGTCTCGCTGCCCACGCCAGTGGACTTGAAGAACACGCCCCAGTCCCAGTTGTAATTCATTAGGGTCTCCCCTCGAGATCGATCGATGTACAAGCACCCGCTTGGGGAAAATCCATTCCCGCCTGGCGATGAACGCCAGGCACACGCGATCGGCTCGAAAACCGCCAGGTCGAGTGTTCCAAAGTAAAGCCAGCAGGTAGTAACAGACGCCTGAGGGAGGGTTGGCTCCCTCAGGAGATAAGCTTAGTCAGGTATCAGATTTTTACGTCAGGGGCTGGCTTGTCGCTTGGGTTAGCGATCAGCTCCTTAACCTTGTCGCTCATCGGGAAGTTCAGGTTCAGGCCTTTTGGTGGGATCGGGCTCTCGAACCACTTGCTGTAGATCTTGTTGATTTCGCCGGATTTGTACAGGGCAACGATGGCGTCATCGACCGCTTTCTTGAAGGCTGGGTCGTCTTTACGCACCATGCAAGCGTAGGCTTCGAAGGACTGCGGAGTACCGGTGATGACCCAGTCGTCCGGCTTCTTGGCCTTGGCTTCTTCACCGGCCAGCAGGGCGTCGTCCATCATGAACGCAACGGCGCGGCCACTTTCCAGCATTTGGAAGGATTCGCCGTGGTCTTTGGCGGAGATGACGTTCATGCCCATCTGCTTGTCGGCGTTCATCGCCTTGATGATGCGCTCGGACGTGGTGCCAGCGGTGGTCACGACGTTCTTGCCTTTCAGGTCAGCGAAGTCGGCGTAGCTCGGCTTGCCATCCTTGTCTTTCTTGACCAGCAGGCGGGTGCCGATTTCGAAGATGTTGACGGTGAAATCAACTTGTTGGGCGCGTTCGGCGTTGTTGGTGGTGGAGCCGCACTCGAGGTCCGCGGTGCCGTTCTGGATCAGCGGAATACGGGTTTGTGAAGTGACCAGGTTGTACTTGGCCTTCAGGTCGGGTTTGTTCAGGTCTTTTTTCAGTTGCTCGACGACGGCCAGCTGAATGTCGTGGGAGTAGCCCACTGGTTTGCCCGAACCATCCGCGATGTAGGAAAACGGAATGGAGCTGTCGCGGTGAGCGAGAGTGATGGTGCCGGAGTCGTTGATCTTCTTCAGGGTGCCGGTCAGTTCGGCGGCGAACACTGGAGTGCTGATCAGAGCAGCAGCGATAGCTGCGCCCAGAATATGGGGAACGATGCGCATCAATACTTCCTCGACATTTGTTTTTTTTATGAAGCCGGCTAAACGGCTCTCTTGTACAGCGAATGCCCGTGACGGCTCCTGAGGCGTCTCAGGCAATCGTCCAAGAGTGTAGAGCATGAGTCGTGCCATACCTGGAATTAAAGGTTATCTATTTGATTTATAAGAAAATTAACTTTGTGTGACGGTTGATTTTCGAAGCATGGGTCCGGCAAACCGAATGGTACGGTGTACGCCGTTCGGAAAACCGAATGGTGAAAGAGGGAAGGTGCAGGCATGAAAAAGCCCCTGGACCTCGCGGCACAGGGGCTTTTTATGGCGGCCCGGTCAGGCCGCTTCAATCTTTGCGCGGTGTTGCTCGACCTTGGACAGGTAACGCTGCACGTTGTCCTGTTCTTCCGGGGTGGTGAACAGGCCAAGCTTGGTGCGACGCCACAGCACATCCTGAGGCTGGGTTGCCCATTCCTCGGTGCACAGGTAATCGACCTCCCGGGTGTACAGGCCACCACCCAGGTGGTCGCCCAGGTCGGCCAGCGATTGCACGCCTTCGAGCAGGCGCCAGGTGCGGCTGCCGTAGGTGGTGGACCAACGGCGCGCGATCTCGCTCGGCACCCAGTCGAACTTGCTGCGGATGGCGTCAGCCAAGGCTTCTGGCGTGGTCATGTCTTCGCCGCCGGGCAGGCTGGCGGTAGCAGTCCAGCTTGGGCGCATGTGGGTGAAGTAGGGGGCCAGTTGCGCCATCGCCGATTCAGCCAGCTTGCGATAGGTGGTCAGTTTGCCGCCAAACACCGACAGGATCGGCGCCTCGCCCGTGCCGCCGGACAGTGCCAGGGTGTAATCGCGGGTGATGGCTGACGGGTTGTCGGACTCGTCGTTGCACAGCGGGCGAACGCCGGAGTAGGTGTGGACGATGTCGTCGCGGCTCAATTGTTTCTTGAAGTGAGCGTTGACCACCTTGAGCATGTAGTCGGTTTCACCCTCGGTGATCGCAACTGCAGCCGGGTCGCCGGTGTATTCGCGGTCCGTGGTGCCGATGATGGTCAGGTGATTCAGGTACGGAATGGTGAAGACGATGCGCTGGTCTTCGTTCTGCAGGATGTGCGCGTGGGCGCCTTCGTACAGTTTCGGCACGATCAGGTGGCTGCCCTGGATCAGGCGGATGCCGTAGGGCGAGTCCAGCTTCAGGTCGTCCTTGATGAATTTGGCGACCCATGGGCCGGCGGCGTTCACCAGTGCGCGGGCGCGGATCGAGAACAGACTGCCGTCGGCGCGTTCCATGTTCATTTCCCACAGGCCCTTGCTGCGGTGTGCGCTGATGCACCGGGTCTGGGTGTGAATGTGCGCGCCTTTTTCGCGGGCGGCCATGGCATTCAGCACCACCAGGCGGGCGTCATCGACCCAGCAGTCGGAGTATTCGAAGCCTTTGGTGATTTCGCTTTTCAGCGGGCTGTCAGGGCCGAACTTGAGGCTTTTCGAACCGGCGAGCTTTTCGCGCTTGCCCAAGTGGTCGTACAGGAACAGGCCGGCACGAATCATCCACGCTGGGCGCAGGTGCGGGCGGTGCGGCAACACGAAGCGCATCTGCTTGACGATATGCGGGGCCTTGGCCAACAGCACTTCGCGTTCGGCCAGCGCTTCGCGCACCAGGCGGAATTCGTAATGTTCGAGGTAACGCAGGCCGCCGTGGATCAGCTTACTGCTGGCGGAGGAGGTGTGGCTGGCCAGGTCATCCTTTTCGCAAAGGAATACCGACAAACCGCGCCCGGCTGCGTCTGCTGCAATGCCGACGCCATTGATCCCGCCACCGATAACGGCAACGTCATAGACTTCGGCAAGCGGTGGGGCAGGCAAGGTAGAAGGGTTCATCGGCTGGCCTCGCGATCTTTTCGTATTGGAATTCGAACATTAATGTTCATTTGCGAAAATGGTAGCTGATAAACGCGCGCACAGCCACCTGACTTCGATTGAAAAAACTCATCGAAGCGGCGGGAAAGGAAAATTTGTGAACATCTGCGGGCGGGACAAGCTACTGATGTGGTGAGCGGGGCAAGCCCGCTCACCCCAGGGTTACACGACTTCCAGTCGAACCTTATGCTGGCTCAACAGCTGCACCAGCGCCGGCACTGGCTGCTGGTCGGTCACCAGGCAGTCCACCAAACTGATCGGGCCCAGGCGAATCATGGCGTTGCGCCCGAATTTGCTGGAGTCCGCCGCCAGGATCACCTGGCGTGCATTGGCGATAATCGCCTGGGATACGCGTACTTCCTGGTAATCAAAGTCCAGCAGACTGCCGTCTTCATCGATACCGCTGATACCCACCAACGCAAAATCGACCTTGAACTGGTTGATAAAGTCGACACTCGCCTGGCCCACTACACCGCCGTCACGGCGCACATTGCCACCGGTGAGCAGCACGTCAAAGTCGTCCTTGGCACTGAGCATGGTGGCGACGTTGAGGTTGTTGGTGATGATTTTCAGGTGATTGTGGTTGAGCAGCGCGCGCGCGATGGATTCGGTGGTGGTGCCGATATTGATGAACAGCGAGGCGTGATCGGGGATTTGCGCGGCGATGGCTTCGCCGATGCGCTGTTTCTCGTCGCGCATCTGGTCGGCCCGCATGGCGTACGCGGTGTTCTCGACACTGGAATCATAGGCCGCGCCGCCGTGGTAGCGGCGCAGCAGATTGGCGTCCGCCAGTTGGTTGATGTCGCGGCGGATGGTTTGCGGGGTGACAACGAATAGCTGCGCCATTTCCTCGATACTGACATAGCCGCGTTCGCGGACCAGTTCGAGGATTTGTTGTTGGCGGGGAGGCAGATTCATGGGGCGTCCTTTGGGCTGCCATACAAAAGTGGCCCATGATGACGCAGGAATCCGCTCCCTGCCAGTTACAACCCTATATGGGTCCGGCGCTTGGCTTATTCAGCGCCTTCGTGGGGCTCCCAGTCACGGGTGCGGCTGACTGCTTTTTGCCAGCCGGCGTAGAGCTTCTCTTTGGCCGCTTCGTCCAGTTGTGGTTCGAATTCGCGCTCGATCATCGCCTTGCCGCGCAACTCGTCCAGGCTGCCCCAGAAGCCGCACGCCAGGCCGGCCAGGTAGGCGGCGCCGAGTGCGGTGGTTTCACGCATTTGCGGGCGCTCGACCTGGGTGCCGAGAATGTCGGCCTGGAATTGCATCAGGAAGTTGTTGGCCACGGCGCCGCCGTCCACACGCAAGGCTTTGAGGCGTTCGCCGGAGTCCTGTTGCATGGCGTCGAGCACGTCGCGGGTCTGGTAGGCAATCGACTCCAGCGCTGCACGAATGATGTGATCCACGCGTACGCCGCGGGTCAGGCCGAACAGTGCGCCACGGGCATACGGGTCCCAGTAAGGCGCGCCCAGGCCGGTGAAGGCTGGCACTAGGTACACGCCGTTGCTGTCCTTGACCTTGCCGGCGAAGTATTCGGTGTCGGTGGCATCGGCGATGATCTTCAGCTCGTCACGCAGCCACTGCACAGTGGAACCACCGTTGAACACTGCGCCTTCCAGGGCGTAAGCCACTTCGCCGCGCGGGCCGCAGGCGATGGTGGTGAGCATGCCGTGCTTGGATTTTACCGCCTTGTCGCCGGTGTTCATCAGCAGGAAGCAACCGGTGCCGTAGGTGTTCTTGGCTTGGCCGGCTTCGACGCACATTTGGCCGAACAGTGCCGCTTGCTGGTCACCGGCGATACCGCCGATGGCGATGCCGCTCTTGGTGCGGCCGTAGATTTCCGAGGAGGATTTGACTTCCGGCAGCATTTCGCGCGGTACGTCGAGGATCTCCAGCATCTTCGCGTCCCACTCCAGGGTGTGGATGTTGAAGAGCATGGTGCGCGAGGCGTTGGTGTAGTCGGTGACGTGGGTCTTGCCGCCGGTAAATTTCCAGATCAGCCAGCTGTCGATGGTGCCGAACAGCAGTTCGCCGTTGCGCGCACGCTCGCGGCTGCCTTCGACGTTGTCGAGGATCCACTTGAGCTTGGTGCCGGAGAAGTACGGGTCGGTGACCAGGCCAGTGGTGTCATTGATGTATTGCTCGTGGCCATCGCGCTTGAGCTGCTGGCAGATCTCGGTGCTACGGCGGCACTGCCAGACGATCGCGTTGTAGATCGGGCGACCGGTGACTTTGTCCCACACCACGGTGGTTTCACGCTGGTTGGTGATGCCGATGGCAGCAACCTGGTCATGGTGCAGGCCGGCCTGTGCCAGCGCTTCGACCATCACCGCACTCTGGGTGGCGAAGATTTCCATCGGGTCATGCTCGACCCAACCGGCTTGTGGGTAATGCTGAGTGAATTCACGCTGGGCGGTGCAGACCACGTTGGCGTCACGATCGAAGATGATCGCGCGGGAACTGGTGGTGCCCTGATCAAGGGCAATGATGTAGTTCTTATTCTGAATGTCGGTCATGTCGATTGCCTTGGACGGAAAATAAGGAAGTAAGGAATCAGCCGGGTCCGCAAAGAGGCAGTGGGGACCCGGCCAGCGCTATCAGGAAATACGCGTCTTGCCGTTGACAGCCGTGTCAGGTGTTTCTTCAGCTATAGCAGGTGCGGCGCTCGGCAGATGGCGGGCAATCAGCCCGCGATAGGCCGCAGCACCGAGGCATGCACCCACAATCGGCGCGAAAATCGGCACCAGGAAGTAAGGAATATCGCGGCCGCCCGTAAAGGCCATTTCACCCCAGCCAGCGAAAAAGGTCATCAGCTTGGGCCCGAAATCCCGCGCCGGGTTCATCGCAAAGCCAGTCAGTGGGCCCATTGCGCTGCCGATCACGGCGATCAGCAGGCCAATCAGCAGCGGGGCCAACGGGCCGCGGGGCAGGCCGTTGTTGTCATCGGTCAAGGCCATAATCACGCCCATCAGGATGGCGGTGATGACCATTTCCACCAGGAACGCCTGGGCAGTGCTCAGCAGCGCATGGGGATAGGTGGAGAACACCGACGCCAATTCCAGGCTGGCCTGGGAGCCGCGCACCATATGGTGGGTTTGTTCGTAATCGAAAAACAGATTGCTGTAGAGCGTGTACACCAAGGCCGCCGAGCAGAAGGCGCCGGCGATCTGAGCGAGGATATAGAAGGGCAGTTTGCGCTTTTCGAAGTCAGCGAAAATACACAGCGCGATGCTGACGGCCGGGTTGAGGTGGGCCCCGGAAATACCGGCGCTCAGGTAGATCGCCATGCTGACGCCAACCCCCCAGATGATACTGATCTCCCACAAGCCAAAGCTGGCACCCGCGACCTTGAGCGCAGCGACACATCCTGTACCGAAGAAGATCAGAAGCGCAGTCCCCAGGAACTCGGCCATGCATTGGCTCGAAAGTGAAGGCTGTTGAAGAGCAGTTGTCATGGAAAACCTCAGTTGTTGTTCTTGTCTGGCGCACAACCTCAACGGATTGTTGCGCGATTTTCACCGTGGCAAGGATCCCCATCCCGGTCGCGGCTTACTGCTTCAATACTGCGGGTCTATTCCTACAGTATTCGGAAACGAAAAAATATAGACAAGAATGACGGCTGTCAAAGGTCGAAAGTGAACTGTCAGTCACTTTCAAACTATTGGTTTGGTGAATGATCACGCTCGGCACATTTTGCGTGTACCGCAAGAGAGTGCGGACTAGAGCGTTTTATGTGGGCTTGGCCTAGAATTGGCCATCTGTTTGCCACGCCTCGGAGCCGCCATGACGCCCGCATTGGACCTGTTGAAAAAAGTTCGCGCCGAACATCGAATCCACAGTTACGAACATGACCCCAAGGCGGCGTCGTATGGGCTGGAAGCCGCGGAGAAATTGGGCCTCGACCCGGCGCGGGTGTTCAAGACCTTACTGGCCAGCAGTGAGAAAGGTGAATTATTGGTGGCAGTGGTGCCGGTCGTCGGAAGTCTGGACCTGAAAGCCCTGGCGCAGGCGGCAGGCGTCAAGAAAGTCGAAATGGCCGACCCGGCAGCCGCGCAACGTTCCACCGGTTACCTGTTGGGCGGCATCAGTCCGTTGGGGCAGAAGAAGCGGTTGCGCACGTTTATCGATGTGACGGCGCAGCCATTTGCGACGATCTTTGTGAGTGCGGGGAGAAGGGGCTTGGAAGTTGAATTGCCGGCGGCTGTGCTGGCTGAACATACCCAGGCCAAGTTCGCGCCGATTGGTCGCGCCTGACGTCCATTTAGAGGTGTATGAGCCAGGTGTGGGAGCGGGCTTGCTCGCGAAGGCGGTGTATCAGTCAATCAATAGGTCGACTGACACTCCGTTTTCGCGAGCAAGCCCGCTCCCACAGGTTGATCCGGTTTCTTCAGTTGGCGGGGCTGTAGCGGCGCACGCCGGATTCGACTTGAGGAATCTGCGCGGCGGTGCTGCCTGAGGCTTGGAACAGCACCAGGTGTTCGGCGGCCACACGGATCCCCACATCCGCGCCGACTTGATGGTCGGCATGGCTCGGGAAAATCGACTCCAACTGCGCGCCGGTCGGCAGTTGCAGGCGATACAAGGTCGACGCGCCGAGGAAGGTCTTGCCGACGATCCGCGCTTTCAAACCGCTGTCCGGGGCGTAGACGATGTCGTCCGGGCGCAGTAGCACGTCCACCGCGCCGCCGGTGGGCCAGGTGTAGGCGCGGTTGCCGCGCAACTCACCCAGCTCGGTGCTGACCGATTCCGGCGAACTCAATTGGCCACGGATGAAGTAACCCTGGCCGATAAAGCTGGCGACGTAGGGCGTCTGCGGTTCGTGATAGAGGTTGTAGGGCGTGTCCCACTGTTCAAGCCGGCCCTCTTTGAACACGCCGACCTGATCGCTGACGGCAAAGGCTTCTTCCTGGTCGTGGGTCACCAGGATCGCACTGGTGCCGCGTGCCTTGAGGATGTCGCGCACCTCATGGCTGAGCTTGCGCCGCAACTCGCCATCGAGGTTGGAAAAGGGTTCATCCAGCAACAACAGGGCCGGCTCCGGCGCCAACGCGCGGGCGAGGGCGACGCGTTGTTGCTGGCCGCCGGAAAGCTCGTGGGGAAAGCGCTTGCCCAGGTTCTTCAGGTTGACCAGCTCCAGCAACTCAGCCACCACGCGGTCTTTCTGCGGATGCTTGCGAATACCGAAGGCAATGTTGTCGGCCACGCTCAAGTGAGGAAACAGTGCGTAGTCCTGGAACACCATCCCGATACGACGTTTCTCTGGTGCCAGTGTGAAACCGGCACTGGAGATCACTTCACCCGCCAGGCTGATTTCACCTTCGTGCACCGGCTCAAACCCGGCAATCGCCCGCAGCGTGGTGGTTTTGCCGCAGCCCGAAGAACCCAGCAGGCAACCGATGTCGCCGGCGTTGAGGTGCAGATTGAGGTTCTGCACCACCCGTTGATCTTGATAGCCGCATGCCAGATTGCGCAGGTTCAGCAGTAATGAATGGCTCATGCGTGGTGGTACGACGGCGGAACGAGGAATTCGAGCAGCGCCTTTTGCGCGTGCAGGCGGTTTTCAGCCTGGTCCCAGGCGACCGAGCGTGGGTCGTCGAGCAAGTCGAGGCTGATCTCTTCACCACGGTGGGCTGGCAGGCAGTGCATGAACAGCACATCCGGCGCGGCCAGGTCGAGCAGCGCGCGGTTCACTTGGTACGGCGCGAACAGGGCCAGGCGCTGGGTGGTCTCGTCTTCCTGGCCCATGGAGGTCCAGACGTCGGTGCTCACCAGGTGCGCGCCAATCACGGCGTCGCGTGGGTCGCGCACGAGGGTCACACGGTCACCGGCCTGTGCCAGGAAGCGCGCGTCCGGCTCGTAGCCTTCCGGGCAGGCAACGCGTAGGTGGAAGTCGAACTGGATGGCGGCTTCTATATAGCTGTTGCACATATTGTTGCCGTCGCCGATCCAGGCCACGGTCTTGCCCTGGATCGAGCCACGGTGTTCGAGGAACGTTTGCATGTCGGCCAGCAACTGGCACGGGTGCAGGTCATCGGACAGGCCGTTGATCACCGGCACGCGGGAGTTGGCGGAAAATTCGGTCACGGTGCTGTGGGCAAAGGTACGGATCATCACCGCATCAAGCATGCTCGAGAGGACGATGGCGCTGTCGGCGATTGGCTCGCCGCGGCCCAATTGGGTGTCGCGCGAGGACAAGAAGATGGCCTGGCCACCCAGTTGGATCATGCCGGCTTCGAAGGACACGCGGGTGCGGGTCGACGACTTCTCGAAAATCATCCCGAGCACGCGGTTTTTCAAAGGCTCGAACAGTACGCCGCGGTTACGCAGGTCTTTAAGCTCAATGCCTCGACGGATCACGCTGACCAGCTCTTCGGGCGTGCAATCCATCAGGGAGAGAAAGTGCCTTGCGCTCATCATTAACTACCTTTTTGCAACAGACCGCAGATACTCAAAGCCTTGTTTATTGTGACAACGGGCGAGACCTGCGGCGAAAGCCGCACGGGGCGACGAAATAGGGGAAGGCGCGATCTTATAATTAAATGTCGCGTCTTACCAATAGGGCTACGGTTTTTAGGGGTGTTCAAGCAGGGCGCCGGAGCGCTTTTGAAGACGAATACCAGACAGCAGCGGGTCATTTGTACACTGGCGTCACAACCTTTTGCAATGCGCGGAGGCGGCTGCGGGCCAGGCTGAGTCGGTTTCAGCGTGGCTGTGCGAAGTTTCTGAAACATTTGCTCATGCTTAGCCATGGCCGGGCCTGATGCTTGTCGATTCACGGCACTGACGTTGGTGGTGCCTTGGCCTTCAGCGGCCCATAGTTGAATCAAAGCCCTGATAAGAGACTGGCCATGACCAAGACTCTCCACCACCGTGCCTGCCATCTGTGTGAAGCCATCTGCGGCTTGACGCTCGAAACCACCCAGGCCGACGACGGCAGCCTGGCAATCACCTCGATCAAGGGCGACGCCCAAGACAGTTTCAGCCGTGGGCATATCTGCCCCAAGGCCGTGGCGCTGCAGGATATCCAGAATGATCCCGACCGCCTGCACCAGCCCATGTTGCGGGTGGGCAGCGAATGGCAGCCAATTGCCTGGGACGAGGCCTTTGCACGCGTTGCCGAGCGGTTGGCCGGCATTCAGGCGCGGCACGGACAGAATGCAGTGGCGGTGTATCAGGGCAATCCCAGCGTGCATAACTATGGGTTGATGACCCACAGCAACTACTTTCTTGGGCAACTGAAGACGCGCAATCGGTTTTCCGCTACCTCGGTGGACCAGTTGCCCCACCACCTCACCAGTTACCTCATGTACGGCCATGGTCTGTTGCTGCCTATCCCGGACATCGACCACACCGACTTTATGCTGATCCTGGGCGGCAACCCACTGGCGTCCAACGGCAGCATCATGACCGTGCCCGATGTGGAGAAGCGTCTCAAGGCGATCCAGGCGCGGGGCGGCAAAGTGGTAGTGGTCGACCCTCGGCGTAGCGAGACGGCGGCGATGGCCGACCAGCATCTGTTCGTGCGTCCAGGCGGTGATGCGGCATTGTTGTTCGGCGTACTCAATACCTTGTTTACCGAAGGCCTGACCCGCGACAGCCATCTGCCGGTTGAAGGCCTTGAGGATGTACGCCGTGCCATCGCCGGCTTCACCGCCGAGGCCATGAGCCGTCAGTGTGCAGTGCCTGCCGAGCAGATCCGCCAACTGGCGCGGGACTTTGCCGCCGCCGACAAAGCGGTATGTTACGGGCGCATGGGTGTTTCGACCCAGGCGTTCGGCACCCTGTGCCATTGGTTGGTGCAATTGATCAACCTGGTGACGGGCAATCTGGATCGTGTCGGTGGGGCGCTGTGCACCACACCGGCGGTGGATCTGGTGGCATCGACCGGTGGTGGGCATTTCAATCGTTGGCAGAGCCGGGTTTCCGGGCGCCCGGAATACGGCGGCGAGCTGCCGGTGTCGGCGTTGGCCGAAGAAATGCTCACCGAAGGCGATGGGCAAATCCGTGCCCTGGTGACAGTGGCAGGCAACCCGGTGCTGTCGACGCCCAACGGCCGGCAACTGGAACAAGCCCTGGATGGCCTGGAATTCATGGTCAGCATCGACCTCTATATCAACGAGACCACGCGGTATGCCGACCTGATCCTGCCGTCTACGTCGGCGCTGGAAAATGATCACTACGACACGACCTTCAATATGTTCGCGGTGCGTAATGTCACCCGGTTTAACCGGGCGATTCTGCCCAAGCCCGTGGGCGCGCTGCATGACTGGGAGATCTTCGTCGGCCTGGCCCAGGCGTTTGCCGCACAGACCGGCACGACGCTCAAGCCCACGATGCCGCCTTCGCACATGATCGATTTCGGCCTGCGCGCCGGGGTGTACGGTGATGCCTCCAGCCATAAGTTATCCGTGGCCATGCTGGCGGATCATCCCCACGGCGTGGACCTCGGGCCGCTGCGGCCCAACCTTGCCGCACGTCTGAAAACCACGGATGGCAAGGTGCAAGCGGCACCGGCAGTGATCCTCGCCGACCTGGCGCGTTTTGCGGCGCAGCCGATGCCCCTGGCCGACGAACTGCTGCTCATCGGCCGTCGTCATGTGCGTAGTAATAATTCCTGGATGCATAACTATCACCGGCTGGTGAAAGGCAAGCCGCGCCATCAATTGTTGATGCACCCGGATGACCTCGCCAGCCGGCAGCTGAATGATGGCCAGCGTGTGCGCGTGAGTTCGCGCATCGGCATGATCGAAGTGGAAGTGGTCGCCAGCCTGGACATGATGCCTGGCGTGGTCAGCCTGCCTCACGGTTGGGGCCATGGACGACCGGGTGTGCAGATGACGATCGCCAGCGGACAGCCGGGGGCGAGTGCCAATGACTTGACCGACGAGCGGCAGTTGGATGAGTTATCCGGCAATGCGGCGTTGAATGGCGTTCCGGTGCAGGTAGCAGCCGCCTGAGCACCAGGCTGGAATTTTGCGTTACAATGCGCCACCGTGCCGACCTGTGAGTCGCAAAGTTCCAGCCGAGGTGTTCCATGGATATCATCGAAACGATCAAAGAGCAGATTGCCAACAACACCATTCTGCTTTACATGAAGGGCGCGCCCAACGCTCCTCAGTGCGGTTTCTCCGCGAAGGCGTCCCAGGCCATCATGGCGTGTGGCGAGAAATTCGCTTACGTGGATATCCTGCAAAACCCTGAAATCCGCGCCAACCTGCCAAAGTATGCCAACTGGCCTACATTCCCACAGCTGTGGGTAGCCGGTGAGCTGGTCGGCGGTAGCGACATCATCGTTGAGATGGCGGCTGATGGTTCGTTGCAGGCGCTGATCAAAGAAGCAGCGGCCAACGCCGCAGCCAAGACCGACGCGTAATTGTGTAGGCGCCGGCAAGCCGGCGCCTACCCGTCATCGGTCAATAAAAAGCCCCGCTTCTCGTGAGAGAGCGGGGCTTTTTTGTACCGGCGCGCTGAGGGCTTATTCGCCCATCTGCGATTGCAGGTAGTTTTCCAGGCTGACCTTGTCGATCAGGCCCAATTGGGTTTCCAGCCAGTCGATATGCTCTTCCTGGTCTTCGAGGATGTCTTCCAGCAGCTCACGGCTGCCGAAGTCGCCCTTGGTCTCGCAGTGAGCGATGGCGGCCTTGAGGTCGCTGTGGCTCTTGCGCTCGAAACCCAGGTCGCTGCCGAGCATTTCCTGGGTGTGCTCGCCGATGTTCAGCTTGCCCAGGTCCTGCACGTTCGGCAGACCTTCCAGGAACAGGATGCGCTTGATCAACGCGTCAGCGTCTTTCATGGCCTTGATGGATTCTTTGTATTCGCGCTTGCCCAGCTTTTCCAGGCCCCAATCGTCATACATGCGCGCATGCAGAAAGTACTGATTGATCGCGACCAGTTCATTGGCAAGGATTTTGTTGAGTTGCTGGATGACTGAGATGTCGCCTTTCATGACTGGGGTCCTGCCCTGTAATCGCTGTGTATAGGGCGGAGTTTGAGCGGCGAATTCCCTAGTGTCAAACCTAAGTTATTGAATAATAAATGAAAATTAATCGGAATAAGAATGTTTGTGTTCCGCGTCTTGACGCTAACTAATTGAATTGCGGGCATAAAAAAACCGGACACTAAGTCCGGTTCTTTAAAACACGCCCAATCAGGCGTGTGTAAATTCTGCTGAATAGGGGAGCGCGGACTGGGCTGTCTGCAGCTGCGTCAGGGTTTCCCGTACCACTTGCTTGGCGAGGCAAGCACATTTACCGCACTGGCTGGCAACGCCGGTGGTTTCACGCACTTCCTTGTAGCTGCAGCAACCTTCATAGATTGCTTCGCGGATTTGTCCGTCGGTGACGCCAGTACAGAGGCACACATACATAAGGGAGAACCGTCGCGGGTTTAAGGCTTAAGTGCGATGGATCTTAATGTTAACGAGAATGATTGTCAAAGTAGATTCGTAGGGTATTCGCTGGCACCGCGCCCGCACTGACGAACGGTTTTTTCAGTGTATGATGGTCGGTCTTCACGAAGCGTGACTGCGTCACAGGGCTGTCGCCTAAACACGGCAGACTCAAGGCCGGTCCTTTTACTTCAATCGTCACCCCTACATCAGGAGATATCCAATGAGCGTACTCGTCGGCAAACAAGCCCCGGATTTCGACGTCCCAGCCGTCCTCGGCAATGGCGAAATCGTAGACAGCTTCAAACTGTCTGAAGCCATCAAAGGCAAATACGGCCTGGTGTTCTTCTACCCGCTGGACTTCACCTTCGTCTGCCCTTCGGAGCTGATCGCTCTGGACCACCGCATGGACGATTTCAAGGCGCGCAACGTTGAAGTGGTAGCCGTTTCCATCGACTCCCATTTCACCCACAACGCCTGGCGCAACACTGCCATCAACGATGGCGGCATCGGCAAAGTCAAATACACCATGGCTGCCGACATGAAGCACGACATCGCCAAGGCCTACGACGTTGAATCCGAAGGCGGCGTGGCGTTCCGTGGCGCATTCCTGATCGACGACAAAGGCGTGGTTCGCTCCCAGATCATCAACGACCTGCCACTGGGTCGCAACATGGAAGAGCTGATCCGTCTGGTCGACGCCCTGCAATTCCACGAAGAGCACGGCGAAGTCTGCCCTGCCAACTGGAAAAAAGGCGACAAAGGCATGAACGCTTCGCCAGAAGGCGTTGCGGCTTACCTGACCGAGAACGCTGGCAAGCTGTAAGCCAGAATCGAGGTACAAAAAAACCGGCCTGTGAAAGGGCCGGTTTTTTTTGTGCTCAGGAAAAGCGCCTGTGGCAAGCCCGCTCACCACAAAAGCGCTGTTAGTCGTTGAAGTCTTCCCAGCCGCCCATCTGCTTCCAGCGGTTGACGATGCCGCAGAACAGCTCGGCAGTCTTCTCGGTGTCGTAGCGGGCCGAGTGAGCCTCACGACCGTCAAAGTCGATACCGGCGGCCTGGCAGGCCTTCGCCAGCACCGTCTGGCCATAAGCCAGACCAGCGAGGGTTGCGGTGTCGAAGCTGGAGAACGGGTGAAACGGATTGCGCTTCATATCCAACCGCGCCACGGCGGCGTTCAGGAAGCCCAGATCGAAACTGCTGTTGTGGCCGACCAGGATCGCGCGCTTGCAGCCATTGGCCTTCAGCGCCTTGCGCACGCCACGGAAGATATCGGTCAGCGCCGCTTCTTCACTCACCGCCATGCGCAGGGGGTGGTCTAGCTTGATCCCGGTGAACTCCAGGGCAGCCGCTTCGATGTTGGCGCCTTCGAACGGCTCGACGCGGAAGAAGTGGGTGTGTTCCGGGAACACAAAGCCCTGTTCATCCATGCCGATCGTGGTCGCAGCGATTTCCAGCAGCGCGTCGGTGGCGCAATTGAAACCACCGGTTTCTACGTCGATGACAACCGGCAGATAGCCGCGGAACCGCTCGGCCATCGGGTGACGGGAGCCGCCACCACTGTGCTCGTGTTCGTCATCGTAATGGTCTTCACTCACTTGCTTTCCTCCAGCAGGCGCCAGCGCAGTGTTTCACCGGCGCGCAGCGGGATAACAGTCAGCTCGCCAAACGGCAGGCTGGCAGGGGCGGTCCAGTCTTCACGGACCAGGGTGATGCGGTCGGTATTCGCTGGCAGGCCGTAGAAACGCGGACCATTGAGGCTGGCGAACCCTTCGAGCTTGTCCAGCGCATTGCGCTGTTCGAATGCTTCGGCGTACAGCTCGATCGCGGCATATGCGGTATAGCAGCCGGCACAGCCGCACGCGGCTTCTTTCGCGTGTTGGGCGTGAGGCGCGGAGTCGGTGCCGAGGAAAAACTTCGGATTGCCGCTGGTCGCCGCATCCAGCAAGGCCACCTGGTGGGTGTTGCGCTTGAGGATCGGCAAGCAATAGAAGTGCGGCCGGATCCCGCCCACCAGCATGTGGTTGCGGTTGTACAACAGGTGATGCGCGGTGATGGTCGCGCCGACGTTGGCCGAGGCCTCGGTGACGAACTGCACGGCATCGGCGGTGGTGATGTGCTCGAACACCACCTTGAGGGTCGGGAACAGCTCGACCACACGGCGCATATGCTCGTCGATGAAGATCTTCTCGCGATCGAACACGTCCACGTCGCCACGGGTAACTTCACCGTGGATCAACAGCGGCATGCCGACTTCCGCCATGGCTTCGATGGCCGGCAGGATCTTGTCGATACTGGTCACGCCGGAATCGGAGTTGGTGGTCGCGCCGGCCGGGTACAGCTTGGCGGCGTGCACGAAGCCGCTGGCCTTGGCCTCGCGAATTTCTTCGGGCTGGGTGCGGTCGGTGAGGTAGAGCACCATCAGCGGTTCGAAGCGGCTGCCGGCCGGCCGAGCAGCGAGGATACGCTGGCGGTAGGCATCGGCTTGCTCGGCGTTACGCACCGGAGGTACCAGGTTAGGCATGATGATGGCGCGGCCAAACGTGCGCGCTACATCGGCCACGGTGTGGGGTAACGCAGCACCATCGCGAAGATGAATATGCCAGTCGTCGGGACGCAGCAGGGTCAGGCGGTCGGACATTGGGGATTCCAGGCGGGTCAATCTGGTGGGAATGCTACCGGAAAAGACTCTTGCAGGCACCCGCTATCAAGTTTTGCAGGATGCAACCGATAGCCTTTTGTATGCCTTATCGATGTATGACGCTTTGAAGTGTTGTAGAAACCAGTGGAGCCTCCCGTGCGCCAGCATTATCTAGCCCTGCTCAGTGTGTTCGCCAGCCTGCCTGCGATGGCCCTCACGTTCCAGACACGTCTGGAGAATATTGAGTGGAAGGTAGAAGGCGACCAGTTCGAGTGCCGCCTGACCCAGCCGATCACCGACTTCGGCTCGGGTGAGTTCGTGCGCCGGGCCGGTGAGCAGGCGACGTTTCGTCTGAAAGCCTATAATGGCTCGCTGGGCGCAGGCTCGGCGACCTTGCTGGCCGCCGCTGCGCCTTGGCAGCCGGGGCGCGGTGATATCAACCTTGGCGCCGTGCGTGCCGGCAGCGGCGACGTCTTGTTCAACAGCTCCCAGGCCCAGGCCGGGCGCCTGTTCACGGGGCTTCTGGAAGGGCGCAGCCCGACTGTTCGCCACTACGGGCGTGAGGGCGGCTACTCGGAAATTCGCCTGTTGCCGGTGAAATTCAACAAGGCCTTTAACGACTATCAGCTGTGCACCACCAAGCTGTTGCCGATGAATTACGACCAGGTCAAGCAGACCGAGGTCGGTTTCCCCGGCGGTGGTATCGAGCTGGACGCGGCGGCCAAGAAGAAGCTCGACGTGATCCTCGCGTTCATGAAAGCCGATCCCACCGTCAACCACATCGAGTTGAACGGCCATTCGGACAACAGCGGCAACCGCTTGACCAACCGCGACGTCTCGCGCCGCCGTGGCCTGGCAGTCATGGACTACTTCAAGGCCAACGGTATCCAGGAATCGCAGATCACCCTGCGTTTCCATGGCGAAAGCTACCCACTGGCGCCGAACACCAATGCGGCCAACCGGGCACGCAATCGTCGCGTGAATATTCAGCTTGAGCGCGTGGCTCCCCCCGAGAAACCGGCCCCCACGGCCACCGGCCCGAGCAACCCTGCGCACACCTCATAAGGGGCGACCATCGGTCGCCCGCTCGACATAATCTGTCGCTTTATCTTCATTTGCTGTCGCGCCCCTGTAAATTCGCGGTTTTGGTCGGTAGAATCGACGCCTTTCCGTACAACCCCGTGGAGTGATGGCATGGCCGACGTAAACAAGGTCGTTCTCGCGTATTCCGGCGGCCTGGACACTTCGGTGATCCTCAAGTGGCTGCAGGATACTTATAACTGTGAAGTGGTGACCTTCACCGCTGACCTGGGTCAGGGCGAAGAGGTCGAACCTGCACGTGCCAAGGCGCAAGCCATGGGCGTGAAAGAGATCTACATTGACGACCTGCGCGAAGAGTTCGTCCGCGATTTCGTTTTCCCGATGTTTCGCGCCAACACCGTCTACGAAGGCGAGTACCTGCTGGGTACCTCCATCGCACGTCCGCTGATCGCCAAGCGCCTGATCGAAATCGCCAACGAAACCGGCGCCGACGCCATTTCCCATGGCGCGACCGGCAAGGGCAACGACCAAGTGCGTTTCGAACTGGGTGCCTATGCACTCAAGCCAGGCGTGAAAGTGATTGCCCCGTGGCGTGAATGGGACCTGCTGTCCCGTGAAAAGCTGATGGATTACGCTGAAAAGCACGCGATCCCGATCGAGCGTCACGGCAAGAAGAAGTCCCCGTACTCGATGGATGCCAACCTGCTGCACATCTCCTATGAAGGCGGCGTGCTGGAAGACACCTGGACCGAGCACGAAGAAGACATGTGGAAGTGGACCGTCTCCCCGGAGAACGCTCCCGATAAGCCGCAATACCTGGAACTGACCTACCGCAACGGCGACATCGTCGCATTGGACGGCGTCGAAATGACCCCGGCCACCGTGCTGGCGACCCTGAACCGTATCGGTGGCGAACACGGTATCGGCCGTCTCGACATCGTCGAGAACCGTTACGTGGGCATGAAGTCCCGTGGCTGCTACGAAACCCCAGGCGGCACCATCATGCTGCGCGCCCACCGCGCCATTGAGTCCATCACCCTGGACCGCGAAGTGGCTCACCTCAAAGACGAGCTGATGCCCAAGTACGCCAGCCTGATCTACACCGGCTACTGGTGGAGCCCTGAGCGTCTGATGCTGCAACAGATGATCGACGCATCCCAGGTTCACGTGAACGGCGTTGTGCGCCTGAAGCTGTACAAGGGCAACGTGATCGTTACCGGTCGCAAGTCCGATGAATCGCTGTTCGACGCCAACATCGCCACCTTCGAAGAAGACGGCGGCGCCTACAACCAGGCGGACGCAGCGGGCTTTATCAAGTTGAATGCACTGCGCATGCGCATTGCGGCCAACAAAGGTCGCTCGTTGTTCTAAGTCTCGGCGCACTATAAAGAATGGCCCCTTGTTCAAGGGGCCATTTTTTTTGGCCGTGGATTTTGTGGTGGGTTGTGGGGTTTATTTTTTTAAACGTGCGTTGATGTTTTTCTAAGTCCCTTTCCTTTTCAATGGTTTTGAATGAATTTTTGTTTAAAGGATGTAGGGAGAATGAAATTCTTACATCTGCATAGGAACTAGTCTTACAGAAAATTCACTCATGAAAGTACAGCGAATATATAAAACGCTGAGAGTTCTGTAGGAATTAGGGGTGTAAGTGAATATGTTGAATGGAACTAAAATAGACAGATTTTTCTTGACGGTTTTCTTACGCTCAAGCGATAGGCAAGGGGCATTTCCTGACAGTTACGTACGGCACGTTTACCTGACCCCGCATATCCCAGGGATATTTCACTCAAAATATGTAAGCCACCGGAAAGGTCTGAAAGGATCCATAAAATCAGAAACCTCCGAGAAGGCGTTTTTTTGTAGGCTAATTCCGTTATCGCTGTGGGGTGGGTCTCTGCTTGCTGTTGCTTGGGGGGGAATGCTATGCCAACTAGGAAACGACTAGGCTATTGTGCTTGCTCTAAATAATTCGAACAGCGAAATTGGACTTTCTCATGAATAAAGTGCTGATCGTGGATGATCATCCCGTCATTCGTCTTGCTGTGCGTATGCTAATGGAGCGTCATGGTTATGAGGTCGTTGCCGAGACCGATAACGGCGTCGATGCGTTGCAACTTGCACGGGAGCATATGCCGGACATTGTCATACTGGATATCGGGATTCCCAAACTTGATGGGCTGGAAGTTATCTGCCGGCTGTCTTCTACCAAGCAGGCCAACCCGTTCAAGGTGCTGGTGCTGACGTCCCAGGCTCCCGGCCATTTTTCCATGCGCTGCATGCAGGCAGGGGCTGCCGGCTACGTGTGCAAGCAACAGGACCTGACCGAGCTGCTGAGTGCGATCAAGGCAGTCTTGTCAGGCTACAGCTACTTCCCGAACCAGGCGCTTAACTCGGTACGCTCCACCATGGGCAATGCCAGCGAGGCCGATATGGTCGAGCGCTTGTCCGGCCGGGAAATGATGGTATTGCAGCAGTTGGCCAGGGGCAGGACCAACAAGGAAATTGCCGACGGCATGTTCCTCAGTAACAAGACTGTCAGTACCTACAAGACGCGTTTGCTGCTCAAGCTCAACGCCCGCTCCCTTGTCGACCTGATCGAGCTGGCCCAACGTAACGGCTTGGTATAGAGGAGGGCACTGCAGCGCGTGTTGGCGTGGGTAACCGGCAGAAAAAAGCCTCCGTGAGGGAGGCTTCCGACCGTCGACGCTCAATCAGAGATCGAAGTCGTAATCGGCCAGTTGTCGTTGCAAGCGTCGTTCTTCCAGAAGATTGTCGATGGTGCGGCGTTTGCTCAAATTAGTCTTGGCGACCTCAACCACAGGTGCCTCTGTCCCATCGTCATCCGACTCAACGAGGTCGTCTTCCACTTCCAGTTGTTCTTTGCCAGTGCTCATAAGGTTCACTCCGGGCTAAGACTGCCGTTGGCGCTCCTTATAACGATAATCCATGGTTGGGTAAAAAAGATTTTTTCAATCGGCTGATCGAGAAAACCAATGATTCCTCAATCGTCGGACGTCTTGTCCTTGTATTCGCACAAGTCTTCGATGCGACAACTGCCACAGCGCGGCTTGCGGGCCTGGCAAACATAGCGTCCGTGAAGGATCAGCCAGTGGTGGGAATCCAGCAGATACGGCTTGGGCACGAACTTCATCAGTTGCTTTTCCACCTCCACCACGTTCTTTCCGCGGGCAATGCCGGTGCGGTTGCTGACCCGGAAAATGTGGGTGTCCACAGCCATGGTCAGTTGCCGGAAGGCAGTGTTGAGTACCACGTTGGCGGTTTTACGGCCAACGCCCGGCAGGGCTTCCAGGGCTTCACGGGTTTGTGGCACTTCACTGCCATGCAGTTCCATCAGCAGGCGACAGGTCTCGATCACATTCTTGGCCTTGCTGTTGTACAGGCCGATGGTCTTGATGTATTCCGACAACCCTTCCACACCCAGGGCATGGATCGCCTCCGGCGTATTCGCCACGGGATACAGCTTGGCGGTAGCCTTGTTGACGCCGACGTCGGTGGATTGGGCCGACAGGATCACCGCAATCAGCAACTCGAACGGCGTTGTGTAAGCCAGTTCGGTCTTCGGTTCAGGATTGTCTTCGTGAAGCCTGCGGAAAATTTCCAGGCGTTTAGCGGCATTCATCGGGCGGTGGGTTCCTTGCAGGCGGTCGGCATAAATGTGAAAGGTGGATCCAGGCTTTGGGTTCTGCGAGCAATCGTCTGAGCAGGATAAACCATCGCCAGGGTGCCCGGCAGCGCTTGCGGTGGATCAAGCGTCGACGTAGACGTCCACCTGGCGTTGCGCTTCTTCGAGCCTGAGCTGCGCGGCGATCAGTTGATCCGCGCTCGCCCCCGGCTGCCGTTGCAGCTTGCTGACATCGGCTCGGGCGTACGCCAGGGCGGTTTTCAGCTGGCGCAGTTGTGCGTCTATCGGGCGTTTTTCCACCCGCTGCAAATCGGGCCTGGGCTGCTCACTGTCTGCCTCGGCGTTGTGCAAGGCTTGCTCCGCGCTGGACAGCGCAGCGCTCAAGGTTGCCAGTTGCTGCTCGTCAGCGTTCAGGTCCTGGGCTTTTTTCAGCTCGGCACGTCGCATGGCCAATTGGATCTTCGCGCGTTTGAGTGCGGGGTCTTTTGGCGGCGGCGAGGTTGTTGGAGCGGCGGCTTCCAAGGCGGTGAGTGCCTGCTCAGCCGCTTCGAACTGCTGTTGCAGGATGATCAACTGCGATTGCTGCTCGAAGGTCGGTGGGTGGCCGAACGCCTTCAACGACTTGTGCAGTTGGGCACGGCTCATGGCGACCGTGATTTTAGCCTTTTTGACCGCCGCATCCTGGGCCACCTGAGTCGCATCGGCGGGCATGGGGGCTGCGGGCGCCGAGCGCTTGGCCCGTGCCAGGCGTTCGGCGAGTTTGTGTGCTTCTTCCCGTTGCAGGCGCGCGTTGCGCTGCTCAAAACGCCGCCGCGCCCGGTCGCGCTTCAAGCCGCGCTCATGATGCTCATGATCATTGGCTGCCAGGCCACCTACCATCGGCAGCACGCCGGTCGCGGGGTGCATTTCAATGCAATCGACAGGGCAGGGCGCAACGCACAGGTCGCAACCGGTGCACTCATCAATGATGACGGTGTGCATCAATTTGGCGGCGCCGACGATGGCGTCCACCGGGCAAGCCTGGATGCACTTGGTGCAGCCGATGCACTCGGCCTCGCGAATGTAGGCTACCTGGGCGGGCGCCTCGCCGCGGCTGCTGTCCAGGTCCAGCACCGGCACGCGCAGCAAGGCTGCAAGGCCGGCAATGGTTTCCTGCCCGCCGGGCGGACACTTGTTGATGGCCTCGCCGCGCGCGATGCCCTCGGCGTAAGGCTTGCAACCCGGGTGCCCGCACTTGCCGCATTGGGTCTGCGGCAGCAGCGCGTCGATACGTTGAATGAGGTTCATGCTGTGATCATGGGTATGCCGATTAAGCGAACAGGCTCGTAATGGATTTGTAGGAGCGCGGCTTGCCGGCAATGGCGTCCCTGAGGTCGCCATTGCCGGCAAGCCGGGCTCCTACAACAGGCCTAATTTACTCGCCACAGGCCCATAGGCTTACTTGATGCGTTGACCCGGCTTGGCACCGCTGTCAGGGCTCAACAGGTAGATCTCTTCGCCACCAGGACCCGCCGCCATCACCATGCCTTCGGATATGCCGAACTTCATTTTCCGAGGCTTGAGGTTGGCGATCATCATGGTCAGGCGACCATCGAGCTTGGATGGGTCTGGATAAGCGCTCTTGATCCCGGAGAACACATTGCGTTGTTCGCCACCGAGGTCCAGGGTCAGGCGCAGCAGCTTGTCGGCACCTTCCACGGCTTCGGCCTTGACGATCAGCGCGACACGCAGGTCCACGGCAGCAAAGGCGTCGAAGTCGATTTCAGCAGAAATCGGATCCTTGGCCAGCTCGCCGTTACCGGCCGGAGCCGATTCGCCGGTGTCGGTCTGGCTGGCGACCAGGTCTTCTTTCGAAGCGTCGGTCATGGCCTGGACTTTCACCGGATCGATGCGGGTCATCAACGGCTTGAATTCGTTCAGTTGATGGTTGCTGAGCAGGGTGGCGTGGTCGTTCCAGGTCAGCGGCGCAACGTTGAGGAATGCCTCGGCGTCGGCAGCCAGCAGTGGCAGCACCGGCTTGAGGAAGATCACCAGTTGGCGGAACAGGTTGACGCCCGTGGCGCAGATCGCCTGGACTTCCGCCTGCTTGCCTTCCTGCTTGTTCAGCGACCACGGCGCCTTGTCGGCGATCCAGGCGTTGGCACGGTCGGCCAGGCCCATGATCTCGCGCATGGCGCGGGCAAAGTCACGGGCTTCATAGGCGTCGGCGATGCTCGGCGCAGCGGCCAGGAACGCGTCGGTCAGCTCTGGTGCGGCGTTCTCGGCCACCAATACACCGGCGTTGCCCTTGTGGATAAACCCGGCGCATCGGCTGGCGATGTTGACGACCTTGCCGACCAGGTCCGAGTTGACCTTCTGTACGAAGTCTTCCAGGTTCAGGTCCAAATCGTCGACGCCACGGCCAAGCTTGGATGCGTAGTAGTAACGCAGGTATTCCGGCGACAGGTGGTCCAGGTAGGTGCGCGCCTTGATAAAGGTGCCACGGGACTTGGACATCTTCTGGCCATTGACCGTCAGGTAGCCGTGCACCGCAATGCCGGTCGGCTTGCGGTAGCCTGAACCTTCGAGCATCGCCGGCCAGAACAGGGCGTGGAAATTGACGATGTCCTTGCCGATGAAGTGGTACAGCTCGGCGGTGGAATCCTTGCCCCAGAACGCGTCGAAGTCCAGCTCCGGCGTACGGTCGCACAGGTTCTTGAAGCTGGCCATGTAACCGATCGGCGCATCCAGCCACACGTAGAAGTACTTGCCCGGCTCGCCCGGGATCTCGAAGCCGAAGTAAGGCGCATCGCGGGAGATGTCCCACTGCTGCAGGCCACTGTCGAGCCATTCGGAGAGTTTGTTGGCCACGGCGTCCTGCAGGGTGCCGCTGCGCGTCCAGGTTTGCAGCATTTGCTGGAAATCCGGGAGCTTGAAGAAGAAGTGCTGGGAATCCTTGAGCACCGGGGTGGCGCCAGAGATTGCCGACTTCGGATCCTTCAAGTCAGTCGGTGCGTAGGTTGCACCACATTTTTCGCAGTTGTCGCCGTACTGGTCTTCAGTGCCGCATTTTGGGCAAGTGCCCTTGATGAAGCGGTCGGCCAGGAACATTTTCTTTTCCGGGTCGAAATACTGGGTGACCGAACGCTGGTCGATGTGCCCGGCATCCTTCAAGCGCAGGTAGATCTGGCTCGACAGCTCGCGGTTTTCGACGGAGTGGGTCGAGTGGAAATTGTCGAAATCCACCAGGAACTCGGCAAAGTCGGCGCTGTGTTCAGCCTGCACATTGGCGATCAGTTGTTCCGGAGTGATGCCTTCCTTTTCGGCGCGCAACATGATGGCCGAACCGTGGGCGTCGTCCGCGCAGACATAAATGCATTGGTTGCCGCGATGCTTCTGGAAGCGCACCCACATATCGGTCTGGATGTACTCAAGCATATGGCCAAGATGGATGGAACCATTGGCATAGGGCAGGGCGCTGGTGACGAGGATCTTGCGTGGCTCGGACATGGGGCTCGGCTACTTGATGAAACGGAGGTCGGCCACTATAAAGCGCCGGGAAATATATTTCACCCCGTGGCGCTGTTTCAGAATCTTCCCAACCTTCGAAAGCATGCCGTTGAGGCGCTGGAACGGTTAGGATAGCCGCCTGTTTCAGTCAGTCTTTTTTCGGGAGTAGCCCATGAGCGCCGTCAATCGCGCAGCGGTGGAAGCCGTTCTTCGCCAGTACACCGACCCTTATTTGAACCAGGACCCGGTCAGCGCCGGCTGTGTTCGCGCCATCGAGGTCCAGGGTGACCAGGTGTCGGTCCAGCTGGAGTTGGGCTACGCCGCCGGCCTGTTCAAAAAGGGTTGGGCGCAGATGCTGCAAATGGCTATCGAAGGCCTCGACGGCGTGGCCTCGGCCAAGGTCGACATCCAATGCGTGATCGCGCCACACAAGGCCCAGGCGCAGATCCCTGGCCTGGCCAACGTCAAGAACGTGGTGGCCGTGGCCTCCGGTAAGGGCGGCGTGGGTAAATCCACCACGGCGGCCAACCTGGCCCTGGCGTTGGCCCGCGAAGGCGCGCGGGTGGGCATTCTCGATGCGGATATCTACGGGCCGAGCCAAGGTGTGATGTTCGGCATCGCCGAAGGCACGCGGCCAAAGGTCAAGGACCAGAAGTGGTTCGTACCGATCGAGTCCCTGGGCGTGGAAGTGATGTCCATGGCCTTCCTCACTGACGACAACACGCCGATGGTCTGGCGTGGGCCGATGGTCTCCGGCGCCTTGCTGCAACTGGTCACCCAGACCGCCTGGGGCGACCTGGACTACCTGGTGATCGACATGCCGCCAGGCACCGGCGATATCCAGCTGACCCTGGCACAGAAAGTCCCGGTGGCCGGTTCGGTGATTGTCACCACGCCTCAAGACCTGGCGCTGCTCGACGCGAAGAAAGGTGTGGAGATGTTCCGCAAGGTCAATATCCCGGTGCTGGGCGTCGTGGAGAACATGGCGGTGCACATCTGCTCCAACTGTGGCCATGCCGAGCATCTGTTCGGCGAAGGCGGTGGCGAGAAGCTGGCAAGCCAATACGGCGTTGAGCTGCTGGCCTCATTGCCGCTGTCGATGGTGATTCGCGAACAGGCCGACGGTGGCAAGCCCACCGTGGCAGCAGACCCTGATGGCCAAATCGCCATGGTGTACCAGGAACTGGCCCGCCATGTGGGAGCACGGATCGTGTTGCAGGAAGCTGCAAGCCCGGCAATGCCGACTATTTCTGTCAGCGACGACTGAGGCGATTGCAGGTCATCGAGCCCCGACAGTGTCGGGGCTTTTTCTTGTCCGGCGATTGAGAAAGGGTGCTTGTTACGCTTTTACGCAATTGCTCGTGTAAGCATTTACTTACTTTCTCGTAAGTGTTTGGTTTTTTTTCCATCCCGGAGCGTCTCAAACTGCCTAGGGGATTCTCTATCTAATTGAAAAATAACAATTATTTATATCGTTTTGGGTGCGGGAGGCTGTCAGTTGCCGGGTTGGATCCTGTTGAACTTACTTTGGAACTCTCTAAGATCAGCCCTGTGTCCACGGATTGACACAGCCATCAAGGAACGATGGTTGAAGGAACGTCGCAGGATGCGATTCATCAGGATGATGAAAAGGAATACAGGGACTAGGGAAAAAATGTGGGCGGGTCAAACCGCCCCTTTTTTTTGCCTGCAGGAAAGTGAAACCCACCTTCCAGAAACGCAAAAAGGCCCGCAAGGGGCCTTTTGGGGGGCGACGCTATCAGCGTTCTAGGTCTGCAATCTTACCTTTTTTGCCATCCCACTCCGCTGCATCTGGCATCGGGTCTTTGCGTTCAGTGATATTCGGCCAGATTTCCGCCAGCTCGACGTTCAACTGAATGAATTCCTGCATCTCTGCCGGGACTTCATCCTCGGAGAAAATAGCGACGGCCGGGCATTCAGGTTCACAGAGGGCGCAGTCGATGCACTCATCCGGGTGGATAACCAGGAAATTCGGGCCTTCGTAGAAGCAGTCCACCGGACACACTTCGACGCAGTCGGTGTACTTGCACTTGATGCAGTTGTCGGTAACGACGAAGGTCATTTCTAATTCTCTCCTCAGGCGGCGGCAGCGAAACCCTTTGTGGCAGGGCTCGCGAGGTTCGGGAGCGATAGTCTGCAGGCCAGGCTAATAGCCTGCAGCATCCCAAACCGCGCGAGAGTCTACCAGCTTGCACGCGTCTGCGTTATATCCGAGTCTTAAGTGCATATAACATTTCGAGCGCTTTTCGAGGCGTCAAGTCGTCAAGGTCAAGTTTAGCCAACTCATCCAGTACCGGATGGGGCAAGCTGGCGAACATATCGCTCTGGTGCGGCGCACTGGCTTTGCTGCTGGTTTTCTTCGGGCTGGCCACTGCGGTTTCGTGCGGCAAGGCTGTGGTTTCCAGGCGGCTGAGGTGTTCGCGGGCGCGAGTGATCACGTCGTTCGGCACGCCGGCCAGTTGTGCCACGGCCAGGCCGTAACTCTGGCTGGCCGGCCCTGGCAGCACATGGTGCAGGAACACGATGCGCTCGTTGTGCTCGGTGGCGTTCAGGTGCACGTTGGCCACCAGCGGCTCGCTTTCCGGCAACACCGTCAACTCGAAGTAATGGGTAGCAAACAGGGTATAGGCACGCAGATGCGCCAGGCGCTCGGCCGCCGCCCAGGCCAGGGACAGGCCGTCGAAGGTGCTGGTACCGCGCCCCACTTCGTCCATCAGCACCAGGCTGCGTTCGGTGGCGTTGTGCAGGATATTGGCGGTCTCGCTCATTTCCACCATAAAGGTCGAACGGCCGCCCGCCAGGTCATCGCTGGAACCGATCCGGGTGAAAATACGGTCCACCAGGGACAGCTCGCAACTGGCCGCCGGCACAAAGCTGCCAATATGCGCCAACAGTACGATCAACGCGGTCTGGCGCATGTAAGTGGATTTACCACCCATGTTCGGACCGGTGATGACCAGCATGCGGGTATCGTCGTCCAGGGACAGGTCGTTGGCAACGAACGGCGTGGTCAGCACCTGTTCTACAACCGGGTGACGACCTTGCACGATGCGCATGCACGGTTCGCTGACAAAGCGCGGGCAGTTCAGGTCAAGGTTCAGCGCACGTTCGGCCAGGTTGCTCAGCACGTCCAGTTCGGCCAGGGCGGCGGCGGTGTCCTGCAGCGGCGCCAACTGGCTGATCAGGTCTTCAAGCAGGTTTTCATAGAGCATCTTTTCCCGAGCCAGGGCGCGGCTCTTGGCCGACAGTGCCTTGTCTTCGAACTCTTTCAGTTCCGGGGTGATAAAGCGCTCGGCACCTTTGAGGGTCTGGCGGCGCTGATAATCGATCGGCGCCGACTCCGCCTGTTTGCTCGGCAACTCAATAAAGTAGCCATGCACGCGGTTGTAGCCGACCTTCAAGTTGGCCAGGCCGGTGCGGGCTTTTTCGCGAGCTTCCAGATCGATCAGGAACTGCCCGGCGTTTTCGCTCAGGGATTGCAGCTCGTCCAGTTCGCTGTCGTAGCCGGTCTTGAGTACGCCCCCGTCACGGATGATCGCCGGCGGGTTGTCGATGATGGCTTTTTCCAGCAAGGCTGCCAGTTCCGGGTAAGTCCCGGCTGTAGTTGCAAGCTGTTGCAGGTGCGGCGTATCCAGCTCGGTCATCGCCACCTGCAGTTGCGGCAGGGCACCGAGGGCATCGCGCAGGCGCGCCAGGTCACGGGGTCGTGCGTTACGCAGGCCGATCCGCGCCAGGATGCGCTCGATATCGCCGATTTCCTTCAACTGTGGCTGCAGCTTTTCAAAGCGATAGCCATCCAGCAGACAGGTAATTGAAGACTGCCGCGCTTGCAGCACAGCCAGGTCGCGCAGCGGACGGTTCAGCCAGCGGGTCAGCAGGCGGCTGCCCATGGCGGTCTGGCAACGATCGACCACCGATTGCAAGGTGTTATCGCGACCACCGGCCAGGTTGGTATCCAACTCCAGGTTGCGACGGCTGGCGCCATCGAGCACCACGGTATCGTCCAGACGCTCATGACGCAGGCTGCGCAAGTGCGGCAGGGCGGTGCGCTGGGTTTCCTTGGCATAGCCAAGCAGGCAACCGGCGGCGCCGATGGCCAGGGTCAGGGTTTCGCACCCAAAGCCTTTGAGGTCCTGCACGGAGAACTGCTGGCACAGACTTTTCAGCGCCGAATCACGCTCGAAATCCCACGGTGCACGGCGCTTGGCCCCACGGCGTTTTTCTGCCGGCAGATCCTTCGGCCAATCATCCGGGATCAACAACTCCACCGGATTGATGCGCTCCAGCTCCGCCAGCAGGTTCTCCCAGCCCTTGATCTCCAGCACCGTGAAGTTGCCACTGGTGATATCCAGCACCGACAACCCGAACAGGCGCTCATCGCCCAACACGGCGGCAATCAGGTTATCGCGACGCTCATCCAGCAGCGCCTCATCACTCACCGTTCCCGGCGTAATAATTCGCACCACCTGGCGTTCAACCGGCCCCTTGCTGGTCGCCGGGTCGCCGATCTGCTCACAGATCACCACCGACTCGCCCAGCTTCACCAGCTTGACCAGGTAACCCTCCAACGAATGGTAAGGAATCCCACACATCGGAATCGACTGCCCCGCCGATTGCCCGCGCGCGGTCAGGGTGATGTCCAGCAGCTTGGCGGCCTTCTTCGCGTCTTCGTAGAAGATCTCGTAGAAGTCGCCCATGCGGTAGAACATCAACTGATCAGGGTGCTGGTTCTTGAGGCGCCAGTACTGCTGCATCATCGGGGTGTGGGAGGACAGATCGGACGTGTTTTTACTCATTGGGTCGTAGGCAAATTCGTTGAAAGGAGTGGGGCAAATGTGGGGCATTCCGCCCTGCGATTTTGCGATGGGCGCAAGGTTAACATGTGAGGTCGGAGCTTCGCAGGTCGCAAACGGATAGGTAAAACGCAAAAGCCGGCGGTGCATTTACTTAACTGCAAGTAAACGCGCCGCCGGTATCTTTGATGCCTTTGTATTACAGCGACCGCACAGGGATGCAGATGTCGCAGATGAACTCACCGGTGTCCGAATCGGTTGCGGTTGCCGCAAAGAACATCTCGAAACATGGTCGGTCATCGCATTGCAGACCGCTGGAAGGCATCCATTCTCGCGTCAGCCACATCCAGGCATCGGCTATTTTTTCTGTTTTCCCTTTGAAGCTCGCTACGGCATAGCGGCCGCGCGGCAGGGTCTGAATGTCTGCCTGGGCGCTGGTTAAAAAAGAGGCTGGCACTTCAACGCAAGCATCGTAGCGGCACTTGTTCGGGGGCGTGATGGATGGATCGTCATACCCTATGCCGTAACACCGTTCATCGCCGAGGCCATTGGAGTGCATCCACGGCGCCATGGTCCCGCGCCAGAAATGGCCGATTGCGGGGCCATAGGGGCCGATCAGGCGTTGGTAGGCAACGCGTACCTTGGGTAAATCAATGATGCGTACGTCCATGGTGGGCTCTTTCGTTGAAGGAGAAGAGAGCCCAGCGTCGTCGAACGTACGCTCATGTGCCTGATGGGCATTGCCGAAGACCTGATCAGGATTGCTCTGCTGCGCACCCGGCCGCGGGCCGATGGCTGCCGCCTGTGCTGCCAGTCGCTGCGGTGTGTTGGTGCGCCACTCGGATGGCGTGCAGCCAAACTGTAGTTTGAAGGCCCGTGCGAATGCTTCGCCCGAGTTGAAACCGCTGGCCAATGCTGTTTCGAGTACGGTTTCGTGGTTGCCGCAGGACAGGCGGAACGCTGCCTTCTCCAGTCGCCGCCGGCGGACATAGCTGCCCAATGTCTCGCCCATCCACGCCGCGAAAATCCGATGAAAATGGAAGCGCGAAAAGTTGGCGATATCGGCCAACCGGGCACCCTCCAATGGGGTATCCAGGTGGGTATCGATGTAGTTGAGTACGCGGTTCATGCGTCGGGCGTACTCGGCGCGGGATGCGTGGACGGAGGATTTGGTTGTCATAGTGCGTGATAGTATGCATAAAAAATGCAAATTAGCATTTGCCAAGCCAAAAAACTCCCGTCACTATCCTCGTTATGCAAAAACGCAACGTTTCTATCGTCTTAAGAGAATTGCTGGACCGCGACCGGATCTCCCCCACGGAGCTTTACCGGCGCACCGGCGTGCCACAATCCACGCTGTCCCGGATCCTCAGCGGCAAGATCGTTGATCCGTCGGACAAGCACATCTCCCGTATTGCCGAGTACTTCCGTGTCAGCACCGATTACCTGCGCGGGCGCGCGGCGATGGGCGCTTTGCGCGATGACGCGCGCGACCCGATGCATTCGGAACTCAAGGACATAAGCCTTTGGGACGACGACACGCCCGTCAATGATGACGAGGTGTCGATCCCCTTTCTGCGCGAGGTTGAATTGGCTGCTGGATCAGGAAGATTCGTCATCGAGGAAAGCGAGAAGGCCAGCCTGCGGTTCGGCAAGCGCAGCCTGCGGCATAACGGTGTGCAGTTCGACCAGGCCAAGTGCGTGACGGTGCGCGGCAACAGCATGTTGCCGGTGCTGCGCGACGGTGCGACGGTCGGGGTGAACGCGGGCAAGAGTGGCATCGGCGATATCGTCGATGGTGACTTGTATGCCATCAATCACAACGGCCAATTGCGCGTGAAACAGCTCTATCGCCTGCCTTCCGGGATCCGCCTGCGCAGTTTCAACCGCGATGAGCACCCGGATGAAGACTACAGCTTCCAGGATATCCAGGATGAGCAGATCAGCATCCTGGGTCATGTGTTTTGGTGGGGTATGTACGCCCGTTAACCTTCCCGCGTAAGACAAAGCCCGCCAACGAGCGGGCTTTTTTCCGTCTGCAGAAAATCGCCAAACCCCCGTCCTATAAGGCTATAAATGCGTCAATGCATTTATCCGCTAAAAATAAATGCATTTGTGCATTGACTGTATATGCATACATATCTATTCTTCATCTCAAGCCAGCCAAACAAGGCCTGGTGGAGGCGGCAAGGATGCTGCCAGGAAAGACAAGGAAGGCACGCAACACCGGCAAGGACGCCATCTGAGCGATGGCAGGGATGCCAGGCAATACCGGCAAGGATGCCGACGCTCTTTAGTTTCAAAGCATAACCAACACAGGCAGCGATGAACCGGCCTCATAACGGTTCAGAGGGTTGGCAACTGACCCGGGTGTGCAGCGTAAAGCACCAGAAGCAGTTATCCGGCAGACAGGGATCGTGGTCGGAAAAACATCGAGGAAAGATCCGTACCGCGCCAGTAGCGCCGAAAGATCGAATATGGACCGCATTACTGAAAAGCCCGGGCAACCGGGCTTTTTGGAATGCCTACCTACGAAATGGATTTACCCAAGAGCCGGCCCGGCGCCGGTAGTGCTCAGCCAGGAGGCGTGACATGACAAACGAGCAGCAAGCGTTAGCGGAAATGCCTATCTGGCTGGTGATCGTACTGGCCCTGATCGGCGGGGTGTCCGGCGAAATGTGGCGCGCCGACAAGGAGGGCGCCCGCGGTTGGTCGTTGATCCGGCGCCTGGCCCTGCGGTCCGGGGCGTGCATGGTCTGCGGGGTCTCGGCCTTGATGCTGTGCTACGCCGCCGGCATGTCGATCTGGACCGCCGGGGCCATTGGTTGCCTCACCGCCATGGCCGGTGCGGACGTGGCCATCGGCCTTTATGAACGCTGGGCGGCCAAGCGCATCGGGGTCAACCAGGCCCCGAACTCTCGCCCGGATCAGCAGTAAGCGCTGCAAGGATGCAAGCAGATGACACTTCTCGAAAAACCTTCCCAACTGCCTGTGGCGATTGGGGACGCGCTGAAGCGCGCGTTCCCACAACTACGGGTCGGTAATCACCATGACTTCTCCGAGACGGGCGACAAAACCGGCATTTTGATCAGCGTGGAGCGCAATGGCCCGGGTGTTCGCTCCCTTGCCGGGCGCAAGGCGCATGCCTTGTCGGTTTCACTCAAGGTCACGGTCGTCAGTGGCTCGACGCCCTTTGACGCCTGCGACCTGGCCAGCCAACTGATGGACTTGGCCCTGGATAACCGCTGGGGCCTGCCGCCCGATCAATGTGACCTGCCCACTGCGATTGTCGCGGCACCTTCCGTGCTTACCAGCGCGGAAACGGACTACGACACCTGGACTGTTTCCTTCATCCAAACCCTCTATCTTGGCCCGTCGCTGCTCGAAGATCCCACAGGCAAGCCGCTGTTTGCCTGCACCTGGGAAGTCACGAACATCGATGATCCCGACCAATACCGCCCGTTGCAGGAGTAGCCCATGTTCGATGCATTGCTACGCATGCAACTGGGGCCGATCGTCGAGCGCCTGGCCGAAATGGAAGCCCAGCTTGAAGATCTCTATCGACGCGCAGAAAGCTTCTGCCGAATTGGCGTGTGCCAGGAGGTCGACGCCGCCAGCAATACCTGCACGATCAGCCACGGGGACTTACTCAGTCCGGCGATCAAGTTTTTCAACCCCAGCGCCGGGGCGCAGACCGAAACCCGTATCCCCTCAGTGGGCGAGCAATGCTTGTTGCTCAACTATGGCGGCGGCGAGGGTGGGGCGCAGTCGGTGGCCTTGTTCGGCTTGAACAGCGATCGTTTTCCGCCGGTTTCCAGTGTTCCGACGCTGACCCGGCGGCGTTATCAGGATGGCACCCAGAGCGACTACGACGACGCCAGCCACACCTTCAATTGGGTCAACGGCCCAACCACGTTTATCGGTTCTCGCGAACAGGTCTACGTCAAGGTCGGCGCCGCCAGCCTGACGATGAGCGGCCAGAGCATCACGCTGCAAGTCGGCGGTACCAGCCTGTTGCTGGATGCCGGCGGCGCGCACTTCACCGGCCCGGTGGTGGACCATCAAGGCCGGGTCATCAGCCCCTGATAAGGACATCCCATGATTGGAATCGACCGTGACACCGGGGCAGCCGTCGATGACTGGTTGCAATTCGTGCAGCGCGCCACCCGAGCGCTGACCACTCCCGTGGGCACTCGCCAGAAGCGCCCGTTGTACGGCTCGCTGATCCCGCAACTACTCGGGCAGAACCTCGGTGACGATCTGCTGATCCTCGCCCAGAGCCACGCCGCCCAGGCGTTCTATAACCCCCAGAACGGTATCGCCGACTTTCAGCCCCAGATCATCGTCGCTACCCGTCAGGGCGCCGGTTTGTTGCTGCGTTTTGCCGGCACCTGGAAAAACCGCCAGCAATCCTTCGAGGTCGTGACATGAGCATGTTGATCCCTGGCCAGAACCAACTGGCCGAACCGGCCATCATCGCGGTCGATGAGTTCGAACCATTGCTGGCCGAGTTCAAGGCCTTCGTGGTTGATTACGTCGCCACTCGCGCCCCGCAAAGCTCGGCCAAACTCAAGATCAGCCTCGACAATGAAAGCGAACTGCTGACCCTGGCCCTGGAAGCATTTTGCGTGCGCCTGCAAACCCACGAACGCAAGTACAACGCCCGCATCAAGCAGATGTTGGCCTGGTGGGCCACCGGCAGCAACCTGGACGCACGCCTGGCTGATATGGGGCTGGAGCGCCAGGTCCTCGACCCAGGTGACCCGGCTGCTTTCCCTCCGGTGCCACCGATTCTGGAAAGCGACGACGACGCCCGCCTGCGTTACTACCTGGCGCCCCACGCCCCGGCGGCAGGCTCGCGCATGCAGTATCGTCGCGAGGTGTTCACCCTGGGCGAGCGGCCATCGGTGAAGGTGCAAAGCGCCACGCCGGGCGTAGTGACCGTCAGCTACACCTTTGATCCGGACGGCTACGCGGCGCAGGTCAAGGACGGCAACGCTCGACGCAC
Source organism: Pseudomonas sp. VS40 (assembly GCF_018587885.1). NCBI lineage: Bacteria > Pseudomonadati > Pseudomonadota > Gammaproteobacteria > Pseudomonadales > Pseudomonadaceae > Pseudomonas > Pseudomonas sp. VS40. The sequence goes on along the minus strand of NZ_JAGYWD010000001.1, from coordinate 549,909 downwards.
GGCGCCCGGCGAGGTGATGGTCACCGTGCTTTCCAGGGAGGGTGATGGCACCGCTTCCGCCGATTTGCTTGACGGCGTGCGGCGACATTTCGCACGGCCCGATGTAAGGCCGGAAACCGATCTGGTCACCGTCCAGGGAGCACAGATCCAGCGCTACAAAATCCGCGTGATCGCCAAGATCAACGCCGGCCCGGATTCTGGCTTGACCCAGGTTGCTGCACAGAAACTGCTGCAAACCTACGCCGACTCGTGCCATCGCCTGGAAGGTCGGGTCGACCCAAGCTGGATCGACTACGCCATCCACAGCGCTGGCGCGGCGCAACTGCAGATCCTTGAGCCGCTGGAGCCGATCATCAGCACCGCGTTCCAGGCCCCGTATTGCACGGGCGTCGAGGTGGAGGTGCGCACGCTATGATGGATGAACCCAAAGCGAGCCTGTTGCCGGTCAACAGCTCACCGCTGGAAAGGGCGCTGGACCTGGGGTTGGGTAGGCTGCTGGATCGAGTGAGTCCGCCATTTCCGGCCTTGATGAGTCCGCTGCAAACGCCCAGCGAGTTTCTTCCTTATCTGGCCGCCGACCGCGGCGTCAGTGAATGGGATGCTGACGCCAGCGAGTCGGAAAAACGCCTGACTGTGGCCTTGTCCTGGCAGATACAGCGTCAGGCGGGGACACCGAAGGCGCTCGTTCACGCGGTGGAGTCACTGGGATTCACTCCCAACATCAGTGCCTGGTATCAGCAGCGACCCTTGGGCTTGCCTTACACCTTTGATGTGCAGGCCATCATCGGGCGCAGTTGGTCCAGTGGTGACCACAACCGCCTGATCCGCCGCATCAATGCAGCGCAGAGTGAGCGGGACCTGGCAACGATCACCATCGTTCTCGAAACCCAAGGGCGCCTTGCGTTCACTCAAGTCGCACATGCTTCGTTGAGTGATGGTGAGTTTTCTCTGACCAGCGCACTACCGGAGTTGGCGTTGGCTGCTCGGCTTAACAGTGTCGGGGCCACCCGTCACTACACCATTAACGACTACGACCTCAGGGCGCAGCCATGACAGATGACATTACGCGCCTGGTGCGCTTCACCTCCAAAGGTTTGGATGAAGTGCTGCAGGCAAAGAACCAGGGCTTGAAAGGCGAAATCACCCACATTGGCGCCGGTACCGGCCGCTACAGCCCTGACGGCTCGGAAATAGCCTTGCGCGATGAGCGCCAACGGGTCGCCATTGTGGATTACGAGGACTTGGGCGACCGGCAACTCAGGATGGCCGCACTGTTTGATGGCGAGGCCGAATATGAAATCGGCGAGTTCGGGTTTTATCTCGCCAGCGGGACTTTGCTGGCGGTGTATTCCGTGGCAGGGAAGTTGTTGACGTATAAAGCGGCGGCAGCGCGAGTACTGCAAAAATTCACGCTGGATATTTCGCCATTGCCAGCGAACAGTGTGACGATTGTGGTGGGGAGTGAAAACCTCAATGTGCTACTGGTCGATGAGTTGGCGACACTCTCTGCTGCCAGTGTTGACACTATGGCCAGAGAGGTAGGACTGTTGTTTCGCGTGATGAAACTTGAGCATAGGAATGGTGATTTTTGAATGTGAGTTTCTTGGTGTTGACCAGTGAGATTCTACTGAATAATCAAACAGATAAGGAGATCTGATTTTGAGTACAGAACAGCAACTGGCGGCCGTCGTCAGCGCGGCGAATAGTCTTACCAGTGTCGTAACTGGCAAGGTAGGTGAGATAGATAAGGCGATTGCGGATGCCCGGCGCGCCTACGATGTACAGCTTTTGGATCTGAAGAGCCGTTTGCCCAGGCTTGCAGTTACCAAGAACTTCAACTTGTATCCTAGTACGGATGGGAAGTTGATCGATAATTGGGGGATTCACGGCGAGGTTACCAGCAGCAAACTTCGGTCGATTACCACCACGTCTCAAGCTACAGGTCGTCCGCAGGCAGATGTGGATTTCATGCTTCAGGTTCAGGCAGATGTCCGCGAACAATTTCCTGGCTTCGATATCAGGGCGAGTGAGTATTGGCGGACGATCGTTAATGTGTGGCAATTAAAATGGGCCACCGCCGATGCGAGCCCTTGGCTTGCTTTCCCTTATACGGTTGATACTGCGCTTGCTAATGGAACAGGTGCGGTTCCGCTCAACTCGTATATCACGTTGGGTGCTTTTGTGCGTGTCGTGGAGGGTTCAATCACGGGGGCCTGGAGTAGCGGGGCGGTTAAAGGGAAATGGCGCTGGTGTTCGGCGGTTGTTGCACCCAGTGAACTATTCGGCGCCTATTATCACCTTCATCCTATGCGTACTTCCGCTTCCGGTATTGTCGAAGTGATGTTGGCAGGTGCTTGCACGGGGGTGGTTACCAGTCCCGGCGACTGGGGAACTATGTTGGCTTTGAATTAAGGAGAGACCATGAAACCAATTTTTGTACCTGCAGAACTTCATCCACTCATTAAATGGCAAGTCATCCGTAGTGCTCGCGATAAAGACTTGTCAGCCAGTGATTATGCCGCAATGCCCGACTATCCAATGTTGGATAAAAACAAGGCGGCGTTCGTCGTTTATCGTCAAGGGCTTCGAGACATCCCGGATCAAGGCGCGGACCCCGATGCAGTGATTTGGCCGGAAAAACCCTCTTTCCTTAAATAACCTACCGCGAAAGCGGTTTTTTTTCGCCTCCCAAAGCCCCTCCCGCAGGGGCTTTGGCGTTTTCCACCCGGAGATTTGTCCCTATGCAAAACCGCCAAACCTACACCGTCCTCATCCCTTTCCCCACCGGAGGCGGCCATTGGTCCACCGTCGGCGAGGAACTGGAGCTGCTGGACGTCGAAGCATCCGCCCTGCGCACCGCCGGCCGCCTGGAACTGACCAGCGTCCTCAACTCCACCCCAAAGAAGGCTGACTGACCATGGCTGAGGTTCTGAACTTCGAGCACAACGGTATCACCGTGAATGCCACCGAATCCCCCGAGGCCATGGGTGGCCTGGGTGACAACGTGATCGGCCTGGTCGGCACTGCGCCGAAGGCCCATGCGTCGATCCCGAAGAATGCGCCGTTCCGCATCAACAGTTTCACCACCCAGGCGCTGCTGGACCCGACCGGCACGGAGTCGGGCACGCTGTTCCACGCCGTGTACCAGATCCTAAAAGTGGTCAAGGTGCCGGTCTACGTAGTGATCGTGGAGGAGGGGGCGACCCCGGCTGAGACCATCAACAACGTGATCGGCGGCGATGAACCGGTCACTGGCCGCAAGCTTGGCCTGGCCGCACTGGCCAGCGTACCGGAAGACCTGACCATCATCGGTGCCCCTGGCTTCACCGGCACCAAGGCCGTGGCCGGTGAATTTGCTGCCTTCGGCAAGCGCATCAAGGCCCGCGTGGTGCTGGACGGCAAGGACGCCAGCGTCGCCGACCAAGTGACCTACAGCGGCGAACTGGGCGGTGCCGATCTCGGTTTTGACCGCTGCCTTCTGGTGCACAACATGCCGTCGGTGTACTCCAAGGCGGCCAAGAAAAACGTGTTCCTCGCGCCATCGTCCCTGGCCATCGCTGCGCTGGCCAAGGTCAAGCAGTGGGAAAGTCCAGGCAACCAGGTGACGTTCGCCGAGGACGTTTCCCGCGTGGTCGAGTACAACATCCTCGACACCTCCACCGAAGGCGACCTGCTCAACCGCTACGGCGTGAGCTACTACGCCCGTACCATCCTCGGCGGTTTCTCGCTGCTGGGTAACCGCTCCATCACCGGCAAGTTCATCAGCTACGTCGGCCTGGAAGATGCGATCAGCCGCAAGCTGGTCAAGGCCGGCCAGAAAGCCATGGCCAAGAACCTCACCAAGTCCTTCATGGACCAGGAGGTCAAGCGCATCAACGACTGGCTGCAAACCCTGGTCGCCGATGAAACCATCCCTGGTGGCAGCGTGTACCTGCATCCGGAATTGAACAGTGTCGAGAAGTACAAGAACGGCACCTGGTTCATCGTCATCGACTACGGCCGCTACGCGCCGAATGAACACATGATTTATCAACTCAATGCCCGCGATGAAATCATCGAGCAGTTCCTGGAGGACGTTCTCTAATGTTTACCAACCGAGTCAGACAGGCCATCGCGGCCACCCTTCAAGGCCTGCCGTTGTCCGCGACGGTGGAGGAGTTCACTCCGCCGAAGATCGAGTTCGACATGGAGCCCATGTCCGGCGGGCGTTTTATCGCCGAGGAAATGGCCAAGAGCGGCAAGGTGCTCGGCGCCACGCTGGTGCTGCAAGGTGCCGGCCCGGAGATCATGCTCGCGCTGGGCGTACGCCTGGGTGATGACATCCTGCTCAACGTGCGCGAAGCCGGCCAGGATCAGGATGGCAAGACCTACTTCACCTACCACACCGTTGGCGGCAAGCTCAAATCCCTGTCCGAAGCGAAGCTGAAGATGGGCGATAAGGCACTCACCACCCTGGAGCTGTCCTGCCGCACTTACAACCGCCTGGAAAACGGTATTCCGGTCATCGACATCGATGTACGCACCCAGAAGTTCGTGCTGAACGGCGTCGACATCCTCGGCGATGCGCGCCGCGCCGTGCTGATGCCGTAATGCCCCGGGGGCGGGCGTGCTCGCCCCCATACTTCACCAAGGAGCTGTCTCATGGCCTGGATGCCACCGCTGCATGTCCTGCTGTCCCCGATCACCGCCGATACCGGCGCGATAATCGAGCAGGTGCAACTCAAACCGCTGTACTACGCCGCGCAAAAAGACGCGCTGGCCCGGGCCGGTGATGACGAGGACGACCAGTTTTTCGAACTGGCGAAACTCGCCACCGGCCTGTCGGAAAAAGAACTCGACCAACTCAAGCGCCCGGATTACGTGAGCATTGCCCAGTACGTACACGAGATGTCGACGCGTCCTGCGTCGTTCTTTCTCGGCGAACAAGCGGACTCGACCCACGACCAACCCGTCCAACTGCTGTTGCCCCTCGACGCAGCCGGCCGAAACCTCATCGAACTGCCCCTGGAAATGCCCGCGCTGCGCGCTACCAAGGTGATGAAGAAACTCGCCACCAACAAAGAGCGCGCCGAGTTCATCACCGCGCACTGCGCCGGCCTGATGATTCCTGACCTGGCCGGCCTGACCGTGCCTGACTGGACCGAATTGCAGGAGCGTATCGACGATTTTTTAAATCAACCGGCGGACTTCTTTCGGAGCGCGACATCGAAGTGATCCTCGATGTGGTGCCGCTGATTTACTCAGTCAATGAGGCCGAGATCCTCGACTGGGACGCCGGAAAAGCATTGCGCCGCTACGACATCGCGATCACTCGCCTTGGCGTCAAACAGGAGTAAGCGGGATGCAGAACAAGTATTCGCTGGCGTATGCCGCGGCCAAGGATGGCCAGGCGGTCGTCGGCAAGGACGCCGCCATGGTCAACTCAGGCGCGTTGGCACCTGAGCGCCTTGGTGAGACGGCACCGATACACCCGATGAGCGTGGCGCTGACTAACGCAAGCTTGCAGCTCAGTGGTCTGTCATTGTCCCTGGGGTTACTGCGCAGCAGCGTAGATGCGCTGCGCGTCTCAGTATCACGGCTTGAAGCCGTGGACGTTAACCCGTCCAGAACTGACAGCCGGACTGAGCCGGGCAGTGCCACGGCGTTCAAGTCGAGCAAGGTGGATGATCGGCGCCTGACACGCGAAGCCTTGACAGTGCGCAATATGGAGCGCCTCGACCCGGTCGCGGCTCTTCAGCAGGCGAATACCAGCCTTGCGTTTGGATCGAAACGCCCCCCGGAAAAATCAATAACGGTCTTGCGCGAAGAATCGACCAAAAGCGCGGAGCGGTTGACCAGGACGCTTGAACCCGTGCCGGTCCTGGGAGAAGACACATGGCTGCTGGCCAAAACCGGCGTGTTGGACACCGTCAATACTTGGGCCGGCGATTCACCGGTCGCCGCTGAATCGCTCAAGACTGCTGAAACGGTGATGTCGTCGGTCGTTTCACCGGTGGTTTCCGAATTTTTTTCGGGCGTGGGCGAGACGATTAAAGAGCGGGTGACGGGCAATTTGGTGGATATGACGCTGGGCAAGTTGCCCGGGGTTGGCACGTTGTTCAAGGACGGCGGTTACGATAAAGAAAAGGACAAGGGTCAAGGTTGCTGCTGCCCTGACGAGTCGCAGAGCGGCTCCACGCGCCCCAGCATTATTCTGCCGCCGGGCTACGAGCGTGAGCGTGGGCAAAGCACTTCCGGTAAAGCCCCCGGCAAGGGCTCGGGTAAAAAAGGCGGCAGGCTCGGTAATTGGCTGCGTGATGCATCCGATCGATTGGGTAAGGCGATGTTGCCCACGCCGCCTGCGTTGCACGCTGCGCAGGCGCCCCATTTGCCTCAAGCCTCGACTTCGCGGTTGGCCGGCACCATGACCCGGCTGGAGTCGGTCGGTGCCCGTCGTCTCGGCCCGATGCGGTATGTGGACACCGCTATGGATGTGGTTGAGGGCGTGCGCAACGGTGACGCCAAAGCCGTCGGCGCCGGGCTCAGTGCCGCCGGTGGCGCCTGGGCCGGGGCCTCTGCCGGTGCGGCCATCGGCACCATGATTTTTCCCGGTGTCGGTACAGCGGTCGGTGGTGCAATCGGTGGTTTGTTGGGCAGTGAGGCTGGCAGTTGGCTCGGTGACAAGCTGCTCGGTTCAAGCGACCGCCTGCCCGCGTCCGCCGACGTCAGCAAGCGCCTGGACAATGCCCAGGCCGACAACCGTCAAGTCACGTTCGCCCCGCAGATCACCATCAATGCAACGGAGCAGGCCAGCTATCAACAGCTGGCGGAGTTGGTGGTGCAACAGATCGAAGCGCAATTTTCGCCGCTGTCGATGGGCGACCTGCTGGGGTCGCGACGTGATTCGGCACTGACCGATATTGGAGGGGTGTGATGCGGCAACAGATGGCATTGGGCACGTTTATTTTCGGGCTGTCTCGTGGATTCGCCTACGACACCCTGGACCGCGCCAGCACAGGTGGATGGGTCGGCCTGCCGATTATTGCCGGCAAACCCAAGTCCAGCCAGGTCGGCCAAGAGCTTGAAACGCTGACCTTCGGCGGTAAGGCCGCACGGGCAACCGGCATGGCACGCCTGGATGAGCTGCGTGCGTTGCAAGCCCTGCGTGCGCCATTGCCGCTGGTCGATGGCGTAGGCCTCAGCTGGGGGCTGTGGACGATCAAATCGGTGAGCGAAAAACAATCCAATGTGATCGACGATGGCACCGCCATGGTTGTCAATTGGTCGCTGGTATTGGAGGAGTTCGTCAATGCGTAGGGTGCGAAGTATTGCTGGTGATTCGGTGAACCTGTTGCTGTACCGCGAGCTTGGCCGCTGTGACGATGCCGCCGAGGAAGTGCTGTGGCGGTTGAACCCAGGGTTGGCCGAGCAGGGCGCAGTACTGCCGGCAGGTGTCAGTGTGATTGTGCCGGAACTGGACAGGCAGCCCATTGCGAAGCAGCCCGTTTCGGCCTGGGACTAAGGAGCGACCATGACACTTGGATATACGCCAGTGGTGGAAATCTACGGGGCCAATGCCGCGCTGCTCAACGAACGCCTGTTGGAGTGGGAGCATAGTGATACGGCCGGTCTTGTCTCAGACCATCTCAAGTTAACCCTCGATATCGAGGGCCTTGATGGCCTGCCCGACCTGGGTGGGAAAATCGGTCTGCGCGTGGGGTATCTGGAAACCGGCCTGGTGGACAAGGGGACGTTCAAGATCACCAAGCGCACACCGTCACTGTTTCCCATGCGCCTGGCATTGGAGGCCACGGCGGCACCGTTTGACATGGACGGGTTCAAGCAACGTCGCACCGCCAGTCACGGGCCGATCACCCTGGGCGCGCTGTTCCGTCAATTGACGGCGCGCTACGGTTATTCACCACGGGTGGCGCCTGACCTCGAAGGCAAGCAGATTCCGCACATTGACCAGACCAACGAAAGTGACATGGCGTTGCTGACACGCTTGGCCAGACGTTTTGATGCCGTGGCCAAGCCGGTCGATGAGTTTTATGTGCTGGGCCGAAAAGGCCAGCTCACGTCGTTGTCGGGCAAGACCCTGCCGGATGTGCGGCTGTCGCTGACGCGTGACAATCGCCCGGGTGAGCGTGCTTTTATCAGCGCCAAGATGTCCGAGGGCAGTCGCGCTAAATATGACGGCGCACAAGCGTCCTGGTGGGATGCGGCGGCCGGTAAGAAAAACGTGGTGCAGGTGGGTATCGAGCCGTTTAAAGAGGTTACGCAGCGTTACCAGAACGAAGCCGAAGCCCGTTCCGCTGCTGAAGGCGAGATGCGCCGTGTGAGACGTGAAGGGCTGAAGATCGAGGTGATTTGCCCTGGAAACCCCGCATTCGCCGCTGAAGGCTTGTTGCTGCTGGATGAGTCATGGCCAGGCTTCATGCAGGGGCGTTGGTCGATCAATACCGTGACGGCCAGTGGCAAGCGCAAAGACAGCTATCGCTGCACGATCAGCGCGAGCGGTTTGTCCCCCGCGGAATAAACCGCGCCATTGACACCCCTCATGCTTCGTTTGAGGTTTCTGATGTGGAGACAATATGGTCCTGTCTGAGCAGCAACTCGTAACTATCCTACCGAACTCCCGCATCAAGGCGGGAGTTTTCATTACTGCGCTGAACTGCGCCATGCTCCACCGTCAAATCAACACGCCACAACGCATCGCCGCCTTCATCGCCCAAGTCGGCCACGAGTCCGGGCAACTGCGCTACGTGCGCGAACTGGGCAGCGATCAATACCTGAGCAAGTACGACACTGGCATCCTGGCGGCGCGCCTGGGCAATACTCCTGAAGCGGACGGCGACGGCCAGAAGTACCGGGGCCGGGGGCTGATCCAGGTGACGGGGCGCCGTAACTACCAGGCCTGCAGCCAGGCATTGTTTGGTGATGATCGTTTATTGCGAGAGCCGATGTTGCTGGAGCAGCCCCAGTGGGCTGCTGAATCCGCCGCCTGGTTCTGGCAAAGCAATGGCTTGAATGAACTCGCTGACAAGGACCAGTTCACCACCATCACCCGGCGCATCAACGGCGGGCTCAATGGCCTGGAGGATCGTTTGCAGCTGTGGGCGCGGGCGAAGGCGGTGTTATGCGTTTCTTAGTTGCGATTGGCGTATGCGTGCTGGTGGCCGTTGTCTGGCAGGTGCAGGCGTGGCGGTACGGGGCACAGATTGAACGCTTGTCGGCCGCACAGACCCAGAAAGCCCTGCATCTACAGCAGGCCGAACAAGACAGACGGCTGGCCCTTGAGCAACAGCTCAGTGCCATCGACCAACAACATGCCCGGGAGTTGAGCGATGCCCAACGTACTCAAGCCGCTTTGCGTGACCGCCTGGCTACTGCTGATGTGCGGCTGTCAGTCCTTCTCGACGCTTCCAGTGGCTGCCCAATGCCGGCCGCCACCGCCGCCGGCAGCGTGGTTCATGCAGCCCCGCGAGCCCGACTTGACCCAGCGCATGCTCAGCGAATTATCCGCATCACCGACGACGGCGACAGCGCCCTGATTGCCTTGCGTGCCTGCCAGGCGTATGTGCGAGCCGTCGCCCGTTAGTGTCTTGAGACAGTCCGTCACTTGCGTGTGAGATTGTCTCCTGTAGGGTAGGCGAACCCCCGCCCACGACTGGAGACGACCGTGAAGGAAATCACTCAACTGGCTGCCGAACTGGGCCGCCGCCTGCAGGTGCTCAACGCCCATGTCACCACGGCCGAGTCCTGCACCGGCGGCGGTATCGCGGAGGCCATCACGCGAATTCCGGGCAGCTCAGCCTGGTTCGAGGCGGGCTATGTCACCTATTCCAATCGGCAGAAGACCCGGCAATTGAATGTGCCGGAGACATTGTTTGCAAAAGTCGGGGCGGTCAGCCAGGAAGTGGTGGAAGCAATGGTCCGTGGCGCCCAGGAAAAAAGCCTGGCGCGGTTTGCTGTCGCCGTCAGTGGTGTGGCAGGGCCGGACGGTGGTTCGCCAGACAAACCGGTCGGCACCGTATGGCTGGCGTTTGGCGTGGGCGAAGAGATAACGGCCGAACTTGAGCACTTCACCGGCAACCGCGACGAGGTCCGCCGACAAACGGTAAAGGCCGCGTTAGAGGGCTTGTTGCGACGAGCTGCAGCAGAAATAGAAAATCAGGGGTAGGCGATCTCCGATCTTTGTGGAACAATACTGTCTACTTATACAGGTGTTGGCCGACCAGGCCTTATTGATTACGTGAGGACTTTAATGGACGACAACAAGAAGAAAGCCTTGGCTGCGGCCCTGGGTCAGATCGAACGTCAATTCGGCAAGGGTGCCGTAATGCGTATGGGCGATCACGACCGTCAGGCGATCCCGGCTATTTCCACTGGCTCTCTGGGTCTGGACATCGCGCTCGGCATTGGCGGCCTGCCAAAAGGCCGTATCGTTGAAATCTACGGTCCTGAATCTTCCGGTAAAACCACCCTGACCCTGTCGGTGATCGCCCAGGCGCAGAAAATGGGCGCCACCTGCGCGTTCGTCGACGCCGAGCACGCCCTCGACCCTGAATACGCCGGCAAACTGGGCGTCAATGTTGACGACCTGCTGGTTTCGCAGCCGGACACCGGTGAGCAAGCCCTGGAAATCACCGACATGTTGGTGCGTTCCAACGCCATCGACGTGATCGTAGTCGACTCCGTGGCTGCCCTGGTACCGAAGGCTGAAATCGAAGGCGAGATGGGTGACATGCACGTGGGCCTGCAAGCCCGTCTGATGTCCCAGGCGCTGCGTAAAATCACCGGTAACATCAAGAACGCCAACTGCCTGGTGATCTTCATCAACCAGATCCGCATGAAGATCGGCGTGATGTTCGGCAGCCCGGAAACCACCACCGGTGGTAACGCGCTGAAGTTCTACGCTTCGGTCCGTCTGGACATCCGCCGTACCGGCGCGGTGAAAGAAGGTGACGAGGTTGTGGGTAGCGAAACCCGCGTCAAAGTCGTGAAGAACAAAGTGGCTCCGCCGTTCCGTCAGGCTGAGTTCCAGATTCTCTACGGTAAGGGTATCTACCTGAACGGCGAGATGATCGACCTGGGCGTGCTGCACGGTTTCGTTGAAAAATCCGGTGCCTGGTATGCCTACAACGGCAGCAAGATCGGCCAAGGCAAGGCCAACTCGGCCAAGTTCCTGGCGGACAACCCAGACATCGCTGCCACGCTTGAGAAGCAGATCCGCGACAAGCTGCTGACCGCAGCGCCAGACGTGAAAGCTGCCGCCAACCGTGAGCCGGTTGAAGAGGTGGAAGAAGTCGACACTGACATCTGAACCAAACGATGACTGTTGTACTGGATACACTTGTCGCCGTCCGGCGCACTGCAATGGACCTGCTCGCTCGTCGCGAGCATGGTCGGGTCGAGCTGACGCGTAAACTGCGTCAGCGCGGCGCGGAGCCCGAGATGATCGAAACAGCCCTCGACCGCCTGACGGAAGAGGGGCTGCTTTCCGAATCCCGTTACCTCGAAAGTTTTGTCTCCTACCGAGCCCGCTCCGGCTACGGCCCGGCGCGTATTCGCGAAGAGCTGAGTCAGCGAGGCCTGCAACGCGCAGATATCGACCTTGCCTTGCGTGAATGCGGGATCAACTGGCAGGCGCAGTTGGAAGACACCTGGCGACGCAAGTTTTCTGGCCATCTGCCTATTGATGCCAGGGAGCGTGCGAAGCAAGGGCGATTCCTGAGTTATCGCGGGTTTTCGATGGAGATGATCAGTCGCTTGTTGAGCGGTCGAGACATGGACGACTGAAGACTTCGTGTGGTGAGGGAGCTTGCTCCCGCCGGGCTGCGAAGCGTCCCCCCCTCTAAACCACCGCCGATAAAAAAGACCCACTATGAAAATAGTGGGTCTTTTTTTTTGCCTTCAAAAAATCACGCTGGCTCCGGCGCCACTCGTTGCTGCGCCTTCCCCTGAGCTTGCGCCCAGTTCTCCGGTAGGTTGATGTAATCCACCAGCTCCCGCAGCCGGCCCTGATCGCGACCATTGAAGTTGAACACCAACCGCGTCAGATGGCTGAACCTCGGCTCATCATGCTCTTCGCCGGTATACGCGAGTTGCTGGAACTCTCCACTTAGCCGCAGGCTGGCGAATTCACCCTGCAAGTGGGCCAATGCCCGATCACTGAGCGGGTGATGCATGCGCACCACAAACTCACGCTTCAACCAGCGGGTGGAGTGGAAGTTGGCATAAAACTGGTTGATCTCTTCCACGGCCTCTTCGGCGCTGTACACCAGGCGTATCAGCTTGAGATCGGTAGGCAGGATGTAGCGGTTGGCTTCCAGCTGGCTGCGGATAAAGTCCAGGGCGCCTTGCCAGAAACCGCCGCCGGGCGCGTCCAGCAATACCACGGGTACCAGTGGGCTCTTGCCGGTCTGGATCAGGGTCAGTACCTCAAGCGCTTCATCCAGGGTGCCGAAACCGCCCGGGCACAGCACCAGTGCATCGGCCTCCTTGACGAAGAACAGCTTGCGGGTAAAGAAGAAGTGGAAGGACAGCAGGTTCTCGGTGCCATCGATGGTCGGGTTGGCATGCTGTTCAAACGGCAGGGTGATGTTGAACCCCAGGCTGTGTTCCAGGCCGGCGCCTTCGTGGGCTGCGGCCATGATGCCACCGCCGCCGCCAGTGATCACCATCAGGTCCGAGCGTGCCAGGGCAGCGCCCACTTCGCGGGCCAGGGCATACAGTGGGCTTTCGACCGGCGTACGGGCCGAGCCAAACACCGTGACCTTGCGCCGACCCTTGAACTGCTCCAGCACGCGAAAGGCATGGTCGAGTTCACGGATGGCTTGCAGGGTAATCTTGGCGTTCCAGCGGTTGCGGTCGTCCTGAGCCATGCGCAGCACGGTGAGGATCATGTCGCGGTACAGCGGAATGTTCGGGCTGTTGGGGGCGATCAGCTGGAGTTGGGTTTCGACCTGCTGCGTGAGGTCGGCGCCGTTTTCTTCAAAATGTCGGAGTAGGCTGTCGTTCGGTTCGTAAGGCATTCAACTTCTCCTTCTTCACAGAGGCGGGGCCTGCGGCGAGAAATTCGTCCGGCGGCCGCGACACTGCATGTGTCGCTGCATGCCCAAGGCATTGCACAGGTTTGCCAGGCGGCAAACGGGCTCTGTATGTTCCTTGTGATTTAAAAACCTTTGCACTGCAAGTCGCAGGAGGGCAACCCTCTTTTGCCCTGAAAATGTTACAGAACGGTGTGGAAACCATTGTGAACGGGCGGTTGGGATAGCGTGATCATGGGCCGAAAAACCCTTGGCTGGCAACCGCTTATTGGTCACTCATCAGGGAGTTTAGCTGTGTACGGGGAGTTGAAGCGCAGGGAGTGCGCGCCACCGGACGGCAGCGCGCGAGGGTCAGGCACAGGTTACTTTTTCTTCTTGGCCGCAGCCGGTGCCGGGCAATCCGCTTCCACGAACTTCACCGATGCCACAGGACGGTTGGTCTTGTTTTCGGTGATTTCGTAGCGCATCACCGCGCCCTTGGCCATCAGCTCGCGGTAGCCCTTATTCAGGCACACGCTCTGGCCCAGTTGGAAATACACCGCCTTGGGGTTGGCACGCATCTGTTCAGCGCGGTCGGGCAACACGCTCAAGTGGTCGATCAGTTGCATACCTTCTACGGTGTAGGCGACTTCCAGGGTTTTTTCGTCGATTTCCCGTGGCAGGTCCTTGTTGCTTTCGGCCGCGACGCTTTGCAGTTTCCGGTTCATTTGGGCCTCCAGCAGCGAGGCCGCCTGGGCGCACACGGGCAATACCAGCGCGAGGGCGACGGATGGGGCGACAAAACGCAGCATGGAACGCAGCATGAAACTCTCCTGATTCGGTTACTGGTGCATAGACCAGCCACTGCGCTGTGCGTTCAGTGGCGCGCAATTATAGGTGAGCCCCTGCCACTACAGCCAGGCGTATCGCTGGTAAACTGCGGCCACTTCCGCCTTCCACGAGTTTTTACCGTGTCGATTTACCCGTTCCAGCGGCGCATCCGATGAGCCACGCCGTTTCCCGCCTGCGCACCCAGCGCCTGGCCCGCGCCGTCCGGCCGTTTCTTAATCGTGGCTCGCGTGCCGAGCGCTGCCCCGGCTGCCGGGTCATCCCCGAGTATTGCCTGTGTGCCTGGCGGCCAAAGGTCGCGGCGAAATCCGCCATGTGCCTGCTGATGCATGACGTCGAGCCGATGAAACCCAGCAACACCGGCTGGCTGATCGCCGATGTCATCGACGACACCACGGCGTTTGCCTGGTCGCGCACCGAGGTCGATCCTGACTTGCTCACCCTGCTGGCCGACCCGCAGTGGCAGCCTTACATCGTGTTCCCCGGCGAGTTTGTCGCCGCCGAGCGTGTCGTCAGCGAAGTCACGGTGGAGGAGGGCAAGCGCCCGCTGTTCATCCTGCTGGATGGCACCTGGAGTGAGGCGCGCAAGATGTTCCGCAAAAGTCCCTACCTGGAGCATTTGCCGGTACTCAGCCTGGCCCCGGAACAGCTGTCACGCTACAAGCTGCGCCGCTCCAAGCGCGACGACCACTTCTGTACCGCCGAAGTCGCGGCCCTGTGCCTTGAGCTGGCCGATGACCCAGTAGCCTGCGAAGTGCTGGACGCCTACCTCGACGTCTTCAGCACTCATTACCTGGCGGCCAAGTTCCAGTTGCCCCTGGACCCGACGGACATCGTCCATACTCGTCTTGCGCCCTATGTACCGGTGGTATAGCCAGACGACGTTTGCATGATGGCACCCTAAACCCTCACCCCGCTAAAATGCCCGTGGGCGTAGTGCTTGACCCCCTAGGCTACGCTGGGCATGCTGGGCGCCGATTGGGGTGCAACCGTGAATTTTCGACGTCGTTCCAGGTGCTTTTGACGTTGAGCGTGCCCTGTGGCGATGGCTGCCTGGCTGTCGCCTTGTGTACTGGCGAACCCTGAACCCATCAGGGCTCCCATAAAAAACAGGATCATTTAATCAATGGCCACATACGAAATCCTGATAGCCGATGACCACCCGCTGTTTCGCAGTGCGTTGCACCAGGCCGTGACCCTGGGCCTCGGCCCGGACGTGCGCCTGGTCGAAGTGGCCAGCATTGCCGAGCTGGAAGCCCGCCTCACCGAAAAATCCGACTGGGACCTGGTGCTGCTCGACCTGAACATGCCCGGTGCCTACGGTTTCTCCGGGCTGGTGCTATTGCGCGGCCAATACCCGCAGATCCCTGTGGTGATGGTCTCGGCCCAGGAAGAAGCCGATGTGGTGGTGCGCTCCAAGGAGTTTGGCGCCAGCGGGTTCATTCCCAAGTCCAGCGCGATGGAAGATATCCAGAAAGCCGTGCGTACGGTACTGGATGGCGATGTGTCCTGGCCGCCGCAGGCATTTGAAGAAATCAACGTGTCCGACGAAGCCAAGGCCGCCCGTGATGGCCTTGCCAGCCTGACGCCCCAGCAGTTCCGGGTGTTGACCATGGTGTGCGAAGGGTTGTTGAACAAACAGATTGCCTACGAGCTGAGCGTCTCGGAAGCGACGATCAAGGCGCATGTGACGGCGATCTTCCGCAAGTTGGGCGTGCGAACGCGCACCCAGGCGGCGCTGCTCTTGCAACAACTTGAGTCAATTTCGCAGCATTAAGCTGTCAGCGATTCACGCTTTTTTGACTTTGCGTGATCTAGTTTCCCCACTCCTTTGGTTCAGTTGCCTACATCTATGTCGCCTTTCAAGGGTCAAACCGGTATCAAACGTATCTTCAATGCTGGGGGGTATTCCCTGGATGGCCTGCGCGCGGCGTTCACCGGCGAGGCGGCCTTCCGCCAGTTGGTGCTGCTTAACGTGATCCTGATCCCGGTGAGCTTTTTCCTGAATGTCAGCCGGGTCGAGCGTGCCTTGCTCATCGCGGTCTGCCTGCTGGCGTTGATCGTCGAATTGCTTAACTCGGCAGTGGAAGCGGCGATCGATCGCATTTCCCTGGACCGCCACCCGCTGTCGAAAAACGCCAAGGATATGGGCAGCGCCGCGCAATTCGTCGCGCTGACCATGATCACCCTGGTGTGGGCCGTGATCCTGGTCTGACCTTCAGGCAATGCTCGGCAGCACGATCTCGTCGCTGCGCTGAACCCCAGCGGTGAAGGCGCGGCACAGCTCCAGGAACTCGCGCATGGCCGAGGTCTGGTACTTCTGTTTGTGCCAGATGAAGTAGAACTGCCGGGCCAGGTCCAGGTCCGGCGTCTCCACCGGCACCAGGCTGCCACGGCGGAAGGCATCGCGCAGCGCCAGCCGCGAAATGCAGCCGATCCCCAACCCCGACTCCACCGCACGCTTGATCGCCTCGGTGTGCTCCAGTTCCAGGCGGATATTCAACGTGCTGCGGTGGTGGCGCATGGCTTGGTCAAACGTCAGGCGCGTGCCCGAGCCCTGTTCCCGCAGGATCCACGCCTCGTGGGTCAACTCATCCATGCTCGCCACGCCACGCTTGGCCAGGTGATGCTGCGGCGCGCAAAACACCACCAGTTCATCCTCGACCCAGGTTTGTACCTCGATATCCGGGTGGCTGCAGTCGCCTTCGATTAGACCCAGGTCAATTTCGTAGTGCGCAACCTGATGCACGATATGGGCAGTGTTCTGCACATGCAGCTTCACCTGGCTCTCGGGGTGCTGCTGCATGAAGCTGCCGATCAGCAGAGTGGCCAGGTAGTTGCCGATGGTCAGGGTGGCGCCGACCGCCAGGGAGCCGAAGCCGGACTTGCCGTTAAGCAGATCTTCGATCTCCTTGGCCTGGTCCAGCAGCGCCACCGCCTGGGGCAACAGTTGATGACCGAGCGCGTTGAGGCTCAGGCGTTTGCCCGCGCGGTCGAATAATTGGCAGCTGGATTGACGCTCCAGCTCGGTAATCGAAGTGCTGGCGGCGGATTGAGATAAGGCCAGAAGGCCAGCAGCGCGGGAGACGCTTTCCTGCTGGGCGACGGCGACGAAGACTTGCAGTTGACGGAGAGTAAATCGCATATCGATATAACCGATAACCCTTATCTTAATAATCCAGTTAACAGATATTGTCGCCGCCATTAGAATGCTGTGCAATTGCGCAACTACATTTGGCGCAGACCCATTTCCAGGAGTCCCCCGTACATGAGCAACATGAACCACGAGCGTGTCCTCAGTGTTCATCACTGGAACGACACTCTGTTCAGCTTCAAGTGCACCCGCGATCCGGGCCTGCGCTTCGAGAACGGTCAGTTCGTGATGATCGGCCTGCAACAACCCAACGGCCGCCCGCTCATGCGCGCTTACTCCATTGCCAGCCCGAACTGGGAAGAGCATCTGGAGTTCTTCAGCATCAAGGTGCCGGATGGCCCGCTGACTTCCCAATTGCAGCATTTGAAGGAAGGCGACGAGATCATCATCAGCAAAAAACCGACAGGCACCCTGGTGCTTGACGATTTGAAGCCGGGCAAACACCTCTACCTGCTCAGCACCGGTACTGGCCTTGCTCCCTTTATGAGCGTGATCCAGGACCCGGAAACCTACGAGCGCTTCGAAAAAGTGATCCTGTGCCACGGCGTGCGTTACGTCAACGAAGTCGCTTACCGCGAATTCATCACCGAGCACCTGCCGCAGAACGAATTCTTCGGCGAGGCCCTGCGTGACAAGTTGATCTACTACCCGACCGTTACCCGCGAGCCGTTCGAAAACGAAGGCCGCCTGACCGACTTGATGCGCAGCGGCAAGCTGTTCAGCGACATTGGCCTGCCGCCGATCAACCCTGAAGACGACCGCGCCATGCTGTGCGGCAGCCCAAGCATGCTGGACGAAACCAGCGAAGTGTTGAACAGCTTCGGCCTGAAGGTTTCGCCACGGATGCGTGAGCCGGGTGATTACCTGATCGAGCGAGCGTTCGTCGAGAAATAAACACCGATCCAAATAATGTGGGAGCCGGCTTGTGTGGGAGCTGGCTTGCCTGCGATGGCATCACCTCGGTTTAACTAAAGACCGAGGCGTCGGCATCGCAGGCAAGCCAGCTCCTACAAAAAGCAGCTCCCACATTGTTTTTCTGGGTTTATCCAGCCGCAAGCACTTCCAGCACACAAATCACCCCAGCCTCGGGATAGTGCCACCGCACATCCACATCCCAGAACTGCGCGCCATACTCTCGCTCTGGCCCCGGCGTCTGATACGCCGGCCGCGGATCCTGTGCCAGGCACTGATCGATCAACTCCACCAGCGGCTCGCCCAGGCGCTGCGCATGGCCTTGTGCCTGTTGCAGGGCAGTCTTCAGCCACTGCACGGGGATCAGCTGCGGCGCGGCGCTGGCGATGTCGTTGGTGGCCGTGTCGACGATGTCGGCATACGGCACATACGGCTTGATATCCAGCACCGGTGTGCCATCGAGCAGGTCAATGCCGGAAATCCACAGGCGTCCTGGCTCGACTTTGTCCAGCTTAACCACCGACTGGCCGACGCCATTGGGCCGGTGGGTCGCGCGGGTCGCAAACACACCCATGGAGGCGTTGCCGCCCAGGCGCGGAGGGCGCACCTTCAGGCGGGGCTTGTCTTCCAGCGCCTGGTGAAACAGGAACAACAGCCACACGTGACTGACCTGCTCCAGGCCCTGCACCGCCTCACCCCCGTCGAACGGCGCCACCAACTCCAGCACGCCACGGGCGGCCGGCGCCAGCTGCGGCTGGCGTGGGATAGCGAACTTCTCCTTGAAGCAGGAGCGCACGAAGCCGACGGGCGAGACGTGGTAACTCATGGCTTACGCACGCACCCGCAGCGTCAGGCCCTTGAGAAAGTTACGCAGCAACTGGTCGCCACACGGACGGTAGTTGGTGTGGCCGAACTTGCGGAACAGCGCGCTCAGCTCAGGCTTGGACACGGGGAACTCAGCAGCCTTGAGAATGGCGTGCATATCGTCTTCCTTCAGCTCGAAGGCCACGCGCAGCTTCTTGAGGATGATGTTGTTGGTCACCGGCGTTTCGATCGGCTGCGGCGGGCGGCTTTCGTCCTTGCCGCGCTTGAAGATCACCAGGCCATCAAGGAAGTGGGCCATGACTTCATCCGGGCAGAACACGAAGCCTTCTTCCTCGTCCTTCTTGAGGTAGGTCAGCAGGTCGTCCTTGGTCACGTCCATGCCGCCAAGCTTGATGATCTCGACCATCTTGTTGTCGCTGATGTCGAGCATGTAGCGCACGCTGCGCAATACGTCGTTGTGAATCATGGTAGGCAATCCTGGTATTCAACTGAGGGCACCGCCGCCATGGGGCGGTGCCGAGAAAAGGGGCGCGGTTTAGAACTTCTCTTTGCCGGACAGGTAACGCCATTGGCCGACCGGCACTTTGCCGATGGACACGCCGCCAATGCGGATGCGGCGAATGGCGATGACTTTCAGGCCAACTGCTTCGCAGAACAGCGCGATCACGCCTGGCTGCGGGTTTTTCATCGCAAAGCGCAGGCGGTTTTCGTTCTGCCAGCTGGCTTTGACGGCCGGCAGCTCCTTGCCTTTGTAGGTCAGGCCGTGGTTCAGGCGGTTGAGGCCGTGGGCAACCATGTCGCCTTCGACTTCCACCACGTATTCCTGCTCGATCTTGGCGGCATCGGCTGTCAACTTGCGCAGGATCTTCCAGTCTTGTGTGAACACCAGCAGGCCGCTGGCCTTGGCCTGCAGGTCGGCGCTGGCGGTCAGGCGCAGGAAGTGCCCTTTGAGCGGGCGCTTGCCGATGCGGTGTTCTTCCGAGAGCGTTTCGGCGCTGATCGACGCCATGGCCGTTTCGGCATCCACGCCGGCGGGGGCGTGCAGCAGGATGGTCACCGGCTCGGGCGCGGTGGCCTTGGCCTCCGGGTCCAGCTCGACCTTCTGGGTGGTGACTTTGAACTGCGGCTCGTCGATCACTTCACCGTCCACCGAGACCCAGCCGCCTTCGATGAACAGCTCAGCCTCCCGACGGGAGCAACCGACCAGTTCGATAAGGCGTTTGGAGAGGCGTATGGGGTCAGTCATGACAAGGGCCGTAACAAAAGGGGGCGGCTATTGTACCTGCCTGGCGCCGGTTAATCCCGGCCCCATTTCAGTGCTGGCGCTTTTTGTGGGAGCTTGCCGGCGATGGCATCGCCGTGGTGCACCTGATACACCGAGTTGCCTGTATCGCAGGCAAGCCAGCTCCCACATTTGCTTTGCGCGTTGTCAGCCACTGCGCAGGTGTTGTTGCTGGCGCAAACGCAGGTGCAGCAATGGGTAAGGCTGGCCGAGGCCATCATGCTCCGTGCGTCCGATCACTTCAAAACCCTGTTTGAAGTAGAAACCCAGGGCCTGGGGGTTCTGTTCGTTGACGTCCAGTTCGTCGGCATTCAAGTGCTCAATCGCATACCGCAGCAATTGCCGGCCCAGGCCTTCACCGCGGTGCTGCGGGTCGATAAACAGCATCTCGACCTTACCGCATGCTACCCCGGCAAACCCGGTGATGCGTTGGCGCGTGTCCTTGGTGCAGATCAGCATCACGGCGTCCAGGTAGCGGGTCAGCACCAGATTCTTGAGCAGCACAATGTAGCTGTCCGGCAAAAAATCGTGGGTGGCCCGCACCGAGGCTTCCCAGAGGCGCGCCAATTCCGCGTAGTCGCTGATTTTAGGTGTGTGGATAACCGAATGCTGACGCATGCTCGCTGCCCCTTGCCGATAATTGGCGCCAATGGGCAAAACGATAGACCTAAAAAAGCCCCGCATCGTGTCCAGAGGCAGGGCTTTTTCAAATTTTTACATCGATCAGTCGCGCTTTTCAGCCCACAGGTCGTATTCGTCGGCATCGGTCACGGTGCACCAGACCTTGTCACCCGGCTTCAGGCCGCTGGCGTCGTCGATAAACACGTTACCGTCGATTTCCGGAGCATCGAAGAAGCAACGGCCGACGGCGCCTTGCTCGTCGACTTCATCGATCAACACTTCGATTTCCTTGCCGATACGCAGTTGCAGGCGCGCCGAGCTGATGGCCTGCTGGTGCGCCATGAAGCGCTCCCAACGGTCCTGCTTGACGTCATCCGGTACCACGGCCAGGTCCAGCAGGTTGGCCGGGGCGCCTTCAACCGGCGAGTACTGGAAGCAGCCGACGCGGTCGAGTTGGGCTTCGGTCAGCCAGTCCAGCAGGTACTGGAAGTCTTCTTCGGTTTCGCCAGGGAAGCCGACGATGAAGGTCGAACGGATGATCAGCTCCGGGCAGATCTCGCGCCAGTTCTTGATGCGCGCCAGGGTCTTGTCTTCGAAGGCCGGGCGTTTCATGGCCTTGAGCACTTTGGGGCTGGCGTGTTGGAACGGGATGTCCAGGTACGGCAGGATCTTGCCGGCGGCCATCAGCGGGATCAGCTCGTCCACGTGCGGGTACGGGTAAACGTAGTGCAGGCGCACCCACACACCCAGGCTGCTGAGGGCTTCGCACAGCTCGGTCATGCGGGTTTTCACCGGCGCGCCGTTCCAGAAACCGGTGCGGTATTTCACGTCGACGCCGTAGGCGCTGGTGTCCTGGGAGATCACCAGCAGCTCTTTGACGCCGGATTTGACCAGGCGCTGGGCCTCGTCCAGTACGTCACCGACCGGGCGGCTGACCAGCTTGCCGCGCATCGACGGGATGATGCAAAAGCTGCAGCTGTGGTTGCAGCCTTCGGAAATCTTCAAATACGCGTAGTGGCGCGGCGTCAGCTTGATGCCTTGCGGCGGCACCAGGTCGATCAGCGGGTTGTGGTCCTGGCGCGGTGGAACCACTTCGTGCACGGCGTTGACCACCTGCTCGTATTGCTGCGGGCCGGTCACCGCCAGCACACTCGGGTGCACGTTGCGGATATTGCCTTCTTCCACGCCCATGCAGCCGGTCACGATGACCTTGCCGTTTTCCTTGATGGCTTCGCCGATCACTTCCAGCGACTCTGCCTTGGCCGAGTCGATGAAGCCGCAGGTGTTAACCACCACCACGTCGGCGTCCTGGTAAGTGGACACAACGTCATAGCCTTCCATACGCAGTTGCGTGAGGATGCGCTCGGAGTCGACCAGAGCCTTCGGGCAACCCAGGGAAACAAAGCCAACCTTGGGGTTGGCCTTTGCGATGGTGGTGGACATGTCTAACCTCGGTATTGAATGACGCCGCCAGTCGGGCACGACAGGGCTGCGGACGGGCGCTTGGTGCGCCTCTGATCAAAAAGTGCGCAATTCTAGCGACGGGCAGCGCACTTGACCAGCTTTATGCAGGGAAATGCGACGAGTGCTGCGCTATGCTTCGCGCCGTTGCACACGGGTAAAAGCCCGAGGTCAATAAAACGTCTGTTACGAGAAGTAAAACAGCGCATGCTACGGTCAGCTTAGACGCGTTGTTTATAAAAGACCTCAGGTCAAAGGGCAGGAGTGGTTGATGGGTCACGCGAGTAATCAGGCAGCAGGTGCCGAGCAGTCGAACGCCAAACCGATTGGCATGCTGGTGGCAGCGGTCGGGGTGGTTTACGGCGATATCGGGACCAGCCCGCTCTACACCCTTAAAGAGGTGTTCAACGGCGGTTATGGGGTTCAGGTCAACCATGATGGCGTGCTGGGGATCCTGGCGCTGATCTTCTGGTCGCTGATCTGGGTGGTCTCGATCAAGTACATGCTGTTCGTGCTGCGCGCCGACAACCAGGGTGAGGGCGGCATCATGGCGCTCACGGCCCTGGCACGACGGGCGGCGGGGGAGCGCAAGAAGCTGCGCAGTTTCCTGGTGGTCTGTGGCCTGTGCGGGGCAGCGCTGTTCTACGGCGACAGCATGATCACCCCGGCGATTTCCGTCTTGTCGGCCATTGAAGGCTTGGAACTGGCGTTCGATGGCCTGGAAAAATGGGTGGTGCCCATCGCGCTGGTGGTGCTGGTGGCGCTGTTCCTGATCCAGAAACACGGCACAGACCGTATCGGCAAGCTGTTCGGTCCGGTGATGGTGACGTGGTTCCTGGTGCTCGGTGGTCTCGGTGTGTATGGCATCACCCTGCACCCTGAAGTGCTCAACGCGTTGAACCCGATGTGGGGCGTGCGCTTCTTTGAAGCTCACCCAGGCATCGGCGTGGCCATCCTGGGCGCGGTGGTGCTGGCATTGACCGGCGCCGAGGCGCTGTACGCCGACATGGGTCACTTCGGCCGCAAACCCATCGCCCGTGCTTGGTTCATCCTGGTGTTGCCGGCGCTGGTGCTCAACTATTTCGGCCAGGGCGCCATGCTGCTGGGCGACCCGGAGGCCGCGCGCAACCCGTTCTACCTGCTGGCCCCGAGTTGGGCGCTGATCCCGCTGGTGGTGTTGTCGACACTGGCCACAGTGATTGCCTCCCAGGCGGTTATTTCCGGCGCGTTCTCGTTGACCCGCCAGGCGATCCAGCTGGGCTACATCCCGCGCATGCATATCCAGCACACCTCTAGTGCCGAGCAGGGCCAAATCTACATCGGCGCGGTGAACTGGTCGCTGATGGTCGGTGTGATCCTGCTGGTGCTGGGCTTCGAATCCTCCAACGCATTGGCCTCGGCCTACGGCGTGGCGGTGACCGGGACCATGTTGATGACCACCATCCTGGTGTCAGCCGTGATGTTGCTGCTGTGGAAGTGGCCACCGATCCTGGCCGTGCCGGTGTTGGTCTGCTGCCTGTTGGTCGACGGGCTGTATTTTGCCGCCAACGTGCCGAAGATCATCCAGGGCGGCGCCTTCCCGGTCTTGGCGGGGATCGTGCTGTTCGTGCTGATGACCACCTGGAAGCGCGGCAAGCAATTGCTGGTGGAGCGCCTCGACGAAGGTGGCCTGCCGCTGCCGATCTTTATCAGCAGTATCCGTGTGCAGCCGCCCCATCGGGTGCAGGGCACCGCCGTGTTCCTCACCGCTCGCCCGGACGCCGTGCCCCATGCGCTGTTGCACAACCTGCTGCATAACCAGGTGTTGCATGAACAAGTGGTGCTGCTGACCGTGGTCTATGAGGACATCCCCCGCGTCCCGGCCGCACGGCGCTTCGAGGTGGATGCCTACGGCGAAGGCTTCTTCCGCGTGATCCTGCACTTTGGCTTTACCGATGAGCCGGATGTGCCCGAGGCGCTGAAGCTGTGTCACCTCGATGACCTGGACTTCAGCCCGATGCGCACCACCTACTTCCTCAGCCGCGAAACGGTCATCGCGTCTCGAATCAAGGGCATGGCCCGTTGGCGCGAAGCGTTGTTCGCTTTTATGTTGAAGAACGCCAACGGCAACCTGCGCTTCTTCAAACTCCCGGTGAACCGGGTGATCGAGCTGGGCACCCAGGTCGAAATGTAAGACGTTGCAGCACGGGAGCCGGCAACCGGCTCCCGCTTTCCTTTCTGAACCCTGTGCAATCCAGCGTTGTCGACTAGGCTCTAAGCACTGTTTGAATAGTGCCCACAGAACCCAGAAGAGGTGCGCCATGAGTCAACTGCTCGAACCCTACACCCTCCGTCAATTGACCCTGCTCAACCGCATCGCCGTGTCGCCCATGTGCCAGTACTCAAGCGACGATGGCCTGGCCAATGACTGGCACCTGGTGCACCTTGGCAGCCGTGCCGTGGGTGGCGCCGGGCTGATTTTCACCGAAGCCACCGCTGTGACGGCCGATGGCCGCATCACCGCCCAGGACCTTGGCCTGTGGAACGATGAGCAGATTGAACCGCTGCAACGCATCACGCGTTTCATTGCCGCCCAAGGCGCGGTAGCGGGCATTCAACTGGCCCACGCCGGACGCAAGGCCAGCACCCATCGGCCGTGGATCGGCAAGCATGGCAGCGTCAAGCCCGAAGACGGTGGCTGGGTGCCAGTGGGGCCATCGCCCATTGCCTTTGACCCCCAGCACACCCAACCCAAGCAGTTGGACGAGGGACAGATCCAGCAAGTGATCGCCGATTTCGTCGCCGCGGCCAAGCGCGCGTTGACCGCAGGCTTTGAAGTGGTGGAAATCCACGCGGCCCATGGTTACCTGCTGCATCAATTTCTCTCGCCCATCAGCAACCAGCGTCAGGATCAGTACGGTGGCTCGTTTGAAAACCGCATCCGCCTGGTGCTTGAGGTGACCCAGGCAGTGCGTGAGGTCTGGCCCCAGGACCTGCCGCTGTTTGTGCGGGTGTCGGCCACCGACTGGGTGGAAGACGGCTGGAACCCGGATGAAACCGTGGAGCTGGCGCGCCGCCTGAAAGACTTGGGCGTCGACCTGATCGACGTGTCCTCCGGTGGCACCGCCGCCAATGCCGAGATCCCCACCGGCCCCGGCTACCAGACCCGCTTCGCCGAGCGCGTGCGTAAAGAGTCGGGCATCGCCACGGGCACCGTTGGCATGATCACCGAGCCGGCCCAGGCCGAGCACATCCTGCGCACCTGCCAGGCCGATATCATCTTCCTCGCCCGTGAACTGTTGCGTGACCCTTACTGGCCGCTGCATGCCGACGATGACCTGGGCGGGCGCAAGGCCATCTGGCCGGCGCAATATCAGCGCGCCACCCATCGTGACCAACCGATCCATGAGTCTGACTTGAGGGATTGACCCGCAGCACGCTTCACCAAAACCCACCCTGACCGGTGGGTTTTTTTATGGCCGCAAGGTGGGATAGGGCTGTAGGTCTTTGTTACCGCGAAATTTTTTTAAGTGAATACTCTAAAAAAATCCCACAAGTTGCGAGATCGTTTCTACGCTTAGGGTAAGCCTGATTTCTGGCCCAGGAAGTCAGTCGGTTTGCTCACTGAGGCATTGCGCTTCATGGGAGGCGGGTAATGGGCAGCAGGAGTATTTGATGGATATCAGGAGAAGCAGTCCATGGCCAAGTCCTATGGTGTAGTGGGTGTGGTGACGTCGATTCTGGCTCGCCGGGTGTCTTTGCGGGGGCGAAGGCTGAGCACGGATGAAATGGAGTTGTTGGCGCAATACCGCGCCCTGACCGAGAACGATCAGGTGGCGATGCGGTATTTGATTGGGGCGATGAAGAGCGTGTCGCGGTTCTGAGCACTGGCGGGCGCTGGCTTGCCGGTGATGCAAGCACCGCAGTGTGTCAGTCACACCGCAGTGATGCCATCGCTGGCCAGCCAGCGCCTACAAGGTTGCTCAGGTGTACTTGCGCTGGTCCGGTGCCGGCGGGAAGTACTGGTACAGCCAGGTCTCACTCAAGGTGCGGTCCTGGGTGCGGATGAACAGGCGCAGCTCCACCGGCTCCACGCTGTCGCTGGTCGGGTACCAGTCGAACAGGATGCGGTAGCCCTTGATGTTATCCAGCACCAGCACGCTGAAGTCTTTGACTTCGCCGTGGGAACAGGTGACGACCGGTTCGATCCCGGTGCCTGGTGGCAGGCGATCCAGGCCACCGCCCTTGAAGTCCACGGCAAAACGGCGCGCCCAGACTTCAGGGTAGTGCTCACCCGGTGCCCAACCTTCGACAAAGCCGCCCATGCCGGAACGGGTGGCATCGACCTGGGCCAGCGGCGTGCTCACCGGTGGCAGGGCGCTCCAGTACAGCTTGTAGCCGTAGTTGAGCGAGTCGCCGGCGGCCACGGGTTTTTTCGGGGTCCAGAAGGCCACGATGTTATCGAGGGTTTCGCCGGTGGTAGGAATTTCCAGCAGGTCGATCGAGCCTTCCCCCCACGCTGTCGTGGGTTCGACCCACAGGCTTGGGCGCTTGCTGTACCAGTCCACGGTGTCCTGGTAGCTGGCGAATTCGTGGTCGGTCTGCACCAGGCCGAAGCCTTTCGGGTCTTTATCGGCAAACGCGTTGAATTGCAGCTTGGCCGGGTTGTTCAGTGGGCGGCAGATCCACTCGCCGTTGCCGCGCCACATCGCCAGGCGGTCCGAATCGTGGATCTGCGGGTGGATGGTGTCGCACATGCGGCGCTCGTGGGTGCCGCAGCTGAACATGCTGGTCATCGGCGCGATGCCCAGTTGTTCAATGGTGGTGCGCGCATTGATATTGGCGTCGATGGCCATCACCACCTGATTGGCCTGGCAGTCGATGTCGAAGCGGTATGCGCCGGTGGCGCTCGGCGAATCGAGCAGGGCGTAGACCACGAAGCGGGTGGCGTTCTTGTCCGGGGTTTCAAACCAGAACTGCGTGAAGTCAGGAAACTCCTCGCGTTTTTTCGCGTAGGTGTCGATGGCCAGGCCACGGGCAGAAAGGCCGTACTGGCCGGTGGAATCCACCGCGCGGAAGTAGCTGGCGCCGAGAAACGACAGCACGTCATGGCGATCCAGCTCCGGCGCCTTGAACAGCTTGAAGCCGGAAAAACCGAGGTCGCCGGTCAGTTGCTTGGTGTCGACCGTGGTTTTTTCGTAATTGAACAGCGAAGGGCGGAAATGCACTTCACGCGCTTCACGGGTCTTGGGGTCGACGCTGTGCATACGCACCGGCGTCTTGAAACCCATGCCGACGTGGAAGAACTGCACGTCCAACTGCCCGTTCAATTCCTTCCACAGCGAATGGTTGCCGTCGTAGCCGATGGCGTTGAAATTCTGCGGGGTCATGGTCGCCAGGGTCGGCGGCAGTACCTGTTTGGTGTCCTTGTACGCGGTCCCGGCGAGTTGTTTGGCCTGGGCCTTGAGCGTGTCGAAGTCGAACGCCACGGCCTTGCCATCGGCGGCACGGTTCCCGGCCCAGGCCTGGGCGGCGAGCAGGCCGCTGGCCGACAAACCGGTGTAAGCCGCAATGGCCATGGACGCTTTGAGCAAATTCCTGCGGTGCATAGAGACAACCTGTCGTGAGCAAATCCCGCGCCTTTCCTGGCACGTAGCGGATCAGAAATTACGGTTCGGACATGCCTTCGACCAAACGCAACGGACATTAAACAGACGCCGGATAGCTTAAGCGGTTCGATGGCGTAGGAAAATTGATTGATAGCGACGTGATGGCCTAGCAAATGCGACAAGACATTTCCGACTCACAAAAATCCCCTGTTGGAGCCGGCTTGCCGGCGATGGCGTCCGAGAGAACGCTGCAAGGCTCAAGGGCCTCATCGCCGGCAAGCCGGCTCCTACAAGGGTCAGGCGATTTCGCCAACGGCGCGGTACGCCTCATCAATGGCTGCATGCGCATACGCACTCCAGGCCGCATCCGAGTTGGCGATGCTCACATGCCCCACCGGTTTTTTCGCCAGCTTCATCAGCGCTTCGCTTTCATCGGCTTTGTCGAACAAGCTGTTGGAGAAGCTCGCATAACCGTGTGACCAACGGTTGACAGTGATCGCCAGGATATCGCGCTCATGCTCGAAACCACCTGGCCCCAGCATGCGTTGCAACTGGTCGCGCAACTGCGCTTCCAACTGCTCGAACGTCTGCCCATACAACTTGCCGCGCCCGGCGCGGGCCTGGTCGCGGGCGTTCATGCCGCTGTTGGGGCTGGTAGGCACGTAGACCATGTGCAGGCCGATCGGCTGCGTCGGGTCACGCGGGTGGTCATAGCCGCCCATGCTCACCGGGTAGTCCAGCTTGATACGGCTATAAGGCAGGGTCGCCGCGTAAATCTCATGCACGCCGAGCTTTTGGAACGACTGCCAGTTGCGGATCACCACCTTGGTGTACACCAGCGGGTACTTCACATTCTGGCTCAGGGCGTGGGCCTGTGGTGCTGGCACGTCCTTGAGCAGGTATGGAATCATCATGTTGTAGCACGCCAGGATGCAGCGTTTGCCGCTTACCTGTGCGAGTTGTCCGCCACGGCTGTAGCCGATATGCACGCCATCCCCGACATTTCGCACGCTGACCGCCGTGCTGTTCAGGCGCAAGCGTACGGCCGCCTTGGGCTGGTCGAGCTTGGCGTAGTCAAACGCCGCCAGCACGATATCGTCCATGGTGTGCCCCGGTGCCACGCCTGGAATCAGGCTACGCACCAGCAACCGCGCCACTGACGCATTGCCGTCCGGGAAGTGATAGATGTAGGGCTCTTCCATTTCGGCGGCGGCTTCTTCGCTGATCGGTGCCAGGTTCAGCCCGGCAAAACCAGGGAAACCCACGTTGTAGGCATCGGAAGACGCCACCGCATCGATGCTCAGGGCCATGAAGTCATTGGTACGGCTCTGGAAATACTTCACCGCGCCTTCCGATAAACCTACGTTCTTAAGCAGGAAATCACGGTAGCTGGTAGCTGCCAGGTAGTCGGCTTTTTCTTCTGCGGTCTTGCCTGGCAGGTAGTCCTTGGGCGCCGTGTGCAGCTCGATCAGGGCCTGGCGGTCAGCCGGCGGCAGCGGAAAGTCATTGATGAAGTCGCGGATGGCACGCGCGTTGAGCCGGTCTGGCGCGATGTCGTCGGCCACCATCGGCGTGGGGTCGCCGGTCACCAGTTTGTCTTCGCCGAAGTTCTCCTTGTCGAAAAACACCCCTCGCGACAGCCCCAGGTCTGGGTAGAACTGGCGGTCGAAGGCGGTTTCGAAGCGCTTGATGTTCACCCCGAGTTTCTTCAATAGCCCGTTCACTTGCTTGCTGTACAGGTGGTTGGGCGACTGGAACGCCTCGCTGCCACCGTAGCCGATGATCATGCGGCCACCGGCCTGGAATTCATTGCGCTTGGCGTGGCCGCCGAAGTCGTCGTGGTTTTCCAGGATCAGGATCTTTGCCTTGGGATGCTTCTCGCGGTAGAACCATGCCGCCGACAACCCACTCAAGCCGCCGCCCACGACCACCAGGTCATAGTGCTCGGTGACCGGCAGCTTATCGGTGTCGAACACCTTCTTTTCCCAGCCCATCTGGTGCGCCACCTCGAACGAGCCGACATGGCTGCCGCGCAGGCCGGTGAGGGCGGGTGGGTAGTAGCGGCCATCGGGGGCGGCCTGGAGGATCTGCAGCGGAGTCATGCCGGCGGCAATAGTGACAGCGACGCCGTTGAGGAAGTCGCGGCGGGTGATATTCATGGGGGGAACCTAAATTTTATTGTTATAAGACCCCTGTAGGAGCCGGCTTGCCGGCGATGGCGTCCACAAGAGCAACGCATGGCTCACTGGCCTCATCGCCGGCAAGCCGGCTCCTACAGAGGTGGCGCTGGGGTCAGTGCTTGAACATCACATGGCGAACGGTGGTGTAGTCCTCCAGTCCGTACATGGACATGTCCTTGCCATAACCCGACAGTTTCTGACCGCCGTGAGGCATTTCGCTGACGAGCATGAAGTGGGTGTTCACCCAGGTGCAGCCGTATTGCAGGCGCGCGGCCAAGCGATGGGCGCGTCCTACGTCGGCGGTCCACACGGATGACGCCAAGCCGTAGTCCGAATCGTTGGCCCAGCCCAGCACCTGTGCTTCATCGCTGAACTTGGTCACCGATACCACCGGGCCGAACACTTCGCGCCGCACGATTTCGTCGTCCTGCTGCGCGTCGGCCAGCACGGTCGGTTCAAAGAAGAAGCCATTGCCTTCCACCGCCTTGCCACCGGTGACCAGGCGAATGTGCGGCTGTGCCACGGCGCGCTCGACAAACCCGGCCACACGGTCGCGGTGTTGCGCGGTAATCAGCGGGCCCAGCTCGGTCGCCGGATCATCCTGCAGGCCGTACTTGATGCTGGCGACCGCCGCGCCGAGTTTCTCGACAAACGCATCGTAGATATCCGCCTGGGCATAAATCCGGCACGCCGCGGTGCAATCCTGGCCGGCGTTGTAGAAGCCGAAGGTGCGAATGCCTTCCACGGCGGCATCGATATCGGCGTCGTTGAAGATGATCACCGGCGCCTTGCCGCCCAGCTCCATATGCATGCGTTTCACACTGTCGGCGGTGCTGGAGATGATATTCGCGCCCGTGGCAATGGAGCCGGTCAGCGACACCATGCGCACTTTCGGGTGGGTCACCAGCGGGCTGCCCACGGTCGGCCCACGACCGAACACCAGGTTGAGCACACCGGCCGGGAAAATTTCGGCAGCCAGTTCGACCATACGCAACGCGGTCAGTGGGGTTTGTTCCGACGGCTTGAGCACCACGGTATTACCGGCGGCGAGGGCCGGGGCGATTTTCCAGGCGACCATCATCAGTGGGTAGTTCCACGGCGCAATGGAGGCGATCACGCCCACCGGGTCGCGGCGGATCATCGAGGTGTGGCCGGGCAGGTATTCACCGCCCGCCGACCCGCTCATGCAACGGCTGGCGCCGGCAAAGAAGCGGAACACGTCGGCAATCGCCGGGATCTCATCGTTCAGCGCGGCGCTGTAGGGTTTGCCGCAGTTGTCCGATTCCAGCTTGGCCAGCTCTTCGCCGTGGGCTTCGATCACGTCCGCCAGTTTTAGCAGTAGCAGCGAACGATCCTTCGGTGCGGTTTGCGACCAGCCTTCGAAGGCTGCATCGGCAGCACGCACGGCGGCGTCGACCTGGGCTTCGCTGGCTTCCTTGATTTCTACCAGCACGCGGCCGAGGGCCGGGTTGAAGACGGCTTGTGCCGGGCCTTCGCCTTCGACCAGGTGGCCGTTGATCAGCAGTTTGGTTTGCATGGTTCAGCTCTCCTCAAAACGAGTGTTAATTCCCTGAAGAAACCGGCTCTTAATGTGAGAGCGGGCTTGCTCGCGAATACGGTGTGTCAGTCGACGCATGTGTATCTGATGTACCGCTTTCGCGAGCAAGCCCGCTCCCACATTTGAACTGAGCTCCTCCAGCTGCAACGTTATTTGCCGCCACTACCGGCCACGCTTTCACCGCCGCGCGTCAGGTAATAGGCACCGAGAATCGGGAACATCGTCACCAGCATCACCAGCATCGCCACCACGTTGGTCACCGGCACATCCCGTGGGCGGCTCAGTTGGTTGAGCAGCCACAGCGGCAAGGTGCGTTCGTGGCCGGCGGTGAAAGTGGTGACGATGATTTCGTCGAACGACAGCGCAAAGGCGAGCATGCCGCCGGCCAGCAGCGCCGAGCCCAGGTTGGGCATGATGATGTAGCGGAAGGTCTGCCAGCCGTCGGCGCCCAGGTCCATCGAGGCTTCGATCAGGCTGTGGGACGTGCGGCGCAGGCGGGCGATGACGTTGTTGTAGACGATCACCACGCAGAACGTCGCGTGGCCGACGATGATGGTGAACATCCCCGGCTCGATCCCGAGCGTCTTGAAAGTCGCCAGCAACGCGATACCGGTGATGATCCCCGGCAGCGCGATCGGCAGGATCAGCATCAACGACACGCCTTGCTTGCCAAAGAACTCACGGCGATACAGCGCCGCCGAGGCCAGCGTGCCGAGCACCATTGCAATCAGCGTGGCGATGGCGGCGATCTGCAGCGACAGTTTGATTGCTTCCAGCACGTCCGGCCGGGCGAAGGCCACGCTGAACCACTTCAGGGTGAAGCCCTGGGGCGGAAAGCTGAAGGCGGCTTCTTCGGTGTTGAAGGCGTAGAGGAAGATGATCAGGATCGGGAAATGGAGAAAAACCAGTCCACCCCAAGCGGCGATCTTCAGGCCCATAGAAGATTTTTCAGAGTGCATCGAAGGCCCCCAGGCGTTTGACGATGGACAGGTAAACCGCGATCAGCACGATCGGCACCAAGGTGAACGCCGCCGCCATGGGCATGTTGCCGATGGCGCCTTGCTGGGCGTAGACCATGCCGCCGACGAAGTAGCCGGGTGGGCCCACCAGTTGCGGCACGATGAAATCGCCCAGGGTCAGGGAGAACGTGAAGATGGAACCGGCGGCAATGCCCGGCACCGACAGCGGCAGAATCACCTGCATGAAGGTCTGGCGCGGCTTGGCTCCCAAGTCGGCAGAGGCTTGCAGCAAGGACGGCGGCAAGCGCTCCAGGGAGGCTTGGATCGGCAGGATCATGAACGGCAGCCAGATGTAGACGAACACCATGAAGCGCCCCAGGTGCGAAGTGCTCAAAGTGCTGCCACCCACGCCGGGAATGCCCAGCACGAACTGCAACAACGGCTCCAGGCCCAGGTGCTGCACGAACCACTGCGCCACGCCGCCCTTGGCCAGCAGCAAGGTCCAGGCATAAGCCTTGACGATGTAGCTGGCCCACATCGGCATCATCACTGCGATATAGAAGAACGCCTTGGTCTTGCCCGTGGTGTAGCGCGCCATGTAGTAGGCGATGGGGAAGGCCACGATGGCGCTGGCGATCGACACCACGATCGCCATGCTCAGGGTGCGCACGATGATGTCGAAATTCGACGGCTGGAACAGCGCGGCAAAGTTGGCCAGGGTCAGGTCCGGCGTGACCGCCATGGTGAAGTCGTCGAAGGTATAGAAGCCTTGCCACAGCAGGGTCAGCAACGAACCGAGGTAGATCGCGCCGAACCAGATCAGCGGCGGCACCAGCAGCATTGCCAGGTAGAGGTTGGGCTTACGGTACAGCAGGTTGGAAAACCTGCGCATCGGCGGATGGGAAAGGGCCAGGCTCATGTCACACCTCGCCTGCGCTGTCGGTCAGCGGGGTCATGGCTTCCCGTGCCCAGCGAGCGGTGATGGACTGGCCGACCTGATGGCCGCTGCTGATGTCCAGCCATTGGTTGTTGGCTTGGCTGATGTTCAGCGCCTGGCCGTTTTCCAGTTTCAGTTCATAGCGGGTGGCGCTGCCCTGGTATTGGATATCGTGGAGCAGACCGCTGATTTCCACTTCGCCGGCGCCCAACGGGCCCTCGGCAAAGCGCACGTGTTCCGGGCGGATCGAGAACGGCTGCGCGTTGCCGCTGAGGCGCTGGGCCAGCTCGCCGCGAATCACGTTGGAAGTGCCGACGAACTCGGCGACGAACGCGGTGGCGGGTTTCATGTAGAGGTTGCGCGGGGTGTCGACCTGCTCGATGCGACCTTTGTTGAACACGGCCACACGGTCGGACATCGACAGTGCTTCGGTCTGGTCGTGAGTCACGAAGATAAAGGTGATGCCCAGCTGGCGTTGCAGCTTCTTCAGCTCGCTTTGCATCTGCTCGCGCAGCTTGAGGTCAAGGGCGCCCAGTGGCTCGTCCAGCAGCAACACGCGCGGGCGATTGACCAGGGCGCGAGCCAGGGCCACCCGTTGGCGTTGACCACCGGAAAGCTGCACCGGCTTGCGGTCGCCGTAGCCGCCGAGGGCGACCATGGCCAGGGCTTCTTCGGCACGGTTCAGGCGTTCGGCCTTGCCCACGCCCTTGACCTTGAGGCCGTAGGCGACGTTGTCGCGCACATTCATATGGGGGAACAGCGCGTAATCCTGGAACACGGTGTTCACATCGCGCTGATACGGCGGCAAGCCGGCGGCTTCCTCGCCATGGATACGGATCGAGCCTGCGCTCGGCTGCTCGAACCCGGCGATCAGGCGCAGGCAGGTGGTCTTGCCCGAGCCGGAAGGGCCGAGCATGGAAAAGAACTCGCCGTCCTGGATATCGATGGAAACCCGGTCAACGGCTTTCACTTCGCCGAACTGACGGGAAACGTGGGTGAATTGGACTGCAAGCGTCATGGTGCGGTGCTCCGAAAAGGCGCGGGTCGTCGCAGCGGCCCGGCCTGGACTTCTGAAAAAACAATGCGGTAGTGAGTTTGGCTCGGTCCCAATGTGGGAGCTGTTCTGTGGGAGCCGGGCTTGCCCGCGATGCAGGCACCTCGGTGTATCAGCTACTGCGAGGTGATGCTTTCGCAGGCAAGCCAGCTCCCACATACACCCTGCCCACATAGGATCTATGCAGCCAGGAAGGCCTTACCTGCCGCCCATGATCGCGATGTAATCCTGGGTCCAGCGACTGTACGGCACGAACTTGCCGCCTTCAGCCTGCGGGGTTTTCCAGAAGGCGATCTTTTCGAACTGGTCGAAACCATTGGTCTTGCAACCCTCGGCGCCGAGCAGTTCGCTTTCCTTGCAGGCCGCAGGCACGGCAGGCAGCGAGCCGAACCAGGCGGCGACATCGCCCTGGACCTTCGGCTGCAGCGACCAGTCCATCCACTTGTAGGCGCAGTTCGGGTGCTTGGCCTCGGTGTGCAGCATGGTGGTGTCGGCCCAGCCGGTGGCGCCTTCCTTCGGAATCGTCGAAGCAATCGGCTGCTTCTCGTTCTGCAGGCCGTTGACCTGATACGGCCAGGCGCTGGAGGCCACCACGCCTTCGTTCTTGAAGTCACTCATTTGCACGGTGGTGTCGTG
Organism: Pseudomonas sp. VS40; assembly: GCF_018587885.1. Taxonomy (NCBI): domain Bacteria; kingdom Pseudomonadati; phylum Pseudomonadota; class Gammaproteobacteria; order Pseudomonadales; family Pseudomonadaceae; genus Pseudomonas; species Pseudomonas sp. VS40. The sequence goes on along the minus strand of NZ_JAGYWD010000001.1, from coordinate 514,883 downwards.
CCAGTAGCGGTGGATCAGCGGTTGTTGCGCGCGCAGCAATTCGAGCACGGCCTTGTACTGGGTTTCGGTCAGTTCGTACGGGCTTTGGATGCCCAGTTCCGGCTTGGTGCTCTTCAGGTACAGCGCCGCATCTGCAATGTAGATCGGGCCGTCATACGCCTGCACACGGCCTTTGTTGGGTTTGCCGTCCGGCAGGTTCTGCGCGTTGAACAGCACGTCCCAGCTGGTGGGCGCGGTCTTGAACACGTTGGTGTTGTACATCAGCACGTTCGGGCCCCACTGGTACGGGGTGCCGTAGGTTTGCTGGCCGACCACGTACCACGGCGCGTCCTTGAGACGCGGGTCGATGTTCTTCCAGTTGGGGATCAGCGCGGTATTGATCGGCTGAACGCGCTTGCCGACGATCAACCGCAGCGAAGCATCGCCGGACGCGGTGACCAGGTCATACCCGCCCTTGGCCATCAGGCTGACCATTTCGTCCGAGGTGGCGGCGGTCTTCACATTGACCTTGCAGCCGGTTTCCTTCTCGAAACCGCTGACCCAGTCGTAGGCCTTGTCGCTTTCGCCACGTTCGATGTAACCGGGCCAGGCGACGATATCCAGCTGGCCTTCGCCGGCACCCACCGCCTTGAGCGGTTCGGCGGCCTGGAGGCTGGCGCTGGCCAGCAGCGCGGTGGTCAGGGCACTGAGCAGTGCGGTCTTGTGCGCAGACATGGGGGTTCCCTCTTCTTTAATTATGGTCGGGGCAGTTGTTCAAACCGGTAACGCATGAGCTTAGTTGTTGTTTTAAAGATGCTGGCCATGGCGCGCCATGATGTGGCGCACCACGCTGTAGTCCTGCAGCGAATCGCTGGACAGGTCCTTCCCATACCCCGAGCGCTTCAAGCCGCCGTGGGGCATTTCGCTGACCAGCATGAAATGGCTGTTGATCCAGGTGCAGCCATACTGAAGGCGCGCCGCCACTTGCATGGCTTTGTCCAGGTTCTGGGTCCACACCGACGAGGCCAGGCCGTATTCGGAGTCGTTGGCCCAGTCCACCGCCTGCTCCAGCTCGTCGAAGCGCGTCACCGTGACCACCGGGCCGAAGACTTCGCGCTGCACGATTTCATCGTTCTGTTTGCAGCCGGCCAGCAGCGTCGGCTGGTAATAAAAGCCGGCACCGGAATGCACGGCGGCGCCGGTGATGCGTTCGATATGCGGCTGGCCGAGGGCGCGTTCGACAAAACTGGCAACCCGGTCGCGCTGGCGCGTGCTGATCAGCGGGCCCAGTTCGTTGTCGGCATCGCGTTTGCCGGCAAAACGCAGGCTGCTCACGGCAGCGCCAAGCTCAGCAACCAGTTTGTCGTGGATACCCGCCTGGGCGTAGATGCGGCACGCGGCGGTGCAATCCTGGCCGGCGTTGTAGTAGCCGTAGGCGCGCACACCCTCGACCACGGCTTGCAGGTCGGCGTCGTTGCACACGATCACGGGGGCCTTGCCGCCCAGTTCCAAGTGCGTGCGTTTAAGGGTTTTGGAGGCGGCTTGCAGGATCTTCTGCCCGGTAACGATATCGCCGGTCAGCGAGACCATGCGCACCTTGGCGTGGCTGACCAGATGGCTGCCGACACCTTCGCCGCCCCCACAGAGAATATTGATCACCCCACGCGGCAGCAGCTCTTTAAGGACAGGGGCGAGGGCCAGGATCGACAGGGGCGTGTGTTCCGACGGCTTGAACACCAGGGTATTACCGGCGGCCAGGGCCGGGGCGATCTTCCACGCGGCCATCATCAGTGGGTAATTCCACGGTGCAATCGAGGCCACCACGCCAATCGGATCGCGGCGCACCATGCTGGTGTAGCCCGGCAGGTATTCACCGCTCAGTTGCCCGGTCTGGCAACGCACAGCCCCGGCGAAGAAGCGGAATACATCGACGGTGGCACTCAAATCATCCTGACGCGCCAGGTGCAAGGGCTTACCGCAGTTCAGGGATTCCAGACGGGCCAAGTAGTCGGCTTGTTTTTCGATGGCGTCGGCAATGCCCAATAGGATGTTCGAGCGCTGCTGCGGCGTGGTGCGTGACCAGCCGGCAAAGGCGCGATGGGCGGCGAGGATCGCGGTTTCGACCTGCTCGGTGCTGGCTTCGGCGATTTGGGTGAGCACTTCACCGGTGGCCGGGTTGAGGATCGGTTCGGCAAAACCCTGGCCCTGGACCAGTTCGCCGTCGATCAGCAACGCAGTGAGCAGCGGGGTGGGCGCGCCGGACATTTTTCGCGATCTCTTTTCTTGTGTGGCCATGGGCGTTCTCTTACAAGGCGCCTGACCTTCTCTTAGGGGATGAACAGAGACTAGAGGTCAGGCGCGAGGTCAACAAATACTAAATACTGAATGCAGCATTCGATTAAATAGATGGCTTGCGCGGGTGGGGCTGTTCACGGGCGACGGTGAGGAACGGGTCTACCAGCGCAGGCCGTGCGGTGCCACGGCGCCAAGCCAGGCCCACGTCGAGGGTCTGGCTGAGGTCGGCAATCGGGCGCGCTTCAATGATGTCGCCCTCAAGCGACCAGGGGCGGTAGGTCATGTCCGGCTGGATCGACACGCCGAGGCCCGCCGCCACCAGGCTTCGCACGGCTTCGGTGGAAGCGGTGCGCAGGGTCACACGAGGTTGCAGGCCTGCGCCGGTCCACATGCGCTGGGCGTTGTGGCCCATTTCGTCGACGTTCAGCTGGATCAGCGGTTCACGTGCCACATCGGCCAAGTTAATGCTGTCGTGTTCCAGCAGCGGGTGCTGCGCCGGCAGCCACAGGCGGTGAGGGGAGTGCGTGAGCACTTCGGTTTGCAGGGCGTGGCGGTCTTCAAGGTTGGAGAGGATCAGCACGCCCACGTCGATTTCGCCGCTGACCAGCAAATGCTCGATGTACGGGCGCTCATCCTCCATGACGCGGATCTCCACGTTGGGGTAGGCGCGTTGGAAGCGTGTGAGCAGGTCGGCGAGGTAGTAACCGGCCACCAGGCTGGTCACGCCGATGATCAACTGGCCGGCCACTTGGTCGGTGCTCTGTTGCAGGCTGCGCTTGGCGTTGTCGACGGTGGCAAGGATCAGATGCGCCTGGCGCAGGAACTGATGGCCCTGGTGGGTCAGGGTCATGCCCTTGGCGTGACGGTTGAACAAGTTGACGCCGATTTCCTGCTCCAGTTGCTGGATCGCCAGGGTCAAGGTGGACTGGGAAATAAACGCCGTCTGCGCGGCGGCGGAGATCGAGCCGGTCTCGGCCACGGCGATAAAGTGCCGGATTTGACGCAAGGTCATCATGCTGGAATTACCAGTGGGGTGTTTTTATAGATTTGTTCGAGTGTATATCGATTCAAGTGAAGGGCGACCGCGTTACATCTGGAAGCACTCTAGATCGAGGCTTTTTGGCACTTAGTTTTACGCTGGGAGCCTATTGGTCTTATGAACCCTAGTGTCTGGAGGCTACGAATGAATACCCGTGGATTGCTCGATCAGTTGCTCAAGTCTGGCCAGGACATGCTGCACAACAAGGCTGGCGGCCAGCGTAAACAGGACGACAAAGGCGCGCTGGGCGGGTTGCTCGGCGGTGGTGGCCTGGGCAGCCTGCTGGGCGGTGCTGGGGGCGGCGCGCTGGCAGCGGGTGCCATGGGCCTGCTGCTGGGCAACAAGAAAGCGCGCAAATTCGGTGGCAAAGCGCTGACCTACGGCGGCCTGGCGGCATTGGGCGTGATCGCCTATAAAGCCTACGGCAACTGGCAGGCCAACCAGGCCAATGCGCCCCAGGGCGAGCCGCAGACCATCGACCGCCTGCCACCGGCGCAGGTCGAGCAACACAGCCAAGGCATCCTCAAGGCGCTGGTCGCCGCAGCCAAGGCCGACGGCCATGTGGACGAGCGCGAACGCGAGCTGATCGAAGGCGAATTCACCAAGCTCGATAACGACCGCGAGCTGCAAAGCTGGCTGCACGCCGAACTCAACAAGCCCCTGGACCCTGCTGACGTGGCGCGCGCTGCCGGCACGCCGGAGATGGCGGCTGAGATGTACATCGCCAGCGTGATGCTGGTGGACGAGGAAAACTTCATGGAGAAGGCCTACCTCGACGAGCTGGCACGCCAACTGAAACTGGAGCCAGGCTTGAAGCTGGAGCTGGAGAAACAGGTGCGCCAAGCCACCCTCTGAGCCTGTCATTGACCACGAACACCCCGGTTGCCGCCATGGCCCGGGGTGTTTTTGCATTCTGCGGGTGCTACATCAAAACCCGTTGATAAATGAGGGCTTGTGCTCAGCTATACTCCCCCCATTTGAATGGCCCTTCGAGGAATTACTGTGAAGAATTGGACCTTGCGCCAACGGATTTTGGCGAGCTTTGCGGTCATTATCGCGATCATGCTGCTGATGGTCGTGGTGTCCTACTCACGGTTGCTGAAGATCGAAGCCAGCCAGGAAGCGGTCCGGGACGATGCGGTGCCAGGGGTATACCTCAGCTCGATGATCCGCAGCGCCTGGGTCGATAGCTATTTGCAGACCATCGACATCATCGGCCTGCGCGACGACAAAACCTTCACTAATACCGATAAGACGGACTACAAGTCGTTCGAAGCGCGTATTGAACAGCAGATGGCCAGCTATGAAAAAACCATTCATGGCCAGGCCGATCGCATGGAGTTCGATAACTTCAAGGCGGCGCACATCAATTACAACAGAGTCCTGAGCCAGGTACTCGAGCGCGTCGACGCCAATGACCTGCCGGGTGCGCGCACATTGCTGGAAGAGCAATTGACGCCGATCTGGACCGAAGGGCGCATGAAGCTCAACGACATCATTACTGAAAACAAGAACGTGTCTGACCGGGCCACGGCGGCGATCGACGAGTCGGTGCTGTCGGCCAAGATCAGCATGGCCGTGTCGCTGGTCATCGCCATCCTCGCCGCCGGCTTGTGCGGCCTGCTGCTGATGCGCGCGATCATGGCGCCAATGCAGCGCATCGTCGACATCCTCGAAACCATGCGCGACGGCGACCTCAGCAAACGCCTGAACCTGGAGCGCAAGGACGAGTTCGGCGCCGTCGAAACCGGCTTCAACGACATGATGACCGAGCTGACCGCGCTGGTGTCCCAGGCCCAGCGCTCGTCGGTGCAGGTGACCACCTCGGTGACCGAGATCGCCGCCACCTCCAAGCAGCAACAGGCCACTGCCACCGAAACCGCGGCCACCACCACCGAGATCGGCGCCACCTCCCGCGAGATCGCTGCCACGTCCAAGGACCTGGTGCGCACCATGACCGAAGTGTCCACCGCCGCCGACCAGGCATCGGTCGCCGCCGGTTCCGGCCAGCAAGGCCTGGCGCGCATGGAAGAGACCATGCACTCGGTGATGGGCGCCGCCGACCTGGTGAACGCCAAGCTGGCGATCCTCAATGAGAAGGCCGGCAACATCAACCAAGTGGTGGTGACCATCGTCAAGGTCGCCGACCAGACCAACCTGCTGTCGCTCAATGCCGCCATCGAGGCCGAAAAGGCTGGCGAATACGGCCGTGGTTTCGCCGTGGTCGCCACCGAAGTGCGGCGCCTGGCCGACCAGACTGCCGTGGCCACCTACGACATCGAACAGATGGTGCGCGAGATCCAGTCGGCGGTGTCGGCGGGCGTGATGGGCATGGACAAGTTCTCTGAAGAAGTGCGTCGCGGCATGTTCGAAGTGCAGCAAGTGGGCGAGCAACTGTCGCAGATCATCCATCAGGTGCAGGCGCTGGCGCCACGGGTGTTGATGGTCAATGAAGGCATGCAGGCCCAGGCCACCGGTGCCGAGCAGATCAACCACGCCCTGGTGCAACTGGGCGATGCCAGCAGCCAGACCGTGGAGTCCCTGCGCCAGGCCAGCTTTGCCATTGACGAGCTGAGCCAGGTCGCGGTCGGTCTGCGCAGCGGCGTGTCGCGTTTCAAAGTCTGATGAGCGACCTCGCGGCTAAACGCGGCGCCGTCCCGGCAGCGAAAAAGGCGTTGTTCCTGGTGTTCCACATCGGCGACGAGCGCTTCGCCCTCAGGGCCACGGAAATTGCCGAGGTCCTGCCGCGCGTGCCGCTCAAACCCATTGCTCATGCGCCGGCGTGGGTGGCGGGCATCTTTGCCCACCGTGGCGCGCTGGTGCCGGTCATCGACCTCTGCGCCCTGACCTTCGGCCAACCGGCGCAGGCACGTACCAGCACGCGCCTGGTGCTGGTCAATTACCAGCCGCAGCCCTGGGTTGAAGCCCGCTGGCTGGGGCTGATCCTGGAACAAGCCACCGACACCCTGCGTTGCGACCTTGGCGAGTTCAAGACCTACGGCCTGGACAACCGCGAGGCGCCATACCTGGGGTTGGTGCGTGAAGATGCCTTGGGCTTGATGCAGTGGATCGGCGTCAACGAACTGCTCACCGATGACGTGCGCGCCGTGCTGTTTTCTGCCGAGCTGCGCGTATGAGCCACGACCCGCGTTTCTTTGCCTTCCTTAAAGAGCGCATCGGCCTGGACGTCGCGTCGGTCGGCGAAGCCATCATCGAGCGTGCGGTGCGCCAGCGCAGCCAGGCCGTCAATGCACAAACGGTCGGCGACTACTGGCTGCACCTGCAAAGCTCCGTTGATGAGCAGCAGGCGCTGATCGAAGCGGTGATCGTTCCCGAAACCTGGTTTTTCCGTTACCCCGAATCCTTTGCGACCCTGGCTCGCCTGGCCAAGGCGCGCCTGGCGGAAATCAAGCAGATGCGCGCACTGCGTATCCTCAGCCTGCCGTGTTCCACCGGCGAAGAACCCTATTCGATTGCCATGGCGCTGCTGGACGCCGGCCTTGCGCCGCACCAGTTCAAAGTGCAGGGCATGGACGTCAGCCCGCTGTCGGTGGAGCGCGCGCGACGTGCGGTGTACGGCAAGAACTCGTTTCGCGGGGGAGATATCGGTTTTCGCGACCGCCACTTCACTGAGTATGGCGACGGCTATCACCTGGCCGACCGCGTGCGCGAACAGGTGCGCATGCAAGTCGGCAACCTGCTCGACCCGGCGCTGCTGGCCAATGAGCCGAGCTATGACTTTGTGTTCTGCCGCAACCTGCTGATCTACTTCGACCAGCCGACCCAGAAGCAAGTGTTCGACGTGCTCAAGGGCCTGACACACGTGGATGGCGTGCTCTTTATCGGCCCCGCCGAGGGCAGCCTGCTGGGGCGCCATGGCATGCGTTCGATCGGTGTGCCGCAGTCCTTTGCGTTCAGCCGGCATGCCGAGCCGGCCCAGCCTGAACCCGCGTTCAAGCCGATGCCCGCGCCATTGCCGCAACGCAGCACCGCGTCGATTGCCCCCAAGCCACGACCGTTTACCTCTGCGAGTGCCCAGGTGGTGCCGATCAAGGCGCCGCCGTCCGACGCAGGCGACTTGCTCAGCCAGATCGCCACCTTGGCCAACGAAGGCAAAAGTGCCGAGGCCCGTGCAGCCTGCGAACGTTACTTGAGTAGTCACCCGCCCGCCGCCCAGGTGTTCTACTGGCTGGGGCTGCTCAGCGACGTGGCCGGCAGCGCCCTGGAAGCCCAGGGCTATTATCGAAAAGCCTTGTACCTGGAACCCCAGCATCCGCAGGCCTTGATGCACCTGGCCGCGTTGCTCGAGTCCCAGGGCGACAGTGCGGGGGCGCGCCGCTTGCAGGCGCGGGCTGCCCGGAGTGAGCGAGCTGACAGTGAGTCCAAACGATGAGTAGCACCGACGCGCTCGACACCGCGGGCCTGGACCTGACCCTGGCCGACACCCAGGCCATCGACGATTGCTGGAACCGTATCGGCATCCACGGCGACAAGTCCTGCCCCTTGCTGGCAGACCATATCCATTGCCGTAACTGTTCGGTGTACTCGGCGGCCGCCACGCGTTTGCTCGACCGTTACGCCTTGCAGCAGGACGCGCATCGACCGCACGCGGCGGTCGAGGTGGACGAGGATGTGGTCACCCGGTCGCTGTTGATGTTCCGTCTCGGCGAAGAATGGCTGGGCATTGCCACCCGCTGCCTGGTGGAAGTCGCGCCGCTGCAACCGATTCACTCGCTGCCCCATCAGCGCTCGCGCGCCTTGCTCGGCGTGGCCAACGTGCGCGGCGCGCTGGTAGCGTGCCTGTCGCTGGTGGAGTTGCTGGGCCTGGACGCTACCGGCAATGGCGCCAGCGGTGGGCGGATCATGCCGCGTATGCTGATCATCGCTGCCCAGGATGGCCCGGTGGTGGTGCCGGTGGATGAAGTCGACGGAATTCACGCCATCGATGAGCGCACCTTGAAGGCAGCATCCGCCTCGGGCACCCAGGCCAGCGCGCGCTACACCCAAGGTGTGTTGCAGTGGAAAGGCCGCAGCCTGCGTTGGCTGGACGAGGCGCAATTGTTGTCCGCCGTGACCCGGAGCCTCACATGACCCCCGACCAGATGCGCGATGCCTCGCTGCTGGAACTGTTCAGCCTGGAAGCCGATGCGCAGACCCAGGTACTGAGCGCGGGCCTGCTGGCCCTGGAGCGCAACCCGACCCAGGCCGACCAGCTTGAAGCCTGCATGCGCGCGGCGCATTCGCTCAAGGGCGCCGCCCGCATTGTTGGGGTGGACGCTGGCGTCAGCGTGTCCCACGTCATGGAGGATTGCCTGGTCAGCGCCCAGGAAAGCCGCCTGTACCTGCAACCTGAGCATATTGATGCGCTGCTGCAAGGCACCGACCTGCTGATGCGCATCGCTACACCCGGCAATGACGTGGGGCCGGCGGACATCGAAGCCTACGTGGCGTTGATGGAGCGCCTGCTCGATCCGTCCCAGGCGCCGGTTAAACCGACCGCGCCAGAGCCTGCGCCTGCGCCCGTGGTCGAAGAACTGCCACCGGAACCCGAGCCCGCGCCGCCGGTGACCAGCGAGCCACCGCGCCAAGGCAAGCGCATGACCGAAGGCGGCGAACGCGTACTGCGGGTGACTGCCGAGCGCTTGAACAGCCTGCTGGACCTGTCGAGCAAATCCCTGGTGGAAACCCAGCGGCTCAAGCCGTACCTGGCCAGCCTGCAGCGCCTCAAACGCATTCAAAGCCAGAGCGTACGCGCACTGGACACCCTGGACGGGCAACTCAAGACCCAGGCCCTGAACCACGAAGCCCAGGAAGCCCTGGCCGACACGCGCCGACTGCTCAGCGAAGCCCAGGCCCTGCTGGCGGAAAAAACCGCCGAGCTGGACGAGTTTGGCTGGCAGGCCGGGCAACGCGCCCAAGTGCTCTACGACACTGCGCTGGCGTGCCGCATGCGTCCGTTTGCCGATGTGCTGGCCGGGCAAGTGCGCATGGTCCGCGACCTCGGGCGCAGCCTCGGCAAGCAGGTGCGCCTGGAGATCGAGGGCGAAAAGACCCAGGTCGACCGTGACGTGCTGGAAAAACTCGAAGCGCCGCTCACTCATTTATTGCGCAATGCCGTCGACCACGGCATCGAAATGCCTGAGCAACGCCTGTTGGCGGGCAAGCCGGCCGAAGGCTTGATCCGCCTGCGCGCCTCTCATCAGGCCGGTTTGCTGGTGCTGGAACTGAGCGATGACGGCAATGGCGTCGACCTGGAGCGCCTGCGCGGCACCATCGTCGACCGGCACTTGTCGCCGGTGGAAACCGCCCTGCGCCTGAGCGAAGAAGAGTTGCTGACGTTCCTGTTCCTGCCGGGGTTCAGCCTGCGCGACAAGGTCACCGAAGTGTCCGGGCGCGGGGTCGGCCTGGATGCGGTGCAGCACATGGTCCGCCAACTGCGCGGCGCAGTGGTGCTGGAACAGACGGCGGGGCAGGGCAGTCGTTTTCACCTGGAAGTGCCGCTGACCTTGTCGGTGGTGCGCAGCCTGGTGGTGGAAGTCGGCGAGGAAGCCTATGCGTTCCCGCTGGCCCATATCGAACGCATGTGCGACCTGGCGCCGGATGACATTGTGCAGCTGGAAGGTCGCCAGCATTTCTGGCACGAGGGCCGGCATGTCGGCCTGGTCGCCGCCAGCCAGTTGTTGCAGCGCCCGGCGGGGCAGGCCCCGTCCGAAACCTTGAAAGTGGTGGTGATCCGCGAGCGCGATGCGGTCTACGGGATTGCCGTGGAGCGCTTTATCGGCGAGCGTACGCTGGTGGTGTTGCCGCTGGATGATCGCCTGGGCAAGGTCCAGGATATTTCCGCCGGTGCCTTGCTGGATGACGGCTCGGTGGTGTTGATCGTCGACGTGGAAGACATGCTGCGTTCGGTGGACAAACTGCTTAACACCGGCCGTCTGGAGCGTATTGCCCGGCGCAGCCAGCAAACCACCGAGGCGCCGCGCAAGCGGGTGCTGGTGGTCGATGACTCGCTGACCGTGCGTGAGCTGCAACGCAAATTGTTACTTAATCGTGGTTATGAAGTGGCCGTGGCGGTCGATGGCATGGACGGCTGGAACGCCTTGCGTTCCGAAGACTTTGACCTGTTGATCACTGATATTGATATGCCTCGCATGGACGGTATTGAATTGGTCACACTCTTGCGCCGTGACAGTCGCCTGCAATCGTTGCCGGTGATGGTGGTGTCTTATAAAGATCGTGAAGAAGACCGACGTCGTGGACTGGATGCCGGCGCCGACTATTATTTAGCCAAAGCCAGTTTCCACGATGATGCCCTGTTGGACGCCGTGGTGGAACTGATCGGAGGCGCACGGGCATGAGGATTGCGATCGTCAATGACATGCCCATGGCAGTGGAGGCCTTGCGCCGCGCCTTGAGCTTCGAGCCTGCGCACGAGGTGGTGTGGGTGGCCAGTAATGGCCTGGAAGCGGTGCAGCGCTGTGCCGAACTGACGCCGGACCTGATCCTGATGGACTTGATCATGCCGGTGATGGACGGTGTGGAAGCCACTCGCCAGATCATGGCCGAGACCCCGTGCGCCATCGTTATCGTGACCGTCGACCGCCAGGCCAACGTGAGCCGGGTCTTCGAGGCCATGGGCCACGGTGCCCTGGACGTGGTGGACACCCCGACCCTCGGCGTGGGCAACCCCAAGGATGCGGCGGCACCGCTGTTGCGCAAGATCCTCAACATCGGCTGGCTGATCGGCCAGCGCGGCAGCCGCGTGCGCGCCGAAACCGCGCCGCAGCGTTCCTCGGGCAAACGCCAGAGCCTGGTGGCCATCGGCTCTTCGGCGGGCGGCCCGGCTGCCCTGGAAATCCTGCTCAAGGGCTTACCCCGCGACTTCCCCGCCGCCATCGTGCTGGTGCAGCATGTGGACCAGGTGTTCGCCGCTGGCATGGCCGAGTGGCTGAGCAGCGCCTCCGGCCTGCCGGTACGCCTGGCCCGCGAAGGCGAGCCCCCGCAAAGCGGCGTGGTGCTGCTGGCCGGCACCAACCACCACATTCGTTTATTGAAGAATGGCACGCTAGCCTATACCGCAGAGCCGGTGAACGAGATTTACCGGCCTTCGATCGACGTGTTCTTCGAAAGAGTGGCCAGCCACTGGAATGGCGATGCCGTCGGTGTACTGCTGACCGGCATGGGGCGCGACGGGGCCCAGGGCCTCAAGTTGCTGCGTGAACAAGGTTATTTGACCATCGCCCAGGATCAGCAGAGCTCGGCGGTGTATGGCATGCCCAAAGCGGCGGCGGCGATTGATGCTGCTGTTGAAATTCGCCCACTGGATAGAATTGCGCCCCGATTGCTGGAGGTCTTTGCCAAATGAACACGACCTCTCGCAGCACCGGCTTGCAGGCAGTAATTCAGGTGACTGCACATGAATGATTTACAGATCGACGACATCAAGACCGACGAAAACGCCGCCATGGTGTTGCTGGTCGACGACCAGGCCATGATCGGCGAAGCCGTGCGGCGTGGCCTGGCCCATGAAGAAAACATCGACTTCCATTTCTGCGCCGATCCCCACCAGGCCATCGCCCAGGCGATCCGTATCAAGCCGACCGTTATCCTGCAGGACCTGGTGATGCCTGGCCTTGACGGCCTGACCCTGGTACGCGAATACCGCAACCATCCGGCCACGCAGAACATCCCGATCATCGTGCTTTCCACCAAGGAAGATCCGCTGATCAAGAGCGCGGCTTTTTCTGCCGGGGCCAATGATTATCTGGTCAAGCTGCCGGACAACATCGAGTTGGTGGCGCGCATTCGCTATCACTCGCGGTCCTACATGACCCTGTTGCAGCGGGATGCGGCTTACCGTGCGTTGCGGGTCAGCCAGCAGCAGTTGCTGGACACCAATCTGGTATTGCAGCGGCTGATGAACTCCGACGGCCTCACCGGGCTGTCTAACCGTCGTCACTTTGATGAATACCTGGAGCTGGAATGGCGTAGGGCCATGCGTGACCAGACTCAGTTGTCGTTGTTGATGATTGATGTGGATTTCTTCAAGACCTATAACGATAGTTTTGGGCACGTTGAAGGGGATGAGGCGTTGCGCAAGGTGGCGGCGACCATTCGTGAGGCGAGCAGTCGGCCTTCGGATTTGCCGGCGCGCTATGGCGGTGAGGAGTTTGCCCTGGTGCTGCCTAACACCTCGCCGGGCGGGGCGCGGTTGGTGGCCGAGAAGCTGCGCATGGCGGTGGCTGCTCTGAAGATTCCGCATAACGCGCCGACTGAGGGAGCGAGTCTGACTATCAGTATTGGGCTGTCGACTATGACGCCGGTGCAGGGGACGGATTGTCGTCAATTGATCATGGCGGCGGATAAGGGGTTGTATACGGCTAAGCATAATGGGCGGAATCAGGTGGGGATTGAGTAGGGCTTAGCGCTGCTGTGTACATATCCGTTGCTGCGGTTACGGCTGGTATTGGTTCCGCTCTTACAGCGGGTCACTTTTTGAAGAGCGCAAAAAGTAACCAAAAACGCTTCGCCCCAACACTCGGTGCCTCGCTTAGGCTCGGCATGCCCTCACTCCGGCTTGAATCCGTGGGCCGCCGCGATGGGCCATCCTTGGCCCAGCGCGGCTAACCCGGCGTCCTGCCGGGTTACCCACGGATTCAAGCCTGCGTTCGGCCAGCGTGTTTGACGGGGCGCCTAAGATCAAAATCAAGATCAAGAGCGACTCGCTTCGCATCGTGGATACGCAGTCCCTTGTAGGAGCCGGCTTGCCGGCGAAAAACGTGAGGACGCCGCGTTTTGTCAGGTTCCCCCGCGTCATCGTTGAAGACCATCGCCGGCAAGCCGGCTCCTACAGGACCGCGTTGGCTTTTGCCTTTGCTTCACACCACTCAAGCCGGCTGTCAGGCCGCTGTGCTCTTGCTTTTGATCTTGATCTTAGGCGCCCCGTCAAACACGCTGGCCGGAATTCGGCAGGGATTTGGGGGGTAAACCGGCAGGGATGCCGGTTTAGCTGCCCCGCGCCATGGATGGCGCGTGGCGGCGGCCCCCCAAATCACTGTCGGATTACGGGCACACCGAGCCTAGGCGAGGTGCCGAGTGTTGGGGCAAGAGCCTTTTGGTTACTTTTGGGCTCTTTTCAAAAGTGACCCGCTGTAAGAGCGGAACCAATACCAGCCGTTACCGCAGCAACGGATATGTACCCCGTAAAGCCCACCCCCAACGCCTTTTCGCCAAGCGGGCTGCCGCTCCCCCCCATTTCCCGTTATACTCGCCGGCTTTCAAAAGTTCGCCAACGAGTGCTGCCCGCCATGGAAATCAACCCGATCCTTAACACCATCAAGGACCTGTCCGAGCGCTCCGAAACTATTCGGGGGTATCTTTGACTACGATCAAAAGCATGAGCGTCTGACCGAAGTCAATCGCGAGCTTGAAGATCCGAGTGTCTGGAACAAACCCGAATACGCCCAGGAACTGGGCCGCGAGCGCGCTGCGCTGGCGCAGATCGTCGATACCCTCGACGAACTGAACACCGGTCTGGCCGATTGCCGTGACCTGCTGGACATGGCCGTCGAAGAAAACGACGAAGGCGCAGTGGGCGATGTCGTCGCCGAGCTGGCCCGTCTCGAGGAAAACCTCGCCAAGCTTGAATTCCGCCGCATGTTCAGCCACGAAATGGACCCGAACAACGCCTACCTGGACATCCAGGCCGGTTCCGGTGGCACCGAGGCGCAGGACTGGGCCAACATCCTGCTGCGCATGTACCTGCGCTGGGCTGACAAGCGCGGTTTCGAAGCGACCATCATGGAACTGTCCGCCGGTGAAGTCGCCGGTATCAAGGGCGCGACCGTGCATATCAAGGGTGAATACGCCTTTGGCTGGTTGCGCACGGAGATCGGCGTGCACCGCCTGGTGCGCAAGAGCCCGTTCGACTCCGGCAACCGTCGCCACACCTCGTTCTCTGCGGTGTTTGTCTCGCCAGAGATCGACGACAAGGTCGAGATCGAGATCAACCCGGCCGACCTGCGTATCGACACCTACCGTTCCTCCGGTGCCGGTGGCCAGCACGTGAACACCACCGACTCGGCCGTACGTATCACCCACGTACCGACCAACACCGTGGTCAGCTGCCAGAACGAACGTTCCCAGCACGCCAACAAGGACACCGCCATGAAAATGCTGCGGGCCAAGTTGTACGAGCAGGAAATGCAGAAACGCAACGCCGCGTCACAGGCGTTGGAAGACACCAAGTCGGATATCGGCTGGGGTCACCAGATCCGCTCTTATGTGCTGGATGCGTCGCGGATCAAGGATCTGCGCACTAACATCGAACGCAGCGACTGTGACAAGGTGCTCGACGGCGATATCGACGAATACCTGGAAGCCAGCCTGAAATCCGGCCTCTAAAGAACCTTGTAGGAGCGGGCTTGCCCGCGATCCCCAGCCGAAGGCTGGGGAAAACGTATCTGTGATGGAATTTCAAAAGACATGAGCGACCAACAACTCGACCCGCAAGCCCTGCAACAGGAAGAAAACGCCCTGATCGCCCTGCGCAAGGAAAAGCTTGCTGCCGAGCGCGCCAAGGGCAATGCCTTCCCCAACGACTTCCGCCGCGAAAACTACTGCGATGCCTTGCAGAAGCAGTACGCGGACAAGACCAAGGAAGAGCTGGCAGAGGCTGCGATCCCGGTCAAGGTGGCAGGTCGCATCATGCTCAACCGTGGCTCGTTCATGGTGATCCAGGACATGACCGGTCGCATTCAGGTCTACGTCAACCGCAAGACCCTGTCCGAAGAAACCCTGGCCTCGGTGAAAACCTGGGACATGGGCGACATCATTGCCGCCGAAGGCACCCTGGCCCGTTCCGGCAAGGGCGACCTGTATGTTGAAATGACCAGCGTGCGCCTGCTGACCAAATCCCTGCGCCCGCTGCCGGACAAGCACCACGGCCTGACGGACACCGAACAGCGCTATCGCCAGCGCTACGTTGACCTGATCGTCAACGAAGACGTGCGCCAGACCTTCCGCGTGCGTTCGCAAGTCATCGCCCACATCCGCAGCTTTCTGATGAAGCGTGACTTCCTGGAAGTGGAAACGCCGATGCTGCAAACCATCCCCGGTGGTGCCGCAGCCAAGCCGTTCGAAACCCACCACAATGCGCTGGACATGGAAATGTTCCTGCGTATCGCGCCGGAGCTGTACCTCAAGCGCCTGGTGGTTGGCGGCTTCGAGAAAGTGTTCGAGATCAACCGCAACTTCCGTAACGAAGGTGTCTCGACCCGTCACAACCCAGAATTCACCATGTTGGAGTTCTACCAGGCCTACGCCGACTACGAAGACAACATGGACCTCACCGAAGAACTGTTCCGCGAACTGGCGCAGTTGGTCCTGGGCAGCACTGACGTGCCGTACGGCGACAAAGTGTTCCACTTCGGCGAGCCCTTCGTGCGCCTGTCGGTATTCGACTCGATCCTCAAGTACAACCCTGAGCTGACCGCCGACGACCTGAACGACATCGACAAGGCCCGTGCGATCGCCAAGAAAGCCGGTGCCAAGGTGCTGGGCTTCGAAGGCCTGGGCAAATTGCAGGTGATGATTTTCGAAGAGCTGGTCGAGCACAAGCTGGAACAGCCGCACTTCATTACCCAGTACCCGTTCGAAGTGTCGCCGCTGGCCCGTCGCAACGATGACAACCCGAACGTCACCGACCGCTTCGAGCTGTTCATCGGTGGCCGTGAAAT
Organism: Pseudomonas sp. VS40; assembly: GCF_018587885.1. NCBI lineage: Bacteria > Pseudomonadati > Pseudomonadota > Gammaproteobacteria > Pseudomonadales > Pseudomonadaceae > Pseudomonas > Pseudomonas sp. VS40. Next base: position 498,833 of record NZ_JAGYWD010000001.1, on the reverse strand, counting down.
CGCCAACGCCTATTCCGAGCTCAACGATGCGCAAGACCAGGCCGAGCGCTTCATGGCCCAGGTGGCGGACAAGGACGCCGGCGACGACGAAGCCATGCATTACGACGCTGACTTCGTGCGTGCCCTGGAATACGGCATGCCGCCAACCGCCGGTGAAGGGATCGGCATCGACCGCCTGGTGATGCTGCTGACCAACTCGCCGTCGATCCGCGACGTGATCTTGTTCCCGCACATGCGGCCACAAGCGTAACCGTAGCGAAATCCGAAGCCGCCTTTTATAAGGCGGCTTTTTTATGGGGCGTCTATAAGCGTCAAGCAAACAGCGCCAGGTTTTGATCTTTTCAAGGATGTGTGTCGTGAACCGCGTAATGGCTCAAGAAGGCGCCGCCGGCATTGCTGCTGCCGTGGCTGAAAGCGTCCAGTACCAGGGCCGCAAGGCCAGCCGTCGGGGCAGTGAGCAGCGCAGGCAAGACATTCTCGATGCGGCCATGCGCATTGTGGTGCGTGACGGCGTGCGGGCCGTGCGCCATCGCGCGGTGGCGGCGGAGGCGGGGGTGCCGTTGTCGGCCACCACCTACTATTTCAAGGACATCGATGACCTGCTCACCGATACCTTCGCCCAATACGTCGAGCGCAGCGCCGCCTTCATGGGCAAGTTGTGGGTGCGTAACGAAGGCCTGCTGCGTGAAATGGTCGCCTACGGTGATGGCAGCCCGCAGTCACGCTCGCAACTGGCCGATGACATCGCACGGCTGACCGCCGACTACGTGCAGCGCCAACTGACCAATCGCCGTGAACACTTGATGGCCGAGCAGGCGTTCCGCCAGGAAGCCTTGCTCAACCCGCGCCTGGCTGAACTGGTGCGCTCCCACCAGCAGATTCTGTTGCAGGGCACGGGGCAGTTTTTCCAGGTGTTGGGCTCGCGTGAGCCACAGCAGGATGCCAAAGTGTTGACGGCGATAATCAGTCGGATGGAATATCAGGGCCTGCTGGGCGGCGCAGAGCCTCTGACCGGTGAAGAGATGCTTGAGATCCTCAAGCGTTACATGCATTTGGTGTTGGCCTCGGTCTGACACCGGGGGATGTCCAATGAAAACCTGGCGTAGGGTTGTAATCGCCTTGTCGTTCCTGCTGCTCAGCGGTTGCCTGGTGACCTTCAAGGACCCGCTGCCGGCCCATGAAGCCGCACCGCCAGCCCTGCTGGGCCAGTGGTCGAGCAAGAATGCCTGGGGCGAGCCGCTCAACCTGCGAATCACGCGCGTCGGTGAACACCGCTACAAAGCCGTAAGCTACCCTACAGCCAAGCCGCAGCAGCGTGATGAGTACCTGTTCAGTGTGTCGCGCCATGGTGATCGCTGGTACCTGTCGGCGCCGTTGCCGGCCAAGCTGGGTGGGCATTTCATTCTCGCTGGGTTTGAAATCGACGAAAAGCACGAATTGGTGGTCTACAACCTCGACCTTGAGCAGATTCATCAAGCGATAGGCCAAAAGTCACTGCATGGCAGTACTGTGCAAACCGTCGAAGGCGCCGGGGTGCTGGTGGACAGCCCTCTGGACCAGGTGTTTGCGTACCTGGATGACCCGGCCAATGCCGATGTATTCGTGGAAGCCGTGCGCTACCGGCGCGCGGGCAAATAACGTTTAAAGGGGAAGCACCGGGTGGACGATTACCAGCAGACGATACGCACCTTGTCTGATCGCATTGTGCTGGCGCAAACACCGATTCGCGTCCTCGACGCCGTGAAGTGGGACGAAAACATTCGCCAGGGATTCCTCAAGGCCAAGGGCAAGGAAATGCCGGCGGTGAACCGCGACTACTACCTCAATCGGCCACTGTCCTTCGACTCCAGCGCGGTGAAGCTGGAATTCCAGAACATCGAGCGCGACATCACCCGCCGCCTTGGCCAGTTCAGCCCGGTGGGGCAGATCATGCGCCGCATGTGCAAGGAATACCGCATGGTGGTGCGCATGCTCGAAGCGCGCGGCACCGAGGATTTCGGCCTGATTTCCCAGGAGCTGTACGGCGCGGCCTCCGATGCGTTTCACGCCGGCGACCCGACCTTGGCCGACCTGGGCCTGATGCTGTCCGACTACCTGAACAACATCGATGGCCGTGGCGACTTGAAGGATGAGGCCAAGACCCTCACCGCCAAGGACGCCGTCGCCTTGCTGCAAACTCGCCTGAACAAGGTGTTCGGCGAGGCCGAAGAAACCATCCGCGTGTTCGAGTCCGACGGTATCGTCGCCGACGCCGCGGCGGGTGCCGACTACATCAAGATCCGCGCCGACGCGATGTTCAACGACCGCGACGTTCGCGCCCTGGAAGTGCATGAGGGCCTGGTGCACGTGGGCACCACCCTCAATGGCCAGAACCAGCCGATCTGCACCTTCCTGTCCAAGGGCCCGCCGTCGTCCACCGTGACCCAGGAAGGCCTGGCGATCCTGATGGAGATCATCACCTTCGCCTCCTACCCGAGTCGCCTGCGCAAGCTGACCAACCGCACCCGCGCTATCCACATGGTGGAAGAGGGCGCCGACTTCCTGCAGGTGTTCGAGTTCTTCCGCGAGCAAGGCTTTGAGATGGCCGAAAGCTATGGCAACGCCAGTCGCGTATTCCGTGGCTCGGTGCCGACCGGTCTGCCGTTTACCAAGGACCTGTCCTACCTCAAGGGCTTTATCATGGTCTACAACTACATCCAGCTCGCCGTGCGCAAAGGCAAGCTGGAACAAGTGCCGCTGCTGTTCTGCGGCAAGACCACCCTGGAAGACATGCGTACCCTGCGCCAACTGGTCGATGAAGGCCTGGTGGTGCCGCCCAAGTACCTGCCCGAGCAGTTCCGTGACATGAACGCCCTGGCGGCGTGGATGTGCTTCTCCAACTTCCTCAACCACTTGAGCCTGGACCGGATCGAGGCGGATTACTCGAATATCCTTTGACGAAACCGGATCGACCTGTGGGAGCGGGCTTGCTCGCGAAAGCGGTACATCAGATATACATAAGTTGACTGATACACGGCTTTCGCGAGCAAGCCCGCTCCCACATTTGAATCTCTGAAATTTAAAATTTCGAATAATAGCGAGGCTTCAACGGATGAGAATCCTCGGCATTCTTTGCCTGCTACTCACATTGAACGGCTGCAGCTCACTGCTGTTCTACCCCGAACCCGGCCTGCCATTCACGCCGGAAAAAGCCCATCTGCAATATCGCGACGTCACCTTGACCACCGCCGACGGCGTGAAGCTCCACGCCTGGTGGTTGCCGGCCCAGGCTGGTGTGCCGCTCAAGGGCACGGTGCTGCATTTGCACGGTAACGGCGGCAACCTGGCCTGGCACCTCGGTGGCAGTTGGTGGTTGCCTGAGCAAGGCTACCAAGTGCTGCTGCTGGACTATCGCGGTTATGGCTTGTCGGAAGGCAAGCCCTCGTTACCCGCGATCTATCAGGATGTGGACGCGGCGTTCAGTTGGATCGACAAGGCGCCTGAAACCCAGGGCCAGCCGCTGATCGTGCTGGGCCAAAGCCTGGGCGGTGCATTGGCGGTGCACTACCTGGCAGCTCACCCGGAGCGCCAAGCCCAGCTCAAGGCGTTGGTGCTGGACGGCGTGCCTGCCAGTTATCGTGACGTAGGACAATTCGCCCTGAGCACCTCGTGGTTAACATGGCCGTTTCAGGTGCCGCTGTCCTGGCTGGTCCCGGACGCCGACAGTGCGATCCATGCCATGCCCCAGCTGACCAGTGTGCCGAAGCTGTTGTTCCACAGCCTGGATGACCCGATCGTGCCCGTGGCCAACGGCATCCGCCTGTACCAGGCCGCGCCACCGCCCAGGGTATTGCAACTGACCCGGGGCGGGCATGTACAGACCTTTGCCGACAAGACCTGGCAAACCGTGATGCTGCGCTACCTGGAAGACCCGCAACACTTCAACGGTTTGCGTCGCCTGGGCGAAATTCCGAATTACCCCATTCCTAACGTTGATTCATCAGAGAACCCGCAATGAGCGAAGAACGCAACATGATCCCGCTGATCCTCACCGGCATCGGCACCATCATCGGTACCGTCGGCTGCTTGTGGTACTACGGCTACCTGCACTTCGCCAAGCCGGAAGATGCGTTACTGCTCAGCGATTTCACCCTGCTCAAGACCGTGCCAGGCGAGGACTACAAGATCTCCCTGACCCCGGCAGCGCAAGTGGCGCAGTGTGTGGATGGCGTGCTGGTGATGTTCGACACCGAGCAGAAAGGCCTGAGCGGTGTGCTGGTGAATAATAAGAAACAGGCGGTGCGGTGCATGGGCCAGGAGACACCACAGCTCCAGCAGTGATCCGGGCGCATCGCGTCTGAAATATTTGGAACCGTTTTGCCTGACCGACCACTCAATGGCTCGTCAACGTTCGTGATGGGTCGTCGCGGACCGCCAGCAAGGGGAGAGTCATGGTCAAGTTGGGTGAGATAAGTGCGATAGACAGGTGGTTGGAAATGTCCAGGATGCAGGCGCTGGTTGAAGCACTTGGCGGGGGCATCGATGACATCGCGCAAAAGGAACAGGGGGAGCAGTGCAAAGAGAAACCTGCAGGTGCGGGTTTCGAGAACGATAAGCGTCCGATCACATTCTAAACGTGAAAAACCCACCGCTTCTGGTGGGTTTTTTATTTCTGCTCAATTGATCCATCAGCATCAGTGAGAAAGCGGGTCGCGCCACTCCATCATTTATTACCAAGGTATACCGCACGGAACTGATAGCGGCGGGAGACCACTGCTATATCGGTCAGGAGATTAAATCCGGCGCGTGGGAAATTACATTTGGAGTATAGCGATGAGATTGGACTCGTTGATGAACACGGCAGTCATGAACACCCTCACGACCATGTCCACGGCATGGAACGTTGTCACGGGACAGAGTATGGGCTGGAGCCGTGGCGGCAACGCAAGCCATTACCCCAGTTATCAACCGAGCCAGCGACCCAGGTATGCCGGCATTCAAGCGCCGAATCGCGGGATAGCCCAGCACATGGGGCGAGCACCTTGGCGTCAGCCGCTGGAATCGAAGCGGCCGCTTACAGTCACCCATAACAACTACATCTTCAACATTCACTACGTGAGCGTCAGGGATGTGAAGTCAGCTCAAGTGGGTGTGCATGTCAATAGCGGCCATGGCAGCATGAATAACGGCAATTTTGGTAACTACGGAAATAACGGTAACAGCGGGAGTCACAGTGGTTATTCCAACCACGGAATAAACGGTAATCAACGAATCGCCGCAGGCGCCGGGCCTTCCCGTAATGGCCTGAGGCAAGGTAATCAGCCCTGAAGCAGTGGCGCACCCTTTCAAACGTTGACTTATTTTCTAGAATATTCGAAATGAACTGGTTGCCAATAAGGCACCAATTAATGGGGGTGATGTAATTCGGACTGAACAGTGCCGCTTATTATATTGCGAACGTGTAACCCATCAGTCTACTGGAATAGAGAAGGTGTCAAGATGACTCAGCTATTAGCCTCGCACTATGAATACCGCAATGCATTTTACGCACGTTATCCCGATGAACAGGCTTGGAGGCCTGCGGCCGAGCAACGTGCGTGGGGCAGCCGTTATGGCGGCGGTGATAACGGCAATCATGGTAACTATGGCAATAACGGAAATGGTGGCGCACATAGTCGCTATGAAAATCATGGGCGCAATGGCAATGAGATAGATGGGCTGCGGGTGACTTCACCCAATCGTCACGGTAGCCATGGCAACTATGGCAATAACGGTAACTCCGGGGGCTTTAGCAGTTACATTAATTCGGGGCAGAACGGCAATCGTACAGCGGGTTACTCTAGTAATTAAGTCAGTTATCAAGTGCTGAAGAGCTTTCGCCTGGGGTCAGACACAACGAAAAAGCCCCGCCTATTCAGGCGGGGCTTTTTTTGCACCTATCGATCAGTTAGCGACGGAAGACCGTGGCTTGACCGGTTGGTTGTCGTTGGAGATGGTCACTTCAACGCGGCGGTTCATGGCACGGCCCGAAACGCTGCCGTTGTCGGCAACCGGGTATTCCTTGCCATAACCCTGGGTCACGATGCGCGAAATGTCCACGCCTTGCTGAGCCAGTGCGCGTTGCACGGAAGACGCACGACGCTCGGACAGGCTCTGGTTATAAGAGTCGGAACCGGTGCTGTCGGTGTAGCCTTCGACGATCACTTTACGGTCCGGGTTGTCGCGCAGGAACTGAGCCAGTTTGGTGATGTTCACCAGACCGCTGGATTTCAGGTCGGATTTGTTAGTGGCGAACAGCACGTCACCGAACGTTACCAGGGTACCGCGATCGGTCTGCTTGGCATTCAGGCTGTCTTGCAGTTGCTTGATCTGTGCATCACGGGCGTCCAGCAGGGCGCGGGCACGTTCGTCACCGGCATTTTTCAGCTTGGCTTCGGATTCGCGCAGCACGATGGTGTCTTTGGCCACTTCAACGCGCTGGTTGGTCAGGTAGGCCAACTGGTCGACTTTCTTCTCGTCTTCCTTGTCGCGGTAGGCCTTGTCAGCCTTGTCCAGCCATTCGCTGGCGTCCTTGGTTTCCAGTGCCGCCAGCTTGGTGGCTTGCGGGTTGGTCTGCAGGGCCGAGAAGTTGGTCCGTGCGTTTTCCAGGTTCGCGTTAGGCGGGGTGGAGCAGGCCGCCAGTGCAACGCTCATCGCCAGCAGGGCAGGGATCATCAATTGTTTACGCATAGTCGTGTCGTCCTTTCAATTCGATATCAGGTGCGATGCGGTCAAGGGGTGCGTCTTACTTCTGCTGGATAGCAGCCGGGCGCATGCCTTCCTTACGCAGCTCATCAACAGCCTTCTGGGAATCCTTCAGAGCTTGTTCAGCCTTGGCGGCCTGGGATTTGCGCTCTGCGACGCGAGCGTCCCACTCGGCTTGTTCAGCCAGGCGGCGGGCTTCGTCGTAGTTCTTGTCGTGCATGGCAATCTCGGCTTGCTTGAGCTTGTCCTGGGCCGACTTCATTTCTACAGCCGCGTACTCGGTGCCGCCGGCGCTGACAGCGCTGTTCACTGCGGACTGGGTCACCGCGTACTGCTCGGTCGGCGGGTTACCGGCGCAACCTGCCAGAACGAAGCTGGTGCCGATTGCCAGCGCGGCCAATTTGAGCCCGCGCAGATGGTTAAACGAGGATTTGGCAGTGCTGGTCTTCATCGTCTTCAACTCCATTGGATAACTCCTGAAATACATCAAAATCCATGTCACTGGTCAGCGGTTGGGGCCTTGGCGGTAAAGCACAAATTGCCCTTTAAAACGACCGTTCCAAGTGATGGCTTACTGGCTGTGACCGGAGGCTTTTTTCAAAAGTTCAGAGAAGATGGCGATTTGCCTAAAAAAATATCTGACTGATTGGTCAGGGTAAAAAAGTTGGAACTTCTGCGTTGCGCAGCGGTACGCCTGGCCCGCGAAGGCCCGGCGTACAAGGGTTTTGCTGGAGTGGCTTCAGTGTTTCTGTTCGTCGCTGCTGAGCGACATATCATGCAGATAGCGTCGCGACAGCGTCAAAAAGCGCGGGGTAGGGCCGACGTCTTCGTACAGCGGGTCCCCCTCTTCGTCGGTGGCGACCACCTGCTGACCCTTGATGTAGGGAAAGCTGGCTTCCAGCTCTTCAAGGGCGGCGCCGATCAGCTCGCCGAGCAATTCTTCGGTTTGGCGCTTGGGGTACATTTCGGCAATGGCCGCTAGCCTCGCGGCAGACTCCACGTCCAGGTGGATGGCGTACTCGGTCTTGGTCAAGCGACCCTTGGCGTTCTCTTCCCAATGCTGGGCCAGTTCTCGGATTTTCATGGCAACCTCAATGGAGCCCGCGATGGCAGGCAGTGATGAGTGACCAGTCGCGTGCATGGATAAACACAGGCGACTCAGTGTTGAGACTAGCTGCAACTCACAAGGTTTAAAGTCTTGTCATAAAACGATGCTGGCGGCACTCTGGCAGACCTGCGCGTCCCGGATTTCTGGCTGGAGATTGGCTGATGAGTGATATCGATGCACGCTTGCGTGAGGATGTTCACCTGCTGGGTGAGCTGTTGGGCAACACCATTCGAGACCAGTACGGCGATGATTTTCTCGACAAGATCGAGCAGATCCGCAAAGGCGCCAAGGCTGACCGCCGCGGAGCCATTTCCGACAAGGCGGCGGGGGATGAGCTGAGCTCCCGTCTGAATCAGTTGCAGGAAAACGAACTGCTGCCCGTCGCCCGGGCCTTCAACCAGTTTCTCAACCTGGCCAACATCGCCGAGCAATACCAACTGATTCACCGGCGCGATGAGTCGCAACCGGCGCCCTTTGAATCCCGCGTATTGCCTGAGCTGCTGGCGCGTCTGCAAGCCGAAGGCCACAGCAACGAATCCCTGGCCCGCCAGTTGGGGCGCCTGGAGATCGAACTGGTCCTCACCGCCCACCCTACTGAAGTGGCGCGCCGCACCCTGATCCAGAAATACGATGCCATCGCCGCCCAACTGGCGCTGCAGGATCACCGCGACCTCACCTCGGCGGAGCGCGAGCAGATCCGCCAGCGCCTGCAACGCTTGATCGCCGAGGCCTGGCACACCGAAGAAATCCGCCGCACCCGGCCCACGCCGGTGGACGAAGCCAAGTGGGGCTTTGCGGTCATCGAACATTCGCTGTGGCACGCCATTCCCAATTACCTGCGCAAGGCCGACCAGGCCCTGCACGCCGCCACCGGCCTGCGCTTGCCCCTGGAGGCGGCGCCGATCCGCTTTGCGTCGTGGATGGGCGGTGACCGTGACGGCAACCCGAATGTCACCGCGCCGGTCACCCGGGAAGTGTTGTTGCTGGCGCGCTGGATGGCGGCCGACCTGTACCTGCGCGACATCGACCACCTGGCTTCCGAGCTGTCGATGCAGCAAGCCAGCCCGGCATTGCAGGCCAAGGTCGGTGACAGCGTCGAACCCTATCGCGCCCTGCTCAAGCAATTGCGCGAACGCCTGCGGGCCACGCGCCAATGGGCCCACACGGCGCTGAGCAGCAGCACGCCCGCGCCTGGCGAAGTGCTGCAGAACAACCGCGACCTGCTGGAGCCGCTGGAGCTGTGCTACCAGTCGTTGCACGAGTGCGGCATGGGCGTGATCGCCGATGGCCCGCTGCTCGATTGCCTGCGGCGTGCAGTGACGTTCGGTCTGTTCCTGGTGCGCCTGGATGTGCGCCAGGACTCCAGCCGTCATTCGGCCGCCATGACTGAAATCACCGATTACCTCGGCCTCGGTCGTTACGAAGACTGGGACGAAGCGACGCGTATCAGCTTCCTGATGAAGGAACTGGCCAATCGTCGACCGCTGCTGCCGAGCTACTTCAAACCCTCGACCGACACCGCCGAAGTACTCAACACCTGTAAGGAAGTGGCCGCTGCCCCCGCTGCATCGTTGGGCTCGTACGTCATCTCCATGGCGGGTGCGGCGTCGGACGTGTTGGCGGTACAACTGCTGCTTAAAGAGTCGGGCGTGCAACGGCCAATGCGCGTGGTGCCGCTGTTCGAGACCCTGGCCGACCTGGACAACGCCGGCCCGGTGATCGAGCAATTGTTGCTGCTGCCGGGCTATCGCGCGCGTTTGCAGGGGCCGCAGGAAGTGATGATCGGCTATTCGGACTCGGCCAAGGATGCCGGCACTACCGCCGCTGCCTGGGCGCAATACCGGGCGCAGGAGCGGTTGGTGGACATTTGCCGCGAGCAACAAGTGGAGCTGCTGTTGTTCCACGGTCGCGGAGGCACCGTGGGCCGTGGCGGCGGCCCGGCGCACGCGGCGATCCTGTCGCAGCCGCCGGGTTCGGTGGCGGGGCGGTTCCGCACCACTGAGCAGGGCGAGATGATTCGCTTCAAGTTCGGTTTGCCGGATATCGCCGAGCAGAACCTCAACCTTTACCTGGCCGCTGTGTTGGAGGCGACGCTCTTGCCTCCGCCGCCGCCCGAGCCGGCTTGGCGCCATTTGATGGACGAATTGGCAGCGGACGGGGTCAGCGCCTATCGCGCCGTGGTGCGGGAAAATCCGCAGTTCGTCGAGTATTTCCGCCAGTCCACCCCGGAACAGGAACTGGGCCGCTTGCCGTTGGGCAGTCGCCCCGCCAAGCGTCGGGCGGGCGGTATTGAAAGCCTGCGCGCGATCCCGTGGATTTTCGGCTGGACCCAGACCCGCTTGATGCTGCCCGCCTGGCTCGGCTGGGAAGCGGCACTGAGCAAGGCCTTGGAGCGCGGCGAAGGCGAGCTGCTGGGGCAAATGCGCGAGCAGTGGCCGTTCTTCCGTACCCGCATCGACATGCTGGAAATGGTGCTGGCCAAGGCCGATGCCGACATCGCGCGCCTGTATGACGAGCGCCTGGTGCAGCCCGACCTGCTGCCATTGGGTGCGCATCTGCGCGACCTATTGTCGCAGGCGTGCAGCGTGGTGCTTGGCCTGACTGGCCAGTCGCAACTGCTGGCCCATAGCCCTGATACCCTGGAGTTTATCCGCCTGCGCAACACCTACCTCGACCCCTTGCACCTGTTGCAGGCCGAGTTGCTGGCCCGCTCGCGCCAGCAGGAAGCGGCACAGGACAGCCCTCTGGAACAGGCGCTACTGGTCTCCGTGGCCGGTATTGCCGCCGGTTTGCGTAACACCGGCTAGGGTTTTTTACGTGTTCTCAACGGCTTGCGAGCCAACCGCAACGACCGCCCTGAAAGGGGCGGTCAACGTTTACAGGGCCGGGTTGCCCCCAGGCACACCCTACCTATGACGCATGCACGGCGCGGGTTCCTGCGACTTTTGGCGGCTTGTGTGCTTAAGGCCTGCTGTGTATCTTGATCAGCCTTTGGCCGTTTGGGCGGCCCGAATTCTATTTTTACGCGATTGGCCCCCCGCGGCGAATCCGAGCGTCATCTCTATAAAAAATTGAGGAGCACATCGATGCGCGTCATTCTGCTGGGAGCTCCCGGGGCCGGTAAAGGTACTCAGGCAAAGTTCATCACTGAAAAATTCGGCATTCCACAAATCTCCACCGGCGACATGCTGCGTGCGGCCGTCAAGGCTGGCACCGAGCTGGGCCTGATCGCCAAGAGCGTGATGGACAGCGGTGGCCTGGTTTCCGATGACTTGATCATCAACCTGGTCAAGGAACGCATCAGCCAGGAAGACTGCAAGAACGGTTTCCTGTTCGACGGCTTCCCACGCACCATTCCCCAGGCTGAAGCCCTGGTGAAGGCCGGCGTCGAGCTGGATGCCGTGGTCGAAATCGCGGTTGAAGATGAAGAGATCGTCCAGCGCATTGCCGGTCGTCGCGTTCACGAAGCCTCTGGCCGCGTGTACCACACTGTCTACAACCCGCCTAAAGTGGAAGGTAAGGACGATGTGACCGGCGAAGACCTGGTGCAGCGTAAAGACGACACCGAAGAAACCGTGCGTCATCGCCTGTCGGTCTACCACTCCCAGACCAAACCGCTGGTGGACTTCTACCAGAAGCTGTCCGCTGCCCAGGGCAAGCCGAAGTACAGCCACATTCCTGGCGTCGGCTCGGTTGAAGCGATCACTGCCAAAGTGCTGCAAGCACTGAGCTGATCCCTCGACTGGCTTCAAGGATAACGGCCCGCTTGCGGGCCGTTGTTGTTTATACTGGCGCACTTTTTTTCGACTTGGACACCCACACCGATGAGCACCCTGCTGGCCCTGGACACCGCGACTGAAGCTTGCTCCGTTGCCCTGCTGCACGATGGCAAGGTAACAAGCCACTACGAGGTGATTCCGCGCCTGCACGCGCAGAAGCTGTTGCCCATGATCAAGCAACTGCTCGAAGACGCCGGGACCACCCTGGCGGCGGTGGATGCCATCGCCTTCGGCCGTGGCCCGGGTGCGTTTACCGGTGTGCGCATTGCCATCGGCGTGGTGCAGGGCCTGGCATTCGCGTTGGAGCGTCCGGTGTTGCCGGTGTCCAACCTTGCCGTGCTGGCCCAGCGCGCCTTGCGTGAACACGGTGCCCACCAGGTGGCGGCGGCCATCGATGCGCGCATGGATGAAGTCTATTGGGGCTGCTACCGCGAAACGGCGGGCGAGATGCGCCTGGTGGGTGTGGAAGCCGTGCAGCCGCCGCAAGCGTCTGTACTCCCGGACGATGCCAGCGGTGACTGGTTCGGTGCTGGCACCGGTTGGGGTTATGGCGAGCGCATCGCTGTGCCCTTGGTGGGCCAGGACGCGACGATGTTGCCTCACGCTGAAGATTTGTTGACCCTCGCGCGCTTCGCCTTCGAGCGCGGTGAGGCGATTCCCGCAGATCAGGCAGCGCCTGTGTACCTGCGCGATAAAGTGGCGCAGACCAAGGCCGAGCGCGGGATTATTTGACGTCAAAAATGATGGCAATTTGGGGCTAAGTTCACCAATCGTCAGAATTTGGCCCTGGTTTTAAACCTTTTTCAAATTATGTGTTCTAGTTATCACCAGAGCATTTGCGCACCATGGACGATGCTGCCAAAATGCCATTACTGATAGCGAGTTCGCGCCCATGCGTATTGATGGCTTTTCCTCACAGTCTTACCCAATCAAACGCAAGCCGCGTAAGGCAAACGTCACGGTAGACGAGTCGGTCGAGGATTCACCGGACTTCATCGACGTCCAGGCCGATGCGCAGGCCAACTCTCAAGCTCGTATCAGCGGTCTTCCCGCCCGTCAGCAAGACATGGTCTTCCCGCGCTCCATGAGCAAAAGCGTCGCCAACGCCCTGGCCAGCTACCTGACCACCGCCGGTTTTGTCGAATGGGATATGGAAGTGCTGGGTCTCGACATCCACATCTGATGCGTCTGCCTTACTACCTCGGTTGCCCGTCCTGGAGTGAACACGCCTGGCGCGAGTACCTGTACCCCGCCGATGCCCGCTCCAGCGAATACCTCGCGCTCTATTCCCAAGTCTTCAATGCGGTTGAAGGCAATACCACGTTCTACGCTCGCCCCTCGGCCGCCACGGTGCAACGCTGGGCTGAAATCATGCCCGACGATTTCCGCTTCACGGCCAAATTTCCCGGTGATATCAGCCATAGCGGCAACCTGATTGAACAGCTGCCGGCTGCGCAAAGCTTTGTGGGCTTGATGAGCCCGTTGGGGGAGCGCGTCTCGCCGATGTGGTTGCAACTGCCCGCGACGTTCACACCGCAGCGCCTGGGAGAGCTGGCAGGTTTCATTGATGGCCTGGAGCGGCCAATGGCAGTGGAGGTACGCCATCAGGCGTTCTTCGCCAAGGGCGATGCCGAGCGCATGCTCAACCGCTTGCTGCGTGACCGGGGTGTGGAGCGTATCTGCCTGGACCCGCGCGCACTGTTCAGTTGCACCTCCACCACGGCCGCCGTGCTGCACGCCCAATCGAAAAAGCCCAAGGTGCCGCCAAGGCCGGCGGCGCTGACGCAGTTTCCCCAAGTGCGGTTTATCGGTCATCCCGAACTGGAAGCCAACGACCCATTTTTGCTGCCATGGGTGGAAAAGGTCGCCGGCTGGATCGAAGAAGGGCGCACCCCCTACGTGTTCCTGCACACCTCGGATAACCGCCTCGCCGCGCAATTGGCGCTGCGCTTTCACGACCAGTTGATGGCGCGTCTACCCGGCCTGCCGCCGCTGCCGACCTTGGATCGGGCCCCCGAAGCGGAGCAACTGGGGTTACTCTAGGGCTCCTTTTCCCGCCAGGAGCCCGACATGGATGCCCAAACCCTACGCGCCGAAACCTTCAAGGCCTTGCATGAGCGTGACCGCGCGTTCGTGATGCCAAACCCATGGGACGCAGGCTCCGCCGTCATGCTGGCCAGCCTGGGTTTTGAAGCGCTGGCCACCACCAGCGCGGGCTACGCGTTCAGCCTGGCGCGGCCAGATGCAGAAGGCGCGCTGTCCCTGGAAGACACGTTGATCAACGCCAGCATGATTGCCAATGCCACGGCGTTGCCGGTGGCGGCGGACCTGGAAAACGGCTTTAGCGACACCCCCGAAGGCTGCGCCCAGACCATCCTGCGTGCTGCGGCTAGCGGGATCGTTGGCGGCTCCATCGAAGATGCCACGGGCATTGCCGTCGACCCGATCTATCCCTTCGACCTGTCCGTCGAGCGTGTGGAAGCCGCGGTGGCTGCCGCGCGCAGCCTGCCACTCCCTTTCACCCTGACGGCCCGTGCGGAAAACCTCCTGCATGGCCGCCTGGATCTGCCCGACACCATCCGCCGCCTGCAAGCCTACGCCGAAGCCGGTGCCGACGTGCTGTACGCGCCGGCCCTGCGTACTGCCGAGGAAGTGTTGGCGGTGGTCAAGGCGGTGGCGCCCAAGCCAGTGAATGTGTTGATGTCCGGCGGCTTGAACCTGAGCGTCGCGCAGCTCAGCGAGATGGGTGTGCGGCGCATCAGCGTTGGCTCGGCCCTGGCGCTGGCCGCCTATGGTGAGTTCTATCGCGCTGCCCAGGAAGTCTATGAACTGGGCACGTTCACCTTTACCGAGCGCAAGATGCCGTTCAGTCAGGCCAACCAGTTCTTCAAGGACTAAGCGGTGCGCTTTTTCAAAGTGATGGGCGTGTTGCTGATCCTGGCGGGTGCCGTTGCCGTGGGTGCCTGGCGTGGATGGGTGCCACTGCCGGCCGATTGGAACCCATGGGCACCGCTGGACGTGCGCGCCAACCCCAACTTCTTGACCCGCTACAAGCTGGGCCGCCTGCAGGATGACCCGGCGCTGTGCGACCAGGTGCTGGAAACCTCGGGCCTGCGCGTCAGCCATCAGGCGGACTCGCCGGCGGATGCCGCGTGCCCCTTGCGCAATACTTTGCGCGTACAGGGCGCTGCGGTGGGGCTGAGCAGCAGCTTCCTTGCCAGTTGCCCATTGGCGGTGGCGTTTGCGCTGTTCGAGCGCCACAGTGTGCAACCGGCGGCCCAGGCGATATTCGGCCAGGCGGTGACGCGGGTCGATCACCTGGGCAGCTTTGCCTGCCGCAATATCTACAACCGTGCCGAGGGGCGACTCAGCCAGCACGCGTCGGCCAATGCGCTGGACATTGCCGGCTTTCGCCTGGCGGATGGGCGCAGCATCAACGTGCTCAAGGACTGGCCAGGGGAGGGCGACAAGGCGCGGTTTCTGCGTCAGGTCCGCGACAGCGCCTGCGATGATTTCAATGTGGTGTTGAGCCCGGACTACAACGCCGCGCACCGCAACCATTTCCATCTGGATATGGGGCGTTGGTGGGTGTGTCGCTGAGGGTCAGGCGGCCAGGCGCAGGTTCTGGGTGACCAGCGGGCGCGCCCAGTAGTAATCAAAGTCCAAGGCTTTTTGTTGCGCCACCAGTTCTTCGGTGGGGTACGGCGTGGCAGCCGGTGGCAGCAGGTCCAGTTCGAATTCGGCGATGGGCAGGTGCAGAGGGCGAGGTTCCGGTGCCGGGCCAGGCTCTGGCAACGGTTGGCCGGCGGTCAGCACAATCGGGCGCACCCAGCCGCTTTCGAAGTTCTGCTGGCGCTGCTGGGCGACGATCTCTTCTTCCGGGAACGGCGGGGCGGCCGGTGGCAGCAAGTCGGCCTCGAGCTCGGCGATCGGCAGGAACAGCGGTTCAGGGGGGGCGATTTCGGTGTCTTTCACGTCGCACTCACGTTGGGTGAGGATCTGCGACAACAGGTCGGCGCCGGCGCTGGGTTCTACCGCTGGGTCCGCTGGTGCAGGCACCTGCACGGCGAGCGCGTCCGGCGTATCGCCAAGCTGCTCGGCCAGCGCCCGGGCGAAGAAGTCCTGCCACACATGACTCACCCCGGCCAGCGCTTGAGTATTGCGCAGGCCGTAGTGGTTGTGGGTCGGCAGTACACCGATAGTTAGGGGAAGAATGTCTGACATTTTTCTCGGTCGACGCTCAGCTCTGGCAAAATACCTGACTGTTGTTTTTATCGGCCGGTATTTGCCGATCCTTAATATTTTTGAGCGTAGCGATTGATGAGCGAACAACCAGCGGCCAGCCGCATACAGGTCGAGGCCTTGGGCGACGGTTTCAAGGCCCGTGCCGAGCAGTGGGCGTCTCTGTTGGGGCTGCCGTTGCAGGTGGCGGATGCGGACTTTTCCCTGCAAGTCGGGGAGCATGGCCTGCAGTTGCAACAGCTCGGGCCTGATGCGCCTGGGCCGGTGCGGGTGGACTTTGTGGAAGGGGGCGCGGCACATCGGCGTTTGTATGGTGGCGGCAGCGGGCAGATGATCGCCAAGGCCGTCGGCATCGCCCAAGGCGTGCGCCCACGGGTGCTGGACGCCACGGCAGGTCTGGGCAAGGACGCCTTTGTGCTGGCGAGCCTGGGCTGCGAGATGAGCCTGATCGAGCGTCAGCCGCTGATCGGCGCATTGCTTGAAGACGGGCTGGCGCGTGGCGCGGATGATTTCGAGGTGGCGCCGATCGTGGCGCGCATGACGCTGCTCAAGGGCAACTCCATCGACGTGATGCGCAATTGGGAAGGCGAGCCGCCGCAGGTGATCTACCTCGACCCGATGTTTCCGCACCGTGAGAAAACTGCGCTTGTGAAGAAGGAAATGCGTCTTTTCCGGCCGCTGGTGGGGGATGATCCAGACGCTCCGGCGCTGTTGGCGGCCGCCCTGGCCCTGGCCAGTCACCGGGTGGTGGTCAAGCGTCCGCGCAAGGCGCCGTGCATTGAGGGGCCCAAGCCGAGCCATGCGTTGGATGGCAAGTCCAGCCGGTATGACATCTACCCTAAAAAAGCACTCAAGCCTTAAACCACAAGCTGCAAGCTAAAGTGCTTTCAACTTGCAGCTTGCAGCTAACAACTTACCGCTGCCTCTCTCCTATAAGCCCGCATAAACAACCCCACCACCTCCTGTACATGGGCTTCGGCGGCTTCTTCGCTCAGTTGCCCGCCGCAGCCATACAGCAGGCAAAAGTTCGCCGTGCCCTTGAGCAGGCAGAAGAAGTGTTCGGCTGCCGTAAACGGTTTGTCGATGCTCAGCGCGCCGCTCTGGTCGATCTTGCTGAGCAGGCGTTCCATGCCCTGCAACATGCGCATGGGGCCTGCCTCGAAGAAGATCTGCGAGAGTTTCACGTCCTGATTGCCGGTGGTCATCATCAGGCGATGCAGGTTGACTGACTCTTCGCTATTGATCAGGCGATGGAACCCCCGCGCGATGTTCAACAACACGGTTTCCACGGGCATGCCCGTGGGCAGCTCGAAGTACATCACCGGCAGTTGTTCTTCGCACTTGGCCACCACGGCGGCGGTGAACAAGGTCTCTTTATCGTTGAAGTGGCTGTACACGGTCAGTTTCGACACGCCGGCTTCCAGTGCCACCGCATCCATGCTGGTACTGGCGTAGCCATTGCTCAAAAACAGATTTTTCGCTGCTTCGAGGATCGCCTGGCGTTTTGCCATGTCCTTGGGGCGCCCGGGGCTATTGGTGTTTACAGGATTGTCGGACATTTTCACCTTTAATACTGGACTGGCGAGTTTGGTATTAATACCATACCCGCCAGTATAATTATTCCTAGCTCTACTTGCGAAAGGTCCTACAGCATGCGCAGTACTTTCCTGCCCTTTGCTTTGCCTGTCAGTTTGGTCTTGCTGTTGGCCGCTTGCGGCCATGAAGAAGCGGCCCAGATTACCATCCGCCCGGCCATGGTGGTGCAGCCACAGCCTTCTGCGCAGTCGATGGACAGCTACCCAGGCGAAGTGCGCGCACGCTTTGAGCCGGACCTGGCCTTTCGCATTGGCGGCAAAGTCAGCAAGCGGCTGGTGGAAGAGGGCGAACGCGTCAAGGCCAACCAGGCGCTGGCAGAGCTCGATCCTCAGGACGTGCGCCTGCAACTGGAAGCGACCCGAGCCCAAGTCGCCGCCGCCGAGGCCAACCTGAGCCTGGTGCGGGCCGAACGCGACCGCTACAAGACTCTGATGGACCGTCAGATGGTCAGCCGCTCTCAGTACGACAATTCCGAAAACCTCTATAGATCCGGTGAAGCACGCCTCAAGCAGATCAAGGCCGAGTTCGACGTGGCCAGCAACCAGGCCGGCTATGCCGTATTGCGTGCGCCCCAGGACGGGGTGGTTGCCAAGCGTGCGGTGGAAGTCGGCCAAGTGGTGTCTGCCGGCCAGACCGTATTTACCCTGGCCACCGATGGCGAGCGTGAAGTGCTGATCAGCTTGCCGGAGCAAGGTTTTGGCCGCTTCAAGATCGGCCAGCCGGTGTCGGTCGAGCTGTGGAGCCAGCCCGATCAACGCTTCAGCGGGCGCATTCGCGAGCTGTCGCCGGCAGCCGATCCGAAGTCGCGCACCTTCGCCGCACGTGTGGCATTCATCGGTGGCAAGGTCCCGGCCGAATTGGGCCAAAGCGCGCGCGTTTTCATACAGGCCGACGGTGTTGTTCCGCTGTCGGTGCCGCTGTCGGCCCTCAGTGCGGAGAACGGTGCGTCCTACGTCTGGCGTGTGCAGCCGGACAACTCCATCACCCGTGTGCCGGTGCGCATTGGCGCCTTTGGTGAAAAATCCGTCCCAGTCCTGGAAGGCCTGGCCCCGACCGATTGGGTGATTGCTGCGGGTGTGCATGTGCTCCACGAAGGCCAGCAGGTGCGGCCGGTGGATCGCTCCAACCGTGTGGTGAATCTGGCGGCCAAGGAGTAGTCCCCGATGGGTTTCAATCTTTCCGAATGGGCGTTGCGCAATCGCCAGATCGTACTGTTCCTGATGATCCTGCTGGCGGTTGTCGGCACATTGTCCTACTCCAAGCTGGGGCAGAGCGAAGACCCGCCGTTCACCTTCAAGGCCATGGTGATCAAGACCAACTGGCCCGGCGCTACGGCCCAGGAAGTCTCGCGGCAAGTTACCGAGCGCATCGAGAAAAAACTCATGGAGACCGGTGAGTACGAACGCATCGTCTCCTTCTCGCGCCCCGGCGAGTCCCAGGTCACCTTCATGGCCCGTGACGCCATGCACTCGGCGCAGATTCCCGAGCTGTGGTACCAGGTGCGCAAGAAGATCAGCGACATTCGCCAGACCTTGCCGCCGGATATCCAGGGGCCGTTTTTCAACGATGAATTCGGCACCACCTTCGGCAACATCTACGCACTGACCGGCGACGGTTTCGACTACGCGGTGCTCAAGGACTACGCCGACCGCATCCAGATTCAACTGCAGCGCGTCGCGGATGTGGGCAAGGTCGAGTTGCTTGGCCTGCAGGATGAAAAGATTTGGATCGAGCTGTCCAACCTCAAGCTGGCCACCCTCGGCCTGCCATTGGCGGCGGTGCAGCAAGCCTTGCAGGAACAGAATGCGGTCTCCACCGCAGGCTTCTTTGAAACTCCGAGCGAGCGCGTGCAACTGCGGGTGTCGGGCAACTTCAAGACTGTGGAAGAGATCCGCAACTTCCCGATCCGTGTGGGTGATCGCACCTTCCGCATCGGTGATGTGGCTGATATCCATCGTGGCTTCAACGACCCACCGGCACCGCGCATGCGCTACATGGGCGAAGACGCGATCGGCCTGGCCGTCGCCATGCGTGACGGTGGCGACATACTGGTCTTGGGCAAAGCCCTGGAAGGCGAATTCGCACGCCTGCAGAAGAACCTTCCGGCCGGCATGGAGCTGCGCAAGGTGTCGGACCAACCGGCGGCGGTGAAGACCAGCGTCGGCGAATTCGTGCAGGTACTGGCCGAAGCGCTGGCCATCGTGTTGCTGGTGAGTTTCTTCTCTCTGGGCGTGCGCACCGGCATGGTGGTGGCCCTGGCGATTCCGCTGGTTCTGGCAATGACGTTTGCCACCATGTACTACCTCGGCATCGGCTTGCACAAGATTTCCCTGGGCGCGCTGGTGCTGGCGCTCGGCTTGCTGGTGGATGACGCGATCATCGCCGTGGAGATGATGGCGATCAAAATGGAGCAGGGCTACGACCGGCTCAAGGCCGCCAGCTTTGCCTGGACCAGCACCGCGTTCCCGATGCTCACTGGCACATTGATCACCGCCGCGGGTTTCCTGCCGATTGCCACGGCGCAGTCGAGCACCGGCGAATACACACGCTCGATCTTCCAGGTGGTGACCATCGCGTTGCTGGCTTCGTGGGTCGCTGCCGTAGTGTTCGTGCCCTACCTGGGGGAAAAACTCCTGCCAGACCTGGCGAAGATTCATGCAGCCAAGCACGGCACCGATGGTCCGGATCCCTACGGCACGCCGTTCTACCAGCGTGTAAGACGTTTGGTGGAGTGGTGCGTGCGGCGGCGCAAGACGGTAATCGTCCTCACCCTGCTGCTGTTTATCGGCTCGGTGGCGCTGTTCCGCTTCGTACCACAACAGTTCTTCCCGGCGTCCGGTCGCCTGGAACTGATGGTTGATCTCAAACTTGCCGAAGGCGCCTCCCTGAGCAACACCGCCGAGCAGGTCAAACGCCTGGAAGCTTTGCTCAAGCACCACGCAGGCATCGACAACTACGTGGCCTACGTGGGGACTGGTTCGCCGCGTTTCTACCTGCCGCTGGATCAGCAACTGCCAGCCGCCAGCTTCGCCCAGTTTGTGGTGCTGGCGAAAACCATCGAGGAGCGCGAAAGCCTGCGCACCTGGCTGATCGAAACTCTCAACGAGCAATTTCCCGATCTGCGTTCACGGGTGACCCGCCTGGAAAACGGCCCACCCGTGGGCTACCCGGTGCAGTTCCGGGTGACCGGTGAACATATCGAGGAAGTTCGCGCCCTCGCGCGCAAAGTGGCGGCCAAGGTTCGCGAGAATACCCATGTGGTCAACGTGCACCTGGACTGGGAGGAGCCGAGCAAGATCGTCTACCTCAATATTGACCAGGACCGTGCCCGTGCCCTCGGCGTCAGCACGGCCAACCTGTCGAAATTCCTGCAGAGTTCGTTGACCGGTTCCAGCGTGAGTCAATACCGGGAGGACAACGAGTTGATCGAAATTCTCCTGCGCGGCACCGTGCATGAGCGCACCGAACTGTCTCTGCTGCCAAGCCTGGCGGTGCCGACCGACAATGGCAAGAGCGTGGCGCTGTCGCAGATCGCCACCCTCGAATATGGCTTCGAAGAAGGCATCATCTGGCACCGCAATCGTCTGCCGACGGTGACGGTCCGTGCGGATATCTATGGCAAGGAGCAACCCGCGACATTGGTCCAGCAGATCCTGCCGAGCCTTGAAGGTGTGCGTGCCGAGCTGCCGGATGGCTACCTGCTGGACGTCGGTGGTACGGTCGAGGACTCTGCCCGTGGCCAGAACTCGGTAAAAGCCGGTGTGCCGCTGTTCATCGTGGTGGTGCTGACCTTGCTGATGCTGCAACTGCGCAGCTTCTCACGCACGGCGATGGTGTTTCTGACCGCCCCGCTTGGGCTCATCGGTGTGACGCTGTTCCTGCTGGTCTTCCGCCAGCCTTTCGGCTTCGTGGCCATGCTGGGAACCATCGCCCTGTCCGGGATGATCATGCGTAACTCGGTGATCCTGGTGGACCAGATCGAACAAGACATCAAGGCGGGCCTGGCACCGTGGCAGGCGATCATCGAAGCCACCGTGCGACGCTTCCGCCCGATTGTGCTGACGGCTTTGGCGGCGGTGTTGGCAATGATCCCGCTGTCACGCAGTGTGTTTTTCGGGCCGATGGCCGTGGCGATCATGGGCGGGTTGATTGTGGCAACCGCGCTGACGCTGTTGTTCCTGCCGGCGTTGTACGCGGCATGGTTCAGAGTCAGGAAAGAAGTGGTGTAAGCCTGACAGCATTGCGCCAAGGCCCCGTACAAGCGGCCTTGGCGCAGTGGTTCAAAGGTGATACGAGGGTTACAGCGCTCCGAATACCTTCTTCGCCAGGCTGGTGGCCGCCGCCGCCGGGTTCTCGCGGATAGTTTCTTCCTGCTTGGCAATCATCTTGAACAAGCCGTCCAGCGCCTGTTCAGTCACGTAGTTCTCGACGTTGGCGCTTTTGGCGTCCACTGCGCCGAAGGCTGCGGCCTTGCCGGCCAAAGCGTTGTACTGCTGGGCCACGCCGACCTTGTCGGTAGCGGCCTTGACGATTGGCAGGAACTTGGCGCGGATCTGTTCGCGACTGCTTTTGTTCAAGTATTGGGTGGCCGAATCCTGGCCACCGCTGAGGATGCCCTTGGCGTCCGTGACGCTCATGTTCTTCACGGCGTTGACCAGGATCGGCTGAGCCTGGGTCACGGCGGTTTCGGCAGCCTTGTTCATGCTGGTTTCCAGCTGGGTGACTTGGTCGCCCATGCCGAACATTTTCAGTTTGTCGGCGACTTTGCCCAGCTTGCCTGGCAGGCCGATCTTCACTTCCGGGTTGTTGCTGAAACCACCGGGTACGCCCAGTTGCTTCACGGCAATCTGCGCGCCTTGGGTCAGGGCGTCCTTGAGGCCGCCGCTGGCGTCACCCTGGGACAGGCTGCTCAAGTCCAGGGCCATGGCGTTGGCACCGAGCAACAGGCCGGCACACAGGGCAGTCAAACGAAGGGAGTTACGGAGCATGGACGCTTCCTTTTGGTAGGGCTTATGTTCTGGTGGCTATCAGTGGGCCACTGCATCAACGCGCAGACGCAGCGGTTGCGGGTCCTGGCCATTGAGCTGCACGGAGTGCCGTTCGGTGGTGATAAACAGTAGCTTGCCATCCAGTTCGATGCGAGCGCTCACCGAGTAACTGTGGCCGGGTTTGACTTGCGCCGGGTCGTAGCTCAGGTGGAAGGGCAGCGGCACCTGGCCCTTGACCGGGCCTTTCTGCTCGGCGAGGGTCACAGCCGGTGCATCCGCCAGGGAAACGTCCTGCAGGCTGACACTCAGGGTCGCGGCCGGCGGCAGGGCGATGCGTTGCAGGTAGAACACTTCGCCATCGAGGCTGGCCTTGGGCGTGGGGCTCATGGACTGGCAGGCTCCGAGCAGGGCGGTGAGGCCCAGGAGGATGATCTTTTTCATGGTACAGCTCCTTTTCAGCGGCGCCGGCATCCAACCGGCGCCTTCTTAAATCTAGCGGCTTTCTTCAGGTTCGACAGGTGCTTCGGCCGCGCCATCGACACGGTGCAGGGCGACCTGGCGGATCGACAGGCGAATCTCCGCCGGCAGCACGCGCTTGGCCGCGCCCTCGGCCAGTTCGCCGAGCAGGTCGTGATAGCTCAGTTTGCCGGCCTCGTCGCGGCGCAGCACATCTTGCTCCAGCAAGGTCTGGATGAAATGTCGGAAAAGGCTCTTGTCGAAGAATTCCGGGGCGTTGAGGCCATGCAGGATCGACAGGCGCTGGGCCATGATCGTGCACAGGTCTTCCAGTTCTTCGGCGCTGATGCTGCTCTGGCCGCTGTTGAGCAGCAGCGAAATCGCCATGTAGAAGCGTTGCAGGGTCTGGGCAATGCTCTTGGACAGCAGCGTCAGCAGCACAAAGTGCCGCGAGCTCGGGGCCGGGCGCAGGTACACGTTGTTCTCGAAACGCAGCAGGCCTTGCTCGACAAAGGCCTCCAGCCATTGGTCGATCACCGTATCGAGTTCTTCCAGTGACCAACGAATGAACAGTTCCGATTGCAGGTACGGGTACAGCGCGTGGCTGTAGCGCAGGATCTGCTCACGGCTCATGCGCGAGGTGCTTTGGAAGAAACTCGCCAGCAGCGCCGGCAGGGCAAAGATGTGCAGCACGTTGTTGCGGTAGTACGTCATCAGGACGGCGTTCTGCTCGTCCAGGTACAGAATCTTACCCAGGGCATCGCTCTGTTCCGACAGCAGGTCCATGTCCTTGACGTGTTTGATCAGCGCCAGGCCATCACCTTCGGGCAAGGTGGTGTGCTGCGAATAGGGCACCCGGCGCAACAGCGCCAGGTACAGGTCCAACTGGCGGGCCATGGCTTGTTCGTCCAAGGCCAGGCGTGTGGTGGACAGCAATGCCAGCGCCACCAGGTTCACCGGGTTTACCGCCGCGGCTTCGTTCAAGTGGCGCGCCACCTGTTCGCCGAGGCGGTTGGTGGTCTCGTTGAGCCAGGCCGGCTTGTAGTTCGGGCCCAGTTCCTGGGAGCGCCAATCCGGCTGTTCACTGTCGAGGAATTCGGCCAGCTTGATCGGCTCGCCAAAGTTGACCGCGACTTGGCCAAAGCGTTGCTTGAGCGCGCCGACCACTTTGAAAATATCGAAGATCGATTCTTTTTTCTTGCTCGCGCCACGCAGCTCGCCAAGGTAGGTGCGGCCTTCGAGCACGCGCTCATAACCGATGTACACCGGCACAAACACGATGGGCATGCGCGAGGAGCGCAGGAAACTGCGCAGGGTAATCGCCAGCATGCCGGTCTTTGGCTGCAGCATGCGCCCGGTGCGCGAGCGTCCGCCTTCGACGAAGTACTCCACCGGGAAGCCCTTGGTGAACAAGGTGTGCAGGTATTCGTTGAACACCGAGGTGTACAGCGGATTGCCCTTGAAGGTGCGGCGCATGAAAAACGCACCGCCACGGCGCAGCAGGCTGCCGATCACCGGCATGTTCAAGTTGATACCGGCGGCGATGTGCGGCGGGGTCAGGCCGTTCTTGAACAGCAGGTAGGACAGCAGCAGGTAGTCGATATGGCTGCGGTGGCACGGCACATAGATTACCTCGTAACCCTGGGCAACCTTTTGCACACCTTCGATGTTATTGACCTTGATGCCGTCGTAGATCTTGTTCCAGAACCAGCTCAGCACCACTTCGAGGAAGCGGATCGCGGTGTAGGTGTAGTCCGAGGCGATTTCGTTGCCGTAGCGCAGGGCCTGGGCCTTGGCTTTTTCCGGGCTGATTTTTTCGCGCTCGGCTTCGTCGATGATGGCCTGGCGCACCAATGGCATGTTGACCAGGCCCTTCACCAGGTTGCGACGGTGGGACAGGTCGGGGCCGATCACCGCCGTCTTCAGGTTACGAAAGTGCACACGCAGGATGCGCTGGGCCATGCGCACAGTGCGTTCGTGCCCTTTATTGTGCTCGATCAATTCACGCAGGTTGATAGGCGCAGAGAATTGCACACGGGTCTTGCGACCCAGGATCAGGATGCTCAACAAGCGACGCAGACGCCCGGTGACGGCCCAGCTGTCGGCAAACAACAGCTTCCACGGGCTGGACTCGCTTTCGGGCGACTGGCCCCAGAACACGCTGACCGGAATGATTTGTGCATTCTCTTCGGCGTGGTCGCTGAGGGTGTCGACCAGGCGGGTCAGGGTCGGCGGCGCGCCGCGCTTGTCCTGGCGGCCGAGCCAGTCCGGTTCCGGCGTGAGGTAGAAGAACGCCGCCGGTTCCATCAACGGGCCGACCGAGACCGGCAGCACCGGGCGCGGCAGGCCGGCCTTGGTGCACTCGGCATCGACCACGGCCAATTCGGTGAGGGAGGGCGATTGCAGGACGTAGAACACCGGCCGGCTGCGGTCCAGGTTGAGGGTTAGGGACGACTGGTTGATCGTCTCCGAGCGAACCCAGAGGTACAACAGTCGGCGCAAGGTGCCAAACACTAGACGGCGGAACGGGGAGCGGGTCATAGGCGTGCTGCTTCAAGTGGAAAAAACCGAGCAGGCGCTCGGGCGGGTAGTGTGCCGTATTCGCCGAAAATCGGCAAAAAAGCAGCGATGTAAACTTGAGTTGATCGTTTTTGAGCCTGTCTTATACTCGGCAGTTCAATGCGAGCGACTCAACAATAAAAAGCATGTGGGAGCAAAACAGATGGCAACGCGCGAAACCGGCAATGTGAAGTGGTTCAACGATGCAAAGGGCTATGGCTTCATTCAACGCGAAGACGGCAAGGATGTGTTTGTGCACTACCGCGCCATTCGCGGTGAAGGCCACCGCTCCCTGGCCGAGGGCCAGCAGGTGGAATACGCCGTGGTGACGGGCGAGAAGGGCTTGCAGGCGGAGGATGTGGTGGGGCTTTAACGCGGACGTTGTTATACCGCTGAACCCATGTGGGAGCTGGCTTGCCTGCGATGCAGACACTTCGGTCTATCAGCTAGACCACAGTGATGCTATCGCAGGCAAGCCAGCTCCCACAGTTTGATTGGGTTCACACCTCAGGCTTATGCGGTTTTCCAGGTGATCTGCTCTTCACCGTCTTCACTGATGCGAATCCAGGTATCAGCGCTTTCTTCACCTTCTTCCTCGACCCACGTGCCCGGTGCGCAACGCACTTCGACGTTCAGCGCGGCAAACGCGGCGCGGGCGCAGGCGATATCGTCGTCCCACGGCGTCTGGTCGCTTTCCAGGTACAGGCTGTTCCATTTGCCCACGGCTTTGGGGAGCCAGGTCACGGGCACGTTGCCGGCCTTGCATTTGTAGGTCTGGCCTTTCTGGACCCAGTCGGTGCAAGGACCCAGAGCGGCGCCCAGCCAGGCGGCGATGGCCTTGTAGTCGACGTCGGCGTCCTTCAGGTAAATCTCGATATCAGGTTGGCGCATGGATGTTCCTCGTTGCGGGATTCGAAAATCCATTCGCGGATGCTTAAAAGTCGGTTATTGAAGCACGAAATAATCGTAGCGCATCGACACCGTGACCTGCAGCGGCTCGGCGGCCTCGATGACTTCGGCACGGCGCTCGGCACTGGCGCGCCAGCCGTGGGGTGTCATCGCCAGCAAATTCGCCCGGTCCTGGGGCTCGGCCAGGCTCAGGGTGAATTCCAGCGTCTCGCTGTGGGCCAGGCTCATGCCGTCGGGCACCAGGGCCAGGTGCTTGTCGTCGGTGTATTCGCGGACTTCGTCGTACAGGCGCTCACGCAGTTCCATCAGGTGGCCGCTGGTCGGGCCGACCTTCATCAGGCCGCCGCCGGGGCTGAGCAGGCGCTTGGCCTCTTCCCAGTCCAATGGGCTGAACACGCTGGCAAGAAACTGGCAACTGCCTGACGCCAATGGCACGCGGGCCATGCTCGCAATCAACCAGGTCAGCGCCGGGTTGCGCTTGCACGCGCGCTTTACGGCTTCCTTGGAGATATCCAGGGCGTAGCCATCGGCGTGGGGCAGGGCGTCGGCGATTTGCGCGGTGTAGTAACCCTCGCCACAACCGATATCCACCCAGCGCTGCGGCGCGCGTTCTGCGGCAAGTTCCGCCAGGCGCTTGGCCACCGGGGCGTAGTGCCCGGCGTTGAGAAAGTCACGACGGGCCTCGACCATGGCGAGGTTATCGCCCGGGTCGCGGCTGTTCTTGTGCTGCACCGGTAACAGGTTCAGGTAACCCTGGCGCGCGCGGTCGAAACGGTGCCCGGCCGGGCACGCCACGCCATTGTCCACCGCGTTCAGCGGGGCGCTGCAAATGGGGCAGGCCAGCATCAGGCGAGCAACTTGATCAGGGTCTGGTAGTAGATTTCGGTCAATACATCGAGGTCGCTGGCCAGGATGCGCTCGTTGACCTGGTGGATCGTGGCGTTGACCGGGCCGAGTTCGACCACCTGGGTGCCCAGCGTGGCGATGAAGCGCCCATCCGAAGTGCCACCGCTGGTGGACGCCTTGGTCTCACGCCCGGTGATCGCCTTGATGCTCGCCGACACCGCATCCAGCAACGCGCCGGGTTCGGTGAGGAACGGCAGGCCTGACAGGGCCCAGTCCACGTGCCAGTCCAGGCCATGCTTGTCGAGGATCTGGGCAACCCGCTGTTGCAAGCCTTCAACGGTGGATTCGGTGGAGAAGCGGAAGTTGAACACTGCCGTCAGGTCGCCCGGAATCACGTTGGTCGCGCCGGTGCCGGAGTTGAGGTTGGAGATCTGGAAGCTGGTCGGCGGGAAGAACGTGTTGCCGTCATCCCAATGCTCGGCGGCCAGTTCGGCCAATGCCGGTGCGGCCAGGTGGATCGGGTTCTTCGCCAGGTGCGGGTAGGCCACGTGACCCTGTACACCGCGTACGGTCAGGGTGGCGCCGAGGGAGCCGCGACGGCCGTTCTTGACCACATCGCCCACCAGCGTGGTGCTGGAAGGTTCGCCGACGATGCACCAGTCCAGGCGCTCCTTGCGTGCGGCCAGGCGTTCGATCACGGCCTTGGTGCCATGGTGCGCCGGGCCTTCCTCATCGCTGGTGATCAGGAAAGCGACCGAACCCTTGTGGTCCGGGTAGTCGGCGACAAAACGCTCCGACGCCACCAGCATTGCCGCCAGGCTGCCTTTCATGTCCGCCGCGCCACGGCCGCAGAGCATGCCGTTTTCATCGATCAACGCGTCGAACGGGTCGTTCTGCCAGGCTTGCACCGGGCCGGTCGGCACCACGTCGGTGTGGCCGGCAAAGCACAGCACCGGGCCGTCGTGCTTGCCGTGAGTGGCCCAGAAGTTGTCCACGTCTTCAATGCGCATTGGCTCAAGCGCAAAACCGGCGTCGCCCAGGCGCTGCATCATCAGCTTCTGGCAATCGGCGTCGACCGGCGTCACTGAGGGTCGACGGATCAGGTCGATGGCAAGTTGAAGGGTCGGCGAAAGGTCGGCGTGGGCCGTCATGGGGGAACTCCGGAAAGCGTGTAATGGGCGCAGGGCGAATGTGGAATACAGAACTTGAAATGGCGAAATTCTAATGTGGGAGCGGGCTTGCTCGCGAATGCGGAGTGTCAGCTACGCATGTATTGGCGCAAACACCGCATTCGCGAGCAAGCCCGCTCCCACATAAGGCAATCGGCGCTTGCCTGATCCAACAAAACGGCCGTTATCTTATAGCAAAACGGCGGCCAGAGGCCGCCGTTTAGTGCATTGCGCAAGTTTTTACTCAACCGTCGCCGGCTCGGCCTTCGGCGCCGGTTTCGGCAGCGACGACAGGAACGCCATGACCAGCGCCGCCACATACGGCAGCGACTGCACCAGCAGCATCACCACCCAGAAGCGGATGTCATTGCTCGGCAAGCCCTGCACCAGGTAGATCCCCAGTGCCGCGCCCCACAGCAGCAACATGATGAACATTTCTTCGCGGGCTTCGGAAATCGCTACCCAGAAGCCGTGGTTGTCCGCGTTTTTCGGTGTACGAAAGAACGGAATACTGGTGGTGAAGAAGCCATACAGCACCGCCTTGGCGATGGTGTGGGACAACGCCAGACCCGCCAAGGCTGCGCAGAACGCGTCCTTGAGGTTCACACCCACCGCACGGCGGTAGAGGAAGATGATCTTGCCCACCTTGAACACGAACAGCGCCAACGGCGGGATCGCGAAAATCAGCAACGGCGGGTCGACCCGCGTCGGCACGATGATCATCGCCGCCGACCACAACAGGGCGCCCACGGTGAAGAAGATGTTCATGCCATCCGCCACCCACGGCAACCAGCCTGCGAGGAAGTGGTAACGCTGGCCACGGGTCAACTCGGTGTCCTTGCCGCGCAGCAGGCTGGCGGTGTGACGCTTGATGATCTGGATCGCCCCGTAGGCCCAGCGGAAACGCTGTTTCTTGAAGTCGATAAAGGTGTCCGGCATCAGGCCCTTGCCGTAGCTGTCGTGGTAATACGCCGCCGACAGACCTTTCTCGAACACACGTAGGCCCAGTTCGGCGTCTTCGCAGATGCACCAGTCGGCCCAGCCCAGTTCTTCAAGCACCGAGCGACGGGTCATGGTCATGGTGCCGTGCTGGATGATCGCGTCACGGTCGTTGCGGGTGACCATGCCGATATGGAAGAAGCCCTTGTATTCCGCGTAGCAAAGCTTCTTGAAGGTGCTTTCGTTCTGGTCGCGGTAATCCTGCGGCGATTGCACCACGGCGATTTTCGGGTCGGCGAAGTGCGGCACCATGTGCTTGAGCCAGTTCGGTGATACGCAGTAGTCGGAGTCGATCACCGCGATCACTTCGGCGTCCTTGGCGGTGTGCGGGATCAGGTAGTTCAATGCGCCACCCTTGAAACCGGCCAGGGGCGCGACATGGAAGAACTTGAAGCGCGGACCGAGGGTTTCGCAATAATCGCGCACCGGCTCCCACACCGCCGGGTCCTTGGTGTTGTTGTCGATGATCAGGACTTCGTAGTCCGGGTAATCCAGGGCGGCCAGGGCGTCGAGGGTCTGTTTGACCATCTCCGGCGGCTCGTTGTAGCAGGGCACGTGGATCGACACTTTCGGGCGGTAGTCCGAATCCCCCTCGACCGGCAGGAATTCACGCCGACGCTTGTGGGTCCATACCGCTTCCGCCAGTTCATGGGCTTCTGTGAGCAGCACGATAAACACGCCCAGGGCGCCGAGGGCCAGCAGGATACCCACGGTTACGCTGAACCAGGTGCTGTATTGCTGGCTGTAGTCGTAGCCGATCCACACCAGCACCGAACCGCAGAGGAACGCGATAAAGGTCAGGAAGGTACGACCACGCTGGCGCAGGGCCGAGCCGTCGATCATCAACAGCGTCAGGGACAGCAATGCGAGCACCACCGAACCGATGGCCAGCACGCGCCACTGTGGAATTGCCACCACCGGCCCGTCAAAGTTGAATTTCTGCTGGCGTGCGGCGTTGTACACGCCCCAGTACGCGCCGGCCGAGCCTTCGTCGCTGACTTTCCACGGCTGATCGAACGCTTCGATCACGAAGTAGTTGAAGCCTTGGCGATTCAGTTTGTTCACCAGAGTGCGCAAGTAGATCGCCTGGTCGGCAGGGGACGTTTCATTGCCACCGCGCATGCGCCCGTTGCTAGGCCAGCCAACCTCCGACAGCAGCAGCGGCTTTTTCGGGAACATTTTCTTCAGGTCGCGGGCGCGGTCGAGGACGTACTGGCCGGCCTTGTCCATGGGAATGTATTCCCAGAACGGCAGGATGTGCGCGGCGATCAGGTCGACGTGCTTGGCCAGTTGCGGGTTCTTTTCCCAGATGTGCCACTGCTCGGACGTAGTCACCGGCACTTTCACAGCAGCGCGCACCCGGTCGAGCAGCACAATCAGGGCTTCTGGGGTGATTTCTTCACGGAACAGGGCTTCGTTGCCGACCACCACCCGCACCACACTGCGCGAG
The DNA here is from genome assembly GCF_018587885.1 of Pseudomonas sp. VS40. Lineage (NCBI taxonomy): Bacteria > Pseudomonadati > Pseudomonadota > Gammaproteobacteria > Pseudomonadales > Pseudomonadaceae > Pseudomonas > Pseudomonas sp. VS40. The sequence continues at coordinate 468,009 of NZ_JAGYWD010000001.1, read as the reverse complement.
CTGTTGGCAATTTCAATGGCGCGCTGGATTTCCCGCTCGTTGCGCTCAAGATCCGGGCTGATCCAGATCCCGAGGGTCACGCGCAGGCCGAATTCTTCGGCCAACTTGGGGATGTCACCCAGGGTGCCATCGACCGAGTAAGTACGGATGTTGTCCGTCAGCTTGCTCATGATCTCGAGGTCGCGACGCATCTGGTCGTCGGTCGGGTACTGGTCTTTCTGTGGGTACTGGCCTTGCTGGAACGGCGAGTAGGAAAAACCGGAGATCTGTTCAGGCCAGTTGGGAGTGGTGACGGGGCGGTTGATCAGCGCCCAGAAACCGGTGAACAGCGCGGCGATTGCCAGCACGATCACCAGGTTGAGTCCAAATTTACGCGATGCCATGGCTATTTCGGGTTCCAAAGGGTGTGGAACGAAAAGAGGTGTCGGCCTGCGCCGAACGGCGCGCATCCTACACCGGCCCTTCCCTGACCGTACAGCAAGCAGAGAAAAACCGGACATTAGTCCGCGAAAGCCCATCTTAGTTCTTAACTTGTAGCTTGAAGCTTCGAACTTGTCGCTGCGTAGCCCTATAATGCGCGCCGGTTTTTGGGGTAATGGTCATGAGTACAGAAGATCCGCGGTTTGCAGGCGTCGCCCGCTTGTATGGCATTGAAGGCCTGGAACGCTTGAAAGCGGCCCATGTGGCGATCGTCGGCGTCGGCGGCGTAGGCTCGTGGGCAGCGGAAGCCATGGCCCGGTGCGGGGTGGGCGAGATCTCGCTGTTTGACCTGGACGACGTGTGCGTCAGCAACAGCAACCGCCAGTTGCACGCGCTGGACAGCACCGTGGGCAAGCCCAAGGTCGAAGTCATGGCCGAGCGCTTGCGTGGTATCAACCCGGATTGCACCGTGCATGCGGTGGCCGACTTCGTGACCCGCGACACCATGGCCGAGTACATCACGCCCAACATCGACTGCGTGATTGACTGCATCGACGCGGTGAATGCCAAGGCCGCGCTGATTGCCTGGTGCAAGCGCCGCAAGATCCAAATCATCACCACCGGCGGCGCTGGTGGGCAGATTGACCCGACGCTGATCCAAGTCTGCGACCTGAACCGCACCTTCAATGACCCGCTGGCCTCGAAAGTGCGCTCCACTTTGCGTCGCGACTACGGTTTCTCACGCACCGTGACCCGCCACTACAGCGTGCCGTGCGTGTTTTCCACCGAACAACTGCGCTATCCCAAGCCGGACGGCAGCATCTGTTTGCAGAAGAGTTTTGTCGGAGACGGCGTGAAGCTGGACTGCGCGGGCGGGTTTGGCGCGGTGATGATGGTGACGGCCACCTTTGGCATGGTCGCGGCGACCAAGGCGGTGGACAAGATTGTGGCCGGGGTGCGCAGGCCATCCGAGCGGGTCAAACCCGCCTAGATCTCACTGCTGAACATAGACCCAAATGTGGGAGCGGGCGTGCTCGCGAATGCGGTAGTTCAGTCAATGATGTATCTACTGACGCTGCGCTTTCGCGAGCAAGCCCGCTCCCACATTTAGTTTTGTGCAAGGCTTAATGCCCGCATGCGCTGCAAGACCGCATTCAGGCCATTGCTGCGCGACGGTGACAGTTGGCGGGAAAGCCCCAACTGTGCAAACCAGTCGGGCACGTCAACCGCCTGCAACTCAGCCGTCGACAACCCATTGACCCGCGCCAGCAGTAACGCCACCAACCCTCGAATCATCCGCGCGTCGCTGCTCGCAACAAACTGCCAGTGGCCATCCTGCAAACGTCCCAGCAGCCACACCAGGCTTTCACAGCCCTGCACCAGGTTGGCGTCGACCTTGTCCTCATCCGCCAATGGCGGCAGCCGCTCGCCCCATTGCATCAGCATCCGTGCGCGCTGCTCCCAACTGCCGACGGCCTGGAAGGCTTCAAGTGCGGCAACGGCCTCTATCGGCAAGCTCATCGCAGCATATCCAGGGATTGGTCCAGCGCTTCGAAGAAGCGTTCCAGGTCATCGGAATCGTTATATAACGCCAGGGACACGCGAATGGCTCCCGACAGGTGCATCGCCTTGAGCAGGGGCATCGCGCAGTGATGGCCGGCGCGCACGGCAATACCTTGCTCGGTGAGCAAGTGCGCAAGGTCAGCGTTATGCACGCCCTCTACGACAAAACTCACCAGCGCGACCTGCGGTGAACCGAGTATGCGCACGCCATTGCGCGCGTTGAGCCCGCGCAACAAGTAATCATGCAGCGCCGCTTCGTGGGCAACGACGGCCTGCTGGTCCAGCGAACTCAGGTAATCCAGGCTGGCGCCCAGGCCAATCACGCTGGCAATCGGCGGTGTGCCGGCCTCGAAACCCAGCGGCGCCGGGCGAAAGCTGGCGCTGTGGTAGTCCGCCTGTTGCACCATCTCGCCGCCAAACTGCCAGTGACGCAGGTGATGCAGGGCTTCATCGCGGCCGAACAGCACGCCGACGCCGTCCGGGCCATAGAGTTTATGGCTGGAAAACACATAGAAATCGCAGCCCAGCGCCTGCACGTCGTGGCGGCCGTGGACGATGCCTTGAGCACCATCGACTACGGTCAAGGCGCCGTGTGGCCGGGCAAGCGCCAACAAGGCCTCCAGCGGCTGCCAGGCGCCGAGCACGTTGGACAGCTGGCTCACCGCCAGCAGACGCGTGCGTGGTCCGATCAGCTCGGCTGCGGCGGGCAGGTCGATCACGCCGTCATCGTCCAGCGGCAACACCACCAGCGTGGCGGCGCGACGTTTGGCCAGTTGCTGCCAAGGCAGCAGGTTGGCGTGGTGTTCCAGGGCGCTGATGACAATCTCATCGCCCGCATTGAATAAGTGCTCAAGGCCATAGGCCAGGAGGTTCAGCGCAGAAGTTGCGCCGTGGGTGAACACGATCTGCCCACTGTCGCCTGCGTTCAACCACTGCGCGACCTTGCTGCGACTGTCTTCGAACGCCTGGGTCGCATGGGCACCTGGCAAATGCTGGGCACGGTGCACATTGGCTGCGCCGTTGGCGTAGTAATGGCTGATGGCATCCAACAGGGCCTGGGGTTTTTGCGTGGTGGCGGCGTTGTCCAGGTAGGTCTGGTCTTGCCGTTGCAGGGTGGCGATGGCCGGGAAATCGGCGCGCCAGGGGGAGGGCACTAGCATGGTGTTCAAGACTCGTATAAGCGAGCCCCAGGGTAGGGGCCCGCTAGTGGCATCGAGTGGCTGCTTAGTTGTGAGCGTGCAGCGCTTCGTTCAGTTCGATGGCCGATTTGTGGGTTTTGCACTCCACGGCACCGGTCTCGGAGTTGCGGCGGAACAGCAGGTCCGGCTGGCCAGCCAGTTCACGGGCCTTGACCACTTTGACCAGTTGGTTTTGCTCGTCCAGCAGTGCGACCTTGGTGCCAGCGGTGACATACAGGCCCGATTCGACGGTGTTGCGGTCGCCCAGCGGGATACCGATACCGGCGTTGGCGCCGATCAGGCAGCCTTCGCCGACCTTGATCACGATGTTGCCGCCGCCCGACAGGGTGCCCATGGTGGAGCAACCGCCGCCCAGGTCCGAACCCTTGCCGACGAAGACGCCAGCCGATACACGGCCTTCGATCATGCCCGGGCCTTCGGTACCGGCGTTGAAGTTGACGAAACCTTCGTGCATCACGGTAGTGCCTTCGCCCACGTAGGCACCCAGGCGGATACGCGCGGCGTCAGCAATACGTACGCCGCTCGGCACGACGTAGTCGGTCATTTTCGGGAACTTGTCCACCGAGAACACTTCCAGCAACTCGCCACGCAGGCGCGCTTCGAGCTGGCGCTCGGCCAGTTCGTTGATGTCGATCGCGCCCTGGCTGGTCCAGGCTACGTTCGGCAGCTGCGGGAACACACCGGCCAGGCTCAGGCCGTGTGGCTTGACCAGGCGATGGGACAGCAGGTGCAGCTTGAGGTAGGCCTCGGGGGTGGAGGTCAGCGCGGCGTCTTCGGCCAACAGGGTGGCGACCAGCGGGGTGTGGCTTTCAGCCAGGCGGCTCAGCAACGCGGCTTGGGCGGCGTCGACACCTTTGAGCGCGTCAGCCAGTTGCAGGGCCTGGGTGACGGTGAACGTGATTGCCTGGTTGCCTTCGGTGTAACCGAGGATCGGCGTGATGGCGGCGACAATTTCAGCCGATGGGTTGAGCAACGGTTGTGCGTAAAACACTTCCAGCCAAGCACCTTGGCGGTTCTGAGTGCCGACGCCGAAGCCCAGGCTGAACAGGGAATTGGACATGCTGTTACCTCTACAAAAATGGAAAGGGCTGGCCTACTTGAGGGCCGCCGAATAACTATCTGGCTTGAAGCCAATCAGGGTTCTGTCACCGAGATCGAGCACTGGGCGCTTGATCATCGAAGGTTGTGCGAGCATCAATTCAATGGCTTTCGACTGATCGAGATCGGCTTTGCGTTCGTCTTCGAGTTTGCGAAAGGTGGTGCCCGCACGGTTCAAAACCACCTGCCAACCGTGCTCGTTGCACCATTGGGTCAAGTGTTCGCGGTCGATACCGGCCGTTTTGTAGTCGTGGAACTCATAGCTGACGCCGTGCTCATCGAGCCAGGTGCGCGCCTTTTTCATGGTGTCGCAGGCTTTGATGCCGAAAAGGTGCAACGTTTTGCTTGAAGCGGTCAAGGAATTGCCCCCCTTTGGACCAAGTGAAAATTAAAGGTCATGGATTATGCCACGACCAGCGGGCCGGTGCCCCCCGTCATGCTGGCGTGCGACTTATGTGCCAATGCCCGCGGGCAGCATGGGCGGTAACATAGCCGGGTAATATGGCACTTCAACGGTGAGTTGTTGCCTGATGTGTGTCGTTGCAAGTCGATTGTCCGGGAACCCCGCTTTATGCAAACCGCCTACACCGTTCTTATCCTGCTGATGCTGGTCAGCGTTTCACGCCTTATCGGGCGCGTCATCCCGTTACCCTTACCTTTGGTGCAGATCGCCGCGGGTGCCTTGCTGGCCTGGCCCACGCTGGGGCTGCATGTGGCGCTGGACCCGGAGCTGTTCCTGTTTCTGTTCCTGCCGCCATTGTTGTTCTCCGACGGTTGGCGCATGCCCAAGCGTGAGTTGTGGCGGCTGCGTGGGCCGATCCTGACGTTGGCAGTGGGGCTGGTGCTGTTCACGGTGGTCGGTGCGGGCTATTTCATCCATTGGATATTGCCTACGATCCCGTTGCCGGTGGCCTTCGCCCTGGCGGCCGTGTTGTCGCCGACGGATGCCGTGGCGGTGTCGGCCATTGCCCAAAACCGTCTCCCCACACCGCTGATGCATATGCTCCAGGGCGAAGCCTTGATGAACGATGCTTCGGGCCTGGTAACGTTCAAGTTCGCCCTGGCGGCGGCGTTGACGGGGGTGTTTTCCCTGGCGGACGCGAGCCTGACCTTTGTCCTGGTGGCCGTGGGTGGCCTGGCGGTCGGCGTGGCCCTGAGCTGGTTGGTCGGCCGTTTGCGCGCCTGGATGATTGCCCGCGGCTGGGATGATCCAGCGACCCACGTGGTGTTCATGTTGCTGCTGCCGTTTGCCGCCTATGTGCTGGCCGAGCGCTTGGGCGCCTCGGGCATTTTGTCAGCGGTGGCGGCGGGCATGATGCAAAGCTGGCTCGACCTGCTGCCGCGCCAGACCAGCACGCGCTTGCTTAACCGCAGCGTGTGGTCGCTGTTGGAGTTTGCCTTCAACGGTCTGATTTTCTTGCTGCTGGGCCTGCAACTGCCGGACATCATCAAGGCGGTGGTCAGCCATGAGCCGACGCTGTGGCCGGCGCTGTTTTATCGCTGCCTGGATGTGATTGCGATCTTCCTGGTTTTGGTGGTGCTGCGTTTTATCTGGGTGCAGAGCATCTGGCGGCTGTCCGGGCTGTTACGCAGGATTCGCGGCAAAAGCGAGCTGACGCTGGTGCCGACCGCCCGTTCCTGCTGGCTGTTGACCGTTGGCGGTGTGCGCGGGGCGGTGACCTTGGCCGGTGTGATGTCGGTGCCTTTGCTGCTGACGCCGGGCCAGGACTTTCCCGAACGCGACCTGCTGATCTTCATTGCTGCCGGGGTGATCTTGCTGTCGCTGATTGCAGCGTGTATCGCTTTGCCGCTGTTGTTGCGTGGTATCGAAAAAAGTCCTGATGAAAAACGCCACAAGGAAGTGCGTGAAGCCTGGAAGAAAACTGCCGTCGCGGCAATCCACGCCCTTGAAGCGGAGGAGCCCGCTGAAGCCGAAACCCAGGATGCCGCCCAGGCCGCACTCGCGACTGAACTCAAGGCCCGCCTGATGTCGGAATATCGCCATCAGTTGGAAGTGTTCAACGATTCTGCTGAAGCCCAGGCGTTGGCGCAGCAGATGGACCTGCTTGAGCGCAAGCTACGACTGAAGGCGCTCAGGGCACAGCGATTGGAGTTGTATAGCCTGAGCCGTCATCACCAGATTGGTGATGACGTGTTGCGGGAGGTGTTGGCGGATCTGGATATGAGTGAGGCGAATTTGGGCAGCGTTAAATGAGCGTTGCTCAATTCGCTTCTTCTATCAGGAAACGTATGAGTGTAGTTGCCAGCGGTAAAGGGTCGATTATTGTGTGAGCCTCTGACGGTGCGGTGTTGGGTGGATAGAGTAAGCGCAGAAGTTCTTTGTCTCCGTCTGAGAGCTCTTCGGTTCTGGGGGTGGGCCAATAACCCGTTATCGAGCCAGGGTCGTAGTCTGTGAGGGTCGATGTATCGGGGTTGATAATGTTTATTTTGTCGCGGGTCATTTGCTCTAATTTTTCTTTTAAGGGTTTGAGTTCTTTTTCTGCGTTCTTCAAATCCCATTTGTCCCCACTTTTGATCGCGACCTCTTTTTTTCTCTCTAGCGCGTCTACGCGTTGTTTAAGGTTCTCATACTCTAGCTGTACTTCAGGAGGTAGAACCCTGTCGGGGTGCTGATGTTCATGGTGCACGCCGAGTGCATGCATAAATTCATGTTTTATTAGCCCACGGTCTTCGGGGGTGTCAATCAGTCCTCTGTCGAAAGACAGGGTGGGTTCGTCGACCGGCAAAGTTTTTGCCTCGGTGCCGACGGCAGACCATGTACCCTTGAACAGGGTGACTCTTATGTCTCCGCCACGTTCGTCTGTGAATTCGAACTTTAGATTGATGTGGGGTAGGAGTTTGCTGGCTTCCTCTTTTATAAGCTTTTTGGTCTTTTCGTCTAAGCCGTATAACGAGATTTTAAGTGTTGAGTTTTGAGGCCAAAGGTTTGCAGTCTCAGCAATACCTCGTTTTTTTCTACTCAGGGGTTGCGTATTGATACTTGCGTCATTGTTCGAAGTGTCACGGGGTGTGTGCGCAGTGAAAGCGTTTGTAAGCATAGGGGGGTGTGAGTGTGCGATACGGGTCATTGTCCTGTCCTCGATGACCAATCCTGCGTGGTTGAAAATGGGGCAGGTGGGTGCTGTGTGCATTGTTGTTCTCTTGATGTCTTTGGTTCCGGAGAATCTATTGCTGAACGTTAGCCGTTACTTGAGAGACAGAGTGGATTGCACTATGCGATCAGCTTTGGGCAGCAGATGCCGACGCTCAGAGATATATGACGACGGATTTGAATATGAATAAGCCGAGTTTGGGGTCTATAAGATGAATGATTACTCTGCCTGCCCTGTCCTAGGGTAAGCATTTCTTGCCCAGGCTTTATCTCCCTCGCTGAGCGAATAGGATTCCGATTGCGCCCAAGACCCGTCCGTCACCTGCGGATCGATGTGATAGTGCATGATCGAATCCCCATCGTAAGGAAGGAGCGAGTAGGCGTCGCTACGTGGGAGGGGGAGGATATTGCTGCGCACACTTTCTTCACTCATGCCTAGCCGGCCGTAATAGGCGTAAGTCTGGGGGACGTTCCATGGAATGTGGGAATCCGGGTGCTGATGGGCATGGCGAGCGCCCAGCATATGCCCGAACTCATGAATTACGGTCTTTTCGAAGTCTGGGTCCGTAGGGTCCGCAGGTAGATGCATAGTCGGCTCCACGGGAGGAGTATGCCTCGCGTTCGTACCCAAATCAGAGCCGGCAGGTTGACTCAGTGGGCGGTACGAAATCCGCACATCGCCTTCCTCTCCCGATACAAACTCGAACTTGAGATTGATATACGGCAGCCATTGGTTGGCGGCGTTCTTCACGGCCTGTACCCAAGGCCCATTCATGTCGTAGCCGTACAGAGCGATTTTAATCGTGCTGTTCTGTGGCCAATACGTGCCGGGTTCGCCAACATTACGTCGCGTTCTTGAGCGACTGGCGCCTGGTGCTTCTTCGTTGGGGAGGGGGGAATGAAGAAAAGGAGAGCTATTCGCAATGATCATGGTTTTTTCCTGCTGTGAATAAAGACGAAGACCACTCCTTATTCACCCAAGCTGCAGGAACGTTCCCCTGTAGTCACTAGCAGATGTTTCGCTGCGAAGGCCCGTGTACTACAGCGTGCAAACGGGCCTCGTTGATCAGTGTCGACGGGTGATGAATGCCTTGATCCGTTCGGCTGCCTCGACACATTCCGCCAGCGGCGCAACCAGCGCCATACGCACGCGTCCGGCGCCGGGGTTGGTGCCGTCCACTTCACGGGACAGGTACGAACCTGGCACCACGGTCACGTGTTCTTCCACGAACAGATCGCGGCAGAACGTGGCATCGTCGCCGTTCACATTCGGCCACAGATAGAAGCCGCCATCCGGGCTCTGCACATCCAGTACCGGCTTGAGGATCGCCAGCACCGCATCGAATTTCTCGCGGTACAAGTCACGGTTGGCCTGCACGTGGGCTTCATCCTGCCAGGCCGCGATACTGGCCAGCTGGGTTTGCACCGGCATCGCGCAACCGTGGTAGGTGCGGTACAGCAGGAAAGCCTTGAGGATCTCGGCGTCGCCGGCCACGAACCCGGAACGCAGGCCGGGCAGGTTGGAGCGCTTGGACAGGCTGTGGAACACCACGCAACGTTTGAAGTCCTGGCGACCCAGTTCGACGCAGGCGCTCAGTAGGCCAGGTGGCGGGGTTTGTTCGTCGAAGTAGAGTTCGCTGTAGCACTCGTCGGCGGCGATGACGAAGTCGTATTCGTCGGCCAGGGCGATGAGTTTTTTCAGGGTGTCGACCGGGATCAATGCGCCGGTCGGGTTGCCGGGGGAGCACAGGAACAGGATCTGGCAGCGTTTCCAGATGTCCGGCGACACCGCGTCGAAATCCGGGTTGAAGCCATTGGCGTCCAGGCATGGCAGGTAGTGTGGCTTGGCCCCGGCCAGGAACGCTGCGCCCTCGTAGATCTGGTAGAACGGGTTCGGGCTGACTACCAGCGCATCATCACCACGATTGACCACGGTCTGGGTGAAGGCGAACAGCGCTTCACGGGTGCCGTTCACCGGCAGGATATTGCGCGCCGGGTCGAGCCAGCCCTTGGGCACGTTGAAGCGGCGCTCGCACCAGGCGCCGATGGCCTCGCGCAGGGCCGGGATGCCCAGCGTGGTCGGGTACACCGCCATCTGGTCGAGGTTATTGCTCAGTGCTTCAGCCACGAACGTTGGCGATGTGTGCTTGGGTTCGCCGATGGACAGTGCGATCGGGCGCTTGTCCGGGTTCGGCGTGACGCTGCCCAGCAAGGCGCGCAATTTCTCGAACGGGTAGGGCTGCAGTTGGTTCAGGGCGTTGTTCATGTAAGCCTCTATGACGGTGTACACAGACCGTGTAGGAACTGGCTTGCCAGCGATGGCATCGCGTCGGTGTACCTGATACACCAAGGTGTTCGCATCGCCGGCAAGCCGACTCCTACAAAGGGCGTGTTTACAAAGTTAAAAATTCATATGGTCAGGCGCGTCAGCTCGACGCCGGGTTCCTGGGTGACGCTTAGCTGTTGGACGATGGCTTCCTGCAGGCGCAGGCACAGCTCCGGGTCGGACAGCGGCTGGTTGTCGGCATCGGTAATAAAGAACACGTCTTCCACGCGCTCGCCGAGGGTCGCAATCTTGGCGTTCTGCAACGACAGGTCGAACTCCAGGAAGATTCCACCAATACGGGCCAACAGCCCTGGGCGATCCGGGGCGCTGAGTTCCAGTACCGTGACCGGACGCTGGGCGTCGTTGGAAATGGTCACCTGTGGCGCAAACGCAAAGTGTTTGAGTTGGCGCGGTACCCGGCGCTGGATGATGGTCGGGTAGTCGTCAGGGTTGCGCAGGGCCTCGGTCAGGCCTTCGCGGATCTTTTTCACCCGCACTGGGTTGTCGCCGATCGAGTCGCCGTCGGTGTCGAGCACGATATAGGTGTCGAGGGTGAACTGGCTGCTGGAGGTGATGACCCGGGCGTCATGAATGTTCAGGTTGAGCTGGTCCATGGCTGCCACGGTCACGGCGAAGAAATCGTGCTGGTCGGGGGCGTAGATGAATATCTGCGTGCCGCCTTCGAATTCGCGCTGGGTGGTTTCCTTGATCAGCACCAGCGGGCCGCCATCGGCAGGCTGTTGCAGGATCGCGTCACTGTGCCAGGCCACGTCGCCGGCGGTGTGGCGCAGGAAATAATCGTCACCCAGTTGCGACCACAGTTGCTCGACATCGTCCGGATCGTTGCCGCCGCGCACCAGGATATCCAGGGCGGCGCTCTGGGTGCGGCGGATCTGCTCTTCGCGGTCCACCGGGTTTTCCAGGCCGCGACGCAAGGCACGCTTGGTCTCGGTGTAGAGCTGGCGCAGCAGGCTGGCACGCCAGGAGTTCCACAGCGTCGGGTTGGTGGCGTTGATGTCGGAGACGGTCAGCACGTACAGGTAATCGAGGCGGGTTTCATCGCCGACGATCTGCGCAAAGTCGTGGATCACCTGCGGGTCGGACAAGTCCTTGCGCTGTGCAGTGGTCGACATCACCAGGTGGTTCTGCACCAGCCAGACGATCAGCCGGCTGTCCCAGAGTGGCAACTGGTGGCGCTGGCAGAAGGCCTCGGCATCCACGGCGCCGATCTCGGAATGGTCGCCATGCCGGCCTTTGCCGATGTCGTGGTACAGGCCGGCCAGGTAGATCAGCTCGGGTTTGGGCAGCTTGGCCATCAACTTGCTGGCCAGCGGGAATTTCTCTGACACCTGGGTGTACTGCAGCTTACGCAGGTGCTTGATCAGGTTCAGGGTGTGGGCGTCCACGGTATAGATGTGGAACAGGTCGTGCTGCATTTGCCCGACAATAAAGCCGAACTCCGGCAAGTAACGCCCGAGAATGCCGTAGCGGTTCATGCGCCGCAGGTTGCGGTGGATACCGATCTTGCACTTGAACAGTTCGATAAACAGGCTGGTGTTGCGGATGTCGTTACGGAAATCATCGTCGATCAGGTGACGGTTTTCCCGCAGCAGGCGGATGGTATCGGCGCGTACGCCCTTGATTTCCGGCTGCTGGGCCATCAGCACGAAAATTTCCAGCATGGCGAACGGCGTGCGACGGAACACATTGTCGTTGCGCGCCTCGATGTAGCCATCATGCAGCTGGAAGCGCGAGTTGATCGGCTGTGGCGGCGCTTCATCCTCGGGGGCCAGGATCACTTCTTCGAAGTGCTGGATGATCAGGTCGCTGAGCTGGGCAATGCTCATGACCACCCGGTAATACTGCTGCATGAAGCTTTCGATGCTGGTCTTCGCGTCCTCGCCTTCAAAACCCAGCAGGGTGGCGATGGAGCGCTGGTGGTCGAACAGCAGGCGGTCTTCGGAGCGCCCGGCGAGCATGTGCAGGGCGTAGCGTACCTTCCAGAGGAATTCCTGCGACGAGGCCAGCAGAGCGTTTTCGCTCTCTACCAGGAAGCCTTCGCCCGCCAGGGCGCGCAGGTTGAGGGTGCCGTATTGGCGACGGGCCACCCACAAAATCGTCTGGATATCCCGCAGTCCGCCCGGCGAGCCTTTGACGTTGGGTTCCAGGTTGTATTCGGTGTCGTTGTACTTGTGGTGCCGGGCCTTTTGCTCGGCACGCTTGGCCAGGAAGAAGTCCTTGCTTGGCCACATGTGCGCGGTGCTGGTGACTTCGAGCATGCGCTGGCGCAGGCGCTCGGGGCCAGCGATAGTGCGGCTTTCCATCAGGTTGGTGATCACGGTGAGGTCGGCGCGGGCCTCTTCGGCGCATTCGTCCACTGAACGCACACTTTGGCCGACTTCCAGGCCGATGTCCCACAACAGCGTCAGAAAACGCTCGATGGAATCGCGAAAGATCTCATGGTCGGCGCTGTCCAGCAGGATCAGCAGGTCGATGTCGGAGTAGGGGTGCAACTCGCCACGCCCGTAGCCGCCGACCGCCACCAGGGCGATGTCGGCGTCTTCGCTCCAACTGAACTGTTCCCAAGCCTTTTGCAGAATGTTATCGACAAACCAGGCGCGGTCCTCGATCAGCCGGCGAATGTCCCGGCCACTGCGAAAGCGCTCGTCGAGCACCTCGCGGGCCTGGCGGATAGCTTTCTTGAACGCGGCGATAGGGCTCGCCTTCAGGGCCAGTTCGGCCTGGAACTGGCCACGGTCGAAGAGTTCGGGATCCACCTGGGGCATCGATCGGTTTTCCTTTCTATCTAACAGTCAGTCACAACACAGTGGGGGAAAACCTGGGTGATCCTTACGCGGAAACGCGGGGGATCGTGTCGTCCGCACGCAGCGTGAAGATCTCGTAGCCGGTTTCGGTGACCAGCAGGGTGTGCTCCCACTGGGCCGAGAGCTTGCGATCCTTGGTGATCGCGGTCCAGCCGTCGCCCAGCACTTTGGTGTCGGCCTTGCCCTGGTTGATCATCGGCTCGATGGTGAAGGTCATGCCGGCCTTCAGTTCCATGCCGGTGCCGGCACGGCCGTAGTGCAGGATCTGCGGCTCTTCGTGGAAGACGGTGCCGATGCCGTGGCCGCAGAATTCGCGCACCACCGAAAAGCCGTTCTTTTCGGCGTGCTTCTGGATCACTTCACCGATGTCGCCCAGGCGGCAGCCAGGCTTGACGATTTCGATGGCCTTGTACATGCATTCCTGGGTCACCTGGGACAGGCGCTCGGCCCACACCGGCACGTTGCCGACGTGGAACATGCGGCTGGTATCGCCGAAGTAGCGGTCCTTGATCACGGTGACGTCGATGTTCAGGGTGTCGCCGTCCTTCAACGGCTTGTCACCCGGAATCCCGTGGCAGACCACGTGGTTGACCGAGGTGCAGATCGACTTGGGGAAGCCCTTGTAGTTCAGCGGCGCAGGAATGGCGCCCTGCACGTTGACAATATAGTCGTGGCAGATCTGGTTGAGGGTTTCGGTGGTAACGCCGGGCTTGACGTGTTCGGCAATCATTTCCAGCACGTCGGCAGCCAGTTTGCCGGCGATGCGCATGCCAGCGATGTCTTCGGCGGTTTTCAAGCTAACGGTCATACAGGCTCTCTCTAGCGCGACGCGCTGAAATCAATACGGTTTACGGGCGTGCGACAAAAGGTTACAGAATTCGCACAAGCCACAAAAAACGCGATTCTAACAGACGATGGCGTCAAATCATGAGCCTCTGATGATCGCTTCTCTCTATAAGGTAGGGCTATCTCGGCTCTATTCAAGGGGTTACACCAAAGCGTCCGGCACCAAATGTGATTGCGTGTTCCGTTTTTGCCGATGCTGTGGTATAAAATGCGCCGCTTTCCGGGGATACCCCGCAAAGCTTAAATCCACACACGTGTCGACACGATGACCTGGGTGCCGGAGGCCTTGATGCCGCTGGTTGGTCATTGGGATACGTGGAGGCCAAACCCGACTTATTAAGGAACTATCATGTCCCAAGTCAACATGCGCGATATGCTGAAGGCCGGTGTGCACTTCGGTCACCAGACCCGTTACTGGAACCCGAAAATGGGTAAATACATTTTCGGCGCGCGTAACAAGATCCACATTATCAACCTTGAAAAAACCCTGCCAATGTTCAACGAAGCGCTGACTTTCGTAGAGCGCCTGGCCCAGGGCAAAAACAAGATTCTGTTCGTCGGCACCAAGCGTTCCGCTGGCAAGATCGTTGCTGAAGAAGCAGCACGTTGCGGTTCGCCGTACGTCGATCACCGCTGGTTGGGCGGCATGCTGACCAACTTCAAAACCATCCGTGCTTCCATCAAGCGTCTGCGTGACCTTGAAGTGCAAGCCGAAGACGGTACTTTCGCCAAGCTGACCAAGAAAGAAGCGCTGATGCGCTCCCGTGACCTGGAAAAGCTCGATCGTTCCCTGGGTGGTATCAAGGACATGGGCGGTCTGCCTGACGCACTGTTCGTTATCGACGTTGATCACGAGCGCATCGCGATCACCGAAGCCAACAAGCTGGGCATCCCGGTTATCGGCGTAGTCGATACCAACAGCAGCCCGGAAGGCGTTGACTACATCATCCCAGGCAACGATGACGCAATCCGCGCTATCCAGCTGTACATGGGTTCGATGGCTGACGCTGTAATCCGTGGTCGCAACCACGTTGCTGGTGGTACCGAGCAGTTCGTTGAAGAAGCTCCGGTAGCTGCCGCTGAGTAATTAGCGCCCTGGCGTTGACTCAGTAAGCAAAAAGGGGGCTTGGCCCCCTTTTTGCCACCTCGAAAACCATTTGTCGGCAGCGCAACTGCATCATCTGTAACGTGCAGCGGCCTACAAGGGTAATTCGGGAAGAATTGATCGCCCGTTTGATCGGGTGGAATGGTTGAAAACCTATCCAAGAGGATTTTGAAATGGCAGAGATTACTGCAGCGTTGGTCAAAGAACTGCGTGAGCGTACCGGCGAAGGCATGATGGATTGCAAAAAGGCCTTGACCAAGGCCGGCGGCGACATCGAAAAAGCCATCGACGACATGCGTGCTTCCGGCGCCATCAAGGCTGCCAAGAAAGCCGGCAACGTGGCTGCTGAAGGCGCAATCGCTCTGAAAGAAGACGGTAAATCCGCCGTTCTGCTGGAAGTGAACTCGCAGACCGACTTCCTGGCTCTGCAGGACGACTTCAAGGCATTCGTTGCTGCCAGCGTTGAAAAAGCATTCGCTGACAAGCTGACTACCGTTGAGCCTCTGATCGAAGCTCAAGAAGCTGCTCGCCTGGTACTGGTCGGCAAGGTTGGCGAAAACGTCAACATCCGTCGCCTGACTCGCGTTGAGGGTGATGTGGTTGGTGGTTACCTGCACGGCAACAAAATCGGTGTAGCGGTTGTTCTGAAAGGCGGCGACGTTGAGCTGGCCAAAGACATCGCGATGCACGTTGCTGCCAGCAACCCTGAGTTCCTGCTGCCTTCGGAAGTTTCTGACGAAGCGATCGAGCGTGAAAAAGCTGTGTTCCTGCAGCTGAACGAAGAAAAAATCAAAGGCAAGCCAGAAAACATTGTTGAGAATATGGTCAAGGGCCGTATCAGCAAGTTCCTGGCCGAAGCAAGCCTGGTTGAGCAGGCGTTCGTCAAGAACCCTGAAATCAAGGTTGGCGAACTGGCCAAGAAGGCCGGTGCTGAAATCGTTTCCTTCACCTACTACAAAGTAGGCGAAGGCATCGAGAAGCCGGTCGACAACTTCGCTGAAGAAGTTGCTGCCCAGCTGGCTGCCGCCAAGCAATAAGACAGTTTTCAACTGTCGCCCGAAAGAGGCTGCCCGCTCACGCGCGCAGCCTCTTTTCAAATGGGAAGGCTGATTTTAATTGGCTTCCCCTCGGAACTGGCTTACAAAGCCGTGTTCCGATGGCGCTGTAGCAGCGTCCAGCTAGAGTGAACGCAAGCCGTAAACGGCTCGCCAAGAATTTTTAAAAAATACGCCGCAGGAGAGATTCGCAATGGCTCAGCAGGGCAGTGGTTATCAGGCTCGCTATAAACGCATTCTACTCAAGCTTAGCGGCGAGGCCCTGATGGGCTCGGAAGAGTTCGGGATCGATCCCAAGGTGCTCGACCGCATGGCGCTGGAAGTCGGCCAACTGGTCGGTATCGGCGTACAGGTCGGCCTAGTGATCGGTGGCGGCAACCTGTTCCGCGGCGCGGCACTGAGTGCGGCCGGCATGGATCGGGTCACCGGCGACCACATGGGCATGCTGGCCACTGTGATGAACGCCCTGGCCATGCGCGACGCCCTGGAGCGCGCCAATATCTCGGCTATCGTGATGTCGGCTATTTCCATGGTCGGCGTGACCGATCACTATGACCGCCGCAAAGCCATGCGCCACCTGAACGCCAAGGAAGTGGTGATCTTCGCCGCTGGCACGGGTAACCCGTTCTTCACCACCGACTCGGCAGCGTGCCTGCGTGCTATCGAGATCGATGCCGACGTGGTGCTCAAGGCCACCAAGGTAGACGGTGTGTACACCGCAGACCCATTCAAAGACCCGCATGCCGAGAAGTTCGATCATCTGACCTACGATGAAGTACTGGATCGCAAGCTGGGCGTGATGGACCTGACGGCTATTTGCCTGTGCCGCGACCACAAGATGCCGCTGCGCGTATTTAACATGAACAAGCCCGGCGCCCTGCTGAATATCGTACACGGCGGCGCAGAAGGGACTCTGATCGAGGAAGGCCAACAATGATCAACGAAATCAAGAAAGACGCCCAAGCGCGTATGCAGAAATCCCTGGAGTCTCTGAGCCACGCATTCGGCCAGATTCGTACCGGCAAGGCGCACCCGAGCATCCTGGGCAGCGTGATGGTGCCTTACTACGGTGCCGACACCCCGCTGAGCAGTGTGGCCAACGTCACCGTTAAAGACTCGCGCACCCTGCAGGTCGTGGCTTTCGAGCGCAATATGCTGGCTGCTGTCGACAAGGCTATCCAGAGCGCTGGCTTGAACCTTAACCCGACCAACCTGGGTGAGTTGCTGCTGATCTCCATGCCGGCCCTGACCGAGGAAACCCGCAAGGGCTTCACCAAGCAGGCACGCAGCGCTGCCGAAGATGCTCGTGTTGCTGTGCGCAACATTCGCCGCGATGCCTTGGGTGACCTGAAGAAGCTGGTCAAGGACAAGGAAATCAGCGAAGACGAAGAGCGTCGTGCCACTGCTGACATCGACAAGCTGACCAAGGATGCCGAGGCCCAGATCACCAAGGCCACGGAAGAAAAAGAAAAGGACCTGATGGCCGTATAAGGGGTCAGGACACCTTCATGGAAAAGACCAAGCAGACTGTACCCTCTGTGGTGCCGCGCCATGTCGCGATCATCATGGATGGGAATAATCGCTGGGCGAAGAAACGCTTTATGCCGGGTGTTGCCGGGCATAAAGCGGGTGTCGATGCGGTACGGGCTGTGATCGAGGTGTGTGCCGAGGCCAAGGTCGAAGTGTTGACCTTGTTTGCCTTCTCCAGTGAGAACTGGCAGCGGCCCGCCGAAGAAGTCAGTGCCTTGATGGACCTGTTCTTCAAGGCCCTGCGTCGTGAGGCCAAGCGCCTCAACGACAACAACATCAGCCTGCGCATCATTGGCGATCGCTCACGTTTCCATCCGGAGCTGCAAGCTGCCATGCGCGAAGCCGAGGCTATCACTGCTGGCGCAAACCGCTTTGTGCTGCAGATCGCAGCCAATTACGGTGGTCAGTGGGACATCGCCCAGGCCGCACAACGCTTGGCGCGTGAAGTGCAGGCCGGTCATCTGCGGCCCGACGACATCACGCCCGAACTGCTTCAAACCTGCCTGGTCACCGGCGACCTGCCGTTGCCGGACCTGTGCATCCGTACCGGTGGCGAGCACCGCATCAGCAATTTCCTGTTGTGGCAGTTGGCCTACACCGAGCTGTACTTCTCCGACCTGTTCTGGCCGGACTTCAAACACGATGCCATGCGCAATGCGCTGGCCGATTTCGCTTCCCGTCAGCGTCGCTTCGGTAAAACGAGCGAGCAGATCGAAGCTGGAGCCCGGGTTTAAATGCTTAAACAACGAATCATCACAGCACTGATCCTGTTGCCGATCGCCTTGTGTGGGTTTTTCCTGCTCGACGGTTCCGGCTTTGCGCTGTTTATCGGCCTGGTCGTCACCCTCGGTGCCTGGGAATGGGCGCGCCTGGCGGGTTTCAGTGCCCAGTTGCCACGCGTGGTGTATGCCGCGGTCGTGGCTGCCCTGGCGTTTCTCCTGTACATCCTGCCGGACATTGCGCCGTGGGTGTTGGGGGCGGCGGTGCTGTGGTGGGCGCTGGCAACGTTCCTGGTGTTGACCTATCCGCGCACCAGCAGCCAATGGTCCAGTGTTGCCTGCAAGCTGGTGATTGGTTTGCTGATCCTGCTGCCGGCATGGCAAGGGCTGGTGGATATCAAGCGTTATCCACTGGGTAACTGGCTGATCCTGGCGGTCATGGTGCTGGTCTGGGGGGCTGATATCGGCGCCTACTTTTCCGGTCGGGCCTTCGGCAAGCGCAAGCTGGCGCCGGCGGTCAGTCCGGGCAAGAGCTGGGAAGGGGTCTATGGCGGGCTGGCGTTGACGCTGGTGATCGCGCTGGTCGTCGGTATCGTGCGTGGCTGGGCGGCGAAGGAGATTTTCCTGGCGCTGTTGGCCACGGCCATCGTCGTGTTCATTTCGGTGGTGGGTGACCTCACTGAAAGCATGTTCAAGCGCCAGGCCGGGATCAAGGACAGCAGTAACCTGCTGCCGGGTCATGGCGGTGTGCTGGACCGCATCGACAGCTTGACCGCAGCCATCCCGATCTTTGCTGTCCTGCTGTGGATGACTGCTTCGTGAGCCGCCTGCAACAAGTGACCGTGCTGGGGGCAACCGGCTCGGTGGGGCTGAGCACCCTGGACGTGATTGCGCGTCACCCTGATCGCTACCAGGTCTTCGCACTCACCGGGTTTACCCGCCTGAGCGAACTGCTGGCCTTGTGCGTGCGTCATGCGCCGCGTTTCGCGGTGGTGCCAGAAGCCGCTGCGGCACGGGGGCTGCAGGATGATCTGCGGGCTGCCGGGCTCGCGACTCAAGTATTGGTAGGCGAGGAGGGGTTGTGCCAGGTTTCGGCCGATGCCGAGGTAGACACTGTGGTCGCGGCTATCGTAGGCGCTGCGGGTCTGCGTCCCACCCTGGCGGCCGTTGACGCTGGCAAGAAGATCCTGCTGGCCAATAAAGAAGCGCTGGTCATGTCCGGCGCACTCTTCATGCAGGCGGTGCGCAAAAGCGGCGCCGTGCTGTTGCCCCTCGACAGTGAACACAACGCGATCTTCCAGTGCATGCCCGGCGACTACGCGCGCGGCTTGAGCCAGGTGGGTGTGCGTCGAATCCTGCTGACCGCCTCGGGTGGTCCGTTCCGGCAAACACCACTGGATGAGCTGGAGCACGTATCGCCCGACCAGGCGTGCGCTCACCCGAACTGGTCCATGGGGCGCAAGATCTCCGTGGATTCGGCCAGTATGATGAACAAGGGCCTTGAGTTGATCGAGGCCTGCTGGCTGTTCGATGCACGCCCGGATCAGGTCGAGGTGGTGATTCACCCGCAAAGTGTGATTCATTCCCTGGTCGACTACGTGGATGGTTCGGTCCTGGCGCAGTTGGGCAACCCCGATATGCGCACGCCGATTGCCAATGCGCTGGCCTGGCCGGAGCGGATTGATTCCGGCGTGGCGCCCCTGGACCTGTTCGCCGTGGCTCGCCTGGATTTCGAGGCGCCGGACGAGCAGCGCTTTCCTTGCCTGCGCCTGGCGCGGCAAGCGGCCGAGGCGGGTAACAGCGCGCCGGCGATGCTGAATGCGGCCAACGAAGTGGCCGTGGCGGCGTTTCTCGAACGGCGCATCCGCTTTCCGCAGATCGCGAGTATCATCGAGGACGTCCTGGCGCTCGAACCGGTCGTGGCGGTGAACGACCTGGGGGCGGTATTCGAGGCCGATGCCAAGGCTCGGGCCCTGGCGGAACAATGGTTGAACCGCAACGCGCGTTAGTCTGCAGGCGGCTTTGAGCCTTCAGGCACTGGATTGGAATGCGGAGAAATTAGATGAGTGCGCTTTACATGATTGTCGGCACCCTGGTTGCTCTGGGTGTGCTGGTTACCTTCCACGAATTTGGCCACTTCTGGGTGGCGCGTCGTTGCGGCGTCAAGGTATTGCGCTTCTCCGTCGGTTTCGGCATGCCGCTGGTGCGCTGGCACGACCGCCATGGCACCGAGTTCGTGATTGCGGCCATCCCGTTGGGCGGCTACGTCAAGATGCTCGATGAGCGTGAAGGCGAAGTTCCGGCGGATCAGTTGGACCAGTCCTTCAACCGCAAGACCGTTCGTCAGCGTATCGCCATTGTCGCTGCCGGCCCGATTGCCAATTTCCTGTTGGCGATGGTGTTCTTCTGGGTCCTGGCCATGTTGGGCAGCCAGCAGGTCCGTCCGGTGATCGGCGCGGTCGAGTCAGACAGTATTGCCGCCAAGGCCGGGCTGGTTGCCGGGCAAGAAATTGTTTCCATTGATGGCGAACCCACCACCGGTTGGGGCGCGGTCAATTTGCAGTTGGTGCGTCGCCTGGGTGAAAGCGGCATCGTCAATGTCGTGGTGCGCGAGCAGGATTCCACCACCGAGACCCCGCGTGAACTGGCCCTCGACCATTGGCTCAAGGGCGCTGACGAGCCTGACCCGATCAAGTCCCTGGGCATACGTCCATGGCGTCCGGCCCTGCCACCGGTGCTTGCCGAGCTGGATCCGAAAGGTCCGGCCCAGGCCGCCGGCCTCAAGACCGGCGATCGCCTGTTGGCCCTCGATGGCCAGCCATTGGGTGACTGGCAGCAGGTGGTCGATCTGGTTCGTGTACGGCCTGATACCAAAATTGTGCTGAAAGTTGAGCGCGACGGTGCTCAAATCGACGTCCCTGTGGCCTTGTCGGTTCGTGGGGAAGCCAAGGCGGCCGGGGGTTACCTGGGTGCCGGGGTCAAAGGTGTCGACTGGCCGCCATCGATGGTGCGTGAGGTGAGCTACGGGCCGTTGGCGGCGATTGGCGAGGGTGCGAAACGCACTTGGACCATGAGCGTGCTGACCCTCGAATCCCTCAAGAAAATGTTGTTCGGCGAGCTCTCGGTAAAAAACTTGAGTGGACCGATAACCATTGCTAAAGTGGCGGGCGCTTCTGCCCAGTCGGGTGTCGCGGATTTCCTGAATTTCCTGGCTTATCTGAGTATTAGCCTGGGCGTTCTGAATTTGCTGCCCATTCCAGTATTGGATGGGGGGCATCTGTTGTTTTATCTGGTCGAGTGGGCGCGTGGTCGTCCCTTGTCGGATCGGGTGCAGGGTTGGGGGATACAGATCGGTATCAGTTTGGTGGTCGGGGTGATGTTATTAGCCTTGGTCAACGATCTGGGTCGACTGTAACGCTTCGCTGAATTGCGAATCTGCCGCATTTTGCGGCAGTTTGTTTATTGCCAGTTGGAATAAGAAAGGACTTCATGAAACGTCTGCTGCTAACTGCGGTTCTCACCGTATTGATGATCGCCGAAGTTCACGCCGAGTCCTTCACCATCTCCGATATTCGCGTCAACGGCCTCCAGCGGGTTTCCGCAGGTAGCGTCTTTGGTGCTTTGCCGTTGAACGTTGGGGAACAGGCTGATGACCGTCGCCTGGTGGAATCCACTCGTGCGCTGTTCAAAACCGGTTTCTTTCAAGACATCCAACTGGGTCGCGAAGGTAACGTCCTGGTCATCACCGTGGTCGAGCGACCTTCCGTCGCCAGTATCGAGATCGAAGGCAACAAGGCGATCTCTACTGAAGACCTGATGAAAGGTCTGAAACAATCCGGCCTGGCCGAAGGCGAGATCTTCCAGCGCGCCACCCTCGAAGGTGTGCGTAACGAGCTGCAACGCCAGTACGTTGCCCAGGGTCGTTATTCTGCGACCGTGGAAACGGAAGTGGTCCCGCAGCCGCGTAACCGTGTCGGCCTCAAGGTCAACATCAACGAAGGCACCGTGGCGGCGATTCAGCACATCAACGTGGTGGGCAATACCAAGTTCGCTGATGACGACCTGATCGACCTGTTCGAACTCAAGACCACCAACTGGCTGTCGTTCTTCAAGAACGATGACAAGTACGCCCGTGAAAAACTCTCCGGTGACCTGGAACGCCTGCGTTCCTACTACCTGGACCGTGGCTATATCAATATGGATATCGCTTCGACCCAGGTGTCCATCACCCCGGACAAGAAGCACGTCTACATCACCGTCAACGTCAACGAAGGCGAGAAATACAAGGTTCGTGACGTAAAACTGAGCGGCGACCTTAAAGTGCCTGAAGACCAGGTCAAGGCGCTGTTGCTGGTGCAGAAAGACCAGGTGTTCTCGCGCAAGCTGATGACCACCACTTCCGAACTGATCACCCGCCGCCTGGGTAACGAAGGCTATACCTTCGCCAACGTCAATGGCGTACCGACGCCGCACGATGATGACCACACCGTGGACATCACCTTTGTCGTCGACCCGGGCAAGCGTGCCTACGTGAACCGTATCAACTTCCGCGGCAACACCAAGTCTGCGGACGAAGTACTGCGTCGTGAAATGCGTCAGATGGAAGGTGGCTGGGCGTCGACCTACCTGATCGACCAGTCCAAGACCCGTCTCGAGCGCCTGGGCTTCTTCAAGGAAGTCAACGTCGAAACCCCGGCTGTACCGGGTGTGGATGACCAGGTCGACGTGAACTACGCCGTTGAAGAACAAGCATCGGGTTCCATCACCGCCAGTGTCGGCTTCGCACAGAGCGCCGGTCTGATCCTCGGTGGTTCGATCACCCAGAACAACTTCCTGGGTACCGGTAACCGTGTGTCCATCGGTCTGACGCGAAGCGAATACCAGAGCCGATACAACTTCGGTTACACCGACCCCTACTGGACTGCTGACGGTGTGAGCCTGGGCTACAACGCCTTCTACCGCACCACCGACTACAAAGACCTCGACGTTGACGTTGCAAGCTATGCAATCGACAGCCTCGGTGCCGGTGTCAACGTTGGTTACCCGATCAGCGAGACCTCGCGCCTGACCTTCGGCCTGACTGCGCAACAGGATGAGATCAAGACCGGTGTATACACCGTGGACGAAATCTTTGACTTCACCCGTCGTGAAGGCGACAAGTTCCTGAACTTCAAGGCGTCTGCCGGCTGGTCCGAGTCGACCCTGAACAAAGGTGTACTGGCTACCCGTGGTCATTCCCAGAGCTTGACCCTGGAAACCACCACGCCGGGCAGTGACCTGTCGTTCTTCAAGCTCGACTACCGTGGCCAGCTGTTCACGCCGTTGAGCGACAATTACACCATGCGCCTGCACACCGAGTTGGGCTATGGCGATGGTTATGGTTCCACCAATGGTCTACCGTTCTACGAGAACTACTACGCGGGTGGCTTCAACTCCGTACGTGGCTTCAAGGACAGCACCTTGGGCCCACGTGGTACACCAAGCCGTGGTGTGGGTGTAACCGGTAACCAGGGTACTGTGGCTGACTCTGACAATGACCCGCTGCCGTTCGGTGGTAACGTGTTGATCCAGGGTGGTGCGGAGATCCTCTTCCCGCTGCCGTTCGTGAAAGATCAGCGTTCCCTGCGTACGTCGGTATTCTGGGACGTGGGTAACGTGTTCGACTCCAAGTGCGAGCAGATCCGTAACCCGAGCGGCGTGAAGTCCGACACACAGTGCAACGACGTGAGCCTCAGTAACCTGGCAAGCTCCGTGGGTGTGGGTGTGACCTGGGTGACTGCGCTTGGCCCATTGAGCTTTGCTCTGGCCATGCCGATCAAGAAACCGGATAACGCTGAAACCCAGATTTTCCAATTCTCCCTCGGCCAGACGTTCTAAGCGTCTGACCCAAGATAACGACAACGGATTCTGTAGGAGTACATCGTGCGTAAGTTGACTCAATTGGTTCTGCTGGCAACCGTGCTGGTAGCGACCCCGGCCTTCGCCGAAATGAAAATCGCCGTGCTGAACTATCAGATGGCCCTGCTGGAATCCGATGCGGCCAAGAAGTACGCCGTGGACGCCGAGAAGAAGTTCGGTCCGCAACTGACCAAGCTCAAGACCCTGGAAAGCAGCGCAAAGGGCATCCAGGACCGCCTGGTTGCCGGTGGCGACAAGATGCAGCAAGGCGAGCGCGAGCGTCTGGAGCTTGAATTCAAGCAAAAGGCCCGTGACTACCAGTTCCAGTCCAAGGAGCTGAACGAAGCCAAGGCTGTTGCTGACCGTGAAATGCTGAAACAGCTGAAGCCGAAACTCGACAGCGCTGTGGAAGAAGTCATCAAGAAAGGTGCCTTTGACCTGGTGTTTGAGCGTGGTGCTGTAATCGACGTCAAGCCTCAATACGACATCACCCGCCAGGTGATCGAGCGCATGAACCAGCTGAAGTAAGCCATGACCGCGACTATCAGGCTCGGCGAGTTGGCCGAGTTCCTGGGGGCCACCTTGCGTGGCTCCCCGGAGAAAGAAATTACTGGGCTAGCCACCTTGCAGGAGGCTGGCCCAGCTCAGTTGAGCTTCCTCGCAAACCCCCAATACCGTAAATACCTGGTCGACAGCCAAGCCGCAGCCGTGTTGCTGAAAGCTGCTGACGCCGAAGGGTTTGCCGGGGATGCGCTGGTGGTGCCTGACCCCTACCTGGCTTATGCGCGGGTGTCGCACCTGTTCGATCCCAAGCCCAAGGCCGCCAGCGGTATTCATCCGTCTGCGGTGATCGCCGATGATGCCCAGGTTGACCCTGCGGCCAGCGTCGGCGCCTTTGCGGTGATCGAGAGCGGCGCACGCATTGGGGCGGGTGTCACCGTGGGTGCCCATTGCTTTATCGGCGCGCGCTGTGAGATTGGCGCAGACGGTTGGCTGGCACCGCGCGTGACCCTGTACCACGATGTGCGTATCGGTGAGCGCGTCGTCATCCAGTCGGGTGCCGTGATCGGCGGTGAAGGTTTTGGCTTTGCCAATGCCAAGGGCATCTGGAACAAGATTGCCCAGGTCGGCGGCGTACTGATCGGCGACGACGTGGAAATTGGCGTGAACACTGCTGTCGATCGCGGGGCCCTGGCCGATACCGTGATCGGTAACGGTGTGAAGCTCGACAACCAGATCCAGATCGCCCACAACGTACAGATTGGCGATCACACCGCCATGGCGGCGTGCGTGGGTATCTCCGGCAGCACCAAGATCGGCAAGCACTGCATGCTCGCCGGTGGCGTTGGGCTGGTGGGGCATATCGAAATTTGCGACAACGTTTTCATCACCGG
The DNA here is from genome assembly GCF_018587885.1 of Pseudomonas sp. VS40. Lineage (NCBI taxonomy): Bacteria > Pseudomonadati > Pseudomonadota > Gammaproteobacteria > Pseudomonadales > Pseudomonadaceae > Pseudomonas > Pseudomonas sp. VS40. The sequence goes on along the minus strand of NZ_JAGYWD010000001.1, from coordinate 442,919 downwards.
CATGACCATGGTCACCCACTCGATTACCGAGCCCGGGGCCTATTCGTCCGGTACCGCCATGCAGCCTGCGGCTGAATGGCGCAAGAGTGCAGCACGGTTGAGGCAGCTCGACGACATGGCTCGACGCCTCAAACAGCTGGAAAAGCGTGTTGGGGACGTGACCCCTGGCGGTAATGCTTCATCAGAAGGCTGATACCATTTCCATATCAAGTGTGCACAGCCGCTAGACTGCCTCCTTGATTTGCTAGCGGGGCGTGCTTTTAGTTCGCCCGCCCCCAATCTTTATTACAGGCTTCCCCCCGAAATGATGGACATCAACGAGATTCGCGAATACCTGCCTCACCGTTACCCGTTCCTGTTGGTGGACCGTGTAGTGGACCTCAACGTCGAGGAAAAGCGCATTCGTGCCTATAAGAATGTCAGCATCAACGAACCATTCTTCAACGGTCACTTTCCCGCGCATCCAATCATGCCGGGCGTGTTGATCATCGAAGCGATGGCCCAGGCTGCCGGTATCCTTGGTTTCAAAATGCTCGACCTCAAGCCTGCCGACGGCACGCTTTACTATTTCGTGGGCTCCGACAAGTTGCGTTTCCGCAACCCGGTGACCCCGGGTGACCAGTTGATCCTGGAAGCCAAGTTCATCAGCTGCAAGCGCCAGATCTGGAAGTTCGAATGCCAGGCCTCGGTGGACGGCAAGCCGGTGTGCTCCGCCGAGATCATCTGTGCGGAACGCAAACTATGAGTTTGATTGACCCTCGCGCAATCATCGATCCGTCGGCCGTTCTGGCCGCCGACGTTGAGGTCGGCCCCTGGTCGATCATCGGCGCAGGTGTGGAAATCGGCGAGGGGACTGTCATCGGGCCGCACGTGATCCTCAAGGGTCCGACCCGCATTGGCAAACACAATCGCATCTACCAGTTCTCCTCGGTAGGCGAAGACACCCCGGACATGAAGTACAAGGGTGAAGAGACACGCCTGGTAATCGGTGATCACAACATCATCCGTGAAGGCGTGACCATTCACCGTGGCACTGTGCAGGACCGGGCCGAGACCACGCTGGGTGATCACAACCTGGTCATGGCCTATGCCCATATCGGTCACGACAGCGTCATTGGCAACCACTGCATCCTGGTCAACAACACCGCGTTGGCGGGCCATGTGCACGTTGACGATTGGGCGATCCTGTCCGGGTTCACCCTGGTGCATCAGTACTGCCATATCGGCGCCCACAGCTTTTCCGGCATGGGCACTGCCATCGGCAAGGATGTTCCGGCGTTCGTTACGGTATTCGGCAACCCGGCCGAAGCCCGCAGCATGAACTTCGAAGGCATGCGCCGTCGCGGGTTCAGCGAAGACGCGATCCACGCCCTGCGCCGTGCCTACAAGGTGGTTTATCGTCAAGGGCTCACGGTCGACCAGGCGTTGACTCAACTGGCCGAGCCGGCAGCGCTGTTCCCGGAAGTCGCGGTGTTCCGCGACTCGATCCAGGCGTCGACTCGCGGCATCACCCGCTAATCATGGCTAATCTGCGTATCGCGCTGGTGGCCGGGGAAGCTTCCGGCGACATTCTGGGCGCAGGCCTTATGCGGGCCCTCAAGGCCCAGCACCCGGCGGTGGAATTCATCGGTGTCGGCGGCCCGCTGATGCAGGCTGAAGGGCTCACCTCCTACTTCCCCATGGAGCGTCTGTCGGTCATGGGGCTGGTCGAGGTGCTGGGTCGCCTGCGCGAGTTGTTGGCCCGTCGCAAGCTGCTGATCCAGACCTTGATCGAAGAAAAGCCCGATGTGTTCATAGGCATCGACGCGCCGGACTTCACCCTCAATATCGAACTCAAACTGCGCCAGGCCGGCATCAAGACCGTGCACTACGTCAGCCCGTCCGTCTGGGCGTGGCGGCAGAAGCGCGTGCTCAAGATCCGCGAGGGCTGCGACCTGATGCTGACCTTGCTGCCGTTCGAGGCGAGGTTCTACGAAGAAAAGGGCGTGCCGGTGCGGTTTGTCGGGCATACCCTGGCCGACGCGATTCCCCTGCAGGCTGATCGCGCGGCCGCGCGTGCCGAGCTGGGCTTGCCCGACGGCCCGCTGGTCGCGCTGATGCCTGGCAGCCGTGGTGGCGAAGTGGGGCGACTGGCCTCGGTGTTTTTCGATGCTGCCGAACGTCTGCTGGCCTTGAAGCCGGGCATACGTTTCGTGCTGCCTTGCGCCAGCCCGCAACGTCGTGCGCAGATCGAAACACTGCTGGAAGGTCGCAACCTGCCGTTGACCTTGCTCGATGGCCAGTCACACCTGGCCCTGGCCGCCTGTGATGCGGTGCTGATCGCCTCGGGTACGGCCACCCTGGAAGCCTTGCTGTATAAGCGCCCGATGGTGGTGGCCTACCGCCTGGCGCCGCTGACCTTCTGGATCCTCAAGCGCATGGTCAAAAGCCCTTACATCTCCCTGCCCAACCTGCTGGCCCAGCGCCTATTGGTGCCGGAGTTGTTGCAGGACGATGCAACGCCCGAGGCCCTGGCGCAAACTCTACTACCCTTGATCGACGGCGGCGAAGAACAGACCCGCGGCTTCGACGACATCCACCGCACCCTGCGTCGTGATGCGTCGAACCAGGCAGCCGACGCCGTATTGACCCTGATCGGCAAGCAACAGGAAGCCTTATGACGACGCAGATGGGCCTGGATTTCAGCCTGGTTGCCGAAGCCCACGAACTGGTGGCCGGTGTTGACGAAGTCGGGCGCGGGCCTTTGTGCGGCGCCGTGGTCACGGCGGCAGTGATCCTCGATCCAAACCGTCCGATCCTCGGCCTCAACGACTCGAAGAAACTCACCGAAGCGCGCCGCGAAAAGCTCTACGACGAGATCTGTGAGAAAGCCCTGAGCTGGCATATCGCCCGGGCTGAAGTTGAAGAAATCGACCAGCTGAATATTTTGCACGCCACCATGCTGGCCATGCAGCGTGCAGTCGAGGGGCTGCACATCACCCCGAAAATGGCGATGATCGACGGTAACCGCTGCCCCAAGCTGGCCATGCCTTCCGAGGCGGTGGTCAAGGGTGATAGCAAGGTGCCTGCCATCGCCGCCGCGTCAATCCTGGCCAAAGTCAGTCGTGACCGGGAAATGGCCGCGTTCGAATTGATCTACCCCGGCTACGGCATCGGCGGTCATAAAGGCTACCCGACGCCCGTTCATCTGGAAGCCCTGGCTCGCCTTGGCCCGACGCCGATTCACCGCCGCTCGTTCGCCCCAGTGCGCCAGGCTTACGAGCTGCGCGAGAGCTTCAGCGAGGTTTAGTCGCAAGGCTGATGTTTTTGCCAAGGCCCGGTACAATCCGGGCCTTGTTGTCTCCACGTTTCTAGACAGGATCACTATGCCGGCTTCATTCGTTCACCTACGCCTGCACACTGAATACTCCCTGGTCGACGGCCTGGTACGGATCAAACCGCTGGTCAAAACCCTGGTGGGCATGAACATGCCTGCGGTAGCGGTTACCGATCAGAACAACATGTGTTCCCTGGTCAAGTTCTACAAGAACGCCATGGGCGCCGGTATCAAGCCGATTTGCGGTGCCGACCTGTGGCTGTCCAACAAAGACCCGGATAACCCCCTGAGCCGCATCAGCCTGCTGGCGATGAACGGCGTGGGTTATCGCAACCTCACCGAATTGATTTCCCGTGGCTTTATCGACGGCCAGCGTAATGGCTCGATCATTATCGAGCGCGAATGGGTCGCCGAGGCCAGCGAAGGCCTGATCATGCTGTCGGCCGCCAAAGAGGGCGAGATCGGTATCGCGCTGCTGGGTGGCAACCCTCAAGAAGCCGAAGTACTGGCCAAGGAGTGGATGCAGGTCTTCCCTGATCGTTTCTATCTGGAAGTCCAGCGTACCAACCGCCCCAACGATGAAGAGCATCTGCACGCCGCCGTGGCCCTGGCCGACAAGCTGGGCGCGCCGCTGGTGGCGACCAACGATGTGCGTTTCATCAAGAAGGAAGACTTCGAAGCCCACGAAACCCGCGTATGCATCGGCGAAGGTCGGGCCCTGGATGACCCGCGTCGCTCGAAGAACTACAGCGAGGAGCAGTACCTCAAAAGCGCCGAAGAGATGGCCGAGTTGTTCAGCGACCTGCCCGAGGCCCTGGAAAACTCCGTCGAGATTGCCAAACGCTGCAATATCGAAGTGAAGCTGGGCAAGCACTTCCTGCCCAACTTCCCGATTCCCGATGGCATGACCATCGATGAGTATTTTCGCAAGGTGTCCTTCGACGGGCTGGAAGAGCGCCTCAGCGTTCTGCTGCCCAAGGACACCACCGAGGATTACGACGCCAAGCGTCAGGTCTACGTTGACCGGCTGAATTTCGAGCTGGATATCATCATCCAGATGGGCTTCCCCGGTTACTTCCTGATCGTGATGGACTTTATCCAGTGGGCCAAGAACAACGGCGTACCGGTAGGTCCGGGCCGGGGGTCAGGTGCTGGGTCGTTGGTTGCCTACGTGCAGAAAATTACCGACCTCGACCCGCTGGAATATGACCTGCTGTTCGAACGTTTCCTTAACCCGGAACGGGTTTCCATGCCCGACTTCGACGTCGACTTCTGCATGGACGGCCGTGACCGCGTGATCGAGTACGTGGCCGAGAAATATGGTCGCAACGCAGTAAGCCAGATCATCACCTTCGGTTCCATGGCCGCAAAAGCTGTAATCCGCGACGTGGCACGCGTGCAGGGCAAGTCCTACGGCCTGGCGGATCGCCTGTCGAAGATGATCCCGTTCGAAGTCGGCATGACCCTGGAGAAAGCCTACGAGCAGGAAGAGATCCTGCGCGACTTCATCAAGGTCGATGAAGAAGCCGCCGAAATCTGGGACATGGCGCGCAAGCTCGAAGGCGTGGTGCGTAACGTCGGTAAACACGCCGGTGGCGTGGTGATCGCACCCACCAAGCTCACTGACTTTTCGCCGATCTATTGCGACGAAGAAGGCGATGGCCTGGTAACCCAGTTCGACAAGGATGACGTGGAGGCGGCCGGCCTGGTGAAGTTCGACTTCCTCGGCCTGCGGACCCTGACGATCATCGACTGGGCGCTCAAGACCATCAACCGCGACCGCGCCAAGGTCGGTGAGGAACCGCTGGATATCGCCTTCATCCCGCTGGATGACAAGCCGACCTACACCCTGCTGCAAAAAGCCGAAACCACGGCGGTGTTCCAGCTTGAGTCGCGCGGTATGAAAGAGCTGATCAAAAAGCTCAAGCCCGACTGCCTCGAAGACTTGATCGCATTGGTGGCCCTCTTCCGTCCAGGCCCGCTGCAATCGGGCATGGTGGACGACTTCATCAACCGTAAGCACGGCCGTGCCGAACTGGCTTACCCGCACTCGGACTACCAATACGAAGGCCTCAAGCCTGTGTTGGCGCCGACTTACGGCATCATCCTGTATCAGGAACAGGTGATGCAGATCGCTCAGGTGATGGCCGGTTACACCCTGGGTGGCGCGGACATGCTGCGTCGAGCCATGGGTAAGAAAAAACCCGAGGAAATGGCCAAGCAGCGCGGCGGTTTCATTGAGGGCTGCGCGACCAACAATATCGACGCGGACCTCGCGGGTAACATCTTCGACCTAGTAGAGAAATTCGCCGGTTACGGCTTCAACAAATCCCACTCCGCCGCCTACGGCCTGGTGTCGTACCAGACCGCCTGGCTGAAAGCCCACTACCCGGCGCCGTTCATGGCTGCGGTACTGTCGGCGGATATGCACAACACCGACAAGGTCGTGACCTTGATCGAAGAAGTGCGCACCATGAAGCTGCGCCTCGATGCGCCGGACGTGAACGCTTCGGAGTTCAAGTTCACGGTGAACGACGAAGGCCGCATCATCTATGGCCTGGGCGCGATCAAGGGCGTCGGCGAAGGCCCGGTGGAAGCCATCACCGAAGCGCGCCTGGACGGGCCATTCAAAGACCTGTTCGACTTCTGCGCACGGGTGGACCTCAAGCGCATCAACAAACGGACACTCGACGGCCTGATCCGCAGCGGTGCTCTCGACCGTCTCGGCCCGTATTTCCATGATGAGCCCAAGGCCTACCAGGCCAATATCGACCGCAACCGCGCGGTATTGCTCGCCGCCATGGAAGAAGCGATCAAAGCCGCCGAGCAGACCGCGCGTACCCATGACAGCGGCCATGCCGACCTGTTTGGCGGGTTGTTCGTCGAAGAAGACGCAGACGTCTATGGCAACCATCGCAAGGCCAAGGAACTGACGCTCAAGGAACGTCTCAAGGGCGAGAAAGATACCTTGGGCCTGTACCTCACCGGTCACCCGATTGACGAATACGAAGGTGAGATCCGCCGGTTCGCCCGTCAGCGCATTATCGACCTGAAGCCAGCGCGGGACACACAGACCGTCGCCGGCATGATCATCGCCCTGCGGGTGATGAAGAATAAGAAGGGCGACAAGATGGGGTTCATCACCCTCGACGACCGTTCGGGCCGTATCGAGGCGTCGCTGTTTGCCGACGCGTTCCATTCCGCTCAGTCGCTGTTGCAGACCGACGCGATGGTGGTGGTGGAAGGGGAGGTCAGCAACGATGACTTCTCCGGCGGCCTGCGCCTGCGGATCAAGCGGGTGATGAGCATGGAAGATGCGCGCACCAATTTGGCCGAAAGCTTGCGCTTGAAGGTGAAAACCGAAGCGCTCAAGGGCGATCAGCTACGCTGGTTGGGCGACCTGCTCAAACGCCACCGCGGCGCGTGCCCGGTGACCATGGAGTACACCGGCAATGACGCCAAGGCCATGTTGCAGTTTGGCGAGACCTGGCGAATTGATCCCGCAGATGGCTTGATTCAAGCTTTGCGTGACCAGTTCGGGCGAGACAACGTCTTCCTCCAATACCGTTGACGGTCAGAGATGTCTGATCTCGACTAAACATTTAATCTCGACCTAAACGCGCCTCTCCCTTAAGGTAGGGCGCGAATAGACAACCGGCTGGCCAGGCACGCCCTGGCCGTCGACCCAAGACGGACGCTTATGAACCCGAATTTTCTTGATTTCGAACAGCCGATCGCTGACCTGCAAGCCAAGATTGAAGAACTGCGCCTGGTCGGCAATGACAATTCGCTGAACATCGGCGATGAGATCGCTCGCCTGCAAGACAAGAGCAGCACGCTCACCGAAGACATCTTCGGCAAGCTGACCAGCTGGCAGATTGCGCGCCTGGCCCGCCACCCGCGCCGTCCCTATACCCTGGACTACATTCAGCACATCTTCACCGAGTTCGACGAGCTGCATGGCGACCGCCACTTCTCCGACGACGCGGCCATCGTGGGTGGTATCGCTCGCCTGGACGACCAGCCGGTGATGGTGATCGGTCACCAGAAAGGCCGTGAAGTGCGCGAGAAAGTCCGCCGCAACTTCGGCATGCCGCGCCCGGAAGGCTACCGCAAGGCTTGCCGACTGATGGAAATGGCCGAGCGCTTCAAGATGCCAATCCTGACCTTCATCGATACCCCGGGCGCCTACCCAGGTATCGACGCAGAAGAGCGCAACCAGAGCGAGGCTATCGCCTGGAACCTGCGCGTCATGTCCCGCCTGAAAACCCCGATCATCGCCACTGTGATTGGTGAAGGTGGTTCCGGTGGTGCGCTGGCCATCGGCGTCTGCGACCAGTTGAACATGTTGCAATACTCGACCTACGCGGTGATCTCGCCGGAAGGTTGCGCCTCGATCCTGTGGAAAACCGCCGAAAAGGCACCAGATGCTGCCGAAGCCATGGGCATCACCGCTGATCGCCTCAAAGGCCTGGGTATCGTGGACAAAGTGATCGCCGAGCCTTTGGGCGGCGCCCACCGTGACCCGGCTGCTGCGGCGGCGACTATCCGCGCCGAGCTGGGCTCGCAACTGGCAATGCTCAAGAAGCTGGATAACGACGCGCTGCTGGCCCGTCGTTATGAGCGCCTGATGAGCTACGGTCTGTAAGACCCAGCAATACCCAATGTGGGAGCCGGCTTGTGTGGGAGCTGGCTTGCCTGCGATAGCATCACCTCGGTGCAACTGCAAAACCGAGGCGCCTGCATCGCGGGCAAGCCACGCTCCCACACAAGCCCGCTCCCACATTTGCTTTGTGTATGCTTGGCTAACGTATTCCAGATTTGCGGCGGTAACCTGTGATGAAAACATCTCTTCCCGCCAAACTCCTGCAAGCTCTGTCACCCTGGCGCAACGCCCCGGCCTGGCACATCGCATTCTCCGGTGGCCTTGATTCCACCGTCTTGCTGCATCTCCTGGCCCATCTGGCCAACACCGAAACCCTGCCCCCCCTCAGCGCTGTCCATGTCCACCATGGCCTGCAAGCTGCCGCCGACGCGTGGCCTGCTCACTGCCAGTCGATCTGCGACGCCCTCGGCCTGCCGTTGCGCGTGATGCGCGTGCAGGTACAACCTGGCGCCAGCCTTGAACGTGCTGCCCGTGACGCGCGTTACCAGGCATTCACCGAGGTGACCGGGGCAGGGCAGGTGTTGCTGACGGGCCAGCATCGCGATGATCAAGCGGAAACCTTGTTATTCCGCCTATTGCGCGGGGCGGGTGTGCGCGGGCTGGCGGCGATCCCGGCGCAGCGTCCTTTGGCGGGTGGCTACCTGGTACGACCGTTGCTCGATGTACCCCGCGAAGCATTGGAGGCGTATGCCCACGCGCATCAACTCAAATGGATTGAGGATCCTTCCAACGCCGATCCGCGGTTCTCCCGTAATTACCTGCGTCACCGCGTGTTTCCTGCGTTGACGGCGCGCTGGCCCCAGGCTGTTGCCAACCTGGGCCGCACCGCCGAGCACCTGAGTGAGGCGCAGGGGTTGTTGGAAGAGTTGGCACAGTTGGACCTGCGTGCTGCCGGCCAGGCTTCGCCATTTCCCTGGCTGCACCTGCCGTCCTTGGCACTTGCGCCGCTGTGCGAGCTGTCCGACGCCCGCCAACGCAATGCCCTGCGCCATTGGCTGGCGCCACTGACCCGCTTGCCCGACAGCGACCACTGGGCCGGTTGGCACTCCCTGCGTGACGCCAAGGGCGATGCACAGCCCCTATGGCGCTTGGCCGACGGCGAGTTGCACCGGTGTGGCCAGCGCATCTGGTGGCTGCCGTCTACAGGATCGGAATTTTCCGACGCAGCGGTGAGCTGGCCCGATCCGCAAAACCCACTAGAGTTACCCGGCAATGGTCAGCTAAAGCTGATTGGCGAGGCGCCTGAAGGTCCGCTGCAGATCCGCTACCGCCAGGGCGGCGAAATCATCGATGTGCCAGGTCGCGGTCGGCGTGACTTGAAGCGCCTGCTTAACGAAAGTGGCTTGCCAGGCTTCGTCCGTGGCAGATTGCCGCTGCTGTACCAAGGCCAGCAATTGCTGGGTGCGCCCAGCCTCGCGGGACTCTGGCCTGCACCGAGTGATGACTGGCATTTACATTGGATGCCACAGACCTGCGATCAAGGTTTGAGCTGATAGAGCCTTTCCGGTAGACTACGCTCCCTTCTTGATACAACTTCTGTGGATTCGACTGAATCGCAGCAGTTGCCGATTACCAAGCAGTCTTTGCTGGGCGATTCCAAAAAATGTGTAGCGATCAACGTACCGGTGCTTCATTGCTGGTCTGTCACCACGCGGCGGTTTTTTTGAAAGGTGCACTGTGATTAATGCAGGTGATCGGGGGCTTCGGCCTTCCTTCGCTTTCCCCGGCGGCTCGGACCGCTTTAACGCAGACTTCTAGGGTTTTTCATGACGCGCTACATATTCGTCACGGGCGGTGTTGTTTCTTCATTGGGGAAAGGCATTGCCTCCGCTTCATTGGCGGCCATCCTGGAGGCGCGGGGACTTAAGGTCACCATGCTCAAGCTGGACCCGTACATCAACGTTGACCCGGGCACCATGAGCCCGTTCCAGCACGGTGAAGTGTTCGTCACCCACGACGGCGCCGAGACTGACCTGGACCTGGGCCACTACGAGCGGTTCATCCGCACGACCATGACCCAGAACAACAACTTCACCACCGGTCGTGTCTACGAGCACGTGCTGCGCAAGGAGCGTCGTGGTGACTACCTGGGTGCAACCATCCAGGTAATCCCGCACATCACCGACGAAATCAAGCGCCGCATCATCAAGGGTGCCGGCGATGCCGACGTGGCCATGGTCGAGATCGGCGGCACCGTGGGTGACATCGAGTCCCAACCGTTCCTCGAAGCCATCCGCCAGTTGCGTTTCGAAGTCGGCGCCAAGCGCGCGATGCTGATGCACCTGACCCTGGTGCCGTACATCGCCACCGCCGGCGAGACCAAAACCAAGCCTACCCAGCACTCGGTCAAGGAACTGCGCTCCATCGGCCTGCAGCCGGACGTGCTGGTATGCCGCTCCGATCACCCGATCGACATTTCCTCGCGTCGCAAGATCGCGCAATTCACCAACGTTGAAGAACGTGCGGTAATCGCGCTGGAAGACGCCGACACTATCTACAAGATCCCGGGCATCCTGCACTCGCAAGGCCTGGACGATTTTGTGGTCGAGCGTTTCGGCCTGCAATGCAATGGCGCGGACCTGTCCGAGTGGGAAGCCGTGGTCGACGCCAAGCTCAACCCTGAGCACGAAGTCACCATCGCCATGGTCGGCAAGTACATGGAACTGCTGGACGCGTACAAGTCGCTGATCGAAGCGATGAGCCACGCCGGTATCAGCAACCGTACCAAGGTCAACCTGCGCTACATCGACTCCGAAGATATCGAGAACCAAGGCACTGCCTTGCTCGAAGGTGTGGACGCGATCCTCGTTCCCGGCGGTTTCGGCCTGCGTGGCGTGGAAGGCAAGATCACGGCCGTGCAGTACGCCCGTGAAAACAAGGTTCCGTACCTGGGCATCTGCCTGGGCATGCAAGTGGCCGTTATCGAGTTCGCCCGTAACGTGCTGGGCTGGAAAGACGCCAACTCCACCGAGTTCGACAGCAAGAGCGGTCACCCGGTCGTCGGCCTGATCACCGAGTGGGAAGATGCCACCGGTGCCGTCGAGACCCGTACCGAAGCCTCCGACCTGGGCGGCACCATGCGCCTCGGCGCGCAGGATTGCCTGCTGGAACCGGGCTCGCTGGTTCACGATTGCTACGGCAAGGACGTGATCGTCGAGCGTCACCGTCACCGCTACGAAGTGAACAACAACCTGCTGCCGCAGATCAAAGAGGCCGGCCTGAAAATTTCCGGTCGCTCCGGTGACGGCGCGTTGGTTGAAGTGGTCGAGGCGCCGGATCATCCATGGTTCGTGGCGTGCCAGTTCCACCCTGAGTTCACCTCGACGCCGCGCGACGGTCACCCGTTGTTCAGCGGTTTCGTCAAAGCTGCACTGACGCAACATCAGAAGAAGGCGTAAACCTGATGGCCCAGAAGATCATTCGCGTAGGCGACATCGAGATTGCCAACGACAAGCCCATGGTGCTGTTCGGCGGCATGAACGTGCTGGAAAGCCGCGACATGGCGATGCAGGTCTGTGAAGAGTACGTCAAGGTCACCGAGAAACTCGGTATCCCCTACGTGTTCAAGGCCAGCTTCGACAAGGCCAACCGTTCGTCCGTGACCTCCTATCGCGGCCCAGGCCTTGAAGAAGGCATGCGGATCTTCCAGGACATCAAGCAAGCCTTCGGCGTGCCGATCATCACCGACGTCCACGAGCCTGAACAGGCCGCCGTGGTCGCCGAGGTGTGCGACATCATCCAGTTGCCGGCCTTCCTGTCGCGCCAGACCGACCTGGTGGTCGCGATGGCCAAGACCGGCGCTGTGATCAATATCAAGAAAGCCCAGTTCCTCGCGCCCCAGGAGATGAAACACATCCTGAACAAGTGCGTGGAAGCGGGTAACGACCAGTTGATCCTCTGCGAGCGTGGTTCGAGCTTCGGCTACAACAACCTCGTGGTGGATATGCTCGGTTTCGGCATCATGAAACAGTTCGAATACCCGGTGTTCTTCGACGTGACTCACGCGCTGCAAATGCCCGGTGGTCGCGCCGATTCCGCGGGTGGGCGCCGTGCCCAGGTGCTGGACCTGGCCAAGGCGGGCATCAGCCAGTCCCTGGCCGGCCTGTTCCTGGAAGCCCACCCGGACCCGGACAACGCCAAGTGCGATGGCCCATGCGCCCTGCGCCTGGACAAGCTGGAGCCGTTCCTGGCCCAGCTCAAGCAGTTGGACGAACTGGTCAAGAGTTTTCCGACGGTAGAGACCGCGTAAGCTTCGTTTCTCCGGTAGAATTTCCCACGCTTTACGCTCAGGCCTGCGGGCCTGAGCCTTGTCGTCTGCAAGCCTGCCTCGTTGTTCCACCCTTGCGGTCGGTCAAAAGATTTCCTTCAGCTGCGTCGTTTTCGTCAACTTTGGAGTGTTTACAACAATGGCAAAAATCGTCGACATCAAAGGTCGTGAAGTTCTCGACTCCCGTGGCAACCCCACCGTCGAAGCCGACGTGCTTCTCGATAACGGCATCATCGGCAGCGCCTGCGCGCCGTCCGGTGCTTCCACCGGTTCGCGCGAAGCGCTGGAACTGCGTGATGGCGACAAGAGCCGTTACCTGGGCAAGGGTGTACTCAAGGCTGTAGCCAACATCAACGGCCCGATTCGTGACCTGTTGCTGGGCAAGGATCCGCTGGACCAGAAAGCCCTGGACCACGCGATGATCAAGCTCGACGGCACCGAAAACAAAGGCAGCCTGGGCGCCAACGCCATCCTCGCCGTGTCCCTGGCAGCCGCCAAGGCCGCTGCTCAGGACCAGGACCTGCCGCTGTACGCTCACATTGCCAACCTCAACGGTACTCCAGGTGTCTACTCGATGCCGGTGCCGATGATGAACATCATCAACGGTGGCGAACACGCCGATAACAACGTCGACATCCAGGAATTCATGGTACAGCCGGTTGGCGCCAAGTCCTTCTCCGAAGGCCTGCGCATGGGTACCGAGATTTTCCATCACCTCAAGGCTGTGCTGAAGGCCCGTGGCCTGAGTACTGCTGTGGGTGACGAAGGTGGTTTCGCACCGAACCTGGCGTCCAACGAAGATGCACTGAAAGTGATCTCCGAAGCCGTCGCCAACGCTGGCTACAAGCTGGGCACCGACGTGACCCTGGCCCTGGACTGCGCGGCCAGCGAGTTCTATGAGGACGGTAAATACAACCTGTCCGGCGAAGGCCAAGTGTTCAACTCCGAAGGTTTCGCGGAATACCTGAAGGGCCTGACCCAGCGCTACCCGATCATCTCGATCGAAGACGGCCTGGACGAGTCCGACTGGGACGGCTGGAAAATCCTCACCGACAAGATCGGCGAGAAGATCCAACTGGTGGGCGACGACTTGTTCGTGACCAACACCAAGATCCTGAAAGAAGGCATCGATAAAAAGATCGCCAACTCGATCCTGATCAAGTTCAACCAGATCGGCACCCTGACCGAAACCCTGGAAGCCATCCAGATGGCCAAGGCTGCGGGCTACACGGCCGTGATCTCGCACCGCTCCGGCGAAACCGAAGATTCGACCATTGCCGACCTGGCCGTGGGCACCTCGGCAGGCCAGATCAAGACCGGTTCCCTGTGCCGTTCCGACCGCGTTTCCAAGTACAACCAATTGCTGCGTATCGAAGAGCAACTGGCTGGCAAGGCCAAGTACAACGGTCGCGGCGAGTTTCGCGGCTGATCGCTACGTGGTAAAAATGGTAAAAGGTCGGCGGATTGCGTCGGAAAACTCACGACAGTGTGTAATTCGACGCTAATCTGATGGCTATCAAGCACAAGCCTGGTTTTTCCAGGCTTCGTGCTATCAGTTGCTGCAAAAGTTTTGCATGGCGGTCTTTTTTCACTGGATACCCGATATTCGATGCGCAGTCCCAATTGGTTGTTCCTCGTCTTGCTCTTGTTGCTGGCTGGCCTGCAGTACCGCCTATGGGTGGGTAATGGCAGCTTTGCGCAGGTAAAAGACCTGACCCAGCAAATTGCCGACCAGCACGCCGAAAACGAACGCCTGCTGGAACGCAATCGCGTCCTCGATGCCGAGGTGCTTGAGCTGAAAAAAGGCACGGAGACCGTTGAAGAGCGGGCCCGTCATGAACTAGGCATGGTCAAGGAGGGCGAAACCCTCTACCAGTTGGCCCAATGAGTGACCGTTTGCCGGCCTTCTGGGCCGTGATTCCTGCCGCGGGCGTCGGTGCCCGTATGGCTGCGGACCGTCCCAAGCAATACTTGCAACTGGGCGGGCGCACAATTCTCGAACACAGCCTCGGCTGTTTTCTCGACCATCCGAACCTCAAGGGGCTGGTGGTCAGTCTCGCGACTGATGATCCTTATTGGCCGACCCTGGCCTGTGCTGCAGACGCGCGTATCCAGCGTGCGGACGGCGGTTCGGAGCGCTCGGGCTCGGTGCTCAATGCCTTGCTGCAACTCAATGCCCTGGGCGCCCATGACGACGACTGGGTGTTGGTGCACGACGCTGCGCGTCCCAATCTGAGCCGTGACGATCTCGACAAACTCTTGACTGAACTGGCGGATGACCCGGTCGGTGGCCTATTGGCCGTGCCGGCCCGCGACACCCTCAAGCGCGCCGACAAGCACGGTCGCATTGTGGAAACCGTCGACCGCAGCCTGATCTGGCAGGCCTACACGCCGCAGATGTTCCGCCTGGGTGCTTTGCACCGTGCCTTGGCCGACAGCCTGGTGGCGGATGCAGTCATCACCGATGAAGCATCAGCCATGGAATGGTCCGGCCAGGCGCCGCGCCTGATCGAAGGGCGCTCGGACAATATCAAGGTGACCCGGCCGGAAGATCTGGAGTGGTTGCGGCTGCGCTGGGCGAATCGCGGGTAGGCAGTTAAACCGCGTCGACTTCATCGCAGGCAGCCAGCTCCCACATTTGACCGCGTTTACCCTGCAGGAATGCAGTCAATGCGGGAGCAGGCTTGTCTGCGAAGAGACCGGCACAAACAGCCAATAATCACTGGCTGTACTCCGGCCGCCCAGCCAGCCCCTCCTTCAAGAAATCCACCAACTTCCTGACCTTCGGCGACAAATGCCGCTGCTGCGGATACAGCGCCCACACCGCCGTATTCGGCGGTTGATGCGCCTCCAGCAACGACACCAGCGCACCACTGTGCAGATGCTCCAGCACGTAATAGTCCGGCAGTTGGCATAACCCGACACCCTGCAACGCTGCATCCAGCACCGCCTGCCCACTGTTGCAGCGCCAGTTTCCCTGCACACGTTGAGAAAATTCCCGCCCGTCCTGGGCCAGTTGCCAGATATCCGAGCTGCCGATCAGGCAGTTATGCCGACTCAATTCCGACAGGCTATGTGGCCGACCATACCGCGCCAAGTAGGACGGCGACGCGCACAGGTACATGCGCCTCGGCGCCAGTCGGCTGGCAACCATGCGCGAATCTTGCAAACGCCCCAGGCGAATGGCCAGGTCGAGGCCTTCGTGCACCAGGTCCAGTTGGCGGTTGCTCAACTCGATATCCACCCGCAACTGCGGGTACAACCCCATGAACCGTGTGACCAGCGGCACGATGAAGCGCTCGCCGTACGCCACCGCGCAGGTCATGCGCAACATGCCCTTGGGCTCGCTGGTGAGATCGCCCACCGCACGCAGGGCCTCTTCGCGACCATCCTGCAGGCGTTGGCAGTGTTGCAGGAAGGTCTGGCCCGCTTCGGTCAGGGTCACCTTGCGCGTACTGCGATACAGCAATCGCGTTTGCAGGCGTTCTTCCAGGCGTGCGACCTGCCGGCTGATGTGCGATGAAGACACCCCCAACCGTTCCGCTGCTGCGGTGAACTGGCTGCATTCGGCCACCGCGACAAACTCATCGATGCCTTCCCAGCGGTTTTCCAGCATGGTGATTGTCCCTGTACAGCAATAAAGTTTTGCTTTGGCCTGGATTATTAATCAGATAGCCATGTTTTACACTCTACGTCTCAGTTTTTAACTCCCTGGAGAAACCCGGATGATCAAGTCCCGCGCCGCCGTAGCCTTCGAAGCCAAGAAGCCCCTGGAGATCGTCGAAGTGGATGTGGCCATGCCCAAGGCGGGCGAAGTGCTGTTGCGCGTAGTCGCGTCCGGCGTGTGCCATACCGACGCCTACACCCTGTCGGGCGCGGACCCGGAAGGTATCTTCCCGTCGATCCTCGGTCACGAAGGCGGTGCCGTGGTTGAAGCGATCGGCGAAGGCGTGACGTCGGTGGCTGTCGGCGACCATGTGATCCCGCTGTACACCCCGGAATGCGGCAAGTGCAAATTCTGCCTGTCGGGCAAGACCAACCTCTGCCAGGCCATCCGTTCCACCCAGGGCAAAGGCCTGATGCCGGACGGCACTACGCGTTTTTCCTACAAGGGCCAGCCGATTTTCCACTACATGGGCACCTCGACCTTTTCCGAGTACACCGTGCTGCCAGAAATTTCCGTGGCCAAGATTCCTAAAGAAGCACCACTGGAAAAAGTCTGCTTGCTGGGCTGTGGCGTCACCACCGGCATCGGTGCGGTGATCAACACCGCCAAGGTCAAGCCGGGCGACACCGTGGCCATCTTCGGCCTAGGCGGCATTGGCCTGTCGGCGGTGATCGGCGCGGTCAAGGCCAAGGCTGGCCGCATCATTGCCATCGATATCAACCCGGCCAAGTTCGAGATCGCCAAGCAATTGGGCGCCACCGACTGCATCAACCCGAAAGACTACGATCGTCCGATCCAGGACGTGATCGTCGACCTGACTGACGGCGGCGTGGACTTCTCCTTTGAATGCATCGGTAACGTGCAACTGATGCGTGCCGCCCTCGAGTGCTGCCACAAAGGCTGGGGCGAGTCGGTGATCATCGGCGTGGCCGGTGCAGGCCAGGAAATCGCCACCCGTCCATTCCAGTTGGTGACCGGCCGCGTCTGGCGCGGTTCGGCATTTGGTGGCGTGCGCGGCCGTACCGAACTGCCGAGCTACGTGGAAATGGCCCAGGCCGGCGAGATCCCGCTGGACACCTTCATCACCCACACCATGGGCCTGGAAGACATCAACAAAGCGTTTGACCTGATGCACGAAGGCAAGAGCATTCGTACCGTCATCCACTTCTGAGGTCGGCCATGAGTCTGGAAAACCTGTCGTGCCAGAAAAGCTTCGGCGGCTGGCATAAACGCTACAAGCATCATTCCGATGTGCTCGGTTGCGACATGACCTTCGCCGTCTACCTGCCACCGCAAGCGGAGCAGGGCGGCAAGTTGCCGGTGTTGTACTGGCTGTCCGGGCTTACCTGCACCGATGAGAACTTCATGCAGAAGGCCGGCGCCCAGCGCATGGCCGCCGAGCTGGGGTTGATCATCGTTGCGCCAGACACCAGCCCGCGTGGGCCAGGCGTGCCGGGTGATCCGGACAACGCCTGGGACTTCGGCCTCGGCGCAGGCTTTTACCTGAATGCCACGCAGGAACCTTGGGCCAAGCACTATCGGATGCATGACTACGTGGTGCAGGAATTGCCTGCGTTGGTTGAAGCGCATTTCCCGGCGTCGGACAAACGCGGCATCAGTGGCCACTCCATGGGTGGCCACGGAGCGCTGGTGTGCGCCCTGCGTAACCCTGGGCGTTACCAGTCGGTGTCGGCGTTCTCGCCGATCAACAACCCAATGGATTGCCCGTGGGGCCAGAAAGCCTTCTCGCGTTATTTGGGCGAAGAACGCTCAAAATGGCGCGAGTGGGACGCCTGCGTGCTGATCAGCGAAGCCTCGGAAAAGCTGCCACTGCTGGTGGATCAGGGCGACCGCGACGATTTCCTCGCCGTGCAACTCAAGCCTGAAGCCCTGCAGCAAGCGGCCAAGGCGGCCAACCATCCGTTGGAACTGCGCCTGCAACCCGGCTACGACCATAGCTACTTCTTTATCGCCAGCTTCATCGAAGATCATTTGCGACACCATGGCCGTGCTTTGCTCGGTTAATGTGAGGCAAAAGTAGGTAGAATCACGCCCTGAATTAAATCGGGGCGTTTTTTTATGCGTATTGGCCACGGCTACGATGTGCACCGTTTCGCTGAAGGCGATTTCATTACCTTGGGCGGCGTGCGCATTGCTCACCACCATGGTTTGCTGGCTCATTCCGACGGCGACGTTGTGTTGCATGCCTTGAGCGATGCCTTGCTCGGCGCGGCGGCGTTGGGCGATATCGGCAAGCACTTTCCGGACACCGACCCGACCTTCAAGGGCGCGGACAGCCGTGTATTGCTGCGCCATGTGGTCGGCCTGATCCATGCCCAGGGCTGGAAGGTCGGCAACGTCGACAACACCATCGTGGCCCAGGCGCCGAAGATGGCTCCCCATATCGAGTCGATGCGCGCGTTGATCGCGGCGGATCTGCAAATTGAACTGGATCAAGTGAACGTGAAAGCCACCACCACCGAAAAGCTCGGGTTCACCGGTCGTGAAGAGGGCATCGCCGTGCACTCCGTTGCCTTGTTGCTGCGCGCATGAATGATCTGCAACTGTTGGGGCCACGGGCCTATGGCGAGGTCCTGGGCAGCGCGGTCCTGAAGGCGACCGCCGAAGACTTCCAGGTTGACGAAGTGCTGGATATCCCGTTGACCGGCGAGGGCGAGCACCTCTGGTTGTGGGTGGAGAAGCGTGGCCTCAACACCGAGGAAGCCGCGCGGCGTATCGCCAAGGCGGCAGGCGTGCCGTTGCGCACCGTCAGCTATGCCGGGCTCAAGGATCGCCAGGCGTTGACCCGCCAATGGTTCAGCGTGCAGCTGCCAGGCAAGGCCGACCCGGACATGAGCGCTGCGCAAAACGACACCCTCAAGATCCTCAAGACCGCTCGCCATAAACGCAAGTTGCAGCGCGGCGCGCACTCGGCCAATGGTTTCACCTTGCGCCTGACGCAGTTGGCCGGTGATACCGCCGCCCTCGACGCACGGTTGCAGCTGATTGCCCAGCATGGCATTCCCAACTATTTCGGTGCCCAGCGCTTTGGTCATAACGGCGGTAACGTCGTCGATGCCCGTGAGTGGGCCGCGCGCAAAGCCTTGCCGGAGCAGCGCAATGTGCGTTCACGCCTGCTGTCCACGGCGCGCAGTTTCCTGTTCAACAAGGTGCTGGCGGCACGTGTGGCCGACGGCTCCTGGCAGCGAGCCCAAGTCGGTGACCTGTTGGCGTTTACCGACAGTCGCAGTTTTTTCCCGGCAGGCGAAGCCGAATGCAGTGACCCGCGCCTGGCGATCCTGGACCTGCACCCGACCGGCCCCCAGTGGGGCGAAGGTGATTCACCTGCCAGTGGTGCAACCTTTGAGCTGGAACAGGCGGTTGCCGCCGATGAAGCAGACCTGCGCGATTGGCTGGTGAATGCGGGCATGAGCCAGGAACGTCGCATTCTGCGACTGCCCATTGGCGGTTTGACGTGGCATTATCCCTCGCTGGACATTCTGCAATTGGAATTCGTCCTGCCGGCCGGATGCTTCGCCACTGCCTTGGTGCGCGAGCTTGTTGATCTGGTGCCGGTGGGGCAGACGGACAACCCATGCGTATTCTGATATCAAACGATGACGGTGCCACCGCACCCGGCCTTGCCGCGCTCTATGCTGCGCTGGAAGATTATGCCGAGTGCGTGGTGGTTGCCCCCGACCAGGACAAGAGCGGCGCCAGCAGTTCGCTGACGCTCGACCGTCCGCTGCACCCGCAAGTCCTGGCCAATGGCTTTATCAGTGTGAACGGCACCCCCACCGACTGCGTCCACCTGGCGATCAACAGCCTGCTGGAGCAGGAGCCGGATCTGGTGGTGTCGGGCATCAACCTGGGTGCAAACCTGGGGGATGACGTGCTGTATTCCGGTACCGTGGCGGCAGCGCTTGAAGGGCGTTTCCTGGGGCGTACCGCGTTCGCTTTTTCGTTTGCCTCGCGCCAACTGGACAACCTGCCCACCGCTGCGTATTTCGCACGCAAGCTGGTGGAGGCCCATGGCTCCCTGAATCTGCCGCCGCGCACAGTGCTCAACGTCAATATTCCCAACCTGCCCCTTGATCACATTCGCGGCATCCAGCTGACGCGCCTGGGCCATCGTGCCCGTGCGGCGGCGCCGATGAAGGTGGTCGACCCGCGTGGCAAGGAAGGCTATTGGATCGCCGCAGCAGGTGATGCCGAAGACGGCGGAGAGGGCACGGACTTTCATGCGGTGATGCAAGGTTATGTGTCGATTACCCCATTGCAGTTTGACCGTACCTTCAGTGATGCCTTCAGTGGTCTCGATGGCTGGCTGGAGGGGCTGCGCTGATGGGCCGTGAACAAGACGACTTGCTGCGCCGGGGGATCGGGATGACGTCCCAGCGTACCCGCGAACGCCTGATCCAGCGCTTGTACGAAGAGGGCTTGTCCAACGCCCAGGTGCTGGAAGTGATCCGGCGCACGCCGCGGCACCTGTTTGTCGATGAAGCCCTGGCCCACCGTGCCTACGAAGACACGGCACTGCCCATCGGCCACAACCAGACCATCTCCCAGCCGTACATGGTGGCGCGCATGAGCGAGCTGCTGCTGGCGGCGGGGCCTTTGGACAAGGTGCTGGAAATCGGCACCGGCTCCGGCTACCAGACCGCCGTGCTGGCGCAACTGGTGGAGCGGGTATTCTCGGTGGAGCGCATCAAGGTGTTGCAAGACCGCGCCAAGGAGCGCCTGGTGGAGCTGAACCTGCGCAACGTGGTCTTCCGTTGGGGCGATGGCTGGGAAGGCTGGCCGGCGCTGGCGCCTTACAACGGCATCATCGTGACCGCCGTGGCCACCGACGTTCCGCAAGCACTGCTCGATCAGCTCGCTCCCGGCGGGCGCCTGGTAATCCCGGTGGGCTCCGGTGAGGTGCAACAGTTGATGCTCATTATCCGTGAGGACGAAGGCTTTTCCCGGCATGTACTGGGGGCCGTTCGGTTTGTGCCGTTGCTCAATGGCCCGCTGGCCTGATCAATTTCTGCCGGCGGTGAATTCTGCTGGCGGGGATGTGTCTTACAGCGGGGTCTATTGAGTCAACATGATCGGCGCCACGATTCAACACGCTGATTGATGGGTTTCAGACGTGTGCCGGTAAAACGCCAATGCCCAGTTATACTTGCGTCATATTTCAAGCCTGGTACAGGCGTTCATGTTCAGCCACCACAAAGGGAGCGGCGGGTGAGTCTCACAGGTCTTGCGCAGCGTATGAGTAAAACAAGCTTTCATCGACTGGTGCTTGGCCTCGTCTTCAGTTCCGTACTGGCAGGGTGTTCCAGCTCGCCAAGCAGCGGCGCGCGGGTGGTTGACCGTAATAATGCGGCGCCGCAAAAACCGACGGTGACGACCGGGCAATATGTAGTGCGCAAGGGCGATACGATGTTCTCGATTGCCTTCCGCTATGGCTGGGACTACAAGGCGCTCGCAGCTCGTAACAATATTCCTGTGCCCTACACGATACATCCCGGCCAGACGATTCGCTTCGACGGTCGTACCGGTTCAGCGCCTACGGCAGTTGTGACAAACACTGGATCTTCGCCATCGTCTTCGAGCAAAACCACGATCATCACCCGGCCTGCGGGCACCGCTGCGCCTGCGCCTGCAGCCAAGCCGGCACCCGCGCCGTTGCCACCTGCCGGGCCGGCGCCGACCGGTTGGGGATGGCCCTCAAACGGGGTGCTGATTGGAAAATTCTCTTCAAACGGTAGTTTGAATAAAGGCATTGATATCGCCGGGGATTTGGGACAGCCTGTTTTAGCTGCGTCTGATGGGACAGTGGTGTACGCCGGGAGTGGTTTACGGGGCTACGGCGAGCTGGTCATCATCAAACACAGCGATACCTACGTCAGTGCTTACGGCCATAACCGTAGGCTGTTGGTTCGGGAGGGGCAGCAGGTCAAAGTCGGACAGACAATTGCCGAAATGGGGTCAACTGGTACGGACCGGGTGAAACTGCACTTTGAGATTCGCCGTCAAGGGAAGCCTGTAGA
Organism: Pseudomonas sp. VS40; assembly: GCF_018587885.1. Classification (NCBI taxonomy): domain Bacteria; kingdom Pseudomonadati; phylum Pseudomonadota; class Gammaproteobacteria; order Pseudomonadales; family Pseudomonadaceae; genus Pseudomonas; species Pseudomonas sp. VS40. Next base: position 420,965 of record NZ_JAGYWD010000001.1, on the reverse strand, counting down.
TCCACTGCAATTCCTACCCCGTCGTTGATGTGTTGCACAGCCTGTTCCCTCACGTAGAAGGAACAGGCTCCAGCGTTGCCAAGGATAAAGGCGTCGCTTGAGCTTGAGGTCGAACTCACCAAAGGACTATAACAATGGCTCTCAGTAAAGAAGCGCCGGAGTTTGACATCGACGATGAGGTTCTCCTTATGGAGACCGGTATCGCTACGGAATCGATGTCGAATGAGGGACCTGCTGTACCTTCAGTTCGCACCAAATCCAAGAACTCCACCGCGTTAAAGCAACATAAGTACATTGACTACACACGGGCGCTCGATGCGACTCAGCTGTACCTCAATGAAATCGGCTTTTCCCCTCTGCTGACCCCCGAAGAAGAAGTCCATTTTGCGCGCTTGTCGCAAAAGGGCGACCCGGCTGGGCGCAAGCGCATGATTGAAAGCAACCTGCGACTGGTGGTGAAAATCGCCCGGCGCTACGTCAATCGCGGGCTGTCCCTGTTGGACTTGATCGAGGAAGGCAACCTGGGCTTGATCCGGGCGGTGGAGAAGTTCGACCCTGAGCGGGGCTTCCGCTTTTCAACCTATGCCACCTGGTGGATTCGCCAGACCATCGAACGGGCGATCATGAATCAGACCCGCACGATCCGGTTGCCGATCCATGTGGTCAAGGAGCTCAACGTCTACCTGCGGGCGGCGCGTGAGCTTACCCAAAAACTCGATCATGAACCTTCGCCCGAAGAGATCGCCAACCTGCTGGAGAAACCGGTAGGGGAGGTCAAACGCATGCTCGGCTTGAATGAGCGCGTGTCTTCGGTCGATGTCTCGCTGGGTCCGGATTCGGATAAAACTCTGCTGGACACCCTGACGGATGATCGCCCTACAGATCCTTGCGAGCTGTTGCAGGACGATGATCTTTCCCAAAGCATTGACCAGTGGCTGTCGGAACTCACGGACAAGCAGCGTGAGGTGGTGATTCGCCGCTTCGGCCTGCGCGGCCATGAGAGCAGCACCTTGGAGGACGTAGGCCTGGAGATCGGCCTGACCCGTGAGCGGGTGCGGCAGATCCAGGTGGAAGGGCTCAAGCGCTTGCGTGAGATCCTGGAGAAGAATGGCTTGTCGAGTGAGTCGTTGTTTCAGTAACGATTGATAAGACCGCTATGACAAAACGCCCGGTGCATGGGAATGCACCGGGCGTTTTGCTGTGCGCTGAGCATTCGTTGCCAACAACTGCCCCTGTAGGAGCCCGGCTTGCCGGCGATGAGGCCCTCAAGACCGCCATCGCCGGCAAGCCTGGCTCCTACAGGGGAGGGTGTAGCACCGAATCCCACGCATAAAAAAACCCCGCTTTTAAGGGCGGGGTCTTTTCGACTAAGTCAGTACAAGTTAGATAACTTGAACTTCTTCAGCTTGCATGCCTTTCTGACCGCGGGTAGCGATGAAAGAAACCTGTTGGCCTTCTTTCAGGCTTTTGAAGCCGTCGGATTGGATAGCTTTGAAGTGAACGAACAGGTCGTCACCGGATTGTGGAGTGATGAAGCCGAAGCCTTTTTCATCGTTGAACCACTTAACGGTACCAGTTTGGCGATTAGACATGGTGTATCTCCTTGGACAAAGTTAACTGCGACTCAGGAAAAGCCCTGGCCGAGACTGAGTGCAAAGAGCAGGAAAAATTCTTGGAGATGGTTGGATCGAAATTCAACATATCGTGTAGAGATTCTCAGTGACACAAGCAGCACAGTGGCGCCACCTTAACCCTTTTTCCGGAACGTGCCAATGGTATTTCCGAAGGTTTCTCCAATTTCGTGACTGGCGGTGGTATTTCCAGTCACCCTGTACGGCTATGCGGGTCCCGGCCCCACTGGCTGTGGCTTATAGGAGCAGGCGCATTCGTCAAGAAAAGCCTTGTGGCCTTTGAACCCCAACGCCGGCCCCGGTAAGATGCCCAACAGAATTTTTCCACCTCGCTATTCAGGACACCCGCCATGAGCATCAAATCGGACAAGTGGATTCGCCGCATGGCGCAAGAGCACGGCATGATCGAACCGTTCGTCGAGCGCCAGATCCGTGGCCAAGGCGATGCCCCTGTGATTTCCTACGGCGTTTCCAGCTACGGCTACGATGTGCGCTGCGCCGATGAATTCAAGGTGTTCACCAACATCAATTCCGCGATCGTCGACCCGAAGAACTTCGACGAAAAGAGCTTCGTCGACGTCAAAAGCGACGTGTGCATCATTCCGCCCAACTCTTTCGCCCTGGCGCGCACCGTGGAATTCTTCCGTATTCCCCGCGACGTGCTGACCATCTGCCTGGGCAAGAGCACCTACGCGCGTTGCGGCATCATCGTCAACGTGACGCCGCTTGAGCCGGAGTGGGAAGGCCACGTGACCCTGGAATTCTCCAACACCACCACCTTGCCGGCGAAGATCTACGCCAACGAGGGCGTGGCGCAGATGCTGTTCCTGCAGTCCGACGAGGACTGTGAAGTGTCCTACAAAGACCGCGCAGGCAAGTACCAAGGCCAGCGCGGCGTCACCCTCCCACGCGCTTGATCGAAAGGTCTTACGTGCAAAGGGAATTAGTCTGCAGAAAGTGACTCTATCTAGGTGTACTGCCTCGGCGCGTGTAAAACGCGTCGAGCCACGCTTGAGGAGTACCTTATGAAGATCGACCCGCGAATCAGCGCAGAACTTGCCCGGCTTGAACCCAATCAGATTGGCGTTCTGGCCTGGTCCCTGATGGCCGATCCTGCTTATGCAGGCGGCATCCCAGGCCAACCCGAGCCGGATTACCCACAACCCACCGAGCCCGGTGAGCCAACCCTGCCGGACGAGCCGCCGCCCGCGCCTGTCGCCTGATACCTGGGAGGCCGGTCACCGCACTGGCCATACCTCGTGGTCGCCGATCACAAAGACTCGACCGTCATCGATCTGTTCCACCGCAAAGCCACCGGTAAACGCGCCAAACGCCGGCAGCAAGCTGACCCGCGTGCCGATCTGGAAGCACGGCAGCCGCAGGCTCTGCCGACCCTTGCCGCGCAGGCGATACACCGGATGAACATGCCCAGCCAGTACATGATGGCTGGGATGGGCGTCCGGTTCGTGCTGCAGGGCGAAGGGACCCATCAGGAGTGGCTCGGGGACGACCTCAATCCTCAAGTCGACAGGCGGGTCCCCTGCGCGTTTGTCGTGATTGCCGCGAATCAGGGTCATCGACACGTCGGGATGGCGTGCGCGCCAGGCTCTCAGCGCGCTCAGGGTGCCGCTGGCGTGCGACCCGGGGCCGTGCAGGAAATCGCCGAGAAAGATCACCTGCGCGCACGGTAGCGTAGACAGCAACCGATCCAGGCGCTGCAGGTTCTCGGTGGTAGTCCCTTGTGGCACCGGCTGTCCCAGGCTGCGATAGGCAGAAGCCTTGCCGAAGTGTACATCGGCAATCAGCAGGCATTGGCGCGCAGGCCAATACACGGCCTTTTCCGCCAGCAGCCACAACTCTTCACCCTCAAGCGTCAGTGAGCAATGCATCAGCGCTTCCCGTTATCCGCGACTTTTTCCAGGTCCTTGACCATCCGTGCAATGCGCTCCGAGAGTTTTTCCGAACTCAAGCTTTCGCGCATTCGCTCTACCAGCAGCGGAAAGGCCAAGGGCGTAGGCCGTTCAATCAGGTGCAGGTCGCGTTTGAGCGCTGAAAGATGACGCAATGTCGCTTCCAGCCGATGAATATCCAACTCGTCGCGTAGGACTTCTTCCCCGGCCTGGGTCAGCAGCAGGTTCTGCGGGTCATATTGCTTGAACACCTCAAAGAACAATCCGCTGGAGGCCTGCACTTGCCGCGTACTTTTCGGCGCTCCTGGATAACCGGCAAACACCAGCCCGGCGATGCGGGCGATTTCGCGAAAGCGGCGCAGGGCCAACTCCCCGGCATTCAGGCTGGCCGCCACATCTTCCAGCAAATGCTCAGGGCTCAGTAGCGCGTCATTCAGCAACACCGGCCAATCCACGGCGGTGGCGCTCAACAACTCCAGCCCGTAATCATTGACGGCAATCGAAAACGTCACGGCCTGCTGCTGGCTCACCCGCCATGCCAGTAGACTTGCCAGGCCCAAGTGCACCTGGCGCCCGGCGAATGGGTACAGAAACAGGTGCCACCCCTCTCGCGACTTCAGCGCCTCGGCCAGCAAATGCTCGCGTGTCGGCAGGCCCGACCAGCGCAACTGTGTTTGCAGCAGGGTTTGCACCGCCTGCATTTCCGGGCCTTCATAGTGCCCGTGCGCCGCCGCATCAAAACGCTCGACCACGGCTTGCGCCAGCTCATTGGAAAGCGGCATGCGCCCCCCATTCCAGCGTGGCACCGCAGCCTTTTTGGCGGTGCTGCGGCGCACATAGGCGGTCATGTTTTCCACCCGCACCAACTCCAGCAATCGCCCCGCGAACAAGAAGCCATCACCCGGCTTGAGCCGCGCGATAAAGCCTTCCTCGACGCTCCCCAGGTTCTTGCCGCCACCGCCCTTGCTCCAGAACTTCAGCTGGATACTGGCATCGCTGACAATCGTGCCGACACTCATCCGATGACGACGCGCCAGCCGCGCATCGGGCACACGCCAGATGCCGTGCTCGTCCGGCTCCACGCGGCGGTAATCCGGGTAGGCCGTCAGCGACAAGCCGCCATGGCGCACAAACCCCAGGGCCCAGGCCCAGTCTTCGTCCGTCAGGTCGCGATAGGCCCAGGCACCGCGCACTTCGGCCAGTAGCGCGTCGGGCGTAAAGCCGCCACCGAGCGCCATGCTGACCAAGTGTTGTACGAGCACATCCAATGGCTTGTGCGGTGATTCGCGCGCTTCAATGCGCCGCTGGGCAATCGCATCCTGGGCCGCCGCGGCTTCCACCAGTTCCAGGCTGTGGGTCGGCACCAGCGTTACCCGCGAGGGGCGCCCGGGTGCATGCCCCGAACGCCCGGCGCGTTGCATCAGGCGCGCCACGCCTTTGGCCGAGCCGATCTGCAGCACCCGTTCCACCGGCAGGAAATCCACCCCCAGGTCCAGGCTCGATGTGCACACCACGGCCTTGAGCTGGCCGTCTTTCAATGCTCGTTCTACCCAATCGCGGGTTTCTCTCGACAGTGAGCCATGGTGCAGGGCGATCACCCCAGCCCAGTCAGGGCGTGCATCCAATATCGCCTGATACCAGATTTCCGACTGCGCCCGCGTATTGGTAAACACCAGGCAACTGCTGCTGGCGTCCACCTCAGCCACCACTTGAGGCAGCATCTTCAGGCCGATGTGCCCGGCCCAGGGAAAACGCTCGGCGACGGGTGGCAGCAAGGTGTCGACCTTCAATTGTTTAGCCGTTTTCCCTTGCACATTGACCCCGCCACCTTGTGGGACCAATACCTCCAAGGCGTGGGATTGATTGCCCAAGGTCGCCGAGATACCCCACACCATCACATCCGGATGCCAACGCCGCAGCCGCGCCAGTGCCAGTTGCAGCTGCACGCCGCGCTTGTTGCCAATCAATTCGTGCCATTCATCCACGACCACCATGCGCAGGTGCGCCAGGCTGACTTCGCTGTCGGCGCGTGCCAGCATCAGGGTCAGGCTTTCCGGTGTGGTGATCAGTGCGGTGGGCTGGCGACGGGTCTGGCGGGCGCGCTCGCTGCTGCTGGTATCGCCGGTGCGCAGGCCGACACTCCAGGGAATCTGCAAGGCTTCAAGCGGCGCCTCCAGGGCTCGGGCGGTGTCGGCCGCGAGGGCACGCATAGGCGTGATCCACAGTACCGTCAGCGGCTCAGCGGGTGGTTTGCGTTTACCTGTAGCGGGTGGGCGAGTCATGGCGAAGCGATTGAGGGCGGCGAACCACAGTGCGTAGGTTTTACCCGCGCCGGTGCTGGCATGCAGCAGCCCTGACTGGCCGCCCTTGACCGCCGCCCAGACGTCTTTTTGAAAGGCGAACGGCTTCCAGCCTTTAGTGGCGAACCATTGTTTGGCGAAGTCGACGGGTTTTGCCATGCGGTGGCTGAACTCTGGAAGGTCTATTCCACAGACCTTCACCGGGCATCAAAGGTTTAACGTAATCCTTGTAGGGGCTGGCTTGCTGGCGAGGGTGGCCTAACTGCCGAGCACTCTCTAACTGCTGCCCCGCGATCCAACTGTAGGAGCTGGCTTGCCTGCGAAGACGGCCTAACAGCCGACCAAAATCTAACTGTCACCCGCGATTCAAAAATGTGGGAGCTGGCTTGCCTGCGAAAGCGGCCTCACAGCCGACCATTCTCCAACTGCCCCCCGCGATCCAAAAATGTGGGAGCTGGCTTGCCTGCGAAGACGGCCTAACAGCCGACCAAAATCTAACTGTCACCCCGCGATTCAAAGATGTGGGAGCTGGCTTGCCTGCGAAAGCGGCCTGACAGCCGACCACACTCTAACTGTCCCCCCGCGATCCAAAAATGTGGGAGCTGGCTGGCCTGCGAAGGCGGCCTCACAGCCGACCACTCTCTAACTGCTGCCCCGCGATCCAAATGTGGGAGCTGGCTTGCCAGCGAAGGCAGCCTGACAGCCGGCCACAATCTAACTGTCACCCCGCGATTCGAAAATGTGGGAGCTGGCTTGCCTGCGAAGGCGGCCTGACAGCCGACCTGGATGTTGGATCTGATCGGGTACATATCCGTTATTTGGGTAACGGCTGCTATGGGTTCCGCCCTTACGGCGGCTCACTTTTGAAAAGCCCAAAAGTAAGCAAAAGGCTCTTGCCCCAACACTCGGCACCTCGCCTAGGCTCGGTGTGCCCGTAATCCGACAGTGATTTGGGGGGCCGCCGCCACGCGCCATCCATGGCGCGGGGCGGCTAAACCGGCATCCCTGCCGGTTTACCCCCCAAATCCCTGTCGAATTCCGGCCAGCGTGTTTGACGGGGCGCCTAAGATCAAAAGCGAGATCAAGATCAAGATCAAGATCAAGATCAAGGGCGGCTCGCTTCGCGTCGTGGGTTGCGCTGGGGCTTCAGGGTTGCGTGGATACCTATGCTCTTCTCCGGTAAGCGGCTCCTACAGATTATTTCAGGTTACCACTCAGGAACTGCTGCAAACGCTCACTCTTCGGATTACCCAGCACGTCCTCGGGTGCGCCTTGTTCTTCCACCAGGCCTTTGTGCAGAAACAGCACTTGGCTCGATACTTTGCGTGCGAAGCTCATTTCGTGGGTCACCATGATCATGGTGCGGCCTTCCTCGGCCAGGCCTTGGATGACCTTCAATACTTCACCCACCAGTTCCGGGTCGAGGGCCGAGGTGGGTTCGTCGAATAGCATGACCTCCGGTTCCATCGCCAGGGCGCGGGCGATGGCGACGCGTTGCTGCTGGCCGCCGGACAGGAACGCAGGGTATTGATCGGCCACGCGCGCCGGCAAACCCACCTTGTCCAGGTAGCGACGGGCGCGGTCTTCGGCATCCTTCTTGCTGCAACCCAGTACCCGGCGCGGGGCCATGGTGATGTTTTCCAGCACGCTCATGTGGCTCCACAGGTTGAAGTGCTGGAAGACCATCGCCAGGCGCGTGCGCAAGCGCTGCAGTTCGGCGTCATCGGCCACGCGCATGCCGTGGCGGTCACTGACCATGCGGATCGGCTGGCCGTCGAGGGTCATGGCGCCGTCGTTGGGCGTTTCCAGGAAGTTGATACAGCGCAAGAAGGTGCTCTTGCCCGAGCCGCTGGCGCCGATCAGGCTGATCACGTCGCCGGTCTTGGCCTTGAGCGAAACACCTTTGAGCACCTCATTGTCGCCATAGCTTTTATGCAGGCCTTCAACGGTCAATTTGTACATGGGGCATGCATCCTCAAGGCGAAAGTAGATAGCCGCTGCGGTAGGCCTCGGTGCCAGCGACATGGCCGATGACCATCCCGGCAGTGGCCATGCGGCGCAGCGAACGGGCGTAAAGCAGGCCGGCCTTTTGGCAGTGCACGGGCGTTACGCGGTCGGAAATGGGGTCGATGATTTCGGCGATCAGTTGCCCGGCTTCCAGGTATTCACCCGGCAGGGCGCTGAACACCAGCAGGCCGCCCACCGGGGTCGCCACCGGTTCAACGCCGGCCAGCGGCGTGGCCGGGTAGGGCAGGTCGGGCAGCGGTGCGGCATCGCCTGCAATGGCGCCGAAGTGAATCAGGTAATCGATGATCGCCTGGCAGTCGAGGCTCGCCAGGCCATGGTTGACATCACCCTGGCCGCGCAGCTCGACGGTGACCGAAAAGCTGCCCATGGGGATCGGGAAACGCTCGCCGAAACGTTGCTGCAACTGCCACCACACCAGGGTGAAACACTCATCGAAGGATTGCCCGCCGGAATCGGTCGCGAGCAAATTGGCCTCCGAACCGATATAGCGCGCCAACGGCTCCACCTGCGGCCAGGCCTCGGGGGTGGTGTACAGATGCGCCACCGCTTCGAAGTCGCAGTGCAGGTCCAGCACCATATCGGCATCGCAGGCCAGGCGTTGCAGCACCAGGCGTTGGGATTGCAGTTGGGTCTCGGCACGCTGCGCGGCGAGGGTGGAGGACAGCGCGGAGCGCACCAGCTCGACGTTTCGCTGGGGATCGTCCCCCAGCCGTTCCTCGATCTGGTCACCCACCGCTTCACTGAGGTCGACAAACAGGCGATTAAAGTTTTGCCCGCTCTCCAGCTCGTAGCGGCCCAGCGGGATATCCATCAACACCTGCTCCAGGCCCACCGGATTGGCGATGGGCACCAGCACGATCTCGCTGCGCAGGCGCCCGGCCGCTGCCAACTCTGCCAGGCGGAGCTTGAGGTGCCAGGCCACCAGCATGCCCGGCAGCTCATCGGCATGCAGCGATGACTGAATGTAGATCTTGCCCTCGGCCTGTTCCGGGCCGAAGTGAAAACTGTGAATCTGCCGCGCCGTGCCTGGCACCGGCGCGATCAGCTCATGGACGTGATGCCGCATGAATGCTCCTGAAAATGAAAAGCTGCTTAATGGCTCGGCCCGAGGAAAGCCAGCCAGCGGCGCTCTGCCAGACGAAACAGACCGACCAGGGCAAAGGTCACGGTCAGGTAGATCAGCGCAGCGATACCGAATGATTGAAAGGTCATGAAAGTAGCCGAGTTGGCATCCCGCGCCACTTTGAGGATGTCCGGGATCGTCGCGGTGAAGGCCACCGTGGTCGAGTGCAGCATCAGGATCACTTCATTGCTGTAGTAGGGCAGCGAACGACGCAACGCCGACGGCATGATCACATAGGCGTACAACTTCCAGCCGCTCAAGCCGTAGGCCTTGGCCGCCTCGACTTCACCATGGGCCATGCTGCGGATCGCCCCGGCGAAGATCTCCGTGGTGTAGGCACAGGTGTTGAGAGCAAACGCCAGGATGGTGCAGTTCATCGCATCGCGGAAAAACGCATCCAGCAACGGCTGCTCGCGCACGGCGGCGATGCTGTAGATGCCGGTGTAGCAGATCAGCAACTGGATATAGAGCGGCGTGCCCCGAAACAGGTAGGTGTAGAACTGCACCGGCCAGCGCACCAGGCGCTTGCGCGACACACGGGCGATGGACAGCGGGATCGACACCAGGAAGCCGATGACCAGGGCTGCGGTGAGCAGCCACATCGTCATGGCCAGCCCCGTGATGTGCTGGCCGTCGCTATAAAGGAAGGGGCGCCAGTATTCCTGCAAGAGTTCGATCATCGTACGGCCTCCCGGGCGCCGGCGGAGTAGCGACGTTCAAGGCGGCGCAGGACAAAGTTGGACGCGCTGGTGATCAACAGGTAGATCAGCGCGGCGAGTACGAGGAAATAGAACAGCTGGTAAGTGCTCTTGCCGGCGTCCTGGGCCGCCTTGACCAGGTCGGCCAGGCCGATGATCGACACCAGGGCCGTGGCCTTGAGCATCACCATCCAGTTATTGCCGATACCCGGCAAGGCAAAGCGCATCATCTGCGGGAAGGTCACGTAGCGAAACCGCTGGCCGCGCTTGAGTCCATAAGCCGTGGCGGCTTCCAGTTGGCCGCGCGGCACCGCGAGGATCGCGCCACGAAAGGTCTCGGTGAAGTACGCACCGTAGATAAAGCCCAGGGTGATCACCCCGGCGCTGAATGGATCGATCTCGATGTATTCCCATTCCATGAAGTCGGTGAGGCCGGTCAACCAGGTTTGCAGGCTGTAGAAAATCAGCAGCATCAGCACCAGGTCGGGCACTCCGCGGATCAGCGTGGTGTAGAGCTGGGCGGGGATGCGCAGGAAGGGCAGGCTGGACAGTTTGGCGCTGGCGCCAATCAGCCCCAGCAATACGCTGACGGCCAGCGACAGCACCGACAACTTGATGGTCATCCAGGTGCCTTGCAGCAACAGCGGGCCGAAACCCTTCAGGCTGAGCGCGCTCAACCCGAGGGTTTGCAACAATTCTTCGAACATAAATCAGGACCTATGGCGATAAAAAAGCGCCCCTCCAGGGGAAGGGCGCTCCAGGCATTATTTGCCGCTGTACAGGTTCAGATCGCCAAAGTGTTTCTTCTGGATGGTGGCGTAGGTGCCATCATCGTGTAACGCTTTGATACCTTTATCCAAAAGCGCCTTCAGCTCAGTGTTACCTTTTTTGATACCGATGGCGGTTTTCGACGGCAGCAATGGGTCGTCGATGGCCGCGCTGACTTCATAACCGGCGCCTGCCGGCGACTTCAGGAAGCCCAGTTCGGCTTGCAGCATGTCCTGCACGGATGCGTCGAGACGCCCGGAGGTCAGGTCGGCATACACCTGGTCCTGGTTGGCGTAGGCCTTGGTGGTCACACCGGCTTTATCCAGTACGGCCTTGGCGTAGGCTTCCTGGATGGTGCCTTGCTCGTAGCCCACGGATTTGCCCTTGAGGGACTCAGGCGTCGAGTAGCCAGCACCTTTCTTGAACACCAGCGAAGTCGGGCCGGAGAACAGTTCACTGGAGAAGTCGATGGCCTTTTCACGCACCGGGGTCACGGTCATGGACGAAATCACGCCGTCGAACTTGTTGGCCTTGAGGCCTGGAATCATGCCGTCGAAATCACTTTCGACCCACTTGCACTTCACTTTCAGCTCGGCGCAGATCGCATTGCCCAGGTCGATATCGAAGCCTACCAGGCTGCCGTCGGCGGCCTTGGATTCGAACGGCGCGTAGGACGGATCGACACCAAAACGCAGTTCCTTGTATTCCTTGGCCAGCGCGGTACCTGCGGCCATGCACAGAGCCAGTGCAGAAAGGGTCAGCAATGCTTTTTTCATTATGTAATCCCTGGAAACCAAGATAAGCGCTTGTGGCGCGTTTAGGACTGTTACTGAACGGTGTCAGACGGATCACAAGTAGCAATTTCTGCACCATAGTTCCGAATGTAGTTCCGAATGGTCGTTTTAAAAGGTGGGACAAGGGAGAGCTGAGTGTAGGAGATGCCCGAAAATGGGCGCGCAAAAAACAGTGCACCAATTTGGTTCTGGCGCAGATCAATAATGTCGGAGCTGGCTTGCCTGCGATGGCGGTGGATCAGCGAATTCATTTTTCACTGACACGCCGCCATCGCAGGCAAGCCAGCTCCCACAAGGATTTGTGCCATTTTTAACCAGGAATCAGGTCAGGAGGTCTTGCAGGGTGGCGAGGTTGTCAGCGTCTTCCACGGTTTTATCCTGCCGCCACCGCAACATCCGTGGAAACCGCACCGCAATCCCACTCTTGTGCCGCTTGGACAGGGCAATGCCTTCGAACCCCAGTTCGAACACCATGCTCGGGGTAACACTGCTCACCGGGCCGAACTTTTCCACCGTGGTCTTGCGCACAATCGCATCGACCTTGCGCATCTCTTCGTCGGTCAGGCCGGAGTAGGCCTTGGCGAATGGCACTAGCGTGCGTTCGCTGCCGGGCGGGCCGTCCCACACGGCAAACGTGTAGTCGCTGTAGAGGCTGGCGCGTCGACCATGACCGCGTTGGGCATAGATCAACACCGCATCGACGCTGAACGGGTCCACCTTCCACTTCCACCACACGCCCATGTCCTTGGTGCGGCCCACGCCGTACAGGCCATCGCGTGCTTTAAGCATCATGCCTTCCACACCGAGACTGCGCGAGGCTTCGCGTTGTTCGGCCAGTTCTTCCCAGGTTGCACCGGTCAATAGGGGAGATGCCAGTAATACCGGCTGGTTGCACTGGGCAATTACCTGCTCAAGTTGCGTGCGACGCTCAGCCTGGGTGTGGTTGCGCCAATCGTCGCCCTGATGTTCCAGCAGGTCGTAGGCCAGCACCGCAACTGGCGCGTCCTCCAGCACTTTTTTGCTCAGGGTCTTGCGCCCAATCCGTTGTTGGAGCAGCGCGAACGGCTGCACCGCGTCTTTCCACACCACGATTTCGCCGTCGATCACCGTGCCGTCGGGCAAGCCGCTTACCAAGCTATGCAGTTCGGGGAAGCGCTCAGTCACCAATTCTTCGCCACGCGACCAGATCCACAGGCGGCCGTCACGTTTCACCAGCTGCGCGCGGATGCCATCCCACTTCCATTCCACTTGCCAGTCGGCGGGAGAGCCAAGCAAATCGTTGAATTGCTCCACTGGTTGCGCCAAACCATGGGCGAGAAAAAACGGATAAGGCTGCCCGCCGCGTTGCGCATGTTCGTCGGGCGATTCGGCGGCGATGAGCTTGAGATAACCCTGCGGCGTAGGACGGTTAGACAGATCGGTGTAGCCCACCAGCCGTTGCGCCACGCGCTTGCTGTCCAGATCGGCCATTGCGGCGAGGGCGCGGGTCACCAGTAGCTTGGACACGCCCACACGGAAGCTGCCGGTGATCAACTTGATGCAGACCATCAGGCTGGGTTGATCCAGTTGCGCCCATAACGCAGGTAGACGCTCGGCCAATTCCAATGGCGGCAAGCCACGCAGGGGCAGGAGTTTTTCCTCCAGCCACACCGCCAGGCCGTCCTCCGAGGTGTAGGTAGATTCCGGCAGCAGCAGGGAAATGGTTTCTGCCAGATCGCCCACTGATTGGTAGCTTTCTTCAAACAACCACGGCTCGATACCCGATGCTTCAGTGGCCATGTCCCGCAGCAGGCGCGTCGGCACCAGTTGCCGAGGGCGTCCGCCGGAAAGGAAATACACGGCCCAGGCCGCATCTTCCGGCGCAGCATCGCGGAAGTAGGCCTGTAGCGCGGCCAGCTTGGCGTTGCTGGAGGTGGTGGCGTCGAGGTTGGCGTACAGCTCGGCGAAGGCCTTCATGCGCTGGCCTCCTCTTCGTCATCGCCGTATTCAGTGGTGAAACCCTGGGCATCCAGGCCTTTTTCCCGCAGGTGGCGCACCAACACACCGACGGAACCGTGGGTAACCATCACCCGCTCGGCGCCGGTTTGCTCGATGGCCCACAACAGGCCGGGCCAGTCGGCGTGGTCCGAAAGCACGAAGCCACGGTCGACCCCGCGCCGCCGACGGGTACCACGCAGGCGCATCCAACCGCTGGCGAAGGCGTCGCTGTAGTCGCCGAAACGCTTGATCCAACTGCTGCCGCCTGCGGACGGCGGGGCGATGATCAGGGCCTGGCGCAACAGCGGGTCGGTTTTCTTGAAGTCACCGGCGTAGAGGGTTTCAGGAATATAGATGCCGGCCTCGCGGTACACCCGGTTCAACGGCTCGACCGCGCCGTGGCTGAGGATCGGACCAATGCTGGCGTCGATGCCATGCAGGATCCGCTGGGCCTTGCCGAAGGAGTAACAGAACAACACGCTGGCCTTGCCGGCGGCGATATTCGCCTGCCACCAATCGTTGATCCCGGCGAAGATCTGCGCCTGGGGCTGCCAGCGGTAGATCGGCAGGCCGAAGGTCGACTCGGTAATAAAGGTGTGGCAGCGCACCGGTTCGAAGGGCGCGCAGGTGCCGTCGGGCTCGACTTTGTAGTCACCGGATGCGACCCAGACTTCGCCCCGGTATTCCAGGCGCACCTGGGCCGAACCCAAGACATGCCCGGCGGGGTGAAAACTCAAGGTGACGCCGTGGTGGACCAGTGTCTCGCCGTAGGCCAGGGTCTGCAGGTTGATGTCCTGGCCCAGCCGTGAACGCAGGATGCCTTCGCCGGGGGCTGCCGCCAGGTAGTGCTGGTTGCCGGTGCGGGCGTGGTCGCCATGGGCGTGGGTGATGACCGAGCGCTCCACCGGGCGCCAGGGGTCGATGTAGAAATCTCCGGCGGGGCAGTAGAGGCCTTCGGGGCGGGCGATGACAAGGTCCATGGGCGTGCCGGGGGCGATGGGCTTATCAGGTAGGAGGCGGGCGGGCGATGAGAAGTTCGATTAACTATTGTAGTGAGCGGGCTTGTTGTGGCGAGCGGGCTTGCCCCGCGCTGGGGCGCGAAGCGGCCCCTATCCAGTCAACGCATGCTTCCAGTCAGAAACAGGTCGCCTGGTTTTAGGGCGGCTTCGCCACCCAGCGCGGGGCAAGCCCGCTCACCACAGTAAAAGCTCGCTCACCACAGTAAAAGCTCGCTCACCACAGTAAAAACCCGCCCCACACTTGCCGGATTATTTGCCCGGCGTCAGGGTCAACCGAGCCTTCCCATACACCTTCTCGAAGTTCTGCGGTTGCATCGGGAAGCTCAGGTATTGCGCCTTGAGCGAAGGGTCGATGCCGTTGGCATAGTTCGGGCTGGCCGGGTTGCCGGACTGGCCGGTGCCACCCTGGCCCATCATCGGTTCCACCTGGCCAAAGTCGACGATCATGCGCAGTGCCGGTACCTGGGTGGTGGTGAAGTCCTGGCCCCAGCTGTACGGCGCCGGGTTCAAGGTGTTGTGGTCGCCACCGGACGCCAGTGGGCCGCGAATCACCTGGCCATTGATGTTTTTCCAAGTGGTGGTGTGCAGTTTGCCCCACTGCCAGGCCTTGTGATCGGCCCCCAATTGGCTATCACCGGCAGTGATCGCAGCGGCCAGGCTGCGGGCGAGGATCGCCGGTTTGTCTTCCTTCTGCGGGGTGCGCACGTCATCCCAGAACGGGCTGTCTTCACGGCCCAGCAAGTGGTCGGCCTGGGCGGCGTAGGACAGGCTGGCATTGCTGACAAACGCCTTCCAGCTGGCGCTGTTTTCCGGGCCGAGTTCGTCGAGGAAGATCTGCTTGGTGCTTTCCTGCAGGAACAGCTCGTAGAGCGCCGCGTCGGCGGAGGTGGACGCCAGGCGACCGTCGAACGCCATCAGGCGAGCCAGCGCTTCACGTGCCTTGGCCTGGTCGGCGGCAGGCAGCGCGTCAATCGCCTGTTTCAGCGGCTGGGCCATACCCGGTGCCTGGAACAGGGTCTTGAGCTTGGCAGCAAAAGTGGTGGTCTGGTCGTACTGCATGGCAATCACGCTGCGGCTGTCATGCTTGCCGGCATTGGCCAATTGCGCCAGGCGCTCGCTGCGTTCCGGGGCGTCCCACGAGTTGGACAGCTGCATGCCGTAACCGCGCGGCGCGGTACGCTGGTTGGCGGTGCCGATCCAGCCTTGGGCCGGGTCCTGGTCATAGGGGTGCAGCATCGCGTCGGCGTAACCGTCCCAATCGAAGCGCGTGTCCCAGCCCGGCGAGGGCAGCAGGCCTTCGCCTTCGCGGCGGTTGGGGAAGCGGCCAGTGACTTGCCAGCCAATGTTGCTGGCGTCGGCAAACACCATGTTCAGCGCAATGGCGCGAATCTCGCGGGTTGCGTCCGAGGCCTTGCCGGCGTTCTGCGCGCGGGACAGGTCGAAGAACGCATCCAGGCTCTTGTCGTCCTTGAAGTCGGCAGTTTGCAAGGCCAGGCCCAGGCCGGTGGTCAGCGCCTGGCTGCTGTTGAGCAGGGCGCCGTGACGGGTTTCGTACACCACTTCGCGAATCGAGCGTTGGCCTTTGATGAAGAAGGTTTCGTTACGCACGCCGGCCGGCAGCCATTTGCCGTTGTTCTCGTAGTACAACGCGCTGCCCTGGCGTCTGACTTTTTCCAGGAACAGGTCCTGGGTGTCGCCCTTGACTGTGCTCATGCTCCACGCGACCTTGCCGTTGAAACCGGACAGCAGGGTCGGCAGGCCGGCAATCGAGGTGCCCACGGCCTGGTACTTCGGTGCACGGATCTGCACGTAGCTCCACGGAGACGGTGCTTGCGGCTGGGCGGCGAGGTCGCCTGCCAGCAGGCTTTTGCCACTGCGACTGCGTTGCGGGCCGATCGCCCAGTTGCTCGACGTGGTCACCGCCAGTGAATTGAGGCTGCTCAGTTGCTGGCCGACCGCGTCGAGCCCGGCCAAGCCGGTGATCTGGCCCAGGTTCACGCCCTTGAGTTTCTCGGCCTCGGCCAGCGGGATCGCTTCGTCCGGCGCACTTGGGGTGAGCCACGCGAGTTTGTCGACGCCGACTTTCTGCGCCAGCACCAGCGAAGAAATTTCTTCCTGCAGGTTGGCCGATTCGCTGAAATTCAGCAGGCAGAACAGCAGTGCCGAGTCTTCCGGCTTCCAGTACTCGGGCTTGTAGCCGGTCTGTGCCAGGTCTGGCGGCAGCTTGTCGCGGTAGCGGAACAGGTAGGCATTGACGCCACGCGCATACACTTCGAAGAAGCGTTTGAGGCGCGGACTCGACGCGTTATACAACTCGCCGGCGCTTTTTTTCAGGTTGACCGCACGCATGAAGCGGTCGACATCCAGCACCTCGGGCCCGGACATTTCCGCCAGGCGGCCCTGGGCCAGCAGGCGCAGGGTGACCATCTGGGTGATGCGGTCGCTGGCGTGCACATAACCGAGGCTGAACAGCGCGTCATGGAAGGTGTTGCTTTCGATCAACGGCATGCCCTGGGCATTGCGGCGTACCGATACGTTCTGCGCCAAGCCTTTGAGCGGCTGTACGCCAGCGACCGGGGGCAGGGTGTCCTGGGTGCTCTGGAGCTGGCAACCGGCCAGGCTTAATGCACTGGCCACTGCCGCGGCAACGCCGAACCGGGGAAGAAAATGTGAGAGGGCTGGCGAGGCCATGGCAAAGCTCCTGCGGGGGTAGCGTCAGTAAAGGCGCTACGTTAGTGAGCGCGGCGAAACGACGCAAGCGGGAGTTTGGGTTAACCGTTAGATCTTGAGTCTTGCACAGAATAATGTGGGAGCGGGCTTGCTCGCGAAGGCGGAGTGTCAGTCACCGAATATGTCGACTGACAGATCGCCTTCGCGAGCAAGCCCGCTCCCACATTTGGACCGAGCAAGGCTTCAACTCAGGATTTGGGCGGGTTCACTTTCTGCACCAGCTCATACGCGCGCACTGTTGCCGGCCGCTCCTTGATGCTGTTGAACCAGCGATGCAGGTGTGGGAAGTCTTCCAGGCGCTGGCTCTGCCACTTGTGGGAAACAATCCATGGGTAGATCGCCATGTCGGCAATGCTGTAGGCCTCACCCGCCACGAACGCACGGTCCGCCAGGCGCCGGTCGAGCACTCCATAAAGACGCGCGGTTTCATCCACGTAGCGTTTGATCGCGTAAGGGATTTTCTCCGGCGCGAACTGGCTGAAGTGATGATTCTGGCCGGCCATCGGGCCCAGGCCGCCCATTTGCCAGAACAGCCATTGCAGCGCTTCCTGGCGACCACGCAGGTCTTTGGGAATGAACTGGCCGGTTTTTTCCGCGAGGTACAACAGGATGGCGCCGGATTCAAACAGCGAAATCGGCGCGCCACCGTCGGTCGGATCCTGATCGACGATGGCTGGAATGCGGTTGTTGGGAGCGATCTTCAGGAAGTCAGGCTTGAACTGTTCGCCCTGGCCGATATTGATCGGGTGCACCTTATAGGGCAGGCCGGCTTCTTCCAGAAACAGCGATACTTTGTGACCGTTGGGGGTGGTCCAGTAATACAGGTCGATCATGAAGCTCTCCAAAAGTGGTGATGCTTGAGCGAATGCCTGTAGGTATAGGTAATGTTGGGTGTGCGAAAATTCAATGAAACATTTGCGCATACCCTTAGAAGCAAATTAAAAGGCGCCGTCCACCAACACCTGCACGGTGTGCTGCGAACAGCGCTCGATGCGTGCCCGCACGCGATACACCTCGGCAAACAGCAGTGGGTTAAGCACGTCATTCGCTGCACCGCTGGCATACAAGCGTCCCTGGCGCAGCACGGCAATATGGTCGGCGAAGCGTGCGGCGAGGTTGATGTCGTGCAGCACCACCACGGCGATCAGGTTGTGTTCGCGCACCAAATCGCGCACGCACTCCATGACTTTCAGTTGGTAATTGAGGTCGAGGGCGCTGGTGGGTTCGTCCAGCAGCATCACCTGCGGGCGACGCGCGATGAGTTGGGCGAGGCTGACCAATTGGCGTTGGCCACCGGAGAGCGTGCTCAACAGTTGATCAGCCAAATGTGCGATGCCAATGCGTTGCAAGGCGTCGAAGGCTTCACGCAGGCAGGCGTCGCTGGACAACGGGATGCCCTCGACATTCGCTACGCGCAAGGCGGCGATCACACTTTCCATCACGCTGAGGCTCAGGCCCGGCGGCAGGTTCTGCGGCATGTAGGTCACCCGCCGCGCGCGCTCGGCGACAGACATGGCCGACAGGTCAAGGTCACCCAATCGTACAACGCCTTGCATCTTTTCCAGCCCGGCCACGGCACGCAGCAGGGTGGACTTGCCCGCGCCGTTGGGGCCGATCAGAGCGGTCAGGCTGCCGTGGGGCAGGGTGGGCAGGCTCAGGTCGTACACGATCTGCCGGCGCCCGTAACTCACTTGGGCGTTGTGTACGCTCAAACCTTCGCTCATAACTGTCTCCCCCGCTTGAACACCAGCACCACGAAAATCGGCACGCCCACCAACGCGGTGACGATGCCCACCGGCACA
Source organism: Pseudomonas sp. VS40 (assembly GCF_018587885.1). Lineage (NCBI taxonomy): Bacteria > Pseudomonadati > Pseudomonadota > Gammaproteobacteria > Pseudomonadales > Pseudomonadaceae > Pseudomonas > Pseudomonas sp. VS40. Next base: position 402,185 of record NZ_JAGYWD010000001.1, on the reverse strand, counting down.
ATCACGCCGGGCATGATCAGCTTGCTGGCAATCGACGACAGCGACAGCAGCAAAGCGCCGGTCAGGGCGCTGGCCGGCAACAGGAAGCGTTGGTCTTCGCCCACCAGGATCCGCGCGATATGCGGACCGACCAGGCCGATAAACCCGATGGTGCCCACAAAGGCCACGGCGGTGGCCGACAGCAGGCTGATGCGCAGCAGTGAGAAAAACCGCAGGCGCTTCACGTCCACGCCAAAGCTTTGCGCGCGGTCTTCACCCATGCGCAACAGGGTCAGGCGCGGTGCGGCGGCAAAGGAAAACGGCAGCACCACCGCGACCACCAGCGCCAGGATGCCGAGCTTGTCCCAGTTGGCGCGGGTCACACTGCCCAACGTCCAGAACACCAATTGTTGCAGTACGTCTTCGGTGGCCACCAGTTGCAACAGGGCGACCACCGCGTTGCAACTGAACACCAGCGCGATGCCGAACAACACCAGGCTTTCTACCCCTGCGCCACGCAGGCGTGACATGGCTTGCAGCAAAAACACCGACGCCGCAGCGAAGATGAAGGCCGAGATGGAAATCGCGGTATTGGCCGACACCCACAGGGTGGTCACCGGAAACACAATCACCAATGACGCCCCCAACGCCGCCGCCGACGACACGCCGAGGGTAAACGGGCTGGCCAGCGGGTTGTTGAGGATTGCCTGCATCTCGGCCCCGGCCAGCGACAGCGCGCACCCGACCAGCACCGCCATCAGCGCGTAGGGCAGGCGCACGTTCCAGATGATCACCTGGTCGGTGGCGCTCAGGTGCGAGGGGTGCAGGATGCCGTCGAGCAAGGCCAGCAGGCCCATACCCGAGGGGCCGCTGGCAAGGTCCACGAGGATGGCGCACGCCAGCGCCGTACCGAGCAGGCCCAGCAGCCAGGCGCGCCGCGCCAACAGGCGACGGTAGCCGTGGGTGGCGCTGGCAAGGTCGAGGGTTTGAGTGGTCATTGGGCTCACACAATTTCAAAAACAATAAAGATCTAAATGTGGGAGCGGGCTTGCCCGCGATAGCGGAGTGTCAGTCACTGAATGAGGTGACAGAGACACCGCTTTCGCAGGCAAGCCAGCTCCCACACTGACTGCATTCCAATAGGGCGATAAACGTTACTTGGGCTTGCTGTCGATCCAATAGGCACCCTGCAACGGCATCCCCAGGAATTGCGCGTTGATCTGGTTCATGGTCGCCTGCGGATCCAGCTTGGCGAACAGCTCTGGGTGCACCCATTTGGCCAACGATTCAATCGCCAGCAGGTTGTACGGTGAGTTATAGAAGTCATGCCACAGGCCGTGGGCATTGCCCTCACGGATTGCACGAAGATTGGCGAATTCGGGACGCGCCAATACCCGGTCCAGCGCCTCGTGGGCTTCATCTGCGCCAACACCCGCGCCCAGGATCAAGCCGGGCTTGCGGTTGCCGGTGGCTATATACACATCCGGGTCGGCCTTGAGCGCGTACTCGACGCTGATATCGCCCAACGCACCCGGCACCACGCCAGCGGCGATATTGCGCCCGCCGACCAGTGCTATCAGTTCGCCCATGCCACTCTTGCCGGTGGTATGCCCCGGCGCTTGCCAAACGCCGGCCAGCAGTTCGAGGAACACACTCGGGCGCGGGCCTGCCGGCAAGGTGGCGACCGCATCGGTGATCACCTTGATGTGCTGGTCATAGAAACCCAGGAACGCCTTGGCCTGGGCTTCACGCCCCAATGCCTGGCCCAGCGCGGTCATGCTGGTGTGAGTGCCCTGCACCGGGTTGATGCGGAAGTCGACGAACACCACCGGAATGCCCGCCTTGGCCAGCACATCGGCGACCGGACTGTGTTCGGTCGGGCCGTGACCGGAAATGCTGAACACTGCCAGGTCAGGTTTCAGCGAAAGGATTTCCTCGGCGCTGACGCTTTGTTCCGACGCTTGCCCGATCAGCGGGATGTCTTTCACTGTGGGAAATTTCGCCACGTAGGCGTTGTAGGTGTGTTGGTCGAGCAGGCGCAAATCGTTCTGCCAGCCGACGATGCGCTGGAAGGGCGCGTCCTTGTCCAGCAACGCAAACGCCGAAATCAGCCGGCCTTCACCTAGGACAACGCGCTTTACGGTGTCAGCCACTTCGACCTTGCGGCCCAGCACGTCGGTGACTTCATGGGCGGCAGCGGTTTCAGCGTGGCCAAGGACCAGGGCGCCGAACAGCACACCCAGCTTGAGCAGGTGACGGGGTTTCAACATGGCAGGGACTCCAGGTGAAGGCGGCGCATCAGACATCGCTCCAGCGCCGCAACAGGTTGTGATAAGCGCCGCTCAGTTGCAGCAGCGCGTGATGGTCGGCGTGTTGGGCGGTGAGGGTCTGGATCGCGACGTCCATGTCCAATAGCAACTGGCGCTGACTGTCTTCGCGCACCAGGCTTTCGATCCAGAAAAAACTGGCGAGGCGCTCGCCACGCGTCACCGGGTTGATCTTGTGCAGGCTGCTGCCGGGATAGATCAGCAGGTGGCCGGCGGGCAGCTTCACCGCGTGCTCGCCGAAGGTGTCGCGGATCACCAGTTCACCGCCGTCGTACCTAGCCGGGTCGGCCAGGAACAGGGTGGCGGAGATGTCGGTGCGCACCCGTTCGCGCACGCCCTTGAGGCCGCGAATGGCATTGTCGATATGCCAGTCGAACGCCTCGCCGCCGCTGTAGCGGTTGAACAGCGGCGGGTAAATGCGCTTGGGCAAGGCGGCGGACATAAACAGCGCGTTGTCCGATAGCCGCGCCAGGATCTGTTCGCCAATGCGAATGGCCACCGGCGAATCCTGCGACAACTGCCGGTTGTTTTTCGCCATGGCCGAGCGCTGCCCGGCCGTCACCTTGCCGTCCACCCAGGGCTGATCGAGCAAGGCGGCCACGGTGATGTCGACTTCGCTGGCACTGAGCAATGCCGGGATTTCGATCAGCACGGGTCAGAACTCATAGTCGACGCTGGCGGTGAGGGTGCGCCCGGCGCCTGGGATGCCGTAGAGCTGGAAGCCGTCGAGGGACGCGCCGACCTGGCTGTAATAAAACTTATTGAACACGTTGTTGAGGTTGAGGTTGACCGTGGTGTCCTTGTTCACCTTGTATTGCGCGGCCAGGTTGCTCAGCCAGTAGCCGGGGGCTTTTTCGTGGTCGCGGGTGTAGATCGCATACACGCCGGACGGGCCGTTGGCGTAGCTGCTGTTGTTGTTCAAGCCGCCGACGTATTTATTGTCGGTGTAGCGGCGTCGACCCACGTATTGCTCGCCGTAGCTGAGGCTCAGGGCGTCGGTGACGGCGTAGGTGGTCCACAGGTTGGCGGTCAGGTCGGGCACGTTCTTGGCTTCGGCGCCTTTGTTGATGCCTTTGGTCTGGGTGCTTTTGAGTGCCGAGAAACCACTGTAGGCGGTCCAGCGCGGGGTGATATTGCCTTGCAGGCCCAGTTCGATGCCGTCTACACGCTTGGCGGGCAACGCGCGTACCGGGGCGGATTCGCCGTCCTGGTATTCCCAGGCATTGTCCAGTTCGGTGCGGAAGATCGCCGCCGTGACGTTGAGCCTGTCGTGGGCGATGTCCCACTTGGTGCCCAGTTCGTAGGTCTTCGATTTGGCCGGGCTGTAGTTGCTGGTGCTCGCTGCGCCGTAGATCTGGTTGTTGGTCGACGCACCCAACGCCGACGGCTGCGCCGCCTCGCTGTAGGACACATAGAGGCTGCCGTTGGGCAACGGCTTGAACACCGCGCCGACCCGACCGCTGACGGCACCGTCGGTGCTGCTGATCGTGGCCTGGCCGCGCTGGCGGGTTTGCGCACGCCAGTTGTCGTAGCGCAGCGACCCCAGCACTTGCCACTGCTCGTTGAGGGTGATCGTGTCGCCCAGGTAGAGACCGGCGTTGTCGATCACCGAGCGCGGGTCGCCTTCGCCTTTGGTCACGTAGGTACTGGCGAAGCTGTGGCTGGGGTCGTTCATGTCGAAGAGCATGTCGCCAGCCGGCACTTTGGCGTTGCGTTTCAGCCCGCCGTAGGTCTCGTGATAGAACTCAAGGCCGCTGACCACCGCGTGCTGCAGGCTGCCGGTGGTGAGGTTGAAATTGAAGTCGGTCTGGTTGTCGAGGATGGTGTAGCGCTTGGACAGGCCGAAGTCGCTGCCGCGCAGGATGCCGTAGGCGGTGTTGCTGTTATTCACGTAGTCGGTGTAGGCATTCACCGTGCTGCCCGGTACTTGGCTGATAGGACCTACACCGGTGTAGCCCAGGGCCGCACAGCGCGTGCCGGTGCAGGTCTTCTGGCCATTGGCGTTGGCAGCGAAGAAGCGCGCGGGGGAGAGCACGGCGAAGTTGTCGCTGCGTTCCCAACGCGTCTGGTTGCGCAGGTTGGCGTCGTTCCAGTCGAAGTCATGCTCGAAGCGTGCCGTGAGCGAGGTGGTTTTGTTTTCTTGGGTATAGAGGCTGGAGTCGCCGTACCAGTTGGAGCGTTTCACGCCCGGCATGCGGTCGCCATTTGTCCCACGCTGGATCGGCACGCCGCCGTCCGGGGTATTGGTGTCTTTCTGATAGAAGGTGTCGACGAAGAACCGCGTATCGGTGCCCAGGCCGAAGCCGAACGAGGTGGCGATGCCCCAGCGGTCATAGTCCACGTCGTCGCGCTCGGCCACCTGGTTGTAGTGCTTCATCAGGTTGATGCGCACGGCGGTGGTGTCGTTCAGCTGTTTATTGAGGTCGGCCGTGAGGCGGCGGTAGCTGTCGGTGCCGATCCCGGCCGAGACTTTGTTGGCATCGCCCAGGTGCGCTTCCTTGCTGACCAGGTTGACACTGCCACCCACGGCAGACACCCCGGACTCGATGGACCCGGTGCCCTTGAACACTTCCGCCTGTTGCAGGTTGAACGTATCGGTGCGCGTCGACATGCCCGCATCGCGCACGCCGTCGACGGTCAGGCTCTGCTCGGAAGAAAATCCGCGAATCGAAAACAGGTCGCCCCAGCCCAGGTTGCCCTCACCCGACATAAAGGTAATGCCTGGCACGTTGCGCAACACTTCCTGCAAGGTCTGCGCGTTCTGCTCTTTGAGCACCTGCTGCGGCACGATGGTCACGCTTTGCGGCGCGTCCAGCAGCGGCTGGCTGATTTTCGCCGAGGTCACCCGGTCCACTTTGAAGGTGGAAGTGGCTTCGCCATCGACCTTGATTTCCGGCAGGCTCAGCACCGAGTCGTTGGACGTGGCCGTTGGCGCATCCGCCAAGGCAACCGGGGCAACGCTGCCGGCAGCCAGCAGGCCGAACATCGGTGCCAGGGTGGTGTGCAGCGTGTGGCTGCGAGGTGTGGGCAATGACATGGGCAACTTCCGAGTCTAAATTACAATTACTCTCATTTAGGTTCGGTAGTCTAAAGAGCGATTTCGCCTGCCATACCCCAGGTTTGTATCGCTGATGCGTGATTATGGTTTCCTACAACATTCCATTACATTTGCGCGTGCTGCTGGCTGAACTTTCGGCTATTTGCTGCGTTTCATTGTTTTTTGGATTGACTGCCCATGGCCAAGCAAGACCACCTGCTGATCGTTGATGACGACCCGCAAATCCGCCAGCTGCTCTGCGACTACCTGAGCGATGCCGGCTTCCAGGTCTCCACTGCGGCCGACGGCAAGGAAATGCGCCGGCGCCTGGCGCTGAATGTCATCGACCTGATCGTCCTCGACCTGATGCTGCCCGGCGAAGACGGCCTGAGCCTGTGCCGCGAACTGCGGGTGAACTCAAACACGCCGGTGGTGATGCTCACGGCAAAAGGCTCGTTGATCGACCGCATCGTCGGCCTGGAAATCGGCGCCGACGACTACCTGCCCAAACCGTTTGACCCGCGTGAGCTGCTGGTGCGCATCAAGGTGGTGCTGCGTCGGGTGCAGAGCTTTCCCGACCGCGCACGCCTGGATGAAGCGCCAAGTATTCGTTTCGCCGGCTGGCAGCTCGACACGCGTGCGCGGCAATTGCTCTCGCCGGAGGGCGTGGTGGTCAGCCTCGGCAATTCGGATTACCGCGTGTTGCGCCTGCTGTTGCAGCACCCCAATCGCCCGCTGAGCCGCGATTTTCTGCTCAATCACGTGTTCGACAAGGACAGCACGCCGTTCGACCGTTCCATCGATGTGTGTGTCAGTCGCCTGCGCTCGCAACTGCCGGCGGGTCTGATCAAGACCGTGCGCAACGAAGGCTACATGCTCACCGCCGACGACGTGGTGCTGGAATCGTGAGACTGCTGCCGCGTTCGCTGTTCGGGCGGTTGGTGCTGATCCTGGTCAGCGGCATGCTTGCGGCGCAGGCGCTGACCAGCAGCATCTGGTACGACCGGCGCCATGGGCAGGTGCTGGAAATCCCCGCGCGGTTGATCGCCACGCGCCTGGCCGACGTGGTGCGGCTGGTGCACAGCGACCCGCAACAGGCTGACCTGCTGATCAAGCTGCTCGACACGCCGACCTTCCGCCTGACCCTCAGCGACCAAGCCAGCAATACACCCAGCACCCTCAAGGACAGCGACCGGCCCACCGAACGGCTGATCAAGAAAGTGCTGTCGGAAAAAACCGGGTACGCCCACACCCTGATCTTGTTGCGCCTGTCCCTGGTGGATGGCGATGGGCACACCGCCGGGCTGTCGACCTTGCTCGGCTCCAAGCCGGTGGTGGGGCAATTCCTGATCGACCTGCGCCTGCCCGACGGCCGCTGGTTGCAGGTGGATGCCAGCGAGGAACAGGGCTGGACCAGCACTTCGCCGCTGGACCTGTTGTTCGACTACGTCATGCGCATTTATCTGTTGCGGGTGCTGGTGCTGGTGGTGATTGCCCTGGTCGCCGTACGCCTGGCCATCCGCCCGCTCAATGCACTGGCTAAGGCGGCCGAGGCCTTGGGCCGGGATATCCAGCGCCCGCCGTTGTCAGTGGACGGCCCCACCGAAGTGCGCCGCGCAGCCCAAGCCTTCAATGCAATGCAACAGCGGCTGATCGCCAACATTGCCGAGCGCACGCGGTTCCTTGCGGCCATTTCCCACGACCTGCGCTCACCCATCACACGCCTGCGCCTGCGCACCGAGATGCTTGAGGACAATCGCACCAAGGAGCGTTTTCGCAGCGACCTGGAGGAAATGGAGCATATGGTCTCCAGTACGCTGGATTTTGTCAGCAGCGGCGAAATCAACGAGTCACGGCAAAACATCGACATCAACGCCTTGCTGCAAAGCTTGCAGGCGGATGCGGAAGATGTGGGTGAACACGTACGGATCGAGGGGCGTGCGAAACAGCCATTGCCGGGGTATGCCCGCAGCCTCAAGCGCTGTGTGCAGAACCTGCTGGAAAATGCGCTGCGTTATGGCACCGACGTGGTGGTGCGCATCGACGATCAGGCGGACAGCTTGAAGATTGTCATCAGCGACCGTGGCCCGGGGATTCCCCAGGAGCAACTCGAACAAGTGATGGAGCCGTTCTACCGCGTGGAGGGTTCACGCAACGCCGAGACCGGCGGGTATGGCTTGGGTTTGAGCATCGCTCACACCATCGCCAAGGCGCATGACGGGCGGTTGAGTTTGCGTAATCGGGAGGGAGGCGGGCTGGAAGTGGAGTTGCAGTTCCAACGCAGATCCTGAGGCTCGCGCAGGGAGGGTATGTAGTGAGCGGGCTTGTTCTGCGCTGGGCTGCGCTGCGCAGCGGCCCCATTAAGGCCGCGGCAGTATTACAGATACAACGCGTTGTCAGTTTTTAGGGCTGCTTCGCAGCCCCGCGCGGGACAAGCCCGCTCACCACAACAAGCCCGCCACAGGTTGGGGCATCAGGCCCCGTGGCACTTCTTGAATTTCTTCTCGCTGCCGCACGGGCAAGGATCATTGCGACCCACGTCCTTCAAGGCATTGCGCACCGGCTCCTGGTGAGCGTGGCCGCAGTTTGGGCCGTGGACATGGCCGTGGTCGTGATCATGGTGATCGTGATCGTGGTTGCAGTCAGGACCATGGACATGGGGTTGCTGAGTCATCGATGTCGCTCCGGAATAAAATCGCCGGGGATTATCTCGCCATTGTGGTTCACCTGCACGTCATAACCGATGAATAATCCGGTTTTCAGCTCACCTTCCAGGCGATACGGCACAGGCTGGTCGGGTTTTTTCAACATCTGCACCACATCACGGATCTGCGGCCAGAGGTTGGTGCGCACCGACACCCGGAAAAATTTATGACTGCGCGGCGGTACGGTCAGCCATTCGTTGGACTCCCCCTCGGTCAGCACAAAGTCGCCCAGGCTGACTTTGTAGATCAGGCCGCGCACGGTCAGGTCGTCGTCGTTGCGGTTGTCCACGCGAAAGTACAGCTTGAACTTCTGCTCCAGCAGCTTGGCGCGCACCACCTCGACTTTCACCAGGGAGACATGAGGCGGCGGCGAATCGTCTTCGAACCACGACGCGCAACCGGTGAGGCCAAGGGTCAACGCCAGCATCAAGCTGTACATCCGGAGCATGGCGTGAGTCCTGTGGTGGTTAGAGGTAGCTGGAACAGCACTTCTTGAATTTCTGCCCACTGCCGCACAGGCAGGCATCGTTGCGTCCGGCCTTCACCTCCACCGTCGGGTCGATGAAGTACCAGCGCCCGTCATTCTGTACGAAAGACGACTGCTCGCGGTGGCTATGTTCACCGTTGCTGTCATGCCAGCGCGCGGTGAAGGTCACGAACGCGTGTTCCGGCTGGCCGCCGAACACCTCCGAGCTTTCCACCTCAAGGCCGAGCCAGGTGCTCTGGGCACTCCAGGCGGCGATGGCGTTGCGGTCCAGGCCCGGTTGTTGGGCGGGCAGGGTGGTGGCGACCAGGTAGTCCACCAGGCCCAAGACGTAGGCGCTGTAGCGCGAGCGCATCAACGCGGTAGCGCAGGGCGCCGGGTGCCCGGCGTGATAATGGCCGCAGCAGGCATCCAGCAGGTTGCCACTGCCGCAGGGGCAAATGGATGTACTCATCGGGTTACCACCAATACTTTCCAAAGTTTTCCGGGTTGGCCCAGAAGCGGGCGTTGAGCCAGTCCGGCACTTGCTTATAGTCAAGCAGATCGTAGGTAAACAGCGTCAGAACCTGCTCGTCACGCTGGAAACGCTCGCCGGCCTGCAGGGCCAGGGAGAAGAAGTCGGTGTCTTTCCAGTCGCAGGCGCCCAGGTCCACCAACACCGCAATGCGGCTGGCATTCAGGTTACGGATGCCGCCAAGCAGGGTCAGGCCTTGCGGTTTTGACAGGTGCTCCAGGCAGTCCACCACCAGCGCCAGGTCAAATCGCTGTGCGGCAAGCTCTGTAGGCAACGCGCCCGGTGCCGCGACGGACACCTGGGTATCCGGATGGGCTTTTTGAAAAGCCTCCAGCGCCGGGAACTGGCTGGCGCCCAACAGCAACAGGCGTTTGGGCTGGTGCAGGTCGAGCAAGGCGGCCAGCGCTTGCTGGGGGGTACGGGCAGAAATACCGGCGGTCATCAGAGATCCTCACATCAAGACCGTAGAGACTAGCGCGGCTGAGCGTGCGGGCCTAGAGCGGGTGGCTGCGAAAAGTCCGACAAACACGACGATCCTCAATGAATACAGGGGCGCGGCGTAGTGGCGCAGATGAAAAGAGCCGTCTTTACTGCACCCATCGGCCCCCGCCGATCCCCTCAGGAGAAATCAGATGAGCATCATGCGGACAGCTCTACCCTTGGTTCTGCTAACCGGAGTATTGACAGGTTGCGCAGGTTTGCAAAAAACCGATTGGCCCACCTGCGCCGCTGTTGGCGGCGTGACCGGTGCGGCGATCGGTGCCACTGAAAGCTCGGCCTACGCAGGCTATGGCGCGTTGCTGGTGGGCGGCATGGCTGGCGCCTATTGCTGGGTACACGGCGATGGCGACGAAGATGGCGATGGCGTGCCGGACAGCCGCGACAAGTGCCCGGGCACGCCGAAGGGTGTGCAAGTCGATGCCGATGGCTGCCCACCCGTAGCGCCTCCAGCGGTGGTTGAGGAGGTCGTGGTGGTCAAGGAAGAAACCATCGTGATCCGTGATGTGCACTTCCAGTTCGATTCGGCCCAGTTGACGGCGGCGGACAAAACCAAGCTCGATACCGTTGCCACACGCTTGAAACAGGAAGCCCCGACCGCCCAACTGCGGGTCAGTGGCCATACCGACAGCGTCGGCAAAGACGCCTACAACCAGAAACTCTCGGAAAAACGCGCCCACTCGGTGACCGATTACTTGATCGGCGCCGGTGTACCGCGCAGCAATTTTGTATCGGTGACCGGTGCGGGCGAGAGCCACCCCGTAGCCGACAACAAAACCGCTGAAGGCCGCGCCTTGAACCGCCGCACGGAAATCCAGATTAACCGCTGACGGCCCTTGCCCCTGTGGGATCCACAGGGGCATTGCTGCCAATCCTCCTCCTTTATTAACTTTTTTGATCCTTCACTGGCAAAGCGCCTGTGGAAGTCGTTACTGTGCGTCCAAAGAAAAACTAGAAATGTTTTTTGAAAAATTCAGGGGAGCTCCATGATGCGTAAGGTTTTATTGTTGGCCCTGTTGGTCAGCCCCGTTGCCCTGGCCCAGAGCGTCAGTGTTGAAACCAACTCATTGATGCGCCTGCCCAGCAGCACCAGTGTGTTGCAACTGGAGCGCCTGGACGTGGCGGACTACGGTACGTTGCTGATTCCGGCTACCATCAGCCAAGTCACTGTGGACGAACTGCACCTGGGCCGCGACGCGCGCATCGCCATCGTTCCCGGTAACACCGCCCTGCAATTGCAGGTGCGTCATGCGCAGTTGGATCACGGCAGCCAGATCACCTCACGCGGCGCTCCCGGCACCCATGAAAAACCCGCCAAGGCTGGGCGTGACCTGACCTTGCGCATCAATTCGCTGGCAGCAGAAGAACTCTCGGTGGACGCCCGTGGCGGCGCCGGTGCCCAAGGTTATGCCGGGCTCGATGGCGCCAACGGCGAGGATCCGGGCTGCACCTGGGGCTCAGCCGGTCGTGGTGCCAATGGTGATAACGGCGGCGATGGCTTGCCAGGCGCGGCGGGTGCGCAGGTACGGGTCGAGTTGCCGCAGGACTTCCCGGCGCAGCAGATCAAAGTCTGGGTCGATGGCGGTGCGGGCGGTTTGGCCGGTACGGCGGGCAAGCCTGGTAAAGGCGGGCAGTCGAAGGGCTGCCTGGTGTACCGCGCCGACGGTGGAGAGAAGGGCCGCCCGGGGTTGGAAGGGCAGCCGGGGCCGGCTGGGCCTGCGGGCACTGTGACCATTCAGCGGCTGTGAGCCGTTTGGGCTGACGTCTTCGCGGGCAAGCCCGCTCGCACATTCGACCGCATTCTCATGTTGGAACTCGGTCAACTGTGGGAGCGGGCTTGCCCGCGAAGAGGCCCTAAAGAACACCCTTAGAACATCGGCCGAGCCGAAGCAATCGCCACCACCACCAACCCCACGATCAGATTGATCCCCACCAATTTGCGGATCTGCCCCAGCACCGCAGCACCCGCCGGCCAATCCTCCGCCGCCACCGCCGTGCGCAATTCCGGGAATTTCAACGCCTGGATACGGATAAACAACGCCGTCATCACCAGATACAAGCCCATCATCACCTGCACATAACGGGGCGCCGTCTCAAACCCGCTGAAGCGCAACTGCAGCAGGCCGATGCCGCTGATCGGCAAAACCGCCACCGCCACCCACACCCATACAAAAAAACGTTGAAACACATTCGCCCACAGCTTGAGTCGGGCAGGGCCTTCAAGTGCCGCCACAGCGGCGGGGCGCAGGATCATCCAGGCGAAAAACATACCGCCGACCCAGATCAGGGCGGCCAATACATGCAGGGTGTAAGCGAGGCTAAACGCGGTCATTGTGGTACTCCGTTCTGCGCGGGATTAATTAGCGGGGTATGATAGCGGCCGATCCGAACCACTGAAAATTTATCCAGCGTTTTTTGCGCCCGACTATCCATGATCAGCACTGAACTCAAAACCACGATCCAGGGCGCCTATTCGCGTTTTCTCGAAGCCAAGAGCTTGAAACCGCGCTACGGCCAACGCCTGATGATCGCCGAAGTGGCCAAGGTCCTCGGGGATATCGACACCGACGACGAGGGTCGCCGCGAGGGTGAACCCGCGGTCGTGGCTGTCGAGGCCGGCACCGGTACCGGCAAGACCGTGGCCTACAGCCTGGCCGCAATCCCCACCGCCAAGGCCGCCGGCAAGCGCCTGGTGATCGCCACCGCCACCGTCGCCCTGCAGGAGCAGATTGTCTACAAAGACCTGCCTGACCTGATGCGCAACAGTGGCCTGAATTTTACCTTCGCCCTGGCCAAGGGCCGTGGGCGCTACATGTGCCTGTCCAAGCTCGACGTATTGCTGCAGGAAGGCCACGCGCAAACCGCGACGGCCCAACTGTTCGAAGAAGAAGGCTTCAAGATCGAGGTCGATGAGGCCAGCCAGAAGCTGTTCACCAGCATGATCGAGAAACTGGCCGGCAATAAATGGGACGGTGACCGCGACAGCTGGCCCACCGCTCTCGAAGACGCCGACTGGGCGCGTTTGACCACCGACCACAGCCAGTGCACCAACCGCCATTGCCCCAACTTCGGCCAATGCGCCTTCTACAAGGCCCGTGAAGGCATGGGCAAGGTCGATGTGATCGTTACCAACCACGACATGGTCCTGGCCGACCTGGCCCTGGGCGGCGGTGCGGTATTGCCGGATCCGCGTGACACCCTCTATGTCTTCGACGAAGGGCACCACCTTCCCGACAAGGCCATCGGCCACTTTGCTCACTACACGCGGCTGCGCTCCACCGCCGACTGGCTGGAAACCACCGCGAAGAACCTCACCAAGTTGCTGGCCCAGCATCCGCTGCCCGGCGACCTTGGCAAGCTGATCGAACAGGTGCCGGAACTGGCGCGGGAGATCAAGACCCAGCAGCAATTCATGTTCAGCGCCTGCGAACAGGTGGCCGACTTCAAGCCCGGCGAAGACGTCGAGGGCCGTGAGCGGCCCCGTCACCGTTTTGTCGGCGGGCTGATCCCCGAGCACATGCGCGAAATGGGCATCGAGCTGAAGAAGGGCTTTTCACGCCTGACCGACCTCTTCACCCGTCTCACCGATTTGCTCAAGGAAGGCATGGACGGCGAGGTCAACATCGGCATCGCCAGCAACCAGGCCGAGGAATGGTACCCGCTGTTCGGCAGCCTGCTGTCGCGCTCCCAGGGCAATTGGGAGTTGTGGACCGCCTTCACCGTCGAAGACCCGGAAGACAACCCGCCCATGGCGCGCTGGCTGACCCTGTCGGAAAGCGGTGCGTTGTTCGATATCGAGGTCAACGCCAGCCCGATCCTGGCCGCCGAAATGCTACGACGCAACCTGTGGAACGTGGCCTACGGCTGCCTGGTAACCTCGGCCACATTGACCGCCCTGGGTACTTTCGACCGCTTCCGCATGCGTGCCGGCCTGCCGAAAAAGGCCGTCACTGCAGTGGTGCCGAGCCCGTTCCATCATGCCGACGCGGGTGTGCTGCGGGTGCCGGACCTCAAGGCCGACCCACGGGATGCGGCGGCCCACACCGCCGCAATCATCCGTGACCTGCCGGAACTGGTAGAAGGTTCACGCGGTACGCTGGTGCTGTTCTCGTCACGCAAACAGATGCAGGACGTGTTCGACGGCCTCGACCGTGACTGGCGCAAGCAGGTGTTTATCCAGGGCAACCTCTCCAAGCAGGAAACCCTGAACAAACACAAGGCGCGCGTCGATGGTGGGGACTCCAGCGTACTGTTCGGCCTGGCGAGTTTTGCCGAAGGCGTGGACTTGCCCGGCGCCTACTGTGAGCATGTGGTGATCGCCAAGATTCCGTTCTCGGTGCCGGACGATCCGGTCGAGGCGGCCTTGGCCGAATGGATCGAGGCACGGGGTGGTAACCCGTTCATGGAAATCTCGGTGCCGGATGCTTCCTTGAAGCTGGTCCAGGCCTGCGGTCGCTTGCTGCGTACCGAAGAGGACCGGGGCACCATCACCTTGCTCGACCGTCGTTTGGTCACCCAACGCTATGGCAAGGCTATCCTCAATGCCTTGCCGCCGTTCAGGCGCGAAATTTCTTAAGCCACCGTGGGCGAACACGCCCACTTCGTGGTCTATCTCAATTATGTCATCAGGCCACTCATCGGCCGTCTGGGAGAACCTTGTTCGTATGATTCGCACGCTGCCCGCCCTTTTTGCCTTGCTGCTCGCCGCGCCCTTGATGGCCGCGCCTGCCGGGCAACAGACCCTGTTCAACTTCGTCCGGCCTGCCGATGTGGTCAAGGTGGCGACCCAGGACGCCAGCCTGCCGCAATACAACGCCGAACAAACCCCCGAAGGCGAGGTGCTGCGCCGCATTACGTTCAACCCGGCTGCCGAGCCGAGCCTGGTTCTCAGCCCGCAAACCGGTGCCTGGGACTGGTCCCAGTCGGGCGCCGTGAGCCTGCGCATCCAGAGTGCGATGGACTGGGCGCTGACGCTCTACGTCAAGGTGCAGAGCAGTGATGGCCGTACCCTGGTCAGCCGCGTTGACCTGCCTGCCGGTCCGGCCCAGACCCTGCTGGTGCCGCTGCAGGCCAACTCGCCGCTGAGCCAGGGCATGAAGGCCGGCCCGCCGATGCCGATCACCGTGGACGGCCAGCGCGTGTTACTGGCCAGCAGCGCCGGCGAAATCGACCGCAGCCAGGTGGTTTCGGTGACCTTGTCGATGATCAAGCCCAACGCCGCCCAGAGCATCCTGCTGGAGCGCTTTGGCGTGCAGGACAGCGAACCGGTGATTAAGGCGGCCTATAGCGAGTTGGTGGACGCCTACGGTCAATCCACGCGAGCGCGCTGGCCGGAAAAAGTCAGCAGCGACGAACAACTCAAGGCCGCCGCCGCCAAGGAGCAACAGCAGCTCCAGGGCTGGCTGGCCACGCGGGACAAATCCGCGCTGGACCAATATGGCGGCTGGAACAAAGGCCCGGCCTTCGACGCCAGCGGGTTTTTCCGCACCGAGAAGCGCGACGGGCGCTGGTACCTGGTGACGCCGGAGGGGCACCCGTTCTACTCACTGGGCGTCAATACCGTGGCCCCGGACAACAGCCAGACCTATGTGGCAGGCCGAGAATGGATGTTCGCGGCGTTGCCCAAGGGTGGCGAGCCTTTCGACAAGTACTACGGCAGCAGCGACAACCGCACCGGCAACGGCGCGGGCGAAGGGCGCAGCTTTGCTGCCGGGCGTTGGTATGACTTTTACGGCGCCAACCTGCAGCGCACGTATGGCGGTGACGGGTTTGACCAGAAGCGCTGGGTGACCCACACCCTCGACCGCTTGCAGGCGTGGGGTTTCAACACCGTCGGCAACTGGAGCGATGATGATCTGGCCACCGCCGACCGCGTGCCCTACACCTTGCCGCTGTCGATTGTCGGCGACTACGCCAGCATCAGCACCGGCACCGACTGGTGGGGCGGCATGCCCGACCCGTTCGACCCCCGCTTCGCCATGGCCACCGAGCGCGCCGTGGCGATTGCTGCCCGCGATCACCGTGATGACCCGTGGTTGATCGGCTTTTTTGCCGACAACGAGCTGGCTTGGGCCGGCCCTGGTGATGATCCCAAGTCCCGCTACGCCCTGGCCTACGGCACCTTGCGCATGACCACCGATGTACCGGCCAAGCGCGCGTTTCTCAAGCAGTTGCGCGACAAATACCGTAACGAAGAAGGTTTGTCGAAAGCCTGGGGCATCGATTTGAAGGGCTGGGAGCTGATGGAAGACCCGGGCTTCGAACCGCCTATGCCCAACGCCGAGCACCCGGAAATCGAAGCTGACTTTAAATACTTCCAGAAGACCTTCGCCGATGCCTACTTCAAGACCATCTCCGACTCGCTGAAATGGCATGCCCCCAACCAACTGCTGTTGGGCGGCCGTTATGCGGTCAGCACGCCGGAAGCCGTGGCCTCCTGTGCGCAGTACTGCGATGTGTTGAGTTTCAACATGTACACCCTCAAACCCCAGGACGGTTACGACTTCGCCGCCTTGCGGGCGTTGGACAAGCCGGTACTGATCACCGAATTCAACTTCGGCTCGGCCGACCGTGGGCCGTTTTGGGGTGGCGTGACCCAACTGGCCAAGGAAGACGACCGTGGCGTGGCCTACGGCAATTTCCTCAAGCAGGCCATGGCCGAGCCGTCGATTGTCGGCGTGCACTGGTTCCAGTACCTGGACCAACCGGTGACCGGACGCCTACTGGACGGTGAGAACGGCCATTTTGGCTTGGTGGGCATTACTGACATCCCGTTCCAGGGCTTTGTCGAGAGCGTGCGCAAAAGCAACCTGGCGGCGGTCGACCAACTGGGCAAGGAAGCGGAAAAGGCCAAGGCGGCAGGCGCCGCGCGTGAAAGCGAGGGTGGCCGGGCCGGGCATGAGGGCAAAGGCCCGGGGCAGGGCGCCGGGCACGCGGGCGGGCACTCCGGAAATGGTCATTGATTGAGTGCTGACGGGTTCACAAAACCTACAAGGGCTGGAACAATGTCGGCCACTTTTTTCGATGTTTTTCGAGGGCGCTCAGGTGCAGATTCAGGGTCATTACGAACTCCAGTTCGAAGCGGTACGTGAAGCCTTCGCCGCGTTGTTCGATGACCCACAGGAGCGTGGTGCCGGGCTTTGCATCCAGATCGGTGGCGAAACCGTCGTCGACCTGTGGGCCGGCACCGCCGACAAGGACGGGGCCGAGGCCTGGCACAGCGACACCATCGTCAACCTGTTTTCCTGCACCAAGACCTTTACGGCGGTCACGGCCCTGCAATTGGTGGCCGAAGGCAAATTGCAACTCGATGCGCCGGTCGCCCACTACTGGCCTGAATTTGCTGCCGCCGGGAAAGAGGCCATCACCCTGCGCCAGTTGCTCTGCCACCAGGCCGGGTTGCCGGCGATCCGCGAAATGCTGCCCACCGAGGCTCTCTACGACTGGCAACTGATGGTCGATACCTTGGCCGCCGAAGCCCCGTGGTGGACGCCGGGCCAAGGCCACGGCTACGAGGCCATCACCTACGGCTGGCTGGTCGGTGAATTGCTGCGGCGTGCCGATGGTCGCGGGCCGGGAGAGTCCATTGTCGCGCGGGTGGCGCGGCCATTGGGGCTGGACTTCCACGTGGGGCTGGCGGATGAAGAGTTTTACCGCGTTGCACATATAGCGCGCAGCAAAGGCAATATGGGCGATGAAGCCGCACAACGTTTACTGCAAGTAATGATGCGTGAACCGGCGGCCATGACCACGCGTGCATTTGCCAATCCACCGTCTATTCTGACCAGCACTAATAAACCTGAATGGCGCCGTATGCAGCAGCCAGCGGCGAATGGTCACGGTAATGCGCGCAGCCTGGCGGGTTTTTATAGTGGATTACTGGACGGTAGTTTGCTTGAAGCCGACATGCTCGAACAATTGACCCGCGAACACAGTATCGGGCCGGATAAAACATTATTGACACACACCCGTTTTGGCCTGGGCTGCATGTTGGACCAGCCGCAGCTGCCCAACGCCACGTTCGGCCTTGGCCCGCGTGCATTCGGGCATCCTGGCGCCGGTGGCTCGGTGGGGTTTGCTGACCCTGAGCACGATGTAGCATTTGGTTTCGTGACTAATACATTGGGGCCTTATGTACTTATGGACCCACGGGCACAGAAGTTGGTCGGAATATTGGCCGGTTGTCTGTAAACCCCTTGCTGTTTCACGTTTTTTTGTTACAAAGGCAACTATAAGAAGGCGCTGAACGAAATGATGTAACTTTAATGTTCTGTAAGCGTCTGTTTAACGGGTCATCCAGACCCCCGTTTCTTTTCTCATTTTGTGGATATCTCATGTTATCGAACAAGTCCTTGGCACTGGCGCTATGCCTCACTATTACCGGCTGCGCACAAACTCCACAAAATGATGCCGAGGGTGGGCATTGGTGGTCATTTGGATCTGATAAGGCCGCGACCAAGGACGCAGTGACCCAAGCCGACGCCAAGCCAGAGGCCAAATCAGAGGCCAAGCCTGACGCCAAGCCAGCTGCCGGCGCCAAGCCTGCCGTACCGGTAGCCGCTGCGGCTGCTGCGCCAGCCCCGGCTCCAGCCGCCAAGGCTGACACCGGCTCCAGCTGGTGGCCATTCTCTTCCAAGACCGCCGACGAAAAGGCTGCCGATGCCAAGGCCGACCTGAAAGCCGACCTCAAGGCCGCAGAACCTGCCCCTACGGTTGCCAAGACCGACACCGAAACCCACTGGTGGTGGCCGTTCGAAAGCAAGCCCAAGCCATTGGCCAAGGTCGACGTGACCAACGTGCCGATGCCCGATCCGAAAATCACCCAAGCCTGGTTGGACGACTATGAGCCGCGCCTGCGTGCTGCCATCAAGGACAGCAACCTGCAACTCGAGCGTCGTGACAACGTGCTGGTGGTGATCGCCCCGGTCGACGGTTCCTACAACCCGAAACGCCCGGCCATGTTGCTGCCCGTCACCCTCGGCCCGTTCACCCGCGTGGCCAAGGCCGTTGAAGCCGATCCGAAGACCGCCGTACTGGTACTCGGCCACGTCGATGCCACCGGCACCGCCCCGGCCAGCCAGGCGTTGACCAAGGAACGCGCGCAATCCATCGCCTCGATCTTCAGCCTCAGCGGCTTGAAGCAAGACCGTCTGATGCTGCGCGGCATGGGCGACCTGATGCCACGAGCGGCCAACGACAGCAACCAGGGCCGTGCCCTGAACCGTCGCATGGAAATCATGTTCACCCAGCGCACCACCATGCTGGCGCTGCTGAGCAAGTACCAGTCGGGCAAAACCCCGCCTGTCGCCGAAATGGTTGCAGTGCAGGACGTTCCAGCCCCGGCCCCGGCCGCCAAGGCACCGGCTAAAAAGGCGCCAGCCGCGAAAAAAGCGGCAGCCAAGCCTGCGGCCAAAAAAGCCCCGGCCAAGCCCGCTGCGAAAAAACCGGCTCCAGCCAAGGCCAAGGCCGCTGCGCCGGCGAATGACCAGGCGAAAAACTGATCTGCTGAACCAGAAGGATAAAGCCGCATGACCCAGGCACTGGCCGATATGCGCCGTGACTACACACGGGATGGCTTGAGCGAGGCCCAGGCCCCGAGCGAGCCGTTTGCCTTGTTTCACCAGTGGTTTGCCGACGCGGTGAAAACCGAGCAGCCACCGGTGGAGGCCAACGCCATGACCCTGGCCACCGTCGACCAGGACGGTCGCCCGCACTGCCGCATCCTGTTGCTCAAGGGCTTGGATGCGCAGGGCTTTACCTTCTTTACCAACTATCAGAGTGCCAAGGGTCAACAGCTGGCGGCGCGGCCGTTCGCAGCCATGACCTTCTTCTGGCCGACCCTCGAGCGCCAGGTGCGCATTGAAGGTCGGGTGGTCAAGGTCACGCCCGAGGAGTCGGACGCTTATTACCAGGTCCGCCCGCTGGGCAGCCGCCTGGGGGCCTGGGCCTCTCCGCAGAGCCAAGTCATTCGTGACCGCGAAGAGCTGCAGGACCTGCTCAAGGCTACCGAGCAGCGCTTCACTGATACCCAGCCCGACTGCCCGGAGCACTGGGGTGGCTATCGCCTGTTGCCCGAGCGCATCGAGTTCTGGCAAGGCCGCGCCAGCCGCCTGCATGACCGCCTCAACTACCGCCTGCAAGATTCGCAGTGGACGCGCGAGCGTCTGGCGCCCTGAGCTGCACCTTTCGTCACTTCGCTTGAATGTTGCCCATCACCCCGAAGTCTCTTGAACAGAGACTCCGGGCGTGTACTGTTGCGCCGCATTCTTCAGCCAGTCCGGCAACTCAGACCGTTTGATCTTCAACGCACGGGCCTGCTCCAGTTGCGTGAGCATGAAGGCACGCTTGTGCGGATCATCGCCCGCCAGGGACAGTGCCAGGTCACGGTCGATCCAGCGCCGGATGCGCAGGTACAACCAGCCGTGGAAATACAGGCCGGCAAGGGTTGTGACTACAATGATGAAGTAATCCATGAGGGACCTGGCTACGAGAGAAGAGCTACCGTTCGTCGAGTTTTCTGGTGCGGGCAGTCTGTACTAAGGCTGAATGAAAGCAATTTTCTGCGGGGCTTGCCGTGACAGGCGTCAAGCCGCAGCGTTTAATGAACACCTGTCCTTTGGAGTTGATGCTATGCGTAAGTCCGTTTTACTGGTTGCCTGCTTTACCACCCTGTCGTTGCTGCTGGGTGGCTGCGCCTCGAGTCTGACCGGCGACTCGTACTCCCGTGACGAAGCGCGTCGTGTACAGACCGTGCGCATGGGTACCATTGAATCCCTGCGTCCGGTGAAAATCGAAGGTACCAAGACCCCAATCGGCGGCGCGGCTGGCGCCGTCATCGGCGGCGTTGGCGGCAGCGCTATCGGCGGCGGCCGTGGCAGCATCGTGACCGCCGTGATCGGCGCCGTCGCTGGTGGCCTGCTGGGTTCGGCCACCGAAGAAGGCCTGACCCGCACCCAGGGTGTGGAAATCACCGTTCGCGAAGACGACGGCAGCATGCGCGCCTACGTGCAGGCCGTGCAGGAGAATGAAATCTTCCGCATCGGCGACCGCGTACGCATCATGACCGTCGATGGCACCAGCCGCGTTACTCGCTAAACGTCGGCGTTGGAAACACAAAACCCCAACCGGGTGACCGGTTGGGGTTTTTGGTTTTAGGGGCGGGCGTCTAGCCGGTGGCGGGCGGGTTACATACAAAAACGCCGGCAATAAAAAACCGCCTTAGCAGGGCGGTTTTATTGCGGACCAGATTTTACGCTCGGCTCGCATACTCATAGGACGCGGCGACAGAATCCGAAGGGGTTGGGCTTCAGGTGAACATTTCTATGTCATCCATTGCGTCATTCACCGCAGCCGACAGAGACGGCGACCTGCGTCTTGCCTGTTCCAACGCCGGCGTGACCTTTGTCATATCTAATGCCCCGAATCGACGTGCGATGTGTCCAATAGCTACGATTGCTGCCGCTGAAATCTCGTCGTCAGGGTGTTCGATAAATTGGAGACAGGTATGTTCTGCCCAGTCGCCATTCGGTTCATCAAGCCCAATCGAAATCAATGCCTCCGTCACTTTGCTGACATCTGATGTTGCTAGATAGCGTACTGCTTCATCGTGTTCCAGTGATGGGTCGTGGTATCGCATTGTCATTTTGTATCTCCCAGGATTTTGCCTTTGCGGTTGGTTTTCCCAGCTCTGATCAAGGCGTTTTTCATTTCTTGTCGTAAGCCGCTCCAAGGTCTTACGTGGGCGTGATAGGCACCTTCAGCAGTACGATCTATCACTACAAACTCATTTGTATGCGGATCAATCGCTATACGTCGTCGCGAATTCGGCGGATTCACCTCTATCGATTCATTAAGCGAATCCAGCCCATTTTCAGGGCGTTTACTTTTAACTGAATTCCCCTTTTTGCTGTGATAGGGCGCGTCCTCATACTTCCAGCTAACGACGATATACAGCGGCCTGACCCCTGAATCCGCCGGAAATACCAGGATGAAATCCCTGTACTCAGGTGGATAAATCGGGTCGACAATTATATCGGCGGCTTGCTCGGTGGGCGGATATACCCATATGTGCGGCGTCGATGGCGCCGCTTCCAATGCAGGTATGCCGAGTGTACTGGCGGGGTCGGTAGCAGGCGTCCAGATCAGCTCAACCCCATCACCCAAGTCGGCAACGTAGTGCGCATGCCGTATCTGAAACTGCACCACATCGACCATTTCCCAGTCGTGGTTCTTTCCCGTATAGAAAGCGTATCCCTTGAGCGTACCGTCATCGCGTTGCTCGATATGCAAGCGTACCCGCGTACGCGCCCTGGCCATGGAGCGCAATTGATCTTCGCTGTAAAGCGCGCTGTCGCCGAGATTGGAGGGCCATACGAGTGCAACTATGCCTGCCAAAAAGGCGGTGCCCACCGTGCTGACACTCGCTGTGGCGACTGTGCCCACGCTGCCAGCCGTGGCGACGCCACCAAGCGATAGCCCTCCAAATCCTGCCGGCAGAGGACTGCCACCGATCATTCCCAATCTCAGCCGACCGGAACTGTCTGCTTCTATCCCACCCAGCAGTGCGTATTCGGCATAGTCTCTTAACCTATCAAGAGGCACATAACCGGTCGGTTCGTGATAATCGATGATTGCGTCCGGTAAATTGCAGGACTTAGCAAATACGCAACCTTCCTTAGGTACCTGAGGGGGTAGCGGCTTAACCAGAAAGCGTGCTTCTTCTGCTATCTGCCGGTCGATTACTTCCCTCTGAGCTTGTTGCTGGCTCACTGCCCGGCCCGCCAATTCGGCTTCGTTCATGGGCTCCAGACGTCGGTATCCACCGGTGCCAGTCCCGTAACATCGCCAAACTTGGTATACGTCCTTTTTGTTTGCCATTGTGCCCTCCTGGCTTGTTGTATAACGACGTCCGGCATAAAAGCCGGAAGACGACGTTAGGCCAAGTCAAGAAGGGGGGATGTAGGGGGAGTCTGAGAAGGGTAGATATGCTGAGTGAACGGGGAAATCAGACGCCGGCTTGAAATGGCCGGCGCCTGCAAATAAGGTCAGATTTTCTTACGACTCGCCATCGCCGTCACCGCATAACCAATGAACGCCGCCAGAATCGATCCCGTCAGAATCCCCATCCGGTCTTCACCAGCAAACTCACTGGCACCCGGCACAAACGCCAGGGAGCCGACAAACAGGCTCATGGTGAAGCCAATGCCGCACAGGATCGCTACGCCAAACACCTGGCCCCAGTTCGCGCCGCTGGGCAGGGTGGCGAGGCCAGCCTTGATGGCCAGCCAGGTGAGGCCGAACACGCCGACGGTCTTGCCGATCAGCAGGCCGGCGGCGATGCCCATCGGTACATGGTGGGTGAAGCTTTCCAGGCTGACACCGGTCAGGGACACGCCGGCGTTGGCGAAGGCGAACAACGGCAGGATGCCGTAGGCCACCCACGGGTGCAGGGCATGTTCCAGCGTCAACAGCGGCGATGGCTCGGCGTTCTTGGTGCGCATCGGGATACAGAAGGCCAGGGTCACACCGGCGAGCGTGGCGTGGACACCGCTCTTGAGTACGCACACCCACAGGATCAGTCCGATGATCAGGTACGGCCCGAGCTTGATCACACCCAGGCGGTTCATTGCGATCAAGGCAACCAGGCAGGCACCTGCGCCCGCCAAGGCAGCACCGGACAGGTCGGCGGAATAGAACACGGCGATCACGATGATCGCGCCCAGGTCGTCAATAATTGCCAGGGTCATCAGGAACAGCTTCAGCGACACCGGTACACGCTTGCCCAGCAGGGCCAGCACGCCCAGGGCGAAGGCAATGTCGGTGGCCATGGGAATCGCCCAGCCGGAAAGCGCGGCGGGGTAGTCCTTGTTGATTGCCCAGTAGATCAGCGCCGGCACCACCATGCCGCCGATGGCGGCTGCACCCGGCAGCACCACTTGCGAAGGCTTGGACAGGTGGCCGTCGAGCAACTCGCGCTTGACCTCCAGGCCGATCAGCAGAAAGAACAGGGCCATCAGGCCGTCGTTGATCCACAGCAGGGCCGGCTTGGCGATTTTCAATGCGCCGATCTGCGCCACCACCGGCACGTCAAGAAACGCGCCGTAGAGGTGCGACAAGGGTGAATTGTTGATGATCAGCGCCAAAGCGGCAGCGGCGATCAATAACAGGCCACTGGCGGCTTCCAGCTGGAAGAAACGGGTGAAAGTGCTACGCAGAGGCAAGGGATGCTCTCCAATCAAGGTTCAATAGGTGGGTACCCTAACCCGTACCGTTAGTTGTTAAAACAAAAGTTATATTCTTATTTGTTATAAGAGATGAGGGTGGATGGCGTTGCGCCAAAGCCTAGCAATTGTGTGTCCAATTGAGTCTTCACTGTATCTGTGTGCAGTGTAGGAAACATCCTAAGATTGGGGCTGAAATCCTTAGAGAACTCCCTCATGAGCGACCACCGTCCCTGGGCCCGCGAAGCCATTCGCATCATTGAAGCGGACTTCCAGCGCAGCGCTGACACCCATCTGATCCCCTTGCCGTTGCCAGGTTTGCCGGGTATCGAGTTGTATTTCAAGGACGAGTCCAGCCACCCCACCGGCAGCCTCAAGCACCGGTTGGCTCGCTCGCTGTTCCTCTACGCGCTGTGCAATGGTTGGCTCAAGCCGGGTGCGCCGGTGATCGAAGCGTCCAGCGGCTCGACGGCCATTTCCGAGGCCTACTTTGCGCGTCTGTTGGGTTTGCCGTTTATTGCGGTGATGCCAGCCACCACCTCCCAGGAAAAAATCGCACAGATCGCCTTCTATGGCGGTCACAGCCACCTGGTACAGGATCCGACGCAGATCTACGCCGAATCCGAGCGCCTGGCGCGGGAAAGCGGCGGTCACTTCATGGACCAGTTCACCTACGCCGAGCGTGCCACCGACTGGCGGGCGAACAACAACATTGCCGAGTCGATCTTCCAGCAAATGCGCTTCGAGCAACATCCGGAGCCGAGCTGGCTGATCTCCAGCCCCGGCACCGGCGGCACCACCGCGACCCTTGGTCGTTATGTGCGCTACCGCCAGCATTGCACCCGTGTGTTATGTGCCGATGCCGAGCGTTCGGTGTTTTTCGATTTCTATCAGAGTGGCGACGCGAGTTTGCGCCTGGACTGCGGTTCGCGCATCGAAGGCATTGGCCGGCCACGGGTCGAAGCGTCGTTCTTGCCCAAGGTGATTGATGCCATGGTCAAAGTGCCGGACGCACTCTCACTGGCGGCCATGCATTACCTCGCCGAGCGGCTGGGGCGACGGGTCGGCGGTTCCAGCGGGACCAACCTGATTGGCGCCCTGGTAGCGGCGCAGCAAATGAAAGTGGCGGGGGAGTCGGGCTCGATCGTGGCGATCTTGTGTGATGGGGGAGAGCGGTATGCCACGACCTATTACGATCCGGCCTGGTTGGCGGGTCAGGGGTATGCGCTGGATGGATTGATCGCGGCCGTTGCGGCCAGTGTCGAGCGGGGCGAGGCGTTGCCAGACAGCATTCTGCGCGCCAACATCTAACCTGTAGGGCCCGGCAAGCCGGGCTTCTACAGGGGCACGTGTCAGGCTTCGAGGCCCAACATATCCCGCGCCAACGCCTCGGCAATCCGAATCCCGTCCACACCGGCGGACAGAATCCCACCGGCATAACCCGCGCCTTCACCGGCCGGGAACAGGCCCTTTACGTTCAAGCTTTGCATCGATTCGTTACGGGTAATCCGCAGCGGCGATGAGGTGCGCGTCTCGATACCGGTCAACACGGCGTCGTGCAGCGAGTAGCCCTTGATCTGCTTCTCGAAGGCCGGCAGTGCTTCACGGATCGCTTCGATGGCGAAGTCCGGCAAGGCCAGGGCCAGGTCGCCCAGGGACACGCCTGGCTTGTAGGAGGGTTCCACATTGCCGATGGCCGTGGACGGCTTGCCCGCGATGAAATCACCCACCAGCTGCGCCGGCGCCTCGTAGTTGCTGCCACCGAGGATATAGGCGTGGGATTCCAGGCGTTCCTGCAACTCGATACCGGCCAGCGGGCCACCGGGGTAGTCCACCTCGGGGGTGATGCCGACCACGATGCCGGAGTTGGCATTGCGCTCGTTACGCGAGTACTGGCTCATGCCGTTGGTGACCACGCGATTGGGCTCGGAGGTCGCCGCTACCACCGTGCCGCCTGGGCACATGCAGAAGCTGTAGACCGAACGGCCGTTCTTGGCGTGGTGCACCAGCTTGTAGTCGGCGGCGCCGAGTTTCGGGTGCCCGGCGTATTTGCCCAGGCGCGCGGCATCGATCAGGGATTGCGGGTGTTCGATACGGAAACCCACCGAGAACGGCTTGGCTTCCATGTACACGCCACGGCCGTGGAGCATGCGGAAGGTGTCGCGGGCGCTGTGGCCCAGGGCCAGGATCACGTGCTTGGAGAGGATCTGCTCGCCGCCATCGACAACCACGCCGTTCAACTGGCCGTCTTCGATCAATACGTCGGTCACCCGTTGCTCGAAGCGCACTTCACCGCCCAGGGCGATGATCTGCTCGCGCATGTTTTCGACCACGCCGGTGAGGCGGAAGGTACCGATATGCGGTTTGCTGACGTAGAGGATTTCTTCCGGCGCACCGGCCTTGACGAACTCGTGCAAGACTTTGCGGCCATGGAATTTCGGGTCTTTGATCTGGCTGTACAGCTTGCCATCGGAAAAGGTCCCGGCGCCGCCTTCACCGAACTGCACGTTGGACTCAGGGTTGAGTACGCTCTTGCGCCACAGGCCCCAGGTGTCTTTGGTGCGCTGGCGCACTTCCTTGCCGCGCTCGAGGATGATCGGCTTGAAGCCCATCTGCGCGAGCAACAACCCGGCAAAGATCCCGCAGGGGCCGAAGCCGACCACGATCGGGCGTTCTGTGAGGCCCTGTGGTGCCTGGCCCACGACCTTGTAGCTGACATCCGGCGCCGGGTTGACGTTGCGGTCATCGGCGAACTTGAGCAGCAGGGCGGCTTCGCCCTTGACGCTCAAGTCGATGGTGTAGATGAAGCACAGCTCCGAGGATTTCTTGCGCGCATCGTAGCTGCGTTTGAAAAGGGTGAAATCGAGCAGGTCATCACTGGCGATGCCCAGGCGCTGCACGATGGCAGGCCGCAGGTCTTCTTCGGGATGGTCGATGGGCAGCTTGAGTTCGGTGATTCGTAACATGACGGGATCCGGTAGGCGGCGGGCAAAGAGGCCGGCTGTTTTGCAAACCGGCGATTATAAGCCCCAATGACCGTTTCCCGTCATGTTAAAACAGCGCGGGGCCAAGTCAGTCGTCGCGGGAACCGCCAAACGCGGCGCAACCTCGTTGCACCTGGCCGTTGACGCGCAACTCGGCGGTCATGTGCTGCAGGCTGCCGCTGACCGGGTCGACGCAACGCTGCGGGGCCACCCAGAGTTCGACATGCTGGTTGTTGGCTTCGGTCATCAGGTTGAAGCGACCGTCACCGATCTGTTCTTCCACATACGGCACCGCCAGCGGTGGCTGGCCTTCGCGCTCCAGCACCATGCCCTTGGCCGTGACGTTCATCGCCCAGGCCGGCTTGTGGCCGTTGGCGCGCAGGATCATGCGCTTGAAGTCCGGGTCGTCGCAGGCCGAGGTCGAGCGTTCGACACGATAGAGTTGCTGCAGGTCCACACTGCCCTGGGTGCCCGTGGCAACCCCAGAGAACTGGCCGCGCAGGTCGGCGAACAGCGCGCCTTGCTGGCCGGCCAGGGAGGCCGCCTCCTGCAGGATGCTGGTGCCGCCGGTGTCGTTGACCACGTAGTTGCGTTGGTCATTGCACGGTTGGAACAGCAGTTTGCCACCGACCGCCGTGAGTTCGCCCTGCATGCGGGTCAGCCCGGCGAGAGACGGTTTGGCCGGCTCGCTTTCGAACATCTGGCAGGCGGCGAACAGGGGGAGCAAGGCAAACAAAGCAAGGGTATGGGCGGCACGCATTATCGGTCTCCAGACAAGTGCCGCCACGTTACGCAGGCCGGCGCTGCATCACAACCCCGCTCGCCAGCTTCAGTCTATTCTGACAGCCCAACCTGTTCAGCCAACGATAAACGTCTGACCGGTTTGCAGGCCTTCCACGCTTTTGGCGTAGGCCAACGCCACGTCGGCGCCGGGAGCCGGTTTGTAGCCGCGGAAGTAGGGTGCATAGCTGTCCATGGCTTCCAACAGGACAGTCGGGCTCACGGCGTTGACGCGCAGCCCGCGTGGCAATTCGATCGCCGCCGCTTTCACAAAGGCGTCAATGGCGCCGTTGACCAGCGCAGCCGAGGCGCCGGTGCGGATCGGGTCGCGGTTCAGAATGCCGCTGGTGAAGGTAAACGAGGCGCCATCGTTGGCGTAGTCGCGGCCGATCAACAGCAGGTTGACCTGGCCCATCAGCTTGTCGCGCAGGCCCAGTTCGAAGTCGGATTCGTTCATTTCCGGCAAGGCCACGAAGTTGACGCTGCCCGCTGCGCAGATCAGCGCATCGAACCTGCCGGTTTGTTCGAACAGTTTGCGGATCGATGCGCTGTCGCTGATATCCACCTGGAAGTCGCCGCTGTTGCGGCCGATGCTGATCACGTCGTGACGCTGAGCCAGTTCCGCCTTGACCGCCGAGCCAACGGTGCCGCTGGCGCCAATCAATAGGATTTTCATGGTGCTGTTCCTCCAGGGGTAAGTGAGGGTTCAGTCTAGAGTGGCTTTTCCGATGGATAAACGCGCTAATAGGCAACCTTTGGTTTTCAAATGGAAACAATCCATGAGCGAGATGGATGACTTGGCGGCGTTTGCCGTGCTGATCGACGCTGGCAGTTTCACCGTGGCTGCCGAGCAACTGGGCTGCAGCAAAGGGCAGTTGTCCAAGCGTATCAGCCAGTTGGAGGCGCGGTTTGCCGTGGTGTTGCTGCACCGCACCACGCGCAAACTCAGCCTGACCGCCGCGGGTGCGGCGTTGCTGCCCCAGGCCCAGGCATTGGTGGTGCAGGTGGATCGCGCCCGTCAGGCATTGGCCCGGCTCAAGGATGATCTGGCAGGGCCGGTGCGCATGACCGTTCCGGTGTCGCTGGGCGAAACCTTCTTCGACGGCTTACTGCTGGAGTTTTCCAAGCAATATCCCCAGGTGCAGATCGAACTGGAGCTTAACAACAGCTACCGGGACCTGGCGCGGGACGGGTTTGACCTGGGGGTGCGCTTAGGCGCGATCGAAAACGAGCGTCTGGTGGCCAAGCCGTTGCTGGCCTGGCATGAGATGACCTGCGCCAGCCCGGCTTACCTTGAGCAGCATGGCGAACCCCAGACGCCGGCCGACCTGGCCGGGCATACCTGTTTGCTTAACAGCCACTACAGTGGCCGCGAGGAGTGGCTGTACCACCAGCAGCATGAATTGCTGCGGGTGCGGGTCAGCGGCACGTTCGCCTCCAACCACTACAACCTGTTGAAAAAGGCCGCGTTGGTGGGCGCCGGTATCGCGCGCCTGCCGTCCTACGTGCTGCCGGCGGAATTGGCTGACGGCCGTTTGCGCTGGCTCCTGCGTGACTATCAGACGCGGAGCATGCCGATGTACCTGGTGCATCCCTATCAGGGCGGCCTGCCACGTCGCACCCAGGTGTTGGCCGACTACTTGGTGGATTGGTTCAAGCGCAGCGGCGAGGCACTCGACCGGCTCTAGGCGTAGCGACGGGCGATCAGGTGATCGATGGACAGGCGTCCTGGCCCTTTGGCCACCAGCAGCAACAGCAGCGCAATCCAGGTGCCATGGGTCGGGTAGGCGTCTGGGTAGACGAACAGCTGAATCACCAGGGTCATTCCGATCAGGGCCAAGGCCGAAAAGCGCGTGGCGAAGCCCACGAGGATTAGCACCGGGAAAAAATGCTCGGCAAACGCAGCCATATGCGCCGCCACTTCCGGCGACAACAACGGCACGTGGTACTCGCTGCGAAACAGCGGCAATGTCGAGGCTGCCAGTTTCGGTTCGCCGAATTGGAAGGTGCCGCTGATCAAATCAACGGCAAAGCCTTCAACTTTGGTTTGCCCGGATTTCCAGAACACGGCGGCAATGGAAAAGCGCGCGACAAAGGCGATCAGGCTGTAGGGGATTTGTTCGAAAAGCGCGATGAGCCGTTTGATCAGGCACGAGGGGCGAGTGTTCATGGCGATACCTTTTGTTCCAGGTGCAAATGAGTGAGGGTGTTGTGGCTGATCAGCAGCGTCAGGCATTGGTGCAGGTCAAATTCGGCGGATGCTTCCAGCGCATGCTCCACGGCGGTTCCCAATGTGTTGCCATGCGCCAGGCTGTTGATGAACGCCACCGAGCCAGGGTCGATGGCAAATACCTTGACCTCCAGCCCCTGGCGCAGCACCAGCGCCCCCTGGGGATGCCAGGGGTTCAGGGTGGCCAAGCCGCCCTCGGTCTGGTGCGCAGCCCACACTGCCACCACCGCGTAGGGTGAATTGAGCGTGGCCAGCGACGGATGCAGGTGCAGGCGCAGGGTCCCCAGGTCGGCTTGCCCCTGCAGCGCCAGGAGCACGGCCTGCTGATCCAGTGCCTGGCAATCGGCGGCGTGATAGGCACGGACGCGCAAGCGCTCCAGCCGGGCGATGTCCGCCAGGTAGGGCACGCTTTGCGCGGGTTCAAAGCCTTGGATGAACTCGGCGAGCGCGCCGCCGTACTCACTCATCACCGGGCTGATAGGCGGGTGCGCCTGCACATACAGGCTCGCCATGGCGCGGAAAAACGCCTCGCCCACCAGTTGCAGTGTGACCGGGTAAGCCGCCGCCAATGCGTTGATCAACGAGCTGTGCACATTGTTGCGATACACCGCGAAACGGCTGGCCGGGTCGGCACCATTGCTGCTGAACAGGCCATCGGGGCAGGCTTGTTCCGGTGTCAGCAAGGCTGCAGAGAAGTCGTCGTGAAGGCTCATGGGCTTACCTGCGCCAGATGCCTTTCGGCCTGTTGAGCCTCGGCCAGCAGTACGCTGAATGCCGGCAGTTGGTTGTCACGTTCGATCAGGGTTGGCATCGGGCCGACTTGAGCCAGTACTTTTTCGTACAGCTGCCACACGGCGTTATCAATCGGCGCACCGTGGTCGTCGATCAGCAAGCGATCACCGAGGTTGTCAGTGTCTTCAGCAAATCCAGCCAGGTGAATCTCACCGACGGCGTGCAACGGCAGGCCTTCGAGGTAGGACGTTGGATCGCGCTGATGGTTGATGCAGGACACGTAGACGTTGTTCACGTCCAACAACAAGCCGCAGCCGGTACGACGGATGATTTCGCTGATGAAGTCCGTCTCGTCCAGGGTGGAGCGTTGGAATTGCAGGTAGGTCGACGGATTCTCCAACAGCATCGGCCGCTTGAGGGTGCTCTGTACCTGGTCGATGTGTTCGCACACCCGTTGCAGGGTGGCGCTGTCATAGGCCAGGGGCAGCAGGTCATTGAGGAACACCGGGCCGTGGCTCGACCAGGCCAGGTGTTCGGAAAAAGAGTGGGGTTGATAGCGTTCGATCAGCGTGGCCAACCGCGCCAGGTGCTCCATATCCAGCCGGCCTTCGCCGCCGATGGACAGGCCCACGCCGTGCAATGACAGCGGGTACTGTTCGCGGATCAACCCCAGGTAATGATGAAACGGGCCGCCGGCCACCATGTAGTTTTCGGCGTGCACTTCAAAAAAACCGATAGCGGGCGAGGTCTCGAGCACTTCAACGAAGTGCTCATGCTTGAGCCCCAGCCCGACCCGGCGCGGGAGGCCGGGCGCCTGAGCCTGGGAGATGGCTTGCAGGGATGAAAGAGTCATCATCAGTACTCAGGTTTTGCGAGGGATCAGGACTTGGCGGTGAAGGCAGCTTCCTGGCCGAAGCCGGTCGGCGAGGTGGAGCTTGGGGTCTTGAGGCAGGTGCCGGCGGGGACCAGTTTCCAGGCGTTGGCCTGGTCTTTGGTTTTCGAGGTACCGGCGCAGGAGGTGCCGGCGCCCGCGGCGCAATCGTTCTTGCCGGCTTCAGCGACGCCGAAGCATTTCTGCATGTCGTCAGCAGCGTGGGCGGTGGTGGTCAGGGCGGACAGGCTCAAGGCGGAACCAAGGGCCAGGACGAGGGTAGCGGCGGACAGTTTGGTAGTCATGGTGCATCTCCAGCAGTGGGTTGAGTTGGCGGGCTTGAATGCCTGCTTGTACCACTAGAGAGGGGGGGATGGAATTCGTTACACCGGCTTCAAAAAAATTAAAAATTTCGCTTCACACAAAACAAATGTGGGAGCGGGCTTGCTCGCGAATACGGTATGTCAGTCACTGCATCGTTGACTGATCCACCGCATTCGCGAGCAAGCCCGCTCCCACATTGTTCAAGCCGGTTCCTTCAGCAATAGAACCTTAGCCGCCCAGATATGCCTCACGCACCTTCGGATCGGTCAGCAACTGTTCGCCAGTTCCTTGCATCACCACCCGGCCGTTTTCCAGCACATAGGCGCGGTCAGCAATCTTCAAGGCCTGGTTGGCGTTCTGCTCAACGAGGAACACCGTCACACCGTCCTTGCGCAGCTGTTCGATGATGTCGAAGATCTGCTGGATGATGATCGGCGCCAGGCCCAGTGAAGGTTCGTCCAGCAGCAACAGCTTGGGCTTGCTCATCAGCGCACGACCGATGGCGAGCATTTGCTGCTCGCCGCCGGACATGGTGCCGCCGCGCTGGCTGAAGCGTTCCTTGAGCCGAGGGAACAGGTGCAACACCTTGTCCATCTGCTCCTGGTAATCGCCCTTGTCGGTGAAGAACCCGCCCATGGCCAGGTTCTCTTCCACGGTCAGGCGTGAGAACACACGACGGCCTTCCGGCACCACCGCGATGCTCTTGCGCATGATCTGCGACGACTGCTGGCCCACCAGCTCTTCACCCATGTAGCGGATGCTGCCGCTGTGGGCCTGCGGCGAACCGCACAGGGTCATCAGCAAGGTCGATTTGCCGGCACCGTTGGCGCCGATCAGCGTGACGATCTCACCCTGGCGCACTTCCACGTTGACGCTGTGCAGGGCCTGGATCTTGCCGTAGAAAGTGGAAACGTTTTCGAATTGCAGCATTTTACGCTTCCCCCAAATAGGCTTTGATCACTTCAGGATTGTCGCGGATCTGCTCCGGCGTCCCGTCGGCCAAAGGCGTGCCCTGGTTGATCACCACGATGTGATCGGAAATGCTCATGACCAGTTTCATGTCGTGTTCGATCAACAACACCGTGGCGTTGTTTTCTTCACGCAACACGCTGATCAGCGCCTTGAGGTCTTCGGTTTCCTTGGGGTTCAGGCCGGCGGCCGGCTCGTCGAGCATGAGGATCCGCGGGCGGGTCATCATGCAGCGGGCGATTTCCAGGCGACGTTGCTGACCATACGCCAGGGTGCCGGCAGGGCGGTTGGCAAACTCGGTGAGGTTGACCTTGTCCAGCCAGTACGCCGCGTACTCCATGGCCTCGCGCTCGCTTTTGCGGAACGCGGGGGTCTTGAACAGGCCGGCGAAGAAGTTGGTGTTCAAGTGACGGTGCTGGGCGATCAGCAGGTTCTCGACCGCCGTCATGTCCTTGAACAGCCGCACGTTCTGGAAGGTCCGCACCACGCCCTTGCGGGCGATCTCGTGACCGGCCAGGCCCTGGATCGGCTGGCCGTCCAGCAGGATGCTGCCACCGCTCGGCTTGTAGAAACCGGTGAGGCAGTTAAATACGGTGGTCTTGCCGGCGCCGTTGGGGCCGATCAGCGCAACCACCTGTTTTTCTTTCACGGTCAGGGCTACGCCGTTGACCGCCAGCAAGCCGCCGAAGCGCATGCTCAAGTTTTCGACTTTCAGGATCTCGCGGCTCATTTGCGCAGCTCCATGTGTGGACGTTGCATGGGCAGCAGGCCTTGCGGGCGCCAGATCATCATCAGCACCATCATGGCGCCGAACATCAACATGCGGTATTCGCTGAACTCACGCATCATTTCCGGCAGCAGGATCATCACGATCGCGGCCAGGATCACGCCCAGTTGCGAGCCCATGCCACCCAATACGACGATGGCGAGGATGATCGCCGACTCGATGAAGGTGAACGACTCGGGGGTCACCAGGCCTTGGCGCGCGGCGAAGAAGCTGCCGGCGAAACCGGCGAACGCAGCACCCAGGGTAAAGGCGGAGAGCTTGATGATGGTCGGGTTCAGGCCAAGTGCGCGGCAGGCGATCTCATCTTCGCGCAGCGCTTCCCACGCGCGGCCGATGGGCATGCGCAGCAGGCGGTTGATCACGAACAGAGCCGCCAGTGCCAGCAGCAGCGCCACCAGGTACAGGAACACCACTTTGCTCACCGGGTTGTAGTCGATCCCGAAGTATTCGTGGAACGTCTGCATGCCCTCGGCGGCGGTGCGGTCGAACGACAGGCCGAAGAACGTCGGCTTGGGGATGCTGCTGATGCCGTTGGGGCCGCCGGTGATATCGGTGAGGTTGCGCAGGAACAGACGGATGATTTCACCGAAGCCCAGGGTCACGATCGCCAGGTAGTCACCGCGCAGGCGCAGCACCGGGAAGCCCAGCAAGAAGCCGAACGTGGCCGCCGCCATACCCGCCAGTGGCAGGCAGATCCAGAAGCTCCAACCCAGGTAATGCGAGAGCAGTGCGTAGGTGTAGGCACCCACGGCGTAGAAGCCCACGTAACCCAGGTCGAGCAGGCCGGCCAGGCCGACCACGATGTTCAGGCCCAGGCCCAGCAACACGTAGATCAGGATCAGGGTGGCGATGTCGACCGCGCCGCGCGAGCCGAAGAACGGCCAGATCAATGCGGCGATGATCAGGGCAATGATGATGTAGCGCTGGGTGCGTGGCAGGGTCAGGAATTGGCTGACCTTTGGCGACACCAACGGCCCACGATTGCCCTTGAACAGGGCACCGACCTGCTGGGTGAACAGCACGCGCAGGAACATCAGCACCGAGCACAGGGCGATGATGGTCAGGGTCACGGGACCGGTGCCATGCACTTCCAGGTTGATGCCGACAATGCTCAGCTTGAGGCCGAGTACGGGGAACGCAACCGCCCAAACCAACAGCGCGCTGAAAAACGCCGATTTAAGATATCTGCTCATACTTTCTCAACCTCCGGACGGCCCAGGATGCCGGTCGGACGGAACAACAGCACCAGAACCAACAGGCCGAACGCCACGACGTCCTTGTACTGGTCGCCGAAGATATCGGCACCAAAGGCTTCAGCCACACCCAGCACCAGGCCACCGAGCATGGCGCCCGGGATACTGCCGATGCCGCCCAATACCGCCGCGGTAAAGGCCTTGAGGCCCACCAGGAATCCGGCGTTGGGGTTGATCACGCCGTACTGCATGCTCAGCAGCACCGCCGCGACGGCTGCCAGTGCGGCGCCGATTACGAAGGTCAGGGCGATGATGTTGTTGGTGTTGATGCCCAGCAGGTTGGCCATCTTGATGTCTTCGGCGCAGGCCCGGCAGGCGCGCCCCAGACGGGAGCGGGAGATGAACAGGGTCAGGCCCAGCATCGCCACCAGGGTGACGACGAAAACCAGGATCTGCATGTAGGAAATCAGGACCTCTTCCGCACCGCCCGGGCCAAAGGAGAAGCTCCCCGGGATCAGGTTGGGGATGGATTTATCCTTGGAGTCCTGGGACAGCAATACGGTGTTCTGCAGGAAAATCGACATGCCGATCGCGGAAATCAGCGGGATCAAACGGTTGCTGCCACGCAAGGGACGGTAGGCAACCCGCTCGATACTGTAGCCATAGGCACTGGTCACGACGATCGACGCAAGGAACGCAGCGGTCATCAACAGCGGCAGGGAGTGGATACCCATCATGGCCAACCCGGCAAGGGCGATAAAGGCCACGTAGGAACCAATCATGTACACCTCGCCATGGGCGAAGTTAATCATTCCAATGATGCCGTAAACCATTGTGTAGCCAATGGCTATCAAGGCATAGGTGCTGCCAATGGTCAGGCCATTAACCAGCTGTTGGAAAAAATGATAGATCTCAGGCATTACAACGCTCCTAAAAACCCGATACGCATTTCACTGGTGGAGTCATGTTCCGGCCTTGTGCTGTGTTCTATGAGCACATTTGCACAAAGCGTTTGCCAGCGAACCGCTGGTGACGGTTTTAAGATTTTCAGGTGAGCCAGCGCCCGGATCGCGGGTGTCAGGCCCATAAACCTCGTAAAACAAAGCCCACTGCTCTCACAGTGGGCTTGTTGGACCAGTAACGCCTGGCTTACTGAGGGGAAACTTCGGTTTTTGGTTTACCGAAGTGCCATTCGTAGACCACAAATTTGAAGTCCTTCAGGTCGCCCTTGGCGTCGAAGCTCAGGTCGCCGGTAGGGGTCTTGAAGGTGCCCGCGTGGATGGCGGCTGCCACTTTGGCGGTGTCTTCGCTCTTCGCAGCGGTAATACCGCCGGCGATCACTTCAATGGCCGAGTAGGCTGGGAACACGAACGGACCGGTCGGGTCCTGTTTGTTCTTGGCGAACTCTTCAACGATGGCTTTGTTGGCCGGGTCGGTGTCGAAGGATTTAGGCAGGGTCACCAGCAGGCCTTCGGAAGCGCCCTGGGCGATTTGCGAGATGGAGTCGTTGCCGACACCCTCTGGGCCCATGAACTTGGCGTTCAGGCCTTTTTCCTTGGCTTGGCGCAGGATCAGGCCCAGCTCAGGGTGGTAGCCGCCGTAGTAGACGAAGTCGACGTTGGCTTGCTTGAGCTTCTGGATGATCGAGGAGAAGTCTTTGTCACCGGCGTTCAGGCCTTCGAAGACGGCAACCTTGGTGCCTTTTTTCTCGAGGGTCTGTTTAACGGCGGTCGCGATGCCTTCACCGTACTGCTGTTTGTCGTGCAGTACAGCGACGATTTTCGGCTTCACGTGGTCGGCGATGTAGTTGCCGGCTGCCGGGCCTTGGGCGCTGTCCAGGCCGATGGTGCGGAAGATCAGCTTGTAGCCACGTGCGGTGATTTCCGGGCTGGTGGCAGCCGGGGTAATCATGATCACGCCTTCGTCTTCATAGATGTCGGAGGCTGGTTGAGTGGAGCTGGAGCACAGGTGGCCGACCACGAACTTGACGCCGTCGTTGACCACTTTGTTGGCGACGGCAACGGCTTGTTTAGGATCGCAAGCGTCGTCGTATTCCTTGGCTTCAAGCATTTTGCCGTCGACGCCGCCCTTGGCGTTGATGTCGGCGATGGCTTGCTTGGCACCCATGAATTGCATGTCGCCGTATTGCGTCACGGGACCGGTTTTCGGGCCTGCGATGCCGATCTTGATGGTGTCGGCTGCGAACGAATGGCCGGCAACCCCAGCCAGGACCATAGCGGCAAACAGTTTGGAAATCTGCTTAGTAGCCTTATTCATAGTGCTCCACTCTTACTGTTGTATTTTTTATAGTTCTAGCGGCCTTGTGAGCTGCAGAACCGGATCAGATATCTCGGATATCCCCCCGGCAGTGCCCTGGCAACTGTACCGGTACAGTGTAGAGCGCCGGTTGATCGCTTGAAAAGCTGGCTGCTGGGGGCAAAACCCGGGTGTGTCGCTTAAATGAAAGAAAAAGACAGAATTGCGGCGGGGTGATGCCAGAGTTTCGGGCAATCCTTGGCTTTCCTGACACTTTCAATCGATGACTCATTTGCAACTGGGTTTTTCCGCAGGGGACACGACGTTATGATTGCGCCGATTTTTCCCCAAGGTGAACTCCCATGACGCAAGAACCTAGCACCCTCTATGCCAAGCTGCTCGGTGAAACCGCCGAAATTTCCTGGAAGGAGCTTGAGCCGTTCTTTGCCAAGGGTGCCCTATTGTGGGTCGACGCTGGCCTGGATTTGATCGAAGCGGCCGAAGGCATGGCCGAGGACAACCGCGACAAAGTCGCTGCCTGGCTGGCCGCAGGTAGCCTTGGCGAAGTGTCTGCGACGCGGGCGCTGGACCTGGTGGAGCGCGATCCGAGCTTGTGGGCGGTGGTGGTTTCGCCGTGGATTCTGATCCAGGAAAGGGCGGCGCAATAAAAGCCTGCACGAAAAAGGTGCGTCTTTTTTGCCGCTGTAAGTGTGTAGCGGAGTAACCGCTGAGGCGGTGATGGCATCTTGCCGTAGAGAAAGGTCACAGCCGAGGGTGACGTGCGCGTCACGGGAACAGTTGGGCGGGCGGCTAAACGGCTGCAGAATTGTTTCGTGGTGTGGCAAGGCTATACATTTTTTTGCAATACAGACCGTCATCGCAGGCAAACCAGCTCCCACATTTGAAATGCATTCCAAGTGTGGGAGCTGGCTTGCCTGCGATGGGCGCGCCTCGGTCTAAGCCGTCTTGCCGGTATGGTTGTTCAAGGAGATAACCTTGGTCTTGCCAATCCGGTGGCGGTAGATCTCACGCAGGTACTTGATCGATTTCTTCACGCAATCCCGTGACAGGCGAATGTCATTGATCGACACAAACTTCTCTTTGTCGTTGATCAACTCGCGGTACTTCTTCTCATACATCGGCTTGATCGCGTACCAGTTGGTATCAAGGATCTTCGCCGGGTTCTCGAATTCGTTGAGTAACTCGTCGATACGGTCTTCGTCAAAGTCCTCGTGGATGATGAAGTCCAGGATCGAGTTGTCCAGGGTGTCATCGAAGCGGTACGGGTTGCGCGCAAAGCAGCGTTTGATAAAGGCCACGATTAACGTGAGGAAGTCATCCGACAGGCACGGGCTTTTCGCGATCAGGGTGGTCAGCGACAGGTTGGCCGAGGCGCCGATCACCAGGGCGTAGCGCTTGAGGGTGGTGTTGGGGAACAGGCTGTTGAGGTGGGTCTTGAGCCGGTTCAGGTCCATGTAGGACAGCTTGTAGTCCTTGGGCAACGACACGATCGACACCACCGACGAGCAGTTCTTGAAGAAGTGCAGGTCATGCAGCGCGGCGGCGTCGTAGCCGGAGTTCTTGTACTGCTCCAGGGAGGCCTTGTAACGCTTGGATTCGATGGGCAGCAGGCTGATGCCTTCGATGGCCTGGGTGACCTTGTTGAAGTGCGGCAGGTCGATGGAGCGGAAGAACAGGTCGTCGATGTTCAGGCGCTGTGGCTCTTTTTCGAAGACCTTGAATTTGTCATTCGACGGTGCCGGCGTTTCCGGGACCACGGACTCGGCGTAGGCAATCGCCACCGGGCCGGCCAGGCTCATGAACAGGTCGTTGGCATCCAGGCGGATGGTTTCGCCGATGTCGATACCGGCGCGACGGAAGTAGTTCTGGTCGTAGTCAGTGGTCACGGCCTGGGCCGTGAGGATGTTGAAGATCTGCTGGGAAATGTACTGGTTGGCGTGTTTTTCCATAGCATTGACGTCAATGTTCTGGATATTGCCGTCATCGCTTTCTTCGGCGTAACGCATGATGTCGTTGGAGATCAGCATCATCGCGTTCCACGGCCGGATCCGCCCCTTCACGCTGGCTTCGCTGCTGTCTTCATTGGCGAAGTTGTATGAGAAATCCCATTCTTCCGACAGGTACTTGCACAGTAGCCGCCCGGCATTGATGTGCAGCGCCTCGGACATTTCGCTGCGGTGGTCGGAGATGTTCGGCAGCACGCAGATGCCGCTGGTGAAGATTGGCTCGAACACAAAGGCGTGGCCGCTCTTGCTGTCGTGCTCGTCAGCGGGTTTGGTGTCGAACGTCTTGTTCATGTACGAGTGCTGCTGGGCCAGGCCGAATTCCGAGGCCATGCCCGAACCGGTACCGCCACCGGCGCTGAAGATCGAGAAGTACAGGCGCGACTGGTTGGCCTTGATGCCGCAGGAGTCGATCAGGTACGAGTGGATCATCTTCCAGTCGGGGCTGGAAAAACGCTGGGTGTCTTTATTGAGAATGATCTTGGCCAGGTACTGGCCGAGGATCGGCGCGTTACCGGCGCCGCCGGCATGGACTTCCGACAGGTCCATGATTTTCATCTTGCTGTAGTCGCGCAGGAAACCGCTTTTCTCGCCCTTGCGCGAGAAACGGATGCGCCCGGCGATGTCTTTGTCCAGGTCGCCGAGCATCACCAGCGGTTCCACCAGGAACACCGGTTTACTGGCCTTACCGCTGCCCAGGCGCAGGTTGTTGCGGATCCACTGGGCGGGGCTGTAGCCCTTGTCTGGCGACTTGTCTTCGTTGCTGAATTCGTTCAGGTAGAACTTGCGCGCGTTGTACACCAGCTCCGCCACATCCAGCGCGATGTTCGAACCGCAACGGCCCAGGCCGATCAGGCACACCGAGGGAAATTCCTGCTCGTTGCGCGGATCGCTGTCACCTTCCAAATGAGGCGGACGTGGGAACACCATGTCGCGCAGGCCGTCGAGGTTGTCGAGGATGCGGTCGGTATTGGTTTCGGTGAAGTACAGGTATTGCTGGGTGGCCAGCGGGCGGGCGGTGCTCAATGACTTTGAACCTGAGGGTTTGTCCGCAGGAGCTGGGAGCAACACGTCGGATACCACGGTGGCAGAATTATTTTTAGAAGTCATTGTGCGCCATGTGCCTGGGCGGATGGCTGAAAATATCAAATAGCCATCACGAAATGGGAGTTCGCGACTTTACAGTGCGTCCTTGTCCTGGGCGAGTGGGTTTAACCCTAGTGTTTTCGGGGAAAACCTGGCCGGACTCCGATGAATCGGCCGTTTGTCGGCGTTCTTTAGGCGAATGATGGCGAAATGCCAAAGATTCGGCGTCAGCGAATTGGCCTGACGATGGACGTGGAGCCACCGAGTGTGGGGGAGGGGGCTTTAGGTGCGCTGTTGTCCTTGTTGCTCGCCTGGCTGTGCGGGTAAAGCGGGTTGCGCGTGTTGACGCCTTGCATGACCCCGATGATGTCGCTCGCCGGTACCGCCGGGCTCAGCAGGTAACCCTGGACGTAATCGCAGCCATGTTTGAGCAGCAGTTCGAATTGGGCCTGGGTT
Organism: Pseudomonas sp. VS40; assembly: GCF_018587885.1. Taxonomy (NCBI): domain Bacteria; kingdom Pseudomonadati; phylum Pseudomonadota; class Gammaproteobacteria; order Pseudomonadales; family Pseudomonadaceae; genus Pseudomonas; species Pseudomonas sp. VS40. Next base: position 361,730 of record NZ_JAGYWD010000001.1, on the reverse strand, counting down.
TCCACGCCTTCGGTGACCACCTGCAAGTGCAGGGTGTGGGCCATGCCGATAATCGCCTGGACGATCTCGATGTCGGCGGTGGATTTGGGAATGTCCTGGATAAATGAACGGTCGATCTTCAACGTGTTGAGTGGCAGGCGCTTGAGGTAGGCGAGGGACGAATAGCCGGTGCCGAAGTCGTCGATCGCCAGCGATACGCCCAGCGCACGGATTTGCCGCAGCAACGCCAGGGTGCTGCTGATATTGCCCATCAGCGCATTTTCAGTGACCTCCAGCTCCAGGCGGTTGGCGCCGATCCCGCTGAAGCGCAGCGCATCTTCGATTTCATCCGCCAGCTCATCACGGGCCAGGTTCAGGGCCGAGCAGTTCACCGACATGGTCAGGTCGGTGTAGCCACGGTCAGACAGCAGGCTCAGGTCATGACAGGCTTGGCGCAATACCCAGTGGTCCAGTTCGGCGATCAGTCCGTTGCTTTCGGCGATGCCGATAAAGCGGTCCGGGGCCAGCAACCCATGCTGTGGGTGTTGCCAGCGCACCAGGGCTTCCAGCCGCGTGACCTTGCCCAGTTTCAGGTCAAAGATCGGTTGGTAGAACAAGACCAGTTGATTGCGCGTGCGCAGGGCGCCGCGTAATTCTTCTTCCAATTGCAGTTCAAGGAAGGCGCGGGTCTTCAGGTTGGAACTGAAGAAGTTCAGGCTGTTGCGCCCGGTATCCTTGGACTGGTACAGCGCCAGGTCGGCGGTTTTCAGCAGTTCTTCACAGGTCAGGCCGTCATCGGGGAACAGGCTGATGCCGATGCTGGTGGTCATCACCATGCGTCGGCCGGCCAGCTCGATGGGTTCTTTCATCTGCTGCATGATGCGTTGGGCCAGGTGCCGGGCTTCGTCGCGGTGGTGGATGCTGATCAGGATGCAGAACTCATCACCGCCAAACCGTGCCACCACATCGGCGTGGCTGCGCACCGAACCCTTGATATGCCCGGCCAGCACGGTGAGCAATTGGTCACCGGCGTCATGACCGAGGCTGTCGTTGATGCGCTTGAAGTGGTCGATATCGAGGAAGATCACCGCCATCATGCCGTGAGAGGCGGTTTTTTCGGCGAGTTTCTCCGCAAAGATCTGGTTGAAACCCCGGCGATTGAGCAGGCTGGTAAGGGCGTCGTAATGAGCGACCTGTTGCAATGAAGCGCGGGCCTGGTCGAGTTCGCTGAGCAGGGCATTGACCCGGCGCAGGTCGCGTTCCTTGTGTTGCAGCTTTTTGTCGGCCAGGGCGGCGCTGATGCTGCTGCCGATCACCAGCAGCGTGATGACCGCCACCGACAGTCCCAGCTGGATGGGGTTGTTGTCCACCGGCAACGAGAGGTCAGCGCCAGTGGGGACGATCAATTGCATGGCGGCCATGCCAGTAAAATGCATGCTCAGGATCCCCGCGCCCAGGACCAGGCTCGCGGCATACTTGAGCAATTGATGAAACACGCCTGAGCCGGTGCGCAGGTAACTCGACAGCAGCAATGCAGCCAGGCTGGCGCCCATGGCGATGCCCACCGAGGCCAGGAAGAGTCCCGAGTCGAAATACATCTGGGCCTGGGACCGCATGGCCGACATACCCACGTAGTGCATCAAGGCAATGCCGATCCCCATCCAGACTGACGCCAGCAAATACTGGTGAAAGCGCAAGGCAGAGTGACTAAGGGTTTGCATGGCGATCAGCGACGCGATCAAGGCGATCAGCAAGGACGCGAAGGTCATCAAGAGTTCGTAGTGAATCGTGATGGGCGCCTGGAAGGCCAGCATGCTGATGAAGTGGGTGGACCAGATTCCACCGGCCAGGCAGCCGGCACCCAGCCAGCGCCAGTGGCGACGCGCGGTAGGGTCCTCGACATGACCGACACGTTCAGCCATGTCCAGCGTGCCAAAGCCTGCCGCGCATGCAACCAGATACGCCAGCAGCACCAGGAAGGGGTTATGACTGCAATTGAGAAGTAGGTGCCCGCTCTCTGGAAGCGCGGTGAAAAAGTGAAGACCCAGCCATTCCATAGCATGTCCCGTCATAGTGTCACGTCACTGCACAAGGCGATGACCTATTACGACCAGTGTAGACGCGTAGGAGAATTCGCCAGTAAGTAATGGCACTTTGCTTTTCTACGATTTTGGCATGCCGTCCATAGCGTTTGGTGCTAAGCGCTGATAGGCAGTTCCAGCTCGAACGGTGGTTCCAGCGGCGCCAAGCCAAACGCTGCCCGCGCGGCATCGCAATCGACGTTGTGCACGCCCTGGTACCACGAGGACTCGAATTCGCGGCACACACTTGAGCGCTGTTCGTAGATCGTGCAGCGAGTGCCTTGGCCCACTTCACCCTCAAGGCTGCAGCAGCGCGCGGGTTTCTGGTCGGTGCCGATCATTGCCACGCGGGTGGGGTTGATCTGTACCACCAGGTCATCGGGCACCGTGCCCCCCGACGAGGCGCACTCTCCCCAGAAGAAAGACACACGAAAGTGTGAACAGCAGGCACCGCAATTCAGACACGGACTGGCTTCGGACATGGGCGTCATCGATAAGAAAAAGTAAGGGGGGATGCTACGGAAGGCTTGCCATTCTATCCGTGCCATGGCCGTTGGGAAGGGGGGCGCGCACTTATATTTTTGTAGGCAAAGTCCCGTGCTTTCGGGCGAAATCATGCCCTATCAGCTTTACGAATCATTACAGACAACCGGGCCCTGCCTGACTATGTTGCAGGTACCGGGCAGGATGCATCGGGCATCGCAGCTCTCATAACAATAAAAGAGACGGACCCATGCAGAACTCGACCCAAGCGGCGAATGCCTGGCGCATTCTGTTCCTGCTGTTCCTCGCCAACCTGTTCAATTTCTTCGATCGCACCATTCCCGCGATTATCATCGAGCCAATCCGCATGGAATGGCACCTGAGCGACTTTCAGCTCGGCATCATCGGCACCGCCTTCACCATCGTCTACGCCATTGCGGGGTTGCCGCTCGGGCGCCTGGCCGATACCGGCTCGCGCAGCAAACTCATGGGCTGGGGCCTGTTCGCCTGGAGCGGGCTGACGGCGGTCAACGGTATGGTCGGCAGTTTCTGGACGTTTCTGCTGGTGCGCATGGGCATTGGCATCGGCGAAGCCAGCTATGCGCCGGCCGCGAATTCGCTGATTGGCGACCTGTTCCCGGCGCACCGCCGCGCGCGGGCCATGGGAATTTTCATGCTGGGCCTGCCGTTGGGGCTGTTGCTGGCATTCTTCACCATCGGCTGGATGGTCAAGGCGTTCGACAGCTGGCGCGCACCGTTCTTTATCGCGGCGGTGCCGGGGCTGATCCTCGCGGTGTTCATGTTCTACATCAAGGAACCCAAGCGCGGTGCAGCAGAAACCGTGCAAGTCTCCCAGGAACGCGTCGACCGCCCGATCCGCCGCGTACTGGCGGTGCCGACCTTCTTGTGGCTGGTGTTGGCCGGGCTGTGCTTCAACTTCGCCACGTACGCGTGTAACTCGTTCCTGGTGCCGATGTTGCAGCGTTACTTCCTGATGCCGTTGCAAGAAGCGGCGGTCGCCACCGGGGTTATCGTGGGGATCACCGGCCTGGTCGGCCTGACCCTGGGTGGCTGGATCGCCGACAAGATCCACCAGCGTGTCGCCAACGGCCGGCTGTTGTTCGCCGCGTTCAGCTTGGTCATCTCCACCGTGACCACAGCCTGGGCGTTGCACGCAGGGCGCATCGAGATCGGCGTATTCGTGGCGCTGTTCAGTGTGGGTTGGCTGTTCGCCTATAACTTCTACACCTGCGTGTACACGGCGATCCAGGACGTGGTCGAACCGCGCCTGCGGGCCACGGCAATGGCGCTGTTTTTTGCCGGGCTGTATTTGCTGGGCGGCGGCATGGGGCCGATCGTTGTCGGGGGCCTGTCCGATCACTTTGCCCACTCGGCGATGTATGCGGCGGGGGCGGAGCAGATGACCGAGGCTTACAAGGCGGTGGGGTTGCATGACGCCATGTACCTGATTCCGGTGGCGTTGTTCCTGACCATGCTGTTTCTGTTCCAGGCGTCGCGCAGTTTTGTGCGCGATGCCCAGCGGATGAAGGATGGGTTGGGGGTGGTTGAGGTGCCGGCGTCCGCGGCGACGGCTTGAGACCGAGGTGCCGCCTTCGCAGGCAAGCCAGCTCCCACATTTTGATTTGTGAATACATTCAAATGTGGGAGCTGGCTTGCCTGCGAAAGGGCCTTCAAGGCAAAAAAAAGGCCCGCATTGCGCGGGCCTTCTTTATTGGCGGAGCAGGGCGGTGATCAACCCGCCACCAACACCCGAATCGCTTCCAGTCGCAGCGCCGCCTTGTCCAGCATGGCCAAGCCTTGCTCACGTTGGGTGCGCAGGGCAACCAGCTCGCTGTCACGCACGGTCGGGTTGACCGCTTGCAACGCGGTCAGGCGCGCCAGTTCTTCGTCGGTGTCCGCCGCCAGGCGACGCTTGGCCTCGGCCACACGCTCGGCGTGGCGCGGGGTGATCTTCTCTTCACCGGCGTTGATCCGTGGCGTCAGCTGATCGCGCTGGGCCTGGATGAACTTGTTGGCGCTGGCGCGTGGCACGCTTTCCAGCTGGTCGTTGAGGGTTTCAAACGACACGCGGCTGGACAGGTCGTTGCCATTGGCATCCAACAGGCAGCGCAGGGCGGCCGGTGGCAGGTAGCGACCCAGTTGCAGCGAACGCGGGGCCACCACTTCACTCACGTAGAGCAGTTCCAGCAACACCGTGCCCGGCTTCAGCGCCTTGTTCTTGATCAGTGCCACGGCGGTGTTGCCCATCGAACCGGACAGCACCAGGTCCATGCCGCCCTGCACCATCGGGTGTTCCCAGGTGATGAACTGCATGTCTTCGCGCGACAGCGCCTGGTTGCGGTCGTAGGTGATGGTCACACCTTCGTCGTCGCCCAGGGGGAAGCTGGCGTCGAGCATTTTTTCGCTGGGCTTGAGGATCAGCGCGTTTTCCGAATGATCTTCGCTGTCGATGCCGAACGCGTCGAACAGGGTTTCCATGTAGATCGGCAGGGCGAACTGGTCGTCTTGCTCCAGGATGTCCTCGACCAGCGCATCACCTTCACCCGCGCCGCCGGAGTTGAGTTCCAGCAGGCGGTCGCGACCAGTGTGCAGCTCTTCTTCGAGACGCTCGCGCTCGGCACGGGCCTCGTCGATCAGGGCTTGCCACTCGCCGTCATCGGCATTTTCCAGCAGCGGCAGCAGGCGTGGGCCGAACTGGTGCTGCAAGGCGTTGCCGGTCGGGCAGGTGTTGAGGAAGGCGTTCAGCGCTTCGTGGTACCACTGGAACAGGCGCTCTTGCGGGCTGGTTTCCAGGTACGGCACGTGCAGTTCGATCACGTGTTTCTGGCCGATCCGGTCCAGACGGCCGATCCGCTGTTCCAGCAGGTCGGGGTGGGACGGCAGGTCGAACAGCACCAAGTGGTGGGAGAACTGGAAGTTGCGGCCTTCACTGCCGATTTCCGAGCAGATCAGCACCTGGGCGCCAAACTCTTCATCGGCGAAGTAGGCGGCGGCGCGGTCACGCTCGAGGATGTTCATGCCCTCGTGGAATACCGTGGCCGGAATGCCGGAGCGCACGCGCAGGGCGTCTTCCAGGTCCATGGCGGTTTCGGCGTGGGCACAGATCACCAGGACCTTGGTGCGCTTGAGCATTTTCAACTGGTCGATCAGCCACTCCACCCGTGGGTCGAAGCGCCACCAGCGGTTTTCTTCTTCGACGTCCGGCTGCGACTGGAAGCTGACTTCCGGGTACAGCTCGGCGTGTTCGCCCAGCGGCAACTCCAGGTACTCGTCCGGGTTCGGCAACGGGTAGGCGTGCAGTTTGCGCTCCGGGAAGCCTTGCACCGCGGCGCGGGTGTTGCGGAACAGCACGCGGCCAGTGCCGTGGCGGTCGAGCAACTCACGCACCAGGCGTGCGCTGGCTTCGGTGTCGCCATCGTTGACGGCGGTGAGCAGCGCTTCACCTTCGTTGCCGAGGAAACCCTGGATGGTCTTGTGCGCCGTAGGGGAGAGGCGCCCCTTGTCCAGCAGTTCCTGCACGGCTTCGGCGACCGGGCGATAGTTCTCGCTTTCGGCGCGGAAGGCGGCGAGGTCGTGGAAGCGGTTCGGGTCGAGCAGGCGCAGGCGCGCGAAGTGGCTGTCCTGGCCCAATTGTTCCGGGGTGGCGGTAAGCAGCAGCACGCCCGGGATCACTTCGGCCAGTTGTTCAACCAGCGAGTACTCGGGGCTGGCCTTGTCTTCGTGCCACACCAGGTGGTGAGCTTCGTCGACCACCAGCAGGTCCCAGCCCGCAGCGAACAATGCGTCCTGGGCCTTCTCGTCGTCCACCAGCCACTCCAGTGCGACCAGCGCCAACTGGGTGTCTTCGAACGGGTTGGTGGCATCGCTTTCGATAAAGCGTTCTTCGTCGAACAGCGCAACCTGCAGGTTGAAGCGGCGGCGCATTTCCACCAGCCATTGGTGCTGCAGGTTTTCCGGGACCAGGATCAGCACGCGGTTGGCGCGGCCCGACAGCAGCTGACGATGGATCACCAGGCCGGCTTCGATGGTTTTACCCAGGCCCACTTCGTCGGCCAGCAAAACCCGTGGCGCGATACGGTCAGCGACTTCGCGGGCGATGTGCAGTTGGTGAGCAATAGGTTGCGCACGCACGCCACCCAGGCCCCAGAGCGAGGACTGCAACTGGCGGCTGGTGTGTTCCAGGGTGTGGTAGCGCAGCGAGAACCAGGCCAGCGGGTCGATCTGGCCGGCGAAAAGACGGTCGCTGGCCAGGCGGAACTGGATGAAGTTGGAGAGTTGGGTTTCCGGCAGGGTGACCTGCTCGTTCTGCCCATTGAGGCCGTGGTACACCAGCAGGCCATCGACGTCGTCGACTTCCTGCACGGTCATTTTCCAGCCTTCGAAATGGGTGATGGAGTCGCCCGGCGAAAACCTCACGCGAGTGAGGGGCGCATTCCGTAGCGCATACTGGCGGGTGTCGCCAGTGGCCGGATAGAGCACGGTCAACAAGCGGCCGTCCTGTGCCAGAACGGTGCCTAACCCCAGCTCTGCTTCGCTGTCACTAATCCAGCGTTGCCCCGGTTGATACTGCTGCGCCATGCTGCCTGACTCCCGCCGTGAAAAAGCCGACTATCTTAACGGAACAAGCCCCCACGCCCAAGGACTCTGAGAAAAACTACTCCCTTGGCGCGGCGTATCGGAGGCCGAATCGACGGGTGGCGGGCACTTGCGAGTGTCGACTGGGTCACAGGTTGGCGAGCCTGTACTCAAGTCGCCCTGCAACCCGCCGAAAGCCTGTTGATCAGGAGAATAATCATTATGCTGCCACCCATGTTGCCCGTCAGCGTTGTGCCGGTGACGTCACAACTCGATCCGGTGCGCCAGAAGCCGGATATCCCGCCCGTGGTACCCGTTCAGCCGGGCTCCAACGAGAGCACGATCGACTTGAAAAAGGGCGATGCCGAGACCTCGACCTTTTTGCTGCGTGAAGAACAACGGCGTCAGCAGGAACAGCAGAAACGCCGGCGCGAGGCCGACGAAGACCCGGAGCAGCACCTGGCCATTCCGGGGGACCTGCTCAACGCCGACAACACCGTGCCGGTGGTGCCGTTGATCGAAGACGCGCCGCGCCAGGGCCTGTGGGTGGACGTCGAGGTTTAGTCGCGCAATTCCCGTAGGGCGGCTATCAGCAACTCGATATCGTGCTCGTTGTTGAGCGGGCTGACTGAAATCCGCGCCACGCTTTCCAGGCCCCGCGCCTGCATGTCCAGCGGCGTGTACGCGACACCGTTGGCCCCGATGTTAATGCGCTTCAACCCCAGGCGCCGCTTGAGTTCAAAGGCATCCCAACCAGCCAGGTTGAAGGCGATCAAGCCGGATTGACGAGTCCCCAGGTCGTGCAGGGTAATGCCCTCAGTCCCTTGCAACGCTTCGCGGATTTGCGCGCTGGTATGCGAAACCCTCTCCCAGACGCGCTCGATGCCCAGTCGATTCATCTCCTGCAGCGCATTGCCCAGCCCCGCCAGCAAGGCGAAGGATGTTTCGCTGGTTTCAAAGCGCCGTGCATCATTGCGCAGGTCAAAGCCTTGAGCCGTCCACGGCGCCGAAAACACGTCACGCTGGGCAGGGTTCAACCGCTCAAGAAAGTCTGGTCGCACATAGAGCAGCGCCGTGCCACGCGGCCCACGCAGGTGTTTGCGCCCCGCCGACTTGAGCACATCGCACTGCAGCGCTTGCACATCCACCGGCACTTGGCCCACGGCTTGTCCGGCGTCGATGAAGAAGGGGATGGCGTGACGCCTGGCCACGTCGCCAATGGCTTGGGCAGGGTTGATCAGCCCGCCATTGGCCGGGAGCCAAGTGAGGTCGATCAACTTCACCCTGGCATTGATCATCGACTCCAGCGCCAGCGGGCACACGGCGCCGCTTTCATCACAGGGGATGACTTCTATCCGGGCCCCGGCTTGCACCGCCAGGTCCATGCTGGCCAGGTTGCCCCCCCATTCGTGGCGGCCCACGAGAATGCGATCGCCCGGCTGCCAGGGCCCCAAGGCCTGGAATGCCATGCTCCAGGCGGTCGAGCCACTGCTGGCAAATGCGATGGATGAGGCGGGGGCGTTAAGCAGTTGCGCGGCGGCACGACGGGCTTTTTCCATCAGCACTGCGCCATGTTCGCCGGCCTCCATCGGGCCGTCGCGGGCCTCCCGCTGCAGTTGCTCGATGATCGCGTCGAGAGTCGCCTGGCTGGGCAGGGAGGCGCCGGCTGGGTTGAAGTGCACGATGCCGGACTGGCAGCCAGGCGTTTCATCCCGTAACTGCTGGACGTCGAGCGGGCTCACGGGCGCAGCTCGAACAGTGCATCAACCTCCACGGCCACACCGGCGGGCAAGCTGGAGACGCCCACGGCGGTGCGCACGTGCCGGCCCTTCTCGCCGAGGGCGTTGACCAGCAGGTTGGAGGCACCGTTGGCGACCACGCTTTGTTGCTTGAAGTCGCCGCTGCTGGCGATAAACACCCCCAGGCGCACGGTACGCACCAGGCGCGACAGGTCATCTCCGAGGGCATCGCTCAACTGCCCGAGCAAGCCCAGGGCGGCCAGCTCTGCCGCGTGTGCGCCTTCGTCATCGCTGATGGACTCGCCCAGCCGACCGACATAAGCCGGTTTGCCATCCACCAGGGGGATTTGCCCGGACACGAACAGGTGGTGCTGGCTCACGACATGGTTGATGTAGTTGGCAATCGGCTGGCTGGGTGTGGGCAGTGTGAGGCCCAGGGCTTGCACGCGTTGGCGGAGGGAGTCGCTCATGATGAAACCTCTCTGTTCAGGAGGTTCCAGCATGTGAGGTGTGGCGATGGGCGACAAACGGATAGATCTCACGCGACGTATCGAAAAAACTCACGCGTCGGCGCAGGCCTCCTTCAGCCATTGGCTGAAACACGCAGCGGCTTCGCTGGTAGCGCCTTGGGGGGCAATGAGCCAATAGCCGATGTCGCTGTGATAGGGCGGCCAATCAAAGGCTTCCACCAGGCTGCCGTCCTGCAGCCGACGCTCGATCAGGCGATGACGGCCCATGGCAATGCCTTGGCCGGCCACGGCGGCTTCGACCACGATGTTGTAGTCGTGCAGCATTACGCGGGGGTTGCGGGTGAGGTCGACCTGGTAGTGCTCGGACCAATCGGTCCATTCAAATGGCCGGTGCGATGTCGCCATCAGCAGCGGGCTGTCATGCAGGGCCTTGAACGTCGGGCTGCACACCGGGGAGATGACTTCCGGCATCAATCGCGTGGCCTGCACGTCGGGCCAGTCGCCCTTGCCGTAGCGGATGGCCAGGTCAACTTCGGCGCCAGCGACGTTGGCCAGTTGGATCGCCGGCAACAACTCCACCTGGATATGCGGATAACGGTTTAGAAAGGCGGCCAGGCGTGGCGCCAGCCACAGGGTGGCGAAGGAGGCCAACAGGCCGACGCGCAGCACGGTGGTGCTGGGTGCCGTTCTCTGGGCGCGAGTGGCGGCGGCGATGGCGTCGAGTGCTGGGCGGATTTCGTCGTAGTACTGTTGGCCGTCGGTAGTCAGATCGATGGCGCGGGTGCGTCGGATAAACAGCGGTTTACCCAGGTGCTGCTCTAGTTTCTGCACCTGATGACTGAGGGCACTTTGGGTAACCGACAACTCGTTCGCCGCCTTGATAAAACTCAGATGCCGCGCGACGGCCTCGAAGGCACGCAGGGCCAGCAGCGGCGGAAGGTCGTTGTGCAGTGCCACCGGGTGCGCCTCCTGATTTGGGTGGAAAGTGCCGATTTTGGGCGATGGCCTGCCTTTTGTCGCCGGTTGATTTGCCGTCGGGCGGGGGAGGCCGCATTATTGAGCCATTCCCTCCACGACGTAAGCCAAGCCATGAGTGAAGACGACAAGCTGATCGACCTGAATGCCGAACGTGCCAAGCGCGTGCATGACCTCAATGACAAGCGCCTGAATGAAGTGCGCCAGGCATTCGAACAGGCCATGCCACTGGGCAAAGTGAAGAAAAAACCGAAGAACAAGCCAAAAAAGCGTTGAAACAGCCTGCATCCATTGATGCAGGTCAGTTATTGCCCTTCTTTACGCCCCGTCGCGGGCGACATTGATCCCCGTCAATTTTCCAATCCGCCTTCTCCATTAACTTAGCCCTATCGCAACAGGGCAAGTGCAGGAGGCCGGTCATGTTTTTCGATAATGTGGTGTTTGCCGGAGTGCTGACTGTAAGCCTCATGGTGATGTTTTTTGTAGGGTTTGGATTTTTTATCTGGAAAGACGCGAACAAGCGTAAAAAACCGTAAGTCTTTCCGGATTACATGGGCACGCAAGGCATTTTGGGCGACTTCGGTCGCCCTTTTTTTTTGCCTTGAATTAACACGATGACTTGTAGGAGCCGGCTTGCCGGCGATGGTCGTTAACGATCAAGCGATATGTCTGGAAAAGTCTGGCGCCTTTAGGCCCTTCGCCGCCAAGCCAGCGCCTACAGAAATACGAACATAAAAAAAGGTGCGACCCTCGCGGATCGCACCTTTTTTATTACCGCCGGGTTATCAGCTACCCAGCGCCTTGGACGCCAGCCAGAACAACCCGGCCGACAGGGCCACGGTGGCGGGCAGGGTCAGCACCCAGGCCATTAGGATGGTCTTCACGGTGCCGCCTTGCAGGCCGCTTTTGTTTGCGACCATGGTACCGGCCACACCCGACGACAGTACGTGGGTGGTGGATACCGGCAGCGCAAAGATGTTGGCGAAGCCAATCATGGTTGCGGTGGTGATCTGCGCCGACATGCCCTGGGCATAGGTCATGCCCTGCTTGCCGATCTTCTCGCCGATGGTCAGAACCACACGCTTCCAGCCCACCATGGTGCCTAGGCCCAAGGCCAGTGCAACGGCGAGGATTACCCAGAACGGTGCATATTCTGTGGTGGCGGTCAGGTCTTTGCGCAGCTTGTCGAGGTCGGACTTCTCACGGGCATCCAGGCCTGGCAGCTTGCCGACTTTCTTCGCGGTGTCGTCCAGGCAGAGCAGATAGCGACGCACTTCAATGCGCTGGTCGGCGCTCAGCGAGTGATAGTCGGACACGCCCTTCAACGTGTCGACCAGCGCGTTGATGGTCGGCTCGGTCTGCTGCGGGTTGCACTGGAACTTGCCTGGCAGATCGTCCTTCACGCTTTTGCCCAGGGCCAGGAACTCGCCAAGCGTGGCGTTGTTGCGCTGGTAGAACTGGCTCAAATGCACGGTCGCATCGCGAGTACGTTCGATCTGGTAAGTGGTGCTGCCCAAGTCGAGTACGAACTGTGCCGGCACGATACCGATCAGCACCAGCATGATCAGGCCGATACCCTTCTGGCCGTCGTTGGAGCCGTGCACGAAGCTCACGGCCATGGCGGAGATCACCAGGACCAGGCGGTTCCAGAATGGCGGGTGCTTCTTGTCATCGAGCTTGCGGCGCTGGTCCGGGGTCTTGTGCATCTTCGACAGCGGGCGCCACCACTTCAGGCCGATCAGCACCAGGGCTGCGACCAGGAAGCCGGCCATCGGCGAGAACACCAGGGAGGCGCCGATATCCACCGCTTTCTGCCAGTTCACACCGTCAGCCAGGGGGATGTCGTTGATCAGGGCATTGGCCAGGCCGACACCGAGGATCGAACCGATCAGGGTGTGGGAACTGGAGGCCGGGATACCGAAGTACCAGGTGCCCAGGTTCCAGGTGATCGCCGCTGCCAATAAAGAGAAGACCATCGCCAGGCCATGGCCGGTGTTCACATTGATCAGCAACTCCACCGGCAGCAAGTGCACGATGGCGTAGGCGACACCGACACCCCCGAGCAACACGCCGAGGAAGTTGAACACCCCGGAGAAGAACACGGCCAGGTGTGGCGGCATGGCTTTGGTATAGATGACTGTGGCCACCGCGTTAGCGGTGTCATGAAAGCCATTGATGAACTCGAAGGCGAGGACAAAGGCCAGGGCGAGCAACAGGCTCACGAGAACCCAAGCATCCAGTCCGCTGAATAAATCGATCATGAAGGTTTTCTGACCCGGTCGTAAGGGGGCGCGATTATGCCAGAAAACCTCAGTAATCGATGCACTAGCTGCTCATCGGTAACAATCTTCCCTGAAAAAAAACCGGGAAAAGGCGTGCATCCCAGGGTTTTCGGGGCTCTGGCAAGTCTTTGATTTATAAAGCGCAGGGGGGCTAGGGCGGGGGATTGTCACAAAATCGTCATCCCTGAAACATTTGTATGAAATTTTACAGACGGCAGTGGTATGCAAGGTGGCCGGCTGCTAGCGATGTGCCAGCAGCCGAGGCCAAACCTTGAGGCTCAGACCGAATTGCTTATGGCTCTTCGGTTTTGAGTTCCTGTTCAATCTTTTGGATTTCCTGGGCAAATGCCTGGTCGAGCAGGCTGGCTCGTTTACGCCATGGTTTGCGTTCAGGTTCAGGCTGGGCGGCGTAGGTGGTGACTTCCCCGCCGTAAACGTCCTTGTAACGTTGCTCCTGGCGCTCAAGTTCCGCGCGCAGTTCATCTTTCGTCACATTGTTACCTAATTGAGTTGAGAGTAAATACGTTGCAGCGTTATGCCGGAATGCGCCCTCGGGGTGTCCCAAGTTGATCCGTAGAAACGTCCAACTTCGGAATAGGCAAGGGCGGCACTTGTTGAGTGCAGTCATTCGGGGCAGGTAGTTGCAATCGACACTGCACGGCCCGTGCAGTGCCTGGCGAGCTCCGGTTCCGATCATGCAACCGGGCGGACCTGCGCATAGAGTGCATTATAGCGGCGCATTTGAATAACACTATCAGCATAAAGTTAAAAACCATCAACTTTGTGTGAGCGTTTTGTTACACGGCCCCTTGGGTACCTGCGCAAATATTGGCGTCATAAATTCACGCAACTTCGGAGGTTATTAAGCACCGCTTAATTTCAAACAGCCCTGCACCCCGGCCATGGCTGTCCGCCGGCAAATTGCGATAATCGATTGATCGTCCGATAATCGCACAATGTTGTTGGCCCTGCCTTGTGCATCCCGGCTGACGCGGCTTGTAATAGCAGCCAAACCTCCCTGCGGTTGACAATAAGAGAAAGGATCCCGACATGAACGATCAATTGCGCAATTCCTTCGCGTCAGTGGCGCCGCCGATCGTTGCTTCGCCGGCCAAGCGCATCCAGGCGTTTACCGGTGATCCGGACTTCATGACCTCCCTGGCCCGTGGCCTGGCCGTGGTGCAGGCGTTTCAGGAGCGCAAGCGCCACCTCACCATCGCGCAGATCAGCCACCGTACCGAAATCCCCCGCGCCGCCGTGCGCCGTTGCCTGCACACCTTGATCAAGCTGGGCTACGCCACCACCGACGGGCGGACCTATTCGCTGTTGCCCAAAGTCTTGACCCTGGGCCACGCCTACCTGTCGTCGACGCCGCTGGCGGTGTCGGCCCAGCCATATCTGGACCGCATGAGCGAGCAACTCCACGAAGCCTGCAACATGGCCACCCTCGAAGGCGACGACATTCTCTACATCGCCCGTTCGGCCACCACTCAGCGCCTGATTTCCGTGGACCTGTCGGTGGGTGGCCGGCTGCCGGCCTATTGCACCTCCATGGGCCGCATCCTGCTCGCGGCGCTGGACGACGCCTCGCTGCAGGATTACCTCGACCATGCCGACCTGCAAACCAAGACCAGCCGCACCCTGACCACGCCCGAGGCGCTGTTCGAATGCCTGCAACAAGTGCGTCAGCAGGGCTGGTGCATCGTCGACCAGGAGCTCGAACAGGGCCTGCGTTCCATTGCCGTGCCGGTCTATGACGCCTCCGGCCAGGTGCTGGCTGCGTTGAACGTCAGCACCCACGCCGGCCGGGTCAGCCGCGGCGAGCTGGAACAACGCTTCCTGCCGAGCATGCTCAGCGCCAGCCGCGAGTTGAGCGCGCAGCTGTTTGCCTAAGCTGTTCGGTGACCGCACAGATCCCGGTTTGGTCAATTGACGCTGTTTCCCCTGGCTTATTAATGTGCGGCAGCGCTTTGAGCGCCGCTCAATAATAACGACGACCCCAGGTCGTCAGCCCGCCATCGGTGTGGAAATAAAAATAATGAATCAGCCCTCTGTCGGTACTACGTTGGACGTCCAGTCCTTCATCAACACCCAGCCACTGTCACGCTACCAGTGGCGCGTGGTGATCCTGTGTTTCCTGATCGTGTTCCTCGATGGCCTCGACACCGCCGCCATGGGCTTCATCGCGCCTGCGCTGTCCCAGGACTGGGGCATCGACCGCGCCAGCCTCGGCCCGGTGATGAGCGCCGCGTTGATCGGCATGGTCTTCGGCGCGCTGGGTTCTGGCCCCCTGGCGGATCGTTTCGGTCGCAAAGTGGTGCTGGTGGGCGCGGTGCTGGTGTTTGGCGCGTTCAGCCTGGCCTCGGCCTACAGCAGCAACGTCGACCAACTGCTGGTGCTGCGCTTCCTCACCGGGCTGGGTCTGGGCGCGGGCATGCCGAATGCGACAACGCTGCTGTCGGAGTACACCCCCGAACGCCATAAGTCGCTGCTGGTGACCAGCATGTTCTGCGGCTTCAACCTGGGCATGGCCGGGGGCGGGTTTATCTCGGCCAAGCTGATCCCGGCGTTCGGCTGGCACAGCCTGCTACTCATCGGCGGCATCCTGCCGTTGATCCTGGCGTTGGTGTTGTTGGTGTGGCTGCCGGAATCGGCGCGTTACCTGGTGGTGCGTAACCGGGGGACCGACAAGGTGCGCAAAACCTTGTCCCCCATCGAGCCCTCTATCGTTGCCCAGGCCAGCCATTTCAGCGTCCCCGAGCAGAAAACCGTCAAGGCGCGCAACGTGTTTGCGGTGATCTTCTCCGGCACCTACAGCGCCGGCACCTTGCTGCTGTGGCTCACCTATTTCATGGGTTTGGTGATCGTGTACCTGCTCACCAGCTGGTTGCCGACCCTGATGCGCGACAGCGGCGCCAGCATGGAACAAGCGGCGTTCATCGGCGCGCTGTTCCAGTTCGGCGGCGTGTTGAGCGCGGTGGGCGTGGGGTGGGCCATGGACCGCTTCAACCCCCACAAGGTCATCGGCACGTTCTACCTGCTGGCCGGGGTGTTTGCCTATGCAGTAGGGCAGAGCCTGGGCAATATCACCTTGCTTGCCACCCTGGTGCTGATGGCCGGGATGTGCGTCAACGGTGCGCAATCGGCGATGCCGTCCCTGGCCGCACGCTTCTACCCGACCCAAGGCCGCGCCACGGGCGTGTCGTGGATGCTGGGTATCGGCCGCTTCGGCGCGATTCTGGGGGCATGGATGGGCGCGACTTTGCTCGGCCTGGGCTGGAACTTCGAGCAGGTGCTCACCGCCCTGGTGATCCCCGCCGCGTTGGCCACGGCCGCTGTCGTTATCAAAGGAATGGTCAGCCACGCCGATGCTACCTGATCATGGCCGCTTTTCCGGTGGGAGCCGGCTTGCCTGCGATGCAGGCGACTCGTTAGGCAAGTGACACTGCGGCGATGCCATCGCAGGCAAGCCAGCTCCCACATTGACCGCGTTCCTCCAGATTATTAGCCAGGCAACAATCCGTTCGATAATCGAACGCTGAGTCGATTATCGGATTGTTCGGCCCATTTCCCCGGCTTAATCTTCAAGCACTTCGGCGCCACCTCAGCGCCTTTTTCGATCAACACCGGGAGCCCCAACCCCATGGCTGAAATCCTCGCGCTGCGTGACGCGGTGAAGCAATTCGTGAACGACGGCGATACCGTCGCGCTGGAAGGCTTCACCCATCTGATCCCTACGGCAGCGGGTCATGAAATCATTCGTCAGGGCAAGAAAGACCTGACGCTGGTGCGTATGACGCCTGACCTGATCTACGACCAGTTGATCGGTGCTGGCTGCGCCCGCAAGTTGATTTTCTCCTGGGGCGGCAACCCAGGTGTGGGCTCCCTGCATCGCCTGCGTGACGCGGTCGAGAAGCAATGGCCGCAACCGCTGGAAATTGAAGAGCACAGCCACGCCGACCTGGCCAATGCCTATGTCGCCGGTGCATCGGGCCTGCCTTTTGCGGTGCTGCGTGCCTACGCCGGTTCCGACCTGCCCAAGGTCAACCCACTGATCAAGACCGTGACCTGCCCGTTCACCGGTGAAGTGCTGGCGGCGGTGCCCTCGGTGCGTCCGGATGTCAGCGTGATCCACGCACAAAAAGCCGACCGCAAGGGCAACGTGTTGCTGTGGGGCATCCTTGGCGTGCAGAAGGAAGCGGCCCTGGCGGCCAAGCGCTGCATCGTCACCGTCGAGGAAATCGTCGACGACCTCAACGCGCCCATGAACAGTTGCGTGCTGCCGACCTGGGCCCTGACTGCGGTGTGCCATGTTCCCGGTGGCGCGCATCCGTCCTACGCTCACGGCTACAACGAGCGTGACAATCGCTTCTACCAGGCGTGGGACCCGATCGCCCGCGACCGTGAGACCTTTACCGCCTGGATCAACGAATACATCCACGGTACTGCCGACTTCACCGAATTCCAGGCCAAGCTGGCCACCGCGCAGGAGGCCAAGTAATGGCTTACTCGACCAATGAAATGATGACCGTCGCCGCCGCGCGTCGCCTCAAGAATGGCTCCGTGTGTTTCGTCGGCATCGGCCTGCCGTCCAAGGCGGCCAACCTGGCGCGCCTGACCTCGTCGCCGGATGTGGTGCTGATCTACGAGTCCGGCCCGATTGGCGCCAAACCGTCGGTACTGCCGCTGTCCATCGGTGATGGTGAACTGGCGGAAACCGCCGACACCGTCGTACCGACCGGTGAGATCTTTCGCTATTGGCTGCAAGGCGGGCGCATCGATGTGGGCTTTCTCGGCGCGGCCCAGGTCGATCGCTTCGGCAACATCAACACCACCGTGGTCGGTGACTACCACCAGCCCAAAGTGCGCCTGCCGGGTGCCGGTGGGGCGCCGGAAATTGCTGGCTCGGCCAAGAGCGTGCTGATCATCCTCAAGCAGTCGGCGCGTTCGTTTGTCGACAAACTGGACTTCATCACCTCGGTCGGCCACGGCGAAGGCGGCGACTCGCGCAAACGCCTGGGTCTGCCGGGCGCGGGGCCTGTAGGGATCATTACCGACCTGTGCATTATGGAACCGGAAGCGGGCACCCATGAATTCGTGGTCACCGCGCTGCACCCTGGCGTGACCCGTGAGCAAGTGGTGGCGGCCACCGGTTGGGCGATTCGTTTTGCCGACCAGGTCGACACCACCGCCGAACCGACTGAAGTAGAGCTGACCGCCCTGCGTGACCTTGAAGCACGCACCGCGGCCGCCCATGGCCAAGCGCCGGGAGAAGCCTGATGCGCGACGTATTTATCTGTGATGCCATTCGTACCCCCATCGGCCGTTTCGGCGGTGGCCTGTCCACCGTGCGTGCCGATGATTTGGCGGCGCTGCCGATCAAGGCCCTGATTGAACGTAACCCGTCTGTGGACTGGCAGGCTGTCGATGAAGTGTTCCTCGGCTGCGCCAACCAGGCCGGCGAAGACAACCGCAACGTGGCGCGCATGGCGCTGTTGCTGGCGGGCCTGCCGGAAAGCATTCCGGGTGTAACCCTCAACCGCTTGTGCGCCTCGGGCATGGACGCGATCGGCACGGCCTTCCGCGCGATTGCCAGCGGCGAAATGGAGCTGGCGATCGCCGGTGGCGTCGAGTCGATGTCCCGCGCGCCGTTCGTGATGGGCAAGGCCGACGCAGCGTTCTCACGCAACATGAAGCTGGAAGACACCACCATCGGCTGGCGTTTTATCAACCCGCTGATGAAAGCGCAGTACGGCGTGGATGCGATGCCGCAGACCGCCGACAACGTTGCCGACGACTACAAGGTGTCCCGCGCCGACCAAGACGCCTTCGCCCTGCGCAGCCAGCAACGCACCGCTGCGGCCCAGGCCGCCGGCTTTTTCGCCGAAGAGATCGTGCCGGTGCGGGTTGCGCATAAAAAAGGCGAAACCGTGGTGGAGCACGACGAGCATCCACGTGACACCACCCTGGAAGCCCTGGCCAAGCTAAAACCGGTCAACGGCCCGGACAAAACCGTCACCGCTGGCAACGCCTCGGGCGTGAACGACGGTGCGGCGGCGCTGATCCTGGCCTCCGCCGAAGCGGTCAAGAAACATGGCCTGACCGCCCGCGCCCGCGTATTGGGCATGGCCAGCGCCGGTGTCGCACCGCGCGTGATGGGCATCGGCCCGGTGCCAGCGGTGCGTAAGCTGGTCGAGCGCCTTGGCTTGGCGGTCACTGACTTTGATGTGATCGAACTCAACGAGGCGTTCGCCAGCCAAGGCCTGGCCGTGCTGCGTGAACTGGGCATTGCCGACGACGCGCCCCAGGTCAACCCGAACGGCGGCGCTATCGCCCTCGGCCACCCGCTGGGCATGAGTGGCGCGCGGTTGGTGCTGACGGCCCTGCACCAACTCGAAAAAACCGGTGGCCGCAAAGGCCTGGCGACCATGTGTGTCGGTGTTGGCCAAGGCCTGGCCCTGGCGATTGAACGCATCAAATAAGAGAGGATTGCTCCATGAGTGACAAGCCCGGATACCGGCGCCCGCAAGCGGGCACTCAACCTGATTACCTGCACCCGGCCTACCAGTCGACGAACCTGCGTTCGCCGTCGCAGCCCCTGGTGTTCCTGCCCCATTCCTTGTCGGAAATCACCGGCCCGACTATCGGCGCCGAGCGTGTCAATGAGAAGGACAACGACCTCACCGCCCAGCATGAAGGCGAGCCCCAGGGCGAACGCATCATCATCCACGGCCGTGTGCTCGACGAAAACGGCCTGCCGGTGCCGGGCATCCTTGTCGAGATCTGGCAAGCCAACGCCGCCGGCCGCTACAACCACAAGCGCGACGTGCACGACGCACCGTTGGACCCGAACTTCACCGGCACCGGCCGCACCGTCACCGACGCCGATGGCTGGTACCAGTTCCAGACCATCAAGCCCGGCGCCTACCCGTGGGGCAACCACCACAACGCGTGGCGCCCGGCGCATATCCACTTTTCGCTGTTCGGCCCGAGTGTGCTGACGCGCTTGGTGACGCAGATGTATTTCCCCGGCGACCCGCTGCTGGAATACGACCCGATCTATAACTGCGTGCCGGACACTTCGGCCAAGCAACGTTTGATCGCCAGCTTCGACCTGGAAAAAACCATCCCTTCCTATGCCCTCGGCTACCGCTGGGACATCGTCCTGCGCGGCCGCGACGCCACGCCGATGGAGAAATGAGATGACATTCAACGCGACCACGTCCCACACCGTCGGGCCGTACTACCACATCGGCCTGACCTGGCTGAACCGCGAAGACCTCACCGTGGCCGCCACCCTTGGCGAGCGTGTGGCGATCAGCGGGCAGGTGGTGGATGGCAACGGCGATGTCGTCAATGACGCCATGCTCGAAGTCTGGCAGGCCAACGCCGCCGGCAAGTACGACCATCCCGAAGATGAGCAGGACAAAGCGCTGGACCCGAACTTCGAAGGCTTCGGCCGGGTGCCGGTGGACGCCGAAGGGCGGTTTCGCTTTACCACCATCAAGCCGGGCGCTGTGCCGGGCCTGAAAGGCACCACCCAGGCGCCACACCTGGTGGTGCTGGTGTTTGCCAGGGGCTTGGTGAAGCACTTGCTGACGCGGATTTACTTTGACGGTGAGGCGTTGAATGGGGACGACCCGTTGTTGGCGTGTGTGCCGGCAGATCGGCGCGAAACCTTGATTGCCAAGCAGGATGCAGAGGGTGTGCATCAGTGGAATGTGATTTTGCAGGGCACAGACCGGGAAACAGTGTTCTTTGATTATTGAGTTGGCTTGAGAGCATTCGCGGGCAAGCCCGCTCCCACATTCGATCGAGTTTCAACTCTGGAATGCGGTCAACTGTGGGAGCGGGCTTGCCCGCGAAGAGGCCCTCACAGGCCCGACATACCTAAAAGTCTTGTTGCGGAACGAGCTTGTTGCAAAGTATGTCTAGGCTACATACGTTCCCACTGAGTGAAAAATCATGACAACAACAACGAGTCACTACACCGGAGAAGAACGCAGCAAACGGATTTTTGCGATCGTCGGGGCCTCCTCCGGCAACCTCGTCGAATGGTTCGACTTTTACGTCTATGCCTTCTGCGCCATCTACTTTGCGCCGGCGTTTTTCCCGTCGGACGACCCCACGGTCCAACTGCTCAACACTGCCGGTGTGTTCGCTGCCGGTTTCCTGATGCGTCCTATCGGCGGCTGGCTGTTTGGCCGGGTGGCCGATAAACATGGCCGCAAGAATTCGATGATGATCTCGGTGCTGATGATGTGTGCCGGCTCCCTGGTCATCGCCTTCCTCCCGACGTACAAGGACATCGGCGCCTGGGCGCCGGCGTTGCTGCTGGTCGCGCGCTTGTTCCAGGGCCTGTCGGTGGGGGGCGAATACGGCACCACCGCGACCTACATGAGTGAAGTCGCGCTCAAGGGCCAGCGCGGTTTCTTCGCGTCGTTCCAGTACGTGACCCTGATCGGCGGGCAACTGCTGGCAGTGCTGGTCGTGGTGATCCTGCAACAGATTCTCACCGAAGAAGAATTGCGCGCCTGGGGCTGGCGGATTCCGTTCGTGATCGGCGCCATTGCGGCAGTGATCTCGCTGCTGCTGCGTCGCACCCTCAAGGAAACCACCAGCAAGGAAACCCGCCAGGACAAGGACGCCGGCAGCATCGCCGCGTTGTTCCGTGACCACAAGGCGGCGTTTATCACCGTGCTCGGCTACACCGCCGGTGGCTCGCTGATTTTCTACACCTTTACCACCTACATGCAGAAATACCTGGTGAACACCGCCGGGATGCACGCCAAGACCGCCAGCTACATCATGACCGGCGCGCTGTTCCTCTACATGTGCATGCAGCCGCTGTTCGGCATGCTGGCCGACAAGATCGGCCGTCGTAACTCGATGCTGTGGTTCGGCGCGCTGGGCACCCTGTGCACGGTGCCGATCCTGCTCAGCCTGAAAACCGTCAGCAGCCCGTTCCTGGCCTTTGTGCTGATCACCCTGGCCCTGGCCATCGTGAGTTTCTACACCTCGATCAGCGGCCTGGTGAAAGCCGAAATGTTCCCGCCGCAAGTGCGCGCCCTGGGCGTTGGCCTGGCGTATGCGGTGGCCAACGCGATCTTCGGGGGTTCGGCGGAATACGTGGCCCTGGGCCTGAAGTCCATGGGCATGGAAAACACTTTCTATTGGTACGTCACCGCCATGATGGCGGTGGCCTTCCTGTTCAGCTTGCGCTTGCCGAAACAGGCGGCGTACTTGCACCACGATTTGTAAGGGAAGGGTTATGACACTGCGCACGAGCAATCAATTGTTCGACGCTTACTTCACGGCGGACAGCATGGCCGAGGTGTTCTGCGACCAGGGACGCTTGCAGGGCATGTTGGATTTTGAAGCCGGGTTGGCCCGGGCCCAGGCCCAGGTCGGCTTGATTCCCCAGGCGGCTGTCGCACCCATCGCCCAGGCATGCCTGGCGTCGCTGTACGACGTGGATGCCCTGGGCGTGGCGATTGCCACGGCGGGGAATTCGGCGATTCCGTTGGTGAAGGCGCTGGGCAAGTTGATTGCCAGTGAAGATGCCGGGGCCGAGCGCTACGTGCATCTGGGCGCGACCAGTCAGGATGTGATGGACACCGGCCTGGTGCTGCAACTGCGGCGAGCGGTTGCATTGATCGAAACGGACCTGGCGCGCTTGGGCGACATTCTCGCCAGCCAGGCCCAGCGTTATGCCAGTGTGCCCCTGGCGGGGCGGACCTGGCTGCAGCATGCGACGCCGGTCACCCTGGGGATGAAAATCGCCGGTTGGCTGGGGGCCGTGACCCGCAGTCGCCAGCGCCTGGCAGAGCTGAAGCCGCGCCTGCTGGTGCTGCAATTCGGCGGTGCGTCCGGCACCCTGGCAGCGCTTGGCGAGCAGGCAATGCCCGTGGCCCAGGCGCTGGCAGCGGAGTTGCAACTGAGCCTGCCCGAGCAACCCTGGCACACCCAGCGCGATCGCCTGGTCGAACTCGCCAGCGTGCTCGGTTTGATCGCTGGCAGCCTGGGTAAATTGGGCCGCGATATCAGCCTGTTGATGCAGACCGAAGCGGCGGAAGTTTTCGAACCTTCGGCGCCGGGCAAGGGCGGTTCTTCCACCATGCCGCACAAACGCAACCCGGTGGGCGCAGCCGTGCTGATCAGCACGGCCACCCGTGTGCCGGGCCTGGTGGCGACGATGTTCAGCGCCATGCCCCAGGAACACGAGCGCAGCCTGGGCCTGTGGCATGCCGAATGGGAAACCTTGCCGGAGATCTGTCGCCTGGTGTCGGGTGCACTGCAACAGGCTTTGCTGGTCAGCGAAGGCTTGGAAGTCGACCCGCAGCGCATGGCGCAAAACCTCGACCTGACCCAGGGCCTGGTGTTGGCTGAAGCCGTGAGCATCGTGCTCGCCCAGCGACTGGGCCGGGAAACGGCACACCACCTGCTGGAGCAATGCTGCAAGCGTGCTGTCGCCGAGGGGCGGCACTTGCGTGCGGTACTGGCGGATGAACCGCAGATCACTGCCGAGCTGTCAGCGGCCGAATTGGACCGCCTGCTCGACCCGGCCCATTACCTGGGCCTGGCGCAAACCTGGGTCACCCGCGCTGTAGCCGAACACTTTGCTTGAGGAGACCACCGTGGCATTTTTACACCTCGCCGATGGCGAACTGCATTACCAATTGGATGGGCCCGTGGATGCGCCCGTGCTGGTGCTGTCAAATTCATTGGGCACCGACCTGCATATGTGGGACATCCAGATCCCGGCCTTTACCCAACATTTGCGCGTGCTGCGTTTTGATACCCGTGGCCATGGCAAGTCTCTGGTCACGGCGGGTCCTTACAGCATCGAGCAACTGGGTCGCGATGTGATCGCGTTGCTGGATGCGCTGGATATTCAACGTGCACATTTCTGCGGCTTGTCCATGGGCGGCCTGATCGGCCAATGGCTGGGCATCAACGCCGGCGAGCGCCTGCAGCGCCTGGTGGTGTGCAACACCGCCGCCAAGATCGGCACGCCCGAAGTGTGGAACCCGCGCATCGAGATGGTGCTGCGTGATGGCGCGGCAGCGATGGTCGCGCTGCGCGACGCATCGATTGCGCGCTGGTTCACCGCTGATTTCGCGGCGGCCAACCCACACCAGGCCAAGCAGATCACCGACATGCTCGCAGCGACCTCGCCTGAAGGTTACGCCGCCAACTGCGCGGCGGTGCGTGATGCGGATTTCCGTGAGCAACTGGCTTCAATCAAAGTCCCGACCCTGATCGTTGCCGGCACTGAAGATGCCGTCACACCGCCGGCCGGCGGTCACTTTATCCAAAACCATGTGCAGGGTGCCGAGTACGCCGAGTTCTATGCGGCGCACCTGTCGAACGTACAGGCGGGCGCGGCGTTCAGTGACCGTGTGCTGGAATTCCTGCTGGCGCACTAAACCTGTTGCGAGGGCGCTCATTGTAGTGAGCGGGCTTGCCCCGCGCTGAGGCACGAAGCATCCCCAATAAAGGCAACACACCTTTTCAGATGAGCCCGGAGTTATCAGGTTTAAGGACCGCTGCGCAGCCCAGCGCGGGACAAGCCCGCTCACCACAAGTAATCGATTTGAATACGGAGAATTTGTTTTGGACGAGAAACAACGTTATGCCGAGGGCCTGCAGGTGCGCCGCGAAGTGCTGGGCGATGCCCATGTCGACCGCAGCCTCAATGCCCTGACCGAGTTCAACAGCGAGTTCCAGGAAATGATCACCCGCCACGCCTGGGGTGATATCTGGACCCGTCCCGGCCTGCCACGGCATACCCGCAGCCTGATCACCATCGCCATGCTCATCGGCATGAACCGCAGCGAAGAACTCAAGCTGCACCTGCGCGCCGCCGCCAGCAATGGCGTGACCCGCGCCGAGATCAAGGAAGTGCTGATGCAGAGCGCGATCTACTGCGGGATCCCGGCGGCGAATGCGACGTTTCACCTGGCGGAATCGGTGTGGGATGAGCTGGGTATCGAGTCGCGCCAGGCTGACTGAGTTGAAATACAGTCAAAATGTGGGAGCGGGCTTGCTCGCGAATGCGGTGGTTCAGTTAATACCTGTGCTGACTGACACATCGCATTCGCGAGCAAGCCCGCTCCCACAGTTAATCTTTACAGGGTTTCAAAAATCAGTGGGAGTCGGCGTCCCACACCCAATTCCACACGCCTGGCAGATGCACCTCTTCACTCACCTCCTTGACCGTACGCGCCAACGCCGCGCGCTGTAGCTGGGCGGTGTTGGTGTAGAAGGGCTCGGCGGCAGTCTTCATGCCGTTGATCCGGGCGCTGTCCAGCAGGATCTGCAAGTACTCCTGCATATGCCGCGCGGTGTAGCGGTTGATGTCGTGGAAGGTCACCACCACCGGTATCACCCCGTCCACTGTCGGCAACTCACCCAACGCAATGCGCTCGCGCACCACCGACAGTTGCCGGTATAAATTGGCTCGGCGGCGCGGGCTGCCGTTGAAGCCCCAGATCTTGCCGTCATTGGCGCTCAGGTCCGTCAGTAATACGTGCATGCCATGGCGCTGGTAAGCGGCGAAGGTACGGCGGTCGTAATTCCAGAACGGCGGGCGCACCAGCACCGGCGGCGCGCCTGTGATCGCGGCAATATCGGCGGCGCCTTGGCTGAGGGTGCTTTCCAGTTCGGCATCGTTCAGCCAGCGGTGGTTGGTGTGAAACCCCGTGGCCGTGTGGAAGGCCAGGATGTGACCGGCCGCATACTCGCGCTGCATGGTCTTGCGGCCCCTTGCGCTGCCGCCGGAACGGGCTGCTTCGGTCTGCAAGAAGAACACCGCCTTGATCCCCGGCAGCACCGGGTTCTGCGCCAGGTCGGCGATCACCGACCGGCTCGGGTTGTTGTAGCCCGACGCGCTCGGGCCGTCATCGAAGGTCAGCAGGAAGCGGATCGGCGCCTGGGCTTGCAGGCGTTGCTCGGTTTGCGGCGTGAGGGCAATGGGCGCGCCGATGCAGCCGCTGAGGCTCAGGACCAGGGCTAGGAGGGCGGACGCATAAGCGAAGGATTTCATGGTGTGCGCGGGCTCGAATGAAAGCCGCTGCTGATTCAGCTCAGCAGCGGCAGGCGCGCACCATACAGCAAGGTCAATGATGGTTTACAGCAGGCTTATCGGGTAACTGACGATCAACCGGTTTTCGTCGAACTCATTGTTGCTGTAGTCGCGGCGCATGCTGGAGTTACGCAGGCGCACATTGAGGTTTTTGGCCACGCCGCTTTGCACGGTATAGCCCAGTTCGGTTTCGCGGCCCCATTCCTTGCCGTCGGTGAGGGTGCCGGTGTGCACGTTGCTGCCGCTGATGTAGCGGTTCATCAGGGTCAGGCCGGGCACGCCGAGGGCGGCGAAGTTGTAGTCGTGGCGCACTTGCCAGGATTTTTCCTGGGCATTGTCGTAGCTGCTGTTGTAGCTGTCGTTGGCCAGGGTGCCGCCGCTGGTGCCGTTGACGCGCATCCAGGCGCTGTTGCCGGTGAGCTTTTGCAGGCCGACGTAGAAGGTGTTGCCGCCGTATTTGGCGGAGAACAGGCCGGACCAGGTTTTATTGTCCAGGTTGCCAGCGCGGGCGCTGCCGTCGTCTTTGCCGTAGAAAAAGCCGAGGTTGGCACCCAGGGTCCAGGCGCCGATGGGCTGGCTGTGGATCAGGTTGACGAACTGCTGGCTGTAGATGTCCTTGAGCTGGGCATTCCATAGGCCGATCTGGGTGCGCTTGTCGTTGAACGCATACTCGACGCCCTGGAAGTTGAAGCGGTCGGAGGTGAACGCGGTTTTACCGAACATCGACATGTCGCTCATGCTGCTGTCGTCACGCGGGCTGTTGGCGCGGAACTGGCCGCCATAGAGGGTCAGGCCGTCGATTTCCTTGGAGGTGATCTGCCCGCCGCGCAAGGTCTGCGGCAGGGAGCGGCCATCGTCCGAGCGCAGGATCGGCAGCACCGGCATCCATTCGCCGACCTTCACTTCGGTCTTGGAAATGCGCGCCTTGAACGCCACCCCCAGCCGCCCGAATTCATCCGCAGGGCGGCCGTCATGGTCCAGCGGCAACAGCTGGGTGCCGCCGGTGCCGCGTCCGCCATCCAGTTTCAACGAATACAACCCCAGCACATCCACGCCAAACCCCACCGTGCCCTGGGTAAAGCCAGACTTGGCGTCGAGGATGAAACTCTGCGTCCACTCCTGCGCGCCACCTTGGGCCTTGGTGGGGTTGGTGTAATTGCGGTTGAAGAAGAAATTGCGCAGGTTGAGGTTGGCGCTGGCGTCTTCGAGAAAGCCGTGTTCCTCGGCGACAACGGGGAGGGCAAGGCTGGCGACAGCGGTAGCCAGCAGCAGCCGGCGCGGGTGGAAAGTGCTCATGGTGTCGGACCTGTTGTTATTGGGTTTATGCAGGTGGCGGCCATGGTGCGCGGCGGTGCGGGGGCGATGAAAGTGGGGGAGAGCGGGTTGTGGGCGATGATCGAACGCAAGTTGCCGGGCGCTCGGGCCCGGCATGAGGGGTTAGCGCTTGGGCAGGTCGAAGTGGGTCCAGGGCACTTGCGGCAAGTAGTGCTGCGCAGCCACGATCAGCGCCACCATCACCACCAGGAACACCGCTTGCAACGGGCTCCAGAAGGCCCAGTGCAAGCCATTCAGCCACGGGTAGCCTTGGCTGAATTTAACGCTCATGTGACCGATGCGTTTTTTGTGCAGGAGGTTGATCAGGACCATGCCGGCGTAGGTGACCATGCCCAGCACGCCAAGCATCAAGCCGCAGGCTCCCAGCATGACCAACTGTGGCACGCCGTGGCGAATCACCAGCCAGTAGTCGTTGGGGTTGAGCCGCTTGGGGATCAGGTACTCGCTCAGCCACACATCCACCACCCGGTAGGTAGAGCTCATTGAGGCCCACAGTTGAGTGACGCGAAAGCCAATGGCCGCTGGCACAAACGCCATCAGCATGAAAATCACCAGCGACATCCCATCCATCCGGTCGGGTTTGTCGTGGGCGATACTCAGGCCAAGCCCCAGGGCGAAAAGGGCCCACAGTCGGATGAACACCTGGGTGTAAATCGGCCGGGGTACGTATTTGCGCCAGAAGAACAGGTCGGCCCGAGGCAAGCGCTCGACCAGTTGCGGGTAGCGCCAGGTCAGGGTTTCGGCCAAGTGCTGGCAGGCATTCCACTCGTTTTCGCCAAACCCGTCGATCATGCGTTTGTGTTGGGTGGCGGTCATGGGCGTCAGTAACAGGCGCGCCGCCAGGGCATCGGCTGAGGTGCGCCGCGGGTCCTGGGCCTTCTCCTGCAAGTGGGTGTAGAAGCTTTCCTGCTCACAGCGCGACACCAGTTCGCGCCACATCCACGCCGGCTCCGGGAACACGCCTTTCTGGTCGTCCCAGCCGAACGCCTGGCACACCCGCTCGAACAACGGCACGCTCCAGGTGGTGTCGTGGAGCAGGTGCAGGATGATGCGTTGCCACTGCTGTTGCAGGTCGAACACCCGCAGCCACGGCTGGTTGTTGTAGTGCGTGAGCTGGGTGATGAACTCGCGCTCGGCCTTTTGCTCCAGCCGTTCCTGTAGGGTGCGGCGGTAGTCCTGCAGCAGCTCGCCGGTCAGCGCTTCGTGCTGCCATGGTGTCATGGCCACCTGTTGCCAGGGCGTCAGCCATTCCAGGTGTTGCACCGCCCAACGGGCGATGGCGCTGCGCTCGCCCGGCGCTTCGAAGCAATGACGCAACAGGCCGGCCTGGAATGCATCGGTACAGCCCTGTTGCAGGGCCTGGGCCCAGCGGTGGTCGAGGTTGTGCGCGTTGAGGCCGTCGAGCAGCGCCTGGGCCGGGTCGGGTGCAGGCGTCTCGAAAAGCGCAGGGCGGACCTGGCTGATATTCATCAGTTCGGCCAGGTCATTCAGGTTGCCGTAGGCTGCTTCGGCCACCGGCGCCTGGACGCTCTCTTGCTCTTCTTCGGCGTCAACCCGCCAGCGTGCGTAGGCCAGCGCCTCTTCATAGGCTTCGCGCAGTCGCTGGAAGCCGGCAGCATCGTCATCCGGCCGGCAGCTTTTCAGCAGCCGCGCATAGGTGCGCTTGATGGTGCGCTCGTCGGCGTCTTCCGGCAGTTGCAGTACGGTCCAACACTCCATGTCGTGTTTCCTCAGCGCCAGAACCCGTTGTCGAGCTGCTCAAGTTGACGCGTCAGTTCGCTGCGGGCTTCACGGATGCGGCGCTCGTCCTGGGTGTCGAGCACTTGCTGGAACTGCGCGGCCCAATGCCCGAGTTGCTCGCGCAGTTCGCCGAGGTTTTCCTGATAAAGGCGCTCGAGGCGCGCCGTGAGTACAGTGTTGACCTGTTGGTCGCGCGGATGAACCTTCAACTGCGCCAAGGCTTGCAGGCGTTGCTGGATCTCCTCCGGGCTGAGCACGCCTGGGTTGTTCTCGATCACCAGCGAGTGCTGCTCGCCAGTCAGCGGGATGCTCACCTGGGCTTCCAGCAGGCCGTTGTTGTCGTAGGTGAAACGCACATCCAGCGAGACTTCACCGGCTTTGCGCTTGGGCACCGGGATATCCAGTTGGCCCAGTTCGATGTTGTCTTTGACCAGGCGGCTTTCGCCTTGGTAGATCTTGAGCAGTACGCGGGTCTGGTCGTCGTGAAGGGTGACCACGCTTTTGACGCGGCTCACCGGCACGCTGCTGTTGCGTTCGATCAGTGGCAGGTAGTGCCCGCTTTCGATATGGCCACCGTACTGATTCGAGGTTTCGATACCGAGGGTGTAAGGGCACACATCGGTCAGCACCACTTCTTCCAGTGCCGCAGAGCGCGCCTTGAGGGCCGCCTGGATCGCGGCGCCATGGGCGACCACCTGGTCCGGGTCGAGGCTGATGGACGGGAAGCGGCCAAACAGACCGGCGGCGAGTTTGCGTACCAACGGCATGCGCGTGGTACCGCCCACCAACAGGATTTCATCCAGGTCGCCGACACGAATCCGCGCATCACGCAGGGCCCGTTCAATCGGCGCGCGCAGGCGTTCCAGCAGCGGTGTGTAAAGCTTGGCCAGTTCCTGCTGGGTGATGGTTTTCACCCATTGCTGGCCGTCGACACGCAGGGCGAATTCGGCACTGTCGTCCTGGCCCAGGGCTTTGCGCACCCGTTCGGCTTCGCGGCGCAGGGCTTGCAGCACGCTGCTGGTGGGCGGGAAGCCTTGGGCGTTGCGCTGGCTGTCGACGAAATGTTCGAGCAACAGGGTGTCGAAGTCTTCGCCGCCAAGGAAGTTGTCGCCGGCGCTGGCGCGGACTTCCATCACACCGTCGAACAGCTCGATGATCGACACGTCAAAGGTGCCGCCGCCGAGGTCGAAGACCAGGAACGAGGTTTCTTTGTCGCGCTGATGCAGGCCGTAGGCGAGGGCGGCAGCGGTGGGTTCGTTGATCAGTTTTTCAACGTTGAGCCCCGCCAGCTCGCCGGCAATGCGCGTGGCCTTGCGTTGGCCGTCGCTGAAATACGCGGGCACGCTGATCACGGCTTCGGTAACGGTGTGGCCGTACGTGCGCTCGATGTCTTCCTTCAGGCTTTTGAGCACCAGCGCGGAGAGTTCTTCCGGACGGAACGAGCGGTCGCCCAGGCGCACTTCGGTGGCACTGCCCATGAAGCGCTTGAACAGCGAAGTGGTCAGGTGCGGGTGGGTGTGCAGGCGCTCTTTGGCAGCCTGGCCTACCAGGACACGGCCTTGATCATCCAGCCCGACCACGCTGGGGGTCAGCAACTGGCCAAGGGCATTGGGCACCAATTCGGCGGCGTCACCGCGCCAGACTGCAGCGAGACTGTTGGTGGTTCCCAGGTCGATTCCTACGATCATTACGACAAGCTCCCTCTGTGGTCTGTAAGAATCTGTTACCAATTTTACCCTGAAAGGTTGAAGAGAAAGCAAGGTGGTAAAGCCTCGCAGGTTTATAGGAAACGGCTTGCCGGGGATAGCGGTGTGTCGGTGGTATTAAAAGGCAGGCATAAAAAAACCGCTTCCGGTGAGGGAAGCGGTTTTTTGTTTACAACAGCGCTATCAGAACAACTTCAACGCCGGTGCTTCTTCTTTCAACGGCTCGTTCTTCGCGGTCTGCTCGTTCCAGCCACCGCCGAGGGCCTTGTACAGGTTGACCTCGCTGGTCAGCTGCGCCAGGCGGTCGGTGATCAGCGATTGCTGGGCACTGAACAGCTGGCGTTGGGCATCGAGGAACGTCAGGTTGCTGTCGACACCGATGCGGTAGCGACGTTCGGCCAGGCGGTAGTAATCCTGGTTGGCCGCGACGAAGCCACGCTGGGCCTCCAGTTGCTGCTTGTAGGTTTCACGCGCGGCGAGGCCGTCGGAGACTTCCTGGAAGCCGGTCTGGATCGCCTTCTCGTAGTTCGCCACGTTGATCTCTTTCTGGATCTTCGAGTAGTCCAGGCTGGCGCGCAGGCTGCCGGCGTTGAAGATCGGGATGTTGATCTGCGGGGCGAACGACCAGGTGCCCGAGCCGCCTTTGAACAGGCCGCCGAGGTCCGGGCTCAGGGTGCCGGCGTTGGCCGTCAAGCTGATGCTCGGGAAGAACGCTGCACGGGCCGCGCCGATATTGGCGTTGGCGGCCTTGAGGTTGTACTCGGCCTGCAGGATGTCGGGGCGACGTTGCAGCAGGTCCGACGGCAAGCCGGCCGGCACTTCGCTGAGCAGGTCATCCGACAGCGGCTTGCTGGCGATATTCGCCGGCAGGCCGGTGCCTAGCAGCAGGGTCAGGCTGTTTTCGTCCTGGGCAACCTGGCGGGTATACCGGGCCAGTTGCACGCGGGCGTTTTCCACCGAGGTGCGCGCCTGGCTCAGGTCGAGGGCCGAGGCCACGCCGACTTCGTTGCTGCGCGAGGTGAGCTTGAAGCTCTGCTCGAACGCGCCCAGGGTGTCCTGGGTCAGCTTGAGCAGTTCCTTGTCGGCCTGCCAGGTCAGGTAGGCATTGGCCACGCTGGCCACCAGGCTGATCTGGGTACTGCGGCGTGCTTCTTCAGTGGCGAAGTACTTCTGCAGCGCTTCTTCACTCAGGCTGCGCACGCGACCGAACAGGTCCAACTCATAGGAGCTGATCCCGAGGGTGGCCGAGTATTGGCTGGTGATGTTCGCTTCGCCGGTCTGCGAGGCACGGGCCGGCACACGCTGGCGGCTGCCGCTGCCATTGGCCGACACGGCCGGGAACAGGTCGGCACGCTGGATGCGGTACTGCGCGGCATACGCGTCGATGTTCAGGGCCGCAACGCGCAGGTCACGGTTGTTCATCAGCGCGGTCTGGATCAGCTGTTGCAGGGCAGGGTCATGGAAAAACTGCTTCCAGCCCTGCTCGGCAGCGGCCTGGTTCGGCGCCTGGGCCGACGAATACGCCGGCCCCTGCGGGAACTGCGCGGCCACCGGCGCTTCGGGGCGCTGATAGTCAGGTATCAGCGAGCAGCCACTGAGCACGAATGCCGTGACGGCTAGGGAAAGTAGCGACTTGCTCATTGGCCAGCCTCTTTAGGAGTTTCAGTAGTGTCAGTCTTTTTACGTTCGCCAGCAGCGGATACGGTTGCGAAGAACAATGGCACCCAGAAGATCGCCAGGACAGTGGCCGTGATCATACCGCCAATTACGCCGGTACCGATCGCGTGCTGGCTGCCTGAGCCGGCGCCCGAGGAGATCGCCAGCGGCAGTACGCCGAGGATGAACGCCATGGAGGTCATGATGATCGGCCGCAGACGCATCCGCGACGCCTCGATGGCCGCCTCGACGATGCCTTTGCCCTGTTCGTGAAGCTCTTTGGCGAACTCCACGATCAGAATGGCGTTTTTCGCCGCCAGGCCCACCGTCACCAAGAGGCCCACCTGGAAGAACACGTCGTTGGAGAGCCCGCGCATGCTGGTGGCGATCAACGCACCCACCACGCCCAGCGGCACGACCAGTACCACCGCGATCGGGATCGACCAGCTTTCGTACAGGGCCGCGAGGCACAGGAACACTACCAGCAGCGACAGGGCGTACAACGCAGGCGCCTGGGAGCCGGACAGACGTTCTTCGTACGACAGGCCCGTCCAGGCGTAACCCACGCCCGCCGGCAGTTCCTTGGCGATACGTTCGACTTCGGCCATGGCGTCACCGGTACTGTAGCCCGGAGCCGGGGTACCGAGGATTTCCATCGCCGCTACACCGTTGTAGCGCGAGAGTTTCGGCGAACCGAAGATCCACTTGCCCGAGGAGATGGCCGACATCGGCACCATCTTCCCGGAGTCGCTGCGCACGTACCACTTGTCCAGGTCTTCCGGGGACATGCGGCCAGCGGCCTCGCCTTGCACGTACACCTTCTTCACTCGACCACGGTCGATGAAGTCGTTGACGTAGCTGCCACCCAGGGCAATCGACAGGGTCTGGTTGATGCTCGACAGCGAAATACCTTGGGCACTGGCCTTCTCGTCATCGACGGTGAGCTCGTACTGCGGCTCATCGTTCACGCCGTTGGGACGCACACCGGCCAGGATTTTGCTTTGCGCTGCCGCACCGAGGAACTGGTTGCGCGCTTCCATCAGTTTTTCGTGGCCGACACCGCCCTGGTCTTGCAGGAACACGTCGAAACCGGTGGCGTTACCCAATTCCAGAACCGAAGGCGGCACGATGGCAAATACCATGGCGTCCTTGAAGGCCCCGAAGAAGTAACCCTGGGCACGCTTGGCAACCTCGAATACCGACATGGACGAATCGCGTTCATCCCACGGCTTGAGCATCACGAATGCCAGGCCCGAACTCTGGCCACGGCCGGCGAAGTTAAAGCCGTTTACGGTAAATACCGACTTCACAGCCTTGCCTTCGCCTGGCTCGCCTTCCTTGTCGTGGAGCAGGAAGGCGCGCATGTCGTCGATGACTTTCTGCGTACGTTCAGCCGAAGAGCCGACCGGGGTCTGCACCTGGGCGAAGATCACGCCCTGGTCTTCTTCTGGCAGGAACGCGCTTGGAATGCGGGTGAACAGCCAGATCATGCCGGCGAAGATGATCAGGTACACGAAGAATGCAGGAAACTTGTGCTTGATCATGTTGCCCACGCCGCGCTCGTAGCTCAGTACGCCACGGTCGAAGGTGCGGTTGAACCAGCCGAAGAAACCACGCTTGGGTTGGCCGTGCTTTTCCGGGTCGATCGGCTTGAGCATGGTGGCGCACAAGGCCGGTGTAAAGATCAGGGCAACCAGTACCGACAACGCCATGGCCGAAACGATGGTGATGGAGAACTGTTTGTAGATCACACCCGTAGAGCCGCCGAAGAACGCCATCGGCAGCAGTACCGCCGACAGGACCAGGGCAATACCTACCAGGGCGCCCTGGATCTGGCCCATGGATTTCACTGTCGCTTCTTTCGGCGACAGGTGTTCCTCGGCCATGACCCGCTCGACGTTTTCCACCACCACGATGGCATCGTCCACCAGCAAGCCGATGGCCAGGATCATGCCGAACATGGTCAGGGTGTTGATGGTGAAGCCGAACGCGGCCAGGATCCCGAAGGTACCCAGCAATACCACCGGTACCGTCATGGTGGTGATGATGGTGGCGCGGAAGTTCTGCAGGAACAGGAACATCACCAGGAATACCAGCACGATCGCCTCGACCAGGGTGTGGACTACACCGGAGATCGATTCGGTCACCACTGGCGTGGTGTCATACGGCACCACCGCCTTCATGCCTGGTGGGAAGAACGGTTCCAGGGACGCCACGGTGGCACGGATGGCCTTGGCGGTGTCCAGGGCGTTGGCGCCCGATGCCAGCTTGATCGCCATGC
The DNA here is from genome assembly GCF_018587885.1 of Pseudomonas sp. VS40. NCBI lineage: Bacteria > Pseudomonadati > Pseudomonadota > Gammaproteobacteria > Pseudomonadales > Pseudomonadaceae > Pseudomonas > Pseudomonas sp. VS40. Next base: position 327,320 of record NZ_JAGYWD010000001.1, on the reverse strand, counting down.
CGGAAGCGGGCTTGCCGTTGAACTGTGCACTGATGCTGTAGTTCTGGCCGCCCAGTTCGATGCGGGCGATGTCACGCAGGCGCACTTGCGAGCCGTCGGCATTCACCTTCATGAGGATCTTGCCGAACTCTTCGGCAGTCTGCAGGCGGGTCTTGCCGATGATGGTCGCGTTCAGCTGGGTGCCGGGCAGGGCAGGCAAACCGCCCAATTGACCGGTGGCCACCTGTACGTTTTGGGCCGAGATCGCGGTGCTGACGTCTACCGGGGTCAACTGGTAGTTGTTCAGTTTGGCCGGGTCGAGCCAGATACGCATGGCGTACTGCGAACCGAACACCTGGAAGTCACCGACGCCCGCGGTACGCGAGATCGGGTCCTGGATGTTGGACACGATGTAGTTGGACAAGTCGTCCTTGGTCATGCTGCCGTCTTCCGACACCAGACCGATCACCATCAGGAAGTTCTTCACCGACTTGGTCACGCGGATACCCTGCTGCTGCACTTCTTGCGGCAGCAGTGGGGTCGCCAGGTTCAGCTTGTTCTGCACCTGAACCTGGGCGATGTCCGGGTTGGTACCCTGGTTGAACGTCGCGGTGATGGTCATGCTGCCGTCGGAGTTACTGTCCGAGGCGACATAACGCAGGTTGTCGATACCGTTGAGCTGTTGCTCGATCACCTGCACCACGGTGTCCTGCACGGTTTGTGCGGACGCGCCTGGGTAGGTCACCTGGATGTCGATGGCGGTTGGCGCAATGGCCGGGTATTGGTTGATGGGCAACTTCAGGATCGACAGTGCCCCGACCAGCATGATCACCAGGGCAATTACCCAGGCGAAAATGGGACGGTCGATAAAAAATTTCGACATGGGTTACTCCCCCTGGCCAGCAGCGGCAGCAGGAGCTGGAGCAGAACCGGCAGGCTTGGCGTTGTCGGCGTCCTTGACCTTGACTTCGATGCCCGGCTTGATGAATTGCAGGCCTTCAGTGATCACGCGGTCACCGGCGTTCAGGCCTTTTTCCACCAGCCAGTAGGCGCCCGCAGTGCGGTTGGCCACCAGTTGACGCTGCTCGACCTTGTTGTCCTTGTTCACCACCATGGCGGTCGGGATACCTTTGATATCACGGGTCACGCCTTGCTGCGGTGCCAGGATGGCCTTGCTGTTGACGCCAGCTTGCAGTTGGGCGTGTACGAACATGCCCGGCAGCAGGGTGTGGTCAGGGTTGGGGAACACGGCGCGCAGGGTCACGGAACCGGTGGTCTGGTCAACCGACACTTCGGAGAACTCCAGCTTGCCGTCCTGGCCGTAGTCGCTGCCGTCTTCCAGGGTCAGCTTGACCTTGGCGGCATTGGCGCCGGCTTTTTCCAGTTGGCCGCTTTCCAGGTCACGGCGCAGTTTCAGCATTTCGGCCGAAGACTGCGTGACGTCGACGTAGATCGGGTCCAGTTGCTGGATGACGGCCATGGAGTCGGCCTGGCCATTGCTGACCAGCGCGCCTTCGGTCACCGAAGAACGGCCGATACGCCCGGAGATCGGCGCGTACACCTTGGTGTAGCGCACGTTGATCTGGGCCGTTTGAACGTTTGCTTCCGCGGTCATGCGGTTGGCGACAGCGGTGTCGTATTCCTGGCGGCTCACGGCCTGCTCATCGACCAGCTGCTTGTAGCGGTCGGTGATGGACTTGGTCTGGGTCAGGCTGGCCTGTGCGCTTTTCAGGGTGGCTTCATACACCGACGGGTCGATCTGGTAGAGCTGTTGCCCTTCCTTCACGTCCGCGCCTTCCTTGAACAGGCGCTTGAGGATGATGCCGTTGACCTGTGGGCGAACTTCCGCGATGCGGTAGGCGGTGGTGCGGCCTGGCAGCTCGGTGGTCAGGGTATAGGCTTGCGGTTGAATGGTGACCACGCCGACCTGAGGGGTTTGAGCGGGCGGAGCCGCTTCTTCCTTTTTACATCCGCTGAGCAGCGATGCCAGGGCGACGGCAGTGACCAGAGCGGTAACAGCTGGCTTAAGTTGCATGAAGATCCTCGGGTCAGGCGCGCAGGGTGCGCACAAGAAGTGTGGAAGGGTAAAAAACAAGCTGTGAGTAGATAAGTAGCTTGCTACGCAATATACTTACGTTCATGGTTGTTTGTAAACTCTTGACAGGCTTCGCGGAATGTTGACAAAGCAACGCCCAAAGCCTCGATTTTAGTACGTTCGGTGCCCATGACGGTGCCGTCCCACAATTATTCAGATCATCGTTACCGCCTATTAAATCTGCGTTACCGATAGTCCCAAGTACCCTGATTGAGGTTTTACTGCCATGGTTCGTCGCACCAAAGAGGAAGCTCAGGAAACGCGCAGCCAGATTCTCGAAGCCGCCGAGCAGGCCTTTTACGAGCGCGGCGTTGCGCGGACCACGCTGGCGGATATCGCCGCACTGGCCGGTGTGACGCGGGGTGCTATCTATTGGCATTTCAGCAACAAGTCCGATTTGCTGCAGGCGCTGCTCGACACCCTGCATGAGCCGCTGGATGAACTGGCCAGGGCCAGTGAAAGCGAGGATGAACTCGACCCGCTGGGCTGCATGCGCAAGCTGTTGATTCATTTGTTTCATCAAGTAGCCCTGGACCCGAAAACCCGGCGCATCAACGAGATCTTGTTCCATAAGTGCGAATTCACCGATGAAATGTGCGACATGCGCCGCCAGCGTCAGACCCACAGCCTGGAGTGCAACCTGCGCATCGGCCTGACATTGCGTAACGCGGTCCATCGCGGGCAACTTCCGGAAAATCTCGACACTGCCCGTGGCGCAGTGTGCATCCACGCCTACATCAACGGTCTGATCGGCCAGTGGCTCCTGGTGCCCGACAGCTTCCAACTGCATCAGGAGGCCGAGCGCTGGGTGGATGCCGGGCTGGACATGCTGCGCTGGAGCCCAAGCCTGCGCAATTAAGACAAAATGCGTAATTGCATCAGGTTGTGTCAACAGTAAAGCCCAAGGACCGTCAATCGTCCTTTTGCCTGATGGGTGGGGTGACTTTATATACGGGCTGGCGGGCGGTTGATAGGTAGCCGACTAAGTATTTTGTAGCGATTTTGTTGCAGGGCTGTGAAGGAGTGTTTCCTGGCCCCATGAAAAAGCCCCGGTTCCTGCGAGCCGGGGCTTTCTCGTTTCAGCACGTTACATTACAGCGCCAGCGTCGGGTAATCGATGTAGCCGACCGGGCCTTTGCTATAGAAGGTGTCTGGACGTGCTTCGTTGAGCGGCGCATCAGCCTTCAAGCGCGCTGGCAAATCCGGGTTGGCAATGAACGGCACACCCCAGGCCACGGCATCGGCTTTACCTTCGGCCAGCCAGGCGTTGGCGCTGTCCTTGGTGAAGCGTTCGTTGGCGATGTAGGTGCCACCGAAAGCCTTCTTGAGTTGTGGACCGAGGCTGTCGGCGCCTTCTTTCTCACGGGAGCAGATAAACGCGATGCCACGCTTGCCCAATTCACTGGCGACGTAGGTGAAGGTCTCCGCCAGGTTGTCGTCGCCCATGTCATGGGAGTCGGCGCGCGGTGCGAGGTGCACACCCACGCGGCCAGCACCCCAGACTTCGATGGCGGCGTCGGTCACTTCCAGCAGCAGGCGTGCACGGTTTTCCAGGGAGCCGCCGTACTGGTCAGTGCGCTTGTTGGTGCTGCTCTGCAGGAACTGGTCGAGCAGGTAGCCGTTGGCGCCATGGATTTCCACGCCGTCGAAACCGGCGGCCTTGGCGTTCTCGGCGCCGGTGCGGTAGGCGTCGATGATGTCGGCGATTTCAGCGGTTTCCAGTGCGCGTGGGGTCGGGTAGTCGGCCAGTGGGCGAACCAGGCTGACGTGGCCTTTGGGCTGGATCGCGCTCGGTGCGACCGGGGTTTCGCCGTTCAGGTACGACTCATGGGAAATACGTCCCACGTGCCACAGTTGCAGGAAGATCTTGCCGCCCGCGCCATGCACGGCCTTGGTGACGTTGGCCCAGCCGCGCACCTGATCGTTGGACCAGATGCCCGGGGTGTCCGGGTAGCCTACGCCCAGTGGCGTCACGGAGGTGGCTTCGCTGAGGATCAGCCCGGCGGAAGCGCGTTGCACGTAGTACTCGGCCATCAGCGCGTTGGGTACGCGACCGGCATCGGCACGGCAGCGGGTCAGCGGCGCCATGATGATACGGTTCGACAGTTCCAGGTCGCCCAGTTTGATTGGATCGAAAATAGTCGTCATGGGGAAAGCACCTTTGTCTTTGAAGTGGATCAGTTGGTCGCAGGGGCCAGGTCGGCATCGCCGCTCTGACGGAAAGTAATCAGGGTCACCACCAGCGCGAGAATCGCCAGGGCCGCTGCGGCCAACGGCACGCTGGTCAGGCCGAAACCGTGGGCGATTACACTGCCGCCCACCCAGGCTCCGAGGGCGTTGCCGATGTTGAACGCGCCGATGTTCAGGGTGGACACCAGGTTCGGTGCGGCCTTCCCGAAGGTCACTACGTTGATCTGCAGCGCAGGCACTGCGGCGAACGAGGAGGTGGCCCACAGGAACAGGGTGATTTCAGTCGGAATCACAGCGATGCTGGTCCAGGTCAGTGCCGTGGAGACCACCGCCATGCTGATGAACACGCCGATCAGGGTGGCCGCCAGGCGCTTGTCCGCGAGTTTGCCGCCGATAATGTTGCCTACAGTGAGGCCCAGGCCGATCAGCAATAGGGTCCAGGTCACGCCCTTGGGCGACACGCCTGTGACATCGCCGAGCAGCGGCGCGACATAGGTGAAGAGGGTGAACATGGACGCGGCAAACAATGCGGTCATGGTCAGCGACAGCCAGATGCCGGCGCCCTTGAGGGCCGCCAGTTCGGCACGCATGTCGAGTTTCTCTTCATCACGCTTGGCGGGCAGGAAGCGGATCAGGCCGATCAACGCCACCACACCAATCACCGTCACTGCCCAGAAGGTCGAGCGCCAGCCGGCTTCCTGGCCGAGTGCGGTACCCAGTGGTACACCGAGCACGTTGGCCAGGGTCAAGCCGGTGAACATCAGGGCCACGGCGGAGGCACGCTTGTTGGCCGGCACCAGGTTGGCTGCGACCACCGAACCAATACCAAAGAACGCACCGTGGCACAGTGCGGTAACGACACGGGCAAACATCAGCACGTTGTAGTCACTGGCCAGGGCACAGAGCAGGTTGCCGATAATGAAGATCCCCATCAACGCTACCAGGGCCGCCTTGCGTGGCAGCTTGGCGGTGGCCAGCGCCATGAAGGGGGCACCGATGGCCACGCCCAGGGCGTAGCCGGTGACCAGCCAGCCAGCGCCGGGAATCGATACGCCCAGGTCCGTCGCCACATCGGGCAACAAGCCCATGATGACGAACTCGGTGGTGCCGATGGCGAAGGCGCTGAGGGCCAGTATGAGTAGCGAGAGGGGCATTAGCGTTTCCTTGTTACAGCGGTGCGTTGTCGTCAGCGCTGAGTTCAGTGATGAGCGCCGCGAGGAAGGACTGGATGGTGTCCTCGTTGCGTTTGAAAAAGTGCCATTGGCCAGCCTTCTGGCTGCTGATCAACCCCGCCCGTTGCAATGTGGCCAGGTGGGCCGATACGGTCGACTGTGACAGGCCGCAGCGCTGATCGATCTGGCCGGCGCAGATGCCGTATTCGTGGTTGTGCAGTTGCTCGGGGAACTGCACCTTCGGGTCTTTCAGCCAGGTGAGGATGTCTCGTCGTACTGGGTGTGCCAGGGCTTTTATTATTTCGTCGAGGTCGATGGACATGGCAGGTGCTCGGTTTCGTAAAGCGTTATATCGCGATGAGGCGAACTTTAAATCGGTCTATCCCGATATACCAATATGATTTTGATCTGAGCCTAGGCTCAATCGGTATATCGGGTTATAACGATACGTTAAGGGCAGTGATAGACTGCGCGCCATGAATTATCTCGCACATCTGCACCTGGGCGGCCAACTTCCTGCGCAACTGCTGGGCAGCCTGTATGGCGACTTCGTCAAAGGCCGCCTGCAGGGCCAGTTCAGCCCGCAAATCGAAGCGGCTATCCAGTTGCATCGCTCGATTGACCGTTTTACCGACAGCCATCCGTTGGTCGATGCGGCGTTGTCGCGCTTTAGCCTGACTCGCCGGCGGTATGCCGGGATCGTCCTGGATGTGTTCTTCGACCACTGCCTGGCACGGGACTGGACGCTCTATGCCGACCAACCGCTGGAGCGCTTCACGTCGCAGGTGTACCGGGTGCTGGCGGCTGAGCCGCAATTGCCCGGGCGACTGGCGCAGATTGCGCCCTATATGGCAGCGGATGATTGGTTGGGCTCGTATCGAGAATTTGCGGTGATGGAGCAGGTGCTGCGGGGGATTTCGCGGCGACTGACACAGCCGGAGGCGTTGGGGTTTGCGATGCAGGAGTTGCGTCAACTTTATGAGCCGCTAAGCGAAGACTTCCGGCTGTTCTATCCAGAACTGCAAAAATTTGCCCAAGCTCAACTGACTACCGAGGTCTGAATGTGGGAGCTGGCTTGCCTGCGATTGCAGCCTGCCAGTTGATACATGTATTGCTGACCCACCGTTATCGCAGGCAAGCCAGCTCCCACATTTTGATCGGTGTTCACTTAATTCAAGCGGCGAATGCCGGCCGTGCATCAACTTCTTCTGCTTCCGGCAACGGCCCAAACAACGCCCTCTGCACCGCCTGCTGCGCCTGATACGCCAGCGCCGCGCGTTCTTGCCCGGCGCAGGCAATCGGCGTGAGCACGTGGATTTCCACATCGCCCTGGTCGTTGGCGAACAAGCGCATCAGGTGCGAGAGCAAATCATCGTCGCCAATAAAAGGCGCCAGCGGGTCTACTTGGCCGTCACGCAGATAACGGATCGCCACCGGCTGCAGCGACACCTGCGCATCGATCGCACTGGCCAGCAAGCGACCGTGGAAGGTGCGCAGGCTGCGCCCGTCGGTGGTGGTGCCTTCCGGGAACATCAGCAGCGGGTGCTGTTGCTCCAAATGGCGCGTCATCTGTTTGCGGATCAGCTGGCTGTCACCCGATCCCCGGCGAATGAACAGGCTACCGGCCTTGGCCGCCAACCAGCCCGCCACCGGCCAGGTGCGCACTTCGGCCTTGGACAGGAACGACAGCGGTGTGACCATGCCCAGCAGCGGTATGTCGGTCCACGACACGTGATTGCTCACCCACAGCATCGGGGTTTGCGGCAACTCACCGTGCACCGTCACGCGAAAGGGCAGGGCGTGGGTCAGTCGCGCCATGAAGAAGCGTGACCAACGCTGGCGCCGCACCATCGAGTTGGCGATGCCCAGGCGCTCGAACACACCAAACACACTGGCCATGCTCAGGCCCAGCGCCACCACCAACAGTACCCGGGCAATGCGCCCGTACACGCGCAAGCGGCTCATTACATGGCCGCCTTGAAGTGGCGGGCATAACGCGGGCACAAATCATCGCGCTTGAGCAGGATGAATACGTCGGCCACCTGGAAATCTTCATCCCAGCACGGTTCGCCGCAGATCTTCGCACCCAGGCGCATGTAGGCCTTGAGCAGCGGCGGCATTTCGGCAATCACGTTGGACGGCAGGTCCAGCGCCGGCAGTGGTTTTTTCGGTTCGGCGCGCAGGTGTTCGTTGCACAGGTAGCGTTCGCGCAGGCGCTGCATGATCGCGTGGGCCTGGATGCCGCCGTCGTGCATCGGGATGCTTGCGCAGCCCATCAGGTAGCTGTAGCCGCCCTGGTTGAGCACTTCGGCCAATTCGCCCCACAACACGGCGATGGTGCCGCCGTTGCGGTAGGCCGGGTCGACGCACGTGCGGCCGATCTCCAGGATCGGGCCCTGCAAGTGCAGCAGGCCATGCAGGCTGAATTCTTCTTCGCTGTAGAACCGGCCCAGGGTGCTGGCCGCCTGGTGGTCGAGCAAACGGGTGGTGGCGACGAGTCGACCGCTGTTCAAATCCCGCACGCCGATGTGGCTGCAGTGAACATCATAGTCATCCATGTCCAGGCCCAGCTCAGCGCCTTTCAGCTTGGCGTTGAACTCGCCGCTGAACACGTTGAACCGCAGGGCCTGGGCTTCCTGCAACGCCTGCGCGCCAACCAGGCGTTCGGCTTGCAGACGGCGTTCATTGCCGGTGTCGCTGATGCGGGCGATCTGAGTCATGGCGAGTCTCCGAGTGCCGGCCACGATTTCGGCCGGTCGACTTTGTTGTCCAAAGTCAGGCTATGTAGCCTCGGTGTCATCTCCATGAAGTTATGGTGACGCTTGGATGACAGCCATCCCTGTCGTAAATCTGTCATCACCCTCGGCTAGGCTCGCGGGCTTGAATGCCCCCTTGAGTTTGCGTCCATGGTCAGAGGCCTGTTGTGTGTTGCCCTGCTGTTTGTCACCGTTGCCGCTCACGCCGAAACCTGGCCCGATAAGGAATGGGCCAAGGGCACAACGCTCACGGGCCCTGCTGTCGATGCGTTGGACGCCTACGCGTTCCCGGCGCGCGACGACGCCACCCGCCAAGGCATTCGCACCGACGCGTTGCTGGTGATCCGTGAGGGTGAGGTCATCTACGAACGCTATGCAGCGCCCACCACCGCCAGCACGCCGCACCTCACCTGGTCCATCAGTAAAAGCCTGATGGCCACCGTATTGGGCGTGGCCTACGGCGATAACCGTTTCAAACTCAGCGACCCGGTGGCGCGTTTCTATCCACCGATGAAGCAGCACCCCAACGTGACCATGGCCGACTTGCTGCACTGGGCCTCGGGCCTCGACTGGCAGGAAGACTACGAATACGCGCCGTTGAAATCCTCGGTGGTGGCAATGCTCTACACCCGCGGCCGCGCCGATATGGCCGACTTTGCCGCAGACACCGCGGCGGCCAGCGCCCCGGGCCAGGTCTTTCGCTACTCCAGCGGCGACACCAACCTGTTGTCCGCTGCCCTCAAAGGCATGCTCGGCCACAAGGCTTATATGAGTTACCCGTGGGATGCGCTGTTCAAACCCTTGGGCATTCGTAATGCCACCTGGGAGACCGACGCCGATGAAACCTTCGTCGCGTCTTCCTACGCCTACCTCACTGCCCGCGACCTGGCGCGTGTCGGCCTGCTGATGGCGCGCAATGGTCGCTGGGGTGATCAACAACTGCTGCCCAAAGACTGGATCGCCTTCAATCGCCAGCCGTTCGATAAATACAAAACCGGCCAGGACGAAGCCGTCCCCGGTGGCCATTGGTGGCTCAATCAAGGCGCATCACGTCCCTGGCCCGATGCCCCCGCCGACACCTTCGCCGCCCTCGGCCACTGGGGCCAGGCGCTTTATGTGATGCCCGACGAACACTTGGTGATCGTGCGCTACGGCGATGACCGCGACGGCAGCTATCGCCATAACGAACTGCTCAAACGCGTGCTGGCGGCGGTGCAGCCATGATCCGTCGTCGTCCGTTTACCAGCCTGTTTCTGCTGCTGTTGCTCGCCCTGCTGGGGTGGATCTGGCATGAGCGCGTCAACTTGCAAGCCTTCCCCGACATCATCGCGGCCTACACCGCCAAGGAGTACTGCTCGTGCCGGTACGTGGCGAACAACCCGGCCGAATATTGCCGGGGGTATGTGAAGCAGTACGTGCCGACCAGCGCGTTCAGCGACAACCCGGAGCGCAGTGAAGTGACGGCGAGCGGGTTGGGGCGTACGCACAGTGCACGGTGGCTAGGCGACCGCCAGGGTTGTCGCCTCAATCCTTGACACGCCACCGACCCATTCCATTGCGCCCGGCACACGGCGCAGTTAAGGTTCGTGCAGGTTTTTTGCCTCATGAGTCTTTATGTTCAATGTCAAACCACTGGCTTTCACACTGTTGACCTGCGCCGCTGTGCCTGCCCACGCCGATTGGTACCTGGACAACGAGTCCTCGCGCCTGTCGTTCGTCACCACCAAAAACACCGAGATCGCTGAAGTCCATCGCTTCCTGGTGCTGCACGGCAAGGTCGACAGCAAGGGCGCGGCGCAACTGGAGGTGGAGCTGGAGTCGGTCAACAGCGGCATACCGCTTCGCGATGAGCGTATGCGCAATCAACTGTTCGAGATCAAGACGTTCCCCAATGCGCTGATCAACGCGCAGATCAATCTGCAACCTATCAACGACCTGGCGCCTGGCGCGCAGTTGGAGTTGCGCCTGCCAGTATCCGTGACCCTGCACGGCAAGACCCAGACCTACAGCGCCGAACTGCTGGCGACACGCCTGGATGACCGGCGTTTCCAAGTGGTAACCCTAGAACCGCTGGTGGTGCATGCCGAGGACTTTGACCTGGCGCCGGGTGTGGCGGCGCTGCGTAAGGCGGCGGGGCTCAAGTCGATCAGCCTGTCGGTGCCGGTGGGTGCGGTGCTGATTTTTACGGCGCGCTGACGTGAGCGGCGCGGTGTTCCCGTGGCGCAGCGCCAACCGTTTCGAGTTGTTGATCGACGGGCCGAACTTTTTCCCGCAGATGCTGGTGGGCATTGCCCGGGCGGAACACCAGGTTGACCTGGAGTTGTACCTGGTCGAGGCCGGCGCCTGCGCCGAAGCCATGGTGAAGGCCCTGGTACAGGCCGCCGAGCGGGGTGTGCGGGTGCGTTGCCTGTTCGATGATTACGGCAGCCTGGCGTTTACCCTCGGGCTGCGCAAACGCCTGACCGACGCCGGCGTGGAGTTGCGGTTCTACAATCGCCTGAGTTGGCGCCGCTGGATGCGCAACTTGTATCGCGACCATCGCAAGCTGTTGCTGATCGACCAGGAAATCGCAGTGGTCGGCGGCACGGGTGTAACAGATGAGTTCTGGACGCCGGGGCAAGACACCGCCGACTGGCATGAAGTGATGGTGCAGATCAGTGGCCCGTTGGTGCTGGATTGGCAGGCGCTGTTCGACCGCCAATGGCACGCCAATGCCGCGCGCCGTGAGTGGAAGCCCGCCACTCATTTCGGTTTGCCGCGTTTACCCAAGGTGCCGGCCACCGGCCCAGGCCTGGGTCGCGTGGCCTATGCCGATGCCCGCCAGCACCGGGATATCCTGCAATCGCTGATCCGCGCCTTGAACAGCAGCCAGCAGCGTATCTGGCTGGCTACTCCGTACTTCCTGCCGACCTGGAGCGTGCGCCGTGCCTTGCGCCGTGCCGCCGGGCGCGGCGTCGATGTGCGCTTGCTGCTTACCGGCCCGCGTACCGATCACCCGTCCGTGCGGTATGCCGGGCACCGTTATTACCCGCGCTTGCTGCGCGCGGGTGTGCAGATCTTTGAATACCAGCCGTGCTTTCTGCACTTGAAAATGGTGCTGGTGGACGACTGGGTGAGCATCGGCTCGTGCAACTTCGACCACTGGAATTTGCGCTTTAACCTGGAAGCCAACCTGGAAGCGCTGGACCCTGAGCTGACGCGGGCGGTGGAGGGCAGTTTCGAGCGGGATTTCGAGCAGAGCCAGGCGGTGAGCCTGGAGGCTTGGAAGTCGCGGCCGTTGTGGCGGCGGGTGAAGCAGCGGGTGTGGGGGTGGATTGATCGGTTGGTGGTGAATTTGCTCGACCGACGGGGTTAGCGAGAGCGCCGCTAATCCAATGTGGGAGTTGGCTTGCCTGCGAAAGCGGCCTCACAACCGACCACAATCTAACTGTCCCCCCGCGATCCAAAAATGTGGGAGCTGGCTTGCCTGCGAAAGCGGCCTGAAAGCCGACCACAAACTAACTGTCGCCCCGCGATCCAAATGTGGGAGCTGGCTTGCCTGCGAAAGCGGCCTGACAGCCGACCACTCTACAACTGTTGCCCCGCGATCCAAATGTGGGAGCGGGCTTGCTCGCGAAGGCGGCCTGACAGCCGACCAGAATGTTGGATCAGACCAGGTACATATCCGTTATTTAGGTAACGTCTGCTAATGGTTCCGCCCTTACGGCGGCTCACTTTTGAAAAGCGCAAAAGTAAGCAAAACGCTCTTGCCCCAACACTCGGCACCTCGCCTAGGCTCGGTGTGCCCGTAATCCGACAGGTATTTGGGGGGCCGCCGCCACGCGCCATCCATGGCGCGGGGCGGCTAAACCGGCATCCCTGCCGGTTTACCCCCCAAATCCCTGTCGAATTCCGGCCAGCGTGTTTGACGGGGCGCCTGAGATCAAAAGCAGGATCAAGAGCAAGAGCAAGAGCAAGAGCGGCTCGCTTCGCATCGTGGTTGGTGTTGGGGGGCAACGTTGTGTTGATACCTATGCTGCGAGAGCAGTGGTGAATTTTCCACCGCTATCGCAGGCCAGCCAGCTCCCACATGGACTGTGTTTACAGCTTTAGCTCAGAGCAGTTCGAAGGTTTGTTGCTGCACGTCCTGGGAGTCCAGTCCGATCTGCACATTGAACTCACCCGGTTCCGCGGCGAACTTGAGTTGGGTGTTGTAGAACTTCAAGTCTTCCTCGGTAATGGTGAAGTGCAGGGTGCGCTCTTCACCGGCTTTGAGCATGACCTTCTGGAAATTCTTCAGCTCCTTGATCGGGCGGATCATCGAACCGGCCACGTCCTGGATATACAACTGCACCACGGTTTCGCCGTCCACCTTGCCGGTGTTGGTCACGGTGACACTGGCGTCGAGCTTACCGGTCTTGTTCAGTGTGGTGGACGACAGCGCCATGTCCGACAGGCCGAACGTGGTGTAGCTCAAGCCATACCCGAACGGAAACAGGGGGCCGGTGGTGTCATCGAAGTACTGCGAGGTGTAGTTGCCCGGCTTGCCCGGCGTGAACGGCCGGCCGATGGTCAGGTGGTTGTAGTAGGTCGGAATCTGCCCCACCGAACGTGGGAAGGTGATCGGCAGCTTGCCTGAAGGGTTGTAGTCACCAAACAGCACGTCGGCGATGGCATTGCCGCCTTCGGTGCCGGCGAACCAGGTTTCCAGGATCGCATCGGCCTGTTGGGTCTCTTCGAGAATCGACAGGGGACGGCCATTCATCAGCACCAATACCAGCGGCTTGCCGGTGGCTTTCAGGGCCTTGATCAGGTCACGCTGGCTCTGCGGGATGTTCAGGTCGGTGCGGCTGGAAGATTCGTGGGACATGCCACGGGACTCGCCCACGGCGGCGACCACCACGTCGGCATCCTTGGCAGCCTTGACCGCCTCGTCGATCATCACTTGGGCAGGGCGGGTGTCATCCACCACTTCCGGTGCATCGAAGTTGAGGAAGTTCAGGTAGTCGACCACGGCCTTGTCGTTGGTGATGTTGGCGCCACGGGCATAGATGATCTTGCCCTTCTCGCCGATCACCGCGTTCAAACCGTCGAGCAGGGTGACTGACTGCTCCGGCTTACCGGCGGCGGCCCAACTGCCCATGATGTCGATCGGCGCCTTGGCCAGCGGGCCGACCAGGGCGATGGTGGCGGATTTTTTCAGTGGCAGGGTGTTGTTCTGGTTTTTCAGCAATACCAGGCTGCGGCGCGCGATGTCGCGCGCATCGGCGCGGTGCAGGCGGCTTTCGGCGTAGGTGTCGGCCGGGTCGTCCTCAGCCTTGCCGATGCGCAGGTACGGGTCCTTGAACAGGCCCATGTCGTACTTGGCGCCGAGCACTTCGCGCACGGCGTTGTCGATGTCGCTCTGCTCGATTTCACCGGACTTGAGCAGCCCCGGCAGCTCCTTGCCGTAGAGCGAGTCGTTCATGCTCATGTCGATGCCGGCCTTGATCGCCAGCTTGGCGGCTTCACGCCCGTCCTTGGCCACGCCGTGCTTGATCAGCTCGAAGATCGCGCCATGGTCGCTCACGGCCAGGCCCTTGAAGCCCCAGTCCTTGCGCAGCAGGTCGTTCATCAGCCAGGTGTTGGCGGTGGCGGGCACGCCGTTGATCGAGTTCAGCGCCACCATCACGCCGCCGGAGCCGGCCTTGATCGCCGCGTGGTATGGCGGCAGGTAGTCCTGGTACATCTTGACCGGGCTCATGTCGACCACGTTGTAGTCACGGCCGCCTTCCACCGCGCCATACAGGGCGAAGTGCTTGACGCTGGCCATGATGCTGTCGGCATTCGCGGGGCTTACGCCCTGGAAGGCCTTGACCATTACTTCGGCGATACGCGAGACCAGGTAGGTGTCCTCACCGAACCCTTCGGAGGTGCGGCCCCAGCGTGGGTCACGGGAGATGTCGACCATCGGCGCGAAGGTGATGTCGAGGCTGTCGGCGGCGGCTTCCTGGGCGGCGATGCGCCCGGAGCGGCCGATGGCTTCCATGTCCCAGCTGGACGCCAGGGCCAGGCTGATCGGGAAAATCGTGCGGTGGCCGTGGATCACGTCGTAGGCGAAGAACATCGGGATCTTCAAGCGGCTGCGCATGGCCGCGTCCTGCATCGGACGGTTTTCCGGGCGGGTGATGGAGTTGAACGTGCCGCCGATGCGGCCGGCGGCGATTTCCTTGCGGATCAGCTCGCGGGGCATCTCGGGGCCGATGCTGATCAGGCGCAATTGGCCGATCTTTTCATCCAGGGTCATCTGCTTGAGCAGGTCGCTGACGAAGGCGTCCTTGTCTTTAAGCGCAGCAGGCTTTGTTTCTGCCCATACGGGGTGACTGGCCAGAGTGGCAACAAGGCCGAGCAAACACAGCTTTTTCATGAATATCCTTTTTCGGCTCACTGCACAGCATCCAGGGAACGCTGGCGGCCAAAATGTGGGGAGCGTCTATTGTTGTTCGGGTGTTGTTCAGATAAATGCAGCACACTCTGAACTCTTTTTCGCGCTGGGCATCTTTGTAGCTGATTGGCTCAATGCATGCCAGTGGTGGCGGATTATGCCCCAAGCGCGTGGTGTATAGGGTGAGTCGTCACATTCCATCAAGATTGGGCAGGAGAAACACCATGCAAGCAGCACAAGGTTACCGCTGGGGCTTGAAAGCCGCGGTTTTGCTATTGATCGGCACGGTGCTGAGCGGTTGTGGCATCAACAACATCCCGACCCTGGACGAACAGGCCAAGGCCGCCTGGGGCCAGGTGCAGAACCAGTACCAGCGCCGGGCCGACCTGATCCCCAACCTGGTGGAAGTGGTGAAGGGCTATGCCGCCCATGAACAGGACACCCTGACCGCCGTCATCGAAGCGCGGGCCAAGGCCACCTCGATCCAGGTGGATGCCAGCACCCTCGACAATCCGGAAAAACTCAAGCAGTTCCAGCAAGCCCAGGATGGCTTGAGCGGCGCACTCAGCCGTTTGATGGTGGTGTCCGAGCGCTACCCGGACCTGAAAGCCAACCAGAACTTCCTGGCCCTGCAATCCCAGCTTGAAGGCACCGAAAACCGTATCGCCGTGGCGCGCCGCGACTTTATCCAGGCGGTGCAGGCCTACAACACCGAAATCCGCACCTTCCCGGGCCGCCTGTGGCACAGCGTGATGTACAGCGACCTGCCGATCCGCGCCACGTTTGAGGCCACCAGTGCCGACGCCGATAAAGCGCCGCAAGTGAAGTTCAAATAAAGCTGCACTGAGGTGTCGATGCGTTTATTACGGATAGGCCTGGCGCTGTGGCTGTTGGCCTGCGTGGGCATGGCCCAGGCGGCGCTGACCTTCCCGGCGCTGACCGGGCGGGTGGTGGATACCGCCGAGATGATCGACCCCACCACGCGCCAGCAACTGACACAGCAGTTGCAGGCGCTGAAGCAGACCTCCGGTGACCAGATCGTGGTGGTCACTGTGCCTGACCTGCAGGGCGTGCCCATTGAGGACTTCGGTTATCAGTTGGGCCGCCAGTGGGGCATCGGCCAGAAGGGCAAGGACAACGGTGCGCTGTTGATCGTCGCGCGCGATGAGCGCAAATTGCGCATCGAAGTCGGCTATGGCCTGGAAGGGGTGCTCACCGATGCGCAGTCGTGGGTGATCATCAACCAGGTGATTGCACCCAAGTTCAAGGCCGGCAATTTCAGCCAGGGCATCAGCGACGGTGTGGCGGCGATGGTGCAAGTGGTGGGCGGCGAACCACTGGCCGTGCCGGCGCATGTGGCGGACGCCAACTTTGCCAAGGATAATCCGGGGTTTTCCATCGGCTTGTTTATCCTGCTGATCGGCGTGTTGTGGCTGTGCAATCGTCTGGGGCTGCCGGTGGGCGCGATCCTGCTGGCGATTCTCAGCAGCAGCGGACGCGGCGGTGGCGGCGGGGGAGGTGGCGGTGGTTTCCGGGGCGGCGGTGGCGGCTTCGGCGGCGGTGGAGCTTCAGGCGGCTGGTGATGACAATAATTAGAGAGCAATTACAACCATGGCATTACTGACTGAACACGAGCAGCGCCAAGTCGCGGAGGCGATCGCCCGGGTGGAAAAAACCACCGACGCGGAACTGGTGACCGTACTGGCCGCCCGCGCCGATGACTACGCCTACATCCCGCTGCTGTGGGCCAGCCTGATCGCGCTGGTGGTGCCGGGTGTGGTGCATTACCTGTCGGGCTACCTGACCATGTACACCTTGCTGCTGGCGCAATGGGCGACGTTCATCGTGTTGTGCCTGGTGTTCCGTTTGCCCAAGGTCACCACCCGCCTGATCCCGCGCTCGGTACGGCATTGGCGCGCGTCGAACCTGGCGCGCCGTCAATTCCTGGAGCAGAACCTGCACCACACGCTGGGCAGCACCGGCGTGCTGATTTTTGTCAGCGAGGCCGAGCGGTACGTGGAGATCCTGGTGGATGACGGCATCTCCAAGCATCTGGATGACAGCAGTTGGGATTCGATCGTCACGGCGTTTACCCAGCAGGTGAAGCAGGGC
The DNA here is from genome assembly GCF_018587885.1 of Pseudomonas sp. VS40. Taxonomy (NCBI): domain Bacteria; kingdom Pseudomonadati; phylum Pseudomonadota; class Gammaproteobacteria; order Pseudomonadales; family Pseudomonadaceae; genus Pseudomonas; species Pseudomonas sp. VS40. Next base: position 310,613 of record NZ_JAGYWD010000001.1, on the reverse strand, counting down.
GAGACACTGGCGGGGTTTATCAGCTGCATTGAAGCCTGTGGCGAGTTGCTCAAGGTGCATGTGCCGGTGACCCAAACCCGTAATGAACTACCGAATCGCTTGGTCGTACTCGAATAATCCAGGCAACACCCAGCCCCTTTGTGGACACCACATCATCCAGTGTTCACATTTGAGGGGGCTGCTGATTGACCGTTGATCAAATAACTCCGTGCCCTGACGCCCCATCCCCCCTAAAATGCCCGGCATTCCCTGCCCGAGGCGTTTTTGTTCATGTCTGTCACTGCTCAACCGGATCATCACGCCCAGTTCATTGAACTGCTCAGTGCAAGCCTCGCGCAGAATGCCTTTATCAAGCTGGTGCTGGCCAAATACGTCGGTGACGAGGCTGACCTGCAGCGGCTGATCATCAAGCCGGTAACGGTCAAGGAGCAGGCGTGCCTGTCCTTTGTCTACCGCTACAAGACCCGCGATATCACCAAGAATTTGCCAGTGGCCGACGCTGTTGCGGCGATTGCCGAGCTGCTGCCGGCGCGGTTCAAGAACGCTCACCTGCTGTCACTGACCGACGAAGCCCAGTTGGAATACAGCAAGAAAAACAAAAGCTCACTGTTCAAAAGTAAACCGCAGCAATTGCGCGAAGCGCCGTCGGCCGAGCATAACCGCGAGAAGAACCGCTTCCTTGACCTCAGCCGGCCGTTCCTCGCCGACCTGGGCGTCACCGACGCCAAGCAGGCGCTGATCCCGTCGATGTCGCGCAAGTGGAAGCAGATCAACAAGTTCATCGAAGTGTTCAGCCACGCGCTGACCTCGTCCCCCTTGAAGCTGGACCAGCCGGTGCGCGTTGCCGACTTCGGCTCGGGCAAGGGCTACCTGACGTTTGCGATTCACGACTACCTGCGCAACACCCTCAAGGCCGAGGGCGAGGTGACGGGCGTCGAATTGCGTGAAGACATGGTGACCCTGTGCAACACCGCCGCCGCGCGCCTGGAACACCCTGGGCTGGTGTTCAAGTGTGGCGATGTGCGCAGCGTGGCGCCCAGCGAGCTGGACGTGATGATCGCCCTGCATGCCTGCGACGTTGCCACTGACTACGCCATCCACACCGGCATCCGCTCCGGCGCATCGATCATCATGTGCTCGCCTTGCTGCCACAAGCAGATCCGCCTGCAAATCCAGAGCCCGGTGCTGCTCAAGCCCATGCTGCAATACGGCCTGCACCTGGGCCAGCAGGCGGAAATGGTCACCGACAGTTTGCGTGCGCTGTTCCTCGAAGCCTGTGGCTATGAAACCAAGGTGTTCGAATTCATCTCGCTGGAGCACACCAACAAGAACAAGATGATTCTTGCCGTGAAGCGCGCCGAGCCGTTGGACAACGCGCAGTTGCTGGAGAAAATCCAGGAGCTGAAAGCGTTCTACCACATCACCGAACACTGCCTGGAAACCCTGCTGCGCGCGGATGGCTACCTGAATTGAAGTGAACACGGTCCTCTGTGGGAGCTGGCTTGCCTGCGATAGCGGTGTGTCAGTCACCACCGCCATCGCAGGCAAGCCAGCTCCCACATCAGACTGAGCCAGCCTTGATGATGGGGGCTGGCTGCACCGTCGTCTTGCGCCCCAGCATCACCGTCACGATCACCCCACACGCAAACAGCCAGGTGATCGGCTCGATGTGTTCACCAAAGAACAACGCCGAAAACGCGATGGTGAAGAAGATCTGCAACAGCTGGATCTGGCTGACCCGCGCGATCCCGCCCATGGCCAACCCGGCGTACCAGGCAAAGAAGCCCAGGAACTGCGAGAACAGCGACACATAGCCAAACGCCCACCACGCACGCATCGACACCGCGCCCTGATGCTGCGCCGCCAGGTACCACACCGGGCCGATCAGCACCGGCGTTGACAGCACCAACGCCCAGCAGATCACCTGCCAGCCGCCCATTTCCTTGGCCAGGCGACCCCCTTCGGCATAGCCCAGGCCGCCGACGGCAATCGCACCCAGCATTAGCAAGTCACCTGCCTGGATGCTGCCGGCCCCGGTGATCAGCGCATAGCTCAACACCAACGCACTGCCCAGCGCCGCGCAGGCCCAGAAGGCTTTTGACGGCCGCTCATGGGACAGCCACGCCGCATACAGCGCCACGCACAGCGGTTGCAGGCCGTTGACCAGCGCGCCATGGGACGCCGGCAACGTTTGCATGGCCCAGGCCGACAGCACCGGGAAGCCGAGAATCACCCCCGCGATCACCAGGCACAGCCCGCGCACCTGGCGCCAGGTGGGCCAGCGCTCGCGGCGCCACAGTAACAGCGCCGCTGCCGGAATCGCCGCGAACAGCGCACGGCCCAGGCCGTTCAGCAACGGGTGGATTTCCTGCACCACGATACGGGTGAAGGGCAGGGTCAGGCTGAAGATGACGACGCCCAGCAGGCCGAGGGCCATACCGGTGTTTTCGCGCGAGCTCATGGGGAAGAACCGAAATCTAGAGGGCTTCAAGGGAAGCCCATCTAGCCACATCCCCCGCCGATTGCGGGCCTACAGCTGGGTGCGGATTTATCCGTACAGATTTTTCAGAAGAAGCGCGTGATGCTGATCTTGGCGTTGCGGCCTTGGCTGTAGACACCTTCACCGCTGAGTGCAGGTTGGTAGAAGCGGTTGAAGAGGTTGTCGACGGTGAAGTTGATCTCGGTGCCCTTGAGACCGGCCTGCTGGGGTTTCCAATTGGCGAACAGGCCTTGTGTGTCGTAGCTGGCGTTTTCCGTCTGGTCGTAGATAAAGTCGCCGATGCTGGAGTTCAAACCGCCCGCGTAAACATCGGTGGGCACGCGATCGGTCTTGCGTACGAACTGGCCCTGCCAGCCCACCTGCGCGTCCCAGCTCGGGATCTTGGTACCCAGCACCACCACCCATTTTGCCGGTGGGATATCCCGCGCCCATACGTGCAGGTTGGTCGCCCAGGGATTGGTGTAGGGGTTGTCGCGCTTGCCTGTGGCCCAGGAGTAAGTCAGGGAACCGAACAGGTAGGTCGAGTCGTAGTAGCTTTCCAGCTCGAAGCCCTTGATGGTCATGCCACCCACATTGCGATAGTTGGTCCTGGATGCCGCGTCACTGCATACCGAATCGATACTGCCCGGTACTGTCAGTTGCCGTTCGCAGCCAATGCCGGTGGCCTTCATGATTTCGTCTTCGATGCGGTTGTGAAACAACGTGGTGCGTAACTGCAAGTTGTCTTCACGGGTGAAGAGCCCCGAGAAGTTGGTGACGTTGCCCGCGGTAATCGCCGTAATGCGCTCAGGGTCGAGGTTCAGGCTGGTGGCGCTGCGGGTGCTGATAGCGCCCTGGACTTCGTACTGTTCATCGATCACCGGCGCACGCCACGTGCGGTTCCAACTGGCGAAGAACGCCACATCCGGGGTCACGTTCCAGAACGCAGCGAGGCGTGGCGACCAACCGGTGTAGGTACGGTCGCTGTAGTCGTGGCCCACTTTTGGGTCCGGGTTGCTGTAGTACGGCGCATCGTTGGCTTCGCCGCGGTTGCGCACGTGGTCGTAACGCAGGGACGGCGTGATGGTCACGTCGCCCAGGGTAATCGCGTCCTGGATGTAGAACGCGTTGCTATCGACCTTGCCGTGGGGCATGAAATACGGCTGGAAGTGTCCATAGTTGTATCTGGCGGTGTTGTAGGTTGCACCCGGCATCCAGCTTTCGGTTTCACGCTTGTGCTTGCGGATCTGCACGCCCGTGGTCACCGCGTGTTCCAACGCGCCGGTGGTCAGCAGGCTGGTATTGCGCAGTTCGAGGATGCGGTCTTTGTAGGAGGTATCCATCTTGCGTCCACCGGTAGCCAGGCTAATGACGGCATTCTCGGCGCGCTCATCGGTCTGGTCGGTATTGGACTCCGAGTAGCTCAGCTTCAGGTCGATCAGCGGGTTGTTCAGTGGGTGGTATTCGTACTTGCTCGACCAGGTGGTGTCCACCGTGTCGCGGTCGGCCAAGAAGCGTGATACGGCCGTGGCGTAGCCGTAGCGGTCGATGGCCGATTGTGTCGGGGGTGATGGATAGGACTTTGCCGAGAACGGCGTCATACGTTGGCTTTGGGCGCGTGAGTAAGACAGGCCCATGCTGTGTTCGTCGGTGAAATACGCGTTGAACTTGAACAGTTGGCCTTCGACATCCTGCGCGCTGTTGGGCAAGCGTTTGGGGTTGATCGGGTATTGGTTGCGCGGGTCGGGCGGAGTGTCGGCCAGCTTGAGGTCGTCGCCGTCGCGCTTGGTCAGGTAGACCAGGCCATCCATGCGGCCGTCGTCGGTGCGGCCATACACGGCGCCGGTGTAGACCTGCTCGTGGGTGTTGCTGGCGTAGCCGTATTTGACCATCGCCCCGGCATTTTGCCCGTTCTTGAGCAGGTCGGGTGCGTCCTTGGTGATCATGTTGACCGTGCCGCCAAAACCGCCGTTACCGGTAAATGGCGAGTAAGGGCCTTTCTCCACCTCAATGCTTTTGATCAACTCGGGCTCAATGAAGATGGTGCCTTGTTGATAACGCTCGAAACCGCTTTTGGCCGCGCCATCCACGGTCATCGGCACATCTTCTGCATCGCCCATGCCGCGGATGTTCATGGTCTGGCCGCCCGGCTTGGGTGAGCCGCCCATCGATACCCCGGGCAGGGTCTGCAACAGCGAAGGAATGTTATCGGGCTGGTAGCGGTCGATGTCCGCTTGGCTCAGGGTGGAGCGGCCCACGGAGATGGAGTCGACCTGGTTACCGGTGCCGATCACGCTCAGTGCATCCAGTTGAACAACGCCGCTATTGGTGGTCTTGGCCTCTTCGGGTCTTACCACATAGGTGCTGCCAACCTTGATCAGGGTGAACTCGCCGTTTTTCAGCAGGGTACGAATCGCCACTTCTGGTGTGAAGTCACCATTGAGCGCAGGGGCATGCACGTTCTTGAGCAGCTCTTCGTCGAACAGCAGTTGGATCTGTGCCTGTTGCGCCACCTGGCTCAGGGACGTGGCCAGTGCCTGGGCGGGCAGCTTGAATGTCTCGGCTTGGGCAGTGAGGCTGAACGCCAGGCAAGTGGCAATGAGCGTCGGTCGAAGAAACAGGTGCGAAGCGTGGCAAGGCGCGCGAAACATGAAATCCCCCGGTGCGGCCAAATGGCCAAAAAGGTGTGCGTATCAGGTACAGACCGGAGGAAGACGGGGTAGGGAAAAAAATCCACACCTGCGAATGCAAAATATTCTCAAATAAGAATTCAGTCGGATTATTTGCTCGGTTCGATCCTCATGATGCCATCGGCCGACGCCACGGTTTTTACCGGCAACAGGGCGGGCAAGGCGTTGAGCAGGGCGTCGGGATCATTCACATCCAGATTGCCCGAGACCTTCAGGTGGGCCACGGCGCTGCTGACCTGCAGCGGTGCCTGGGGGCGGTACAGGCTCAATTCATCGATCAGGCTGGCCAGTTCGCGGTTGCGAAACGACAAGTGTCCACTGCGCCAGTCGGCGACTTCTTCAGCGGTGAGGGTTTGCTGCTGCAACGTGCCCTTGGCATAGCTGTAGATCGCGCGTTGCTGTGCACCCAACAGGCTCACGGGGCTTTTTGCATCCGGCTCGAAGGCGACCTGCCCATGGGCGACGGTGACCACCAGTTGTTGCTGGCTGCGGCGTACATCGAAGCCAGTGCCGACCACGCGCACACGGGCTTCGCCTGCTTGCACGAACAGCGGCCGCTCCTTGTCGGCGGCCACTTCGATGTACACCTGGCCCTTGTCCAGGTGCACGATGCGCTGGTACGCGCTGAAATCGACCCGCACGCGGGTGTTGGCATTCACGTATAAGGTGCTGCCATCGGGCAGGTCCAGGGTGCGCATGCCTTTGGCATGGGCCGCTACCTGAGTGTGATAAAGCTCGCGCGGCGCGCCTATATGAGTGGCCAGCACCGCGCACAGCAGGGCGGCGGCCACGGCCAGGGCAGGGCGCCATACCGACGGTTTGCGCTGGGGCAGCGCCACGGGTTTGTTCAGTTGCTGCAACTGGGCGAGGTCTGCCCACAGTTGTTCGAATTCGGCATAGGCGCGGGCATGGGCGGGCTCGGCTTGCCAGGCAGCAAAAGCCTTGCGGTCGGCGCGCCCCGCGTCATTGCGGTTGCGGGCAAACCAACTGGCGGCTTGGGCATCAATGGCGTCACGGTCTTCGATGTCCAGGGCGTCGGTGTCGCTCAGGCGGTTCATTCTGGCTGCTCCGTGCCGGGTTCGTGTTGAAGGCGTCGCTTGCAGTGCAGCAGGGCAAACGCGATGTGCTTTTCCACCATGCTGGTCGAAATGCCCATGCGCTCGGCGATCTGCGCCTGGCTCAAGCCTTCGAAGCGGTGCAGCATAAGGGCTTCTCGCCTGCGGGGCGAGAGTTCAGCAAGGACTTCTTTCAACTGTTCCAGGCGTTGCAAGCGTTGAGCGGCGGCCATGGGATCGTTTTGCTCGTCGGTGACCGGCTCGGCGTCCATTTCGGCGGGGTCAAAGTGGGCGGTCTGCCGTACCTTCTGTTTGCGCCAGTGATCACGCAGCAGGTTGCGCGCCATCTGGAACAGAAACGCCCGTGGCTGCTCGACCTTGGCCCGGTCGCGGTAGTCCAGCCACTGAGTAAAGACATCCTGGGTCATGTCCGCCGCGTCGCTGGCGTTGTCCGTGCGTTTGCGCAGGAAATACAGGATATCTGTATAGAACCCGCGAAAGGCATCGGCCGACAACGGGTCGGGCTTGGGACGAGACATGGATATCCTTCTTGACGAAGCACGACTTGGAGAAAGTCGTGAATGGTATCGAGAACCATTGTCATTTGTCTCTATTTTACGGATGTACACCGCAAAAAATGTGGGAGCGGGCTTGCTCGCGAAAGCGGTGTGTCAGTCGATTTATCCGGTGCTGGCACACTGCATTCGCGGGCAAGCCCGCTCCCACAGGGGATCGTGGGTTAGCGCAGTAGTGCTTTCAGTTGTTCGATCCCCACGTCACCCAACGGGAACACTGGCAAACGTGGATCACCCACTTCCAGACCGGTCAGACGCAGCCCGGCCTTGATCGTCGCGGGCAAGCCACCCTTGAGGATGAATTCCAGCAAGGGCAACTGGCGGTAAAACAGCTCTCGCGCCTTGGTCAGATCATTGGCCAAGACCGCCTCATACAACGCCAGGTTCAGCTCTGGGATCAGGTTCGGTGCTGCCGTGCACCAGCCCTTGGCGCCTGCCGCGAAGGCTTCCAGCGCCAGCGGGTTGCAACCGTTGTAGAACGGCACATCGCTGTGGCGATGCAACTGGTGCATGCGTTGGATATCCCCGGTGCTTTCCTTGACCATGGTCACGTTGGCCACCTGCTTGAGGATGCGCAGGATCAAATCCACCGACATGTCCGTGCCGCTGGTGGCCGGGTTGTTGTAGAGCATGATCGGCACGCCGATGCTGTCGCCGATCGCGGCGTAGTGGGCGAGGATCTCCGCTTCGCTGAGTTTCCAGTAGGACGCCGGCAGCACCATCACCGCATCGGCGCCATTGGCCTCGGCGTAACGGGCGCGGCGCACGGCTTTGGCGGTGGTCAGGTCCGAGACGCTGACGATGGTCGGTACGCGCCGGGCGATTTTCGCCAGGCTGAAGGCGCTGACTTCATCCCACTCGGCGTCGCTCAAGTACGCACCTTCACCGGTGCTGCCCAGTGGCGCGATGGCGTGTACGCCGCCGTCAATCAGGCGGTCGATGGAGCGGCCGAGGGCGTCGAGGTCAACGCGTTGGCCGTCGGCGCTGAACGGGGTGATGGTGTAGCCGATGATGCCGTGAATGGTTGGGCTGGACATGGGAAGTCTCCGGTCAGAAAAGGGCTAGTCAGTTCAGGCAATCGGCGTGTTGACGCAGGTTCTGCCGGGCGTAGTAGTTGAACGCGGCGCCATGGCGCTTGGGCCGTGAGATCCAGTCATGGGCCTCGCGCCCCAGTTCCGGCAGGATTGGCTTGATGGTGCCGGCTGCCATCGCGAGCAACTGCAACTTGGCCGCGCGCTCGATCAACTGCGCGATCACACAGGCTTCCTCGATGCTCGCCCCGGTGGACAGCTGGCCGTGGTGCGAGAGCAGGATCGCGCGTTTGTCGCCCAGTGCCGTGGTGATGATTTCACCTTCTTCATTGCCCACCGGCACACCCGGCCAGGCCTCCAGGAAGGCGCAGTCTTCGTACAGCGGGCAGAGGTCCATATGGGACACCTGCAGCGGCACTTCCAGCATCGACAGCGCGGCGATGTGCGTGGGGTGGGTGTGGATGATGCAATTCACATCCGGCCGCCCACGGTATACCCAGCTGTGGAAACGGTTGGCCGGGTTGGGGATGCCATGGCCCTCCAGCACTTCAAGATCCTCGTTCACCAGCAACAGGTTGCTGGCGGTGATCTCATCAAAACCCAGGCCCAGTTGCTGCGTGTAATAGGTGCCCTGTTCCGGCCCGCGCGCGGTGATCTGCCCGGCCAGGCCGGAGTCGTGACCGTTTTCGAAGAGGATGCGGCAAGTCAACGCCAGCTTTTGCCGGTCGGTCCACGTATTATCCGCCAGGGTGTTTTGCATCTGGGTCAGTGCTTGCTTGACCAGTTGGTCTTTCGGGAGTGCTAATGTCTTGGCCATATCGGGTGCCCTCGGTAGCTGCAAATGACACTAATGATGCTATATGACACTTTGTGTCATTGGCAAGCACAGCTCATCGCTTACTGCATGGATTAACCGCAGCGCATGTCTATCCGTTTGAAATTATTGAGAAAAAAACTTGGCGTCACCTTGGAGGCCCTGGCCGAAAAGTCCGGGATGACCAAGAGTTACCTGTCCAAGGTCGAGCGCGGGCTCAACACGCCGTCGATTGCCGCCGCGCTCAAACTGGCCAAGGCGTTGAACGTGAAGGTCGAGGAGTTGTTCAGCGAAGACAGCGTCAGCCTCGACAGCTACAGCCTGGTGCGCAGCCATGAGCGGCCGGACACCTCACCGGGTTATGCGGTGCTGGCCCATCAGGTCAGCGAACGCAGCCTGCTGCCGTTCATCATCTACCCGCCGGCGGAGTTCACCGACAAGACCTTCAAGGAGCACCTGGGCGAAGAGTTTCTGTTCGTGCATGAAGGCCAGGTGGAAGTGGACTTCATGAACGAGCGCGTGATCCTGGAGCGGGGCGATGCGCTGCACTTCAATGCGCAGAAGCCTCATCGGTTGCGCTCGGTGGGGCCGGTGCAGGCGCAATTGCTGGTTGTGGTGCACAGCTCGGAAGAATGATGTCGCGCGTGTGTTGCGAACACACTCAATGTAGGAGCTGGCTTGCCTGCGATAGCATCACCTCGGTTCAGCTGACAGACCGAGGTGCCTGTATCGCAGGCAAGCCAGCTCCCACATTGGATCGACGTCGCCCATAAAATCAGCGTTCGACAGGCACTGACAGCGCTGGATTGCCCAATGGGTGCGTACGCGCCGCGAAGAACTTCAGCGCCACCCCAGCCCCCTCAAACAACTCCGAATACCGCCGCTTCTGCTGACGAATAAACCCATCGCTGCGCCCCGAAACCGAGATCGCCAGCGTCGTCACATTGGCTTGGCGAATCGCGTCCACCAGGTGTTTATCCTGCGGTCCCAGTTCGTGCCCGAACAGGCACAACGCCCCCTCATGGCTCAGCAACTGCTCATAGCAGAACGACAGGTAATCCGAACTGCGGATAGTCTTGAGCTTCTCTTCCACCTTGCCCTCGCTGACAAACAGCGGTACGTCGTCCAGGGTCTTGATAGTGTTGTTGATCGCGAAACTGCTGAGCAAGGTGCTGTCAGTGGTCGGCAACTTGCGCGCGGTACCGTCGAGGTTACGCACCAGGTGCAGGCCGCCGTGCAAGTACAAGATGCGCGTGGCGTCGGTACGGGTATTGCGCAGGTCGAAGCTGGCGTCGGCGCTGCGGAACAAATCGTCGATGCCGGGGGCGTGCAGGATCGCCCAGTAGTTCAGCAAATCGTAATTGGTGGTGAACACCGTGGGGTAGTTCGCCAGCTCGCTGTTGATCGTCGCCAGCGTCGACGGTTGCACCAGGCGCCACGGGATATGCACGGCGTGGATGGTGTTGATCAACGCTTCCTTGATCGCGTAGTAACGATTGCGCGGCGCCGCCGAGCTGACCGCCAGGGCCTTGTTGACCCGGCTGGTGGTCTTCAACGCGCCCAGCGCCTGCTCGAAGCTGCGGGTTTGCAAGGCGTCGAACACGCTGAGCTCGGATTGGCTCAGGGGCTTTTCTTCGACGGTGCGGGCGTTTTCGAACAGTGAGTCGTAGGCGAAGTCTTCCCAAATCGTGCGGCTTGCGCCGTTGCCGATCAGAATCCCGCTGAAGTCGTGGGCAGCGCGCAGGGCGCTCCAGTCTTCAAGGTGGGCGTCACTATCCTGGAAATCCTTCATTGCGGCGGGTCTACTCGAAATCGGCTGGACGGTGACTTTATCACGGGTTGGCGTTGATCCTGATCAAGATACGGCGGCTGGCGCAGGTTGATGCTGTAGGCATAAAGCCTCTGAGGATTCGCCATGAGCAGCACCTTTTTTATCCCCGCCGTCAATATCATGGGCACCGACTGCCTCGACGAAGCGATGACCGCCATCCGCAACTATGGCTTTCGCAAAGCACTGATCGTCACCGACGCCGGCCTGGCCAAGGCGGGCGTCGCGAGCATGATCGCCGAGAAACTGGCGATGCAGGACATTGACTCGGTGATCTACGACGGCGCCAAGCCCAACCCCAACGTGGAAAACGTCGAGAACGGCCTGGCGCTACTGCAGCAGAGCGCCTGCGATTTTGTGGTGTCCCTGGGCGGCGGTTCGCCCCATGACTGCGCCAAGGGCATCGCCCTGTGCGCCACCAACGGCGGGCATATCGGCGACTACGAAGGCGTCGACCAATCGAGCAAACCGCAACTGCCGCTGGTGGCCATCAACACCACCGCCGGCACCGCCAGCGAGATGACTCGCTTCTGCATCATCACCGACGACACCCGCCACGTGAAAATGGCCATCGTCGACCGCAACGTCACGCCGCTGCTGTCGGTCAACGACCCGGCGCTGATGGTCGGCATGCCCAAGGGCCTGACAGCCGCCACCGGCATGGACGCGTTGACCCATGCCATCGAAGCCTACGTGTCCACCGCCGCCAATCCGATCACCGACGCCTGCGCCATCAAGGCCATCGAACTGATCAGCGCGAACCTGCGCCTGGCGGTCCGCGACGGCAGCGACAAGGCCGCCCGGGAAAACATGGCCTACGCGCAGTTCCTCGCCGGCATGGCCTTCAACAATGCGTCCCTGGGCTTCGTGCACGCCATGGCCCACCAACTGGGCGGTTTCTACGACCTGCCCCACGGCGTGTGCAACGCAGTGTTGCTGCCCCATGTGCAAAGCTTCAACGCCAGCGTCTGCGCCAAACGCCTGAGCGATGTGGGCCGTGCGCTGGGCGCCGATATCAAGGGCATCACCGACGAAGAGGGTGCCCAGGCCGCCATCACCGCCATTCGCAGCCTGGCCCACGACGTCGAAATCCCCGCCGGATTGCGCGAACTGGGCGCCAAGTTGCAGGACATTCCTTTACTGGCGACCAACGCGCTGAAAGATGCCTGCGGCCTGACCAACCCTCGGCGGGCGGATCAGCGGCAGATCGAGGAGATCTTTCGCAACGCGTTTTGATAGGGGCAGCCTTAAGCTGCAAGCGGTAAGCTACAAGCTGGATGCGTTCAACTTGAGCTTGAAGCTTGCGGCTTGCCGCTGAGGTCCCCCCTATGAGAGTTCTGTTATTCGGCGCCACCGGCATGGTCGGCCAGGGTGTCCTGCGTGAGTGCCTGTTGGCCGCTGACGTTCAGGAAGTCGTCGCCGTTGGCCGCACGCCCTTGACCCAGGAGCACGGCAAGCTGCACCAGGTGTTGCACGGCGATATGCTGGATTTCCAGCCTCTGGAAAACCTGTTGCAAGGCTTTGACGCGTGTTTCTTTTGCCTCGGTGTTTCATCGGCGGGGATGAATGAAGTCAAGTACACCCACCTCACCTATGACCTGACGCTGGTCGCTGCCAGTACCCTGGCGCGGCTTAATCCGCAGATGACTTTTATCTACGTCTCAGGCGCCGGGACGGACAGTTCCGAGGCGGGTAAATCGATGTGGGCGCGGGTCAAGGGCAAGACCGAGAATGCCTTGCTGCGCCTGCCGTTCAAGGCGGTGTATCTGTTTCGGCCTGGGGTGATCCAGCCGTTGCATGGCGTGCGGTCGAAGACGCCGTTGTATCAGTCGTTTTATTCGGTACTCGGGCCATTGCTGTCGTTTGTGCGGCGGCTGAAACCAGGCTGGGTGGTGAGCACCGAGACCGTAGGCCGGGCGATGTTGCAGGCTGCCAGCCAGGGTGCGCCGCAGCCGGTGGTGGAGCAGGCCGAGATCAATCGGCTGGCCAGCGAGCGGCGCTGATGTTGCACAAGAGTCTGGTGCGTCGCTTGGACCTGATCACGCTGCAGTTGTTTGTGGCGGTGTTCGAGGAAGGCACGCTCACCCGTGCTGCCAACCGTGAGGCCATTGCAGTGTCGGCTGCCAGCAAGCGCTTGATGGAGCTGGAGCAGGTGCTGGGCGTCAGCCTGTTCGTGCGCCGCGCCAAGGGCATGGACCTGACGGCAGCCGGTGAAACCCTGCTGCACCATGCGCGGCAGATGCTGTTCAACGTCGAGAAGATGGGCCTGGAACTGGGCGAACACAGCCATGGTGTGCGCGGCTATGTGCGAATGCTGGCCAATCTTTCGGCAATTATTCAGTTTCTTCCGGAAGACCTGCGGGGCTTTTCCGAACTGCACCCCGAAGTGAAAACCGACCTGGAAGAACGTCCCAGCAAAGGTGTGGTTCAAGGTGTGTTGGATGGCGTGGCGGACCTTGGGATTTGTTCCAGTGACACCGACATCAAAGGCCTGCCCAGCGTGACGTATCGACGCGACAAACTGGTGGTGCTGATGCCGGCGGATCACCCGTTGGCAGAGCGTGAAACCCTGGCGTTCAGTGAAACCCTCGACAGCGATTACGTCGGCCTGCACGCCGCCAGCTCCATCAATATGCGCACCCATGCGGCCGCGCGCGAGGCGGGCAAGATGCTGCGCCTGCGCATTCATGTGCCGGGGTTCGACGCCATGTGCCGGATGGTCCAGGCCAACATGGGCATTGGGATCCTGCCACAAAAGGCCTACGAGTTGTTTGGTCGCGCACTGGGCCTGCATGCCGTACCGCTGACGGACGACTGGTCGGACCGTAGTCTGATCCTGGTGGTGCGCGATAAGACGCAGTTGTCCCCGGTCAGTCGTCTGCTGTTCGACTACCTCAGCGGTCCCCTGTAGGCGCCCGGCTTGCCGGCGATGGCGATCTTTAATCGCCGCAGCACGCAAGGGACTCATCGACCGTCAGCCGATTCGTACAAATGTGTTCGCGTTTGGCGAACGCTCCTTGCCAACTGACGGTTGGATTTATCCTGCACCTGCCCTCTAGTCTTGGCGTCACATTCCAAGAATAAGAGGTACACCCCATGACGGCTCCTTTGAGCGGTATCAAGGTGATCGAGATCGGCACCCTGATTGCCGCGCCGTTCGCCGCCCGGTTGATGGGCGAGTTTGGCGCCGAGGTGATCAAGATCGAGGCCATGGGCCAAGGTGACCCGCTTCGCAAATGGCGAAAGCTGCACGAAGGCACGTCGCTGTGGTGGTACCTGCAATCGCGTAACAAAAAGTCCCTGGCGCTGGATCTCAAGTCGCCCGAAGGCCTGGACCTGATCAAGCAATTGCTCGGTGACGCCGACGTGCTGATTGAAAACCTGCGCCCCGGCGGCCTGGAAAAACTCGGCCTCGGCTGGGACGTGCTGCACGCTCTCAACCCCAAGCTGACGTTGGTGCGCATCTCCGGTTACGGCCAGACCGGCCCGTATCGCGACCGTCCTGGCTTTGGTGCCATCGGCGAGGCCATGGGCGGTATCCGCTACACCACTGGCAACCCCAACTCGCCACCGGCGCGGGTCGGCGTGAGCCTGGGGGATTCCCTGGCGTCGTTGCACGGTGTGATCGGCGCGCTGATGTCGCTGCTGCGGGTCAAGACGGGGCAGGGCGACGGGCAGATTGTCGATGTGTCGCTGGCCGAGAGCGTGTTCAACCTGATGGAAAGCCTGGTGCCGGAATACGACATGCTCGGCCATGTGCGCGAACGCAGCGGCGGCGCCTTGCCGGGCATTGCGCCCTCCAACACCTACCTGACAGCCGACGGAGCCTATGTGGTGATCGCCGGCAACAGCGACCCGATCTACAAACGCCTGATGCACACCATTGGCCGCGCCGACCTGGCCGAAGCGCCCGAGTTTGCCCACAACGATGGGCGCGCCGCGCAAAGCGGTCTGCTCGACGCCGCGATCACCCACTGGACCAGCAGCCTGCCCATCGATCACGTGCTCGGCGCGCTTGAAGCCGCAGAGGTACCGGCGGGGCGCATCTACTCCGTCGCGGATATCGTCAGTGACCCGCACTACCAGGCGCGTGACATGTTGCTCAATGCCGAGTTGCCTGGCGGTGTGTCGGTGAAGATGCCCGGCATCGTGCCCAAACTCTCGGACACCCCTGGCGGCGTGAACTGGCAGGGCCCGTCCCTGGGGCAACACACCGACGAAATTCTTGGCAGCCTGGGCCTGGCCGGCGCCGATATCCAACGCCTGAAAACCTCGGGAGTGGTGCAATGATCACCGACTATTCAGACCCGCTGATCGTGCAGGAAGTGTCCCCGCGTGACGGCCTGCAAATCGAGCCGACCTGGGTCGCAACGGCGGACAAGATCGCCTTGATCGACCAGCTTTCCCTGGCCGGTTTTTCACGGATCGAAGCCGGTTCGTTCGTCTCGCCCAAGGCCATTCCGGCATTGCGTGATGGCGAGCAAGTGTTCCAGGGCATCCAACGCAAGCCGGGTGTTATCTATGTCGCACTGATCCCCAATCTCAAGGGCGCCCTGCGTGCCATCGAATCCCGTGCCGATGAGCTGAACCTGGTGATGTCCGCCAGCCAGACCCACAACCTGGCCAATATGCGCATGCGCTGTGAAGCGTCGTTGGCGGCGTTTGGCGAGATCGTCAGCGTTGCCGCCGACCACCCTGTGAGGCTCAACGGCAGCATCGCCACCACGTTCGGTTGCCCGTTTGAAGGCAAGATCGATGAAGACCGCGTGCTGCAATTCGTTGACGCTTACCTTGAACTGGGCATCCAGGGCGTCAGCCTGGCCGACACCACGGGCATGGCCAATCCACGCCAAGTGGAACGCCTGGTCAAGCGCGTGTTGCAGCGCGTATCCGCCAGCGACCTGACCCTGCATTTTCACAACACCCGCGGCCTGGGTTTATGCAACGTGCTGGCCGCTTATGAGGCCGGTGCCCGTCGATTTGACGCGGCGCTCGGCGGTTTGGGCGGCTGCCCGTTCGCACCGGGGGCGTCGGGCAATATCTGCACTGAAGATTTGGTCAACCTGTGCGAAGAGGTCGGGATTCACACCGGCATCGACCTGCCGCACCTGCTGCACATGTCCCGCCGTCTGCCTGCCCTGTTGGGCCATGAACTGCCTGGCCAGGTGGCCAAGGCCGGGCGCAATGGCGACCTGCATCCGCCGCCGGCCTACATCGCCACGCTGTAGCACCGCACCAGACAACAAAAACAATCGGGCGCCTGTGAGCAGCCCGCTGGAGAGAAACCATGAGCACTAATACGTTGGAGGCCGGCGCGCGCCCGGCTGCTGAAATCGATGCCGAAAAAGCCCTGGTCAGCAAGGTCGCCTGGCGCCTGATGCCACTGATCATGGTGTGCTACCTGTTCGCGTTTTTTGACCGTATCAACATCAGCTTTGCCAAGTTCCAGTTGCAAGCGGACCTTAGCCTGAGCGACACCGCCTATGGCCTGGGCGCCGGGTTGTTCGTGGTGGGATACGTGATCTTCGAAGTGCCAAGCAACATGATGCTGTACAAGGTCGGCGCGCGGCGCTGGATTGCGCGGATCATGATGTCGTGGGGGCTGGCGACGGCGGCCATGGTGTTTGTCACGGCAGAATGGCAGTTCTATGTGCTGCGCTTCCTGATCGGCGCAATGGAGGCAGGTTTTGCGCCCGGCGTGCTGTATTACCTGACGTTGTGGTTCCCGCAGCACTTCCGTGGGCGCATCACGTCGATGCTGTTCCTGGCGTCGGCCTTTGCCGGCCTGGTGGGCGCACCGTTCTCCGGCTTGGTGCTGGACCACCTCGACGGCGTCTTGCAGATGCGCGGCTGGCATTGGCTGTTCCTGCTCGGCGGCTTGCCGTGCATCGGCCTGGGCTTCCTGGTGCTGACGCTGCTCAAGGACCGCATCGAAGATGCCCATTGGCTGACACCCGCGGAGAAAACCTTGCTGGCCAGTCGCATCGCCAAGCATGAGCCGAACCAGCACGGGGGCTCGCTGCTGTCAGCAATCCGCATTCCTGGGTTCCTGATGCTCGGCTTCATCTACTTCCTGATCCAGGTGGCGTCCTACGGCCTCAACTTCTGGGCGCCGCAATTGATCCGCAGCGCCGGTACCCAGAGCCCGGTGATGATCGGCCTGCTCACGGCGATTCCTTATGTGTGCGGCGCGATCAGCATGGTGGTGATCGGGCGGCTGTCGGATGCCACCGGCGAGCGGCGCAAGTTTGTCTGCGGCCTGGTGGTGCTGGGGGCAGTGGGCTTCTTCAGTGCCGGCATTTTCGCCGACCACACGACCTTTCTGATTATTGCCCTGGGCATGCTGGGCGCGGGCATCATCGCCTCGATCCCGACCTTCTGGACCCTGCCACCCAAGTTGCTGGCCGGCGCCGGGGCAGGCGCCGCGGGCGGTATTGCGGTGATCAATACCCTCGGACAGTTCGGTGGCATTGTCAGCCCGGTGATGGTGGGACGCATCAAGGACCTCACCGGCAGCACCACCCCGGCGCTGTATGTGATCGGCGTGTGCGCGCTGTTGGCGGCGGCGCTGCTGCTGTGGGGCCTGCCGCAAAAACTGCGTACGCTCGATAAAGGCTGATCAGCCAGCGGTGGCCAACGCTCTGACCGGTGTGGCGCTGAACTGAATCAACGCCACCCCGCCCATCAACAACAACGCCCCCAGTACACGGGGCGTTGTCAGTTGGCGCTCCACCAGGCCGAACAGGCCGAAGTGATCCAGCACCAACGAGGCCAGAATCTGCCCGGCCATGGCCAGCGCGATAAACCCCGACGCGCCCAGTTTGGGGAGCAGCATCAACGCCAGGGAAATAAAGCACACGCCAAACGCGCCGCCGGCCCACATCCACAACGGCGTCTGGCTGATAAACGCCAGGCTTGGCAATGGCAAGCGCATGGCCAGAATCACTGGCAGCAACACGATGATGCTCACCAGCAGTGACGCCAGGGTGGCCCACAACGGATGGCCGAGCCCGCGCCCGAGGTTGGCGTTGATCGCACTTTGAAACGGCACCACCGCCCCGGCGACGACCGCCAGCGCCAACAGGCCCACCCAATGCAACGTCGTCATGTCCACTCTCCCAGAGGTTTTGCTGGACTCTAGGCTATTCGTCGCGCAAATTTAAATTCCAAGTTCTTATGCCGAGCATGCAGCTGATGAATGATCTGCGCCGCATCGACCTCAACCTGCTGGTGATCCTCGACGCCTTGCTCACCGAGCAACACGTCACCCGTGCCGCCGAGCGTTTGCACCTGAGCCAGCCGGCGGTCAGCCATGCGCTGGCGCGTTTGCGTGACCTGCTGGGTGACCCGCTGCTGATGCGCCAGGGCGGTAGCCTGGTGCCGACGGCTCGCGCGCTGGAGTTGGCCGCGCCACTGGCTGAGGCCCTGGCGCAGGTGCAGGCCCTGTTGGCGCCAAATCGCTTTGACCCGGCGTCGGCCAAACGCAGGTTTCGTGTGGCGATGTCTGACTACAGTGCGGCGATTTTCCTACCCGACCTGGTGCGGATGCTGCGCGGTGAAGCGCCAGGTATCGATCTGCAAATTATCCAGGCCAGCCGTGAAGGCATGGTGGAAGGTGTGCTCAATGGCGACCTTGACCTGGCGGCGGGGGTCTTCCCCGACATGCCCGCAGAACTGCGTACTACGCCGTTGTTCGACGAGCACTACATCTGCTTGGTGGACCGCAACAGCCTGTCGCCAAGTGGCACATTGGATCTGTCCACCTACCTGTCACGGCCCCATGTCTTGTTGGAAATGCGTGGCAGCGGCACACCGGAAATCGAGCGGGCACTGACGGCGATTCGTGAACGTCGACACGTAGCAATCAGCCTGCCGCACTGGGGCGTAGCGCCGCAGTTGATCCAAGGCACCGACCTGATCCTCACCGTCTCGACACGTGGCTTGCTGAATATTGATCACCAGCACTTGCTGGCCGTACCGCCGCCCTTTCATATTCCATCGTTTGCGTTTGAATTGGCGTGGCATGCACGCCGGGGAGGGGATTCGGGGTTGCAGTGGTTAATTGGGCAGGTGCAGGGTGTATTGTCCAAAGGCCACCGCTGACAGGAAAACAACACCATGCTTTCTGGCTTCAACCACCTCACCCTCGCTGTCACCGATTTGGATCGCAGCGTCCGCTTCTATCATCAACTGTTGCAACTTCAACTTGACGCCACCTGGGACGCCGGCGCCTACCTCTCGCTGCCGGGCCTGTGGTTATGTTTGTCGCTCGATCCATTGCGCACTGCGCAGCCGGCGGCCGACTACACCCATTACGCGTTCACAGTGGCTGCAGATGATTTCAGCGCACTGGTGGCACGCCTGCGTGCGGGCGATGTGCAGGAGTGGCGCGACAACCGCAGTGAAGGTGCCTCGTTCTATTTTCTCGACCCGGACGGCCACAAGCTCGAAGCCCATGTCGGCGACCTGGCCTCGCGGTTGCAAGCGTGTCGCGCCAATCCCTATGCCGGAATGAAGTTTTACCCGTAGCACGGGAACGTGCAGAATCCCTTCACTGTTCAACCCTCTGTCTGAGTCACGCCCATGACCCCATCCTTGCTGCTCGCCGTGCTTGCTTCAGGTTTTATCTACGGTATTACGCCGGGGCCGGGGGTGTTGGCCGTGTTCGGCATCGGCGCCGCCCGTGGCCGGCGTGCCGGCGCAGGGTTCCTGTGCGGGCACCTGCTGGGAGACGTGGTGTGGTGCTCGACAGCGCTGATCGCCATCGTTGGCGCGCGGGAAGTGGGCAGCAGTGCGTTTGATGTGCTTGGTGTGCTCAGTGGCCTGTATTTGTTCTGGCTTGGCTGGCGCGCGATCCGAACCCAGCGCCGCAGCAGCGATGCGCCTCAAGGGGCTGCACGGCATCCGTTCTGGCATGGCATCGTGTTCGGCCTGACCAACCCCAAGGCGTACCCGGTGGCGGTGGCGACATTCACGGCGTTGCTGTCCAGCCGTGCCGAGTTGCTGACTTGGTCGATGCTACCGTCGCTGATCTTCCTGAGCTTTGTCGGCGGGCTGCTGGCCTACGCGATCCTGATCGGTGTGGTCGGTGCCCAACGGGTGCGCACGGTGTATCAACGCCATGAAATCCTGATTACCAGACTCTGCGGCGTGATGTTTATCGGTTTCGCCATCAACGCTCTAGCGCATGCATTGCCAGGCCTGTTTGGCAGCAAACCCGCCTGATTTGATGATGACCGTTCGTCGCACTGGCGAGTTTTTTCTAAACCTTTGCCGCCCTGAAAATTCGAATTGAGGGCGGGGTGTGTTCCCCCGCACCTATTTTTACCCTGGAGGAACCCATCATGAGCCGCATGGCTATCCGGTTACGCACCGCCAGTTTCGCGATGCTGCTGGGCCTCGGCGCCAGCAATGCTTTCGCCCAGTCGCCTGCTGAATTCATCGAGCAGGCTTCGGCCAAAGGCATGGCCGATATCGAAACCAGTCGCATGGCCCACGCTAAGACCTCGTCCCAGGAAATCAAGGACTACACCATCGAGGTGATCAACGAGCGCACCCTGGCCAACCAGCACCTGGCGGCCATCGCCAAGAAGCTCGACCTGCCTGTCGCGCCGCGCGAGAAGATCGTCGACAAAGCCGAAACCCTGATGCCCGAACTCAAGGACGGCGACTCCTTTGATGCGGCCTACACGGCGCAACAGGTCAAGGAAAACGAGGACGCCATCGCCCTGTTCAAAAAGGAAGGTGCAGCGTCGGATGTGCCAGAAATAAAAGCCCTGGTGGATGAGACGCTGCCCAAGTTGGAAGAGCGTCTGCAGAAAGCCCGTGCATTGGCATCGACCTACGGCAAGGGTCATCAAGGCGACGGTTGAGCCTGTCACCTGAACTGAAAAACGGCGGTTGGTGCTTCTCCAACCGCCGTTTTTTCATGCCTGGTTCAAATCGGTCTTGATCTGCGCAGCATCGTCGGCGTGCTCGCCGCAACTGCTGTTGAGGCTGACGCTCCCCGTCGCACCGATGCTGCGGTATTCCTTGCGCAGTTTCTCGAGTTCTTTACGGTCGAGCCCGTCCAGGCTCAGCACGGCATTCTGTGCATCCTTGGACACGCGCAGCAGCTCATCAATCTTGATATGCAGGATGTCGTTGTCGCGGTTCTGCGTGTTCTGGATCAGGAACACCATCAGGAAGGTGATGATGGTGGTCGAGGTATTGATGATCAGCTGCCACGTGTCGTTGTAGTGGAAATACGGCCCGCTCAGGCTCCACGCCAGGATCAACGCCACCGCCGCGTAGAACGTGCGTGGGCTGCCTGCCCAACGGGACAGGGATTGGGAGACTGCGGAGAACTTCATGACCGTTTTTCCTTTGGAAGAGGTGATGAAATAATGGACCGCAGGGAATCTTTGAAATTTCTTTTTACATTTGGCTGGGTGAACAAAGTTGTACGTTTTTGTCGTCGGCTACCTCAGAAGGCCAACTCCGCTTGGCCCGTGCCCTCCAGTGCGAGCAAATACTGCTTGGCTTCCAGCCCCCCGGCAAACCCGGTCAACCCACCCGACGCGCCGATTACCCGGTGGCACGGTGCAATGATCGATATCGGGTTACGCCCATTGGCGGCGCCCACCGCGCGCACGGCTTTCGGGTTGCCGATCTGCTGTGCGATCTGGCTGTAACTGCGGGTCTCGCCGAAAGGAATCGTCAGCAGTGCCTGCCAGACCCGCTTCTGGAAGTCGGTGCCGGAAAAGTCCAACTCCAGCTCGAACTGGTTGCGCGTACCGGCGAAGTATTCCTGCAACTGGCGTTCGGTTTCCAGCAGCACCGGGCTGTCATTGGCCTCGCGCAATTCACCCAAACGCACACGGTTGGCGCGCTCGGTTTCCCACAGGATGGCGCCGAGTTTGCCGTTGCGCGCCACCAGGGTCAGTTGGCCGACGGGGGAGGGCATGAGTTTGTATTCGTAGGGCATGGGCCTGATCCTTGACGCTGTATGGCGTCACTGTCCGTGTTGTAAACCGTGGGGGAACCCTGTTTCTTGCGATGGAGTTCCACGCGGCTAAAAACGCCAGTGAATCCAATTGCCCGACCCATAGACCCAGGAGACCTGGAAGATAAACCAGACTATCGAGGGCGTCGACAATGCGACCAGTGAGCCAAGGTTGAGTAGAGCGATGATGGTCGCGCCGATTGTCAGACCTCGACTGGCATGCTGCCTTGCGTACCACGCGCCATAGATGGACCCGGCAACGGTCGCTATTGATACAAGGCGTCCGAGACCTATGGGGGGCAAGGGTATCAGTGGGGCCAGCAGTGGAATGATCAGCACCAGCCCCAGGACTTTTCTAAAGACCAGCCTCGACGTTTTTTGTCCGCGCGGGAGCATTCTGGGTTGTCCTGTTTTTGGGGTAGGCGTATCCCATAGTGATAGGCGAATATTCTTATTCCTGTAGGGATAGGCTTAATCAATGTTCCTGCTGAAGCACTTTCAGCGCTGCCGACGCCAGGAACCCCAAACGGCTTTTTTCTTCCGGGTCGTGCAGTACCTATTCATCGATCTGTGCAATGACGGCGAGGAACTCATCAACTAGCACACTTTTTGTTTCAGCCCGGGTCAGCACCAACAATTGCGCACACGCATCCCCCTCCACCAACGGCCGGTACGTCACGCCTTTATTCATCAGGCTCTGCGTACACGCCGGCACCAACGCCACCCCTTGCCCGGCCGCCACCAGCGCAATGATCGATGTGATCTGACGCCCGGTCGGGCCTGGGCGTAATGGCTGGCCGTGGTGGCGGTAAAGCTGTTCGATGGACTGGTTGAGCCCCGAGCCATAATCGGCTGGGAATAAAATCAACGGGTAGGCACTCAGCTGCGCCAGGTTGACGCTGGGTTGACGGGCCAGCGGGCTGTCGCTGGAAACGGCGGCCACCAAGCGCTCTTCGCCCAGGGACAGCGCATGCACCTCTTCGCCCTGTGGCAGCAGGCGACTGAGCCCGATATCCAGCCGCCCGTCCGCAACGTGCGCGCCCAGGCTGCCGGAGGCGCATTCCACCAGGGTCAACTGCACATCGGGAAACCGCTGGGAAAATGCCTGGATCGCCTGGCTGAACAAATCCGACAGGGCGATCGAGCTGACATACCCCAGTGCCAGTTGCCCCGCAGTGCCCGCCGCCAGCTTCCCGGCGATGACCTGCGCCAATTCCACCTGCTCCAGCACGCTGCGTGCGTAGGGCAGGAACGATCGGCCCTGGGCGGTGAGGGTGACGCTGCGGCTGGTGCGATCAAACAGCTTGAAGCCCAACTCCGTTTCCAGCGCCGAGATCTGCCGCGTC
The DNA here is from genome assembly GCF_018587885.1 of Pseudomonas sp. VS40. Classification (NCBI taxonomy): domain Bacteria; kingdom Pseudomonadati; phylum Pseudomonadota; class Gammaproteobacteria; order Pseudomonadales; family Pseudomonadaceae; genus Pseudomonas; species Pseudomonas sp. VS40. The sequence goes on along the minus strand of NZ_JAGYWD010000001.1, from coordinate 287,811 downwards.
AGCGGCGGCTGTGCCAGGTGCAGGCGAATGGCGGCGCGGCCGAAGTGCAGTTCTTCAGCGACCGTCAGAAAGTAACGCAGCTTGCGTAGGTCGAGCATCCTGGTCCTTGGGTATTGATCGGTCCGAAATCGGTATTGGTTCAGGACCCGCCGGCCATTCTATAAAGACCTCACAAAATAAAACGAGAGGTTTCATGAAACCGCGCCTGCATTGTGCCCGTCTTGCCCTGTTCCTGTGTGGCTGCGCGGCGTTTCTCAACCTGTATGCCACCCAGAGCATTCTCCAGACGTTTGCCGCGCAGTTTCACATCAGCGCCAAGGCAGCGGGGTGGAGCATCACCGTAACGACGCTGGCCGTGGCGATCACTGCGCCGTTTGTCAGCCGGCTGACCGGGCGTTTCGAGCAACGCACGGTGATCAGCGTGGCGGCCTTGCTGCTGGCGGTGCCGGCCTTGATGACCGCCTATGCCGACAGCTTTGCCGAAGTGCTGGTGTGGCGATTTGTCGAAGGCATGTTGATCCCGGTGGTGTTTGCCACCAGCGTGGCCTATATCGGCGACCGCTGGAGCGGCGGCACGGTAACGGAGGTCACCAGCCTGTATGTGGCGGGTACGGTGCTGGGTGGGTTCGCCGGGCGCTTTGTCACAGGGGTGATGACTGAATACGTAGGCTGGCGCGGAGCCTTTGAATTGCTGGCAGTGCTGAGCCTGATGGTGGGTGGGTTTATTCAATTCCTGTTGCCTGTCAGTCGTGTGCGCTCGGTGAGGGTTCAGTCCTCATTCTCGGCCGTTTTTCGCAAGCCCTTGCTGGCAGCCTACGCTGTCGGTTTTTGCGTGTTGTTCTCTCAAGTTGCAGCGTTTACCTACGCAGGTTTGTACCTGGGATTACCGCCATTCAACCTCGGGCCTGCGGCGTTGGGCACGCTTTACATGGTGTTCTTGCTGGCACTCATCGTGATTCCTATCGCCGGACGCCTCAGCAAATCCCGACCTCACGCTGAACTGCTGAGCGTGGCCGCGGTGCTCGGCATCAGCGGCTCAGCGCTGACACTGGTGCCCTCGTTGTGGTGCATCGTGGTGGGCTTGGCCCTCAGTTCCACCGGTGTGTTTCTCGCCCAGGCGGCGGCCAACGCCTTCACCGCCGCTACCGCCCGCGACAACAAGGCCGGCGCCGTGGGCGTGTACCTCACGTGCTATTACCTGGGTGGCAGTTGTGGTGCGATTGTCCCGGCGTTGATCTGGGAGCGCTGGGGCTGGGCCGGGTGTGTGGTGCTGATTATCACCTTCCAAATACTGACCTTGCTGATCGCCCTGACCGGCTGGAAGCCCCCTAAACCTGAACTGATCCCGACACCATGAACGACACAGTCGCCGTGCCCGCCCCCGCCTCGTCAACCCGTCGCCGCACGCTGATCGCTGGCTGCAGCGCCCACGCCGTGCATGATGGCCTTACCGACGTCATCTACGTGCTGCTGCCGATCTGGCAGACGCAGTTCGCGCTGTCCTACGCCCAGGTTGGACTTCTGCGCGGGGCCTATTCAGGAATGATGGCCGTATTCCAGCTTATGGCCAGCCGCGCGGCAAAACGCTGGGGCCGTGTACCGCTGCTGGTTGGCGGAACCGCGCTCGCCGGTGCGGCTTATCTAGTGGTGGGTCAAGCCACTGGACTGGTGATGTTACTGCTGGCGCTTTTGCTGGGCGGCTTGGGGGCAAGCACGCAACACCCGCTGGCATCCTCGATGATCAGCGATGCTTACGAGGACGGTGGCGGCATCAAGCAGGCTTTGTCCCAGTACAACTTCGCCGGTGACATTGGCAAGACCCTGGTTCCCGGTCTGGTCGGCTTGTTGCTCACGGTCATCAGTTGGCGCGCCAGTGCTACGCTTCTCGGGTTGTTGGGGTTGGCGGCGGCGGGGCTGTTGTGGTGGTTGATTCCCAGCCAGCCGGACGCCTCGGTGGCGACCCAAAAAACCAAGTCCTCTACCGGAGTCGGCTCTGTCAGCGGTCTGCGCGCATTGATCCTCACTGGCACTCTCGACAGCGCCGTGCGCATGGGTTTTCTCACCTTCCTGCCGTTTTTGCTGCAAGCCAAAGGGGCGGGCACTGCCGGTATTGGCCTGGCCCTGACCCTGCTGTTTATTGGTGGCGCGTTCGGCAAGTTATTGTGCGGCTACCTGGGCGCGCGCATCGGCATGATGAGGGCGGTGTGGCTGACGGAAAGCAGCACGGCCTTGCTGATCGTCGCTGCGGTGTATGTGCCGCTGACCGCGCTGATGGTGATGTTGCCGCTGCTGGGACTGGTGCTCAATGGCACGTCGTCGGTGTTGTACGGCGCCGTGCCTGACCTGGCGGGTGGAGGTAAGCGGGAGCAGGCATTTGCGGTGTTCTACACCGGCACGATTGGTGGCGGTGCGCTGGCGCCGGTGGTGTTTGGCGGGGTGGGGGATACGCTGGGCGTACCGGTGGCCGTGACGGTATTGGCGGGGGTGTTGTTGGTGACGTTGCCGTTGGCGTGGGTGGTGCAGCGGGGAACGAATGAGCCGGGTTGACGCGCGCAATTACAAAATGAGTAATCTATCCATTCGATCATGCAGGATACGAACGATCTCAATCCCATACGGGACGATCCGAAAATAGAGCGTATGTCTTTCAAGGCAATAGTGGCGGTATCCCGTGCGTATCTCGTTGCAGGCTGGCGCAATCCTTGGCTGCTGCGCCAACTGCTCGAACGCTTTCGTCAGAATGTCTATATAGCGGTTAGCCTGTTCTACGCTTTACGTCTGAGCGCTGTAAATCCAAATGTTTTCAAGACCACACTCTGCCGCAGGTGTAAGACGGTATTCAGTCATATGTCTTTAACATTCTTCTCTTGAACTCATCGGGGTTGAATAAACGAGGTTCGCCGCTGGACTCACCCTCCTTCAACGCTGCGCGGATTGATTCAATTTCAGCGCTGCGTTCTTGTTCACGCCTTATCAAATCGCGGATGTATTCACTGTCATTGGTGTAATGACCCGCTTCTATCTGCGCTTTGATCCAGCCGTCTTGCTGGTCGGTCACAGTGATGGTTTTTCGTACGGTTCCCATGGGAGCGCCTCCAGTCCAAAGAGTGACAGCGAGCGCTATCATACTATTGGTGCGAAATCGCGTACCTGGATGATCGGCGTGTCACTGTGGGCCGATGCCGAAGGTATTTTCTTGGGTTCTTGCTTCGATGAGGTTCAGCAGGATGATGCGAACGGTGGGATGATTTCAAATGGTCTTTAAAGGGGTGTATTACTTGGAATTGCAGGTGGTTTCTGGCTGTGCAAAGGGCGGGTGCAGGTCTTGCGGCATTGCCTACACGAGGATCAGACTAGTCTGAGCTGTTCGCTATGGGTGGCCTGTTTAAGGCGTGTCTTCCCAGGCTGCCCATACCATAGGGGGAGCCGAGACATGCACAGCCTTAAACGCATGACTCCAGCGTAAACGGAATCCGCAATGCGCCAACCGGGCCTTCCCGAACACCGCACATTTCATCGTGCACACAGTGCTGCACCAGCACACAGGGAAACGGCGGAACCCGTTGCAACAGGTTGCGTAAATGCGTGGTGGAACGGATGCGCAATGGCTGGTTGTCATCGTCCAGCAACGTCATCTCGACATGATCCAGCCTGATACGCGCGATATAGAATCCACCCTCCAGCGACAGCAGCTGCAGCTCGCGAATTTCTCCATTTACTGCTAGTTCAGTCAGCCTGTGCAAATTCATGATTCACTCCTGCTGTGGGTCATTCACTGGCGACGAAAGAACAACGTGACCTGGCCCCATTCGACGCCGAACTTGGTCATGCTGGAGCGGTTGATCAGGGTGTCTTCGTCCATCAGGTACATCCAGTCATCAAAGCTCACCTCATAGACGGAACCGTCCACGGGTAGGTTGAGCCGGTAGCGCCAACGCAGTGCGTTACCCGCCACTTCGCCAATGGCCTCGCCAACCACATCACCCGCCCGACCGCGCCAGCGCCCCGGGCCATCCGGTGTCAGTGTCCACACCCGCTGTTGTCGCGTGCCGTCGCTGTACAGGAAGCGTTCGTCGAGAATCAAGGCATTACCCTCGCGTCGGCTGGCGATGTTCACTTCAAAGCGCTTGGCCACTTCGCCCGAGCGCTTCTGGAAAATCCCCCAGGCCTTGACGGGCTTGCTGAAGAACCGCTCCAGGTCCAACTGCGGCTGCTGGTCGGCGTAGTGCTCGACGCCTACGTTGGCGCAATTGCTCAAGCTCAATACCAGCAACAATGAAACCAGTAGACGTGTCATTGCTCGGCTCCTTGATCGTGCCTCAGCGCGTTGGAGTAATACTTGTACAAAAATATTGATTTGTATAGGTGTGGGCGACGCGAATGATCGGCGTCTTAAATCGCAGCCATAAAAAAACCGGCCTCAAAGGACCGGTTTTTTTATGCATCCCCCGTCAAAAACAACCTGACACAGAACGCGAATTTGAGTGGAGCGGGTAGAGGGAATCGAACCCTCGTCGGAAGCTTGGGAAGCTACTGTTCTACCATTAAACTATACCCGCTCAGAGCGGCTGACTTTGTACCAGATGTTCGTCGGGATTTGAAGTTTTTCTTCAAAAATGTGGGTGTTGACGCTGGCTTGCCTGCGATATCGACACCTCGGTGTGCCCGTCACACTTCAGTGATGCTATCGCAGGCAAGCCAGCGCCCACCCCTCAGATTGCAAACGCATGCTGCGTCTGGCCATGGTGATAACGCAATCGGCTGACCTGGCGCTCCGGTTTCAAGAAACCCACCACCGCGTCACGACTGTCCCGGCACGCGGCCTTGTGCTCCATGTCTAGGAAATGCCCCGTCGCCTGAATCGTACTGAAGCTGCTGTTGGCCACATGCTGGCCAAACAGCTTGGCGTCCTGGGCGCTGGTGTATTCGTCCCATTCACCGTTGAGAAACAACACCGGAATGTCGATCTGCTTGGCGGCCTTGAGGTAGCACAGGCGATCACTGTTGAGCACATGGCTGATGTGAAAGTGCATCTGCCCATACTCGTGCTCGGCCAGGCTGCTCACGTGTTTATAGTTGAAGCGCTTGAACAGCGACGGCAAGTGTTTGCCGATGGTGCTGTTGACCAGGTGGCCGACGCGGTCGCGGTCGAGGTTGCCGAGGTAGTCGACGCCGCGTTCCAGGTAGTCGCGCATCGGGGCGTTGATCACCGGGGAGAACGAGCTGATCACGGCCTTCTCCACGCGGCGCGGGCGATGGGCGAGGGCAACCAGGGTGGCGGCGCCGCCCCAGGAAAAGGACAGTACGTGTTCGGCGGCGAAGTGATCGATGAGTTCCAGCAGGAGCTGGCCTTCGACTTCCTTCGTCAGCATTTGCTCGTGGCGGTTGTGGATTTTGGAGCGGCCGGCGTAGGGCTGATCGTACAAAACCACATTGAATTGCGGGTACAGGCTTTTCACGGTTTGGGCGAAGGATGCCGTGGTGGCCATGGAGCCGTTGACCAGGATGATGGTCTTTGCAGCAGCGTCCGCGCGATAGAACTCCGTGTAAACCCGATACTGACCCTGTATATCCAACACAGCGATTTCTGGCCTCATGTCGTAAGACTCCTGGCAAGCGGGTAGGGCGCGCAGATCACTCTGCACGAGCTTTATGACAGGTAGGCATACGCCTGGAAAAGGAGGCCCATGTCGATCCAATGACGGCTGGCCGACGGCTGTTGTTATGGCGGGCTGTTTGCCGGGAAGGCCCGTGGATCAAGCGCGGGCGGGGCAAGGTGGTTCTTGGAGGTTATAGGCGACTCGCCAGTCATATTTGAACTGGTGATCCTGATTCAAGCAGCAGAGCGGGCAGCTCGCAAGGCGGTGAAGCGGTTTTTTGCCATCACCGGCTGAACGGTCATCAGACCTGGCGGATTTCTTCGTCAGTCAGCGCCCGGTATTGGCCGGGCGCGAGGGCGGCATCCAGCACCAAGGGCCCCATGCGCTCGCGATGCAGGCCGATGACCTTGTTATCGAAGTGCCCGAACATGCGCTTCACCTGGTGATAGCGTCCTTCGATGATGCTCAGCCGCGCGGTTCTCGGCCCCAGCAACACCAGTTCGGCGGGTTGAGTGGTCAGGTCTTCGAACGCGAAATACAGGCCCTGTGCAAACGTGGCGGCGTACTCCGCGCCAATGTCCTGCTCGGTCTCTACCCGGTAAACCTTGGGCAGTTTGGTCTGCGGTTGTGTCAGGCGACGCGACCATTGGCCGTCGTTGGTGATCAGCATCAGGCCGGTGGTGTTGAAGTCCAGGCGACCGGCAATGTGCAATTCGTCTTTGCCCGGCTCATCGAGTAGATCCAGCACGGTCGGGTGCTGCGGGTCCGCCGTGGCGCTCACGCAACCCTGGGGCTTGTGCAGCATGAAGTAGCGCGCCGGTTTGCCCGCCTGCAGTACTTCATCGTCAACACACACGTGGCTGAATTCCCGCACTTCGTGATGGGGATCATTGACCGCCACGCCATCGACCGACACCCGCCGCTCAACAAGCAACAGCCGCACTTGCTTGCGATTGAACCGGGGCAGGTTACTGAGGAACCGATCAACCCGCATTACGTTGGCTCAGCCCCACGCAACTGCGCATCGATCTGGGCACAGCGCGGGCATAGGCAGGCCTTGTTGCGCAATTCCTCGGGCAAGGCTTGGAGCACGGCCGGGTCGATGGTGACGCTGTAGCACCAGCACGCCTGGTCGACCGTGCGCGGGTCTGCCAGGGAGCAGTCGTTGCGGGCGCCGCAGGCGGGGCAAAGGGTTGGCGTGGTCATGGGCAGGTTCGGGCTGGGTCTGGCAAATAGTCCGGAGAATCCCGGTATGCCTCGTACGATACAGGGCCGACCCTGCCCAGGCTACTTAGAGCTGGAACTTGCTGACCAGTACGTTGAACGAGGTGGCCAGGCGCGACAGGTCCTGGCTGGAGGCGTTGGTCTGATGGGCTCCGGCGGCCGTCTGGGTAGACAGGTCCTGAATGTTCAACAGGTTGCGGTCCACCTCGCGGGCCACCTGGGCCTGTTCCTCCGAGGCAGAGGCAATCACCAGGTTGCGCTCATTGATCTTCGCCACACTGGCGGTGATGCGTTGCAACGCTTCGCCGGCGTTCTGCGCCAGGGTCTGGGTATTGTTGGCCCAGGTCAGGCTCTTGTTCATTGCCGCGACCGCATCGTCGGCGCCGGTCTGTACTTCACCAATCATCTTTTCAATATCCACCGTGGACGTCTGGGTGCGATGAGCCAACGCCCGCACTTCATCGGCGACCACCGCAAACCCACGCCCTTGCTCACCCGCGCGGGCGGCTTCAATGGCGGCGTTGAGGGCCAGTAAGTTGGTCTGGTCGGCAATGCCTCGGATCACATCGATCACCTTGCCGATCTCTCGCACCTGGCCGGCAAGGTCTGCAACCGATTGTGTGGAGTCGTTAATCTCGACCACCATCGAACTCATGCCGGACACCGCCTGTTCCACTTGCTGGCGGCCATCTTCGGCCTCGGTGGTGGCCTGGCGCGAGGCTTCAGAGGTCGAGACAGCGTTGCTGGCCACTTCGTCCACGGCGGCGGTCATCTGGTTGACGGCGGTGGCTGCTTGTTGGATCTCATCATTCTGGCGGGTCAGGCTGCGGCTGCTTTCATCGGTGACCGCACTCAGTTCCTCGGCCGCCGATGCAAGCTGGTCGGACGCGTTGGCGATTTCCACGAGGGTACTTTTCAGGCCGCCTTGCATGTCCGACAGCGCCATCAGCAGTTGCCCGGCTTCGTCGGTGCGCTCGGTGATGATGGCCTGGGTCAGGTCGCCCTGGGCAATGCGCTGTGCGCTCTGCACGGCTTGAGCGATAGGGCGGGTGATCAGGCGGGTGATCAACATACCGATGATGATCGCAATGAGGAAGGCAAGCACAATGCCGCCAATCATCCACGTCAATGCACTGTTGCGCAGCTCATCGGCTGCGACCGCGCCTTCCTTGATCTGGCGGTTATTGGACTCGATCATTACGCGGATCAGCTCACGCGCCTGGCGGAACAGTTCATTGTTGCTGGTATTGAGCTGGGCCCGGGCCTGGTCGACTTGGCCGCCGTCGAGTAGTGCCATGATGCGTTCAGAGTTGCTGATGTAGCTGGGCCAGATCTGGTCAAGTTTGTCTCCCGCTGCCCGTTCGTCATCTTCCAGCGGCGTTGCGCGGTAAGAGGCGTAGGACGCTTGGCTACGCTTGAGTTCCTGGGCGATGTCCTGGCGCACGCGGTCGCGGTCCTGTGGGGAAACGTCGCCTCTGCTGGCATCCATCAAGCGGTACAGGCCGCGGTTGTGGGCCACCAGGCCGTTGAGCGTGGCGGCCGTGTTGCTCACCGAAACCAGGTTGTTGGAAAACGTCAGTTCCAATGCCGTGGAGAGGCGAACCACCCCTTTGATTCCCAGCAGGCCCACCGCCAGGGTGACCAGCGCACACAGTAGAAACGAGAGCAGCAGTTTGGTTGAAATCTTCATGGGTCAGGTCCGGACAGGGTAGCGAAGGGCGCACACTAGAGCCTCCCTGGCACGGTGCGATGTCATAGTGACATCATCGCAATTGATAAAGTTGCGAGCCAGACAAATTTACTGAATCGATAAAGCGGGTGCAGATGTATCAAGCTGTTGCGAAAACGCACCAGATTCCGTTTTTGATGTCAGATGTTTCGTCATTCAGTGAAAGCTGAATGCCGCCCTCCCGCGTCGCTGGAGGTGCTCTTCCGCGGTCCAGGAGGCCGCCATGTATCGACGACTGCTGCTCAGCGCTTTACTCGGTCTGACCCTTTCTGCTTGTGTGCCTTATTACGATGGAGGCCAGAGCTACTATCGATCCGAGGTCTACACCTCACCGGCGCCGGTGTACTACTACGGCGGTGGCACGGCGTATCCCTATCGACGTGACTACTACCCCGCACCGCGCTACTACGCGCCACAACCGCGCTACTACTCGGCGCCGCGTTATTACCAGCCGGCACCGCGTTACTACGGACCGCGCGCAGGTTACCGGCCTTACCCGAACCAGGGTTGGGGCGGCGGCGACCGTTGGGGAAATGGTGGGCACGGTCGCGGTTCCGACCATGGGGGTGGCCGCGGCGGTCACCGTTGACAGGTCTGCATTGCAAGCGGCGCATGAAGCGCCGCTTTTTCATGGGCAAGTGTTTAGTAATCGGACAGGTCGGCCAAAGGGTGTCGACCCTCCCACGCCTTATTGAAATGCGCCTGCACCACCGCCTCCGGAATCGCGTTGATATCCGGCCAATGCCAATGCGGCGTCTGGTCCTTGTCGATCAGCCGCGCACGTACGCCTTCGCTGAATTCGGGGTGACGGCAGCAATTGAGGCTCAGGGTGTATTCCATCTGGAACACCTGCGCCAGTGACAGATGCCGGCCACGCTGGATCTGTTCCCACACCAGGTGTGCTGTCAATGGGCAGCCTTCGCTGAGCGTCTTGCCAGCTCGGCTGAACAGCGGGTCAGTGTGTTCGCGCAGTTGGCTCAAGGCCCGCCAGGCACACCGCACATCGCCCACGTCCAGCCATTCGTCGATCTGAGCCCGGCGTGGCAGCCATTGTGCCTCCGGTTGTTGCTCGACGGCTTCCTGGGCCAACGCCTTGAGAAGACTGTTGAGCTGCATCGAGGTCTGCTCCTGCCAGTTCAGTTGCAGCAGGCCGTCGAGCAGTTCGTCTTGCTGGTCGTCGCGCAGGAAGCGGTCGGCCAGGCCCAGGTCCAAAGCGTCGCGGCCATTGATATGGGCGCCTGTGAGGCCCAGGAACAACCCGAGCTTGCCCGGCAGGCGTGACAGGAACCAACTGGCACCGACGTCCGGGTACAGGCCGATGCTGATCTCTGGCATGGCCAACCGGCTGCTCGGTGTAACGATGCGCACGGCGGCACTTTGCAACAGGCCCATGCCGCCGCCCAGCACGTAGCCGTGACCCCAGCAGATCAGCGGTTTAGGGTAGGTGTGCAGGCGATAATCCAAGCGGTATTCCGCCGCAAAAAATTGCGCCGCCAGGGTTGGCACCACGCCAGGCTGTTCCCGACAGGCCTGCGCCAGGCTGCGCACTTCACCCCCGGCGCAAAACGCCTTGGGGCCGTTGCCGCGCAGCAGTACGCAGTGGATGTTCGGATCCTTGGCCCAGGCGTCAAGGCGGTCGCCCAGGGCGAGGATCATCGGCAGGGAAAGGGCATTGAGGGATTTTTCAGCGTCGAGGCTGGCGATGCCGATGCGGGCACCGTCGCTGCCGGTCAGCTCTTCGAAGTGCAGGTTCATCGTGACCTCATTCGATACGTTGAAGGATGAGTATGATCGCTTCGTAGGAAAGTGTCGGTGGTGTGTCAGATCAATTGACAAGCGGGGTCGGCTTTCCTAGGGTTCGCCCATTCTATTTACAAGACCCTTCAATCATGACCGACGATGACCGTATCAAACTCGAACCCAGCTGGAAACACGCGCTGCGTGACGAGTTCGAGAAGCCCTACATGGCTCAGCTGCGCGAATTCCTGCGCCAGGAACACGCCGCGGGCAAAGAGATCTACCCGCCCGGCCCGCTGATTTTCAACGCACTCAACTCCACACCGCTGGACAAGGTCAAGGTGGTGATCCTCGGCCAAGACCCGTACCACGGCCCCGGCCAGGCCCATGGGTTGTGCTTCTCGGTGCAACCGGGCGTGCCGGCGCCGCCGTCGCTGGTCAACATCTACAAAGAGCTCAAGCGCGACCTGAACATCGACATCCCCAACCACGGCTACCTGCAAAGCTGGGCCGACCAGGGCGTGCTGATGCTCAACACCACCATGACCGTCGAGCGCGCCAATGCCAACGCCCATGCGGGCAAGGGCTGGCAGTTCTTTACCGACCGCATTATCGAGGTGGTCAGCGAGCACCAGCCGCATCTGGTGTTTTTGCTATGGGGCGCGCATGCGCAGGGCAAGCAGAAGCTGATCGACGCGACCAAGCACCTGGTGCTGACGTCGGTGCACCCGTCGCCGTTGTCGGCGTATCGCGGGTTTTTGGGTTGCGGGCATTTCAGCCGGACCAACAAGTTTCTTGAGCAGAATGGTGAGACGCCGATCGAGTGGCGGTTGCCGCCACTCTGATTCGCTTCACGGTTCGGGCTAACGGTTCCAATGCCTGAACAGAGGCTCTGCCAAGAACAGCACAAACAGCAGCCGCATCACCTGCATCGCGGTCACCAGCGGCACCGATAGTTGCAGTGTCTCAGCCGTCAGACTCATCTCGGCAATCCCGCCGGGCATCATGCCCAGGGTCAGCGAGCGCAGGTCCAGATGGGTCAACACACTCAGCCCTACCGCCGCCAAGGTTGCCAGCGCCATGGTCAAGGCCGTACCAATCAGGGTGCGGCCCATGAACGAGGGCGCGCGACGAAAGAATTGACGATTGAAGTGGCAACCCAGGCCGCTACCGATCAACCATTGGCCAATCTGGCTGCCGCCGTCTGGCAGGCCAATATGCAAATCCCACACGACGCTGGCCGTCGCACTCACCAGCAGCGGCCCGAACAACCACGGGTTTGGCTGACGCAACCGCTGCCAACCCCAGGCCACCAGCGCGCCTATCGGAAACAGCGCCAACAGCCAAGGCCAACTCACCGGCGCCGGATGAAACTGCGGCGCGCCGCCACCCAGCAAGTACTTGAAGATCGCCGGCACACACAGCACCACCACCAATACCCGCAGACTCTGCCCCGCCGCGACCCGGCTGAGCACCGCGCCATTGCGGGCGCCGAGGTTGACCATCTCACCGGAGCCACCCGGCATGCTGGAGAAAAACGCCGTGGCGCGGTCTTCACCGCTGCGGCGCATCAACCACACGCCGACCACGCTCGACAGGCTGGTGACCAGCGCGCCGACGAAGATCAGGCCGAAGTGGCTCATTACCTGCTCAATCACCACCGGCGTGAAGTGCAGGCCAATCCCGATCCCCACTACCCATTGGCCGCATTTGCGCCCGCCGGGAATCTCCGCCAACTGCCACGGCGTGAGGCAGCGCACCAGGATAATCGCCAGCAACGAGCCGACCATGTACGGCAAAGGCCAGCCGACGAGGCTGGCCAGGTAACCGCCGGCCAGGCCGACCAGCGGTGTTCCCCACCAATGTTTAAAGGTGACCTCAGACATCGGCCACGGCACGACGCTGCAGGGCACGTTTGCGGTAGATGCGGATCAGCGGGAAGGCCAGCATCAGCGCCGTCAGTACCCACACACCAAAGGTGATCGGGCTCGACCAGAGAATCTGCAGGTCACCGTTGGAGATCGACAGCGCACGGCGCAGGTTCTGCTCCATCAAACCGCCGAGGATAAAGCCGAGCAGTACCGGCGACAGCGGGAAGTCGAGCTTGCGCAGGATGTAGCCGAAGATACCGATACCGACCATCAGGAACAGGTCGAAGGTGGTGGCGTGCACCGCGTACACCCCAATTGCCGTGATGATCGCAATCACCGGCACCAGCGCCCAGTTCGGCACGGCGAGGATGCGCGTGAAGATGCGGATCATCGGGATGTTGAGGATCACCAGCATGATGTTGGCGATAAACAACGAGGCGATCAGGCCCCAGACGATGTCGGGTTGCTGTTGGAACAGCAGCGGACCCGGGGTGATGTTGTACAGCGACAGCGCGCCGATCATCACCGCCGTGGTGCCCGAACCGGGTACGCCGAGAGTCAGCATGGGCACCAGGGCGCCGCAGGCGGACGCGCCGATGGCGGTTTCCGGAGCCGCCAGGCCGCGCATGTCGCCCTGGCCGAACTTGCCGCTGGCACCGGCCAGGCGTTTTTCGGTCATGTAGGCAACGGCCGAGGCCAAGGTCGCACCGGCACCTGGCAACACACCCATGATGAAACCCAGTAAACCGCAGCGGATGTTGACGACAAAGACCGCGCCTGCTTCCTTGAGGTTGAACATCATGCGGCCCGTGGCCTTCACGGCTTCCTGGCCACGGTGGGTTTTTTCCAGCAGCAACAGGATCTCACTGATGGAGAACAGGCCCAGCACCAACACCACAAACTGGATGCCGTCGGTGAGGTGGATGTTGTCGCCGGTAAAGCGGTACACGCCGCTGTTCGCGTCGATGCCGACAGCCGACAGGAACAGGCCTATCAGCGCTGCAACAAAGGTCTTCAAGGGTTTGTCACCGGCCATGCCGCCGAGACAGACAATCGCAAACACCATCAGTACGAAATATTCCGCCGGCCCGAAGGCAATCGCCCATTTGGCCAGCAGCGGCGCAAACAGCACCATGCCGCAGGTGGCGATAAACGCGCCGATGAACGAACTCCACGCCGACAACGACAGCGCCACACCGGCCAGGCCTTTGCGGGCCATCGGGTAGCCGTCGAGGGTGGTCATCACGGTGGAGGCTTCGCCCGGGATGTTCAGCAGGATCGAGCTGATCCGCCCGCCGTATTCGCAGCCCAGGTACACGGCTGCCAGCAGGATCAGCGCCGATTCCGGCGGCAGGCCCAGGGCGAACGCGATGGGGATCAACAGCGCCACGCCGTTGATCGGGCCCAGGCCCGGCAACAGGCCGACCACGGTGCCGATCAGGGTGCCGCACAGTGCGGTCACCAGGTTGTAGGGGGACAGTGCAACGCCGAAGCCCTGGCCCAAGTAGCCGAAAGTATCCATATCAGTTCTCCAGAACGTCGAGCAGGCCGAGGGGCAGCGGCACATCCATGGCTTTATCGAACAGCAGATAAAGACCAATCGCCATCAGGCTGACGATCACCACGCTGGGCATCCAGCGGCCGCCATACAGGCGCGCCATCGGGATGCCGATCAGCATGCTGCTGAGGATGAAACCCAGGGGTTCGAAAGTGCCGGCAAACACGATCAACAGCGCGACGCATACGCCGATCTTGACCAGGGTCTCGCGGTCCAGCGCGGGTTCTTCTTCCGTGTGCTTGGTCGGCTGTGGGCGAAACAGCATGTAGATCAGTGCCAGGCTCATCAGCCCGAGCATCAGCAGCGGGTAGGCGCGAGGTCCTACCGGCTCGTAGGAAAACGACGCCTGATACGGCCAGGCCATCAGCGCCAGGCCGGCGCAGGCCAGCAGCAGCACGGCGGCGAAAATGCGTTGTAAGAGCATGTGAAACTCCTGGGCCACGCCACTGGATCAAGGGGCGTGGCCGCACAAAAGAGGGGCGATTACTGGATCAGGCCGAACTCTTTGGCCAGCACTTTGTAGTCAGCCACCTGTTTCTTCACGTAGGTGTCCAGCTCCGGGCCGGTCATGGCGAACGGGAACAGCTCGCGCTGGTCACGCAGCTTGGCGAACTCTTCCGAGGCCAGCAGTTTGTCGAACGCTTCTTTCCACCAGGCGTAGTCGGCATCGCTGACTTTTGGCCCGAGGTAGAAACCACGCACTACCGGCCAGACGATGTCGTAGCCTTGCTCTTTGGCGGTTGGAATATTCTTCATTTCCGGCTCGTCCAGGCGCTGTTCGGAGAACACGGCCAGCAGGCGCATGTCACCGCTCAGGATGTGCGGCATGGAGTCGGAGATGTCGGTACTGCCCACCTGGATATGGCCACCGAGCAGGGCGGTGGCAATTTCGCCGCCGCCTTCGAGGGCTACATAACGCAGTTCACGCGGGTTGATCCCGGCCGCCTTGGCGATCAGCGCGGTTTGCATCCAGTCCTGGCTGCCAACGGTGCCGCCGGAACCGATCACCACGCTGCCCGGATCTTTTTTCAGCGCTTTTACCAAATCGTCCAAGGTCTTGTAGGGCGAGTCGGCTTTCACTGCGATGGCCCCGTAGCTGGTGCCGACCGCTGCCAACCAACGCACGGCGCTTTCATCGAAGCGACCAAACTTGCCTTGGGCCAGGTTCAACAGCGAACCGCTGGACCAGGCTACCAGGGTGCCGGCATCGGCTGGACGCTGCGCGACCACAGCGTTGTAGGCCACCGCGCCGACGCCGCCAGGCATGTAGGTCACGCGCATCGGCTTGCTCAGCAACTTCTCGTTGACCAGCGCGCTTTGCGCCAGTTTGCAGGTCAGGTCAAAACCACCGCCCGGCGAGGCTGGGGCGATGCATTCCGGACGCTTGGGCTCGTCGGCAGCCAGCAGTTGGCCGGCGAACAGCATGCAGCCGGCGGCGAGGGCCAATTTACGCAGTGAAAGGGTCATGGTTATCTCCGTCTTTGTTGTTATGAGTTGTTACTACCAGAGCGCAACGCTATAGCTCACCAGCGCGCGCATTTCATCCGCATCACGGGCTGAGTAGTTGGAGCGGTACGTGGCGTTGCGCAAGCGCACGGCCACGTCCTTGAACGTGCCGGTCTGCACTACGTACTTGATCTCGCTGTTGCGTTCCCACTCCTTGCCGGTCTCGCCGTTCTTGAGCTTGATGTTGTCACCTGACAGGTAACGGCTCATGAAACTCAGGCCGGGAATCCCCAGCTTGGCGAAGTCGAAGTCGTAGCGCGCCTGCCAGGAACGCTCTTCGGCGCCGGCAAAGTCGTTGATCTGCACGAAGTTGACCAGGTACGGGTCGCTGCCATCCACATACGGGAAGGCGCTGTCGCCGGACATGTGCTGGTAGCCGGCGCTGAGCTTGTGGCCATTGAGGGCATAGCTGAACAGGCCGTTGAGGGATTTATTGTCGATCTTGCCGCCGCGGGCGCTGCCGGTGTCATCGCTGATGGCCAGGCGCAGGTCGGTGCCGAAGGTGCCAGGGCCCATCGGGCGCGCAGCCACCAGGCCGAGGAAGTGCTGGCGGTACACGTCGTCGAGTTGGGCGAAGTGGTAGCTGCCGGTGATCTTGTCGGCGAATTTGTAGTCGGCGCCGCCAAAGTTGAAGTGCTTGCCGGTGGCGCCGCTGACGAAGCGGCTGTTCTTGTTGTTGAGGGCGATGTCTTCGTAGTTTGTGTCGTCGCGGTCTTTGGCCTTATCGAGGCGACCACCGGTGAACACCAGGTTCTTGAATTCCTTGGACGTGATCAGGCCGCCATTGAAAGTCTGCGGCAGGATGCGGCCGTCGTTGGGCTTGAGGATCGGCAGTTCGGGGATCAGCGCGCCGATCTTCAGCTCGGTGGCCGAGATCTTCACTTTGCCGGTCAGGCCCAGCTTGGAGTACTCGTCGGCGGCGCGGCCATCGTCATGGGTGGGCAGCAGGCCGGTGCCGGTGCGGTCGGGGCTGGAATCGAGCTTGACCCCAAGCATGCCCAGCGCATCCACACCGAAGCCGACGGTGCCGTCGGTGTAGCCCGACTGCAGGTTGAGCATGAAGCCCTGGGCCCATTCGTCGCGCTTGGATTGCTGTGCGCTGGTGCCATCGCGAAAGTCGCGGTTGAAGTACATGTTGCGGGTTTCCAGGGTCGCGCTACTGTCTTCGAAGAAGGCAGCCTGGCTAAGCGGCGAAAAGCCGGCAAGGGTAGCAGCACTGGCAAGGGCGGTCTGGGTCAGGCGAGAAAAACGAACAGGCGAGGGGGCCTGGGGCTGTGTCGACAGCATCGTTGTGTACTCCGTTATTGTTCTTATTTTGGCGAAAACGCTTCGAGGCGTTTTTCGGGCGCTGCGCTTCAGGCAGCTCGGTGGGCACAGACCACCTTGGCTGGATGCTAAAGGGCGAAGCTTTCACTAACCTTTCAGTTGCCTTTCAATGTTTTCGGGCTTCACAGGGCAGGCGGCGCCTGTAAACTGCCCGGCAAAGCGTGGTGCCAACCACCCCTGACTGAGGTAGAAATCCATGCGTGTCTTGCTGGTTGAAGACCATTTGCAACTCGCTGAAAGTGTCGCGCAAGCGCTCAAGAGCACGGGTTTGACCGTTGACGTGCTGCACGACGGCGTGGCCGCGGACCTGGCCCTGAGCAGTGAGGAATACGCCGCGGCGATCCTCGATGTGGGGCTGCCACGCATGGATGGTTTCGAGGTGCTCGCCCGTTTGCGCGCCCGTGGGAAGAATTTGCCCGTGCTGATGCTGACGGCGCGCAGTGATGTGAAAGACCGCGTGCATGGCCTGAACCTGGGCGCGGACGACTACCTCGCCAAACCGTTCGAGTTGACGGAGTTGGAGGCGCGCGTCAAAGCATTGCTGCGCCGCAGTGTGTTGGGCGGCGAGCGCCAGCAGACCTGCGGCGTGTTGGTCTACGACCTCGACACCCGGCGCTTTACCGTAGGCGGCGAATTGATGACGCTCACTTCCCGCGAGCAAGCGGTGCTTGAAGCACTGATCGCCCGCCCTGGCCGAGTGATGAGCAAGGAGCAATTGGCCTCACAGGTATTTGGCCTGGACGAAGAAGCCAGCCCCGATGCCATCGAAATCTACGTGCACCGCCTGCGCAAGAAACTCGACGGCCAGCCCATCGCCATCGTGACCTTCCGTGGCCTCGGCTACCTGTTGGAAGCCCGCGATGCATAAGCCCAGCAGCCTGCGCTGGCGCCTGTTGTGGAACCTGGCGCTGTTGCTGGTGCTGCTGATGTTTGCCAGCGGCATGAGCGCCTACTGGAATGGCCGCGAAGCTGCGGACACCGCCTACGACCGCACGCTGCTGGCCTCGGCGCGCACCATTGCCGCTGGCTTGACTCAAGTGGACGGCACCCTGAGCGCCAATGTGCCCTACGTGGCGCTGGACACCTTTGCCTACGACAGTGCCGGGCGTATTTATTACCAGGTCAACGACATCGACCAGAAGCTGATCTCCGGCTACGAAAACCTCCCTGGCCCACCACCCGGCACGCCGCGCACCGATGACTATCCGGCGCTGGCGCGCTTCTATGACGCCATCTACCAGGGCCAGCCGGTGCGTGTGGTGAGCCTGCTCAAAGCCGTCTCCGAACCGAACATGAACGGCATGGCGGAAATCCGCGTAGCCGAAACCGACGAGGCCCGCGTGAGCATGGCCCGAAGCCTTATGGCTGATACTTTGCTGCGCCTGGGCATGCTTGGCGTCGGCGCGTTGCTGTTGGTGTGGTTTGCCGTGAGTGCCGCATTGCGGCCACTGGAGCGCCTGCGCACGGCGGTGGAAGAGCGCCAGCCTGACGACCTGCGGCCGTTGCCTTTGGTGGAAGTGCAGCATGAGTTTGGCCCATTGGTGCGTTCCCTCAACCACTTCACCGAACGCTTGCGTGGCCAGTTCGAGCGCCAGGCGCAGTTTATTGCTGATGCAGCCCATGAATTGCGTACGCCACTGGCCGCGCTCAAGGCGCGACTGGAACTGGGCTTGCGCGCCGAAGACCCCGCCACGTGGCGCAGCACTCTGGAGACCGCAGCCCAGGGCACTGACCGCCTGACTCACCTGGCCAATCAATTGTTGTCTCTGGCACGCATCGAAAATGGTGCCCGCGCGATTGCCGAGGGCGGCGCGCAGTTACTTGACCTTAGCCAGTTGGCCCGTGAGCTGGGCATGGCCATGGCGCCGTTGGCTCACGCACGCGGTGTGGCGCTGGCGCTGGAAGCCGACGAGCCGGTGTGGCTGCGC
Organism: Pseudomonas sp. VS40; assembly: GCF_018587885.1. NCBI lineage: Bacteria > Pseudomonadati > Pseudomonadota > Gammaproteobacteria > Pseudomonadales > Pseudomonadaceae > Pseudomonas > Pseudomonas sp. VS40. Next base: position 269,332 of record NZ_JAGYWD010000001.1, on the reverse strand, counting down.
GGCGAGCCCACCCTGTTGAACGAGCTGTTGAGCAACCTGGTGGATAACGCCCTGGCCCATACGCCGCCGGGCGGCAACGTGATCCTGCGGGTGACGGCGCCGGCGGTACTGGAAGTGGAAGATGATGGCCCAGGCATCCCGCTGGACGAGCGCGACCGGGTGTTCGAGCGCTTTTACCGGCGCAGTCAGCAGGGCATGGGGTCGGGGCTGGGCTTGGCGATCGTCGGCGAAATCTGTCGGGCGCACCTGGCGCAGATCAGCCTGCACGATGGCGAGCAGGCCGGCCTGAAGGTGCGGGTGAGCTTTATCGCCGGTTGATCAGTAGAACATCGAGCGGGCTTCATCCAGCTCGGCGCGCAAGGCGTCGCTGTAGGGGTCGACGCGCAGTTTCTTGATCGCAGGCAGCGTGGAAACCGGGATGTTTGCCAACGGATGATCGGTGCCGCGATGGCAATACATCACGGCCACTTGCACCAGGTCGATGTAGTCGAGGCTGGGCGAGTCGCGCTCCAAGTCCAGGTATTGGCCCGGCAGCTTAGCCAGCATTTCCGGGAAGTCCCAGCCCCCCAGCAGTTTGTCGCCCAGCAATGGGTGAATGCTCTCGATGACATGGTTGAGGCTGACCGGGTCGGACAGCAGCTCGTAGTGGTCTTCGGCGTACGTCAGGATCGGCAGCACGCCGATCTGGTGCACCAGGCCGCCGAGGGCGGCCTGGTCCGGCTTGAGTTGACTGTGGCTGCGGCACAGGGCGTAACTCACACCCGCGACCTCCAGGCTGCGGCGCCACACATCACGCATCTTTTGTTCGACCACGTCGGAGCGGGCGTGGAAGATCTGCTCCATCACCAGGCCGATCGCCAGGTTGCTGCTGTAGTTGGTGCCCAGCCGGGTGATGGCGGTATGCAGGTCGGTGACTTCCTGGGTGGCGCGCAACAACGGGCTGTTGACCACTTTGATCAGGCGTGCCGACAGCGCGGTGTCACGACCGATCACTTTGCTCAAGTGGCTGATGCTGATTTCCGGGTCTTCGGCAGCCTGACGTATCTTCAGGGCCACTTCCGGCAATGTCGGCAGAACCAGGTCATCGTTATCGATGGCCGTCACCAAAGCCTGTTGGACTTTTTCCGCCAGCTTGTTCATTCATGATCTCTAGGGTGTTGCAAAAAAGTACGGCGATTAACGCTGGATCTCTCGATCACGGTCGAGTGTGTAAGGCAAGTCGAGCAGTTGCAGGCCGGGGCCTTCGAGGGTGCCTAAGTGCACATCGCCACTATCGGCAGCTTCGGCTTGCAACACGGCCAGAAGTTCAACGCTCTGGTCAGCTTTTGCGGCAATGACCACTTCGCCGATCGCGCTGTTATGACTGGGGGAAAACAGTGGAGTGCCTGGCTCGGGCATTTCAGCCGCATTAAGGCTCAAGCGGTACAGGCGACGTTTGAGTTTACCCAGGTACTGCATGCGCGCGACGATTTCCTGGCCGGTGTAGCAGCCTTTCTTGAAGCTCACGCCGCCAATGGCCTGCAGGTTGAGCATCTGCGGAATGAACAGCTCGCGGGTCTGTGGCATGACCTGGCCAATGCCGGCGCGGACCTGGCCCAGCAGCCATTTATTCAAGTCGGCTTGTTGCAGCTGTTCAGCCAGGTGGCTGCGCACAGTGTCGGCCTGCTCGGCGGGCACCCAGAGTTCGGCACGGCCAGGGGACACGCGCACGGCGATCAAGGTATCGACGCGGGCGACGCTGTCGGTCTCGGCGGGCAGCGCCAGGCCAAGGCCGGACAAGGCCTGGTCAGCATTCGCCAGGCCGAAACGCACCCAGGCGGTGCTTTCGTCGGTGAGTTTGGATTTGGAGAATACGGCGTACTTCTTCAAGTCTGCCAGTTGCGGTTCCAGCAGCTCGGTGGCCATGGCCAGCAACACGCCGTCACCTTGCAGCAGGATGCGAAAGCTCGACTGCATGCGCCCTTTTTGCGTGCAGCGCGCGCCGAGGCTCGCCTGGGTGTCGCTCAGGTAATTGAGGTTGCAGGTCAGTTGGCCCTGAAGGAATTTGGCCGCGTCGGCGCCGCGGACGGCGAGAACGCCTTCGTGGGACAGGGGGCAGAAGAAAGCAGAGTCAGCCATGGGTCATCGCAGGTCAAAAAGTCATGGGTGCATCATAGAGGGGCGCCCGGCAAATGGATAGTTTCCGAATGGGGCGACCAAAGCCGACTGTTCCGGTGCCGTCTGGCCTGTATACTTGCCGCCTATTTGAGGAGCGCTCCATGGTCGAAGAAGTAGAAATCAATCGCCTCTACTGGCACAGCCGTCGTGGCATGCTGGAGTTGGATGTGTTGTTGGTGCCTTTCACCAAAGAAGTGTACGCAACGCTCAACCAGGTGGATCGCGACCTCTACGTCAGGCTGCTGACTTGCGAGGATCAGGATATGTTTGGCTGGTTCATGGAGCGTGCCGAATCTGAAGATCCGGAGCTGCAGCGCATGGTCCGGATGATCCTGGACCGTGTCCAGCCCAAGTAATCGCTTTGAATGCCGCTGGCAGGCCTCACGGCTGTTGCTGGCGGCGTATCTCCTTGCCCAGCTGTTTGCGCTGGGTGCGCTTTTGTTTCTCGATCTATCTTACTCAAGCCTTGGCCTGCTGTTGTGCCTGGCGCACGCCGCTTGGGTTTTGCCGCGCGCCGTCCTGCTGACACACCGTTCGTCGATTCGTGGCCTGCGCCGCGACGCGGATGGCTGGCAGCTATTGAGCGCCGAGCACGGCTGGCGCAGCGTGCAGTTGCGTCCCGACAGCCTCGCCCTGCCATTGATTGTCGTGCTGCGTTACCGAGTACCCGGTGAATGGTGGGTGCGCACGGTCTGCGTGCCCAGGGATGCGCTGGTCGCCGATGTGCATCGGCGCCTGCGCGTGCGGCTCAAGTTCAGCCGCCGTAGGTGGTTGGCACCAGGATAGTGTCGCGGGCCTCGGGTAGCATCTGCGGGTAGTCGAGGGTGTAATGCAGGCCGCGGCTTTCCTTGCGCTCCATCGCTGAGCGGATCATCAGTTCGGCCACCTGCGCCAGGTTGCGCAGCTCGATCAGGTCGCGGCTGACTTTATAGTTGCTGTAGAACTCGTCGATTTCATCCAGCAGCAGCCGTACGCGATGTTGCGCGCGTTGCAGGCGCTTGTTGGTGCGCACGATTCCTACGTAGTCCCACATGAAGCGGCGCAGTTCGTCCCAGTTGTGCGCGATGATCACGTCTTCGTCCGAGTCGGTGACCTGGCTGGCGTCCCAGCGGGGCAGGGCGGCAGGCACAGGAATGCGTGGCAGTTGATCGAGAATGTCCGCCGCCGCGGAGCGCGCGTAGACGAAGCACTCGAGCAACGAGTTGCTGGCCATGCGGTTGGCGCCGTGCAAGCCGGTGAAGCTGGTTTCGCCAATCGCGTACAGGCCGGGCACGTCGGTACGGCCGTGCTGGTCAACCATCACGCCGCCGCAGGTGTAGTGCGCGGCCGGCACCACCGGGATAGGGCCTTTGGTGATGTCGATGTTGAACGTCAGGCAGCGCTCGTAGACGGTGGGGAAGTGGGACTTGATGAAGGCTTCGGGCTTATGGCTGATGTCCAGGTAGACGCAGTCGACGCCCAGGCGCTTCATTTCATGGTCGATGGCGCGGGCGACGATATCACGCGGGGCCAGTTCGGCGCGTGGGTCGAAGCGCTGCATGAAGCGTTCGCCGTTGGGCAGCTTCAGGTGCGCGCCTTCGCCACGCAGGGCTTCAGTGATCAGGAAACTCTTGGCCTGCGGGTGATACAGGCAGGTGGGGTGGAACTGGTTGAATTCCAGGTTCGCCACCCTGCAGCCCGAACGCCAGGCCATGGCGATGCCATCCCCACAGGCACCGTCGGGGTTGCTGGTGTAAAGGTAGACCTTGGCTGCGCCACCGGAGGCGAGGATGGTGAAGCGCGCACCGTAGGTGTCGACTTCGCCGCTGCCACGGTTGAGCACGTAGGCGCCAAGGCAGCGTTCGCCATCGAGGCCCAGGCGTTTTTCGGTGATCAGGTCAACGGCGACCCGTTGTTCGAGCAGTTCGATGTTGGGGCGTTGCCGGGCTTGTTCGAGCAGCGTCTTGAAGATCGCAGCGCCAGTGGCGTCGGCGGCATGGATAATGCGGCGATGGCTGTGGCCGCCTTCACGGGTCAGGTGGAACTCGAAACCGCCGTCGTCGCTGCCCGCATGTTCATCACGGGTAAACGGAACACCTTGATCGATCAGCCACTGGATCGCCTCGCGGCTGTGCTCGACGGTGAAACGCACCGCTTCTTCATTGCACAGGCCGCCACCGGCATTAAGGGTGTCTTCGACGTGGGATTGCACCGTGTCGGTGTCATCCAGCACGGCTGCAACACCACCTTGGGCCCAGAACGTCGAGCCATTGGCCAGGTCGCCTTTGCTCAGTACCGCGATGCGCAGGTGGCTGGGGAGGGTGAGTGCAAGGCTCAAACCGGCCGCGCCGCTGCCGATCACCAGGACATCGTGTTGAAACTGTTGGCTCATTAGAGGGATTCCGCAAAAAGCGATCCGAAGAGGTGGCGCAAACAGGACGCCTGGATCGGCGAATCAAAGGGTCACACGGGCTACTAGTATATAGAGGGGTGGAGCGGCACAATAGCCGGGCATTCGTGGCAATGTGAGATTACGGTGCACGGCTAGGGTAAAATCGGCTGGTTATTGGAGCGGGAACTTTTTGCATAAGCCCCGACTCAATAGCAGGTTGCCCGAAAGCTGGGAAAACGTTGAGTTTATTGGCCCGTCGGGAGCATTGGACGCGTCAGAAAACCGGCGACAAGATTATTCGCGCAGTCGGCGTTGCCCGCACTGCGTTTTTCGTGTGTGCCAAATCAGTGCGTGCCGGAAACTTGCTTGAAGGGGGAGAACTTTTGCGAAAAGACCGAGTCTATGTTTGCAAGCCTGATCGTTTAGTTATGCAAGCCTCCTTCAAGTACAACGAGGAGTGTTCATGCTAACCCAGGAAGAGGATCAGCAGCTGGTCGAGCGCGTTCAACGCGGCGACAAGCGAGCTTTTGATCTGCTAGTGCTGAAATACCAGCACAAAATTCTCGGGTTGATCGTGCGGTTTGTGCACGACACCCATGAAGCGCAGGACGTTGCACAGGAAGCCTTTATCAAGGCTTACCGTGCACTTGGTAACTTTCGCGGTGACAGTGCGTTTTACACGTGGCTGTACCGCATCGCCATCAACACGGCGAAGAACTATCTGGTGTCTCGCGGGCGCCGCCCACCGGATAGTGATGTAAGTTCAGAAGATGCAGAATTTTATGATGGTGACCACGGCCTCAAAGATCTCGAGTCGCCGGAGCGTGCATTGCTGCGCGACGAGATCGAGGGCACCGTTCATCGCACAATTCAGCAACTGCCAGAAGATTTACGTACGGCGTTAACTTTACGTGAATTCGATGGTCTGAGTTACGAAGACATTGCGAGCGTCATGCAGTGTCCGGTGGGGACTGTAAGGTCACGGATTTTCCGGGCCCGGGAAGCCATCGATAAAGCCTTGCAACCGTTGTTGCAAGAGAACTAAAGACAGCGGCGACAGCCAAGAGAGGAACCGCCATGAGTCGTGATGCCCTGCAGGAATCGCTGTCCGCAGTGATGGATAACGAAGCGGATGAACTGGAACTTCGTCGAGTGCTCAATGCATTTGATGATGCCGAAACCCGTGATACCTGGTCTCGTTACCAAGTCGCTCGGGCGGTGATGCACAAGGATCTTCTAATCCCTCGTCTGGATATTGCTGCGGCCGTTTCTGCTGCGCTGGCTGATGAAGCCGTTCCGGCAAAAGCTGCTCGTGGTCCATGGCGTAGCCTGGGTCGCCTGGCAGTTGCTGCCTCGGTAACTGTTGCCGTGCTTGCTGGTGTTCGCCTGTACAACCAGGACGAAATCGCCGGTGCCGAACTGGCCCAACAGACTCAGCAACCGGTCATGGCCGGTCCGCAAGTCAAAGGCCCAGCAGTCCTGGCCGGTTACAAGGAAAGCTCTGACACCACCGGCCCAATGGCCAACGGTGTGTTGCAAGGGCAATCTGGCTGGCAAGACCAGCGTCTTCCGGGGTACCTGCGCCAACACGCTCAGGAATCGGCCCTGAAAGGCACTGAAAGCGCTCTGCCCTATGCTCGTGCAGCAAGCCTGGAAAACCGCTAATCCGTAAGGAGCTCTATGCGAGCCATACCGCTCCTTACGCTTTTGCTCAGTGGTTGGTTTGCACTCCCCGCCCATGCCGATGAAGCCCAAGACTGGCTGACTCGACTTGGGCGTGCAGAGCAGCAGCAAAGCTTTCAAGGTACGTTCGTCTACGAACGTAACGGCAGTTTCTCTACCCATGACATCTGGCATCGTGTCCAGGATGGTCAGGTCCGTGAGCGGCTCTTACAGCTCGATGGTTCTGCTCAGGAAGTCGTGCGGTTGGATGGCCGGACGCAATGTGTCAGCGGCACCCTCGTCGCAGGCCTGGGCAATTCACGTGATGCCCCTTCACGTGCGCTTGATCCACAAAAACTTAATCAATTCTATGAACTGGCTGTCATTGGCAAATCCCGCGTGGCCGGTAGAAATGCGGTCATCGTATCGATCACGCCGCGTGACCAGTACCGTTACGGTTTTGAATTGCACCTGGATCGAGAAACCGCACTGCCGCTCAAATCGCTGTTGTTGAATGACCAGGGGCAATTGCTTGAGCGCTTCCAGTTCACGCGACTGAATACGTCGGTAATACCTGACGACCGCGATCTGCAGCCCAGCAGCGAGTGCACACCTATTGCCGTGGCCACTAGCAAGGCGCCAGAAGTGCAGCCTACGCAGATTTGGCACCTGGAATGGCTGCCGCCGGGCTTTCAGTTGACCAATATCAGCGCCCGCAAAGACACCCAGACCAAAGCCACAGTCGACAGCCTGATGTACGAAGACGGGCTGGCGCGTTTCTCGGTGTTCCTTGAGCCGATCAGTGAAGCGAGTGTCACCGAAACCCGCACGCAACTGGGCCCTACGGTCGCTGTATCCCGTCGTCTCAATACAGTCGATGGCGAGATGATGGTGACGGTAGTGGGTGAAATTCCGATCGGCACCGCTGAACGGATCGCGTTATCGGTGCGCGGTGAAAAAAAGCCAGTCGCCCAGCCGTGAGTCGTTAATCCTATGTTCATCCTGACCTTTCAATGTATTTCCATGCCAGGTTGGCTGCCGAGAGCATGAAATGTCTGGATCAGCATTTTCACTTGCAAAAATCTCTCATGTTTTTTATAGGTCAGGGCTTGTCGGCTCTGGCCTTGTTTTGTTCGCGGAACAAAGATGTCGGTCGCAGTTTTCGGCGTTTCTTGAACCCTGTCGCTCAACCCTGCTCGTCGTAACGGGAGCTGTATGTCGATACCACGTTTAAAGTCTTACCTAACCATAGTCGCCACGGTATTGGTGCTGGGTCAGGCCTTGCCTGCGGAAGCAGCCGAGTTGCCTGACTTCACCCAATTGGTTGAGCAAGCCTCGCCTGCGGTGGTGAACATCAGTACCACGCAAAAACTGCCGGACCGCAAAGTCTCCAACCAGCAGATGCCAGACCTGGAAGGCCTGCCGCCAATGCTGCGTGAATTCTTTGAGCGTGGCATGCCGCAACAGCGCGCACCCCGCGGCGGCGGTGGCGGCCAGCGTGAGGCCCAGTCCCTGGGCTCGGGCTTCATCATTTCTCCGGACGGCTATATCCTCACCAACAACCACGTGATTGCCGACGCCGATGAGATCCTCGTGCGCCTGGCTGATCGCAGTGAGCTGAAAGCCAAGCTGGTCGGCACCGACCCTCGTTCCGATGTGGCGTTGCTGAAGATCGAAGGCAAGGACTTGCCTGTGCTTAAGCTGGGTAAATCCCAGGACCTGAAAGCCGGGCAATGGGTCGTCGCCATCGGCTCGCCGTTTGGCTTTGACCATACCGTCACCCAAGGTATCGTCAGCGCCATTGGCCGCAGCCTGCCGAACGAAAACTACGTGCCGTTCATCCAGACCGACGTGCCGATCAACCCGGGTAACTCCGGTGGTCCGCTGTTCAACCTGGCGGGCGAAGTGGTTGGCATCAACTCGCAGATCTACACCCGTTCCGGTGGCTTCATGGGCGTGTCGTTCGCCATCCCGATCGACGTGGCCATGGATGTTTCCAACCAACTGAAAAGCGGCGGCAAGGTCAGCCGTGGCTGGTTGGGCGTGGTCATCCAAGAAGTGAACAAAGACCTGGCTGAATCCTTCGGCCTCGACAAGCCGGCCGGTGCCCTGGTCGCACAGATCCAGGACGATGGCCCGGCTGCCAAGGGTGGCCTGCAAGTCGGCGACGTGATCCTGAGCATGAACGGCCAACCGATTGTCATGTCGGCTGACCTGCCGCACTTGGTCGGTGCTCTCAAGGCTGGCAGCAAGGCCAAGCTGGAAGTGATCCGTGAAGGCAAGCGCCAGACCGTAGAGCTGACCGTGGGCGCTATCCCAGAAGAAGGCGCAACACTGGATGCCCTGGGCAACACCAAGCCGGGTGCCGAGCGCAGCAGCAATCGCCTGGGCATTGCTGTAGCCGAACTGACCGATGAGCAGAAGAAGAGCTTCGACCTCAAGAGCGGCGTCGTGATCAAGGAAGTGCAGGACGGCCCCGCCTCCCTGATCGGCCTGCAGCCAGGTGATGTCATCACCCATCTGAACAACCAGGCAATCGATACCACCAAGCAATTCACCGACATCGCCAAGGCGTTGCCGAAGAACCGTTCGGTGTCGATGCGTGTGCTGCGTCAGGGACGTGCGAGCTTCATCACCTTCAAACTGGCTGAGTAAGTCGGTAAAAGCAAAAAGCCCCGCCTTCGTTTAACGAGGGCGGGGCTTTTTTGTGCCTGATGGGTTTAGCTCATCATCCCTTTGACCAGGCGTTCCTGTTCGATCAGCTCACGCTGGCGTGCGTCGATACGTGAAGACAGCGGGAAATTGTTACCCGCGCGGCGCTTGGCGAAATCCAACTGTTGAATGGCCTGCTGGAAATCACCCACCAATGCAAAGTACTCGGCGCGGGCTTGATGCAGGCCGATGATATTGCCCGATAACCCGCGTGTCTCGGCGACCTGGTACCAGACGTCCGGGTCATCCGGGCGCGACTTGAGCAGGCTGTCCAGCGCCTTCTCCGCATCCGCCGTGCGGTTCTGCTTCAGCAGTAGGTCCACGCGCACCTGATTCAATGGGTAATTGCCGGGATACTGGGTCAGCATCCGATCTGTACGTTGCTGGGCATCCGGCAGGCGGCTGTTGTCGATGTCCAACTGGATCTGCGCCAGGTTGTAGGTGATGTCGTTGGGGGACTTGGCCAGCAGCGGCGCCAGATTGTCCCGTGCCTGTTTGAACTGGGAGCCTTTGATCTGTGCGATAGCCAGGCCGTAGCGCGCCACATCGTTCTTTGGGTTCTCATCCAACTGCGCCTGGAAGCGCTTGGCGGCGAGGCCTGAGGTGTCTTCGTATTGCAGCTGCACCCGCGCCCGAATCAGTTGATAGCGCAGGCTGTCTTCCTTGCCGCCAGGCTTGGCCTGCTCGGCGCGGTTGCGCGTGTCGGCGATCCGCGATTCGGTAACCGGGTGCGTCAGCAGGAATTCCGGTGGCTTGGCGTCGAAGCGGTATTGGCGCATCAGGCGCTCGAACATGGTCGGCATGGAGCGCGGGTCGTAGCCGGCTTTTTCCAGGTTGAGAATGCCGATTCGGTCTGCTTCCTGTTCGTTCTGGCGTGAGAACCGGCGTTGCTCCTGGATGGCGGCGGCCTGGGTACCGGCGATGGCGGCAATACCGGCATCACCGGCGCCGGCGGCTGCCGCAATAATGCCGCCGAGCAGGGCAGCCATCATCGGGAGTTGCATGCGCTGTTGCGCTTCAACGCCACGGGCGAAGTGACGTTGGGACAAATGCGCCAATTCGTGAGCCAGTACCGAGGCATATTCCCCTTCGGTCTGGGCGTTGAGGAACAGGCCACCGTTGACGCCGACAATCCCGCCAGGTGCGGCAAAGGCGTTCAATTGCGGGCTGTTGATCAGGATGAACTCCAGGCGCCGGTCGTTGACCTGGCTGGTCTCCACCAGTTTGTACACGCTGGTTTCGACGTAGTCCTTGAGCTGCGGGTCGTTGAGTTGCGAGACCTGGCCCCGCAGGTAGGCCAGCCAGGCGCGGCCCAGTTGGTATTCCTGTTGTGGCGAGACAATGGCAGAACTGGCGTCGCCAAGTGACGGCAGGTCGTCAGCGAAGCCCGGGGAGGCCAGCAGGCAAGCCAGCGTCAGCAGGGTAGGGCGCAAAAAAGTCATGCACAAAGCCTTTCGACAAAGAGCTTACTGTAGCCGGACACTGAGCTTCGGACCAGATATTCTAAGCAACCCAAACGCGTGTCCGGAGTAAAACCATGACCGACGCTGTAGCCTTTGATGCCGAACTCGACGCCAGCGGCCTCAACTGCCCGTTGCCCTTGCTCAAGGCCAAGCTGGAACTCAACCGTTTGGCCAGCGGCGCAGTGCTCAAGGTGATCGCCACGGATGCGGGCTCCCAGCGTGATTTTCGTACCTTTGCCAAGCTGGCCGGCCACACCCTGTTGCATGAAGAAGACGCTGCTGGTGTGTACCGTTACTGGTTGCGCAAGGCCTGAACCGTTTGCCCCATCACCCGAGGTTGATTGATGTTCAAAGTGTTACGAGACTGGATTCAGCGCTACTTCTCCGATGAGGAAGCGGTAGTGCTGGCGGTCCTGCTGTTTCTGGCCTTTACGGCCGTGCTCACCTTGGGCGGCATGCTGGCGCCTGTATTGGCGGGGATGGTGCTGGCTTACTTGATGCAAGGCCTGGTCACCACGCTGGAACGCTTGCGCTTGCCAGGCGGAGCCGCAGTAGGGCTGGTTTTCGCCTTGTTCATGGGCCTGTTGGTGTTGTTTATCGTGGTGGTGTTGCCGCTGCTGTGGCACCAACTGATTACGCTGTTCAACGAGTTGCCAGGCATGCTCGCCAAGTGGCAGTCGCTGTTGCTGCTGTTGCCGGAACGCTACCCGCACCTAGTGTCAGACGAGCAGGTGTTGCAAGCCATCGAAGTGGCGCGCGGCGAGATCGGCAAGTTTGGCCAATGGGCGCTGACCTTTTCGCTGTCCAGCCTGCCGCTGCTGGTCAACATCATGATCTACCTGGTGCTGGTGCCGATCCTGGTGTTTTTCTTCCTCAAGGATCGCGCCATGATCGGCCGCTGGGTGCGTGGCTATCTGCCGCGTGAGCGTGCGCTCATCACTCGGGTGGCCGAGGAAATGAACCGGCAGATCGCCAACTACATCCGTGGCAAGGTCATCGAGATCATTATCTGCGGAGGCGTGACCTACATCGCCTTTATTGCACTGGACCTGAACTACGCGGCCTTGCTGGCTTTGCTTGTCGGTATTTCAGTGGTAGTGCCCTATGTCGGCGCCGTGGTGGTGACCGTACCCGTGACCTTGATCGCCTTGTTCCAGTGGGGTTGGAGCGACCAGTTCATCTACCTGATGGCGGTATACGGGATCATCCAGACCCTGGATGGCAACGTGCTGGTGCCGCTGCTGTTCTCGGAGGCGGTCAACCTGCACCCGGTGGCGATCATCTGTGCGGTGCTGTTGTTTGGTGGGCTGTGGGGATTCTGGGGCGTGTTCTTTGCGATCCCGCTGGCGACGCTGTTCAAGGCGGTGCTGGATGCGTGGCCGCGGCAGGAGCCGGTGGTGGCGCCGTTGCTTTGAAGGTTGCGGGGCGATCAAAGACGCTATCGCCGGCAAGCCGGCTCCTACAAGGGGTTGTGTAACAAATGTAGGAGCCGGCTGGCCGGCGATGACAATCCAAAGGACGCCGTAGCGATCAGGCCTTGTTCAGCGCCTGCGCCGCCGCCAAAACGGCATCCACGTGGCCCGGCACTTTCACACCACGCCATTCCTGGCGCAGCACACCTTCGCTGTCGATCAGGAAGGTGCTGCGATCCACGCCCAGGTATTCCTTGCCGTACAGCTTCTTCAGCTTGATCACATCAAACAACTGGCAAACTGCTTCATCCTTGTCACTGATCAGCTCGAAGGGGAATTCCTGCTTGCCCTTGAAGTTCTCGTGGGACTTCACGCTGTCGCGCGACACGCCAAACACCTCGGTGTTGGCGGCCTTGAACGCCGCGTATTGGTCACGAAAGCCCTGGCCTTCGGTGGTGCAGCCCGGCGTGCTGTCCTTCGGGTAGAAGTAGATCACCACTTGCTTGCCTTTGAGGGCTGCAAGGCTGAAGGTCTGGCCGCTGGTGGCCTGGGCTTCGAAATCGGCTACGGGTTTGTCGATGACTACCGCCATGAAAACTTCCTTACATTGGGTTCTGTGGGCGCCATGGCTCGATCAAGGCGTCGAGGTTCAGGGCATCGGCGAAATCCAGGAACTGGTCGCGCAACCAACTGATCTGCACGCCAGCCGGCAAGGTTACGGTAAACGTAGCGTTGAGCATGGTGCCGCCGGTCTGCGGGGCCTGGTAGGTGTCGCAGGTCAGGTTCTCCAGCTCGACGTTGTGGTCGATGAAGAACTGGCACAGTTCGTTGACGATGTCCGAGCGGTAGGCGGAGCTGACATACGCGACATAAGGCAGGGCCTGGGGACGATTCTCCAGGGCAGCACTGCGCACTACATTGACCGTGAAGTCGTGCTTCTTGGCCAGGCCTGGCAGGCCGGTCTCCAGGCGCGCCAGGGCATCCCAGGTGCCGGAGATCTGCAGGACCAGCGCACTGCACTCGCCATGGCGGGTCAGGCGCGAGGTCACGACGGCGCAGCGGTTTTCATGGCTGGCGCGGCACAGGACGTTGGTCAGCTCCATGGGGTTGGCGCCGAGGGCACTGATAACAAGGAATTGTTCGCGAACTGTGGGGGTGGACATGCAGCCTTCCTAAAACGATGAGCGGTCGATACCGTGAGGGCCGTATCGATCAAAGGATGAAGGGTAGCGAAAACCGTCGCCAAGGGATAGGAGGTGGCGTTTTCATTACGTGAACGGTCTGATTTCAGCGTGCTTCTAGGCGTGCTTTTGCCCAATGATGGCATTGCCCGTCGTTTAGTTGCGCCAGAACGCATCCTCAGGCGGTACTTCGCTTGTGCAAGCATCTTGGCGCCAGTACCATTACGGCTCTCTTTTTCCGGCAGGAGCGGTTGCATGATTGCGGGCAGTATGGTGGCACTGGTCACACCCATGGATGCACAAGGTCATCTCGACTGGGACAGCCTGGGCAAACTGGTGGACTTCCACCTGCAAGAAGGCACCAATGCCATCGTGGCGGTCGGCACCACCGGTGAATCGGCCACCCTCGATGTGGAAGAGCACATCCAGGTGATCGAATTCGTGGTCAAGCGTGTCGCGGGCCGTATCGCCGTGATCGCCGGTACGGGCGCCAACTCGACGCGTGAAGCGATCGAGCTGACCAAGAATGCCAAGAAGGCCGGCGCCGATGCCTGCCTGCTGGTGACCCCGTACTACAACAAGCCGACCCAGGAAGGCCTGTACCAGCACTTCCGCGCCATTGCCGAAGCCGTCGACATTCCGCAGATCCTCTATAACGTGCCGGGTCGTACCGCGTGCGACATGAAGGCCGAGACGGTGATTCGCCTGTCCACCGTGCCGAATATCATCGGTATCAAGGAAGCCACTGGCGACCTGCAGCGCGCCAAGGACATCCTGGCCGGCGTGAGCAGCGATTTCCTGGTGTATTCCGGTGACGACGCCACGGCTGTCGAGCTGATCCTGCTGGGTGGTAAAGGCAATATCTCCGTGACCGCCAACGTGGCCCCGCGTGCCATGAGCGAAATGTGCGCCGCCGCCATTGCCGGCGACGCCGTGACCGCCCGCGCGATCCACGAAAAGCTGATGCCGCTCAACAAGACACTGTTTATCGAATCCAACCCTATTCCCGTGAAATGGGCGCTGACTGAAATGGGCATGATGCCGGACGGTATCCGTCTGCCGCTCACCCGTCTCAGCGACGCCTGTCACGAACCGCTGCGACAGGCCCTGCGCCAGTCCGGCGTCCTGGTTTAATTGAGGAAGCACTACGCATGAAGCGATTGGCCGGACTTTCCGCAACTGCCTTGATTATCTCCAGCACCAGTGGCTGCGGTTGGATCTGGGGCCCGGAAGGCTACTTCCGTGACCGCGGCAGCGATTACCTGGAAGCACAACCCACCAAACCGATGGAATTGCCGCCAGGCGTCAACGTCGCCAAGCGTCTTGACCCGTTGCTGCCGATCCCGCGCAACGTTGCCGACGACACCACCAAGGGTGAGTACGTGGTGCCACGTCCGCAGCCGATCTCGGCCGTGGCGGATGCCAGCGACTACAGCCTGCAGAAGAGCGGCGACTCCCGCTGGATCGTGGCTCAGCGCCCACCTGCCGAAGTTTGGCCAGTGGCTGTGCAGTTCTTCCAGGACAACGGTTTCCGCATCGACGAACAGCGTCCTCAGACCGGTGAATTCACCACGGCGTGGCAGCAGGGCAGCGAGCTGTCCGCCACCATGGCCAAGCGCCTGCAGGCCGGTGGTGTCGCCGCCGACAGCGAAGCCCGTGTGCGTGTACGCATCGAGCCAGGCGTGCAGCGTAATACCAGTGAAGTCTACGTGGTCAGCGCCGAGCGTCCGGCCGGCAGCACCGCCAACGTTGAGTTCACCAATCGCTCGGTCAACACCGGTGTCGACTCGGCGCTGGTCGACGAGATGCTGGCCAGCATGAGCCGTATCTCCGAGAAGGGCGGTTCCGTTTCCCTGCTCGCCGCACGTGATTACGACACCCCGAGCCGCGTCAGCCTCACCGAAGACGGCAGCGGCAACGTGGTGCTGAACCTGGGTGAAGACCTCGACCGTGCCTGGGCCAGTGTCGGCCGCGCATTGGAGCAGGGCCCTTGGCGTGTTGAAGACATCAACCGCAGCCTGGGCTTGTACTACATCAACGTGGCTGAAAAAGCCGAGCGTAAAGATGACGAGCCTGGCTTCTTCGGCAAACTGTTCGGCAGCAAGCCGACCAAGGAAGAGATCGAGACCCGCGCCGAGCGTTACCAGGTTCGTTTGAGCAAGGTGGGCGAAAGCGTGCAAGTCACCGTCGAGAAGAACATCAATACCGTTGCGCCCGCTGAAACAGCGCGCAAAGTGTTGGGCGTGATTCAAGACAACCTGGGCTGATCCGGTGCGTTTTGCCGTTCTCGGCAGCGGTAGCCAAGGGAACGGTACGCTGGTCGCCCACGACGACACGTACGTGCTGGTGGATTGTGGTTTCTCGCTAAGGGAAACCGAGCGGCGCCTGCTGCGCCTGGGGGTTCATCCCGCGCAGCTGAGCGCGATTCTGGTGACCCACGAACATGCCGACCA
Source organism: Pseudomonas sp. VS40 (assembly GCF_018587885.1). NCBI lineage: Bacteria > Pseudomonadati > Pseudomonadota > Gammaproteobacteria > Pseudomonadales > Pseudomonadaceae > Pseudomonas > Pseudomonas sp. VS40. Next base: position 253,921 of record NZ_JAGYWD010000001.1, on the reverse strand, counting down.
CGTGCATGGCGTGGGTTTGCTGTCTCGGCGCTACAATCTTCCGGTGTACCTCAGTCGCGGTACCTTGCGCGGGATGCGCAAACCCATTGAACCCGCAGGTTTCCTGGCCGGTGGCGAGCAGCTTCAAATCGGCGCCTTGAGCATCGATGTGGTTGCCGTGGCGCACGACGCCCAGGAACCGACGCAGTATGTATTCAGTGACGGTGAGCGGCGTTTCGGCGTGCTGACCGACCTGGGCTCCTACTGCGCCAGGGTGCTGGACGGCTACCGGAACCTCGATGCCTTGATGATCGAGTCCAACCACTGCCGAGACCTGCTGGCTCGCGGTCACTACCCCTACTTCCTCAAGCAGCGGGTGGGCGGCGAACTGGGACATTTGAACAACCACCAGGCGGCGTACCTGGTGTATGAGTTGGGCTGGCAAGACTTGCAACACCTGGTCCTGGCCCACCTGAGCAGCAAGAACAACCTGCCGCAGCTGGCCCGGCAATGTTTTGTCGACACCCTCGGGTGCGACCCGGACTGGCTGCAACTGGCCGATCAAGATTCAGGGCTCGACTGGCGACACATCGCCTAGCCCACCATTTAGCAAGCGGAGCCCATCATGGAAAAACGTGAAGAACTCTACCGCGGCAAAGCCAAGTCGGTGTACAAGACCGATGACGCCAACCGCCTGATCCTGCTGTTTCGCAACGACACCTCGGCGTTCGACGGCAAGCGCATCGAACAGCTTGATCGCAAAGGCATGGTGAACAACAAGTTCAACGCCTTCATCATGCAAAAGCTCGAAGCGGCCGGCATTCCGACCCAATTCGACAAGCTGCTGGGCGACAACGAGTGCCTGGTCAAGAAGCTCGACATGATCCCGGTTGAATGCGTCGTGCGTAACTACGCCGCCGGCAGCCTGGTCAAGCGCCTGGGCGTGGAAGAGGGCCTCAAGCTCAATCCCTACACCTTCGAACTGTTCCTGAAGGACGACGCCAAGGGCGACCCGTTCATCAACGAATCCCACGTCGTGGCATTCGGTTGGGGCACCGCTGAGCAACTGGCGCGCATGAAGGAGTTGTCCCTCAAGGTCAACGACGTGCTCAGCAAACTGTTCGACGACGCAGGCCTGCTGCTGGTGGACTTCAAACTCGAATTCGGTGTGTTCCACGACGGTTCCATCGTCCTGGGCGACGAATTCAGCCCGGACGGCTGCCGCCTGTGGGACAAGGACACCAAGAAGAAGATGGACAAGGACCGCTTCCGCCAGGGCCTCGGTGACGTCATCGAAGCCTACGAAGAAGTCGCCAACCGTCTCGGCGTACCGCTTTAATCGACGCAAGCATCTGATAGCACGGAAAAAAATCGCTTCGGCGCTTTGCATCCACGAATCATGCTGTTATGATGCGCGCCGTTGGAGAGATGCCAGAGTGGCCGAATGGGACGGATTCGAAATCCGTTGTACCTTCACCGGTACCTAGGGTTCGAATCCCTATCTCTCCGCCATACATAAAAACCCCCGTAGATTAAGGTCTGCGGGGGTTTTTCGTTTTTGCATTGTACGTAGAGGTTGTACGTAAAAAATGCACCAGAAAAATTCTAGAATCCGGAAATTTTGGGCTCCTTTTTTTAAATCGGACCATACATATGAAAGGGGATCCATAAGCCCCTTTAGGCCGTTCTGACAGGATGTAGTCGGGTCCCGGTATCTTGACAATCCACCGTGATAACTTCAGCTGCGGTGCATACGAGTAGTTGCAGTGTTGGCGTCACGCTGCTCAGACGATATCGACAACCCTTTGCGGGTATCAGCTAATGTCTAGGTTTATGGGTGTCAGTCTGATGATGTCTGCATGGATGCGTGACTAGGCGCAATAGCATTGCAAAGCCGAGCGATCATCAGTGAAGAATGGCAAGGCCAAGGAATAGCAAAGCAACTTTCTAATCGGGTTCATACCAGCTATGTGATGAACCGTGTCAGGTCTAGAAAGGGACAGCCGCAGCGGTTGAATTGCCTGCTGGGGTATGGCAGGTGGGCGCCTCAATTTCGTAAGTCCTTAACTCTAAAGGACTTTCTCTCCTGAAAATCTCGAGTGTGACACCGCCTTGGTACACCTGTGTGGTGCACTTAAGCGGGATGCTACACGAACGATTCTGTACGTCCAGCGACCTCCCAGTTAATTCGATCCAGTCCTCTTTGTTGCACTACCAAGGGCTCAGCGTTTGCCCGGTAAATTGGTGCAATTCGAGCTTCAACTGGAGGTTAGATCGATATTCAGAGCACCAGGAATCTGAGTTGCAACGAGCGCTGTCATCAGTCCAAGCGCGATGGATAGCGTAAGGCCTTGCTTGGGATGGAGGCAGGGTATCAACAGCGTTACAGCGAGAAGAAAAACGATCCCGATAATGTCGGTGAAGAAAGGAATCTGCTCGCGCTTGGTCATTGCAGTACCCTCAGAAATCGAAGTTTTAGGTGTACTGCTCCCTGCCTACTGAGGGTGTAGCTGGCAACTCGCTGGAAATCAAAATCGTTAGTGCTGGCCGAATAGCTTCAATAAGTGCAGTCGCAGTTTTTCAGGTTGGCGTATCTCGCACTCCCAAACCACCGCAACTCGCCACCCCAATGCCCTCAACGCTTCCTCCTTCTCCCGGTCCCTCTCCGCATTCCGCTGCAGCTTCGGCAGCCAGAAATCCAATCGCGTCTTAGGTGTATAGGCGTACTTGCATCCCGGGTGGCGGTGCCAGAAGCAGCCGTGCACGAAAAGGCACAGCCGGTACTTCGGGAAGACTAGGTCGGGTGAGCCGGGTAGGTCCTTACGGTGCAGGCGAAAGCGCAGGCCCATCGCATGGCAGAGCGAGCGCACCGCCATTTCCGGCTTCGTGTTTCGCCCCTTGATCTTCCCCATCATCCGGGCGCGTTCTTCGGGCGTGAGGATATCGGCGCACATTCAGGTGGCCTTAGTGATCGGGTAAGTCGCTTCAAGCCATTTTCTGAGCGAGTCCAGCGTATTCAAACCAGACTCCTTCAGCAGCTCGATCACATCCTTGCCTGAGAGAATCATCACCGGGTGACCATCCTCCACGATCTCTGAATACGCCTGATGATTAACCCAGGACGTCGTTACCAAAACACCGAACTGACGATGACGAAGGCGGGAAATCAATCGCGACACCTCGCGTACACCCACGGAGTTCCCCAGGCCGTAGCACTTGGCCTCAATCGCGAAATCCACCAGCACGGACGTTTCCGGGCGCCCGATACGCAGCTTGCCGATACCATCGCGACCACCATCGCGGAATGGCCTGGTCAGATCCAGCTCCACCGTATTCGGCAGGCACAGCCTGACCAGATTAGCTGCGCAATGCTCGAAGGCATAGGAATTGCTCTGGAAGTGCTGATGCAGTTTGGCCAGCATCGCCTTGTCCGATGTGGAGGAGGGCAGCTGTTCCAGCTTCGAGCGTACCGGCTGTGAGCGCTTGGCAATCAGTGGCGTGTACTGACCGGACTTGATCCACTTCAACCACTCTGTAGGAGCATGCTTACTGTCGACTCCTACAACCCCTTCATGGATAATGTCGTTCAGCCAAGCGCGGGGGGTGTTCTGCAGATTCAATACAGTGAAGGTCGCTCTGTAATTCTGGAAGCGTTGCCCGGCGGTGGTGTGCCATACCGCAACCAAGTCATCGTTGTGCGTGCTTCCAATGGCCCCCGGTATAGCCAAGCCACGGAACACCACATCACGGTAAATGCCGGCCTTGGTGAAGATCAGAATGGGTGGAATTTTGTCCCGTTCACCGGCATTCAACCGGCTGAACACCAGCTCCAGTAGAAAATTGCCGCGGCGAGGCGTTTCATTCAGCTTTCGTCCCGGCTTCTTGTTGTCCCCGTAGTAAGTGAATACGCCCGTCGTCAGATCCAAATTATCCGGCCAGTCCAAGTCCTCCATGCTGGAGGTCAGGACGATCAACCGAGGATCCTCGTACGTCCCTCGAATCCGGAAGCCACCGCCATTGCTTAGGCTCAACAGCTTAGTCAAAGGGTCATCGCTTGCGTTACCTTTGCGCCCGCCGGCGTACCTTGCGTCGATCAACAGATCGGCGGTTTCCAACTGCTCCAGAGAAAACACCAGGTTGTCGCTCATTGACTGTCCTTGTTCATAAAATTGGTTGAATGATGCCGGGAACCTGGTAGCCTGGCCAGACTGAAAGAATGGAAGAGTTTCCAATGGAACAGATACGCGCTTTTGACATGTTCTGCGGTGCTGGCGGTGCCAGCCTGGGGGCTCGTGAAGCTGGGGCCACAATTGTTGGTGGTGTCGACCTCTGGGGCCCGGCCGTAGAATCCTTCAAGCTCAACTTCAAGGACGCACATGTCTTCGAGCAGGATCTGCGCAGCCTCACGCCCGAAGAGGTTCTGGCCAAAACCGGCCCGATCGACCTGCTTATCTCCTCTCCTGAATGCACCCACCATACCTGCGCCCGTGGTGCAAAGCCGCGCTCGGAAGAAAGCAAGGACACTGCCTTCCAGGTCATCCGCTACGCCGAAGTCATGAAGCCGCGCTGGATCACCCTGGAAAACGTCGTCCACATGAAACCTTGGGCCCGCTACGACGAACTCAAGGCCGAACTGGCTCGTCTCAAATACAAAGTGCACGAGCAGATCATCGATGCCTCTCTATTTGGTGTCGCCCAGCGTCGCCGCCGCCTATTCATGATCGCCGACCTACAGGAACAGTCGCAGGAGATCCTGCCGCTACGCCCGAGCTACCGGACTGTTTGGGACATCCTGGCGCCGGAAGGCACCTACAAGATGAACCCACTGCGAACCGAGCGCCGCGCCAAGGACACGCTGGCACGTGCAGAGCGCGCCATTGCTGAACTTGGCCCGGACAAGGCTTTCCTCATCGTCTACTACGGCACCGATGGTGCCGGTGGCTGGCAACGGATGAGCGAGCCGCTACGTACCATCACCACCGTAGATCGATTTGCCTACGTGAAGCCGACTCCGGAAGGCCACATGATGCGCATGCTCCAGCCTGATGAGCTTCGCCGAGCAATGGGCTTCCCTGACAAGTATCAGTTCCCGCAAGTAAGCCGTAGGGATAGGGTCAAGCTCATGGGGAATGCGGTATGTTCCCCTGTGATGGAAGCGATTGTTGCGTCGCTGAAGGCTGGATAGGATACTGGCCAGACTGAAGAGGCCGCCCAACGCCTTGATCTCTACAGGGACTGTAGCGATGAAAATCACCACCATTCAATATTGCTTAAAACCTCCCTGTGAGGCTTTTTCTGTTTCTAGCACTAGGTAATTCGGGTGAGCATCAATCAAGAAGATTTCAAACAGCGATTTCGCCCGCGAGCTAACGTACTTCAGTTGCTTGGAGATGAACTGATTGGCAGCCGTAAGCTGGTTGTGTTTGAGCTTGTGAAGAATGCTTATGATGCTGGTCCTAATGAAGTTTCCGTTGTTCTGAATCTTACGGATAGGGAAAGCCCAGGAATTTCCGTCAAAGACGATGACGATGGAGTATCACTCCAAACGATCCAGGATGTTTGGCTTGTGCCTGGCAATGATCATAGAAAGGCTCAGCTGGCAGGGACCTCCGGCAAAAAAGATGCTACTCATCGGCAGGTCGCCTGACATGGCCTCGGAACGTACTGTCGATATCTCACCAAGGGCTTCCGCACTGATCAATTCCCTCAGGGGGTTGGGCTATTCCCCTGAAACTGCAATCGCCGATCTGGTCGATAACAGCATCACCGCAGGCGCCTCCGTCCTCGAGGTCGACGTTCAATGGAACGACGGAAATCCGACTGCTGCCATGCTCGATAACGGGAGCGGCATGGACGAGAAACGACTCACCGAGGCCATGCAGCTCGGTGGTGATAGCCCAGGGGCAGCCAGAAGTGACAACGACCTCGGCCGTTTCGGCATGGGACTAAAAACAGCGTCGCTCTCTCAGAGCAGCCGCATGACTGTGGTCTCCAGAACGGCAGAGAGCACCACCGCAATCACCATGGATGTCGGGGTCATTACAGCACGCGGCTGGGTGGCCACTGTTCCAGACCCGCTGCCGAATCACTCGCTTGTGGCAAAGCTGCTTTCCCTCCAATCTGGGACGGTCGTGTTGTGGGAAAAAATCGATGAACTGAGCGGCCTCTCTGGTCTTTCCAAAGAGGCCTTTTACCTTCGGCTGGAAGAAATCCGCGGCCATCTCGGCATGGTATTTCATCGTTTCATCAACGGTGATGCCGAACGACTTGTCATCATCCTCAACGGACGACCGGTCAAAGCCTGGGACCCCTTCCAGTCTCAACATCCGGCCACCATTAGCATGCCAGTCGAAAGAATCAGGCTCACGGGCTCTTCATTCAGCGTGAAGCCCTGCGTGTTGCCCCATCGTGACCGGTTCTCCAATGACAGCGAGTATGAGGCAGCGGGCGGTCCTGGTGGATGGGCTGCACGCCAAGGCTTCTACGTCTACCGGGGTAAGCGCTTGCTCGTACCTGGCAGCTGGCTCGGACTTGGTGGCTCTCGAGCATGGACAAGAGACGAAACCAGTCGTCTTGCTCGTATTCAGATCGACCTTCCAACCGACATGGACCGGGATTGGCGTATTGACGTCAGGAAATCACAGGCCCGCCCGCCAGGAGCACTCAGAGCCCGCCTGACAGCGATAGCTGGACGTTGCAGACAGGAAGCACGCGAAGTATTCGCGTTTCGTGGACAGGGACCACGCGTCCGTGGGGGGGCACGCGAAGCACTCGCCGTATGGCTGGCAACTGAAGGGCCAAACGGCACGCTGTACCGTATCAATCGGGATCATCCGGTTATCGCCGCTTACCGCGAGGCGGCTCGCGGACTTCGCGCTCTGAATGCAGTGCTGTCCATTATCGAGAGAAGTGTCCCGGTTGAACGCATCTGGCTGGATGTTTCTGAATCAGAGGGTAGAGAAACTCCGACGCTGCATGCTGATGAAATAGCATCACTGGCTGATCAGTTGGCCGAATTGAGCCGCCTACTGCCCGAGAGCATGACGCTTGATCAACGCGTTGACATTCTTCTTTTCAACCTACCCGGGGACTTGGCAAGACTCAAGGTGGAACTGACACGAAAACTAGGGGGCAATAATGTTTGAAGTCGTTGAGGCGCTCGCACTGAGAGCGAGGAAAATTCTGCAAATTCAGAAAGAGGCCGGTGAGAAGATCGACCGTACCTCAATCACAAAACTGCTTGAACTTGATGCCCCCATTTTCACCTTAACTACAAAGCAGACCGTCAGCCCAGAGCAGATTGAAGCCGCAACGCGATTACTCTGGACCATCTTTATCACCGAACAGGGACCGGCTCTTTTCCTGAAGGGTAAAGAAGGCGACCGTCCGGCGCCCTGGTATGTCGGTGAGCGCAGGCAGGCAGGCCATTTCATGCAACGCTACCTCAGCAAGCTCGAGGAGGATAAGTGGCCTGAACACTCCAGAAATGAGCTCAAGGAGAGCACTGCTCGCATTCTCGAAGCCATGGACGACCCATGCCGTGCTGGGACCTGGGATTGGCGGGGGTTGGTTGTTGGTGATGTGCAGTCAGGCAAGACCGCCAGTTATGCAGGCGTTGTCAATCGCGCTGCGGATGCGGGATACCGCATCATCATCGTACTCGCCGGTATGCACAAAATTCTGCGTCTCCAGACGCAGAAGCGCTTCGATCTTGACGTTTTAGGCTATGACACCAATCCAAAGAACCGCCAGACAAACCAGCCCTTGCGGCCAATCGGTGTTGGCACCTTCACTCCTCTGCTCGTCGATAGCCTCACAATGGCGGACATGAATGGGGACTTCAGTCAGAAGCTCGCGGACCAAGCCAACTTCTCACCAGACAGCAAACCTTGTCTTTTCATCGTCAAGAAGAACGCAAAGGTGCTTGAAAATCTGAACAATTGGATCGCCCGCCTGCCTGCTCTAGCAAAAACAGCCCCTGTCCTCGTCATTGATGATGAGGCTGATCAGGCTTCGGTTGATACAGGTGACCAGCCCCTGCTTGAGGATGGCACGTTCAAGGAGGAATACGACCCCAAACGCGTCAACGGTGAAATACGCAAGCTGCTGATGAAGTTCGAGCGGCGCGTCTACTTGGGATACACAGCGACACCGTTTGCAAATATCTTTATTCACGACGAAAGGTCGGCGAAGGATTATGGTCCTGATCTCTTCCCGTCGACCTTCATATCGGCTCTTACCCCACCGGATGATTACTTTGGTCCGGCAGCTGTTTTCGGGACAACCGACGATGCCGATAGCATCGGTCTGCCTCTCGTCCGTCCGTTCGATCAGTTGGGTGAGAACTGGATACCGGAAAAGCATGACAAGACGCTCAAGCCACGATTCAACGGACAGGACGTCATCCCTCCCAGCCTGGAAGAAGCAATAGACAGCTTCCTCCTTACGTGCGCCGCGCGTTCGGCACGCGGACAATGCACCGAGCACAACTCCATGCTTGTACACGTCTCGCGGTTCGTCGACGTGCACGAAGAGGTTCATCGCCAAGTCGAGCGATACCTGCATACGGTGCGCGCAATGATCTCGAATGGCGACCAAGAGACCCTGCGACGCTTAAAGGGGGTGTGGGACACCGACTTTTTCTCCACAACGCGCGCAGTGAAGCCCACCGTGCACGGCCGCAACACAATTGATCTTACCTGGGACCAGGTCCGCGTACGAATTGCTGACAGTTCGGACAAGATCAAGGTGATCACCGCGAATGGCAAGACGAAGGCGGACATCGATTATGACCTCTACAAAGGTATTGGCCTTTCGGTCATCGCTGTGGGCGGTGATAAGCTCTCACGAGGCTTGACGCTCGAGGGACTGTCCTCAAGCTACTTCCTCCGTACATCTCATCAATATGACAGTCTTTTGCAGATGGGACGGTGGTTCGGCTATCGTCGGGGCTTTGCCGACCTTTGCCGCCTCTATACCACTCCCGATATGGAGGACTGGTTCAGGTACGTGGCTACAGCTCAGAAGGAGCTGCGAGCTCAGTTCTTCGAGATGGAGCAGAGGGGGGGCACACCGAAAGAATTCGGTTTGAAGGTTGCCGTTCATGATGTCCTGAAAGTCACCGCGAAGAACAAGCAGCGCCACGCTGAGGAACGTCAGAGCAGCTACGCCGGTGAAGGCAAGATCCAGACAGTCATGTTCAATGACAAAAGGACGCTGGATCTCAATGCCGACGTGACTGACGACTTCATTCGCAGTCTCGGAAAAGGCACGGAAAATCCCGCTCGCCCCGGACCGCCAGGAAAAACGGCGGACGGTGTACTATGGTCTGGCGTTCCCGGACAGAGAGTCTCCGCATATCTCAAGGATCTCACTTTCCCCCCGGAAAGCCTCCAGCTGAATGGCAGCGCTCTAGCTTCGTATATCAATGCACAGTTGGTGATGGAACATCCCGAACTTACCGACTGGACAATCTTTCTCGCTACAGGGAATAAGAAAGAGGTCACGATAGCGGAGCAGTCGCGTAAATGCGTTCTGCGCGAACCCCGAAAGCCAAGGAATGCACGGCCTCTACCTACCGATCGCTTCATTATCGGTACGGCCCTCAGTCCCCTTGATCAAGCTATCGATTTGACCGACGCGGAGTTTGAAGAAGCTCTATCTCATACGAATATGGAGCGCAGATCGCGCAGATTGGGCGACACTGACGTTCCCTCGGGTGAGTGCATCAGAAAGGTTCGAGGTCGACGCCCGCAGAATGGCCTCCTGATCATCTATCCCATCGATCCTGAAGTAGCGAAGGTCGAATCGGCTGATAGGCCGGTTATCAGCGTGGTAGTCAGCTTCCCCGATAGTAATGCCGCTGACAAACGTATTTTCCTTTTCAACAGTGTCTTGCTGCGCGAGGAACTATGACTTGGCTTTCCGCACTGAACGATGCCTGGGATGAGCTCGCGCAGACCGCGCCCGTAGCTCATCAGTTTCGGTCGAAGCTTATCTCCACGGAGGTACCCCTCGATATCCTTGCAGGGATGCGCGCGATGGATGGCGCGCCATGCCTGATGCTTCAGACAGCCCCTGCACCAGATGCTCTTTTCGAGCTTGGTGGCATGCGTCTGAATACCGTGCCAGACGCGTCAGGAATCTTTCTTGTGCTTTCCCTCGAGGACAGCACAAGACGCGACCTTTTCACGACTATCTGTGCAGATGTTGTTGCCGCTTCGGTCCAGGCGAACAGTGCAGATGCATTAGAGCAGTTTCTGGCTCGCCTTGACGCTTGGCGCCAATTTCTTCGGGATCGGCATGATGGACTCTCCCGCCGGGAGACAGTCGGACTGATCGGTGAGTTAGTCGTGCTAGAGAAACTCTTGATTATTGATCCAGGCTGTCTCGATACATGGACATCTCCACGAGACGGGTTACATGACTTCGCTCGAGTTGGACATGCCTTGGAAGTCAAGAGCTCCATCGGTCCCGCAGCCTCAATCACGGTCTCAAAACTTGATCAACTGGACACAACTGATCTCCGTCGGCTCGAGCTACTTCATGTGCGAATGGTCGAAGCACAAGATGGCCATACTTTACGTGACCTGATCGTTGCGATCGCTGACCGACTGCCTAGCCAGGCCGCTCGTCTTACTTTCGAGAACGCTATTCTGCGCCGTGGCCTTCTACCAGGGGATGATATTGCGCGCAGTGCACCAAGAGTACAGGTGCGTGGGATGGACTGCTATTCTGTTACGGGCGGGTTCCCGCGCCTGCTCCGAGCCTCACTCCCCGTAGCAATTACTGAAGCCACCTACACGCTTGATGTTCGCGCGCTGTCCACTTTCTCTATAGATATAACGGCGGCCCTTGAAGCGTTCATTCAAGGAGATCGTTCATGAGTGACGACGCACTTACAGAGTTCCATCAAGAGCTGGTTGCCGAAGTAGAAGAAGGCCTATCGACCGAAGAGCCTTTCTCAGCAAACATCTTTACCCGCTTGATCCTTGAACGCCTGGAGGAGGCCGGCCATTTTGACAGCACCTTCCCCCTCTACCAGGAAGGTCCGATCCGCAATACACGGTATCGCATTGATGGCTACATGTACGATGAGGATCGCGCTCGCCTGGACCTGTTCACCACGATCTACTCCGGCGATCTTACAGCCAGCAAAATTCCTGCCGCCGACATTACCCGTGCTCTGGAAAGAGCCCTGCGATTTGCCAGTGCCTGCGTCGACGGTCTCGCATCTCTCCTTGAGCCTTCGAACACCGATGCCAGTGACCTCGCTCGCTTGATAGAAGGCGAAGCAAAAAACCTCTCAGCAATCAGAATCGTGCTGCTCACCGACGGTATCGTTGGCAACATCACGCCTCCAGCGGAGTGGCGCGAAAAACCCGTGGAGTTCGAGGCCTATGACATTGTCCGCCTCTTCCGTGTACTAGGCGAAGGCGAAACCCGCACAGATATCGCCGTTGACTTGATAGCCTTGTCAGGAAAAGGATTGCCCTGCCTGCATGTGCCTGCACAGAATGACGATTACGATGCCTATCTTGCGGTCCTTCCCGGTGAAGTCCTGTCTCAGGTATATGAGCGCTACGGCGTCCGCCTCCTTGAGCTGAACGTTCGTGCGTTTTTGGGACTTCAGGGGCGCAAGAGCGTTAACGCTGAGCTTAGACGTACGATCGCCGATCAGCCGTCCATGTTCCTCGCATTCAATAATGGCATCGTCGCCACTGTCGATGATCTGGATGTCGCCCCCAATGCCACGGGCGGCATCGAAATACGCTCTCTCAAGGGCCTGCAGATCGTGAACGGTGGTCAGACTACCGCCTCACTGCACCGAGCCCGGCGTAAGGACTCTATTAGCCTTGAGCATGTAGCCGTCCCGGTAAAGATCATCAAAGTGGGTGGCGCCGACCTGAGTGAAATGGTCTCCTGCATCTCACGCGCAGCCAACCGGCAGAATACGGTCCAGCTCGCAGACTTCTCCGCAAACGACCCCTTCCATCAGCAGATTGAAACACTGGCCAACACGACTTGGCTCGATGACGGTAAAGGGCGCTGGTTCTATGAACGCGCCCGCGGCTCCTATCTGGCGGCTGAACAGAAGGCAGCCTATCGCATATCAGACACGAAAATATTCCGTCAGCAAACCCCAAAGCAGCGCCGCCTCAGCAAGCTCGACGTTGCCCGCTACCTCAGCGCCTGGTCCAGCCTCCCCGACAAGGTTTGCCTCGGTGGCCAGAAGAACTTCCAGATCTTCATGCAGCGACTCAAGGACGAGCCGACCCGCACGCCAGACCAGAATTGGTTCAAACGCCTGATAGCGATCGCGATCCTTTATCGCTCCGCAGAAAAGAAGATAAAGAGCATGAGGTTCCCTGCATATAGTGCTCAGATCATCGCCTATGTCATCGCTGGCATCTCACATCGCACAGGAGGGCGTATCGATTTCGATCTTCTTTGGTCGAAACAAGTAGTCAGTCCCGAACTCGAACAACTTATCGCCGGCTGGGCCATAAAACTCGACGAAGTTATGCGCAAATCAGCTGGTCAGCGAAACCCTAGCGAATGGTTCAAGAAAGCAGATTGCTGGAAAGACATCCAGGATAAGCTTCCTGAGTTTTCCGATCCCCTGCCATCCGAGCTCTCTTACTCAGCCGGAGAAGCAACGGACGGTATCAAGCCAATGATCCCCACCGGCACTCATACCGCCGCAGACTATGAGCGCATCGCTCGCTGTATGGAAATACCAGCAACTATCTGGCTTGAAGTAGCCGAGCGTGGAGAGCAAACAAACACCATCCATTGGAAAGTAGCAGGTATATGCCGCACCATGGCGACCTACGCCGCAGGCGGTTGGCAGCGAAAGCCGACTGCCAGACAGGCAAAACCGGCCCTCGAAGCGGTCATTGCTGTCGAAAGGGCTGAGCTGGTTAATGCAGGACTGCTGGCACAGCAGGTCGATGTTAATTAGGTCTGAGCCTGCGCCTCGGAAGAACGCTGAGGCAATCACTGCGTTCGGTACTCCGTGTAGTGGTGGCCCGTCAGGTGCATTGCCACTGGGTCGCCCAGATCGTCGGCCACCAGCACATAAAGGTATGAACGATGAAGGCACCCAAGGACCTGATCCGCATTCACTTCGACGATTCGGGCAACTTTGAAGAATCTGCCTCCGGTCGGTTCTTCCTGGACCCAGGCAACGGATCCTCGGTCGACCTTTCCGCAGTGCGGATCCTCGGCTGCCACGTCGACACGGACCGCCAACTGTACACCGGCGTGCTTCGTCCCGAGGTCCTTGCCCTGTTCGAGGCCTCGGAGCTGGTCGACTTCGCTGGACGACAATGGCATCCAGGACGGGTAGGGCGAGGACTCCGGCTACCGTTTCAAGCTGCAGAACGCAGAACTCGGCCTAGTCCTGCTGATCAAGAACTACAACGTCAAGGCCGAATTATCATGCCTCCACCTGAAGATCGAAGTCAGCCCTAATCTGATCGAGCAGTACTCGCCCAGCAACCTGCAGGTAATGCTCAATGAGCTGGCTCGCGAGATCCTCGCCGCGGTTGAACAGGCTGGGTCGAGTCTTAACGCCATTCCCGTGCCACCTAGGTATCAACACTAGCTTTCCAGAAATATCACTGGCACGAAAAAGCCGCCCGTAGTTAGCAAAAAAGTGGGTTAGGCCTTGTTCCAGTGCCGCTTGACGGTGGCGATACCGATCTTCAGTTCACCGGCTACTTGGGCTTGAGTCATATCCCTTGCCTTGAGTCGCCGCACTGCCGCAGTAGTATCAGTTGCCTCTGGACGGCCCAACTTCTTGCCTTCGCTCTTGGCACGCTGCAACCCTGCCTGTGTGCGTTCGATCAGAAGGTCACGTTCGAACTCTGCCACGGCACTCAGCACTTGCATTGTCATCCGACCCGCTGCACTGGTGAGGTCCACACCACCAAGGGCGAGACAGTGGACACGGATACCTGAAGTTGCCAGATGCTCGACTGTCTGACGGACATCCATAGCGTTACGACCTAGGCGGTCGAGCTTGGTCACGATTAACACGTCGCCAGACTCCATCCTATCAAGCAGTTTCTGAAAGCCGGGACGTTCCTTTGCAGCGATGCTGCCTGAGATTGTTTCCTCGACTACCCGACTGGCCTGTACATCGAAGCCAGCGGCTTTCACTTCTTGCACCTGGTTCTCGGTGAACTGGGTGGCGGTGCTAACGCGGCAATAAAGGAAATTGCGGGACATGGCGGGTGACTCCACTGGTATCGCTTAAGGTGGTATCAGTGTGTAATGGTATCACAAAATTACAAAGCCTATTTTTATGACACCCAATACCGACTGTCGGGAAGGTATCGTTTAACGGTCGTTTGATGATCCAGAGGGCGGTATGTCGGCGTCAATACGAATAGGTAGACGTTTCCAGACTGCTGGCACAATAATGTCCTCCTATGTATTCATTCAGGGACGATGCAAGTGTTCGAAAATATCAATATCGAGCGAGTTGTGATTCATGAGGTTTTCAAGCGTGGGCCGAATCGCGAACTCGTCGACCCAGTTTTCGGAGAGCAGCAGATCGAGCTAGACGCCGAAGCGATGACCGCTTTGAGGGACAGGCTTATCAAGGCTCTCGGTCAATCCTCTCGATGCATGGAGATGGATCTTCAAAACGAAGGGGAAGGAAGCGCAATCTACTTAGCAAAGCAGTTGATCGATGCCGGAGAAGGCTTTGCCTTGGCTTCACAGGCTGTCGCTGTCAAGCTTGCTGGGGCACAAACCAGACAAGATTTGCCAGGAGGCATTGTAGTTGTGTTGACTGGAACTGCTGGAGTGCCAGGAAAGCGTTTTGTCTGCAAACTCAAAGCGGAACCTCATAACGGGTTCACTCGTGTGGCAGCGGCAGGTGTTATTTCCCTTCAGTTTTTGAAGGATTTGATCCTGACTCCTCAGACTCGTTTATACAAAATCGGATGTTTTGTTGAAATGGATCGCGATGCAGTTGCCAACACACCGCTTTCCCTCAGTTGGAAAGCCTTCATCTATGATGAAACAATGTCTACATCCAATAAGCTTTCAGCGGCCCATTATTTCTATGATGGATTTCTAGGCTTAAAATTTCCCCAGAATGGGGCAACAAGAACCAAAGAATTTCACGATCACACCAAGGAATTTATCAAAGCACTGGATGTCACCCCGGAACGAAAAAACGATTTGCTGAACGCGTTGGTTACATATTTGAAAGTCGACCAGTCACCAAGCATTCAGGTAACAGAGTTCTCTCAGACATATTTCGCAGAGCCAGAGATTCGTGACGGTTATGAGGGTTTCATGACCCAAAAAAACTTCCCTCTTACTGCAATAAACAAAGATCTGGCATATGTTGAGAAAAATCTGAAATTCAGGCGCGTAGTGTTTTCGCAGGGGATCAAACTGACTGGGCCTGCTGATCAGTTTGCCGAAAAAATTAGCATTGAACAGATTCCTGGCAATGATGGAGCAGATGGGGTTGCCCAAAGCTGGACGAAGGTCATCATCAAGTCAACGATTCAACTTCAAGAATGAACGAACAAGAGTTTTCAGCTAGGTGGGACGAAGAGTCGTCGATGTATGACGCATGGGGACGTTATATAACGGATTACATTTTGGGGCAGTTGGATCAAGCCTTTGGTGATAATCACGGTACGTTCCTAAAGATCCCACCAGTGCCAAGGTTGAAAACAATTGAGTCTCTGCTGGATAAGGCATTCCATCGTGGTAAACCGTACACTGATCCTTACGGGGATATCACAGATAAAGTAGGGCTTCGGTTTGTTGTCTTGCTGGTCAACGATATTCGTTATATCGAAGGTGTCCTTGCCGCGTTTGCTGATGTCAACTGTTCGAAAGATAGAGATTATGAACAAGAACGCCTTGATAATCCGTTAGAGTTTACATATCAGTCTGTTCACTATGTTGTAAGGGCTTCCAAGGAAATCGAATTCGCTGGTGTGATAATACCAGAAGGAACTCCTTGTGAAATCCAGTTGAGAACACTTCTGCAACATGCACACAGTGAGTTAACTCACGACAATATTTATAAACCTACTTCTGCGGTCAAAGCAGATTCTGCCGTCCTGCGTGTTGTGGCTCGCAGTATGGCTTTGATTGAGGCAACTGACGAATGCTTCGATAATGTGGTTGAAAAACTAAAGGAATTAGAACGCCCATTCAAAGAGTCGCTGGGTATCCTGGAACGCCTATACAGCGAGATCACGGGTAGGAAGGCTGAACTTGAAAGATCAAATACCTTGATTCTTGAGGCATACTCGAATCATCTAGAAGGCGATTTAGAGGGCAGGATTAGAGAGTTTATCGGCCGAAAGCAATATGTTGGTCGAGCTTTGGCCGAACATGCGGAACGTCACCATTTTTTTAGACAAGCTTCGGCCCTTCTGGTTTATATGGAAGCGTCAGCTAGACCTAATAATACAAAGGATAAATGGCCATTGCTACCAGATGAGCTAAATTTGGTGTACGGTGATTTAGGTCTAAACTTTGACAATTACTAAGTTCAGTTTGTGATTCGATTTAGGTTTGGCGCGTCGGCCAGTTATTAGGTGTTTACGACTGGTTCACTTGGTACATATTTCAGTTTGGTTGACAGAGTGTAAACATTATTGCTGGCTGATAGATTTCGCGCTAGCTCTTCTTGGATTCACGTCACCTGGCGCAAGGTCGCGGACAAGAATACCTGTATTATACAATTTGATCGACTTCAGCCAAGCTTCGGCCAGAGTTGTTGATATTGACTCGGCCAGCAGATCGCCAGTGAGTGGGGTTGCGTTTGTTCGGAATGCGGACAAGAGCCACCAATGGATTGAAGCCAAGACCCCTAGCCACATCAATAGCGTCCTTCTGGGATTTGTACCGCAACCGGCTGACTGGTTGGTCATTGCCATGCAGCAACACGTAGCAAGTTATTGGAGCGGATTCAAGGCGAGCTGAAGGTTGAGGTTCAACGTATATGTGGTTCATAAGTTTTCCGTCTGTAATGTCAGGATTGGTCTGTTAGTAGTTGTGGCTGCTTGATGAATTTGCAAATGGCTATACTCATGTTCAGTCAAACTGATTTGTCTGTCTGTCTGTCTGTCTGTCTGTCTGTCTGTTCAAACGTATTTCTAGCTTTTCTTATATGATCGAAAGATAACGAAAAACGTTGAAGATGATCATTCCGCCCGTTAACGAGTAAATGATCATTAAGGTATATGCCGTGCTCATGGTTTCAAGGCGTTCCTGTTTTTATTGTGAACGAAATTCATATGTTTGTTGGCACCTTCGGTGCATCGCCTTCGGCGATGGTTCTATGGATTGCTATCACGATTTTTTGACTGTGGCCAGAATGGCTATCGCCCAAAGCGATTCTCTAATTGGACACTAGAATTTTTGAAGAAGGTTTAGACGGATTTTTCCTGTCACGGAAGAAACCCAGCCTAAGACTTGAAGAACGTCCCAGTAACGGATTCATACTAGATGGCATCCCTGTTTTTGGCAGGTAGCTCGCCAGGGTAACTCTATTGGCGATTAGCTCTGTTTTCGATTAGCTACGGAAAAGAATTGGACCCAGTATGACGAGTTCCAGCTTTTTCGGTGGTTGTATATTTTATCCAGAGCCACCATCCTGAGAGAGTCCATTTTATTAGGTTCCTAGATTGGCGCAGAGGCAGCATCACTTATCCGATTCTCACTTACCGGATTAATGTTGTATAGCTGCATGATCGCGTGACCATCTACCTCTAGCGCATAATAATCGCCGTTTAGAATCTGTCACTCGGATTGTACGTCGGAAATGGTGGCCGACTTTTGAACGGAGCGGTCGGGGTGTTAGGGGGTTGCCCCGTCCCGCGCTGATCGATGTAGAAGTTTCCTACACTAGTATTTATATCTTTCAGATTGAAAAATCACAAAATAAGTGATTTTTTTGTAAAAATATTTATAACTTTTTACTGACAGGACCAAGACACTACCAAAATATGTATAACGCATTATGCTTTTCTATGTGCATCTAATTTGTTATAGAATCTTGCTATGGCCTAGGTGTTAGACGTCTCATGGAGTTACTAGAAACCCCATAAGATCTGTTTAGAAAAATATTTTGTGCAACGCTCAATTATACCACAAATACTGTTGCTTCTAAACAGGATTCGGGAGAGTTGTCAATTGTTTTGTGCCGGTTGTGTCGGCGAGTTTGCAATTTTTGGAAGCTTTGAGATTGCTTCAAATTTTTGCTTAGCTGAAGCACCCTGACTGTATATGTCAAACGTAACCGTGCCAGTTTCATGGCCTACTAATTCCGCAATCAACGTTCCAGTAACGTCAGCTCTGACGAGCTGAGTGATGACGGTCTTACGGATGCTGTGGAATACATGCTGTGGCCCAAAACCCTGCGCAGTCTTCAATCTACCGAAAGCCTTTCCCAAGGCATCTGAACGTATCTGGTATTTGTTACGGCCTTTGGTGGGTACCAGATAGCCGTCCGTCGAATCATCTATAAGTCGTGCCACGACGCCTTTAAGAGCTGGGTGAATCGGGACTACGCGAATGCCTGCTTTGGTCTTGCTTTCAACGATATCGAAGCTCTGGACGCCTTCTACGGTGATTACGTTCTCAATTTGCAAACGGCAGAGTTCTTCAATTCTTGCACCGGTATAGGTACCCAGCAGGATTAGATCCGCCAAAGCTGTATGCCCGTCGTTTAAAGCGGCTGCATGTAGCTTCGACAGTTCTGCCAGTGTGAAGTCTTTGCGTTCTCCATCATTCCGAGCATTGCCCCGGGTTTGAGGTAAATCATGATCATCAAATGGACTGGCTTTGTCCCGATAATGCTCACGCCAGTGACTGTCGTGTTTCATAGCCCATTTCCAGAAAACACTGCCAGCCAGCCGATACTGGTTGAGTGTTTTGGTGCTCAAACCCAATGAGTCAAGCCATGCCGAAACAGAGTCGAAGTCCAAGGGACGCTGATGCTTGGCCAAAAAGTCGGACAGGCTGGTCAACCGCATTTCCTGCATGGCGATGTTCTTGGCATCAGCACCACGGCTCTGTCGGTACGTCCGAAATGCCGCCAACGCTTTTTTTGTGATCACTGACTTAGGTTTGATGCTTGCAGGATCGGCTAGAAATGCAGTCATCTCTGCCTGGTGATCTTCCGTCATCGTGTACAGCGTTTTATGCAGCGTTGGCAGACTCGTCTTGAGTGCATGGGCGAACAGATCTTGAAATTTTAGCGCACCTGCCAGGCCATCATTTTTCTCCATCGCCCTAGATTTCTCTACGAGCGAGATCATACTTTTCAGAAACTCAGGGTTATCAACCATTAACTGCATTGCTTTGATTGCTTTAGACGGCGGAAAAGGTGGTACATCCTCACCAATCAATGCGCGGCGTTTGTTCGTTCTGAAGGTGTCGACCTTCTCAATTGCGGATACGAACTGTTCTTGCCAGTCTTCAGGTGGCATGTTGCCTTTGCGTGCGGCCTGAATTCGCTGTTTCCACTCGGAAAGAATAGGTAAACGGCGATCCATGGCTTCAGAGCGAAGACCTGTCTTCAGTGACTGAGATAGGATTTTCTTGCCGCCGAACGCATTCTGCACGTCCTTGGGGATGGCAAGGCGAACGTGATACACGCCGCCTTGCAGTTCTAGATTGTTTGCCACGATGTTCTCTTGGATGATGGTTTGTACGTAGTATTTATACGTAATAAATGGCTTTCAGCCAAGAAAATCAGTGTTTTATGGGTGTTGCTGGCAGAAAGTTTAGGGTCCCTATCTCTCCGCCATATCAGTACAAAAAGGCCCCGTTTTTACGGGGCCTTTTTGCATTCTGCGGTTTCTGTTCCTTCATTGATCCCCTCCTGAATTCCCCCGTGATCTAGTCCCCTAAGCGCCTTTCGCTTGGTTGCTGGTTTTTCATCTTTAAACCAGACGAACGCGCTGGGTTTTTTACACGTCCTGCCAACCCTGCTAACCAACCGAGTGACCTTCCCACGGTATCGCCGCGTGCGGTACTCGCGCTTTCCCTCGCCCGCGCATCCGTTCAATGTGCGCGCATTCAAAAAAATAGGTTGAATAGTCACATAAAATGTTATTTAAATAACAAAAATAATTACGCTGTGGTGCCTGCCACCCCGTGCACAAGGTAAAAATATCCATGAATAAGATCGCGGTCATCGGTAGCAATATGGTGGATTTGGTTACCTATATCGACCGAATGCCCCGCCAGGGCGAGACCCTTGAAGCCCCGGGCTTTGCCATGGGGTGTGGCGGTAAGGGGGCGAACCAGGCGGTGGCGGCGGCCAAGCTTGGCAGCGAGGTGTTGATGCTGACCAAGTTGGGCGATGACATGTTTGCCGATAACACGTTGGCCAATTTTCAGCGCCATGCCATCGACTCGCGTTACGTCACGCGGGTGCCAGGGGTGTCCAGCGGCGTGGCGCCGATCTTTGTGCAGAGCGATTCCCACAACAGCATTCTGATCGTCAAAGGCGCCAACGCGCATTTGAAACCGGCCGATATCGACGCCGCAGAAGCGGCTTTGCGCGAATGCGCACTCATCGTCTTGCAGCTGGAAATCGACTTGGCGACCGTCTACTACGCCATTGAATTTGCCAAGCGCCACGTTATTCCTGTGTTGCTCAACCCGGCCCCTGCGGTCGCAGGTTTGAGCCGCGAGCATCTGGCGCAGCTGGACTTTTTCATCCCCAACGAAAGCGAGCTCTCGCTGATCACCGGCAAGCCGGTCGAGGGCCCTGAGAGTGCGTTGCTGGCCGCGCGGGAATTGGTCGTCCAGGGCATTCGCCATGTCATCGTCACCCTTGGTGAACAGGGCGCGCTGTATGTGGGCGAGGAGGGTGAGTTTCATGTGCCAGGCCGCAAGGTCGAGGCCCGGGATACCACCGGCGCGGGTGACGCCTTTATCGGTTGCTTTGCCCACTACTGGACCCAGCAGGGCGATATGCGTGCGGCCATGACTCGGGCTGTGGCGTATTCCGCCTGTTCGGTCACCGGCCTCGGTACCCAGAGTTCCTACCCGGATGCTGCCCGGTTCGCGGAGTTTTTCGACCCGCGCTGATTCGTCTATCACCGATGTTGGCGATCCCAGCATGGCTGGTGCGCCCTATATCCCACGGAGAATAACAATGACAAAAGTCCCGCTCCAACAGACCGCCGATGGTTTCTACCTCAACCGCACGCCTTGGTTCGCGTTTTTGCTGCTGTGCAGTATTTTTGCCCTGTGGGCGGCGGCGGCCAGCATGAATGACGTGCTGATCGCGCACTTCAAGAAAGCCTTTTTGCTCAGCGATTTTCAGACCGCCTTTGTGCAGTCGGCGTTTTACCTGGGCTACTTTTTCGTGGCGATTCCGGCGGCCATGGTGGTGCGTCGCTTTGGCTACAAAAGCACGATCCTGGTGGGCTTGATGCTTTACATGGCGGGCTGCGCGCTGTTCTTTCCTGCGGCCTCCACTGCCACCTACGGCATGTTCCTGATGGCGCTGTTTGTGATCGCGTGCGGGCTGTCGTTTCTCGAAACCGCCTGCAACACCTATTCGACGTTGATGGGACCACGGGAAACCGGCACCCGCCGTCTGAACATCTCGCAGACCTTCCACCCGTTCGGCGCCATGGCGGGGGTGTATGTCGGTAGCTTTGTGATGTTCAAGGACACCGACGCCACCCACGAACAGTTGACCCAAATGAGTGCCTCCGAGGCGGCCATCCAGCAGTTGGAAATGATCCAGTCGACCCTGCTGCCCTACAAATGGATGATCGCGGTGCTGGTGCTGATGTTTATCCTGATCGCCATTACCCGCTTCCCCGCATGCCGGGGCAACGCCAAGGCCGACGTGAAAAAGCCCAGCCTCGGCCAGAGCCTGGCGCGCTTGTCGCGCAACCCGCGCTTTACCTTCGGTGTGCTGGCGCAGTTTCTGTATGTGGGGGCTCAGGTCGGGGTATGGAGCTTCACCATTCGCCTGGCGATGCAGATGGGCGGGATGAACGAGCGCAGCGCGTCATGGTTCCTGCTGACGACCTTTGCCGCCTATTTCGTCGGCAAGATGATCGCCAACCTATTGATGCGCAAGCTGCACCCGGCCAAGGTCCTGGCGATCTACGGCGTGCTGACCATTGCCTTGCTTGCCTATACCATCCTGGTGCCGAATATCAGCGCAGTGTACGCGGCGGTCGCGGTGAGCATTTTCCTCGGGCCGTGCTGGCCGACCATTTATGGCCTGACGATTGAAGGGCTGGGTGAAGACACCAGCGTCGGTGGTTCGCTGCTGGTGATGAGCATCGTCGGCGGCGGGGTGATCCCGGTGTTCCAAGGCCTGCTGTCAGATGCCACCCACGGCAATATGCAACTGGCCTACAGCGTGCCCCTGCTGTGTTTCGTGGTGATTGTGGCCTACGCCTATTCCTGCATGCGCCACAGTCGCGCCGCACAGCCTAGGGCTGGCGCGGTGGTGGCCTCATGAAAACCTTCACCCTGGCGTTGTCTCCCGAGCAATTCAGCGGGGCAGAAAAAACCCTGCTGCAATCGGCTGATTTTCGCGTGCTGGCCTGGACCTACCCCAGTGGGGTCAAGGCCCTGGCGTTGGAAAATGCCCGTGGTCGCGTGGTGGCCTTGCCTTATCAGGGGCAGATGATTTGGTCCGCGACCTTCGACGGCTGCGAGTTGACCATGCGCAATATGTTCCGCCAGCCAAAGCCCAGCGCAACCATAATTGGCACCTACGGATGCTTTATGTTTCACGCCGGGCTGTTGCGCAATGGCTGCCCGACCCCAAGCGACGACCACCCGCTGCACGGCGAAATGCCCTGCGCGCCAATGGACGCAGCCTGGCTGGAAGTGGGCGAAGACGCTGCGGGCCTGTACCTGCGCCTGGGTGGGGATTACGAGTATGTGCAGGGGTTCGGTGACCACTATCGGGCCACACCCACGCTGACCCTGCGGGCCGGCTCGGGGGTATTTGATATCGGCATGGCGGTCACTAATCTCGCGGGTAAGGCCATGGAATTGATGTACATGGCCCACATGAACTACGCCTACATGCCTGGCGCGCGCTTTGTCGAGCCCCTGGCCGGCGCCCGGGTGCGCGTACGCAGCAGCGTGCCGGCCCACGTCAAGCCAACCCCCGAGTGGTCGGCCTACATGGCTGAGCTGAGCCGCGACCCTTCACGGCTGAGCAGCCTGGACAGCCCCGCGCTGCATGATCCGGAAATCGTCTGCTTCTTCGAAGAGGTTCCAGCCGATACCGCAGGCAATGCGCATTTTCTGCTGGACCATCCCGAAGGGGCGGCGTTCTACACCCACTACCGGCCCGATCAGTTCTCCCATGCCACCCGCTGGGTCCTGCATAACGCTGACCAGGGCGTCGCCGCCTTTGTCTTGCCTTCTACCTGCGAACCCGAGGGCTACCTGGCAGAAAAAACCAAAGGCAATGTGCGTTCATTGGCCGGCGGACAACAGGCATTGTTCAGCGTGAGCACCGGCTATCTGTCGGCTGAAGAAAGGCGCCGCCTGCGGGATGAGCTAGGCGGCTGATGAGGTGCGGCAAGGGTGGTCACACCACCCATTGCGCGCCATATTGGGTGATCAGTTCACGGTACGCTTTGGGCAGCTTCTTGTCGGAGACCACCACATTGAACTGTTCGAGGCTGGCGAAATGCGCGGTGCGCACAACGTCGAACTTGCTGTGATCGGCCAGCAACAGGCTGTGCTGGGCCTGGCGCAAAACCTTCTGTTTGACCGCCACTTCATTGAAGTTGAAGCAGGTGACACCGAAGGTCTCGCTGATACCTGCGGCCGAAATGAAGGCCCAGGTCAAACGCACGCTGTCGAGGATGCTGCTCTCGTCGGCATGGTCGAACACTTGGTTCTTGCGATGAAAGGTGCCGCCACACAGAACGATAGTGCAGTTGGGCTTCTGTTGCAGCTTGAGCAGCACGTTCAGCGAATTGCAGACCGCCGTGAACTCCAGCTCATCGGGAATGAAATCAATCACAAAAGGCACCGTGGTGCCGCAGTCGAAGAACACCGTGTCGCCACTTTTGACAAACGCGGCCGCGAGCTTGCCTATACGGCGTTTCTCTTCCACATGCCGAGTGCCTTGCTCCGTAACCTTGTAGTCAGGCGCCTCGGACGGGTCGAAGGCAAGGGTGATATGCCCGCCGAGCAGGTGGAACTTGTCCGGGTGACGGTTCAAGTCCCGGCGCAGGGTCATTTCCGAGACTTCCAGCAATGCGGCCATTTCCCGCAGGTGGATCGCCTTTTGGTCCTGCAGGGCTTGTTGGATCAGTTTGATGCGTTCTAATTGTTTGCTTTCCACAGGCGTTCCGGTCGGCTGGTTATGTTGTAATTACATCATTTGTTGGTATTATAGTCACATCTTTTGGGCGTGCTTTCTCACAGTTGCGCCCATCGTGCTCCTTCACCAGGAACGGATTTCATGACCTCAATCACACCCGCAGCACTTGCACAGTTTATCGACCACACGTTGCTGGCGCCCGACGCAACGCGGCAACAGATCGCAGCGTTATGCAAAGAAGCGCAGGAATACGGGTTCTATTCCGTCTGTGTGAACTCGGGCCAGGTGCCTTATGCCGCCCAATTGCTCAGTGGGCAAAAGGTCAAGGTCTGCGCGGTGGTCGGGTTCCCGCTGGGCGCCGGGCTGAGCGAGAGTAAAGCCTTCGAAGCCCAACAGGCAATTGCCGTGGGTGCGGGCGAGATCGACATGGTGCTCAATATTGGCGCGTTGCGCGAGGGCCTGTTGGACACGGTGCGTGACGACATCGCCAGGGTGCATCAAGCCTGCGGTTCGGTGCCGCTGAAAGTGATCCTCGAAACCTGCCTGTTGGACGAGGAACAAAAGATCCGCGCCTGCGAAATCTGCCGTGAACTGGGGGTGGCCTTCGTCAAGACCTCGACCGGCTTTAGCCATCATGGCGCCACTGCTGGAGATATCGCCCTGATGCGCCGTATCGTCGGCCCGCAGATGGGGGTCAAGGCGTCGGGCGGGGTGCGCGATTACGCGACCGCAGTGGCGATGATCGAAGCCGGTGCCACCCGCCTGGGCACCAGCTCGGGGGTGAGCATTGTCAGTGGCAAGCCTGCGGAAGCGGCGGGTTACTGATTTCGCCAGCGCACACGACGTCTGGCAATGTTTGAAAAAAGGGGCTTCGGCTCCTTTTTCGGCGGCATAGTTCACGCCGATTTCGGTGCTGTAGTCCAGTGCGTGGGCCAGGTCCAGTCCCGCACGGCCAAGTTGGGGTTAAACCTGATTCTGTGCTCGGGTGCAATTTCCCGGTTGATAACCCAGGCAAATGATGCGCTGCCCTGAAACTGAAAAAGCCTGCTGGGCGCAATGCTCAGCAGGCTTTTTAGTAAGTGCAATTGGATCAGGCAGGCTGAGCCACCAAGCTGTTACTCACCTTACGCCCCAGCACCAGCACTGTCACAAACCCGGCGCCCACCAACGCCGTGGCCAAGCTCAGCAGCACCGCGCTACCCATCTGATCGACGATGCGTCCGCCGAAGAACGAACCCAAGGCAATGATCACCTGGAACAGGGCAACGAACAGCGGCATGCCGCGCTCCACATCCTTGGGCGCTACCACGAACATCCAGATACTGGCGCAGGCCGGGAAGGCGCCGAAGGCGAAGCCCCATAGGCCGATCAGCATCGCTGCGCCGGTCATGCCGGTGGCGAAGTAGGGGAACAGCGCGGTGCTGGTGCCGATCATCAGCGCGACCAGCAACAGGGTGTGGCGTACGCTGCGGTTGGCGGCGAAACCGGCAAAGATATTACCGAACACCCCGGCCACGCCAAAGAGCAGCAACAGTGAGCCAATCGTCGGGCCATCAAAGCCGGAGCTGTATTTGAAGAACGGCGCGACATAGGTGTACGCGGCAAAGTGCGCCAGGCCGATCAGCAGCACGGCAATCAACCCGACCCGCGCTTGCGGATTAATAAACAAAGCGGGCAGGTCGCTGACGCGGATCGCCTTTTCCGGATCGAGGCGGGGGAGCAGGAAGATCTGCGCCAGCAGCACCGGTACGCCCACCAGCGCGGTGACCAGGAACGTCATGCGCCAGCCCATCAGGCCACTGAGCCAGGTGCCGACTGGCACGCCCAGTACGGTGGCCAGGGTCACTCCCATCATGATGATCGAGGTGGCCTTGGCTACGTCGACGCCCTTGGGGGCCAGGCGGCCGCTGAGGGCGATGGCCGTCGCCCAGAAACCACCGATGCTGATGCCCAGCAGTACGCGGCCAAACAGCAGCAGGCTGAAGTCGCTGGCGAAGGCCACGACCGAGTTGGCGATGATCATGATCAGCGTCAGGCCGATCAGCAGGTAGCGACGGTCCATGGCGCCAATGCTGACGGACAGCAGGGGGGCGGCGAGGGCGGCCATGATGCCAGGCAGGGTCACCATCAGGCCGGCGTGGCCAGCGCTGATACCCAGGTCGCTGGCGACGTCATTGAGTACGCCCACAGGGAGAAACTCACTGGTCACCAGGGCGAAAGCACCCACGGCAACCGAGAGGATCGCCAACCACTGCTGTTTGACACTCTGTTGATTATGTTCGGGAAGGCCGCTAGGGGCCTGGCTGGCACTTGGCATGGTGTCGGGTTCCAGGATGAACGTCGCCTGAAGCCAGGCGAAGGGAAGGGAATTTGGAGCCGATTATAGGAACCGGTACTGAAAATCGGGCAGGCGCTCGGTTCGATAGTAATCATCAGTGCAATCGATGCAACGCTCTAGACCGCACTACGTGACCCCGTGATCTTTCACACGAACTGCGCAAACATTGCCTACAGGCCGTGCATTGCTGGTCCGCCGGCAACTTATTACTGTGTGGTAGCGCTCAAGATCGGGCGCCTCCCACCGCAAAGGAATTGCGTCATGAGCAAGAATACGAAGAAAACCTCCAGCAAGGTCGCGACGTTGGCGGCGGAAACCCTCAACAGCTCAGCGTCTTCTGCCATCGCTAAAAGCCTCGCTGCTTCAGCGTTGGCGCAGAAAGGCACTGACAAGCAGACAAGCGCCGAGATGGAGGAAAAAGCGGGCAAGGTGCTGGGCAGTGATAAATACAGCGAAGACACCAAAGCGCTGGCCGCGTCGGTCCTTTCCCAAGCCAATAAAGAGCGAGGACACTGAGTTAAAGCGCTGCCAATCAATAGAAAAGCCTTGTGGCGAATCAAGCTACAGGGCTTTTCAGGGTAGAGAAAACCTTACTCGGCTAACCGTCCTCTGAGGCTGTCGATAAACATGCTTTCCGCCCGACTCATCTTCTGTTCCCGATTCCACAGCAGATGAATATCCACGTCCGCAATCCCCTCATCTGGCGGCAGGCGCCACAGCAGGCCGTTCTTCACGTCTTCGGCCACCACATGGATCGGCAAACAGCCCAGGCCAAATCCGGCAATCACCAGGCGCCGCACTTCCTCCAGGCTTGAAGATGATGCAACGATCCGCCCACTGAACCCTTGTTGATCGCGGAAAATCGTCAAGGGCGACAGCATCCCGCCAATCTGGTCGCTGGTGAAACTCACGAAGTTCTCCGATTGCAAATCCCCCTCCGCCAAGCCGGTGCGTCCGAACAATGGATGGTGCCGCCCGCAAAAAAACGCGTAGCGCTGCCGCAAAAACAGGTGCTGCTCCAGGCGTGGCTGTGGTCGGCGGTTGAGGCTTAAACCCAGGGTCGCGGTTTTTTCCAGGAGGGCGGCGACGATGTCCGAGCTGCGCATCACCTCAACCTCCAGGTCTACCCGTGGATGCTCGCGGTGAAAGCCTGCCAGGAAGTCATCGAAGGTGTCCGAGTTGATCCGGCTGATCATCAGCAAACGCACCTTGCCGATCACTTCATCACCCGGTTTTTGCAGGGCATTGCTCATCTGCGACACCTGGCCGTACATCTCGCCGGCAATCGCAAAGATTTGCTCGCCGGCTTCAGTGAGTACAAAGCGTGGACCACGGCGGACGATGAGCTGGCAGTCAAGTTGTTCTTCCAGGCGCTTGAGGGCTTGGCTGATCGCTGGCTGGGTCAGATGCAGGCGGGCGGCCGCGCGGCTGATGCTCAGTTCCTGGCCGATCACACGAAAGGTGCGCAGCAGGTTCCAGTCCAGGCGGTCGTTGAGCAACGGGTGAATATCGCGACGGGTTTCGGACATGGCGCAATTCAATAATAAGCAGGATTTATAATTCGAATAATAAATAGAAAATTGACTAATCATAGCCCCGGGACGAAAAATCACCCTCAACAAGCGCCATCAGAGCGCATGCATTCGACCTTTCTCCTGCCAAAAAAATAAACAAAGGAGCCAGCCCCATGAAGCCTTCCGCTTCGCCCCAGCCTCGCCGTGCTGCGGCCGCCGCTTTTATCGGCACCATGATCGAGTGGTACGACTTTTACATCTACGCCACTGCCGCCGCGCTGGTGTTTGGCCAACTGTTTTTCCCCTCCGAAGACAAACTGTTCAGCACCATGGCCGCGTTCGGCACCTTTGCCGTGGGCTTCTTCGCACGGCCGTTGGGCGGCATTGTGTTCGGGCACATCGGTGACCGGATCGGGCGCAAGAAGTCCTTGGTGATTACCCTGGTGATGATGGGGGTGGTCACTGTCTGCATTGGTCTGCTACCGACCTACGCACAGATCGGTGCCGCCGCACCGGTGCTGCTGATCCTGCTGCGCGTGGTGCAGGGCATTGCCGTTGGCGGCGAGTGGGGTGGCGCGGTGTTGATGGCCGGTGAGCATGCACCGAAAGGTCGGCGTAACTTCTTTGCCTCCTTCGCGCAGTTGGGCAGCCCGGCGGGGTTGATCCTGTCGCTGTTGGCATTCAGCGCAGTCACCCGCTTGCCGGAAGACGCGTTGCTGAGTTGGGGCTGGCGCTTGCCGTTCCTTGCCAGCGCCTTGCTGCTTGTAGTGGGGCTGGCGATTCGCCTGGGCGTGAATGAGTCGCCTGAGTTTCTCGAAGACAAAGCCCTGGCGGAAAAAGCGCGAGCGATCAAGCAAGACCAGGCCCCAGTGATCGAAGTGCTGAAAACCGCCTGGCGTCCGTTGCTGCTGTGCATCGGTGCCAACACCCTGGGCATTGCCGGTGTGTATTTCACCAATACCTTCATGATTGCCTACAGCACTCAGCAATTGGGCTTGCCGCGCTCGTTGATTCTGGAGTGTCTGTTCTTCGTTGCCATCATTCAGTTCTGCGTCCAGCCCCTGGCCGCTTGGGTGGCGGAGAAGGTCGGTGCCACGCGCTTCCTGTGCGCGATGACGCTATTGGCCATGGCGTCGCCTTACCCGATGTTCGTGTTGGTCAGCAGTGGCCAGGCGCCCTTGATCATCCTCGGCATTGCCCTCGCGGTGGTGTGCATGGCGTCGTTTTACGCGGTGATTGCCGGCTTTGTCAGCGGCCTGTTTGAAACCCGTGTGCGTTATACCGCGATCTCCCTGGCGTACCAGGTATGCGGCGCGTTGGCCGGTGGCCTCACGCCGTTGATCGGCACCTGGCTGGCCCATGAATACCAAGGCCAATGGTGGCCGATGGCAGTGTTTTACAGCTTGATCGCGGCGGTCTC
Source organism: Pseudomonas sp. VS40 (assembly GCF_018587885.1). Classification (NCBI taxonomy): domain Bacteria; kingdom Pseudomonadati; phylum Pseudomonadota; class Gammaproteobacteria; order Pseudomonadales; family Pseudomonadaceae; genus Pseudomonas; species Pseudomonas sp. VS40. Next base: position 224,345 of record NZ_JAGYWD010000001.1, on the reverse strand, counting down.
GCTGGTGTGCGTACTGGCGTTGTCGCGCCGTCACGCCACCGCTCACCGTCTTGAGATGGCCCATAGCGTTTGATGGAGAGTCTGCAATGTTGAAGATCAACGGCGAGCGCCTGTGGGCCAGCCTGATGGCCATGGCCGAGATCGGCGCTACGGCACGCGGTGGCAGTTGCCGCCTGGCCTTGAGTGCCGAAGACAAAGCCGGTCGTGAACTGTTCAGCCACTGGTGCACAACCGCCGGGTTGACCCTGAGCGTCGACGCCATCGGCAATCTGTTTGCCCGGCGTGCCGGAACGGATAAAGACGCGGCGCCGGTGCTGATCGGCAGCCACCTCGACACGCAGCCCGAGGGTGGGCGCTTCGATGGTGTCTACGGTGTGCTGGCTGGCCTGGAGGTGATCCGCAGCCTCGACGACCAAGGGATCCAGACCCGCAAACCCCTGGAAATTGCCGTGTGGACCAACGAAGAGGGCGCCCGTTTCACCCCGGCCATGCTGGGCTCCGCGGTGTTCACCGGCACCCTGGCGCTGGACAAGGCCCTGGCCACTGTCGATGCCGCTGGCGTCAGTGTGGGCGAGGCATTGCGCGTGACGGGCTACAACGGTTCACGCCCATTGGGGAGTGCCGTGGATGCGTATTTCGAAGCGCACATCGAGCAAGGACCGATCCTTGAAGACAATGCCAAGAGCATCGGCGTGGTCACCGGCGGCCAGGCGATTCGCTGGCTGGATGTACGCGTCGAAGGCATGGCGGCCCACGCCGGCACGACGCCGATGCCGCTGCGTAAAGATGCGTTGTATGGCGCCGCGCAAATGATCCAGGCGCTGGAAACGCTGGCAGCGGACTTTGCCCCGGAAGGCCTGACCACCGTCGGCGAATTGAGCATCGCCAAATCGTCGCGCAACACCATTCCAGGATTGCTGAGTTTTACCGTCGACCTGCGTCATCATCGCGACAGTGAGATCGACGCCATGGAGCGCCAGGTGCGCCAACAGGTGCAGGCCATCGCCGAGCAACGCGGCCTGACCGTGACGGTGACCCCGCACTGGATCAGCCCGGCGACGCCCTTCGACGCCGAGTGCGTCGCCTGCGTGCAAACCTCGGTGGACACCCTGGGTTATAGCCAGCAGCGCATCGTCAGTGGCGCCGGCCATGATGCCATCCACCTGGCGCGTTACTGCCCGACCGCGATGATCTTCATCCCGTGCGTCGGCGGCCTTAGTCACAATGAAGCCGAAGATGTACTGCCCGAGGATGTGCGCCAGGGCACCGACGTATTGCTCAACGCCGTATTGAAACGCGCCGGCCAGGCTCAGTAAGGAGACTTTTTGATGCGAACGTTTTTCCACCCCGAACAACTCCTGCACCATCCGCGCAGCTACTACTCCCGTGGCCAGATGCGCACGCCACAGGAAGTCCCCGAGCGCGCCCGCAACCTGCTGCTGGCCGCGCAAACCCTGGGCTTCGATATCCAGCAACCCCAGGACCATGGTCTCGATCCACTGCTGGCCGTGCATGGCGCGCCTTACCTGGCTTTCCTCCAGGAGGCCCACCAACGCTGGAAGGAAGTCCCCGAAGACTGGGGCGACGAAGTCATGTCCAACATCTTCGTGCGCGAGCCCAACGCCCTGCGCGGCATCCTCGCCCAGGCCGCGCGGTACCTGGCGGACGGCAGTTGCCCCATTGGAGAACTCACCTGGCGCTCGGCCTACTGGTCAGCCCAGAGCGCCGTTGCGGCTGCCAAAGACGTCCTCGAGGGTGCCCCGGCCGCTTATGCGCTGTGTCGTCCACCCGGCCATCACGCCCGCTTCGATGCAGCGGGAGGTTTCTGCTACATCAACAACGCAGCGGTGGCTGCCCAGGCCTTGCGCGAAGGCTTTCAGCGCGTCGCCGTGCTCGACACCGACATGCACCACGGCCAGGGCATCCAGGAAATTTTCTATGACCGCGATGATGTGCTGTATGTGTCGATCCACGGTGACCCCACCAACTTCTACCCGGGTGTCGCCGGCTTTGCCGAAGAACGCGGCAGCGCGACGGGTGAAGGCTTCAACCTCAACCTGCCCATGCCCCACGGTGCCAGCGAGGCGGTGTTCTTCGAAAAACTGCAACTGGCCCTGGCGGCGGTGAAGGACTTCTCGGCGGACGTACTGGTGCTGTCGCTGGGTTTTGATATCTACGAACTGGACCCACAGAGCAAAGTTGCGGTCACCCGCGAAGGGTTTGCGCGGTTGGGCGAAAGCATTCGCGGGCTGGGACTGCCCTGTGTGGTCGTGCAGGAGGGCGGGTATCACCTGGAAACGCTGGACAGTAATGCGCGGGCGTTTTTCAGTGGGCCGCAGGCCTGGGTGTAGCCAGAAACGCAAAAGCCTGCCGAACTCAGCGTTCTGCAGGCACTGGCGCGATTCAAGTTGGCGTGTGCTTCACGGTGATGCCGTGTGCTTATCGGGTACCAGTTCCAACACTCGGTTTCTCCCGCCTTCGGCCAGCAAGTAAGTCCCCTGGCCCGTCGGCACGATCGACTGTGGTGCTTTCAGGAATGACAGAATCGTCCGCTGGCGCCCTTGCTTATCAATCAGCAACAACCGCGCCCGATGGGTGGCGTCTTCATTGACCCACAGCCCGCGCTCATCGCACATCAAAAAGCTCGGCTGGTTGAGGTGGCTCAGCACCACCGGGTCGCTGCCGTCTGCGCTGAGTTCACGCACGACACCTTTCTTCTTCTCGTTGTAGAGCATCCGCCCGTCAGTACAGCGAACGATGGATTCGCCTTCCTCCACCTGGTCGCGCAGCACGCTCAAGGTCTGGTCACTCCAGCGATAGCGCAGCAATCGCCCGAAGGGCTTGCGGTCTTCTATGGCATACAAGTAGTCGCCGTCATCCCACAGGCCCTGCACACTCTCACCTTGGAAGAGTTCGGTGACGACGCCGTCCTTGACGAAGCTCACGGGCAGGGCGGCGGACTCCTGGCTGAAGACCCAGCCGCCACGGGTGGCAAACAGACCGTCGGGCTTGGACAGGTTGGCCACCACCACGTCGCGGGTGCCGTCCGGGTGGATGCGCACGATGCTGCCCTTGGCCTTGTCGAGTTCCTGGCTGACCACCAGCGAGCCGTCCGCCATGGGCAGCAGCGCGGCGGCTTTCTGGACGTCGCGGTGCACCACCTGCACCGTCCAACCGTCGGCGGCACTGACGGGGTAGTAACTTTGCCAGGTAAAAAAGCCCAGGGTCGCGACGCATAGCAGGCCTGCTGCGCGCAGGCCAAATCGCAGTGCCGGGTATTTTTTGGAAGAGAGGGTCATCGATGATTGCCAGTAGCCGGGGAAAAACGCCGACCACCCTACCAAGCTTGTCGAAGAACTTCACGTGTGGGAAACCCGCTGTCCCCTTTATCAGTGCCTAGTCCTGGGGCTCCAGACCTTGCCTGAGTTTTTCCAGCAGCTCATCGATGTGAAACGGCTTGGTGATCAAGTCCATGCTCTCACCCAGGAAGTTCTGTCGGTTCGCTGCGTTCTCGGCGTAGCCGGTCATGAACAAAATGGGCAGGTTGGGGCGCAGGGCGCGTGCATGGTCGGCCAGCTCGCGGCCGGTCATGTATGGCAGGCCGACATCGGTGAGCAGCAGGTTGATGCTCGGGTCGGCCTGCAGCACGGCCTGTGCTTCGTCACCGTCCGCTGCCAGGCTGCAGCGGTAACCTGCGTCGACCAGCACCTCGGCCACGAAGCTGCGCACGGAGGGCATGTCTTCGACGATCAGAATGTGTTCACCCTTGCTGTTACCCGGCACTGCCAATGTCTTGGTGGTCGAGGCGGCGGGGCCATCGGCGGCGGGGAGCATGATGGTCACCTCGGTGCCCTGGCGGGTGACGCTGCGGATCTGCGCATCACCACCGGACTGGCGGGCAAACCCGTAGATGGTCGACAGGCCCAGGCCGGTGCCCTGGCCCACCGGCTTGGTGGTGAAGAACGGGTCGAACACCTTGTCGATCACGCTGTGCTCGATGCCCACGCCGTTATCCCTGACCGACAGGGCGATGTAGGGGCCGTTTTCCAGCTTGAGGTTGCCATTGGAAAACGCCTGGTAGGTCGTGACCCACACAATGCCACCCTGGGGCAGGGCGTCCCGCGCGTTGATCACCAGGTTCAGCACCGCGCTTTCCAGTTGGATCGGGTCCACCATCGCCACGGCGGGGTTGTTGGTCAGCTCCAGTTTCAAGGCGATGTGTTCGCCGATGGTGCGCACCAGCAACTCTTCCAGGGAGCGAATATGCGCATTGATATCGATCGGCCGGGTGTCCAGCGGCTGCTGGCGGGCGAAAGCGAGCAAACGGTTGGTGAGGCCGGCGGCACTCAGGGCTGAACTGAGTGCTGCATCGGCGTAACCCAGGACCTTGTCGGTACGGTTGCTTACGATGCGCTTCTTGATCAGTTCCAGGCTGGTGATGATCCCGGTCAGCAGGTTGTTGAAGTCATGGGCGATACCGCCGGTCAGTTTGCCCAGGGCATCCATTTTCTGGGCCTGGAGCAGTTGCGCTTCGGTACGTGCCAACTGGCTGGCGGCATTGGCCAGCTCGGCCTGCTGGTGGCGCTCGCGGTGGCGATGTTCGGTGACATCTTCGACAAACACCAGGCTCAGTTCGGCACGGCGATAGGGTGAAATCTGCCACTCGGTCTCACGCAGTTCGCCGTCGACTTTCATCTGCAGCGTGCCCTTCCAGCGTTCACCGGCTGTCAGGCGCAGGCACAGTTCGTGGATGACCGCGTGCTGGCCGTCTGCGAAGCATTCGAGCAGGGCATCCGGGTTGAGGTTGTCGTGGATCAGTTGGGCGAACGCGTGGTTGCATTCGTGCACTTTGAGCTGTGCATCCATCACCGCGATCGGCGCACTGATATTGAAGAAGATCTCTCGAAAGCGCGCCTCGCTTTCACGCAGGGCGTATTCGGTGTCGCGCACACGCAGCAAGGTGCGCAGGGTCGCCAGCAAGACGTCAGGGTCGACCGGATGGATCAGGTAAGCGTCGGCACCGGCGTTGAGGCCGGTGATGATGTCACCGGTCTCGATCGACGCGGCCGACACGTGCACCACCGGCAGCAACGCCGTGGCCGGATCGCTGCGCAAACGCCGCACGATATCGAAGCCGCTCATGTCCGGCAGGTTGACGTCGAGGATCAGTGCATCAATCTTTTCCTTCGCGATCAGGTCCAGTCCGTCCTGGCCCGTGCCGGCTTCGAGCACCGCGTAATCATGGCGCTCCAGGCGCCGACGCAGGGCGTAGCGCGTGGCGGCGTTGTCGTCCACGATCAAGAGTTGAATGTCACGTTTCATCGACGTTCTCGCTGGCGATGGACAGAGGAATGATCACAAAGAACAGCGAGCCCACGCCAGGTGTGCTTTCTACGCCCACGCGACCGCCCAGCAGCTCGGCGAAACGCTTGCACAGGGACAGGCCTAGGCCGGTGCCGCGCAGGCGTTTTTGCAACGGGGAATCGATCTGGGAAAAGTCTTCGAACAGGTTGTTATGCAGCTCGCCCGGTATGCCCAGGCCGGTGTCCTGTACGGCAAAGCGGATTTCGTGGTCACTCTCCATGCGCGCCGACACGCGCACTTCGCCCTGCACCGTGAACTTCAAGGCATTGGAGATAAAGTTGCGCAGGATCTGCGCCAGCTTCTTGTCATCGGTATAGAGTTTGGGCAGGCCGGAAGGCTCTTCGAAGATCAGGTCGACGGACGACGCATCCACAATCGGCCGGAACATCCCGCGCAGTGCCGAGAACAGGTCGAACATATCGAACCAGGCCGGGGAGATAGTGATACGCCCGGCTTCGATCTTCGCCAAGTCCAGCAGGTCGTCGACCATCTCGCGCAGTTCGCGGGCCGAGCTGCGGATGAAACCGACCTGGGTGTGCTGTTCCGGGCTCAGCGGGCCATCCAGCTCATCGGCCAGCAGGCTGGTGATGCTCAGGATCGAGCCCAGCGGCGTGCGGAACTCATGGCTCATATAGGACAGGAAGCGGCTTTTCAGGTCCGACGCCTGGCGCAGCTGATCGGCCTGCATATCCAACTCGGCGTACAGCGCCAACACGCCCTGGTTGGTTTCGTCCAATTCGGCGCGCAGGTTATCCGCTTCCTGGCGAAGGTGTTGGATTTCAGCGGTGAGCGAGGCGGTGGTGTCAGCCATCAATGGCCTCCAGGGCAATCACGAAGACGGTGACGTCATCCCGGCCGCGACAAAAATCGCGGTGCAGGATGGCGGCAATGAGGGCCGGATGGCGATGAACAAGCCCCGGATAGTCCGACAGGTTCCAGCGTGATTGCAGGCCATCGCTGTACATGATCAACAACTGGCCGGCCACTTGAGCGTAGTCGAAGGGTTGTGCCTTGCGAAACTGCACCCCGACGATCCCCGGATGGGACGCCAGGCCGCGCGACTTGCCCGGCCCGATCAGGCTGGCGCCGATATTGCCGACGCCGGTGAACCGCAGGTTGTCGGCATGGGCATCGTATTGGGCCACGGCCATGGCGCCACCTCGGGTGCCGTTCATGCCGATGTGCATGTCGTTCATCAACACCGTCGAATCCGCAAAGGCATACCGTGCGAACACGTCTTCCCCGGCCCTGGCCGCGCGCTCTGCATGCTCGCCATGGCCAAGGCCGTCGGCCATCATCACGCTGAAGCGGCCGGGTTCGATTGCCAAGTGCCAGGCATCGCCGCAGTGTGGATCATCGTGCAGCGAGTGCTGGCTGACCCCGTAGCGAATGTCTTTCGTCGTCGAGCCGCGTGGGTACAGCCTGGCCATGATCGCCGTGCCACGCTGATCGGCATGCGCTTCGAACACCTGGGCCAGGCGTGAGATAGCGCCCAGGCCGATACCCTGGGTGCCGCCGGTGGAAAACCCGTCCACCAGGCAACTGTCCAGATCAAAGCCTTGCCCACGGTCCATGGCAATCAGTTCGACGCCTCCGTTCCCCGTGGCGCGCAGGTGCAATGCGCCATGGTCGGCGTGCTTGAGGACATTGCTGGCCAGTTCAGTCGCCACCAAGGCCACGCGGCCGGCATCGGTCTCGTCGAAACCCAATTGCTCGGAGAACCGCTGCGCCACGCGCCGGGCATGGCCGATCTGGCTGGAATCCTCGATCAACAACACGTGAGTGAGGGCGCTGGGAATGTTCAGGCCCATCGGGTGATCGTCACGCAGGTACCCTTGCCTGGCTCGGTGTCCAGTTCAAATTCATCCACCAGGCGCTTCGCCCCGGTAAGCCCCAGGCCGAGCCCGCTGCCGGATGTCCAGCCGTCGGTCATCGCCAGCTTCAGGTCGGGAATGCCCGGCCCTTCATCGCGAAATGTCAGGCGTACACCGGGGCGGTGGTCTTTTTCGATCACTGCCCAGTCCATGTAGCCACCACCGCCATACACCACGGTGTTTCGCGCCAACTCACTGACCGCCGTGACCAGTTTGGTCAGGTCGATCAGGCGCATGCCGCAGTCCTGGGCCAGTTTGCGGACCAATTGTCGAGCCAGCACGACGTCCTGTTCGATCAGCACCGGGTGGGTGCCACTGCTGGCTTGGGTCATGAGTGTTCTACCCGGTCACGCAGCAGTTTCATGCCGCGCTCTACATTCAGTGCGGTGGCGACGCCGGGCAGGGTCATGCCCAGTTCCACCAGGGTAATTGCCACGGCTGGCTGCATGCCCACCAGGACGGTCTGGGCGTCCATGATGCGGGACAGGCCCGAAATGGTGCCGATCATGCGCCCGATGAACGAGTCGACCATGTCCAGCGCCGAAATATCGATGAGTACGCCCCGCGCCGAGGTACGGCTGATCCGCTCGGACAGGTCGTCCTGCAAGGTCAGCGCGAGTTGGTCGTGCATGTCCACCTGGATGGTCACGAGCAGGAATTCGCCCATCTGCAAAATAGGGATGCGTTCCATACTCAGACGGCCTTGGTGACAGTGACGCCTAGGCGTTTGAGGGAGAGGGCCAGGGCATCGGCAAGGTTGGCCTTGGTGACCACGCCTTGCAGGTCGAGGCCCAGGTGCACGATGGTCTGGGCGATCTGCGGGCGCACGCCGCTGATAATGCAGTCGGCACCCATCAGGCGGATGGCCGTGACGGTTTTGAGCAGGTGCTGGGCGACCAGAGTGTCGACGGTCGGCACGCCGGTGATGTCGATAATCGCGATTTCAGCACCGGTGTCGACGATGCGCTGCAGCAGCGATTCCATCACCACTTGGGTGCGTTGCGAGTCCAGGGTGCCGATCATCGGCAGGGCCAGTACGCCATCCCACAGCTTGACCACCGGCGTGGACAGCTCCAGCAGTTCTTCCTGCTGGCGCTTGATCACCGACTCGCGGGACTTCTGGAAGGTGCGGATGGTGTGCATGCCCAGCGCGTCGAGCAGTTCGGAAATCTTCAGCAGTTGTTCGGCAAGCTGCGCCGGTTGCTCGGTGTACACGCGCTGCAGCAGGGCGAACAGCGGGCCTTTGAGGGCAAAGATGAAGCTGGCGGTCTGCTGCGAGTCCTGGCCGGCGAGGGCGCGACTGTGGGACAGTTTTTCCAGGAATACTCGGGTTTCTGCCCAGTTTTCATGGTCGGTGTTCTGCGAGCCGCCTTGTTGCAGGGCAGTCGCCAGCAGGTTCAGGAACTCCTGGGTTTGCTGTTTGACGTCGTCGCCCTTGATGTTGCGCGTCGCCCCCGAAGTCTCGAGGCTGGCATTCCATTCGGCAAGGAGGGCGCTTTGATTGTCTTGCAGTGCCTGAATAGTGTTCGTTTGCAGAGTTGCCACGGGTAACCTCCATGAATGCCATCGATGCGAATCGCGCAATTTATACTAATTTGATCTGTTTAGAATTGTTTCAGACGTACTCGTTCGCAGCCGGCGCAGGGAAACGACGATTGCGCTCTGGAACTATAGATTGATACCCCTGATCGGCCAGTGACTCTCCTCGACACCCATACCATAATGCCCACCATCCCGACGACTCTGGCTTCTTTCCCGTGATCATCAACTTCGACCTCAACGACCTCCAGGCTTTCCGCGCCGTGGTAGACAAGGGCAGCTTTCGCGGCGCCGCCGAGGCCATCCGTATCTCACAACCGGCCCTGAGCCGGCGGATCGAAAAGCTCGAGACCGCCCTCGACGTGAAGCTGTTCGAACGCACCACCCGGCGCGTCAGCCTGACCATGGTCGGCCGCGCGTTCCTGCCCCAGGTCGAGCGCATGCTCGATGACCTCGACGTGGCGCTGATGGGCATCAGCAATGTGGCGTCCACGCGCATGGGCAATGTCACCATCGCCTGCGTGCCGTCGACCGCGTATTACTTCATGCCCCATGTGATCTCCGAATTCCACAAGCTGTACCCGAAGATTCGCCTGCGGGTGCTGGATGCCAGTGCCGGCGAGGTGTGCAATGCGGTGGAGAGTGGCGAGGCGGATTTTGGCGTAAGTTTCAGCGGCAGCCTGGCCGATGAAGTGGAGTTCGAACTGCTGCTGCAAGAGCGCTATGTGCTGGCCTGTCGCCGCGACCACCCGCTGGCCCAGCGCGACAGCGTGACCTGGGTCGAGGCCTATGAGCACGACTACATCAGCGTGGACAAAACCTCCGGCAACCGCTTCCTGTTGGACCAGGCGTTGCGCGGCGTGCGGGTGAAAAAGCCGAGTATCTGTGAGACGCACCACGTGACCACGATGATCGGGCTGGTGGAGGCGGGGTTGGGCGTGGCGATGGTGCCGTCGATTGCGATGCCGTCCACGGAGCACCCGATCCTGGTGAGCGTGCCCCTGGTGGAGCCGCAGGTGATGCGCAATGTGGGCTTGATCAAACGCCGCGGGCGGACATTGCCGCCGGCGGCGCTGGAGTTGGAGCGGTTAGTGCGGGAGATGCCGTTCCGCTCAGCGTGACACCGAGTCCAGGCCGGTGGATTGCACCACCGGTTGTGCCTCGGGCGAGGCCAGGTAGCGCAGCAGCGCCTTGGCCTGCGCCGGGTGCTCGGCGTTGACCGGGATGCCGGCGGCAAAGCGCGTTACCGATTGCACATCTTCCGGGATCTTGCCGACGTAGGTCACACCCGGCACCGGCAACAATTCCGCCACCTGTTGCAAGCCCACTTCGTAGTCACCCTTGGCGACCTGCTCGGCCACCGGAAGGCGTTCGATCATGGTGCCCTTGGCGGGCATGCCGAGCTTCTTGAACAGCTCTTTCTCGACATACACACCGCTGGCGCTGTCCGAATAGGCCACCGACTTGGCATTGCTCAGGACGGTCTTCAATTCGGCATCGGTGCCGATAGCCGGCTTGGCCGCGCCGGCCTTCACCACCAGGCCGATGCGCGAGTCTGCCAATTCCACGCGGGAGGCTGGGTCGACCTTGCCCTGCTTGATCAGCTCATCCAGGGCGTAGCCGACCATGATCACCACATCGGCGTGTTCGCCACGGGCCAGGCGGTTGGGAATCGCTTCCGGCGCCTTGCCCATGGACGGGCCGAGGATGGTGTCGAGGCTGTCACCGCTTTGCTTGGCGTACTGCGGGCCGAGCAATTTATACGCGGCAGTGAAGCCGCCAGAGGTCATCACCTTGAGCTGTTCGGCCTGGGCCGTCAGCGCCAGGGCGCCGAGGAACAGGGCCGTCAGGGTCTTGAACAGTGCCTTCATTGCGCTGCTCCCTGCATCACCTGCCCGCGAGCGTTGGCGCGGCGATACAAGGCGAGGGTCGAGCACAGCGCGCACAGTGCGGCGAACATCATCCAGTAGGCCGGCGACGCCTTGTCTTCGGTGATGTGAATAAACCAGGTCGAGATCGCCGGGGTGAAGCCGCCGAAGATCGCGGTCGCCAGGCTGTAGGCCAGGGAGAAGCCCGCCACGCGTACTTCCACCGGCATGATTTCGGTCAGGGCCGGGATCATCGCGCCGTTATACAGGCCGTAGAGGAAGGAGAACCACAGCAGGGTTTCCAGCATATGGGCGAAGCTTGGCGCGTTCACCACGTAGGACAGCGCTGGGTAAGCTGTGAGAACGGTCAGCACGGTCATGGCGATCAGTACCGGCTTGCGACCGAAACGGTCACTCAACGTACCGCCGATCGGCAGCCAGACAAAGTTCGACACCGCCACCAGCAAGGTCACCAGCAGGGCATCCGAGGTGCTCAGTTGCAGCACGGTCTTGCCAAAGGTCGGCGCGTACACGGTGATCAGGTAGAACGCGGTGGTGGTCATGGCCACCATCAGCATGCCGCCAATGACCACGGTCCAGTTCTTCACCAGGGTCGCCATCACTTCGCGCATGGTCGGGCGATGCTTGCGGTTGGCGAACTCTTCGGTTTCCTGCAGGTTGCGCCGCAGGATAAAGATGAACGGGATGATCACGCAGCCGATGGCAAACGGAATGCGCCAGCCCCAATCGGCTACCACGGCCGGTTCCATCCACACGTTCAGGCCATAACCCAGCGCGGCGGCGACCACGATGGAGATCTGTTGGCTGCCCGATTGCCAGCTGGTGTAGAAGCCTTTGCGGCCGGGGGTGGCCATTTCGGACAGGTACACCGACACACCGCCCAGTTCCGCGCCGGCCGAGAAGCCCTGCAACAGGCGGCCCAGCAGCACCAGCAAAGGTGCCCAGAGGCCAATGGTGTGATAACCGGGCACCAGCACGATCAGCAGCGTGCCGCTGGCCATGATCGACAGGGTCACGATCAGCCCTTTGCGGCGACCGACGTCATCGATATAGGCACCCAGGATGATCGCGCCCAATGGACGCATCAGGAAGCCCGCGCCGAACACGGCGAAGGTCATCATTAATGACGCAAACTCATTAGCGGCAGGGAAGAACGCGGCAGCGATGTAGGTGGCATAAAAACCGAACAGGAAGAAGTCGAACTGTTCGAGGAAGTTGCCCGAAGTCACGCGGAATACCGCACCAACTTTCGAACGGGCAGAGTCGGGCCGGGTAGGGCTAGTCATGGTTTTGTGTCTCCAGCGTTCTTTTTAAAGTGCTTGTTTCGCTTAAGACTTGGAATAGTGGCTGACACATTTAGAAATGATAAGTGACAAATTTGGATGGATTGATGTTCATTGGCTATCAATCGGCTATAAGCCAAAACCGCATCGGCTGTTCTATGCTGAAGACGTGACCAATTCTTACGGATGGGAGGTGGCAATGGCTGACCAACACACACCGCAGGACGCACCGGAGCGCGAGCGACCCCGGCGGCAGGAGGAAGAAAAACCGCAGACCTGGAAGCATCCCGATGACGGGACGGAGCTGTCCGAGCGCGACCAGGAACGTCCGCTCAAGCCCTGACCTCAAGCTCAACACCACCCAACTGTGGGAGCGGGCTTGTCCGCGAATGCGGTGTGTCAGTCAACTAATGTGTCGGCTGATCCACCGCTTTCGCGGGCAAGCCCGCTCCCACAATTGTTGTGCGCGCGCATGAGTCTGGGAAACTATTTGACATATTTGATTTGTGATCACATATTGAGGCCATAAGAACGACAACACAGGTTTTGCCTCATGACAGATGGTCCGCTCCTCCTGCCCACCCTGCGCCAGGTGTCCCGCGATACCTTGCAAGACCAGGTCTATCGCCAGATCCGCGAAGCGTTGATGAGTGGCCGTTTCCAGCCCGGCCAGAAACTCACCATCCGCGGCCTCGCCGAAGCCCTCGGTTCCAGCCCCATGCCGGTGCGTGAAGCCCTGCAGCGCCTCAGCGCCGAAAACGCCTTTGAAGTCACCGAAACCTCGCGTCTGCGCGTCCGCTTGATGACGGTCGAACGCCTGCGGGAAATTCGCGATGCACGGGTCGCCCTCGAAGGGCTCCTGGCGGAAAAAGCCGTGTTGCTCCTGCAGAAGGCCGACCTCGATGAAATCACCGACCTGTGCCAGCAAATGCAGCACGCCGCCGACGAAGTCGACGTGTCCCGCTACTTGTGGACCAACTTTGCCTTTCACCGGCGCATTTACGCCGTGGCCCAGGCCGAGTTGACCATGGCCGCCGTGGAAAACTTCTGGCTGCACATGGGCCCGTGCTTCGCGCTGGTCGCCCCGGATAAAGCTCACCTGCAACGCTCGATGGAGGCGCACACGCGCATTGTCGAAGCCCTGGCTGCCCGTGATGGCGCTGGCGCACGCGCGGCGGTGACCGATGACATCATGCAGGCCGCCGATTCCCTGGCGCGCCTGCTCGTCAAGAACGACCGTGCGCGGTCGTCTGCTTCAGGAGGTAAACGTGCATGAGTGTCCTACAACGGCTGCAGCCCTATCCTGGGTTACGTGTGTTGATTTCCGGCGGGGCTGCCGGCATCGGTGAAGTGTTGGCGGCGGCGTATCTGGAGGCCGGTGCCCAGGTGCATGTGTGTGATGTAAGCGAGCCGGCCCTGGCCGCGTTTCGCGACAAATACCCAGGCACCGTCGCCACCCGTGCCGATGTCAGCGATGCCGCACAGATCGAAGCGGTGTTCCAGGTGCAGCGCGCGCATTTCGGCGGCCTCGATGTGTTGGTCAACAACGCCGGGATCGCCGGGCCCACTGGTGGCATCGATGCGATCAGCGACGCCGAGTGGCAAGCCACCATCAACATCAATCTCACCGCGCAGTACCGGTTTGCCCACCACGCGGTGCCGATGCTCAAGGAATCGTCCCACGGCCATCTGCTGCATATCGCCTCGGTGGCGGGGCGCTTGGGCTACGCGTGGCGCACGCCCTACGCGGCGACCAAATGGGCGATCGTCGGCTTGATGAAATCCCTGGCCTCGGAGCTGGGCGAGAGCGACATCCGCGTCAACGCCTTGCTGCCCGGCATCGTCGAAGGCCCGCGCATGGACGGCGTGATCCGCGCGCGTGCGGAGCAGGTCGGCGTGCCCGAAGCCGAGATGCGCCAGGAATACCTCAACAAGATTTCCCTCAAACGCATGGTCACCGCCGAAGACGTGGCAGCCATGGCGCTGTTCCTCTGTTCGCCCGCCGCACGCAACGTGACCGGCCAGGCGATCAGCGTCGACGGTAACGTCGAGTACCTGTAAGCCACGGAAGAACACATCGCGCTGCACCCAGGATTTTTTTCATAAGAATAAAAGTCGGAGATTCGTCATGTCCAAAAATCGTCCTGTCATCATCACCTGCGCCGTCACCGGTGCGATTCATACGCCGTCGATGTCGCCGCATCTGCCTATCACTGCACAGGAAATTGCCGACGCCGCCATCGGTGCCGCCGAGGCTGGCGCCGCGATTGTCCACCTGCATGCCCGCGATCCGATTGATGGCCGTCCCAGCCAGGACCCGGCGCTGTTCGCCGAATTCCTGCCGCACATCAAGGCCGCCAGCGACGTGGTGATCAACATCACCACCGGCGGCGCGCCGACCATGGGTGTGGAAGAACGCCTGCAGCCGGTGATGCAGTTCAAGCCGGAACTGGCGTCGCTGAACATGGGCTCGATGAACTTCGGCCTGTACGAAATGCTCAACCGCTTTACCGAGTTCAAGCACGACTGGGAGCGGCCGTATTTGGAGGACAGTGACGACCGGATATTCCGTAACACCTTCCGCGACATCACTCACATCCTCAATTCCTGCGCCGAAAACCGCACCCGTTTTGAGATCGAGTGTTACGACATCGGCCACCTGTACACCGCCGCGCATTTCCTGGAGCGCGGCCTGCTCAAGCCGCCCTTGTTTATCCAGTCGGTGTTCGGCCTGCGCGGCGGTATCGGCGGCCACCCGGAAGACCTTGCGCACATGCGCCGCACCGCCGACCGCCTGTTTGGCGACGACTATGTGTGGTCGATCCTCGGCGCCGGGCGTGGGCAAATTCCGCTGGCGACCATGGGCCTGTCCATGGGCAGCAACGCCCGTGTCGGCCTGGAAGATTCGCTGTGGGACGGCCCGGGCAAGCTGGCGGCTTCGAATGCCGACCAGGTACGGCGCATTCGTACAGTGATCGAAGCCCTCGGCCACCGGGTCGCCACGCCGGATGAAGCGCGGGAAATCCTCGGGCTCAAGGGGCGCGACCAGGTCAACTTCTAACCCGACAAACCGCCGCGTCAAGGCGCGGCCTGCATCCCGCACAACAACAATAAGGGGATCACACCATGCGTATCGAAGTGCTCGTCGACGTCAAGACCACCCTGGGCGAAGGCCCGGTGTGGGACGTCGAGCAACAACGCTTGTATTGGATCGACAGCGCCGACGGCCGCATCCTGCGCTGCACCGACGACGGTCGCGAGCTGCGAGCCTGGGACGTGGGCCAGAAGATCGGCTCCATGGCCCTGCGCCGCCACGGTGAGTCGGCTATCGTCGCCCTGCAGAACGGCGTGCACACCCTCGACCTCAACAGCGGTGAGCTCAACCTGGTCATCGACCCGGAACCGCACCTGCCCGACAACCGCCTCAACGACGGCAAGGTCGACCGCCAAGGCCGCTTTATCTTCGGCTCCATGGACACCCAGGAAGACAACGCCAGTGCCAAACTCTACCGGCTTGATGCCGACCTGAGCCTGCACACCCTGGACGAAGGCATCATCGTGTCCAACGGCCCGTGCTGGAGCCCATCGGGTGAAACCTTCTACTTCTGCGACACCTGGTCCGGCGAGATCTGGGCCTACGACTACGACCTGGCCACCGGCAGTGTCAGCAATCGTCGCACCTTTGCCAAGGTCGACACCTCCGGCGGGGGCGCCGCCGATGGTTGCACCGTGGATGCCGAAGGCTGCCTGTGGCAGGCGCTGGTCTACGCCGGAAAACTGGTGCGCTACACCCCCGACGGGCACGTCGACCGCATCATCCAGATGCCGGTGAAAAAGGTCACCAGCCTGACCTTTGGCGGGCCGAATCTCGACACCCTGTTTGTGACCTCCATGGCCAAGCCGCCGCTGCCGCGTTTTCCGGCAGACGGTCAGCAGCGCGGAGCGCTGTTCGCCATTACCGGGTTGGGCGTGCAAGGAATAGCCGAGCGACGGTTCGCCAGCTAGCGCGTGTGTGTGACAAGGCATATTCCTTCGCAACCTTGTGTCAGTGCGCGCCCTCGCGCGCCTGGAGAGGCCCATGGCAACTATAAAAAAAGCGTCGCTGCGCAGCATTCACCGGCATTCCTGGGTGTCGCTGCTGGTCTGCTGGATGATCTGGATCCTCAACGCCTACGACCGTGAGATCGTGCTGCGCCTGGGGCCGACCATCTCCAAGCATTTCGATTTATCCGCCGACCAATGGGGCACCGTGGCCACGGTGGTCATGCTGGCCCTGGCGCTGCTGGATATTCCCGGGTCGATGTGGAGCGACCGCTACGGTGGCGGCTGGAAACGTGCGCGCTTCCAGGTGCCGCTGGTGCTGGGCTACACCGCGATTTCGTTCCTGTCCGGCTTCAAGGCGTTGAGCGGCAACCTCGCCACTTTTATTGCCCTGCGCGTCGGCGTCAACCTCGGCGCCGGCTGGGGTGAACCGGTGGGCGTGAGCAACACCGCCGAATGGTGGCCGGTGGAGCGTCGCGGCTTTGCCTTGGGCGCGCACCACACCGGCTACCCGATTGGGGCGATGCTCAGCGGTATCGTCGCGAGTTTCGTCATCACCGTGTTTGGTGAGGAGAACTGGCGCTACGTGTTCTTCTTCGCCTTCGTGGTGGCGTTGCCGCTGATGATCTTCTGGGCGCGTTACTCCACCGCCGAGCGCATCACCGCGCTGTACGTCGACATCGCCGCCAAAGGCATGACCCCGCCGGACAACGCACCGGCCAGTTCGGTGAAAGGCGAAGCCTGGCGCACCTTTGTCGCCACGTTGCGCAACCGCAATATCGCCCTGACAGCGGGCAATACGATGCTCACCCAAGTGGTGTACATGGGCGTGAACATCGTGCTGCCGGCCTACCTCTACAACATCGCCGGGTTGTCGCTGGCCGAGTCGGCGGGGATGAGCGTGGTGTTCACCCTCACCGGCATCCTCGGGCAACTGGTGTGGCCGTCGCTGTCGGACATCATCGGCCGGCGCACCACCCTGATCATCTGCGGGCTGTGGATGGCGGCGAGTGTTGGCGCGTTCTACTTCGCCAACACCCTGACGTTGATAATTGTCGTGCAACTGCTGTTCGGCCTGGTGGCGAATGCAGTGTGGCCGATCTACTACGCGGTGGCCTGCGACTCGGCAGAGTCGTCGGCGACCTCCACCGCCAACGGCATCATCACGACGGCAATGTTCATCGGCGGCGGCCTGGCGCCGGTGCTGATGGGCAGCATCATCGCCATGGGCGGCGGCTGGACCACGCTGCACGGCTACACCCTGTGCTTCTTCGTGATGGCTGGCTGCGCCCTGGGCGGCGCACTGCTGCAACTGTTTTCCCATCGCCCCCAGGCGCTGGTTGTGCAACTCGACTCCTAGAACAACACCGATGCGCCCCCCAGCCTGGCTGGCGGGGCGCCAAGAGGAATTGCCGATGACTACCGTCCCCCACGCCCGCGAGCCGCAGGCGTTGAACAAACTGATGTTCGTCAAGCTGATGCCCTTGCTGATCATCGCCTACATCCTGAGCTTCCTGGACCGCACCAACATCGCCCTGGCCAAGCATCACCTGGACGTCGACCTGGGCATTTCCGCCGCGGCGTACGGGCTGGGCGCGGGGCTGTTTTTCCTCACGTATGCGCTGTCGGAAATCCCCAGCAACCTAATCATGCACAAGGTCGGCGCCCGCTTCTGGATCGCGCGGATCATGGTGACCTGGGGCCTGATCTCCGCGGCCATGGCCTTTGTGCAAGGCGAGACGTCGTTCTACGTGCTGCGCCTGTTGCTGGGCATTGCCGAGGCCGGTCTGTTTCCGGGCGTGATGCTGTACCTGACCTACTGGTTCAACCGTGAACAACGGGCGCGCGCCACCGGCTATTTCCTGCTCGGCGTGTGCTTTGCCAACATCATCGGCGGCCCGGTGGGTGCGGCCTTGATGCGCATGGACGGCATGCTCGGCTGGCATGGCTGGCAGTGGATGTTCCTGCTCGAAGGCCTGCCAGCCGTGGCGTTTGCCTGGGTGGTCTGGCGCAAATTGCCGGACCGTCCGAGCAAGGCGCCGTGGTTGTCGGCCGAGGAAGCGCGCGGGATCGAACAGCGCATTGCGCTGGAAACCGAAGAGGGCGCAGGCGAGGGGGGCCACTCGTTGAAAAACTGGCTGACCCCGCAAATCCTGCTGGCGATCTTTGTGTACTTTTGCCATCAGATCACCATCTACACCGTGATCTTTTTCCTGCCGAGCATCATCAGCAAGTACGGCGAATTGAGCACCATGAGTGTTGGCCTGCTGACCTCCTTGCCTTGGATCGCGGCGGCCCTCGGCGCAGTACTGATCCCGCGTTTTGCCACGACGCCGGGTCGCTGTCGGCGGTTGTTGGTCAGCGGGCTGCTGACCATGGCGCTGGGGTTGGCCATCGCATCGATGTCGGGGCCGGTGTTCAGCCTGCTGGGCTTTTGCCTGTCGGCGGTGATGTTCTTTGTGGTGCAGTCGATCATCTTTCTGTACCCGGCTTCACGCCTCAAGGGCGTGGCACTGGCGGGCGGCTTGGGCTTCGTCAACGCCTGCGGGTTGTTGGGCGGGTTTGTCGGGCCGTCGGTGATGGGCGCGATCGAGATGAGCACCGGCAATGCGATGAACGGCTTGAAAGCCATTGCGCTGGTGTTGGTGGTAGCGGCGCTGGCGGCCTTGCGTCTGCGCCAGGGCCAGGAGGAGGCTCAGACCAGTAATGAGGTGGGAAACCCGGAAGCCAGCACCAGGTAGGCCACGACCGCCGCCAGGCATAAGCCGACGAATACGCGCAGTAATGTCCTGGCGGTGGGATGGGCGATGAACTTGATGGCCCAGAGCAAACACCCGCCGAGCAGGAGGCTCAGGGCAAGAATGACCAGCACGTTGGTGTTCCTGCGACCTTAGAGAGCTGATTTATAGTCGCAAAGCCGCTGGATGAACAGTGCGCACATAGACGCAGGCCCCCGCGCTTTCTAAACTGCGGCTTGTCTTGGGGAAAGGGGCAGGCGCCGATGAATCGCAATGAATTACGCAAGGCCGACATCAACCTGATGGTGGTGTTCGAAGCGTTGATGCTCGAGCGCAACGTGACGCGGGTGGCGGAGAAGCTGTTTCTCGGCCAGCCGACCATCAGTTCGGCCCTCAACCGCTTGCGCACGCTATTCAACGACCCGCTGTTCATTCGCGTCGGCCACCGCATGGAGCCGACGGCGCGGGCCGAGGAAATCATCCAGCACCTGTCGCCGGCCCTGGATTCGTTGTCGTCGGCCTTGAGCCTGACCCACGATTTCGACCCGTCCATCAGCACCATGACCTTTCGCATCGGCCTGTCCGACGATGTCGAGTTCGGCCTGTTGCCGCCGTTGCTGCGCGCCTTGCGCCAGGAAGCGCCGCAAGTGGTGTTCGTGGTGCAGCATGTGGACTACTGGCGCATTCCCGACCTGCTGGCCTCCGGCGATATCACCGTCGGTATCACCCAGACCCGTGGCCTGCCGGCCAATGCCAAGCGCAAGCTGCTGCGCCATATCCGCCCGCGCTTGCTGCGCGCCGATGCCTCGGACACACCGCTGACCCTCGATGAATATTGCGCGCGGCCCCATGTGCTGGTGTCCCACACCGCCAACGTGTCCGGGTTCGCCGATGAGTGGCTGGCGGAAATCGGCCGCAAGCGTCACGTGGTGCTGTCGGTGCCGCAATACAGCGCGCTGCCGGCGTTGTTGGCCGGCACTGACCTGATCGCCAGCCTGCCGGACTACACCGCCGAGGCCATGGCGGTGTCGGGCCAACTGTTCTGCGAGCCGTTTCCGTTCGAGACACCGACCCTGGATTTGTCCATGGTCTGGCTCAGCCATGTCGACACCGACCCGGCCGAGCGCTGGGTGCGTTCGCGCCTGGAAGCATTCATGAGCGACCGAGGGCTGGCGGCCAAGCCCTGACTGACAGCGCTTTCATGCCTGGGGCACGGGGCGCTGTGATATACCTACGAATCTTCCTACATCAAACATGGAAACTGCCATGCCGCACCTGCACCTGGAATACACCGCCAACCTCACAGGCCTTGCTGTCGAGAAGACCCTGTTGCGGCTCAATAACGTGCTGATGGTGTCCGGGCAGTTCGCATTCGAATCCGATATTAAAAGCCGTGCCGTCAAGGTCGAGAGCTTCCAGGTGGGAACCTCCCTCGCCCCGCGTGGTTTTATTGCGTTGAGGCTGTCACTGCTCAGCGGGCGGTCGGTGCAGGTCAAGCAGCAGCTGTCGGAAAGCCTGCTGGCGGCGTTGCAGGACCTTGGGGATTGGCCGGCGGATATACAGGTTCAGCTGAGTGTCCAGTTGGTAGACATGGACCGCGAGTCCTACACCAAAATCGCCATTGGCTGAGGCTTACAACAGCCCCTGATCCGCACACACCTTGACCACCTGCTCACGAAACCAGGTATTGGCACTGTCCTGTTCACTGGTTTCATTCCACTGCATCTCCAGGGTGAACCCCGGCAAGCCGTTGGGTGCTTCGCAATGGCCGAACACCGTCGCCGGCGCCAGCAGCTTTTGCACGCGGCGTGGCAGGGTGACGATGAAGTCGGTGCCGGTGATCATTTTCAGCGCCGCGCTGTAGCTATTGGCGCGGGCGACCACTTGGCGCTTGTGGGCCTGACGCGCCAGCCAGCCGTCGATCATGTTGGTGTCGGAGGTCCACGGCGTGGGGAACACATGGCGCCGCTCGACGAAGGATTGCAGGCTGAAAGCCGGCTCCCGTGGGGCCGAGCGCTTGTCGAAGACGCACACCAGGTCGTCCTCCAGCAGCATCTGGGTGCGGAAGTCCTTGTGGGCGCGGTGGAAGTTGGGGCCAAAGCAGATCACCAGGTCGAGGCGACCGTCACGCAGGTCATCGGCGGGGATGTCGGTTTCCAGTTTCTGCACATTGACGATCACCGGCAGGTCGGCGCGGTCGAAGTTCTTCAACAGCCGCGGCAGGATCAACTGTTCGAAGTATTCCGGCGCGCAGACATTGAAGGTCACGGCTTTCTGGGTCGGGTCGAAGGCCTGGCCACCGGCGTGGCACAGGTTGATGCTTTCGAGGATTTTCTGCACATGGCCATACATGGTGGTGGCCTTGTAGGTCGGCCGCATGCCCGCCCGGGTATTGATAAACAGCTCGTCTTCAAAGCTGATGCGCAGCTTCTTCAGGCTGTAGCTCACGGTGGACTGGCTGACAAACAACGTTTCGGACACCTCGGTAACGCTGCTCTGGTCGTAGACGGCGATAAACACCATCAAGTCCTGCATATCGAGCTTTCTGAGCAAGTTACTGTTTAACATCGGTTTCGTCCGTAAACCTGTTGTACCGAACTTCAGTACAAGACAACGCAAAAGCTTAACGGAACGAGCGTGCCATTAGAAAGCTCTGTAGGGCGTTTCTATGTTTGGCGTGAGACAAATACTTTTTGCAACACGACGTCAGCGGATATGCCTCGCGTAATGCCGAGGGTCGAAGCGCGTGACGATCAGCAGCATCACCACGATCACCGCCGTCAGCAACCACCAGGCCCATTCGAAGCTCCCCAGTTGGTCGCGGATCATCCCGGCGATCAGCGGCGACAGCCCGGCAATCAGATAGCCGATACCTTGCACAAATGCGGTGAGGCCTCCGGCGCGGCGGGGGCTGTCCAGGTGGTCGAGGGACAGGATCAGGCTCATCGGGAACAGGCCGCCGATGCCCAGGCCCAGCAGGCACGGCCACAACAGGCTCAGGTGGTGCGGGCTGAGAATCAGGCCGCAAAAACCGAGGATGATCAGCACCAGCAACACGGCCACCACACCGCGTTTATCCTGGCGACGGTTGGCGATGGCCGGCGTGATCAATCCGGACACCACTTCCATGGCTGTCAAGAAACCCAGCAGCAACCCGGCATTCTGTTCGCTCCAGCCTTGCTCCACGTAGTACGGCGCCAGCCAGGCGAGTACGCAGGTGTAGGACGCGGTACCCAGGCCGAAGAAGATCGCCAGCAACCAGGCGCGGCCATTGCCGAAAAACGATTCTTGAGGGCCGGCGCCGGCTTGGGGCAGGGGCGGCAGCGCCGAGCGCTGCGCATACCAGAACGCCAGGGCCAGCAAGGCGAGCACGGCCCAGATCGCCAGGCCGATGCGCCAACTGCCGGTCTGCGTTTGCACAAATGGCGCGAACGACGCCGCCAGTGCCGCGCCGCCCATGATCGCGGTGACATAGAGGCCCATGAACAGCGAGACGTTGTCGCTGAACCGCGACTTGATCAGCGCCGGCATCAACGCCTGGATCATCGCAATCCCCACCCCGGCGGCGATGGCGCTGACGATCAATTCCAGCGCCGAATCGAGGAACAACCGTGACAGCGTGGCGACGCCAATCACCAGCAACGACACCACAATGCTGCGGTGCTCGCCAAAGCGCTTGGCCAGGCCCATGCCAAAGAACATCGCCACGCCCATGGCCATTACCGGCAACAGGGTGAGCAAGGCTGCGCTGCTGAAACTCAATGCCACGTCGGCGCGGATCGATGACAGCAGTGGGCCTATCGCCGCCATTGACGGGCGTAGGTTGAGGGCGACCAGTACGACGCTGATCATCAGCCAGAGGGCGGTGGTGGGTTTGGTGTGGACGGTTTCCATGGGACGGCCTTGAGTGAACAAGGGGGCATCAGGCCATGGGTGGGGGAGTGGGGCAAATGAGAAAGTCGCAGGGGCTATCTAAAAATTGCAGGCGGGCGGTCTGATACGACGTCGATCCAATGTGAGAGCTGGCTTGCCAGCGATGGCGGCCCGACAGCCGACCACGCTCTGACTGTCCCCCCGCGATTCAAAAATGTGGGAGCTGGCTTGCCTGCGAAGACGGCCTGACAGCCGACCACAATCTAACTGTCCCCCCGCGATCCAAAAATGTGGGAGCTGGCTTGCCTGCGAAAGCGGCCTGACAGCCGACCACAATCTAACTGTCCCCCCGCGATCCAAAAATGTGGGAGCTGGCTTGCCTGCGAAAGCGGCCTGACAGCCGACCACAATCTAACTGTCCCCCCGCGATCCAAAAATGTGGGAGCTGGCTTGCCTGCGAAGACGGCCTAACAGCCGACCAAAATCTAACTGTCCCCCCCGCGATCCAAAAATGTGGGAGCTGGCTTGCCTGCGAAAGCGGCCTAACAGCCGACCACAATCTAACTGTCACCCCGCGATCCAAAAATGTGGGAGCTGGCTTGCCTGCGAAGGCGGCCTGACAGCCGACCACACTCTAACTGTCACCCCACGATACAAATGTGGGAGCTGGCTTGCCTGCGAAGGCGGCCTGCCAGCCGACCAGGATGTTGGATCTGACCGGGTACATATCCGTTATTTGGGTAACGGCTGGTATTGGTTCCGCCCTTACGGCGGCTCACTTTTGAAAAGCGCAAAAGTAAGCAAAACGCTCTTGCCCCAACACTCGGCACCTCGCTTAGGCTCGGTGTGCCCGTAATCCGACAGGTATTTGGGGGGCCGCCGCCACGCGCCATCCATGGCGCGGGGCGGCTAAACCGGCATCCCTGCCGGTTTACCCCCCAAATCCCTGTCGAATTCCGGCCAGCGTGTTTGACGGGGCGCCTGAGATCAAAAGCAGGATCAAGATCAAGATCAAAAGCAGGATCAAGATCAAAAGCAGGATCAAGATCAAGATCAAGATCAAGATCACGAGCAACAGCGGCTCGCTTCGCATTGTGGTTAGGTTAGTTGGAGCTGATTACGTGTTTGATCTCTTGAAACGTGGCGAGTCCCCACGGGCCTAGTTCGCGGCCGATGCTGCTTTGTTTGTAACCGCCCCACGCGGTCTGCGGGAAGATGACTTGCGGTGCGTTGATCCACACCAGGCCGGCTTGCAAGGCATTGGCGACGCGTTCTGCGGTCTCGGTATGGGTGCTGACGACGCTGGCGACGAGGCCGAACTCACTGGCATTGGCCAGGGCGATGGCGTCTTCCTCAGAGGCAAAACGGCGGACACACAGGACTGGGCCGAAGATTTCTTCGTTCCACAGTGCGCTGTCCAGTGGCACATCGGTGAACACGGTGGGGCGAATGAAGAAGCCCTTGGGCAAATCTGCCGGGCGTTTACCGCCGCAGAGCAAACGGGCGCCGTCTTCGATGCCGCGCTGGATATGCCCCAGCACCCGCTGATACTGCACGCGGTTGATCAGCGCGCCCATTTCTACTCCATCGGCAAAGGGGTCGGCCACGCGAATGCTTTCAGCGCGTGCCTGCACACGCCGCAGGAATTCATCCGCCAGGCTGTCAGCCACCAATACGCGGCTGGTGGCGGAGCACATCTGGCCGGCGTTGAAAAATCCGCCGCCACAGGCCAGTTCCACCGCCAGGTCCAGGTCGGCATCCGCCAGCACCAACAATGAAGATTTGCCGCCCAATTCCAGGCTCACGCCCTTGATGGTTTCGGCCGCGCGTTGCATCACCTGCACGCCGACGGCGTTACTGCCGGTGAAGGAGATCTTCGCGACGCGAGGGTCTGCCGCCAACGGCGCGCCGACGTCCAGGCCTGTGCCGCAGACCAGGTTGAATACCCCAGCCGGCACGCCGGCCTCGGCGATAATCCGCGCCAATTGCAACTCGGCCAAGGGCGTGACTTCCGACGGTTTGAGCACCACGCAGCAACCGGCTGCCAGGGCCGGAGCGAGTTTCCAGGCGGTGGTCACCATCGGGAAATTCCACGGCACGATCAGCCCCACCACGCCGCACGGTTCACGGCGCAGGCGTGCGCGGAAGTCGTCACTGGGCAGCGTCACCGCACGGTCCTGGCCGGCGTCCATGTCGTCGGCTACCGTGGCGTAATACTCGAAGGTGGCGATCACGTCGTCCACATCGATCGCGGCTTCAAACAGCGGCTTGCCGTTATTGCTCGACTGCAGATGCATCAGTTGTTCACGCTGCTCGCTGACGCCCTGGGCGATCTTGCGCAGCAGGGCGGCACGATCGCGGCCGGTGCTTTTCGACCAGTCGCCAAAGGCTGCGCTGGCGGCGCCGACCGCCCGCTTCACTGCCAGCGCATCGCCCACGCTGACCTGGGCCAGCAGCGCCTCGGTGGCCGGGTTGATCACCTCAATGACGTCATGACCGGCATGCCACGCGCCGTCGATGTAGATCCCGTCCAATACCGCGCTCATACCGCCACCTCCTTCATCCACAGCCCTTGGTCGATTTCGATCAGCGTCGGCCCCTGGCGATCGGCGGCGCTGCGCAATGCTGTGCGCAGTTGCTCGATGCCCTGGATGCTTTCGGCCGTACAGCCCAGCGCCTTGGCCACGCCGATAAAGTCCGGGGTGTAGATGTCCACGCCGACCGGCTCGATGGCGCGGTTGAGCATGTATTTCTTGATCTCTTCATAGCCGTGGTTATTCCACAGCAACACGATGAGGGGCGTGCGCGCTTCCACGGCGCTGGCCAGTTCCGGCAAGGTGAATTGCAGGCCGCCGTCGCCGATCAGGCACACCACCGGTTGCCCATCGCCGCGCCCCAGCCAGGCGCCAATGGCAGCGGGCAGGGCATAGCCGAGGGTGCCGTAGCCGGTGGACGAATTGAACCAGCGGCGTGGGTGGTCGAGGTTCAGGGTGAGGTTGCCGCTGTACACCGGTTGGGTCGAGTCGCCGACCAGCACGGCGTTGGGCAATGTCTCCAGGATGGTAGTGAGGAACAGCGTTTGCGCACGGGTGGCGGCGTCCCAGGCAGGGTTCAGCTCGGCCCACAGGCGTGCCACACGGTCAGCGCCCCAGGCACTGTTGCGTGGCGGCAATGGCTGGCTGCTCAGCTCGGCCAGCAAGGCTTCGGCGGCAATGTGCGCATCGGCTACCAAGGCGACGTGCGGTGGGTAGTTGCGCACGGTCTGGTCCGGGTCGATGTCGATACGCAGCAAGGCCCCGGGAATCTCGAAGCCGCCGGCGAAGGTGACGTCGTAGTCGGTTTCCGCCAGCTCGGTGCCGATGGCCAGCACCACGTCGGCTTCGGCCACCAGCGCGCGGGTGGCGATCAGGGTCTGGGTCGAGCCGATCAACAGCGGGTGACGGGCCGGCAGCAGGCCTTTGGCGTTGATGGTCAGGGCCACGGGCGCGCCGAGCGCCTCGGCCAATTGCGTCAGTGCGGGGGCGGCGTCGATGGCGCCGCCACCGGCGAGAATCAAGGGCCGCTTGGCGGCGGCGAGCAACTGGCTCATCTGCTTGACCGCCGACGGCGCCGCACCGGCACGGGCCACGCTGACCGGCTCACTGCCCAGCAGTGCATCGGCATTTTCCACCAGTACATCCAGCGGGATTTCGATGTGCACCGGGCGGGGTCGTCCGGCCTGGAACAACGCAAACGCCCGCGCCAGCACACCGGGCAATTCCGCCGCCGACATCAAGGTATGGGAGAACGCCGCCACGCCGGCCATCATCGCGCCCTGGTTCGGCAGCTCATGCAACTTGCCGCGCCCGCCGCCCAATTGGCTACGTGACTGCACGCTGGAGATCACCAGCATCGGGATCGAGTCGGCATAGGCCTGGCCCATGGCGGTGGTGATATTGGTCATGCCGGGGCCGGTAATGATGAAGCACACGCCGGGCTTGCCACTGGTACGCGCATAACCGTCGGCCATGAAGCCGGCGCCCTGTTCGTGGCGCGGGGTGACGTGACGGATGCTGGAGCGGGCCAGGCCGCGGTACAGCTCCACGGTGTGCACGCCGGGGATGCCAAACACCTGGTCCACGCCATAGCCTTCCAGGAGGTTGACCAATACTTCGCCGCAGGTCGCCATACATGTCGCTCTTATTGTTGAGGTAAGGCGTTATTGGACCGGCTGGCCCGTAGCGACAACAATCGATAAAAAGTCATACTAGCCATGTCCTCACGTCATGGCTCAGCCCTTATGAAACGCCTTCCGCCGCTGCCCGCGTTGCACACCTTCTGGGTCACGGCCCAGTGCTGCAACTTCACCCGCGCCGCCGAGCAACTGCACATCACCCAGGGCGCGGTGAGCCGGCAGATTGCCGGGCTGGAAAGCCATTTGGGCTACGCGCTGTTCCAACGCCAGGCGCGGGGCTTGAGCCTGACCGAAGAAGGCCGCGAATGGTCCCTGCGCGCACACCAGGTGTTTGGCCTGATCGGCGAGGCGGTCGAGCAAATCGGCAGTCGCCGCCAGACCCTGCAACTCAAGGCCTCCACCTGTGTGATGCGCTGGCTGCTGCCACGCCTGATGCAATGGCAGAAGGAGCGCCCGGACGTCCCCGTGGAACTCACCACCACCGTGGCCTACACCGTGGACTTTCGCCGCGAGCAATTCGACGCGGCGGTGATCTACGCACCCATCGCCGAGCAGTTGGCGCAGGCGCGGCATTTGTTCGATGAACAACTCACCCCGGTGTGCGCGCCGGCTTTGCTCGGTGCCTTGCACGCACCGGCAGACCTGCAGCAACAAGTGCTGCTGCACCCCACGCGGGATGAGCGGGATTGGGCGCTGTGGCTGAAGGCGGCGAATACGCGACTGAGCAATTTGAGCCAGGGGCATCATTTTGAAACGCTGGACTTGGCGATGACGGTGGCGTCCCAAGGTTCCGGCGTGGCAATTGGCGACAGTGCGTTGATTGGCGAGGATTTGAAGGCAGGGCGGTTGGCGACGCCGTTTGAACTGAGGGTGCCGACGGGGATGGGGTATTACCTGGTGTATCCACCGGGTACCGAGCCTTCGGCAGGGCTGGAGGCCCTGATGAACTGGCTGGTCATGAACGCCAAATCCCCGTTGTAGGAGCCCGGCTTGCCGGCGATGGCGACCTTGAAATCGCCATCGCCGGCAAGCCGGGCTCCTACAAGGGAGGGGGTGTCAGTAGCCGACGGTGAAGCGTTGGCGCGAGTGCTTGGGTGTTTCCACTTCGTCGATCAGGGCGATGGCGTAGTCGGCAAAGCTGATCCAGCTGCGGCCTTCACTGCTCACCAGCAGATCGTCCTGGCCCACACGGAATGTGCCGGTGCGCTCGGTTTCGACGAATTCCGCCGAGGGCGACAGGAAGGTCCAATCCAGCTCTTTTTCCTGACGCAGCGTGTCGAGAAACGCTGCCCCTGCGCTGGCTTCGGCTTTGTACTCCGCCGGGAAACCTTCGCTGTCGATCACCCGACCGCCACCCGGCAGCAGCAGTGAACCGGCACCGCCCACCACCAGCAAGCGTTTCACCCCGGCTTTCTTCACCGGCCCGATCACGGCTGGGGCGGGCAGGGTGGCGAAATGCGCCGCGCTGATCACCACGTCGCTGCCGCTCACGGCCTGTTGCAGGGCGGCGGCATCCAGTGCATCCACTTGCTTGACGGTGACGCCAGGGCGCGCCGCCAGCGTGTCGGTATTACGCGCAATGGCCACAACGCTATGCCCACGGCGCAAGGCTTCTTCCAACAGTTGGCTACCCGCACGGCCGGTGGCCCCAATGATTGCGATCTTGCTCATGT
This sequence comes from Pseudomonas sp. VS40, assembly GCF_018587885.1. NCBI lineage: Bacteria > Pseudomonadati > Pseudomonadota > Gammaproteobacteria > Pseudomonadales > Pseudomonadaceae > Pseudomonas > Pseudomonas sp. VS40. The sequence continues at coordinate 195,897 of NZ_JAGYWD010000001.1, read as the reverse complement.
CGTTCTCCAGTTCGTCAGGGGTTAAAACCCATCACCACTTCATCTCGCCCTTGGCGACTTTGGCGCCGAGTTCCAGCGAGCTTTCGTCGGCAAGGGTGGGATAACGCTTTTTCATGGCCGTGATCAGGGCGGCGGAGTCCTTGGCCCTGGCGGTCTCGGCGTCGAAGGCCTTGATGTAGTCGGCGGTAAAGGCCACGGATTTCAGTGACGGTGTGCCCAGGTAGTGGCCCGGGATCACGGTGCGCGGTTTCAGCTCTTCGATGCGCTGCAGGGTAGCCAGCCAATCTTTATGGGATTGCTCGCTCTGGGTGTCAGCCATCCACACGTGAATGTTTTCGGCGACAACCACGCCGCCGACCACGGCCTTGATCGACGGGATCCACACAAAGGTGCGATCCGGCTGCGGGCCGTCCAGGCCGATCACGTCCAACTGCTGGCCTTCGAGGCTCAGGCTGTGGCCTTGGAGTACCTGCGGCACGATGGTCTTGGCGGGTTTGTCGGCCCCCATTTTCGGGCCCCAGAACTCAAGTTTGCCGGCCACGGTCGCCTTGATGTGGTCGACCACGGGTTGCGGGGCCAGCACGTTTGCGTCGGGGAAGGCCGCCGTGAGGGTGTCGAGGCCGAAGTAGTAGTCCGGGTCGCCGTGGCTGATGTAGATGGTGGTGAGGTGTTTGCCGCTGGCGCGGATCTTCTGCACCAGTTGCTCGGCCTGGCCTTTGCCGAATTGGGCGTCTACCAGGATCGCGTCCTTGGCCCCGCTGACCAGCACTGAGCTGACCGGGAAGATTGCCGCTTCGCCGGGGTTGTACACCTCCAGGCTCAGGTCGGCGGCGGTCGCATGGGCGGCAAAGGCCAGGGCGGCGGTCGCCAGGGTCAAGCGCTTGAAGGTTGAGAACATCGGGCAGCTCCAGCATCGGTAAGGGATGCACAGAGCTTAGTTGCACAAAACCAGACTAAAAATGCGATGCTGGGACATAGTTTGTTTCTAAAATCGGGCAAATCATGGATCGTCTTCAAGCAATGCGCGTGTTTGTCACGGTGGTGGACCTGGGCAGCCAGTCCGCCGCGGCCGATCATCTGGACCTCTCGCGCCCAGTGGTGTCACGCTACCTGGCCGAGCTGGAAGACTGGGTCGGCGCGCGCCTGCTGCACCGCACCACGCGCAAGCTGAGCCTCACGGCGGCGGGGATTGAAACCCTGCCACGCTGTCGGCAAATGCTGGAACTGAGCTGCGATATGCAGGCCGCCGTCAGCGAGCCCGATGACGCGCCACGGGGTCTGCTGCGCCTGAGTGTCAGCACCTCGTTCGGCCAGGCGCAATTGGCCGAGGCCATCGCTGAATACGTCAGGCGCTACCCGCTGGTGACCGTTGACCTGCAAATGCTCGACCGCACCGTGAACCTGGTAGATGAGCGCATCGACCTGGCCATCCGTACCAGCAACGACCTGGACCCCAACCTCATTGCCCGACGCCTCACCGTTTGTCGCTCCGTGGTGTGCGCCTCGCAGGCCTATTTACAGGCCCATCCGGCGCCGCAGAAAGTCGAAGACCTCGCAGGGCATAACTGCCTCACCCATTCCTACTTCGGCAAAAGCCTGTGGCATTTCGAAGAAGGCGGCGAGCACGTCTCGGTGCCCATCAACGGCAACATCACCTCCAACGAAGCCAGCACCTTGCTGCGCGTGACGCTGGCCGGGGCCGGGGTGTCGATGCTGCCCAGCTACCAGGCCGGCGATTACATCCGACGCGGCGAACTGGTCCGCCTGCTGCCCGAGGCCGAGCCCCGGCAGATGAACATCTACGCCGTGTACGCCTCGCGCAAGCACATGCCTTCGGCGCTGCGCAGCCTGTTGGATTTCCTGGTGCTGAGGTTCCCGGAAGAGCCCGCGTGGGACGTCGGTCTCTAGGCTGATATAAAGAGGTTGAATGTCGCCCGATAATGGCAACTTGGCGCTGTTGACCTATGCTTTGAATAGCACCGTGTAGATCCGCTCAGAGGTCTGTGCCATGAGCATTAAAACCAGAAAGTACCTGATGATTGTCAGCCTGTGCGCCATCGCCAGCGCGCTTTACGGGACCGCCGCCTACCGCGTGGAGCAGACCCGTATGCAGCCAACCTTTGCGATCAGCTGCCATCAGGATCAATGCGTTCCCCATACCGGCAGCTTCAGCGCTTTGCGTTAAAAGCGGACAGCCGGGCATCTGAAAGTGGGAGCGGGCTTCCACACTCAATTGGGTGGTGCTTCGGTTTTCAGTTGCTCGCGAAATGCCTTCGGTGAGAACCCGACCCGGCGACGGAACAGTCGAGAGAAGTTGGTCGGATCGGAAAAACCCAACACCTCCGACATTTCATTGATGGTCATGCTGGTGTAGGTCAGCAAGCGCTTGGCCTCCAGCAGTTGGCGATCGTGCATGATCTGCAGCGCAGGCTGCCCACCCAATTCCCGACACGTGCCGTTCAGGTGAGAGACCGAGATGCCCAGTTTGTGGGCCAGGTCTTCGATCTTCGGGTGTTCGCGGTAATGCTGCTCGACCAACTGGGTAAAGCGTCGAAAGTATTCGCGCCCCCTCGGTGCCCGTGGGTGGCGACGCTGGATGGCCTGGCGGCTGATCCACACCAGCAGCACGCTGACCAGTGCATGCATCATCATGTCCCGTGCCGGCTGTTCGTCGGCGTATTCATCCTGCAGGCGCGCGAACTGGCTGTTCAGGTAGTCACTGTCCTTGCCCGCCGGGTAGTTGCCCAGCGCCTGCAAGCCGTCCACCGTGGTGCCCAGCTGGGTTTGCAAGTGGCTGACCAGCGGCGCGGCGAGCGTCACCACGTAGCCTTCGACGTCCTCGGAAAAACGAAACCCGTGCACACACAGCGGCGGCAATACCTGCAATGTCGCTTCGTTCAGGGTGGAGCGCTGGCCTTCGATTTCCAACTCTGCCTGGCCTTTGTGCACATACAGCAATTGGCACAGGTCCGCGTGCCGGTGGGGCTGGATTTCCCACTGGTATTCCCGACTGCGCCGGGAAATGGTTTCACAGTGCAACAAATCGGGGGTCGGCCATTGCTGGTTTTCCCCGTAAAGCTTGAAGACCGGAATCGCGGTTTTGGTCATGGTTTCAGTCCGATACCCAGGAGAGTGGTGCGGTAATCGCCCCGATTGGCAAAAAGCGCAGGCTTTGGCTCAGTTTTCACCTTCTTATACCGACCACTCAAGTGAAAAATGTCAGCTACAAGACCAATGACAATTCTTTCACCCTATCCGTTCGGGTGGAGCTTGCGGGCGATAAAAATAATGAAAATGCTGAAAACCCAAGTCGCCATTATCGGCGCCGGTCCCTCGGGACTGTTGCTCGGCCAACTGCTGCACAACGCCGGTATCGAGACCCTTATCCTAGAGCGCCAGAGCGCCGATTACGTGCAAGGCCGTATCCGTGCCGGGGTGCTGGAGCAAGGCATGGTCGACCTGCTGAGGCAGGCGGGCGTCAATCACCGTATGGATAGCGAAGGCCTGGTGCATGACGGGTTCGAATTGGCACTGAACGGACAGCTTACCCACATCGACCTCAAGGCGCTGACCGGTGGCCAGTCGGTGATGATCTACGGCCAGACCGAAGTCACCCGCGACCTCATGGCCGCCCGCGCCGCCGCAGGCGCCACTACCCTGTATGAAGCCAGCCATGTGCAGCCCCACGGGCTCAAAAGTGATCAGCCCTGGCTGACCTTTGAACATCAGGGCGAAGCCTATCGCTTGGAGTGCGACTACATCGCGGGGTGCGATGGTTTCCACGGTGTCGCGCGTCAATCGATCCCAGCCGAATCGCTCAGCGTCTTCGAACGGGTCTATCCTTTTGGTTGGTTGGGCATCCTCGCCGACACACCGCCGGTGCACGCGGAGTTGGTGTATGCCAAACACCCGCGTGGCTTTGCCTTGTGCAGCATGCGTTCACCGACCCGCAGCCGTTATTACCTGCAGGTGCCGGTGGACGAACCGATTGATGAATGGCCCGATGCGCGCTTCTGGGACGAACTGAAAACGCGTCTGCCCAGCCACCTCGCCGAGGGCTTGGTCACCGGCCCCTCGATCGAAAAAAGCATCGCGCCGCTGCGCAGTTTCGTGGTGGAGCCGATGCAGTATGGGCGCCTGTTCCTGCTGGGGGATGCGGCTCACATCGTGCCGCCCACCGGCGCCAAGGGCTTGAACCTGGCGGCCAGTGATGTGAGCACGCTGTATCGGATCTTGCTCAAGGTCTACGGCGAAGGGCGCGTGGACTTGCTGGAACGCTACTCCGCCATCTGCCTGCGGCGGGTGTGGAAAGCCGAGCGGTTTTCCTGGTGGATGACCTCGATGCTGCATCAGTTTCCCGAGGCAGACGGCTTCAGCCAGCGCATCGCCGAAAGTGAACTTGAGTACTTCATCCACTCCGAGGCAGGGCGCACGACCATCGCGGAAAATTACGTCGGACTTCCTTACGAAGCTATCGAATAGCCTGCTATCGTATCGAGCATTCCCGTGGGCCGCCTTTTCCCGCGGGCCCTGCTCGAAGGTTCTGCCGTGACGCACCTTAACCCGCCCGTTCCGCCGCTGCCTGCTGTGCGCAGCATCCTCGCCTCACTGATGATGGCGATCTTCCTGGGGGCCCTGGACCAGACCATTGTCGCCGTGTCCATGCCCGCTATCTCCGCCCAGTTCCATGACGTCAACCTGCTGGCCTGGGTCATCTCCGGCTACATGGTGGCGATGACCGTGGCGGTGCCGATCTACGGCAAGCTCGGCGACCTCTACGGGCGGCGGCCGATGATGCTGATCGGCATGGGCCTGTTCACCCTGGCCTCGCTGTTCTGCGGCATGGCGCAAAGCATGGAGCAACTGGTGCTGGCGCGGATCCTCCAGGGCATCGGCGCCGGCGGCATGATCTCGGTGAGCCAGGCGATCATCGGCGACATCATCCCGCCCCGCGAACGCGGGCGCTACCAGGGCTATTTCAGCAGCATGTACGCGGTGGCCAGCGTCGCCGGGCCGGTGCTCGGCGGCTACATGACCGAGTACCTGTCGTGGCGCTGGGTGTTCCTGATCAACCTGCCCTTGGGCGCCGGCGCCTGGTATGTGGCCCATCGCACCCTGGTCGGGCTGCCGGTACCGCAGCGCAAGCCGATCATCGATTACCTCGGCACCGTGCTCATGATCATCGGCCTGACCGCCTTGCTGTTGGGCATCACCGAAATCGGCCAGGGCCACCCTTGGCGTGACTACGAAGTGCTGGGGCTGTTGCTGGCTGCTCTGGTGGCGTTGACGTTATTCGTGTGGCACGAGCGCCGCGCACGCGAGCCGCTGCTGCCGATGCACCTGTTCGCCAACCGCAGTGCGGTGTTGTGTTGGTGCACGATCTTTTTCACCAGTTTCCAGGCGATTTCCCTGACGGTACTGATGCCCTTGCGTTATCAGACCGTGACCGGCTCCGGGGCCGACAGCGCGGCCCTGCACCTGCTGCCGCTGGCCATGGGCTTGCCGATGGGCGCCTATTTTGCCGGGCGCATGACGTCGGTGACCGGGCGCTATAAACCGATGATCCTCAGCGGTGCGCTGCTGAGCCCCTTCGCGATCCTCGGCATGGCCCTGAGCGCGCCCCAGGCAGTGGGGCTGACGGCGATGTTCATGCTGCTGTGCGGGATCGCCGCCGGCATGCAATTCCCCACTTCGTTGGTGGGCACACAAAACTCGGTGGACCAGCGCGACATCGGCGTCGCCACCAGCACCACCAACCTGTTCCGCTCCCTTGGTGGAGCAGTAGGGGTAGCGTGCATGTCGGCGCTGCTACTGGCGCTGCTGCAGGACTCCAGCTTCGTCCACCTGGCCAGCGGTGCACCTTTGGCGGAAGGCACCTCCGGCAACGTACTGCTCGACGGCCTCAACGCCGCCCCCGGCCCGGCGCAAGACGGCCTGCGCGCAGAACTGGCAGTGACGTTCAGGCATTTGCTGATGGTGAGCGCAGCAGTGTCCCTGCTGGGCCTCGCAGCGGCAATCGCAATGCCGAACCGAGTGCTGCGCGGCCGTGAGGACAAGGCTAAATAACTGCAGGAACAGCAACCGCAACCGCAACCACGATGCGAAGCGAGCCGCCCTTGATCTTGATCTTGATCTTGATCTCGCTTTTGATCTCAGGCGCCCCGTCAAACACGCTGGCCGGAATTCGACAGGGATTTGGGGGGTAAACCGGCAGGGATGCCGGTTTAGCCGCCCCGCGCCATGGATGGCGCGTGGCGGCGGCCCCCCAAATACCTGTCGGATTACGGGCACACCGAGCGTGAGCGAGGTGCCGAGTGTTGGGGCAAGAGCCCTTTGCTTACTTTGGGGCTTTTCCAAAGTGAGCCGCCGTAAGGGCGGAACCCATAGCAGCCGTTACCTAAATAACGGATATGTACTTGGTCTGATCCAACATCCAGGTCGGCTGTCAGGCCGCCTTCGCAGGCAAGCCAGCTCCCACATTTGGATCGCGGGGGGACAGTTAGATTGTGGTTGGCTGTCAGGCCGTTTTCGCAGGCAAGCCAGCTCCCACATTTGGATTGCGGGGTGACAGTTAGATTGTGGTTGGCTGTCAGGCCGCCTTTGCAGGAAAGCCAGCTCCCACATTTTTGAATCGCGGGGGTGACAGTTAGATTGTGGTTGGCTGTCAGGCCGTCTTTGCAGGCAAGCCAGCTCCCACATTTGGATTGCGGGGTGACAGTTAGATTGTGGTTGGCTGTCAGGCCGTCTTTGCAGGCAAGCCTGCTCCCACATTTTTGAATCGCGGGGGTGACAGTTAGATTGTGGTTGGCTATCAGGCAGTCTTCGCTGGCAAGCCAGCTCCCACATTTTTGAATCGCGGGGGTGACAGTTAGATTGTGGTTGGCTGTCAGGCCGTCTTCGCAGGCAAGCCAGCTCCCACATTTGAATCGCGGGGGTGACAGTTAGAGTGTGGTTGGCTGTCAGGCCGCCATCGCTGGCAAGCCAACTCCTACAGTTTTGGATCGGGGGGTTACAGCGAAATTGGGGGAGCAACCCCCCACAGACCATCGCATTTCAAGACCCCATCAAGGGCTGTAATACCCCACCGCAACCATGAAATGCCCCGCCTTGCGCACATACGCATGCTTATTCTCAACCTTATCGGTCACCGGGTTCTTCCAACGGTACTTGTATTCCCCCTGATCCTGCTCCGCCATCAGCTTGAGAATCGGCTCCCCAACCGGCCTCCCGTCCGGGTCCTTGATCTTGCTGAAGTCAGTGTTGACCAGCCGCAGATTAGTGCCGTGGGCCACATAGCGCTGGGTATCCAGGTCGACCACAAACACATAGAGATCATCCTGCAAGAATCCCCCCTGCAATGAGTTGATGGCCTTGAGCGTACCGGTTTCATCCTTGAGCAACGCGTTCACCGCCTTGTTGCGCAAGGCCCTGGCCTGTTCCGGCGTAGCCCGTGGCAAGTAATAACCCACCGCCAGGATGCGTTCGCCCACGCGCTGATAAAACACATGTTTATGCTCAACCTTGCCGTCGTTCCAGTTCTGCCAGCGGTAATCGGCCTGCTGGATGCCCTGGCCTTCCGGGCGCTTGAGTGCGTCCTTGAACGACTGGCGCAAATCCGGGCCCAGCACTTCAGACACATCGCGGCCGATCAAGGCGGAGGAGGGCCCGCCACTGGCCAGCAGCACGCCTCTGGTGTCGACCACAAACACATAGCGGTCGTGGTCGACGAATTCGCCCTGCCGGCTAAAAGCGGCAAAGGCCTTGTCGCCGTTGCTCTGGTAGTAAGCCAAGGCTTTTTCCAGCAGCGCCTTGGCCGCCTGCGCGTCCTCATCCTGAGTCGTCGCGGCGTGCACCTGGCTGAAACACAACAGCAGCAGCCAGCTGAGTCGGAGCAGTCCCTTCATGGCCCATCCCTCGTTATTGTTGGTGTGACCACAGCGTAGACGGCCTTGGCTCAAGGCGCCGCCAGCCATTGGTTGACGATGCCGTCATACACCCCGGTGGCGACGCTCAGGTGCAACCATTGATCGACATAGCTCTTCCAGGCCACGTCATCACGCGGCAGCAAAAAGGCTTTTTCGCTGTACTGCATCTGCCGCTCCGGGTTGACCGCACACAGCCCGGGCTTGAGCTTCTGCTGGTAACGCGCTTCGCTGGCGTCGGTGATCATCACGTCGGCCTTGCCCGACAGCAGTTCGTCGAAGATGGTTACGTTGTCGTGCAAACGGATTTGCGCCTGGCCCAGGTGGGCGCGGGCGAATACTTCGTTGGTGCCGCCTGCCGGTTCGATCACCCGCACCTGGGGCTGGTTGATCTGCTCGACGGTCTGGTAACGCTTCACATCGTCGCACCGCACCAGTGGGATCTTGCCGTCGACGCCCAGGGACTGGCTGAAGAACGCCTTCTTCTGGCGTTCCAGGGACACCGAAATCCCGCCCACGGCGATGTCGCAGCGCTGGGCCAGGAAGTCCGGCATCAGGGTTTTCCAGGTGGTGGGCACCCATTGGATGGTGGCGTTGAGGCTCTTGGCCAGGGACTCGGCCATGGCAATGTCGATGCCTTCATAGCGGCCGTCGGCGCGCAAGGCGGTGTAGGGCTTGTAGTCGCCGGTGGTGCAGACCGTGAGCGTGCCGCGCTTGAGCACCTCGTCCAGGCGCGAAGGGGCGGTGTCGGCTAGGGCGCTGGTTGCCAGGCCGAGTACACACAGGGCGAAAGGAACTTTCATGCGGTCGAGTCCTTGGGGCATGGGCTGGGCGCTCATTATTTCCAGCACTGGGCCAGGTGGCAAGGCGCGGTAAATGTTTAGCCAGGTTGCAACCAAACTCCGTCAACCCTGAATTTAACCACCTATGCAGGCGTGTGACGCTGGCGTTTATCTCTAGCACTGTGATTACCGCATGGACGGCTCCTCCGACACCCACCCCGCGACACTGCCGTCCGATCTCGCGTTCTGGGCCCTGTTCCACTGCCGACACGCACGCCCACCAGACACCTCATTCCTACGTTGATCCATCCCCAGGATGGCGCGCACCTGTGCGCCTGCCCGACACATACGTATGAGAATGCCCATGAGTGTTTTTGCCTGCCTGCACGAAGCCCAGTCTTTTCTCGAACAGCATCCGGACATCGAGATGTTCGAGCTGTTTATCCTCGACAACAACGGCGTACCACGCGGCAAGTTGCTGCACCGCGATGAACTGCTGGCGGTGTATGCAAGCGGCCGCCCCTTGCCCAGTACTATCCTGGGGCTGACCATCAACGGCGACGACGTGGAAAACTCGGGTCTGGTCTGGGAGGTGGGTGACATCGACTGCCGCGCATACCCGATCAGCGGCAGTTTGCAACGCATGCCGTGGCGGTTGATCCCCACCGCTGCGGTGCAAGTCAGCATGCACCCCACCGAAGGCTTGCCCGCCACCGTGGCCGACCCCCGGCATTTGCTCGCCAAGGTGATCGATGGCCTCAAGGCCGACGGTTATTACCCGGTGATGGCGGCAGAGCTGGAGTTCTACCTGCTCGACCAGAAGCCCGACGGCAATGGCCGCCCGCAACCGGCGCGCGATGTGGATGGCGGGCGCCCACGCTCGACCCAGGTCTACGGTCTGCGTGAGCTGGAGCAGATCGAACCCTTCCTTGCCGACCTCTACAGCGCCTGCAAACTGCAGGGCATTCCTGCGCGCACGGCGATTTCCGAATACGCGCCGGGCCAAGTGGAAATCACCCTGGAGCATCGCACCGACGCTCTGCAAGCCATGGACGAAGCCGTGCGCTACAAGCGGCTGGTCAAGGGCGTGGCGCATAAACACGGGATGACCGCCTGCTTCATGGCCAAGCCGTTCGACGACTTGGCGGGCACCGGCATGCACATGCACGTAAGCCTGGCGGATGCCGAGGGCAATAACCTGTTCGCCAGCGAGGCCACCGACGGCACGCCGCTGCTGCGCCAGGCGGTGGGCGGCATGCTCAGCACCTTGCTCGACTCGCTGCTGCTGTTCTGCCCCAACGCCAACTCCTACCGTCGGTTCCAGACCAACAGCTACGCACCCCTGGCCGCCACCTGGGGGGTGGACAACCGCACCGTCAGCTTGCGCGTGCCGGGCGGTCCGGCCAACTCCCGGCATATCGAACATCGCATCTGCGGCGCCGACGCCAATCCTTACCTGGCCGCCGCCGCGATCCTGGCCGGTATCCATCGCGGCATCCGTGAACAACGCGACCCCGGCGCTCCGGTTGAAGGCAATGGCTATGCCCAGGCCAAGGAGTTGCTGCCTACCGACTGGTTGACCACCCTGCGTGCCCTGGAAGGGTCGAGTTGGGCGCGGGACGCGTTCGGCAGTGAATTCCTGGGCGTGTACCTGGCCGTCAAGCGCGCCGAATACCGCCAGTTCATGGGCGAAGTGGGCGAGCAGGATTGGCGCTGGTATCTGCACCAGGCGTGATCGGGGCTACGGCAGTGACGGCTTCGACCTTTTTTTGACATTGCAGTGGTTAAGCTGCGAATCAAGGTCGTTCACTACCGTTCAACTCACCTGAGCCCGCGATGTCGCCACAACCACCTTCTTCTATCGAGATCGAATACGCCGAGCGCTGTGACCGCGAGCACGCCAGGGTGTGCGGTGATACGCGCCCGCCGGGGTTGCGCCGGCGCCTGGCGTCGTGGCGCGACGAATGGTTGGTGCGCCAGGCCCTGAAAGTGGCTGGCGAACCTGGGCTGGTACTGGACCTGGCGTGCGGCTCGGGACGTTTCTGGCCGGTGCTGGCCGAGCACGTCAACCGTGTGATCCTGGCCTCGGACAATTCCCAGGACATGCTCGACCACGCCCGCACCCACCACCCGGCGTCGTTGCTCAAGCGCGTCAAGACGTTTCAGGGTTCGGCGTTTTCCATTGGCTTGTCGGCGAATGCGGTGGACTGCATTTTCTGCCTGGAATTGTTTCGCCATGTCCCCAGCAGCGAAGGGCGATTGGCCTTGTTGCGCGAGTTCCACCGGGTCAGCCGCGACACGGTGATTGTGTCCGTCAATGCGCGCACGGCCGTAGAAGACGAGTTCCGCCAGGCCGGCTTCAAGGTCCTGCACCATCAGGAGTTCATGCCAGGCTCAAGCCTGTGGCGGGTTTACGTGCTGCGTAAGAGAGGATAACTCCCGCCTGTCGGACTATTCTTCCTCTCCTGTCTGAGTTTTCATGGTCGCCTGTGCACTGCGGATGCTCGCTAGCCCCTTTCGCGATATATACTGCGCGCCATTCTTCAAGGGAGAGCCGTGTGGCCATCGATATTCACTGGATCTGCGACAACGATAGCCTCGGCCAGCATTGCGCCGAATGGCAGCAGTTGCCATTCGTCGCCCTCGACACCGAATTCATGCGGGTCGACACCTTTTATCCCATTGCCGGGCTGATCCAGATCGGTGATGGCGTTCGCGCTTACCTGATCGACCCCCTGACCATCGACAACTGGCAACCCCTGGCCGCCTTGCTGGAAAACCCGGCGGTGATCAAGGTGGTGCACGCCTGCAGCGAAGACCTCGAAGTGTTGCTGCGCCTGACCGGCAGCCTGCCGGTGCCGTTGTTCGACACCCAATTGGCGGCGGCTTACCTGAACCTCGGTTTCTCCATGGGCTATTCGCGCCTGGTGCAAGCCGTGCTGGATATCGAACTGCCCAAGGGCGAGACCCGTTCGGACTGGCTGCAGCGGCCATTGTCCGAGACGCAGGTCAGCTACGCCGCCGAAGACGCGGTGCACCTGGCCGAGGTGTACATCCGCCTGCGCCCGCAGCTGTCGGATGACAAATACGCCTGGGTGCTGGAGGACGGCGCCGAATTGGTCGCCAACCTGCGCCGCGAAGTCGACCCTTACGAGGTGTATCGCGACGCCAAGCTGGCGTGGAAGCTGTCCCGCGCCCAGCTCGCCGTGCTGCGTGAACTGTGCGCCTGGCGCGAGCAACAAGCCCGTGCCCGGGACCTGCCGCGCAACCGCATCATTCGCGAACACTCATTGTGGCCCCTGGCCAAATCCCAGCCGGATAACCTCGCCGCGCTGGGCAAGATCGAAGACATGCACCCGCGTACCGTGCGTCAGGACGGCCAGTTCCTGCTGGACCTGATCAAGCGTGCCGGCAGCGTGCCCATGGACCAATGGCCGCCTGCCGTTGCCGAACCGTTGCCGGTGGATGCCGCCGCACTGATCAAGCAACTGCGCGCCCTTGGTCAAGCAGAGGCCGAACGCCTGGACATGGCGCCGGAACTGATGCTGCGCAAGAAAACCCTCGAAGCCCTGGTCAAAAGCGGCTATCCCGATGGGCCTTATAAATTGCCAGACTCGCTGCGTGGCTGGCGCCGCGAGTTGATGGGCCAGGCGCTGCTCGACAGCCTGGCCACTGCCGGAGAACAGCCTTGAAACGTATCTGCTCCATCTATCGCAGCAAGAAAAAAGACGGGATGTACCTCTACGTGCTGAAAAGCGACGCCCTGGAGCGCGTGCCGGAACCCTTGATGGAAGCCTTCGGCAAGGCCCATCACGCGTTTGACATGGTGCTGACGCCGGAGCGCAAGCTGTCCCGCGAGGACATCGCCGTGGTCCTGGAAAACCTCGACAAGCAGGGCTATCACCTGCAAATGCCACCGGCCGAGGACGAGTACATCGAACACTTGCCCGAAGAGCTGCTGCGCCGCAACGACCCGATGTGATCGATCCGTGCCCCGTCCGGGGCGCGTGCTTCAATGGAATCGTATAAGTGGGCGGTGGCCGTAAGGATGCGGGCGGCCGCCCGTACTGTTTTTGAAAGGTTTTAAGCATGCGTGTTCTGATTGCTGAACAGGATCACCCGCTCTACGCCCAACTGCTGGGCGAAGCGGCACCTGACCTTGAAGTGCTCACCAGCGGCGACTCGGCCGAACTGTCGCGCCTGGCCGCCGATTGCCCGGTATGGCTGGGTCAGCCGGACCTGTTGGCCACTTTGTTGCGTCAAGGCCATCAGCCGCAATGGCTGCAATCGACGTGGGCTGGCATCACGCCATTGCTGGCCGAAGGCCTACCCCGCGATTACCGCCTGACCCGGGCTGTTGGCATCTTTGGCCAGGTCATGGCCGAATTCGTGCTCACCTACATGCTCGGCCACGAACGTGAAGTGTTGGCGCGCCTGGTAAGCCAGGTCGAGCGCAAATGGGACAACCGCATGGGCCAGAGCCTGGCGGGGCGCAAGGCGCTGATCGTCGGTACTGGCGATATCGGCCAGAGCGTCGCCGAGTTCCTGCTGCCGTTCGGCGTGAAGCTCTACGGTATTGCCAGCGCTGCACGCGAGCAGGCGCCGTTTATCGAAGTGGCCGGGCTCGACCAACTGGGCCGGCTGGTGGGGGAGGTGGACTATGTGATCAACCTGCTGCCCAACACGCCGAACACCCATGACCTGTACGACGCGGCGCTGTTCAAGCAATTCAAGCCGACCGGGTTGTTCATCAACGTCGGGCGCGGAGTGGCGGTGGTGGACGCCGACCTGGTCGAGGCCTTGAAAGAAGGGCATCTGGCCGGCGCGGTGATTGATGTGTGCCGCCAGGAACCGCTGCCACAGCGTCATCCGTTCTGGACAGCCTGGGGGCTGCTGCTCACCGGCCACAGTTCGGCGCCGACTTCGCCTGAATTGATGGTGGCGCTGTTTGTGCAAAACCTGCGGGCGTATCAGGCCAAGCAAGCGCTGCGCGGCGAAGTGGATTTCGAACGCGGTTACTGATCACGTTTCACCGTCCTGCTGGAACCGTTTTGCCAGGTTCCAGCACCAAGAGTGACCTCTTGGCCACGGACTGGTGAAATCCATGATCGTCCTCAATGCTTCCCGCGCTTCTGTCCCATTCATTCAAACGGGGAAGGCGCAAAGCCCTGCCCCAACAGTCTCCAGACCCACTGAAAGCGTGCGGGCCAGTCCCGCAGCCGCGCCGGCACTGGGCAATTTCGGCGGCGCGCTCTCTTGGCCGATTCCGCTGACGGCGCCGCAACGGCAAGCCATCCTCGAGGTGATGCCGGACAGTCGCAAGGGCGTGTTGGGGTATTTGCTCAGCGGCAGTGCGGTGACCAACGCCGACCTGCAAGACCCGGCACTCGCCTTGCAAAAGCTGCTGGCTTCCCCCAAGGCCCAGGCACTGGGACGGGTCATCCAGGACGAACTCGGTGGTTTGCCGACTGACACAAGCCTGCATGATTACGTGATGGCCGCCCTCCAGCTCGGGCTGGCTCCGCAGTTTGGGCAAGCCAGCCCGATCGGCGGCTTTGACCTTGGGCAGAGCGCGCACTGGGGCATGCCGGCGTCCGTGGTGGTTAAGGGCTTGGAGCGCCATCTGGTCGAGCAGGGGCGGGCGACGTCTCAAACCGCTACGCTGGCGGCGCACCTGCTGCTGGCGTCGACGGCGCCCGAGTTTCTGGTCAAGGACATTCCTGCCACTGTCACGTATGGAAGCCTTACCTGGGCCCAACTGGCAATGGCGGTCGCCAAGGTCGAAGCGGATTCGCCAGGGGCTGCGCGCTCAATGAGCTACGCCGAAGTGCTGGCGAAGTCGGGGCAAATAAGTGCTAACGGTCTGGATATCCAGCCCATGCAGCGTAAGGCCTTGACCGACTGGGCCGTGGCCAACGATGTGCTCGATGCCGCATCGCCCTTGACTGACAGTGACCTGGAGCGCGCACGCACGGCCTATAACAGTCAATTGAGCGCGTTGATGAACGCCAGCGCCGCCGTGCAGGTCGAGGTTCCCAGTCGTCGGGAAATGGCCCTGGCCAGACTCAAGGAGTGTTTTCCAAGCGTGGATCCGAGTGTGTTCGAGATCCGCGCTATCCAGAAAGCCTGGCTCAGGCCAGGACGCCCCGGGCTTTTTCCGGGGATGCGTTCAATGCTCGATATTGTGATGGAGGGGGCCGTACTGGGGTCGCAGGAACATTGGTTGTCCAACGACGCCCGAATCCCCGTCACGCGTTTCTGTGAGCTGTATGAAGGCGGCGCCTTCAAGGTGGCCGAGGCCTTCAAGCGTCAGTACGACAAGGCCACTCAATCGCTGGAGCAGGGGCACAAAGGCCTGGCCAGCTACCTTATTTCCACATTGCCACTGAAGGACAGGAACAACTTCAAGCACGGCAAGCTGGAGTTCTTCCACACCAATCAATACACCATGGCCACGGATTTCCTGACCCCGCTTACCCTCAAGACGCGTGGGCATACCCTGCAGGTCAAGACCACGCGTGATGGGGAGGTCAACGTCTATGAGCTGGATACCCGCAGCGGCAAGATCGAGAAACAGAACTACCTGAGGGATCACTATGCGCAGCCATACACCGCCAAGAACATGGAGACCCGGAACGCGAACCTGGTCAGTAAGACCGTGCTCTTGGGCACGATCAACGAGGGGCAGGGGGCGGGTGGCGACCGCTTCGACGCCATTGGCGATGTGTTCGCCCGTTCCCTGGACTTGAAAAATAAAGACTTGTTGACGTACGCCAGGGGCATCACCTCCTACGATGAGGCGCGGGATGTCGTCCACGCCATCGGTGAGTTCTTCTTGAACCTGATCCCGTTCAGGTCCGCCATCGTCAACTTCATCAAGGGCAATTATGGCGAGGGGGCGGTGGACCTGGCGCTGGATGTGGTGGGTTTGTTGAGCTTCGGTGCGGGCAAAGCCGCCCAGGCCGGCAAAGCCTTTTCCAAGGGGTTTACCAGCATTCGCGGGTTGGCCAATGCACTGCGCTTTATCGGCCTGGCAGCCATTGAAGCCTTCAACCCGCTGGCGGGCCTTGGGGACTTGGCGGTGGGGAGCGCCTGGCTATTGAGCAAAGGCGGCCGCCTGGGAGTGCGGGCTGTCAATAAACTCCGCGGAGGCACCGCAAGCTATGACGTGCTGAAGGCTGCAAGCGCACAGCACGGCGTGGCGGCCACCGGTACCTTCAAGCTGGCCGGCCAGACGGTTGAAGGCGGCGCGGTGCTCAAGGACGGTAAGTGGTATAGCTTTGACGTGGACAGGATGCAGGCTTATGGCAGCCCGCTGGAAGATTTTACCGCCAAGGCGCGCGCGGTCGACGGTGTGCTGGCGACAGTGGAAGTGGCACCGGGTCGGGAGCTGAGCAATAAGCTGTTTCGCGAGTACAAAGTACCCAAATCCACTCTTGCCGGGCGCTCGCGCAACAGCCAGGGCGTGTATGTGGCGGCGGATGGTCACACGTCCCATATCCGGCATATCGACGACAGTGGCCGGGCGGCAGTCTATGAAGTCCGGGAAGTCACGCGCACCCCCGAGGGCGTGGTGCAGGCGCGCATCTACAGTGCCAATCGGCAGACTCCGCTGCTGGTTCAGCATGTGCAGGGTGACCAGTGGATACGCTTGGGGGCGATGGGGGGGAACCCGCCCAGCGTTGGCTCGGACCTTGGGCGGATGATCGGCGGTGGCTCCGAGAGCCGTCTTTACGAAAGCCTCGACGGCGTCCATGTGTACAAGGAGACGCGAACGTCGGGCCATCAAAAAGTGCCTGACTACTTCGAGCGGCAAGCGCAGTGCCTGAATGAGTATTACGGCGAAGGGTTTGCCGTGGCCCTGTTCGAAAACGGCCGCGGCTACCTGAAAATGAAAAAAATAGACGGGGTCTCGCTGGATGCCATTGCACCGCGCAGTCTGCCGCCGCAGGCTAAAGCGGCACTCGATGAGATGTTGGCAGACCTGCTGAAGAAAGAGATGTTTCCCAACGATGTTCAGCTGTCCAACTTTATGTACTCGGCTAAAGAGAACAAGGTCTATCCGGTGGATTTCGACTTCCCGCCCCAGGATATCCTGCACTTTGATGACGCAACGTTTGCGATACACCGGGACGATTTCCTGCGTGACGCTGACAAGCTCAGGGCGCAGTTCCGTGGGTTGATCGCGTAGACGTTGCAACTGCCCCCTCGGGGGCAGCCTTAACGTGGTGCTACAGGCTGAAATCGCCTTCTGACACCAGCTCGCTCAGCGGCTTGCGCGGGCTGGGGGCTTCGCGACCTTGCAGGTATTCCGGCAAGCTCGACTTGTCCCCCAATTTGCCAATCGCGACGGCGGCATGCAGTGCATAACCTTCCGGGATTTTCAGCTCTTTGCGGGTCAGCTCCTGATCGAATCCGGCCATGCCGTGGGTGTGCCAGCCGCTGAGACTGGCCTGCAGCGCCAGGTGGCCCCAGGCGGAACCGGTGTCGAAGGTGTGCCACAGGGCCGGGGTTTCTTCGGTGGCGCCGGGGGCGGTGAAGTCGGTTTTCGAGGCGATGATCACCAGGGCCGATGCATGCTGCGCCCAGTTACGGTTGAATTCATTCAGCAAACCCAGGAAACGCTCCCAGTCTGGCGTGTCGCGGCGCGCGTAGAGAAAACGCCACGGCTGCGAGTTGTAGGCGGAGGGTGCCCAGCGTGCGGCTTCGAAGAAGCTCAGCAGGGTGTCCTTGGAGATGCTCTCGCCGGTGAAGGCGCGAGGTGACCAGCGGTCGGTGAACTGGGTGTGGATCGGATAATCGGCAACACGGGTCATGAGCAGTTCCTGATCGTCAATTCGGCGCTCAAAACTACTGCGCGGCCACTAGACTGACAAGTGTTGTTACACCGCCAGTCGCTAGCGCTTGGTTCCAGGCGCCGTGGGCACTAGACTGGCGGCCTTTTCACCTACCGATACTGATGTAGAGCCATGGCCGCCAAAGTCGAACCCTTCTGGATACGCAAAACCCTTGAACACCTCGATCAGGAGGAGTGGGAGTCGTTGTGCGACGGCTGTGGCCTGTGCTGCCTGCAAAAGCTTGAGGACGAAGACGACAACAGCGTCTATTACACGCGTATCGCCTGCAAACTGCTCGACCTGAAAACCTGCCAGTGCACTGACTACCCCAACCGCCGTGCGTCGGTGCCGGATTGCATCCAGCTCACCCCAGGCCAGGCCGACCAGTTCAAATGGCTGCCACCGACTTGTGCCTACCGCCTGGTCAGCGAGCGCAAGGACCTGCCGCTGTGGCACCACCTGGTCTGTGGCGACCGTGATGCCGTGCACCATGAACGCATTTCCCAGTCCGGGCGCATGCTCAGCGAAGGCAGCGTGCCCGAGGATGACTGGGAGGATTACCTGATTTTCCGCGCGGGCTGAACAAGGAGTGGGTATGAGGGTGGGATTCAAGCTGGCGGCATCGGTCGTGCTGCTGGCGCTGAGCACGTCGGCCTGGTGCGCGAAGAAAGTCGACCTGGACTACCACGTCAAGCTCCTGCCCCAGAGCGATCAGGCCGAGGTGCGTGTGAGCCTGTCCCAGGGCTCGGTGGTGCGCAGCCTCAACTTCGACCTCGGCCACGACGGTGACTACAGCGACTTCAAGGCCGACGGCCAGTGGAGCGTCAATGAGCACCGAGGCGTGTGGCAACCCAGCGTCAGCAAAGCCAGCCTCACCTACCGCGTGCGCCTTACCCATGCGCGCAAACCCGGTACTTATGAAACGCGGATGACGCCGAGCTGGGCGCTGTTTCGCGGCGAAGACCTGGTGCCGCCGGCGCGGCTCGACCAGCAGGACGGCATCGAGTTGGTCTCGCGCCTGGTGTTCGAGCTGCCGGCTGGCTGGAAAAGCGTCGAAACCGCCTGGCCGCGCATCGGCAAGCGCACATTCCGCATCGATAACGTTTCCCGCCTGTTCGACCGCCCCACCGGCTGGATGCTCGCCGGCAACCTCGGCAGCCGCCGGGTGCGCCTGGGCGAGACAGAAGTCACGGTGGCCTCGCCCAAAGGCCAGGCCATGCGGCGCATGGATGTGCTGACGTTGCTGACCTTTGTCTGGCCGCAGGTGGAGGCCGCTTTCCCGCGGCATCCGGCGAAACTGCTGGTGGTGGGCGCCAGTGATCCGATGCGCCGTGGCGCGTTCTCGGCGCGCGACTCGATCTACCTCAACAGCCGCACCCCACTGGTCAGCGAAAACGGCAGCAGCCCGTTGGTGCGGGAAGTGGTGCAGGCAATCGGGCGCTTCAATGACCACGACACCAGTGATTGGATCAGCGAAGGCCTGGCCGAGTACTACGGCATCGAACTGGTGCGCCGCGCCGGTGGCATCACCGATGAGCGGTATCAGGCGATACAGGCGCGGTTGACGAAGGAAGGCAAGGAGGTGACCAGCCTGCGCGGTGAGCACGTCAGTGGTGCGACGGTGTCACGGGCGGTGGTGATGCTGCAGGAACTGGATCGCGAGATTCGCGTGAAGACTCACAACAAGCGCTCCCTGGATGACCTCGCGCAAGCGGTAATGCGCGCCAACAGCATCACGACGGCGGAGTTCGTGCAGTTGGCAGAGAGCATCATTGGCGAGTCGTCGGTGGTGCTGGATAGCAAGCTGCTGCGTTGAACCCTTGCTGAACCTCCGCAATTCCTTGTAGGAGCCCGGCTTGCCGGCGATAGGGCCATCAAGGACGCCATCGCCGGTAAGCCGGGCTCCTACAGGTCGGGGTAATGTCAGCCGGTGGTTTTTACGGCTTTCTCAGCGGCCACTTCGGCCTTGGTCTTCAAGTTCTTCAATTCTTCCCCGGCCCGCTCGATCTTTGCGCGCACCGTGTTCATTTCCTGGCGGCCCTGTTCGAGCTTGTCCTTGAGCGTGCTGTGCCCGGTAAAACCACGGGCCAGTGCCACGCCGCCGATCGCCACTTGGATCAAGCCGAAAATCCCACCTCGGCGCAGGCCTTTGCCGACCATCATCACGCCACCGGCCACCGAGCCGATGCGCTCCCAACCGTGCACGTTCTGCGTGGGCTGGGTCTGGAACGGCGTGTGTTCGATGATAGGTCGCAAGGTTTTGCTGTCGCTCATGATCTGTCTCCAACGAGGGCTAGTGATAAATAGCTGACTGCCCGCAGGCGCCGGATGTTCCCTAAATCTCAGTACTTGGGACCCGAGCGGGTGTTGTTGCCCTTGGCCAGGCGGTCATAGAGCACCACGTTGACGGTGGCGGCGAGGTTCATGCAGCCGGTGGTCGGGATGTACACCACATCCTCACACCAGTCGCGTATCTCCTTGTCGAGGGAGCCGTCTTCCGGGCCGAAAATGTACAGCGCGCGGTCGGGGTGGGTGTATTCCGGCAGGGGGCGGGCACCCTCTACCAGTTCCACGGCGACGGGGATGCAGCCCAGGGGCAGGATCTTTTTTAGGTCATCAATGCCGATCAGCGGAATGTCGTGGTGGACCTTCTTGGTGTCGGTGATGAAGTCCCGGGCGCGCTCGTAACGCACGCCGGTGTAGAACACCGAGGCCACGCCGTAGCAGCCGGCGGCGCGCATGACCGAGCCAACGTTTTCGGGGGATTTGGGGTTGTACAGGCCGATGCAGCTGTAGCGTTTATTGCCCACGGGGAAGGGTGCCTTGGAGAAAAGCGGCGATTATACGGGGATTAGGCAGGGTGCGGTGTTGTCTGGGATATCGCTATCGCGGGCAAGCCCGGCTCCCACAGGGGAATGCATTCCAATTGTGGGAGCTGGCTTGCCTGCGAAGAGGCCGGCACAGTCAGCGACGATTTCAGTCGTCCTTCTTCATCAACCCTGCCAACGCCGCAAACGGGTTATGCGTGGCCTTGGCAATCGTCGGGCTGCTGGTGGAACCTTCGCCGAAGTACTGCTGGTCGGTGTAGCGCGAGTGTTCGTTGTCGTGGCAGTACAGGCAGAGCAACTCCCAGTTGGAACCGTCCTGGGGATTGTCATCATGATTGTGGTTTCGGTGGTGTACGGTCAGTTCACTCAGGCGTTTGCCAGAGAACTCACGGGCGCAGCGGCCGCACACGTGGGGGTACATCTTCAAGGCTTTGTCGCGGTAGCCCATTTCCCGGTCGCGCTGGGCATCGGCGAGGATGCGATCCAGCTTGGCGGTGTGGGAGGGCGGGTTGGTCGAGCTCATCATGGCTCCTGGCTGTTTGGTGGTTCACGGATAGGGTTGATTCTAGCCGCTCGCGATGTAAATAACCGCTTCACTTTATCGATAAGGATTTGAAACGCATGCGTCTGCATTCATGGACTGTTGCACTGTTGTTGTGTGGGCTCACGGCCCAAGCCCAGGCATTCTCTACACCACAACCCGGCCAGGTGATCGAGGTGGCCCTCGAGCAATTGCACCCGACCCAGGCGGTGGTGGGTTTTGACCAGATTTACTACAGCCTCGGCCTGTTCGCTGACAAACCCGCCAAGGTCTTCGATGAATACTGCGAAACCAACGGCCAGGGCGAGGCCGACAAAGTGCCCAAGAGCGCGGACCTGCACAAGCCGGCGAGCTTCACCTGCAAGGACCCGGTGGGTACCCATCCCGACGACATGAAAACCGTGGTCGTCGGCCCCGGCGGCCAGTTGTACCTGACCGACGGTCACCACAGCTTCACCACCTTGTGGGAAGTGCCCGGCGGTGGGCCTCGCCTGAACATGTGGGTCAAGGTCACCGATGACTTCAGCAACAGCCCGACCATGGCCAACTTCTGGCAGCGCATGGAGGCCGCGCGCAAGGTCTGGCTCAAGGACAATCAAGGCCAGACCCTGCCGCCCGAGCAACTGCCGGCGCACCTGGGCTTCAAGAACCTGCAGGACGACTCTTTCCGCAGCCTGGTGTATTTCACCCGCAAGGCTGCGTATGGCAAGCCTGAGGCCGGGGAGATCGCGCCAGAGTTCCTGGAGTTCTACTGGGGCAACTGGCTGCGCACTCAAATTGATCTGGGCAAGTACAACCTGAACAAGAAAGGTGGCTACAAGGACGCCATTGAGGCCGTGGCCAAGCGCATGGTCAGCCTGGCGCCGGGCTCACAGGTCGGCGATAGCGGTTTTACCGCCCATCAACTGGGCGGCATGACCGAGCTCGACCGCAATGAGCTGGAAAAGACCTTCGACAAAAAAGTCCCGTATGTGATCGATTACCGCAATTCCCTGCGCTAACCGATCACACCTTCTGCGCAATCCAGATGGTGTGTCGGGTGCCCTTGTTGCCATGGGCAAACACCTGCACTTCCTCGGCCTTGAAACCGGCCTTGCGTAGTTTGTCGCTGAACAGCTTGTCCGCGCTGGCCGACCACACGGCCAGCACGCCTTTAGGGCGCAGGGCCTTGGCGCAGGCGGCCAGGCCACCGGCGGAGTAGAGCCAGCTGTTGGCCCGTTGCGTCAGGCCTTCGGGGCCGTTGTCCACGTCCAGCATGATTGCGTCAAAGCCTTGAGGCTCGGCCTGTAGCACCTTGGCCACGTCTTCCTGGCGGATCACGGTACGCGGGTCCAGTAAGGGGCGGCCGGATTTTTCGCCTAGCGGGCCACGGTTCCATTCCACGACGCCGGGCACCAGCTCGGCGACGACCACTTCGGCAGTCTTGCCCAGATGCTTGAGCGCCGAGGCCAGGGTAAAGCCCATGCCCAAGCCGCCAATCAACACCCGCGAACCGGGGCGGCCGGCGACTTTGCGGCAGGGGATCTCCGCCAGTGCGTCTTCGGAGCCGTGCATGCGCGTGTTCATCAACTGGCCGCCGTCACCGCCCTGGATCTTGATGACAAAATCTTCACCGTACTCGAACAGGCACAAGGCACCGCCGTTATCGGGGATCGGGGTGGTGTCGAGCAGAACGAAACGTTTCATGGAAATCTCATTGGGAAGGGCATTCTTGCGCGGTTGGGAGTAGCCTTGTGACATTCCGGTCAGGCCATGGAGCCATCGATGAAGTGCAGCATTCTAACGGTCATTGTGTTGAGCGCGCTCGCATTGGGTGCGGCGCAGGCTCAGGAGTTGCAAACCGTACCGGTCGCGCCCGCTCCAACGCCAGGCGCGCCGGGCACCCCGACGCCGACCTTGTACCCGCAAATCACCCCGCCCGCGGTGCCCAAGACCAATGGCTCGCCACCCCTGGTGCCCATCGTGTTGCCCACGCCGCCAAAGGACCAAACCGTGCCTGGCCTGCTGCAAAACGACAGCAAGCCGAAGACGCCGGGCGGTTAGAACTGTTGGGACAGCAGTTGCCCGTCGGCCATGCGCAGGCGCTTGGACAGGGCAATCGCGATTGCGCGGATGATCTTGGCGGCCACCCTGGGAGCCTCGTTGAGCATCTTTTCCAGGGCATCCTTGCCCAGGTTCAGCAGCACGCAGTCGCTGGCCGCCACGCAGCTGGCCGAGCGCCGCTCGCCGTCCAGTACGGCCATTTCGCCAAAAGCCCGGCCACTGCGCAGGGTGGCGATGGTCAGGCGCTGGCCTTCATGGTTGGTTTTCTGCACTGCCACCTGGCCGCTGTGGATGATGCACATGAAGGTGCCGGCATCGCCCTCCAGGAAAATCACTTCGTCACGGGCAATGCTGCTGATATTGAAGTAGCCGGCGGCCACGTGAAAATCTTCCGGCAACAGCGGGTCGAACAGGCCGCAGTCCATGAGCATGTCGCGGATTTCGTTATTGAGAAGCGTCGGTTGTGACATGGCTGCAATCTTGGTCCATCAATCAGGTTGGGCGGTCCTGTGTTCAGACAGGAGCGCCCGGCTAAGTTCCTTAAACCAACCCCAGCGCCTTGAACACAAATGCATATTCGAGCGCTACGTCACGTAATCCCTGGTAACGACCGCTCATGCCGCCGTGGCCGGCGCCCAGTTCGGTCTTGAGCAGCAGCAGGTTGTCGTCGGTCTTGGTGTCACGCAACTTGGCCACCCACTTGGCGGCTTCCCAGTACTGCACGCGGCTGTCGTTGTAGCCGGCGATCACCAGCATGTGCGGGTAGGCCTGGGCGCTGACGTTCTCGTACGGTGCGTAGGCCTTGATGCGCTCGTACACCTCGGGCTCCTGCGGGTTGCCCCACTCGTCGTACTCGGTGATGGTCAACGGCAGTTCCGGGTCGAGCATGGTGTTGAGCACGTCGACGAACGGCACTTCGGCAATCGCCGCCTGGAACAGCTCGGGGCGCTGGTTGAGTACCGCGCCGATCAACAGGCCGCCGGCACTGCCGCCGCTGATGGCCAGTTGCTTGGAAGTGGTCAGGCCTTGGGCGATCAGGTGTTCGGCGCAGGCGATAAAGTCGCTGAAGGTGTTCTGCTTGTGTTCCTGCTTGCCCGCGCGGTACCAGGCTTCGCCCAGTTCGCCACCGCCGCGCACATGCGCAATGGCGAAGGCCACGCCTCGGTCCAGCAGGCTCAGGCGTGCGTGGGAAAACCAGGGGTCCAGGCTCGAACCGTAGGCCCCGTAGCCGTACAGGTACAGCGGCGTTGGCTTGCCCAACTGATCGCGCCTGACCACCAGGCTGATCGGCACCTGGGTGCCGTCCGCCGAGGTGGCCCACAGGCGCTGGCTCACATAGTCATCGGCATTGAATACACCGAGCACCGGGGTTTCCTTGAGCACCTGTTGCGCACCGTTGGCCAGCTCCAGCTGGCGGACTTGGGCCGGGCGGTTCAGGGCTTCATAGCGCAGTCGAATTTTGTCGCTGGTAAATTCCAGGCTGTTCTGGACGTAGAGGCTGTAGGCGGCGTCCGGCAATTCCACGCGATACGCCGACAGGCCTTCCGGGTGCACCTCGATCACCGGCAGGCCGCCGATGCGCAGGCTCAGGGTCATGGCGCTGGCATTCAGGCTCACTCCGTCGAGCATCACGTCGTCGCTGTGGGGGATCAGGTTCTGCCATTCATCCTCGGTTGGGATGTCGCCAATATCGGTGGCAACGAACAACGCGTAGTTGATGCCGTCGCGGTTGCTGCGGATAAACCAGGTCCACGCGCCATTCAACTGGCCATGGTCGACATCGTATTCATGGTCCTCGACCCGTGGCGCCAGGCAGGTGAACTCCAGGTGTGGCTGGTTGGCATCCAGCGCCCAGATTTCGCTGGTGGTCTTGCTGCCCAGTGACAGCAGCAGCTGGCGCTCGGAACTGGAACGGTAGCAATGCAGGAAGAATCGGCCGTCTGGCTCGTGGAACACTTCCTGCGCGGCCGTGCCGTCCAGGCGATAGCGATAGAGTTTGTGCGGGCGGTGGGTGTCGTCCAGTTCGCCGAAGAACAGGGTCAGGCTGTCGTTGGCCCAGGTCATGCTGCCGTCGCAGTCCTGGAACTCCAGTTCGCTGACTTTGCCGGTCGCGATTTCCTTCACGTACAGGGTGTAGATCTCTTCACCGCTGGTGTCGAGGCTGTAGGCCAGGCGCTGGTGATCGGGGCTGATGCTGAATGCGCCGAGGGAAAAGAAACCGCCATTGGCCAGCACGTTCGGGTCCAGCAACAATTCTTCGCTGCTGTCATCCACTTGGTTGCTGTCGTCGGCCGGACGGCGGCAGCGGTAGTGGCGGGCGTACTCGTCACCGGCGGTGGTGCGGGTGTAGTACAGGTACGGGCCCCACGGCGAGGGCAGGGACAAATCGGTTTCGAGAATGCGACCCTTGATCTCCTCGAACAGGCTTTCGCGCAGCGCCGCCTGGTCGGCGAGTTGGACGTCCTGCCAGGCGTTTTCGGCCTTGAGGTAGTCGAGCACCTCAGCGCTGTCACGCTCCTGCAGCCAGGCGTACGGGTCTGGGCCTGGGGCCTTGCGGGCAATCGGAGTGGTCGATGTAGGCATGGATTAATCTCTATCTGGCGGACGGTGGCAGCCATTGCAGCCGCGACACGCAAAAGCCGTTATCATAGCCGCCTGTTTGCCAACCTTGCCATGGACACCATGACCGAGAACGACTATCTGACCGCTTGGGGCCTTTACGCCTTCGCCGCTTTGGGCTGCCTGTTGGTGTGGTGGCGCATGACCCGCTGGATCTGGCGCTGGCTGCGCGAGCCGCTGCAACTGCTGATGGCGGTGCTGCTGTTCAGCCCGACCATCGTCGACCCGGTCAAGACCCAGTTCGCCCCGGCCGTGGCTATCACCGCCCTCGACCTGGTGCTCAAGGTCGGCAACAACGCCTGGCGGGCCATTTCCGATCTGTTCATGTACACCATGATCGCCTTTGGCGTGTACCTCGTGTTTGTGCTGATCCGCTGGCCCATCGAGCGCGCCGCCAACGCCCGCCGTGAGCGCAAGGCGGCTGCCGATGCAGCCCTGGCTGCCGAGCCGGATCAAGATGAAGACGACGTGCCTTTTCGCCGTCCTGCACCTGTGAGCGGTATGCGCGTAGAACCGCGCCTTTAACGTCGTCCGCCCTGCAGCGAGAGCCCTGGCATGTGTGAATTATTGGGCATGAGTGCCAACGTCCCCACCGACATCGTGTTCAGCTTTACCGGGCTGATGCAGCGCGGTGGGCGCACCGGCCCCCACCGTGACGGTTGGGGCATCGCCTTCTATGAAGGCCGTGGTCTGCGTCTGTTCCAGGACCCGGCCGCCAGCAGCGAATCGGAAGTCGCGCTGCTGGTGCAACGTTACCCGATCAAAAGTGAAGTGGTGATTGGCCATATCCGCCAGGCCAATGTCGGCAAGGTCAGCCTGGCCAACACCCACCCGTTCGTGCGCGAACTGTGGGGCCGCAACTGGTGCTTTGCGCACAACGGCCAGTTGGCGGACTTCAACCCCCGCGCCACCTTTTACCGCCCGGTGGGTGACACCGACAGCGAAGCGGCCTTCTGCGACCTGCTCAACCGCGTGCGCGAAGCGTTCCCTGAGCCGGTGGACATCGAAAAGGTGCTGCCCGACCTGATCGCCGCCTGTTCCGAATACCGCAGCAAAGGCGTGTTCAACTGCCTGCTCAGCGACGGCGACTGGCTGTTTTGCTACTGCTCGACCAAATTGGCGCAGATCACCCGTCGCGCACCCTTTGGTCCTGCACGCTTGAAAGATGTCGACGTGATCGTCGATTTTCAGGCCGAAACCACGCCCAATGATGTGGTAACGGTGATTGCCACCGAACCTTTGACCGACAACGAAAACTGGACCCGCTACGAACCGGGCCAATGGAGCCTGTGGCGACGCGGTGAATGCGTCAGCCAGGGCATCACCGAGTAAGGATATCGCCCATGTTGCTCAGTTATCTGCGGTTGGTGCTGTTTGCCATTGGCCTGTTGGTCGGTGTGCAAGTGCCGGGCTTCATCAATGATTACGCCAAGCGTGTCGAAGCCCACCTGATCGAGGCCCAGACCGGCCTCAGCGGGTTTGAAACCACCGCACGGCAGTTCTTCAACGGCGATTTGAAGGCGTTGGTGGCGCATTACCGTGCCAGTGACGACCCGGTGTTCCAGAGCGACGCCAACAGCCTGGGCGCCATGCTTGACCGCCAGGTGGCGTTGGACAAGCAATTCCAGGCCATGCAAGGCCCGTGGTACATCCGCGCCCTGCAAGTAGCGGTGGCCGCCGACCCGGATATCCGCCAGGAAACCTGGAATGGCTACAGCTACCAGATCCTGCTGACGCCTGAGGCAATGGGCTGGGGCCTGGGCGGGGCGATGCTGCTGTCGTTTGGCCTGGAGTGCCTGTTCCGCCTGATCGACTGGGTGGTGTTGGGCGGCAAGCGCCTGCGCCAGAGCCGGCCGATTGAAGAGCGCGACCTCAAAGGCCTCTAAAGACCGACGCGGTCAACTGTGGGAGCTGGCTTGCCTGCGATAGCTATTTATCAGTTAATGCATCAGTGACTGATACACCGCTATCGCAGGCAAGCCAGCTCCCACAGTTTTAACCGGGTTTCGTCAGTAACATTCTGTCTTCACCGACTTCCCCGGCATAGCGGGCAACGA
Source organism: Pseudomonas sp. VS40 (assembly GCF_018587885.1). Lineage (NCBI taxonomy): Bacteria > Pseudomonadati > Pseudomonadota > Gammaproteobacteria > Pseudomonadales > Pseudomonadaceae > Pseudomonas > Pseudomonas sp. VS40. The sequence continues at coordinate 168,268 of NZ_JAGYWD010000001.1, read as the reverse complement.
CTTTCTGACACAACCCCACAATCTCCTCCACCAACTCCACCCCCACGCGCCACGACACCACCACCTGCAAGTTCGGCAGTTTCTGCGCCATCGGCAGCATCACCAGTTCGCCGCGCGCCAGTTCTTCGCTGACCAGCACCGGCGGCAGCGCGCCAATGCCAAAGCCATCGCGCAGCAGGCGGGTAATCGCCGACACCGAGTTCACACAGTTCATGCGGGGCGCGGCCACGCCGTTGGCCTGCATCAGGCGGATAACGTCCTGGTGCGGGTGGGAGTTTTTCGAGTAGGTGATGATGCGCTCCTGGGCCAGTTCGGCCAGGGAAGCGTAGTCACGGTTGTAGATCGATTGGCTGGCAACGATCCAGGCCATGGGGTGGCTGGCCAGCTCCAGGCTGCGCACGGTTTCGAGGCGCAGCAGGTCGGTTTGCAGAATCAGGTCGAGAAAGCCTTTTTGCAGCTGATCGCTGAGGTTCAACGCGGTATCGGCGACCAACTCGATTTCCACCAGGGGGAAGTGGTCCATCAGTTCGGCGACCAAGGGGCTGAGCCAGGTGTGGATCACCGTGTCCATGGCGCCGATCCGAATGCGCCCGACCTTGCTGCTGGTGGTCTCCAGGGACTGCTTCAAGCCCTGCATGGTCACCATCATCTGCTCGGCATAGTCGAGCACCTTCAAGCCTTCCGGGGTCAGGCTCACACCACGGGAGTCGCGCAGAAACAGCTTCACCCCCAGCTCGCTTTCCAGCACCGCGATGCGGCTGGAGATCGACGCCTGGGTGGTGAACAACTTCTCGGCGGTCAGGCGGAAACTCTTGAGCTTGGCCACCCAGACGAAGGTTTCGAGGAACTTCAAATTCATGGGATCAACTTTTTCTTATGCATGGATCGGTTTTTATTAGTTGGACGCCGCACCGGGCCCGCGCCAAAAATCGAGCCATTCCACGATAAGCGCCGTTGGGGTGCCAGGACAAGTTGCGAGTTCTGTGTAAAAAATCCCACACTACAAAAAAATAAAGCCTACAGGAGCAACAGCCCGTGAGCCGTCTTTTACTCAATTGCGACATTGGCGAAAGCTTTGGCAACTGGACCATGGGTCTGGACGCCGAGGTCATGCCGTTCATTGATTGCGCCAACGTGGCCTGTGGCTTTCATGCCGGCGACCCCAGCATCATGCGCAAGACCGTCAGCCTGGCGCTCAAGCACGGCGTGCAAGTCGGCGCGCACCCGGCGTACCAGGACCTGCAAGGCTTTGGCCGTCGCTCCATGGCCTACACCCCTCAAGAAATCCAGGACCTGTTGCACTACCAGATTGGTGCCCTCGACGGCATCTGCCGCGCCCAGGGCGGGCGTGTCAGCTACGTGAAGCCCCACGGTGCGATGTACAACGACATGATGGCCAACCCCGCGCAGTTGCGTGCGGTGATCCAGGCCGTTGCGGCCTACGGCGAACTGCCGTTGATGCTGCTCGCCACCCGCGACAACAGCGCGGCCCAGGCCCTGGGCGACGAATACGGTGTCACGCTGTGGTTCGAAGCCTTCGCTGACCGTGCCTACGACCACAAGGGGCACTTGGTCTCCCGCCAGTTACCCGGCGCCGTGCACCACGATTGCGACACCATCGTGCAGCAAGCCCTGACCATTTCGCGCCGCGAAGCGCTGATCGCCAGCGACGGCAGCCCGCTGGTGCTGCAGGCCAACACGCTATGCGTGCACGGCGACAACGCCAGTTCGGTCGCCGCCGTGCAGCGCATCCGCGAGGCATTGAAGCCAGTATGAAGGCACGGATTGAAGTGGTCGCCATCGACTGCCTGATGGTGCGTCTGTTTGATGCAATCGCCGAAACCAATATGCCGTGGATGCTGGCCGCTACCCAGCGCCTGCGCAGTGGTTTTGGTGCCGCATTGGTGGACCTGGTGCCGTCCTACACCACCTTGATGGTGCATTACGACCTCACCGCAGTGAGCCCGGCCCAGGCACGGGAATGGATCGACCAGGCCCTCATCGACCTGCAGCCCCAAGCCCAGGGCAGCGGCCAGTGCCATGTGCTGCCGGTGTGGTATGACCTGAGTGTCGGCCCCGAGTTGAGCTTGCTCAGCCAGCGCAGTGGCCTGTCTGTCGATGACGTGATCCGGCGCCACAGCGCCCACGAATACCAGGTATTCGCCCTCGGCTTCGCCCCCGGTTTTGCCTTTATGGGCCTGGTGGATGAAAGCCTCGCCACCCCGCGCCTCAACACCCCACGCAAACGCGTGGCGGCTGGTAGCGTCGGCATCGCCGAACGCCAGACCGCCGCCTACCCGGTGGTGTCGCCCGGCGGCTGGAACCTGATCGGTCGCACGCCGGCCAAACTCTTCGACCGCGAGCGCGACGGCTACAGCCTGATGCAACCGGGCGACACCGTGCGCTTCGCGCCGGTCGGTCACGCTGAATTCATCAAACTGGGTGGCGATGACACGCCGTTGGAGGCGCAGGCATGAGCCGCTTGATCATCGAGGCCAGCACGCCGCTGTGCCTGTTGCAGGACGCCGGTCGCTTTGGCGTGCGCCACCTGGGCGTGACCCAGGGCGGGGCGCTGGATTGGGTGTCGATGTCCTGGGCCAACTGGCTGCTGGGCAATGCACTGGACGCGCCGGTGGTGGAAATCACCCTGGGCGGTTTCACCGTGCAAGCCGAGGCGTATTGCCTGCTGGCCCTGGCCGGTGCGGACCTGGGTGCCTACATCGACGAGCGCGCCATCAGCCCCGGCCGCAGTTTCATCCTGCAAAAGGGCCAGCGCTTGCGTTTCACCCAGCCGTTCAGCGGTGCGCGTGCCTACCTGGCAGCACCGGGCGGGTTTGATGCGCCGGATGTACTCGGCAGTTGCGCCACGGTGGTGCGGGAAGAACTGGGCGGGGTGGACGGTTTCGGCAAGGCGTTGGCCGAGGGCGGGCGCCTGGCGTATTCCGGTGTGGGCGGTGCACTGAAAGGGCTGAACGATCCAGGCCTGCCGGCCAAGGCAGCATTGGACGTGATCGTGGGCGCGCAGATCGGCCAGTTCAGCGGCCAAAGCCTGTTCGATGCCTTCAACACCGACTGGGCCCTCGACAGCCGCGCCGACCGCATGGGCATGCGCCTGCTGGGCACGCCGTTGCAGTATCAAGGGCCGTCGCTGATTTCCGAGGGCATTCCGCTGGGGGCGATCCAGGTGCCGCCGGACGGTCAGCCGATCGTGTTGCTCAATGACCGGCAGACCATCGGTGGCTATCCGCGCCTGGGCGCGTTGACGCCGCTGTCGCTGGCGCGGCTGGCGCAGTGCTTGCCGGGGGAGACGGTGCGCTTGGCGCCGGTCGTACAACAGACAGCCCACCAGCAGCACATCGACTTTCTAAAGCGGTTCACCACGACCTGAAAAACACTGAGGTCAAAATGTGGGACGGGGCTTGCCCCCGATGGCAGTGTCTCAGTCAACACATCAGTGACTGGGCCTCTGCTATCGGGCGCAAGCCCCCTCCCACATTGGATCTCCCACAGTATTAGGGGGGGGGCGTTTATTTGGAGAGGAAGCGCATCCCTTCTTCAAGCCCGCGCAAGGTCAGCGGATACATCTGATCCTCCACCAGTTCCCGCACGATCCCCGTCGACGCCGTATAACCCCAAGTGTCCTTCGGATACGGATTAATCCAGATCAGCTTCTTGTACTTGGCCATGAAGCGCTGCATCCACACATAGCCCGGCTCTTCGTTCCAGTGCTCGACGCTGCCGCCGGCCTGGGTGATCTCATAGGGCGCCATCGATGCGTCGCCGATAAAGATCACTTTGTAATCTGCGCCGTACTTGTGCAGCAGGTCCTGGGTAGAGGTGCGCTCCGAGGTGCGGCGCTGGTTGTTCTTCCACACCGACTCGTACACGAAGTTGTGGAAGTAGAAGTACTCCAAGTGCTTGAACTCGGTCTTGCACGCGGAGAACAGCTCTTCGCAGATCTTCACGTGGGCGTCCATCGAGCCGCCGATATCGAACAGCAACAGCAGCTTGATGGTGTTGCGCCGCTCCGGTCGCATCTGGATATTCAATAAGCCGGCATCGCGGGCGGTGTGGTCGATGGTGCCGTCGATATCCAGCTCTTCCGCCGCGCCCTGGCGCGCAAACTTGCGCAGGCGCCGCAGGGCCACCTTGATATTGCGCGTGCCCAGTTCCACCTGGTCGTCGAGGTTCTTGTACTCGCGCTGGTCCCAGACCTTCACGGCCTTGCCCTGACGCTTGCCGGCGTCGCCGACGCGAATGCCTTCGGGGTTATAGCCGCCGGAGCCAAATGGGCTGGTGCCGCCGGTGCCGATCCACTTGTTGCCGCCGGCGTGGCGTTCCTTTTGTTCCTCCAGGCGCTTCTTGAATTCCTCGATCAGCTTGTCGAGTCCGCCGAGGGACTGGATCTGCGCGCGCTCCTCATCGGTCAGCGAGCGCTCGAACTCCTTGCGCAGCCACTCTTCGGGGATCAGCGCCTGCAGGTGGTCGTCGAGTTTTTCCAGGCCGTTGAAATAGGCGCCGAAAGCTCGGTCGAACTTGTCGTAATGCCGCTCGTCCTTCACCAGGATCGCCCGGGACAAGTAGTAGAACTCGTCCATGTCGGCGAAGGTGACGCGCTGTTTCAACGCGTTGATCAGGTCGAGCAGCTCACGCACCGACACCGGCACCTTGGCTGCACGCATTTCATTGAACAGGTTGAGCAACATCAGCGATTACCGCGACGGCTCATGAACGCCAGACGTTCCAGCAATTGCACGTCTTGCTCGTTCTTGACCAGGGCGCCGGCCAGCGGCGGGATAGCCTTGGTCGGGTCGCGCTCGCGCAGCACGGCTTCGCCGATGTTGTCGGCCATCAGCAACTTGAGCCAGTCGACCAGCTCGGAGGTGGACGGTTTTTTCTTGAGGCCCGGTACTTTGCGTACATCGAAGAACACGTCCAGCGCTTCGCTGACCAGGTCTTTCTTGATGTCCGGGTAGTGCACATCCACGATCTTTTGCAGGGTGGTGCGGTCGGGGAAGGCGATGTAATGGAAGAAGCAGCGGCGCAGGAACGCGTCCGGCAGTTCTTTTTCGTTGTTGGAGGTAATGATGATGATCGGGCGTTTCTTCGCCTTGATGGTCTCGTCGATTTCGTAGACGTAGAACTCCATCTTATCGAGTTCTTGCAGCAGGTCGTTGGGGAACTCGATGTCGGCCTTGTCGATTTCGTCGATCAGCAGGATCACCCGCTCTTCGGACTCGAAGGCTTCCCAAAGCTTGCCCTTCTTCAAGTAATTGCGCACGTCGTGCACCTTGTCCACGCCCAGTTGCGAGTCGCGCAGGCGGCTGACCGCGTCGTACTCGTACAGGCCCTGGTGGGCCTTGGTGGTGGACTTGATGTGCCAGGTGATCAGCCGGGCGCCGAAGGATTCGGCCAGTTGCTCGGCGAGCATCGTCTTGCCGGTGCCCGGTTCGCCCTTGACCAGCAGCGGACGCTCCAGGGTGATGGCAGCGTTGACGGCCAGTTTCAGGTCATCGGTGGCAACATAGGCCTGGGTGCCTTCGAACTTCATCGGTGTTTCCTCGAATTCATCAATGCCGGGACTATACCGCGCAGCCCCGGCGACTGTGAACGCAGGCGGGTTATTCAGTCTCTGAATGACCGGTCACGTTCAATCCGCCGAGGGCTTGGGCTGTTCATACCGTGCGTTGAACGCCTGGATGAACCCGTTACGCAAAATCGACAAAAACGCCGAAAACGCGCTGACATTTTGCTGGTGCACGCTGCCACTGAGTTCCACGCGCGTGGCGAACTGGTTCTTGCTCTGGTTTTTCAGCACGGTCTCACTGGCGCCCACCACGGCTTCCCAGATCGAACGGAAGATGTTCTTGTCTTTGTTTTCCACGTCCTGCTGCCAATCAAACACCTCGACATCGCGCAGCAGCGGCTTGATGTAGCCGGTCAATTGGCCTTTCTCGGCCTGGGCTTCGATCACTACGTCGCCGGTGCCGGCCTTGAAGTCAAACTTGCCATAGGCCGAGGCGAAGTCATTCATGCGCTTGAGCTGCAAGTCCCTGGCGCGGAAACGGAATTCAAAGTTTTCGAAATCGCTCAACGGGTCGAAGGTAGCGGTGGCTTCCAGCGGCGCCTGGCCCTGGAGCAAGGCCTTGCCGTCGAAGCGCGCATCACGCTTGCCTTCGACGTCCACCACATTGGTCAGGTTGTAAAAGCTGGCGTTGACCGAAGTGGCATTGATGTTCACTGGGGGTTTGGAGTTGAAGTTACGGAAGCTGATCTTGCCGTCTTGGATCCGCACTTCATCGAGGGTGATGGGCGCCAGCTTGCTCAATTGCTCGCGCCAGTCGGTGCCCTTACCGGTCTGGGACGCCTGCTTGTTGGCGCCGCCGTCGACAAAGTTCACTTCTGGGTTGATAAACAGCACCTTGGCGACCACTGCATGGTCGTACCACAGCGCGTGCCAGCTCACCGCTAGGTCGATCATTGGCGCCTTGACGAACGGTACTGGCACCTTGCCATCTACCTTGATGATCTCCAGGCCGTTGATCTTGTAGGCGCCGCGCCACAGGGCCAGGTCGACATCCGTGACGTGGCCGCGGTAGTCGCCCATGTCGGCGAGTTTGTCATTCAGGTAGTTACGCACCAGATAGGGCAGGGCGATGGCCATGGCGACCAGCACCACCACCAGCCCGGCGACAGTCCATAGTGGCCAGCTGTAGCGACGTTTCATGGGGCAGTCCTCTTTGCTCGTAGGAGATTGACTACGATCAAGTGCGCAACGTTCCTCTGACTGGACGCCTTGCAGCACGAGGCATACCCTTGGGACCTTCCAGAAATCGAGCAATAGGACCCGTCATGAGCCGTATCTTTGCAGACAACGCGCACTCCATCGGTAATACGCCCCTGGTTCAGATTAACCGGATCGCACCGCGTGGCGTGACTATCCTGGCCAAGATCGAAGGGCGTAATCCGGGTTACTCGGTGAAGTGCCGCATTGGCGCAAACATGATCTGGGACGCCGAAAGCACCGGCAAGCTCAAGCCGGGCATGACCATTGTCGAACCGACCTCCGGCAACACCGGCATCGGCCTGGCATTTGTCGCTGCCGCCCGTGGCTACAAGCTGCTGTTGACCATGCCGGCGTCCATGAGCATCGAGCGGCGCAAGGTACTCAAGGCCCTCGGCGCCGAATTGGTGCTGACCGAGCCGGCCAAAGGCATGAAGGGCGCAATCGAAAAAGCCGGCGAAATCGTCGCCAGCGATCCGGCCACTTACTTTATGCCGGCCCAATTCGAAAACCCGGCCAACCCAGCCATCCACGAGAAAACCACCGGCCCGGAAATCTGGAACGACACCGATGGCGCCGTGGACGTACTGGTCGCGGGCGTGGGCACCGGCGGTACCATCACTGGCGTGTCGCGCTACATTAAGAACATCGCGGGCAAGCCGATCCTGTCGGTGGCCGTCGAGCCAATGGTCTCGCCGGTGATTACCCAGGCGCTGGCGGGTGAAGAGATCAAGCCCAGCCCGCACAAGATCCAGGGTATTGGCGCGGGTTTCGTCCCCAAGAACCTGGACTTGTCGATGGTCGACCGCGTGGAACTGGTGACCGACGACGAATCCAAGGCCATGGCCCTGCGCCTGATGCAGGAAGAGGGGATTCTGTGCGGTATCTCCTGCGGCGCCGCGATGGCCGTGGCGGTACGCTTGGCCGAGAAACCGGAGATGCAGGGCAAGACCATCGTGGTGATCCTGCCGGACTCCGGTGAGCGCTACCTGTCGAGCATGCTGTTCAGCGATTTGTTTACCGATCAAGAAAACCAGGCTTGATGTATGTCTTGGGGGGAGCGGGGCAAGCCCGCTCACCCCAACAATCCTGCTCACCACAGGGGGTTGATGTGAGTCAGCGTTACTAAGCTAGGCCTTCTGCATAATGGCCCAACTGTTTATCATGGCCGGCTGCTACGTCTGCTGTTGGCCAGGCGCTTATTTCCAGGAGTTGCTGCATGACCTTTTCTTTGGCCGCCAAACTGTCGGTACTGGCGCTGTTTATCGGCAGCACGTTGTATGTGCACCTGCGCGGCAAGGCGCGTTTGCCGCTGTTGCGCCAGTTCGTCAACCATTCGGCACTGTTCGCCCCCTATAACGCCCTGATGTACCTGTTCTCGGCCGTGCCGTCCAAGCCGTACCTGGACCGCAGCAAGTTCCCGGAACTGGATGTACTCAAGGACAACTGGGAAGTGATCCGCGAAGAGGCCATGCACCTGTTCGACGAGGGTTACATCCGCGCGGCGGAAAAGAACAACGATGCCGGCTTCGGTTCGTTCTTCAAGAAGGGCTGGAAGCGTTTCTACCTCAAGTGGTACGACAAACCGCTGCCATCGGCCGAGGCCCTGTGCCCGAAAACCGTGGCGCTGGTGAGCAGCATCCCCAACGTCAAGGGCGCAATGTTCGCGCTGTTGCCGGGTGGCAGCCACCTCAACCCGCACCGCGACCCGTTCGCCGGTTCCCTGCGTTATCACTTGGGCCTGTCCACACCGAACTCCGACGACTGTCGCATCTTTGTCGACGGCCAGGTGTACGCCTGGCGCGACGGTGAAGACGTGATGTTCGACGAGACCTACGTGCACTGGGTCAAGAACGAAACCGAGCAGACCCGCGTGATCCTGTTCTGCGACATCGAACGCCCCCTGAGCAACCGCGTGATGACCCGCGTCAACCGCTGGGTCAGCAAGCAACTGGGCCGCGCGACCGCGCCGCAGAACCTCGACGACGAGCGTGTTGGCGGGATCAACCAGGCCTATGCCTGGAGCAAGACCTTCAGCGACAAGTTCAGCGGTGTGGTCAAGCAGTGGAAGCGCAAGCATCCGAAGGCGTACCGCATTGCGCGGCCGGTGCTGGCGGTGGTGGTGCTGGTGCTGCTGTGGAAGTGGTTGTTCGGCTGATTTGAAATGCAGTCAAAACTGTGGGAGCGGGCTTGCTCGCGAATGCGGAGTGTCAGTCGATGCATTCTTGACTGATCCACCGCATTCGCGAGCAAGCCCGCTCCCACATTGGTTTTGCAGTGTTGCTTAAGAGGCGATCAACTGGCGCAGCACGTAGTGCAAGATCCCGCCCGACTTGAAGTATTCCACCTCATTGAGCGTATCGATCCGGCACAGCACCTCGACCTTCTCGCTGCTGCCATCCTCCCGGGTAATCACCAGCGTCAGGTTCATGCGTGGCACGATCTCCACGTCGGTCAGACCGAGAATGTCGATCTTCTCCTTGCCGGTGAGCTTGAGCGACTTGCGGTTCTGATCCAGCTTGAACTGCAATGGCAACACACCCATGCCCACCAGGTTGGAGCGGTGAATCCGCTCGAAACTCTCGGCGATCACCGCCTTGACGCCCAGCAGGTTGGTGCCCTTGGCTGCCCAGTCGCGGCTGGAGCCGGTGCCATATTCCTGGCCGGCCACCACCACCAGCGGCGTGCCCGACGCCTGGTATTTCATCGACGCATCGTAGATCGGCATTTTCTCGCCAGTGGGGATGTACAGCGTATTGCCGCCTTCTTCGCCGCCGAGCATTTCATTGCGGATACGGATGTTGGCAAAGGTGCCGCGCATCATCACTTCATGGTTGCCGCGGCGTGAGCCGTAGGAGTTGAAGTCCCGTGGCTCCACGCCCTGTTCGCGCAGGTAGCGGCCGGCCGGGCTGTCGGTCTTGATATTGCCGGCAGGGGAGATGTGGTCGGTGGTGACCGAGTCGCCCAGCAGCGCCAGCACGTTGGCGCCTTTGACGTCCTTGATGACCGGCAGTGGGCCTGCAATGTCGTCGAAGAATGGTGGGTGCTGGATGTAGGTGGAGTCTTTCTGCCACACGTAGGTGGCGGCCTGTGGCACTTCAATGGCTTGCCATTGCTCGTCACCGGCAAACACTTCGGCGTATTCCTTGTGGAACATACCGGTGCTGACTTGGGCCACTGCGTCGGCGATTTCTTTGCTGCTCGGCCAGATGTCCTTGAGGTACACCGGGTTACCGGCCTGGTCGTTACCCAGCGGCTCACTGCTGATATCGATGCGCACGGTTCCCGCCAGGGCATAGGCCACCACCAGCGGTGGCGAGGCCAGCCAGTTGGTTTTCACCAGGGGATGCACGCGGCCTTCGAAGTTGCGGTTACCGGACAGCACCGACGCCACCGCGAGGTCAGCCTTTTGGATGGCTTTCTCGATCGGCTCGGGCAACGGCCCGGAGTTGCCGATGCAGGTGGTGCAGCCATAGCCCACCAGGTCGAAGCCCAGTTTGTCCAAGTACTGGGTCAGGCCCGCAGCCTTGTAATAGTCGGTGACCACTTTGGAGCCAGGGGCCAGCGAGGTTTTTACCCAGGGTTTGCGGGTCAGGCCCTTTTCCACGGCCTTTTTCGCCACCAGCCCGGCCGCCATCATCACGCTGGGGTTGGAGGTGTTGGTGCAAGAGGTGATTGCGGCGATCACCACCGCGCCGTTCTTCAGGCGATAGGTCTGGCCGTCGTATTCGTAGTCGGTTTCGCCCACCAGGTCGGCGTTGCCCACGGCAACCCCGCCGCCGCCTTCGCTTTCGAGGCGGCCTTCTTCCTTGTTGGTGGGTTTGAATTGCAGGTCGAGGAAGTCGCTGAACGCCTGGCCGACATTCGGCAGGGCCACGCGGTCCTGTGGGCGTTTCGGCCCGGCCAGGCTGGCTTCGACGCTGCCCATGTCCAGGGCCAGGCTATCGGTGAACACCGGCTCTTGGCCGGCGATGCGCCACAGGCCCTGGGCTTTGGTGTACGCCTCGACCAGCTTCACGGTTTCTGCCGGACGGCCGGACAGGCGCAGGTAGTCCAGCGTTACCTCATCCACCGGGAAAAAGCCGCAGGTGGCGCCGTATTCCGGGGCCATGTTGGCGATGGTGGCGCGGTCGGCCAGCGGCAGGTCGGCGAGGCCGTCGCCATAGAACTCGACGAATTTACCCACGACGCCTTTTTTGCGCAGCATCTGGGTCACGGTCAGCACCAGGTCGGTGGCGGTGATGCCTTCTTTGAGTTTGCCGGTGAGCTTGAAGCCGATCACTTCCGGGATCAGCATCGACACCGGCTGGCCGAGCATCGCCGCTTCCGCTTCGATCCCGCCCACGCCCCAGCCGAGTACGCCGAGGCCGTTGATCATGGTGGTGTGGGAGTCGGTGCCGACCAAGGTGTCCGGGAAGGCGTAGGTGCGGCCGTCTTCGTCTTTGGTCCAGACTGTGCGGCCGAGGTATTCGAGGTTGACCTGGTGGCAGATACCGGTGCCCGGCGGCACCACGCTGAAGTTGTCGAATGCGCTCTGGCCCCAGCGCAGGAAGGCGTAGCGTTCGCCGTTGCGCTGCATCTCGATGTCGACGTTCTGCTCGAAGGCGCTGGTGGTCCCGAACTTGTCGACCATCACCGAGTGGTCGATCACCAGGTCCACGGGCGAGAGCGGGTTGATGCGCTGTGGGTCGCCCCCGGCCTTGGCCACGGCGGCGCGCATGGCGGCCAGGTCGACCACGGCAGGCACGCCGGTAAAGTCTTGCATCAATACCCGGGCCGGGCGGTACTGGATCTCGCGGTCGGACTGGCGCTCTTTGAGCCAGGCGGCGATGGCCTTGAGGTCGGCGCCGGTGACGGTCTTGTCGTCCTCCCAGCGCAGCAGGTTTTCCAGCAGCACCTTGAGGGACATCGGCAGTCTATCCAGGTCGCCCAGGCTCTTGGCGGCTTCGGGCAAGCTGAAGTAGTGATAGGTCTTGTCGTCGATCTGCAGGGTTTTAAGGGTTCTCAGGCTATCAAGGGATGACATTACATGACTCCTTATGGTCCGCACGGCTACGGACCTGACGGGACGAACAGAGCTTTCAACTTAGCCCTGTTTTCATTAGCAGGCTAATAACTGGACTCTATCGTTAAGTCCAAGGTTCCGAACTCGGCTATCATGCGCGCGTTTTCATGACAGGACTTGCGCTGCAGCAAGCCCAGTTGCCAGGAGATTCAATGAACACCCTTTTTATGCACTGCCGCCCGGGTTTTGAAGGCGAAGTCTGTTCCGAGATCGCGGAACACGCCGCGCGCCTGAACGTTTCCGGCTACGCCAAGGCCAAGACCGGTAGCGCCTGCGCCGAATTTGTCTGCACCGAAGAAGACGGCGCCCAGCGCCTGATGCACGGCCAGCGCTTTGCCGAGCTGATCTTCCCGCGGCAGTGGGCGCGCGGGGTATTCATCGACCTGCCGGAAACCGACCGCATCAGCGTGATCCTCGCCCACCTGCGCGAATTCCCGGTGTGCGGCAGCCTGTGGCTGGAGATGGTCGACACCAACGACGGCAAGGAACTGTCGAACTTCTGCAAGAAATTCGAAGTGCACCTGCGCAAAGCCCTGCTGAACGCCGGCAAGCTGGTGGACGACCCCAGCAAGCCGCGACTGCTGCTGACCTTCAAGAGTGGCCGTGAAGTGTTCATGGGCCTGGCCGAGTCGAACAACTCGGCGATGTGGCCGATGGGTATTCCACGTCTCAAGTTCCCCCGCGAAGCCCCCAGCCGCTCGACCCTGAAGCTGGAAGAGGCCTGGCACCACTTCATCCCCCGCGACCAGTGGGACGAGCGCCTGCATGGCGACATGACCGGCGTCGACCTCGGCGCGGCGCCGGGCGGCTGGACCTGGCAGTTGGTCAACCGTGGCATGCTGGTGACCGCCATCGACAACGGCCCGATGGCCGAAAGCCTGATGGACACCGGCCTGGTGCAACACTTGATGGCCGACGGTTTCACCTTTGTGCCCAAGCAGCCGGTGGACTGGATGGTCTGCGACATCGTCGAAAAGCCGGCGCGTAACGCCGCGCTGCTGGAAACCTGGATCGGCGAGGGGCATTGCCGCGAGGCGGTGGTGAACCTGAAGTTGCCGATGAAGCAGCGGTATGCCGAAGTGAAGCGTTTGCTGGAGCGCATCGAAGACGGCTTCAAAGCCCGTGGCATTCGGGTGGAGATCGGCTGCAAGCAGCTGTACCACGACCGAGAGGAAGTGACCTGCCACCTGCGTCGGTTGGTGGATGTGAAGAAAACCAAGGCCCGGTAGACTGGCGGCCAGTTCCAGGAGTAGATCATGAGCGATATTTTCGACACCGCCGTCGACGGCACCCTAGATGCAACAGGCTTGAATTGCCCAGAGCCCGTGATGATGCTGCACCAGCACATCCGCGACTTGCCACCAGGCGGCTTGCTCAAGGTGATCGCGACCGACCCGTCCACGCGCCGCGATATTCCCAAGTTCTGCGTGTTTCTCGACCACGAACTGGTGGATCAGCAGGAGCAGGCCGGTACGTACCTGTACTGGATCCGCAAGAAGTCCGCTTAAACCCGCGCCTTGTCGGCGCGAATGCGCCGGCGTGCACTGCGCGCCAGGCGCACCAGCAACATCCCCGCCGCACAGCTGAGGCCCACGATCAGCCCTTGCCACAAGCCGCTTGGGCCGCTGGGTTCGCCGAGCCAGTCGGTCAGCCCCAAGGCATACCCCACCGGCAGGCCCACGCCCCAGTACGCGAACAGGGTTAGCACCATGGTCACGCGGGTGTCCTGGTAGCCACGCAATGCGCCCGCCGCCGTGACCTGGATCGAGTCGCTGAACTGGAACAGCGCCGAGAACACGATCAACATCGACGCCAGGTGAATGACCACCGGGTCCGGGGTGTAGATCGCCGCAATCTGCTCGCGAAACACCAGCATCAGGCTGCAGGACAGGCAGGCATACGCCAGCGCAGTGCCCATGCCGACACCCGCCGCGAAGCGTGCTTCGCGCGGCTCGCCACGGCCGAGGGCCTGGCCGACGCGCACGGTCACGGCCATGCTCAGGGAGTAGGGGATCATGAACACCAGCGAGCTGACGTTCAGCGCGATCTGATGGCCCGAGACCACGGTGGCGCCGAGGCTGCCGATCAGCAGGGCGATGACCGCGAAGATGCTCGATTCGGCAAAGATCGCGATGCCGATGGGCAGGCCAATCCCCAACACACGCTTGATCACGGCCCATTGCGGCCAGTCGAAACGCTTGAACAGTTCGCTGCTCTGGTAAGCCGGGCCCCAGCGGGTCCAGACCGCCAGGCCGAGCATCATCACCCACATCGCAATGGCCGTGGCCCAGCCGCAACCGACGCCGCCCATGGCCGGCACGCCCAGGTGGCCGTAGATGAAGATGTAGTTCAGCGGGATGTTCAGCGCCAGGCCACACAGGCCCATCACCATGCTCGGCCGCGTGCGGCCCAGGCCGTCACTGAAACAGCGCAGCACGTAATACAGCGCAATGGCCGGCATACCGGCGGCGATGCCGTGCAGGTAGCCCATGGAAGGTTCGATCAGGTCCGGTTCCACCTTCATCGCCTGCAGGATCGGTTCGGCGCAGAGCAGCAACAGCGAGGCGGTGATACCGACCACCACGGCCAGCCACAAGGATTGACGCACCAGCGGGCCGATCTCGCTGAACTGCCCGGCCCCGTAACGCTGCGCGACTTTGGGCGTGGTGGCCAACAGCGTGCCGGTCATCAGCAGGTATACCGGGATCCAGATCGAGTTGCCCAGGCCCACGGCCGCCAGGTCCTGGGGGCTGACGCGCCCGGCCATCACCGCATCGACAAAACTCATCGCGGTGGTCGCCAGTTGGCCGATCATGATCGGCAGGGCGAGCGTCAGCAGGCCGCGCACTTCCCGGCTGATGCGGGCGGGGCGGGTGAGGGTGGCGGTGGCAGTGTTCACGTACAGGTGTCCCGTAGAAGGAGGCGCAAGGACGGCGGATTCTACGCCTTGACGCATCGGTCAGGAAAAAACCAGTGTTAGCGATTTGTAAGCGAGGGCTGCGATCCCTGTACACTGCGGGTCCGCCAAAGGAGCCTGCCATGCTGATTGTTGCCGACGAAAATATTCCGCTGCTCGATGCATTTTTCCAGGGATTTGGCGAGATTCGCCGCGTGCCCGGCCGTTCCATTGACCGCGCCACGGTCGAGCAGGCTGATGTGTTGCTGGTGCGCTCGGTGACCAACGTCAACCGTGCGCTGCTGGAGGGCACGAAGGTGCGCTTCGTCGGCACTTGCACTATCGGCACCGATCACCTGGACCTCGACTACTTCCAGCAGGCCGGCATCCAGTGGTCCAGCGCCCCAGGCTGTAACGCCCGTGGCGTGGTGGACTACGTGCTGGGCAGCCTGCAGACCCTGGCCGAGATCGAAGGTGCCGACCTCAATCAGCGCACCTACGGCGTGGTCGGCGCCGGTGAAGTGGGCGGGCGGCTGGTCAAGGTGCTCAAGGGCCTGGGCTGGAATGTGCTGGTCTGCGACCCGCCACGCCAGATCGCCGAGGACGGGGATTACGTCAGCCTGGCGCAGATCATCGAGCAGTGCGACGTGATCAGCTTGCACACGCCGCTGACCAAGTCCGGCAACGGCTCCACCTGGCACCTGTTCGACCGCCAGCGCCTTGAGCAACTCAAGCACGGCACCTGGCTGATCAACGCCAGCCGTGGCCCGGTGGTCGACAACGCCGCCCTGCGCGAGGTGCTGCTGGACCGCGAAGACCTGCAAGCGGTGCTGGATGTGTGGGAAGGCGAGCCGGAAGTGGACGTCGACCTGGCTGACCTGTGCGTACTGGCCACGCCGCATATCGCCGGCTACAGCCTGGACGGCAAGCAGCGCGGCACGGCGCAGATCTATCAGGCGTTCTGCGCGCACCTGGGTCAGGAGCCAAGCCTTCAATTGAGTGATTTGCTGCCGCCACCCTGGTTGGCCGAGGTGCACCTGAATGCCTCCACCGATCCGGCCTGGGCCTTGGCGACCCTGTGCCGCAGCGTGTATGACCCGCGTCGTGACGACGCGGATTTCCGTCGCAGCCTGGTGGGCACCGTGCAAGAGCAGCGCAAGGCGTTTGACCTGCTGCGCAAGCATTACCCGGAGCGCCGTGAAATTGATGGCTTGAAGGTGCGTATCCACGGGGAATCCGCCGCGCTAGCCTCTATAGCCACAGCCCTCGGTGCCGAGGTGCACTAACTGTATGACTCCTTGTAGGAGCCGGCGTGCCGGCGATGGCGCCCGCAAGATCACCGCGCGGCTCAGGGCCGCTCGCCGGCAAGCCGTCTCCCGCGCGGGGTGTGTTTCGGGCATAAAAAACCCGGCCACCAGGGCCGGGTCAGAAAGAGCGTAGGCGTTTCAGCCTTGCTGGGCAGGCTTGACCAGTCGCTGTTCCAGTTCGCTGCACGCTTGCTGGATCATCTCTTCGGTAATCTGCACTTCGCGGCCCTTGGCGTCGATGTACGAGCAAGGCAACTGCTGCGGCTGGCGGATCACTTCAATCTTGGCATCGCTGCTATTTTGCAAGGTCATGGCCTGTCTCCTCATCAGGTTGTGTCCCTATTCTGCTTATCACTCTAAGCCGCCCGCGTGACGAGGCTGTTACAACTCCCTGCAAAGTCACCGGTTCGAACACCCAGTCCATCAGAAACCGCTACACATTTCCAGCCTGGGGTTAGACCGATAGCCTCTAGGGATCAGCATCGGCGGGCATAATTAACCTGACTCATTGTTATTTACCCAAGTTCCCCCAATGTTGTGGTGTAGATACTTATCTCCCTTGCGCAGGTGATGCCCTCCATGTTCTCCGTCCGTCAACGCCGTGCGATCCGCCTGGCCAGCCGCTTCATTGCGCCCTACCGCTGGCACGCCCTCGGTGCCCTGTTGGCGCTCATCGTCACCGCAGGCATTACCTTGTCCATGGGGCAGGGTATTCGCCTGCTGGTGGACCAGGGCTTTATGACCCAATCACCGCACCTGCTCAATCAGTCCATCGGCCTGTTCATGGTGCTGGTGCTGGGCCTGGCAGTGGGCACCTTTGCACGGTTTTACCTGGTGTCGTGGATCGGCGAACGGGTGGTGGCGGATATTCGTCGGCAAGTGTTCAACCACCTGATCTACCTGCATCCGGGCTTCTACGAGAACAATCGCAGTTCGGAAATCCAATCGCGACTGACCACCGACACCACCTTGCTGCAGTCGGTGATCGGCTCGTCGCTGTCACTGTTCCTGCGCAATGCCTTGATGGTCATCGGTGGCATCGTGCTGCTGTTTGTCACTAACCCCAAGCTCACCAGTATCGTGGTGGTGGCGCTGCCGCTGGTATTGGCGCCGATCCTCATCTTCGGCCGGCGCGTACGCAGCCTGTCGCGCCAAAGCCAGGACCGCATCGCCGACGTGGGCAGCTATGTGTCCGAGACCCTCGGGCAGATCAAGACCGTGCAGGCCTACAACCATCAAGTGCAGGACGAACAGCGCTTCGCCGTGACCGTGGAAGACGCCTTCACCACTGCGCGCAAACGCATCACCCAACGCGCCTGGCTGATTACCCTGGTGATCATGCTGGTGCTCGGCGCCGTGGGTGTGATGCTGTGGGTTGGTGGCATGGATGTGATCAACGGGCGCATTTCCGGCGGTGAGCTGGCGGCGTTTGTGTTCTATAGCCTGATCGTCGGCAGCGCGGTCGGTACCCTGAGCGAAGTGCTCGGCGAGCTGCAGCGCGCTGCCGGTGCCGCCGAGCGGATTGGCGAATTGTTGCAGTCGAGCAACGAAATCCAGGCGCCCGCCGCCGGGACCGTGCAACTGCCGGAACGGGTCAGTGGCCGCATGGCGCTGCAAGACCTGCGCTTTTCCTACCCTTCACGGCCCGACAGCTACGCCATCGACGGCCTGAACCTGACCATCAACCCCGGTGAAACCCTGGCGCTGGTGGGGCCGTCCGGTGCGGGCAAGTCGACTATTTTTGACCTGCTGCTGCGCTTCTACGACCCCCAGCATGGCCGCATCCTGCTCGAAGGCCACCCGCTGACCGAACTCGACCCCATGGACCTGCGCCGCCACTTCGCCCTGGTGTCCCAGAGCCCGGCGCTGTTTTTCGGCAGCGTCGAAGAGAACATCCGCTACGGCAATCCGACGGCCACCCTCGAACAGGTCGAAGCCGCCGCGCGCATTGCCCACGCCCATGACTTCATCCTGCAAATGCCTGACGGCTACCGGACACACCTCGGCGACGGCGGCATGGGCCTCTCCGGCGGCCAACGCCAACGCCTGGCCATCGCCCGCGCCTTGCTTGTAGACGCGCCGATCCTGCTGCTGGACGAGGCCACCAGCGCCCTCGATGCCCAGAGCGAACACCTGATCCAGCAAGCGCTGCCGCAACTGATGCAAGGGCGCACCACGCTGGTCATCGCCCATCGACTGGCCACGGTGAAGAACGCTGACCGCATCGCCGTAATGGACCAGGGCAAGTTGGTGGCGGTAGGCACGCATCAACAACTTATTGCGAGCAATCCGTTGTATGCGCGGTTGGCAGCGTTGCAGTTCAGTGATGGGGTAGAGGAAAGCGCCACACACTAACGCTCACTGCCCATAAAAAAATGCCCGCATTGAGAAATGCGGGCATTTTTATTGAGCTTGAAGCTTCAAGCTTGACGCTCAAGGCTGCCTTTACTACTGATCATCAAAATACCGCTCATGCCAATCCACCAACGGCTGCGGTG
The DNA here is from genome assembly GCF_018587885.1 of Pseudomonas sp. VS40. NCBI lineage: Bacteria > Pseudomonadati > Pseudomonadota > Gammaproteobacteria > Pseudomonadales > Pseudomonadaceae > Pseudomonas > Pseudomonas sp. VS40. Next base: position 149,718 of record NZ_JAGYWD010000001.1, on the reverse strand, counting down.
AATTGAGCTTCTGGCCGTAGATCACCGAATAAGACAGCACGTTTTGCACATATTGGCGGGTTTCGTCGAACGGGATACTTTCCACCCATACGTCGAAACTCAGATGATCCGCGCCGCGCAGCCACTGGCGCACACGGCCTGGGCCGGCGTTGTAGGCGGCGGAGGCGAGCACGCGGTTGCCGTTGAACTGGCTGTGCACCTGGCTAAGGTAAGCGGCGCCGAGCTGGATGTTTTTGTCCGGGTCCAGCACCTGGGCGGGGGAGGCCAGGGGGATGCTGAACTTGCGCGCGGTTTCCTTGGCAGTGCCGGGCATGAGTTGCATCAGGCCGCTGGCGCCGACGCCGGAGCGGGCGTCGTCCATGAAGGCGCTTTCCTGGCGGGTGATTGCAAACACCCAGCTGGAATGCAGGCCGCGTACCTTGGCTTCACGCACCAGCGTGTCGCGGTGGGCCATCGGGAAGCGGATGTCCAAGTCGTCCCAATACTGCGCCTGGCTGATGGTGCGGATCGCGGGGAAGTACCACTTCATATCGTAGGCCAGCTTGGCCTGGGCGACCATCTCGTCGCGGTTGAAGTGACGGCTGACGTGGTACCACTCGCGGCGGCCATCCACGATCTGGCCTCGGGCGTAGAACTCCAGGGCACGGCGCACGCCGGGGGTGTTGCGCACCTTGTTGAGCAGCGCCTGGCTCATCGGCAGCGGTTTGTTCTTCAACTGGTACGGGGCCTTGGAGCGATCCGCCGCGAGGAAGCCGTAGAAGTCGCGTTCTTGCGACAGGTGCTTGTACAGGACCAGCGCTTGCGGGTTTTTCGGCTCGGCCAGTTCCAGGCTGCGGGCCTGCCAGTAGCGCCAGCGGTTGGTGGTGGCCAGGTCTTGTGGGAGTTTGCGCGTCAACTGATAGGCATCTTCCCAGCGGGCCAGGCGCAACAGCAGGCGCAGGCGCCACTCGGAGACGGTGTTGTCACGCAGTTCAGGGTCGTACTTGGTCATCACCTCGAGGGCGCGCGGGTCATAGCGCTTGGCCAGGGTGAGGCCGATTTCGCGGGCGATCGACACTTTTTCGTCACGCGAGAAGTGCATGCTGCTGGCGTAGCCGTCGAGCAGGGCCATGGCCTTGTCCGGATCCTGGCGTGCCAGGCGACGCAAGCCGAGGCCCACGGCGTCAGACATGGCCTCAGTGGCCGGCAGGAAGCGTGACGGGTCGCTGAGCATGTCGGGCTTCTGCGCCACGTCCACCATCAAGCGACCTTGGGCGCCGAGGGTGGGCAGGGTTTTCACCAGGCTGTTGGCCAGGGCGTAGTTGCGCGCTTCGGCGGCGAGCTTGGCGCGGTCCCAGATCTTCTGTTCGGTGAGTTGGCCGTCTGCCGCCCACTGGCCGAAGGTGACATCGCAGGCCGCCGGTTGGGACTTGCCAGTCATCCAGAGTTTTTCGGCGGTCTTATAGCCTTCCGCCTTCAAGTTGTGGGTGAGTTGGTACTGGCCATGCAGGCAGTCCAGCTCGACGAAATTGAGCTTGGCGTCGTAGTACTTTTCAAAAGTCTGCCAATCGCCACGCTCGGCCAGCCAGCGCAACCAGCGCAGTTTCATCCAGTTGGCCTGGGGCAGGTCGCCGTTTTTGGCGAGGAACTGCTCGATTTCCTGGTTGCTCGCGGTTTTCAGGCGGGCGGTCAGCTCGTCGTAGGCCAGGTAGGGCGTCAGCGGGTAGTCGGCGAGGGCCTGGCTGTATTGCATGTACGGGCCGGTATCGCCCTTGGCCAGCGCGCGTTTGGCTTCATCGTAATATTGACGTTGGGTGGTGAGGTCCACGGCCTGGGCGGATTGAACGGCGGTGGCAGAGAGAAGCAGACAAGATAAAAGATTAAAAAGGCGACTGCGCATGAGACGTCCGTGCAGAGAAATCACGACTAGCACCGGCACCGCCGACACTGATTGCCCCTAGCTTAGCCTTTTGCCCGCAGCCTACGAAAGCTTTGCCGGCCGGTTCGTTCAAGTTCGCTGGAAATGTCCTACAGAACGTGTCGACAGCGAAAATGCCAGCCGCATCCCACCCCTAACTCAGGTAGAATGCGCGCCCAGTTTTTGGAGAAGCGTATGACCCTGCTCAAATTCAGCGATGTGTCCCTTGCTTTCGGCGCTATGCCGTTGTTGGACAAGGTGTCCTGGCAGATCGCCCGTGGTGAGCGGGTGTGCATCATCGGCCGCAACGGCACCGGCAAATCCAGCATGATGAAGCTGGTAAAAGGCGACCAGAAGCCCGACGACGGCTCTGTATGGCGTGCCCCGGGCCTCAAGATTGGCGAATTGCCGCAAGAATTGCCGGTGGCCGACGGACGGACAGTGTTCGACGTGGTTGCCGAAGGCCTGGACGGCGTGGGTGAGCTGCTTGCGCAATACCATCACCTGGCGCAGAACTGCGTCACCGAAGAAGACCTGGACAAGCTGATGCACGTCCAGCAGGACCTCGAAGCCCGTGATGGCTGGCGCCTGCAGCAACTGGTCGACAGCACCCTGAGCCGCCTGCAACTGCCGGCCGACAAGACCCTCGCCGAGTTGTCCGGCGGCTGGCGTCGTCGCGTGCTGCTGGCCCAGGCCCTGGTGTCCGAGCCCGACCTGCTGCTGCTCGACGAGCCGACCAACCACTTGGATATCGGCGCGATTGCCTGGCTGGAAGAAGCCCTCAAGGACTTCCAGGGCGCCGTGCTGTTCATCACGCACGACCGTTCCTTCCTGCAGAACCTGGCGACCCGCATCCTTGAACTTGATCGTGGCGGCCTGATCGACTGGAACGGCGACTACGCCAGCTTCCTGGTGCACAAGGAAGCCGCCCTGGCTGCCGAAGAAACCGCCAACGCGCTGTTCGACAAGAAGCTGGCCCAGGAAGAAGTCTGGATCCGCCAGGGCATCAAGGCCCGTCGCACCCGTAACGAAGGCCGCGTGCGTGCCCTGAAGGCCCTGCGTGTAGAGCGCAGCGAGCGTCGTGAGCGCACCGGCAAGGCCAATATCCAGCTGGACACCGCCGACAAGTCGGGCAAGCAGGTGATGGTGCTGGAGAACGTCAGCTTCCACCACCCGGATGGCCCGTTCCTGATCAAGGACTTCTCCATGGTCCTGCAGCGCGGCGACCGTATCGGCCTGCTGGGCGCCAACGGTACCGGCAAGACCACCTTGCTCAAGCTGATGCTCAGCGGTCTGCAACCGACCAGCGGCACCGTGGAAGAAGGCACGCGCATCGATGTGGCCTACTTCGACCAGCTGCGCCACCAGCTGGACTTGGAAAAAACCGTGATCGACAACGTCGCCGAAGGCCGCGACTTTATCGACATCGACGGCCAGAGTCGCCACGTGCTGAGCTACCTGGGCGACTTCCTGTTCAGCCCGCAACGTGCACGTACACCGGTGAAAGCCTTGTCCGGTGGCGAGCGTGCGCGCCTGCTGCTGGCCAAGCTGTTCAGCAAGCCGGCCAACCTGCTGGTACTCGATGAACCGACCAACGACCTCGACGTGGAAACCCTCGAACTGCTTGAAGAAGTGCTGCTGACCTTCAACGGCACTGTGCTCATGGTCAGCCACGACCGGGCATTCCTCGACAACGTGGTCACCAGCACCCTGGTCTTCGAAGGTGAAGGCAAGGTGCGTGAATACGTCGGTGGTTACCAGGACTGGCTGCGCCAGGGTGGTTCGCCGCGTTTGCTGGGTGTGACCGAAAGCAAGTCCGGCAAGGCTGACTTGACCTCGGCAGTCGTGGCGCCAGTTGTTGCCGAGGCTGCACCGGTCCAGGACGCTGCACCGGCGGCCAAGAAAAAGCTCAGCTACAAGCTGCAGCGTGAACTGGAAGCCTTGCCGGGTGATATCGACGCCAAGGAACAGCAGATCGCTGCGGTAGAGGCGCAAATGGCTGACGCGGGCTTCTACCTGCGTCCTGCGGCGGAAACCGCCAAGGTCATCGCCTCCCTGGAAACATTGAACCAGGAGCTGGAAGCGTTGGTTGAGCGTTGGGCTGAGCTGGATGCCTGAGTGATTCCAGTGCATTAAAAAACCCGGTGTTCATCTGATGAACACCGGGTTTTTTATAGGAACCTGTAGGAGCCGGCTTGCCCGCGATTGCATTCTGTCAGGCCATACATCTGGTGGCTGACAGTCCGCTATCGCTGGCAAGCCAGCTCCTACAAGGGGTTATGCGTTTTTGATCAGTTTGACGGCCAGCACATCGCACGGCGCACCGTGCAGCACATCATTGGCTGTAGAACCCAGCAACAACGCCAAACCGTGACGACCATGGCTACCCACCACGATCAAGTCGCAAGCCTTTTCCTTGGCCAGATGGTGGATTTCCTGGCGCGGTTGGCCGTACGTCAGGTGGCAGTCTTCCTTTTTCAGGTGCGGGTATTTGAGAATCAAACGGTCCAGGCGCTCCTTGGCCTGGTCAAATTGTTGTTGCTGCAACTGGGAAAGGTCCATGGGCACGTCGCCACCAAAGGCCATGGCCATGGGCTCGACGATATGCACCAGCGACAGTATGGCGCCATTGGCCAATGCAGATTCCTGCGCGCGCTTGATCACCGGATCGCACTCTTCGGTCAGATCGACAGCGACCAGAATATGTTGGTAGGGCATGAGGCGTTCCTCCAAGGGACTGCAATATGTTCAGTATGGCTGCTTTCAAGCGGATGGGGTTGCGTCAGGTCAAATCCGCTCATCTAGAAATTCGGGAGTACACATATGACGGTCTGGATAGTGGTGTCAATCCTTGTGGTGGTTCTGAGCCCCCTGGCATGGCTGCGCCCGTCGCGCCACCAGAGCGGGCGCATGGCCCTGCGCATGGAGGCACGCCGCATCGGCCTGGCTATGCAATTGGCACCTCAGGAGTGGCCGCACTGGCTCAAGCCAGAGCCGCCGAGCCCCTGCGCTCAGTACTGCCGGCCACGGCGGGGCAGCACCCCGGCGATCTGGAGTTACTGGCAGTTGGAGCCGGGGGTGTGGGTCAATCAGTGGCGCGAAGTGTGCGTGGATGAGAAGTTGTTGCCGCATTTTGCAACGCTGCCGGCCAACGTCTACAAGGTCGAGGCCGACAAGCAGATGATCGCCTTGTATTGGGGCGAGAAGGGTGAGGCGAGCGTGTTGAAGGCTATCGATACGCTGCTCAAGGCCTTGGCCTGACACCGACCCTGGCGGCCTGCAACAACACCCTGTAGGAGCCCGGCTTGCCGGCGATGGCATTCTCAAGATTGGCGCAATGTTTGCGGGCCCCATCGTCGGCAAGCCGGGCTCCTACAAAGGGCGTGCAAATCATGGAAAGCGGCAGGCAATAAAAAGCCCGACATCATCATCGGGCTGGAGTTGGCCAGGCAGGCCGGTAAACCTGTGGTACCCGCGTCGGATGTTCATCCAGGCGCGTTACGGTTGTCGCTAGCCTAGCGGCATATCCGCTTCTGTACAGCTTTTTCCCGCATCTTTTCTATTATTGATTTCGTGAATATTTGAATATTGATGAATCACGGGCTTAGGGCCGGGGTTCTGAAATGACTGGAAAGTCGCGTTTTTCCTAGCCTTTCGAGCGATTGACAATTGTCCGGAATTGGATGAAGGTGGCGTACCCAAATCAAACGGGCGTATGAATTGAGCGTTTGTCTGTCAGACTGCTCATACAGAACCCCGACTATCGCATTGGCGGGTGTGCCTGGCGGATTGGCATGAGCATTGACGCAACGGTCAGTGTCCAACCAGAGGCCAGCGTCCAATGTGTACTGTTCAGCTTCCATATCGTGGAGATCAGTTGATGATTTACGAAGGTAAAGCCATCACGGTTAAGGCTCTTGAAAGTGGCATCGTCGAACTGAAGTTCGACCTCAAGGGTGAGTCCGTCAACAAGTTCAACCGTCTAACCCTGAATGAATTGCGTCAGGCCGTAGACGCCATCAAAGCAGATGCTTCGGTCAAGGGCGTGATCGTTTCCAGCGGCAAGGACGTGTTTATCGTCGGCGCTGACATCACCGAATTCGTCGACAACTTCAAGCTGCCCGATGCCGAGCTGGTGGCTGGCAACCTCGAAGCCAACAAGATTTTCAGCGATTTCGAAGACCTCAATGTTCCCACCGTGGCTGCCATCAATGGCATCGCGCTGGGCGGCGGCCTGGAAATGTGCCTGGCTGCAGACTTCCGCGTCATGTCGGCCACAGCCAAGATCGGCCTGCCCGAAGTCAAGCTGGGCATCTACCCAGGCTTCGGCGGCACCGTGCGCTTGCCGCGCCTGATCGGTGCCGACAACGCCATCGAGTGGATTGCCGCTGGCAAGGAAAACAAAGCTGAAGACGCCCTGAAAGTCGGTGCCGTCGACGCTGTGGTTGCCCCGGACAAACTGGCCGAAGCCGCACTGAACCTGATCAAGGGCGCCATCAGTGGCGAATTTGACTACAAGGCCAAGCGTCAGCCGAAGCTGGAAAAACTCAAGCTCAACGCCATCGAACAAATGATGTCGTTCGAAACCGCCAAGGGTTTCGTGGCTGGCCAGGCCGGCCCGAACTACCCGGCGCCGGTTGAAGCGATCAAGACTATCCAGAAAGCCGCGAACTTCGGTCGCGACAAAGCCCTGGAAGTAGAAGCTGCTGGCTTCGTCAAACTGGCGAAAACCTCGGCGGCCCAAAGCCTGATCGGCCTGTTCCTGAACGATCAGGAGCTGAAGAAAAAGGCCAAGGCCTACGACGAGATTGCCCGCGACGTGAAACAGGCTGCCGTACTCGGCGCCGGTATCATGGGCGGCGGTATCGCCTATCAGTCGGCGTCCAAAGGCACGCCGATCCTGATGAAGGACATCAACGAGCACGGTATCGAGCAAGGCCTGGCAGAAGCCGCCAAGCTGCTGGTCGGTCGTGTGGACAAAGGTCGCATGACTGCCGCGAAAATGGCTGAAGTGCTTAACGGCATTCGTCCTACGCTGTCCTACGGTGATTTCGGCCACGTCGACCTGGTGGTCGAAGCGGTTGTCGAGAACCCGAAGGTCAAGCAGGCGGTACTGGCTGAAGTCGAAGCCCAGGTCAAAGACGACACCATCCTGGCCTCCAACACCTCGACCATTTCCATCTCGCTGCTGGCCAAGGCCCTCAAGCGTCCGGAAAACTTCGTCGGCATGCACTTCTTCAACCCGGTGCACATGATGCCGCTGGTGGAAGTGATCCGGGGTGAGAAGTCCAGCGAGCTGGCCATTGCCACCACCGTTGCCTACGCCAAGAAAATGGGCAAGAACCCGATCGTGGTCAATGACTGCCCGGGCTTCCTGGTCAACCGCGTTCTGTTCCCGTACTTCGGCGGTTTCGCCAAGCTGGTCAGTGCCGGTGTGGACTTCGTGCGCATCGACAAGGTCATGGAAAAATTCGGCTGGCCGATGGGCCCGGCGTACCTGATGGACGTGGTTGGCATCGACACCGGTCACCATGGTCGTGACGTGATGGCTGAAGGCTTCCCGGACCGCATGAAAGACGACCGCCGTTCGGCGATCGACGCGCTGTACGAGGCCAAGCGCCTGGGCCAGAAGAACGGCAAGGGCTTCTACGCCTACGAGGCGGACAAGAAGGGCAAGCAGAAGAAAGTGGCCGACCCTTCGGTGCACGAAGTACTGGCGCCGGTCATCTACGAACAGCGTGAGGTGTCGGACGAAGACATCATCAACTGGATGATGATCGCCCTGTGCCTGGAAACCGTACGTTGCCTGGAAGACGGCATCGTCGAGACCGCTGCCGAAGCCGATATGGGCCTGGTGTACGGTATTGGTTTCCCTCCATTCCGTGGTGGTGCGCTGCGTTACATCGATTCGATCGGTGTGGCTGAGTTCGTTGCCCTGGCTGACAAATACGCTGATTTGGGCCCGCTGTACCACCCGACCGCGAAGCTGCGTGAAATGGCCAAGAACGGCCAGAGCTTCTTCGGTTAAGCGCCCAGACGACTAGAGCGAGAATATTTATGAGCTTGAATCCAAGAGACGTGGTGATTGTCGACTTCGGTCGCACACCGATGGGCCGCTCCAAGGGCGGCATGCACCGCAACACCCGTGCCGAAGACATGTCGGCACACCTGATCAGCAAGTTGCTGGAGCGCAACGTCAAGGTCGACCCGACCGAAGTCGAGGACGTGATCTGGGGCTGCGTCAACCAGACCCTGGAGCAGGGCTGGAACATCGCGCGCATGGCGTCGTTGATGACCCAGATCCCGCACACCGCTGCCGGCCAGACCGTGAGTCGTCTGTGCGGTTCGTCGATGAGCGCACTGCACACGGCCGCCCAGGCGATCATGACCGGCAACGGTGATGTGTTCGTGGTCGGTGGCGTGGAGCACATGGGCCACGTCAGCATGATGCACGGCGTCGACCCTAACCCGCACATGTCGCTGTATGCGGCTAAAGCCTCGGGCATGATGGGCCTGACTGCGGAAATGCTCGGCAAAATGCACGGCATTACCCGCGAAGCCCAGGACGCGTTCGGCCTGCGTTCCCACCAGCTCGCCCACAAGGCGACCGTGGAAGGCAAGTTCAAGGATGAAATCATCCCGATGAACGGTTATGACGAGAACGGTTTCCTGAAACTGTTCGACTACGACGAAACCATTCGTCCGGACACCACCCTGGAAAGCCTGGCGGCGCTCAAGCCGGCCTTCAATCCAAAGGGCGGCACCGTGACAGCCGGTACTTCGTCGCAAATCACCGACGGTGCCTCGTGCATGATCGTGATGTCGGCGCAGCGTGCCCAAGACCTGGGTATCCAGCCGCTGGCCGTGATCCGTTCGATGGCCGTGGCGGGTGTGGACCCGGCAATCATGGGCTATGGTCCAGTACCGGCCACACAAAAAGCTTTGAAGCGCGCAGGCCTGACCATCAACGACATCGACTTCTTCGAGCTCAACGAAGCTTTCGCTGCGCAGGCCCTGCCCGTGCTGAAAGATTTGAAAGTGCTCGACAAGATGAATGAGAAGGTTAACCTGCACGGCGGTGCGATTGCCCTGGGCCACCCATTCGGTTGCTCCGGTGCACGGATTTCTGGCACTTTGCTTAACGTGATGAAGCAGAATGGCGGCAACCTCGGGGTAGCCACCATGTGCATTGGTCTCGGCCAAGGCATTTCCACCGTCTTCGAACGCGTCTAAGCGTTGGGTTGACGGAAGCCGGGGCCCAGTGCCCCGGTTTTTGTTTTTGGGCAGTTTTGAATTTTTTTTTAATAAATTTTGTAAGAGGGCCAGAGCATGAAAGTCGAACCAGGGCTCTACCAGCATTATAAAGGTCCGCAGTACCGTGTTTTCAATGTAGCGCGGCACTCCGAGACCGAAGAAGAAGTGGTGTTTTACCAAGCACTGTATGGCGATTACGGCTTTTGGGTGCGCCCATTGAGCATGTTTGTGGAGACCGTCGAAGTTGACGGCGAGCAGGTCCCGCGCTTTGCTTTGGTCCAGGCCGAACCCAGTCTTTTTTCAGGGCAATAACGGCAGGTCGCGCAGAATGCTGCGCTTGACCTCACCTTGTTGCCACTATATATAGCGTTGCCGCGACAGGCGCCAACTGCCTTTCACTTCTCGAATTCAGGAATTTTCCGATCCATGGGCAAATCGCTGGTCATTGTGGAATCCCCGGCTAAGGCCAAGACCATCAACAAGTACTTGGGCAACGAGTACGTGGTGAAGTCGAGTATCGGCCATATCCGAGACCTGCCCACCAGCGGTTCGGCTAGCGCCAGCAAGGAGCCAGCCGCCAAGCGCGGCAAGGCGGCTGCGGGCGAAGGTCCGGTACTTACCCCTAAAGAGAAAGCGCGCAAGCAGCTGGTCTCGCGCATGGGGGTGGACCCGGATCATGGCTGGAAGGCCAAGTACGAAATCCTTCCAGGCAAGGAAAAGGTCATCGAAGAGCTGCGCCGGCTCGCCAAAGATGCCGACACCATCTATCTCGCAACGGACTTGGACCGCGAAGGGGAAGCCATTGCCTGGCACCTGCGGGAAGCCATCGGCGGTGATGACAGCCGCTACAAGCGTGTGGTGTTCAACGAGATCACCAAGAAAGCCATCCAGGAAGCCTTCTCCAAACCGGGCGAACTGGACATCGACCGCGTCAACGCCCAGCAGGCCCGGCGGTTCCTCGACCGCGTCGTGGGCTACATGGTTTCGCCACTGCTGTGGGCCAAGATCGCCCGTGGCCTGTCCGCCGGCCGTGTGCAATCGGTTGCGGTGAAGCTGGTGGTGGAGCGTGAGCGCGAGATTCGTGCGTTCATCCCCGAAGAGTATTGGGAAGTCCACGCCGACCTCGGCACCGCCAAGGGCGCCAACGTGCGCTTCGAAGTGGCTCGCGAAAAAGGCGAGGCCTTCAAGCCGCTGAACGAAGCCCAGGCCATGGCCGCGCTGGAGAAGCTCAAGTCTTCCAGCTACAGCATCGTCAAGCGTGAAGACAAACCGACCAGCAGCAAGCCATCGGCGCCGTTCATCACGTCCACCCTGCAACAGGCCGCGAGTAACCGCCTGGGCTTTGGTGTGAAGAAAACCATGATGATGGCCCAGCGCTTGTACGAGGCCGGCTACATCACTTACATGCGTACCGACTCCACCAACCTGTCGGTGGACGCAGTCGCGATGGCGCGTACTTATATTGAAAGCGAGTTCGGCAAGAAGTACCTGCCGGAGAAGCCAAACGTCTACAGCAGCAAGGAAGGCGCACAGGAGGCTCACGAAGCGATTCGTCCGTCCGACGCCAACACCGAGCCAAGCAAGCTGAGCGGCATGGAGCGCGACGCTGAGCGCCTCTACGAGCTGATCTGGCGCCAGTTCCTGGCTTGCCAGATGCTGCCGGCGCAATACCTGTCCACTACGGTGAGCGTGGGCGCTGGCGACTTCGAGCTGCGTGCCAAGGGCCGCATCCTCAAGTTCGACGGCTACACCCGCGTGATGCCGCAAATCGCCAAGCCAGGCGATGATGACGTGCTGCCGGACATGGCCCAGGGCGATACGTTGAAGCTAATCAAGCTTGACCCGTCCCAGCACTTCACCAAGCCGCCGGCGCGTTATTCGGAAGCCAGCCTGGTCAAAGAGATGGAAAAGCGCGGTATCGGTCGTCCTTCGACCTACGCGGCGATCATCTCGACCATTCAGGACCGCGGCTACGTGGCGCTGCACAACCGTCGTTTCTATTCGGAAAAGATGGGCGATATCGTCACAGAGCGACTGTCCGAGAGCTTCTCCAACCTGATGGACTACGGCTTCACCGCCGGCATGGAAGAGAACCTCGATGACGTGGCTCAGGGCGAGCGCGACTGGAAAAACGTGCTGGACGAGTTCTACGGCGACTTCAAGAAGAAACTCGAAGTGGCCGAAAGCCCAGAGAGCGGCATGCGCGCCAACCAGCCGGTGATGACTGACATCCCGTGCCTGACCTGCGGCCGTCCGATGCAGATTCGTACCGCGTCCACCGGCGTGTTCCTCGGTTGCTCGGGTTACAGCCTGCCGCCGAAAGAGCGCTGCAAGGCCACGGTCAACCTGGTGCCGGGCGATGAAATTGCTGCGGACGACGAGGGTGAGTCCGAGTCGCTGGTACTGCGTGGCAAGCACCGCTGCCCGATCTGCAGCACCGCGATGGATGCTTACCTGCTCGATGAGAAGCACAAACTGCACATCTGCGGTAACAACCCGGATTGCGACGGCTATGAGATCGAAGAAGGCAGCTACCGCATCAAGGGCTACGAAGGCCCAAGCCTGGAATGCGACAAGTGCGGCAGCGAGATGCAGCTCAAGACCGGCCGGTTCGGCAAGTTCTTCGGCTGCACCAACCCGACGTGCAAGAACACCCGCAAACTGCTGAAGAGCGGTGACGCGGCGCCGCCGAAGATGGACCCGGTGAAGATGCCCGAGCTCAAATGCGAGAAGGTCAACGACACCTACATCCTGCGTGATGGCGCTTCGGGGCTGTTCCTGGCTGCCAGCCAGTTCCCGAAAAACCGCGAGACCCGCGCACCGCTGGTGCTGGAAATCGTGCCGCACAAGGACGAGATCGATCCGAAGTACCACTTCCTGTGTGAAGCGCCGAAGAAAGACCCGGACGGTCGCCCGGCCGTGATCCGCTACAGCCGCAAGACCAAGGAGCAGTACGTGCAGTCCGAAGTAGACGGCAAGCCGACTGGCTGGAAAGCGTTCTACGACGGTGGCAAGTGGAAGGTCGAGGACAAGCGCCAGGGCGCTTGATCGACTAATCTGCGAAATACAAAGGCCGCCTGCATAGGCGGCCTTTTTTTGCGCTTGCAGTGCGCTCGGCTGATCCTTGACACTGTTAAGCCAGCATCACGCTTATTCGTTGTGGAGATTGCCGTCATGGCCAACGAACTCTATACCCGTACCAATCAGAAAATTTACTTCGCGGGTTTGTCCCTGGAAGCCCTTGGCCGTGCCGAGGAAGGGAAGGAGATGAACGCCATCGCGCTGGTCCAGGCAGGGCGTGAAGCGGCGCTGTTCCACCTTTACGGCGCCTTGCTGGGCTTGTGCCATGAAATCGCCGGGTTTTACCGCCTGCCCCAGGCCGGTTCGCCGCGTGCGGAAATGATCATGAATCGCGAAGTGCTGGATTCGATGGCGATTCCTGAGCTGGCCGAGCTGGTCGAAATGGCGCAAAGCCCTGACAGTTGGGTGGCGCGTTTGCTCAAGGCGCATGCGGATATGTTCCAGCCACCGCGTATTCCGCATGTGCCCAAGGGCGATGTGACGCAGCCGCTGATCGTGGCGGTTGCGGTGGAAGAGGAAGAACCCAAGCCGTTGAGCCGTGAAGAGCTGGAGGGCTGGCGTCAGGAACTGAAAAAGATGGCGCTGCGCTTTCGCGAAGGCCTGAACGAATGCTGATCTCCTCGTAGGAGCCGGCTTGCCGGCGATGCAGGTATCTCGGAGTGTGAGGCGCAACGCGTTGTAGCCATCGAAGCCGGCGACCATTCATCAAGCTGTCAACAAACCTGTTCAGATCCTCTGCGGGGCTGGGTGGATGACTGATATAATCCCGGCCTTTCGTGGAGAACAGACTTTTATGCCGACGTCCTTTCTGGAAATTGTTGAGTTGCCTGACGGCCGAATCGAGTTGCGCCGGGCTGAGGACGAGGGTTCTCTGGTCATTCTGGATTTTTCCGAGGACGCCAAAGTGTTCCTGCAGGGCCAGCACGTGGAAGTGGCCAAAGCCATGTTGAGCGTAGGTGTGCAGATGGCAGGTCGCCTGGCTGAAGGCGAGCCGGAGAAAGACGAAGGGCCACGGGTTCTTCACTGAGCCCTGTGGTGAAGGAGTCTGGGGTGGTTAGACAGGCTTCTCTGGTGAGCTAGCTTGCTTGTAGTGAGCGGGCTTGTTGTGGTCAGTGGGCTTGTTGTGGTGAGCGGGCTTGCTGTGGTGAGCGGGCTTGCCCCGCGCTGGGCTGCGCAGCAGCCCTAAATAGATTGACGCAGTACATCAGGTATTCCACGGTGCTTGGTTTTGGGGCCGTTTCGCAGCCCAGCGCGGGGCAAGCCCGCTCACCACAGAAGCCTGCATGTCACAGGACTTCGGCCGATCAGGCACTCAACCCAATCGAATATTCAAGCTCTGAGCATCGCCCGTACGCGCGGCGCTGATCAGCTGTTGCTTGGCCGCAGCGTTCAGCGGATTCAACCAGCTCACCACGGTATGGCTACGGCCCAGGCGCAGGGCTTCGCAGGTCAACTGCTGGGCACTTTGCGCACCGCGTGGTTGCAGCAGCAGGATACGCTCACGGTTGAGGCCGGCGTCCCGCAGCCAGGCCTGGGTCAGGCTGGCGGGTGGGGCGATCAGCGTCAGCCAGCGGGCGTCCTGCTCTTCGCTCAATTCGCGAAGGATCGGCGCCAGCAGGCTCAGGCAGCTCCCAGCTGCACCGCGCAACGACAATTCACTGAACGCCTCAGGCTCGGCGCTCCAGGGCGCTTCGATCGTTTCCTTGAGAATGGGCGCAAGAGGTTGGGCCATGAAGGCCTCGAACAGCGACAGTTGTGTGTGTTGTGGGGTGTGCACGAGCTGCATGATGCCTCCTTTAGCGGCGAATGACGCCGACGCTCAAGCCTTCGATCACCAGGTCCTGATCTTTCAGGTTCACTTCAATCGGGGCGAACTCAGGGTTCTCGGCCAGGAGCCAGACCTTGCTGCCTTCGCGCTTGAAGCGTTTGACGGTGACTTCGTCGCCGATACGGGCAACGACGATCTGGCCATTACGGGCTTCGCGGGTGGTGTGGACGGCCAGCAGGTCGCCATCGAAGATGCCCACGTCCTTCATGCTCATGCCATGGACCCGCAACAGGTAGTCGGCGCGAGGGTGGAAGAAGGTGGGGTTGATGTTGCAGGACTCCTCGACATGCTGCTGCGCCAGTATCGGCGCACCGGCAGCGACACGGCCGATGATCGGCAGGGTCGATTCGTCGGCCTTGGCTTCGAAGCCAGGGATGCGAATACCGCGAGAAGCACCGGGGGTCATCTCGATCGCGCCTTTGCGAGCGAGGGCCTTGAGGTGTTCCTCGGCGGCGTTGGGGGACTTGAACCCCAGTTCCAGCGCAATTTCCGCTCGCGTCGGCGGGTAGCCGTTGTCATCGAGGCAGCGCTTGATAAAAGCCAGAATCTCAGCTTGGCGTGGCGTCAGTTTTAGCATGTTGATCGCTCTGTCTTTTTATACAGTGACTGGGATTATATACAGTGAACTGCGCTTGGCAATCATCCTTTTCCATGACTCCGCTGGACGGTCATCGGACGCGCTTCCTACAACGTAGAGATAGCGCTGCCTACAGACCGCTGGTGATGTGATTAAATAGCGATGAAATACATGACTGCCCAGCCGGAAAGCGGACCCGCAGGCTTGACAAGACACAACCTGAAACGTATGTTTCAAACAAGTGTTTGTCAGGCGGAGTAGCCATGGCCCAGTCGGAAACCGTTGAACGCATTCTCGATGCTGCCGAGCAGTTGTTCGCGGAAAAAGGATTTGCTGAAACTTCATTGCGGCTGATCACCAGCAAGGCTGGGGTCAACCTGGCTGCCGTGAACTACCATTTCGGCTCGAAGAAAGCCCTGATCCAGGCGGTGTTCTCGCGCTTCCTGGGGCCCTTCTGCGCCAGCCTTGACCGTGAGCTCGAGCGTCGCCAGGCCAAGGCCGACCACAAGCCGACACTGGAAGACCTGCTGGAAATCCTCGTCGAACAAGCCTTGGTGGTTCAGCCCCGCAGCGGCAACGACCTGTCGATCTTCATGCGCCTGCTAGGCCTGGCGTTCAGCCAGAGCCAGGGTCACCTGCGGCGTTACCTGGAAGACATGTACGGCAAGGTATTTCGTCGCTACATGTTGCTGGTCAACGAGGCCGCCCCGCGTATTCCGCCTATCGAACTGTTCTGGCGTGTGCACTTCATGCTTGGTGCCGCCGCGTTCAGCATGTCCGGGATCAAGGCGTTGCGGGCCATTGCCGAAACCGATTTCGGCGTGAACACCTCCATTGAGCAGGTCATGCGCCTGATGGTGCCGTTCCTGGCGGCTGGCATGCGTGCCGAGACCGGCGTGACTGACCCGGCCATGGCCGCAGCCCAATTGCGCCCGCGCAGCAAATCCGCGCCAGCCCCCGCCAAGGTTTGACCGACCCGGGTGTGCGCAGCCGCTTGCATCCGCTAAGCTAGCGGCCCATGCCGAATTCAGCTATTTACTCACAACCCGTTGTGCTCACTGTGCCTGGTGAGGGCAACGGGTTGTGTGCGTTCTATAAGGAAGTTTTATGACTGCTGCCCTGCAAGGCTCTTTGATGGTCGACGTTGCCGGTACCTGGCTGACGGCCGAGGATCGCCACCTGCTGCGCCAGCCTGAAGTGGGTGGCCTGATCATTTTCGCGCGCAATATCGAGCATCCGCGCCAAGTGCGGGAGTTGAGCGCGGCGATTCGTGCCGTGCGCCCGGACCTGCTGTTGGCCGTCGACCAGGAAGGCGGTCGCGTGCAGCGCCTGCGCCAGGGCTTTGTACGTCTGCCGGCCATGCGTGCGCTGGCGGATAACCCCAACGCGCAATTCCTGGCCGAGCAGTGCGGCTGGATCATGGCCACTGAAGTGCTGGCCGTGGGCCTGGACCTGAGCTTCGCCCCGGTACTCGATCTGGACTATCAACGCAGCGCCGTAGTCGGCACCCGCGCCTTCGAAGGCGACCCCGAGCGTGCTGCCGTGCTGGCGGGCGCATTCATCCGTGGCATGAACAGCGCCGGCATGGCCGCCACCGGTAAACACTTCCCGGGCCATGGTTGGGCCGAGGCCGATTCCCACGTCGCGATTCCCAATGACGAACGCAGCCTGGAAGAGATTCGTGCCAACGACCTGGTGCCTTTCGCACGCTTGAGCCGGCAACTGGCCGCCGTCATGCCCGCCCATGTCATCTACCCGCAAGTCGACGCCCAGCCTGCCGGCTTCTCGCGCCGCTGGTTGCAGGACATCCTGCGCGGTGAGTTGCAGTTCGATGGGGTGATTTTCAGTGATGACCTGTCCATGGCGGGTGCACATGTGGTCGGTGATGCAGCCAGCCGGATTGAAGCGGCGCTGACGGCCGGTTGCGATATGGGGCTGGTGTGCAACGATCGTGCGGCGGCTGAGTTGGCGTTGAGTGCGGCACAGCGGATGAAGGTCGCACCGTCGGCGCGCATTGCGCGGATGCGTGGGCAGGCAATGTCTTCGACGGACTACAAGCAGGATCCGCGTTGGCTGGCGGCGCTGACGACGTTGCGGGATGCTCAACTGATTGACTGAACACCGCGGCGCGGCCTTCGCGAGCAAGCCCGCTCCCACATTCGACCGAGTTCCAGCTTTGGAATGCAGTCAAATGTGGGAGCGGGCTTGCTCGCGAAGGCGGTCTGGCAGTCAGCGCTTTTCTTGCTTATTCGGCAGCGGCGCAAACAACGCCTCGATGTCCTCATTGCCCAACTGCCAATCTCCCGTCGTCCGCCCATCCAGCACACCCGCCGCCAGGTCGGATTTTTCCTTTTGCAGGTGCTGGATTTTCTCCTCCACCGTGCCTCGGGCAATCATCTTGTAGACGAACACCGGCTTCTCTTGCCCGATGCGATACGCACGGTCGGTGGCCTGGTTTTCCGTGGCCGGGTTCCACCATGGGTCGTAGTGGATCACCGTGTCGGCTTCCGTCAGGTTCAAGCCCACACCGCCGGCCTTCAGGCTGATCAGAAAAATCTGCAGCTTGCCGCTCTGGAAGTCCTTTACCGGCGTGCGCCGATCGCGGGTCTGGCCGGTCAGCAGCGCGTAGGCAATTCCGCGTTTTTTAAGCTCGACTTCGATCAGGCTCAACATCGAGGTGAACTGCGAAAACAACAGGATCCGCCGTCCTTCTTCAAACAGCTCTTCAAGCATTTCCATCAGGCTGTCGAGTTTGCCCGAGCTGCTGCCACGGGCGGGCAGGGTGGCTTCGTTGACCAGGCGTAAGTCGCAGCACACCTGACGCAGTTTCAGCAGCGCCTCAAGAATGATGATCTGGCTGCGTGCGACACCCTTGCGGGTGATCTCGTCGCGCACTTTCTTGTCCATGGCCAGGCGCATGGTTTCGTATACGTCGCGCTGGGCTTCATTGAGGTCGACCCAGTGAATAATCTCGGTCTTGGGCGGCAATTCCGTGGCGACCTGTTCCTTGGTGCGGCGCAGTAGGAAAGGTTTGATCCGACCGTTGAGGTGCTGCAAACGCACGTCACTGGCGCGTTTTTCGATGGGCACGCGGTAATCGCGGTTGAAGCTTTTCACGTCACCCAGCCAGCCCGGCAGCAGGAAATGAAACAACGACCACAGCTCACCCAAGTGGTTTTCCAGTGGCGTGCCACTCAGGCACAGGCGCTGCCGTGCATTCAGCTCGCGCGCCGCCTGGGCCGCTTTGCTGGACGGGTTCTTGATGTACTGGGCCTCATCGAGGATCAGCACATGCAGGGGCACGGCCGCGAGGTGTTCGATGTCCTTGGGCAGCAGCGCGTAGGTGGTCAGCAGCAGGTCGTAGTCGTTCAGGTTGGCAAAGTGTTTCTTACGCGCCGCGCCATACAGGGCCAACACCTTGAGTTGCGGGGTGAAGTGCGCCGCCTCATCGAGCCAGTTGGGAATCAGACTGGTGGGCATCACCACCATGCACGGGCGGTCCAGGCGTCCGGCGGCTTTCTCCGTAAGAATATGCGCCAGGGTTTGCAGGGTTTTACCCAAGCCCATGTCATCCGCGAGAATCCCGCCGACATCAAGCTGGCGCAGTGACTGCATCCAGCTCAAGCCTTCCAGCTGGTACGGGCGCAAAGTTGCGTTCAGCCCCTCGGGCGCCACGCAGGTGAAGTCCTTGATATCCCGCAGGCGCTGGGCAAAGTTGCGAATCTTCTCGCCGCCTTCCCATTGCAGCGGCAGGTCTTCGAGTGGGTTCAACCGAATTGCATCGGCCTTGGCCAGGCGCAGCGTGGTGGTGCCGGCGTCCTGCAGGTAGAACTCGCCGAGGGTAGCCAGCACCGGTTTGAGGCGGCCGTAGGGCAGGGCGACTTGCAGCGGACCATGGCCGCCGTTCGGCAGGCCGGGGATGTTCACCAGGATCAGTTCATCATCGCGCCGACGTGCGAGTTTTTCCGGGTTGAGGATCTCAGTGTGGGAGCGCATCAGGTTTAGCAGGATCGGCAACAGGCTCAGCCGCTCACCGTTGACGATAATGCCCAGCTCCAGGTCGAACCAGTCGCGCTCCGGGCCTTCATCGACGGTGGCGTACCAGTCATCGACGGCGCTCAGGTCGAAGCCGAAATCCTCATCGATCTGCAGCTCCCAGCCCTCGGCCCTCAACGTCGGCGAGGCATTGAGGGTGAAGTTCAGCCAGGCACTGTCATTGACCATCTCGAACAACTCGCCAGCACTTTCCGGCAGCGCCTTGCTCTGGCGCGTGGCGATCTTGAAACCCAACAGGCGCAGTTGTTCTCGGTACGGCTGCTCAAGCTCCGGATGGCGCTTGATGCGCAGGCTTTGGGTGTCCTGGCGCACTATGATGTCGGCGTTTTTCTGCCCGCTGACATAGTTGCCCAGGTAGTTGAACGATAACGCCGCGCGGTGCTGGATGTAGCGCTGCATCTTGCCGTTGCGTGGCTCAAATGCACTGAACTCGACACTGGCGAGCCACAGGCGTGGCACGGGCACCACGTCCTCCATGACCACCTGCGGCAACGCCACGCGGTTTTCCAGTACGGCCTGGAGTTTTTCCAGCAGCTCGGCATCCTGTGCGGCGGCTGGGTAAGCCAGGGTTTCCTGGACCTTGAGCAGCACCGCCGCGATGTGTTTACAGTTGGTGTGCACCGGGCAGGTACAGCGGCTGTCCACCAGGATCAGCGTGCCCTTGGCCGACTCGCGCAGCGAGATGGTCTGCCGGTAGACGTTGCCGCCCGAGCCTTCGCAACTGGCGACGATGGTGCTGTCGCCGGACTCGACGATGCGCACGCGGTTCTCCAGGGCATAACGTCGCCCGCGCTCCAGGCTTTGCTCTTTGAAGCGATTGGCCCACGAAGGGGCCAGGGGTTTGGTCAGCGACGACGTCAGGGGCATGGCGCTGGATCAGTCCTGAATGTCGGGCGGCGGTGCGCTGGGGGGCTTGGCGGTCAGCGAGGTGATCTTGATCAGCAGCGCCAGGTGGCCGCCGTCCAGGTAGTTGAGCTGGTTGTTCTTGGTGCGCACGTCGGTCTGGCTCAAGTGCTCGCTGGCGATCACGCTGCCATTGGCGTCGAACTGGTTGATCCAGAAGTTTGCATCAATGTCGGTAAAGCGCCCCAATTGCAGGCTCAACACGCCCTCGATGGGAAACTGACCGAACTGCTCCTGGCCGTCGGTGATGGCGACTTTGACCGGTTGCTCGCCGAGGTTTTGCTCCCAGGCCTTGTGCGCCAGCACGGTGTAGCTGGAGTCGGCTCGCAGCTTGTCGACGATATTGCTCAGGCGCGGCGGGCTCAACTTGTCGCCCAGGCGCACTGCGCCGGCATCCCAGTTTTCCGGGGCGGGGCGGCTGTTGATCACCGGCTCCGCATTCTGGCGCACCAGGATCATTTCAACCTGGTACGGGCTGTCGGCGAACGCCGCAGGTGCCGCTACCACCAACAACAGGCTCAAAATGCGGAACAGGCGCATTGGGGCGTCCTTCAAGCAGATTTCGGGATGAGGCGCTCGAACAACGCCTCCAATGTATTAAAGCGTTCTTCGGCACGTTCCATCGGCACCATGAACTTGAACAGCGTAGCCCCTTCGAACTTGTAGCGGTTGGGCTGGCCCTGGATCAGCTTGATCAGCACCAATGGGTCCACCGGTGTCTGTGCTTCGAACTCGATGCGCCCACCTTGCGGCCCGGCGTCGACCTTCTTGATGCCCAACTGCTCGGCCTGCAATTTGAGCAGGGTCAGACGCACCAGGTTCTTGGTCGGTTCCGGCAGCAGGCCGAAGCGGTCGATCATCTCCACCTGCAGGTCCTTGAGGCCTTCCTCATCGGTGGCCGAGGCGATGCGTTTGTACAGGATCAGTCGCGCATGCACGTCGGGCAGGTAATCCTCGGGAATCAACGCGGGCAAGCGCAGATTGATTTCTGGCCCGCCGCCCAGCGGTTGATCGAGGTTCGGCTGCTCGCCTTTGCGGATGGCTTTCACCGCGCGCTCAAGCATCTCCATATACAGCGTGAAACCCACCGCCTGGATCTGCCCGCTCTGGCCGTCGCCCAGCAGCTCGCCGGCACCACGGATTTCCAGGTCGTTGGTGGCCAATACAAAACCGGCGCCCAGGTCCTGGGTGTTGGCGATGGCTTCCAGGCGCTTTTCCGCGTCGGAGGTGATCTGCTGGCGCGGCGGCGTCAGCAGGTAGGCATAAGCTTGGTGGTGACTGCGCCCGACCCGGCCGCGCAACTGGTGCAGCTGCGCCAGGCCGAACTTGTCGGCGCGCTCGATGATGATGGTGTTGGCGCTCGGCACGTCGATGCCGGTCTCGATAATGGTCGAGGCAATCAGCACGTTGAAGCGCTTGTGGTAGAAGTCGCTCATCACCTGTTCGAGTTCGCGCTCGCGCATCTGCCCATGGCCGATGGCGATACGCGCTTCCGGCACCAGTTCGGCGAGGTCGGCGGCGCATTTCTCGATGGTCTTCACGTCGTTGTGCAGGTAATACACCTGGCCGCCGCGCAGCAATTCGCGCAGCAGTGCTTCCTTGACC
Organism: Pseudomonas sp. VS40; assembly: GCF_018587885.1. Lineage (NCBI taxonomy): Bacteria > Pseudomonadati > Pseudomonadota > Gammaproteobacteria > Pseudomonadales > Pseudomonadaceae > Pseudomonas > Pseudomonas sp. VS40. Next base: position 128,517 of record NZ_JAGYWD010000001.1, on the reverse strand, counting down.
GTGCTTTTGTTCTGCTCCATCACAAACGTGCGCACCGACAAACGGCGTGCCGGCGGCGTGGCGATGATCGACAGGTCGCGCATGCCCGACACCGCCATGTTCAGCGTGCGCGGAATCGGCGTGGCGGTGAGGGTGAGGATGTCGACTTCGCTGCGCAGGGCCTTGAGCTGTTCTTTCTGGCGCACACCAAAGCGGTGTTCTTCGTCGATGATCACCAAGCCCAGGTTCTTGATCTTCACATCGTCCGACAGCAGCTTGTGGGTGCCGATGACGATATCGATCTTGCCTTCGGCCAAATCGGCGATGGCGGCATTCACTTCCTTGGCCGATTTGAAGCGGCTCATGACTTCCACGGTCACTGGCCAGTCGGCAAAGCGGTCGCGGAAGCTGTTGTAGTGCTGCTGGGCGAGCAGGGTAGTAGGCACCAGGATCGCGACTTGCTTGCCGCCGTGCACCGCAATAAAGGCGGCGCGCATCGCCACTTCGGTCTTGCCGAAGCCCACGTCGCCGCACACCAGGCGGTCCATGGGCTTGGGCGCGAGCATGTCGGCGCGTACCGCTTCGATGGTGGTTTGCTGGTCCGGGGTTTCTTCGAAGGCGAAGCCGGCGCTGAAGGTGGCGTAGTCGGCTTTCGGGTCGGCGAAGGCGTAACCCTCACGGGCGGCGCGACGTGCATAGATGTCGAGCAATTCGGCGGCGACGTCGCGCACCTGCTCGGCGGCTTTGCGCTTGGCTTTCTGCCAGGTCTCGGAACCCAGGCGGTGCAACGGCGCCAGGGCGTCGTCGCTGCCGGTGTAGCGCGCGATCAGGTGCAGGCTGGCCACTGGCACGTAGAGCTTGGCGCCCTCGGCGTATTCCATGGTGAGGAATTCGGCGGCCTGGTTGTCGATCTCCAGGGTCTGCAGGCCCAGGTAGCGGCCGACGCCGTGATCGATGTGCACCACCGGCGCGCCTTCACGCAGCTCGGTGAGGTTCTTGATCACGGCATCGTTGTTGGCGTCGGCGCGTTTTTCGCGGCGGCGACGTTGCATCACGCGCTGGCCGAACAGCGGGCTCTCGGCGATCAGCGCCAGGGCCGGATCATCCAGCAACAGGCCTTCATCGAGCGGCGCGATGGTGATTGCCAGGCGCTCTTTGCTCTTGACGAAATCCGGCCAGCTGTCGACGGTTTTCGGTCGCAGCTTCAGGCGCTCCAGCAGCTCCAGCAACACCTCGCGACGGCCGGCAGACTCGGCGGTAAACAGCACGCGGCCTGGGAAGTCGCCGAGGAAGTTGGACAGCGCTTCCAGCGGTTGCGTGGCTTTGGCCTGGATCGCCAGGTCGGGCAGTGTGCCCGCGGGGAAGCGTTCGCGGCCGACACCGGTGTCGACATCCTGCTGGCTGGCGACCACGCGCGGCCAGTTTTTCAGGCGTGCGAAGCAGTCTTCCACCGGCAGGAACAGTTCGGCGGGCGGCAATAGAGGACGGGATGGGTCGACGCGGCGTTCTTCATAACGGTTACGCACGTCGTTCCAGAAGTTCTCCGCCGCTTGCTCGATACCCGGCAGCGAGAACACTTGGGTGTCCTGGGGCAGGTAATCAAACAGAGTGGAGGTCTCGTCGAAGAACAACGGCAGGTAGTACTCGATACCGGCGGGAGTAATCCCGCTGCTCAGGTCCTGGAAGATCGGGCAGCGGCGGAAGTCCACGTCGAAGCGTTCACGGAAGCGCGCCTTGAAGCGGGTGACCGCGTCTTTTTGCAGCGGGAATTCCCGCGCAGGCAGCAGCTTGACCGAGTCCACCTTGTCGATGGAACGCTGGTTTTCCGGATCGAAGGTGCGCAGCGTCTCGATTTCGTCATCGAACAGATCGATGCGGTAGGGCAACTTGCTGCCCATCGGGAACAGGTCGATCAGCGCACCGCGCACGGCAAACTCGCCGTGCTCGTACACGGTGTCGACGCAACGGTAGCCACTGGCTTCCAGGCGCGTGCGCATCTGCTCCACATCGAGCTTCTGGCCGATATCCAGCACCAGGCTGCTGCCCAGCAGGAACTTGGTCGGCGCCAGGCGATGCAGGGCCGTGGTGATCGGCACCACCAGCACGCCGTGGGCCAGTTCCGGCAAGCGGTACAGGCTGGCGATGCGCTGGGAGATGATGTCCTGGTGCGGCGAGAACAGGTCGTAGGGCAGGGTTTCCCAATCGGGGAAATGCAGCACCGGCAAATCGGGGGCGAAGAAGCTCAGCTCCTGCTCCAACCGTTCGGCGCTTTGGCTGTCGGCGGTGAGCAGCAGGGTAAAGCGCTTGGCTGCGCTGGCAGCCTCGGCGATGGCCAGGCTCAGGGCGGCACCGGGCAGGTTGCCCCAGTGCTGTTTACCTGCCGCGGCAGGGAGAAGCGGTAGACGCAGAACGGGCACGGAAGGTTGAGCTCCAAGCGTTGCGACAAAGTCGGTAATTGTAACGGCCCAAGGTGCCGCCTGTCAGTTTCTGACTGAGCCTATTACGGTTTGTATGAAATGTAGTGGCTAAGACAAACAATGGCGTGTTTTGACTCAATATGTAGTGCCCAAATGCGCGATTGTTTAGGAGGGTTACGGACAAGTCGACAGCCTTCCCCAACGAGTGGCCTTCTGGAACCCGCGTATTTACTGGGCTGTAGCGGGGCGGTATTTTTTGGCAAGGGGTTTTTGTTGTAGGACGCGCATTGCTCCGAGGGCGGTCGGGCGGCATAATGTAGCCCCTTTTTTCAGCCCCTACATGTGGAAGGTTCCCGTGACTCAGAAGCCCGACCAGTGTCTTGGTGAATGGATCGACCGTGAAGCACTCGCAGAAGCGATGATCCCGCTTATCGGTCAGCTGTACCGCAATAACAATGTGGTGAGCTCGATCTATGGCCGCAGCCTGATCAACCAGTCCGTCATCGCGATTCTCAAAGCCCACCGCTTTGCACGCCATCGCTCTGCCGACGACAGCGAACTCTCCGTCCACGAAACATTCCCACTGCTCAAGGCCATGAGCGAGCTCAAGCTCGGCGCGGCGTCGGTAGACCTGGGCAAACTGGCCTACAAATTCCGCAAGGAAGGCGCCGGCCGTACCGCCGAGCAGTTCGTGCGTGAAGAAATGGCCGATGTGGTTGGCCAGCAAAACGCCGCCGCCCGCAAAGGCACAGACGTGGTGCTGTACGGCTTCGGTCGTATCGGCCGCCTGCTGGCACGCATCCTGATCGAAAAAACCGGTGGCGGCGACGGCCTGCGCCTGCGTGCCATCGTGGTGCGCAAAGGCGCCGAGAACGACCTGACCAAGCGTGCCAGCCTGCTGCGCCGCGATTCGGTACACGGTCCGTTCAACGGCACCATCGTCATCGACGAAGAAAACAACACCATCACCGCCAACGGTAACCTGATCCAGGTGATCTACGCGAAGAGCCCGTCCGAGGTGGATTACACCCAATACGGCATCAAGGACGCCCTGCTGGTGGACAACACCGGCGTATGGCGTGACGCCGAAGGCCTGGGCCAGCACTTGGCCTGCCCAGGTGTTGATCGCGTTGTCCTCACCGCGCCTGGCAAGGGCAAGCTGAAGAACATCGTTCACGGCATCAACCACACTGAAATCACCGCCGACGACAAGATCGTGTCCGCCGCTTCCTGCACCACCAACGCCATCGTGCCGGTGCTGAAGGCAGTAAATGACAAGTTCGGTATCGTCAACGGCCACGTCGAGACCGTTCACTCGTACACCAACGACCAGAACCTGATCGACAACTTCCACAAGGGCGATCGCCGTGGTCGTAGCGCCGCGTTGAACATGGTGATCACCGAGACCGGTGCTGCCACCGCTGCTGCCAAGGCCCTGCCTGAGCTGGCCGGCAAGCTGACCGGTAACGCGATCCGTGTTCCGACACCAAACGTGTCGATGGCCATCCTCAACCTGAACCTTGAGAAAGCCGCCACCCGTGAAGAGATGAACGAGTACCTGCGCTACATGGCGCTGCACTCCGATCTGCACAAGCAAATCGACTTCGTCAATTCTCAGGAAGTGGTTTCCACCGACTTCGTTGGCTCGCGCCACGCCGGTGTGGTGGACGCCGAAGCGACCATTACCCAGGACAACCGCGTTGTGCTGTACGTCTGGTACGACAACGAGTTCGGCTACAGCTGCCAGGTGGTTCGCGTGATGGAAGACATGGCCGGGGTCAACCCGCCTGCGTTTCCGCGCTAAGCATTAGCGTTGAATGAGAAGGCCCCGACTGGTTCGGGGCTTTTTTATGGTTGTGAGAAGCCTCTTCGCGAGAAAGCCCGCTTCCACATTCGACCGGGTGTCTTCAGGGCGCGCGCGGTTAAATGTGGGAGCGGGCTTGCTCGCGAAGGCGGTCGTTCAGCCAGCGCAAATCTTCAATTGAGCAACTGGGTACGCAAGCGTTCGGACAGCCCATTGGGCGCCAGCCAGAGGCTCAGGTAGGTCCTGGCAAGCTCATCGTCACGACTGCTGAACACCACCTGCCCATTGATCTCCAGGTTCAAACCACGTCCCGGATGAAAATCCAGGGCATACCGATCGCCGCTGCGGATATCACGAAAACTGGCGTGCAGTTTGTCTATCTCGGGCTTCAACCGGGCGCTGGCCTGCTGGCGCTGCAGCGTGGCAGTGGCGGCTTTGATCACATCATTGCGGTCGATGTCGCGGAAGTAGTACAGCGTCAGGCGCAGCGCTTTTTGTTGCGCCCAAGCCTGCTTGGCGCTCAGGTCGGACGGGGCGTACAGCGCCGCCGCGTAGACATCCGCCCAGAGGTAGGTGAGCACCGCCTGGTTTTTCAGGGTCAGTTGCTGTGACTGCGCCGGGAAATCGGCTTGTTTCAGACGGTCCGCCTCATTGGCGTGCACTGTGATCGACAGCATCAGCAATAAACAGAAAGCGACATGTCGCATAATGGCCAGTCCTGCAAAGGGGCTTGCTGGCAGTGTAATTGCAATTTCCTGATGGTGTAGTAAAGGCAAGACTGGCCTACGACGCGACCAAGGGTTAATGTTCGCGGCGTTGAGCCTTATATAGACTGTGCCCCGGTTCACACACTTGAGCCAAATTGTCCTTCATGACCGCTGGCCGCGGCATGATTTAGCCCGGCGTCCAACCGTACGCCTGGCCTGTTCTGAGGAGTACGCATGGCTGTCTACAACTACGACGTGGTGGTACTGGGTTCCGGCCCGGCTGGAGAAGGTGCGGCGATGAACGCCGCGAAAGCAGGGCGCAAGGTGGCGATGGTCGATAGCCGTCGCCAGGTCGGCGGTAACTGCACCCACCTGGGCACCATCCCGTCCAAGGCTTTGCGTCACTCGGTGCGCCAGATCATGCAGTTCAACACCAACCCGATGTTCCGGGCCATTGGTGAGCCGCGCTGGTTCTCGTTCCCGGACGTGCTCAAAAGCGCCGAGAAAGTCATCTCCAAGCAAGTCGCCTCGCGCACTGGCTACTACGCCCGTAACCGCGTCGACCTGTTCTTCGGCACCGGCAGCTTCGCCGACGAGCAAACCGTCGAAGTGGTCTGCGCCAATGGCGTGGTCGAGAAGCTGGTGGCCAAGCACATCATCATCGCCACCGGTTCGCGCCCGTATCGCCCGGCGGATATCGATTTCCACCACCCGCGTATCTACGATAGCGACACCATCCTGAGCCTGGGCCACACCCCGCGCAAACTGATCATCTACGGCGCCGGTGTGATCGGCTGTGAATACGCCTCGATCTTCAGTGGCCTGGGTGTACTGGTAGAACTGGTGGACAACCGCGACCAGCTGCTGAGCTTCCTCGACTCGGAAATCTCCCAGGCGTTGAGCTACCACTTCAGCAACAACAACATCACCGTGCGCCACAACGAAGAGTACGAGCGGGTCGAAGGCCTGGACAACGGTGTGATCCTGCACCTCAAGTCCGGCAAGAAGATCAAGGCCGACGCCTTGCTGTGGTGCAACGGCCGTACCGGCAACACCGACAAGCTGGGCATGGAAAACATCGGGGTCAAGGTCAACAGCCGTGGCCAGATCGAGGTGGACGAGAACTACCGCACCTGCGTGACCAACATCTACGGTGCCGGTGACGTGATCGGCTGGCCGAGCTTGGCCAGTGCCGCTCATGACCAGGGCCGTTCAGCCGCTGGCAGCATTGTCGACAATGGCAGCTGGCGCTACGTGAACGACGTGCCGACCGGGATCTACACCATTCCCGAGATCAGCTCGATCGGCAAGAACGAACACGAACTGACCAAGGCCAAGGTGCCTTACGAAGTGGGCAAGGCATTCTTCAAGAGCATGGCGCGTGCGCAGATCGCCGGTGAGCCGCAAGGCATGCTGAAGATCCTGTTCCACCGTGAAACCCTGGAAGTCCTCGGCGTGCATTGCTTCGGCTACCAGGCGTCGGAGATCGTGCACATCGGCCAGGCGATCATGAGCCAGCCGGGTGAGCTCAATACCCTCAAGTACTTCGTCAACACCACGTTCAACTACCCGACCATGGCAGAAGCCTATCGGGTAGCGGCCTACGACGGCCTCAACCGGCTTTTTTGAGCGGCTCCGGCCGGTGGCCTGAGCCGGCCGGGGAGACCGATTTCAGTAATTCCCGAGAGTGGCAGTGGCCAAACCGGGAAAGTCTGTAATCAGGCTATCTACGCCGAAGTCGGCGAGCCTGCGCATCAGCGCGGGTTCGTTGACTGTCCACACGGACACGTGCAAGCCCTGGCGCTGGGCTTTTTCCAGTCGCTCAGGGGTGCACAACGTCCAGTTCAACGCCAGAATCTCACAGCCATAGTTCTGCGCGACTTTCAGCGGGTCGAGCCAGGCGTATTCGGCGACCAGCCCGCGTGACAAGTCGGGTGTGAGCTCAACCGCTGCTTTCAATACTTCCCGCGAACTTGAGGTGACGGTGACTTTGTCCATCAGGCCAAAGCGCACGGCCATTTCGCGGATCGCCAGCACGGTGGTGGCGGCCCGGGTGCGCGAAGCGCTTTTGACTTCCAACTGCCAGTGATCGAAATCGCACGTTTCGAACAGCTCCTCCAGGCGCGGGATCGGGCACGGCTTGACCCAGCCCGGGCCGCCTTTGCGCGCGTCCATCTTCACCAGGTCGGCCGCCGAGTACTCGACGACTTTGCCGCGTCGGTCGGCGGTGCGCTTGAGGGTCGGGTCGTGGATGACCATCAGCTCGCCGTCCATGGACAGGTGCAAATCCAGTTCGCAGCGGCGTACGCCGTGCTTGAGGCACTCCTGGAAGCTGGTCAGGGTGTTTTCCGGTGCTTCGCCTTTGGCACCGCGGTGGCCGTAGATCAGGGTCACAGTTGCTCCTTTATGCCAGGTCGTCCGGCAGGGTGAATTCGAGAGTTCAGGTGTCTTGGGCGTCGCTCTGTTCCCGCGCCAGGCGCCGTTCCTGGGCCTGTTTCTGCAGGATGTAGCGCGCCAGCAGTTGGCGTTGGGCGTCGGTCATGGATTCGAATTCGGTGCCGACGTCAAAGCCGCCGCCCTTGGGGTCGCAATGGGTGACCCGCGCGCGCAGCAGCAGGCCGAGTGCCTGGGGCATCAGCACCAGCTTGACCGCCAGGTGGGCACCGGCCGGCAGGGGTGTTGGGTGTTGGAAATCGATGCCGCCTTCGGAAATGATCACCGGCTGCGGTGCGCCGACCTCATCCAACAGGCCGCGCGCCATGATCTGGCTGAGCAGGTCCAGGCGTTTGTTCTGCACCCGCAGGAAGGCGGCGAGGGTGCGGTCCTTCTCACTGAGCTGGCGCAGCAGGTGCTGGGCTTCGAATTCGCTCAGGTGCAGTTCGCTGAGCAGATTGAACAGCGGTGAATCATCCAGCAACACTTCCTTGCTCGCTGCTTCGGGGGCAGACAGGCTTTTGATTTGGAGTGCGATCATGTCGTCGATACGGTAGTATTCGCGGCGCTCTTCTTCATCTAATGTCGACATGGCGAACCCCAGGTAACGGTAATGGTCTGAGTGTAAAGCTGCTTACCAGACCCCGCCACCAGGACGTCTTCTTTTCCTCCGAACAAGCCCCGACATGTTCAGACCTCTCTTCGTATTTATCGGCACGCGTTATACCCGTGCAAAGCGCCGCAATCATTTTGTGTCGTTCATTTCCCTCACCTCGATGATCGGGCTCGCCTTGGGCGTGGTCGTGATGATCGTGGTGCTGTCGGTGATGAATGGCTTCGATCATGAGATGCGCACCCGCGTGCTGGGCATGGTGCCCCACGCGACCATCGAGGGCGATGCGCCCATCAGTGACTGGCAAAGCCTGGCCGACAAGGTCAAGCAGAACCCCAAGGTGCTGGCGGTTGCGCCTTTTACCCAGATGCAGGGGTTGCTGACCAATGACGGCAAGGTGCAGAAGATCCTGCTCAATGCCATCGACCCGGCCCAGGAGCGCAACGTCTCGATCATCGACAAGTTCATGCTGCAAGGCAAACTTGACGACCTGGCGCCCGGCAGTTTCGGCATCATCATCGGTGACAAGGCCGCGGCCAAGCTCGGCGTGGGCCTCGGCGACAAGCTGACCTTCGTCGCGCCGGAAGTCACCGTGACCCCGGCCGGCATGTTCCCGCGCATGAAGCGCTTCACCGTGGTGGGCACCTTCCACGTGGGCGCCGGCGAGATCGACGGCTACCTCGGCCTGACCAACCTCACCGACCTGGCCCGCCTGCATCGCTGGCAGCCGGACCAGGTGCAGGGGCTGCGCCTGAAGTTCAACGACCTGTTCGACGCGCCGCGCGGCGCCTGGGAAATCGCCCAGCACTTGGGCGAGTCCCAGTACTACGCCCGCGACTGGACCCGTACCCACGGCAACCTCTACCAGGCCATCCGCATGGAAAAAGCCATGATTGGCCTGCTGTTGCTGCTGATCGTCGCCGTGGCCGCCTTCAACATCATCTCCACGCTGGTGATGGTGGTGAACGACAAGAAGGGCGATATCGCCATCCTGCGTACCCTCGGCGCCACGCCGGGGCAGATCATGGCGATCTTCATGGTGCAGGGTACCGTGATCGGCGTAGTCGGCACCTTGATCGGCACGGCCGTGGGCATTCTGGCCGCGCTGAACGTCAGTGCCGCCATCGCCGGCCTCGAAACCCTGATCGGCCACAAGTTTCTCAACGCCGACGTCTACTTCATCGACTACTTGCCGTCCCAGGTTCAGGCCCAGGACGTGTTGATGGTAGGCGGCGCTGCGTTGGTCCTGAGTTTCCTTGCCACCCTGTATCCAGCCTGGCGCGCGGCACGTACCCAGCCAGCACAGGCCTTACGTTATGAGTGAATCGGGCATGAGTGAAAAAGCAATCCTGAGCTGCCGCAACCTGGGCAAATCCTACGAGGAAGGCCCGGAATCGGTGGTGGTGTTGTCCAACCTGCAGCTTGAACTGCATCCGGGCGAGCGCGTGGCGATCGTCGGCAGTTCCGGCTCCGGCAAAAGTACCTTGCTGAACCTGTTGGGCGGCCTTGATACCCCGTCCCAGGGCAGCGTGTGGCTGGCCGGTGAAGAACTGTCGGCCTTGGGTGAAAAGGCCCGTGGCCAACTGCGCAACCGTTCGCTGGGCTTTGTGTACCAGTTTCACCATCTGTTGCCAGAGTTCACCGCCCTGGAGAACGTGTGCATGCCGCTGTTGATCGGCAAGACCGCGATCCCGGAAGCCCGCCAGCGTGCCCAGGCCCTGTTGGAGCGCGTTGGCCTCGGCCATCGCCTGCAGCACAAGCCGGCGGAACTGTCCGGCGGCGAGCGCCAGCGTGTGGCGATTGCCCGTGCCCTGGTGAACAACCCAGGGCTGGTGATGCTCGACGAGCCCACCGGCAACCTCGACTCCCACACCGCCCAGGGCATCAAGGACTTGATGCTGGAACTGAGCACCCAGATGCGCACCGCGTTCCTGGTGGTGACCCATGACATGAGCATGGCCCGCCAGATGGACCGCGTGTTGCACCTGCAGGAAGGTCATCTGGTCGCCATCTGACCCGTTTCAAGCCCGGTGCTTCAAGCGCCGGGTTTTTTCATTTTTTCAGGCGGTGCACGCGAATGTTCAGACCGTTATCGATTTTTATCGGCACGCGCTATACCCGCGCCAAGCGCCGCAACCGTTTTGTCTCGTTTATCTCGATGACTTCGATGATCGGCCTCGCCCTGGGCGTGTTGGCGATGATCGTGGTGTTGTCGGTGATGAATGGCTTCCAGCGCGAAATGAGCTCGCGCATTCTTGGCATGGTGCCGCACGCGACCATCGTCGGCGTGAACCCGATTGACGATTGGCAGCCGGTGGCTGCTGCCGCGATGAAGAATCCGGAAGTGACTGCCGCCGTACCTTTCACGCAGATGGACGGCATGTTCTCCTACAAGGGCGCCATGCAGCCGATTGAGATCAGCGGCATCGACCCGGCGCAGGAAGGCAAGGTGTCGATCGTGGCCCAGCACATCGTGCGCGGCAAACTGGATGACTTGAAGGCCGGCGAGTTCGGCGTGGTGGTCGGCGAAATCACGGCCCGGCGTTTCCGCCTGAATGTGGGCGACAAGCTGACCCTGATCGTGCCGGAAATCAGCACGGCGCCGGGTGGCATCACCCCGCGCATGCAGCGCTTGAACGTGGTCGGCATCTTCAAGGTCGGCGCCGAGCTGGATGGCTCCATGGCCATGATCCACATGGCCGACGCCGCAGAGATCCAGCATTGGCAACCGAACCAGGTGCAAAGCGTGCGCCTGGCGGTGAAAGACCTGTACGCGGCGCCCAAGGTCTCGGCGGACATTGCCGCCAGCCTGGGCGCGGGCTACAAGCCTGATGACTGGACCCACACCCAGGGCAGCCTGTTCAGCGCGATGAAGATGGAAAAGACCATGATCGGCCTGCTGTTGCTGATGATCGTCGCCGTGGCCGCGTTCAACATCATCGCGACCTTGATCATGGTGGTGAACGATAAGGGTGCGGACATCGCGATCCTGCGCACCATCGGCGCCACACCACGGCAGATCATGGCGATTTTCATGGTGCAGGGCACGGTGATTGGTGTCGTTGGCACCTTGATCGGCGGCATCCTGGGCGTGATTGCGGCGCTGAACGTGAGTGAGCTTGTGGGCTGGGTCGAGCGCGTCACCGGGCAACATATCTTCAGTTCGGATGTGTATTTTGTCAGCAACCTGCCTTCGGAACTGCAGGGTGGGGATGTGCTGCTGATCTGCACGGCCGGGTTTGTGTTGAGCTTTCTGGCGACGATTTACCCGGCGTATCGGGCGGCGAAGATTGAGCCGGCGCATGCCCTGAGATATTCGTAGACTTCAACACCGCTTTCGCGAGCAAGCCCGCTCCCACATTTGAATGTATTCACAAATCAAAATGTGGGAGCGGGCTTGCTCGCGAAGAGGCCGGCCCGCCTTGCATCAATCTCCGGTAGGCAACTCAATTACAAATCTTGTCCACCCCGCCTCAGATTCACCATAAATCCTCCCCCCATGCGCCCGCACAATCGACTGGGTAATTGCCAGTCCCAATCCCGCATGTTCACTGCTGCCTTCATGGCGCGCCGGGTCTGCCCGGTAGAATCGGTCAAACAACCTGGGCAGCAACTCCGCTGAAATACCATCGCCGGTGTTCTCCACTGAAAGCCTCACCCCATCCTCTATTCGCACACGCACTTCGCCACCCGGCGGAGTAAACCGCAACGCGTTATCCAGCAAGTTTGACAAGGCCCGGCGCAACATGCCGCGATCACCCATCGTGTGGGCTGTGCCTTCGCGCACCAGGCTGACTTGGGCGTCGTCGGCCAATAACGCAAAAAACTCCAGCAACGCATCGACTTCATCGGCCAGCGCCAAAGGCTCGCGCTTGGGCATCAGCAACCCATGATCCGCCTTGGCCAGATAGAGCATGTCATTGACCAACTGCGCCATCCATTGCAACTCTTCCAGATTGCTGTGCAGCGCCTCGCGATAATCCTCCAGCGGGCGTGGCTGGGTGAGGATCACCTGGGTCTGGGTCAGCAGGTTCGACAACGGCGTGCGCAGTTCGTGGGCGATGTCGGCGGAGAAGGCCGAAAGGCGTTGGAAGGCATCGTCCAGGCGGCCAAGCATGGCGTTGAAGGTTTGGGCCAGTTCGGCCAGTTCCACGGGCATGTGTTGCTGGGGCAGGCGCTGGGTCAAGGAATGGGCCGACACACTCGCGGCCACTTCCCCCATGCGCCGTAACGGTCGCAAGCCACTGCGGGCGGCCCAGGCGCCGAGCAGGGCGGTGGCCAGGGCTGACAGGCCGACGGTGAGCCAGATCAAATGCTGCATACGCTGCAGGAAGTGCTGGTGGTGGGTGATATCCAGCACCAGGGTCAGCTGTGGCGAGTCCGCTTGGCTTGCCCGCAACGGCGCGTTGTAGACCCGGTAGTCGGTGCCGGCGTTTTGCAGGCTGTGCAGGCCGGGTGCGGTGGGCAGATTGACGCCGGGCGCACCGTCGAACCAACGCTGGCCTTGGGCGGTGATGCGCAGCGCCAGGTCAGGTTGGCGATTGAGCTCGGCGCGCAGTTGGGCTTCACGTTGCGCGAACACCTGTGGCGAGTCGACACCCTGTAAGGTGCTGCGCAGGTTCACCAGCTTGCTGTCGAGTTGTTGCTGGTCCAACTCAATGAAGTGGGCCTCGCTGGCCCGGTTGAACAGCACGCCCGCGATCAGCGAGACCACCGCCGTGCAGGCCGCAAACAGCAACGCCAGGCGGCTGGCCAGGGACAGGCGCTTGATCAATTGACGCGCTCCTCCAGCACATAACCCATGCCGCGTACGGTGTGGATCAGTTTATTCGGGAAGTTGTCGTCGACTTTCAGGCGCAGGCGGCGGATCGCCACTTCGATAATGTTGGTGTCGCTGTCGAAATTCATGTCCCACACCTGGGAGGCGATCAGCGATTTGGGCAGCACTTCGCCTTGGCGGCGCAGCAGCAGTTCGAGCAGGGAGAACTCCTTGGCCGTCAGGTCGATGCGTTGGCCGTCCCGCTCGACACGGCGACGGATCAGGTCCAGGCGCAGGTCGGCCAGTTGCAGCGCGGTTTCCTGCGGCGTGCTGCTGCCACGGCGCAACAGGCTGCGCACGCGCGCCAAGAGCTCGGAGAAGGCGAAGGGTTTGACCAGGTAGTCGTCGGCGCCCAGCTCCAGGCCGTGTACACGGTCTTCCACGGCGTCGCGGGCGGTCAGGAACAGCACCGGGACGTCCAGGCCGGCAGTGCGTACGGCCTGGAGGATCTGCCAGCCATCACGGCCAGGCAGCATCACATCGAGTATCAACAGGTCGTAGTCGCCGGTCAGTGCCAGGTGCTGGCCGCTGGTGCCGTCGGCCACCAGTTCGGTGGTAAAACCCGCCTCCGTCAGGCCCTGGCGCAGGTATTGGCCGGTTTTGAGTTGGTCTTCGACGATCAGCAGTTTCATGGGCAGCTCTTGGCAACGGGTGACGACGGCTTTATACCTTGGGTGCCAGGGCAGGGGGACAACCTGACAAAGTTGTAATCTAGCAGTCAGTTGGCTGGCAGCAGCGCACTCTTAGAGTGTGCCCCAGGTCAGTCAGATATTTTTGGAGAGAAGAGATGGCATTGCGTACACCCCTGTTGCTCGCGGGTTGCCTGCTGGCGTTGAGTTTTGATGCCGTGGCCGATGCTGCACACACCTACGCGTTCGGCGAAGCTGCGCCCGCCAGCCAGGCCACGCGGACCGTAGAAGTGACCCTGCAGGACATTGCCTTTTCGCCCAAGTCCATTGACGTGAAAGCCGGTGAGACAGTGCGCTTTGTGCTCGTCAACAAAGGCCAGTTATTGCACGAATTCAACCTGGGCGACGCGGCGATGCATGCCGAGCACCAGAAGGAAATGCTGCAGATGCAGGCCAGCGGCATGCTTACCGCCACAGGCATGGGCAAGATGGACCACAGCGCCATGGGCCACGGTGCGATGAAACACGACGATCCCAATAGCGTGTTGGTCGAACCCGGCAAAACCGCCGAGCTGACCTGGACGTTCACCAAGGCCACGGGCCTGGAGTTTGCCTGCAACCTTCCAGGGCATTACCAGGCGGGCATGGTCGGCACGCTTAACGTCGATTGATCCGCTGGCGCTTAGGCGCGAGGGCAAAGGCTGGTAGACTGGCGCGGTTTATTTAGCCAGGTTTCCGCCATGCATCCCGCAGCCGAACATTCGCCGCTGGGCAAGTCCAGTGAATACATCTCCACCTACACGCCGTCTTTGCTGTTCCCGATCCCGCGTGCCGCCAAATGGGCCGAACTGGGCCTGAGCGCCGAGACCCTGCCTTACAAGGGCGTGGATTTCTGGAACTGCTTCGAACTGTCCTGGCTGTTGCCGTCGGGCAAGCCGGTGGTGGCCATCGGCGAATTCAGCATCCCGGCCGACTCGCCGAATATCATCGAGTCGAAGTCGTTCAAGCTGTACCTCAACTCGTTGAACCAGACCGCGTTTGCCGATACGGCAAGCCTGGAATCGACCTTGCGCACCGACCTCAGCGCCGCTGCCGGTGCGCCTGTGAGCGTGCGTATCCGCAGCCTGGCCGAGATCGAGGCAGAAGGGGTGATGGCTTTGCCGGGTGTGTGCATTGATGATCTGGATATCAGCGTCAGCAACTACGAGCATCCGCGCCCGGAACTGCTGCGCTGCGATGCCTCGCGCGTGGTCGAGGAAAGCGTGCACAGCCACCTGCTCAAATCCAACTGTCCGGTGACCAGCCAGCCGGACTGGGGCAGTGTGGTGGTGGAATATCGGGGTTCGGCGCTGGATCACGCGAGCCTGCTGGAATACATCGTGAGCTTTCGCCAGCACTCGGACTTCCATGAACAGTGTGTGGAGCGCATCTTCCTGGACTTGCAGCGCTTGCTGAAGCCGGAAAAATTGACCGTGTATGCGCGGTATGTGCGGCGGGGTGGGTTGGATATCAACCCGTACCGCAGTACTGAGGATGTGGCGTTCCAGAATGTGCGGCTGGCTCGCCAGTAGCTATCACGTAAATCAAATGTGGGAGCTGGCTTGCCCGCGATGGCGGTGTATCAGTCACCTGATGGATGACTTAATGATCGCTATCGCAGGCAAGCCAGCTCCCACATTTTGCTTCTGTGCTGGGCGGGGGGCTGTATTAGATCCCCATGCTGCCCAGCGTGTTCATGATATTGCGCAATGTCCCGGAAATAACCGGGTGCTCAGCATCGAACTCGATGGCCGCTTGATTGACATCGTCGGAAATACTGGGTGTTTGAGTGGCCGGCTCAAGTTCGAGTTGTAATTCAAACTTGGCAATCAAGGCTTCCAGCGCTTCACGCTTTTCTTCCGGCAGCGGCGGTTCCTGTTCCAACTGCCCGCGCAGGATCTCGACCTGTTCTTCCAGTTTTTTGCGATCAGGCATGACGTGTTTCCTTTTATCGATAGGCACTGGCATAGACCGCGGCACGCCGAGAAAGGTCTACGGGCTGACCTGTAGATTAATCCACTGGCGCCGACCGTGCATGATCCGTGTCAGGGCTTCTCGCCTTTAAGCTGGCGCAGGCTGATGTCGGCCAGGCACGTGCCGAGTTCGCCCAGGTGATCGATCACCGAGTGCACCCCCAGCGCGTACAGCGCGAGGGTGGCCTTGCCGCGCTTGAATTCGCGTTCCTGTTCGCTCAGCGCCTGCCATTGTTCGGGCGCCATGCCGCACAGCGAGCCGCAGGAGGCCAGGCCGATGGTCCACAAACCGGCATTGAGGCCTGATTGCAGCAGGCGTGGTTCGCCGCTGACCAACACGCAGCCCTCCAGGCGTTCGATATTCAGTGCCATCAAGGCTTGCCAGCAAGCATGGGGCGCGGGCCAGCGAATGGAGGAGGGCGGCGTGGCCTTGACCCAGTCGGGCAGCGTGGCGGCCAGGGGGGCGGTGACGGCGGGGGGGAGTTCATCCAGCCAAGCGCAGGGCACGCCTTGTTCCTTGAGGCTGCGCAGGATCTTCAGCGCCCCCGGCGTGGCTTGGGAGTCGGGAGAAGGGGAATCGGAGCGTGCCTGGGAACCGAAGTCCACCAGGCAGCCACTCAGGCCAAACAGAACGGCGGTCAAGGCGGGAGCGCTGGCGATGGCTATCTCGGCGTGAGGCATGTCGACATCCCTGAAATAGCGTTAACGCTATCGAGTCGGGATGACAAGCCGATGACAGGATTGTTAATTGTAGGAATTTTGTCCATTTTAGGTCTGACGTTTCCTAGTTGCTGCTTAATTGGCGACTTCCGTCATATACTGACCGCCTTATTCAGGGCATAGCGCCCATGACAGACCATTCAAGGAGCAAAAGCTATGCGCTGGAGCCACTACTTCGCTCAGCTGTCAGTGTGTGCCACTGTCCTGCTGGCCCCGTTTGCCGCGCACGCAGCGTCGGAAGACGACCCGTGGGAAAGCATCAACCGCCCGATTTTCACCTTCAACGATACCGTGGACACCTACGCCCTCAAGCCATTGGCCCAGGGCTATCAGTTTGTAACACCGCAATTCGTCCAGGATGGCGTGCACAACTTCTTCCGCAACATCGGCGATGTCGGCAACCTGGCCAACAACGTGCTGCAGCTCAAACCCCATAATGCCGGTGTCGACACCGCCCGCCTGCTGGTCAACACCACCTTCGGCGTGCTGGGCTTCATCGACGTAGGCACCAAAATGGGGCTGCAACGCAGCGACGAAGACTTTGGCCAGACTCTCGGCTACTGGGGGGTCGGCAGCGGCCCTTACGTGATGCTGCCACTGCTGGGCCCGAGCACCTTGCGTGACGCGCCGTCCAAGTACGTGGACAGCTACACCCAACCGTATCGCTACATGAACGATATCGGCTGGCGCAACAGCACCTTCGGCCTGAACATCGTTGACACCCGTGCCAGCCTGCTCGACAGCGAGAAGCTGATCACCGGTGACAAGTACACCTTTATCCGTAACGCTTACCTGCAGAACCGCGAGTTCAAGGTCAAGGACGGCAAGGTCGTCGACGACTTTTAAGCCGTGACGTTTTGAAATGAAAAAAGGCGACCCTCAGCGGTCGCTTTTTTGTGCGCGGTGTTCAGCGCATTTTCAGGATCCTGAGGCCCAGGTGCTGGTCGTCACCGCTGGCTTTGGTCCAGACCACCTCGGTGTCCGCCTCCAGGCCCTTGAGGGCGGCGTGCTCCGAATCGATGCGCACGGTCAACAGGTCGCCTACGTTGAACTGGCGAGGCGCCTGCACCTGCATGCCGGAGCTGGACAGGTCTACGCAAACCCCAGCGATCTCCTGGCCTGCGTGGATCAAAGACACATCGGCATCCACACGCATGCGGATGAAATCGCGTTTTTCGGCGTAGTCGCGCTCGTGTTCGCTCATGGGCTTCATCCTTACTTTGTGTTGTGGTCGTGCCTGTTCTTATAACTCCCGGTGATTTGCGGTGTAAAGACGCCCGGCGACCATCGGCATGAGCTTGAAACCCCTCACGGATGGGAGTACCGTCTGCGCCTTAGAAGGGCACCTCTGCTTTACCTTTGTGCATGGGCTAAATCCCAATGCTTTGTAGGACAGAGAGGCTAGAAAGCGAATCCAGTACGTGAGCCCGGCCATTGCCGAGCCGCCTACGCCAACCTAATTCTGGCGCCGTTTGCCCACATGCAAAAAACCAGTGCCACGCTGCTGATAATCGATGACGACGAAGTAGTGCGCGCGAGCCTCGCGGCCTATTTGGAAGACAGTGGCTTCAGCGTCCTGCAGGCCAGTAATGGCCAACAGGGTCTCCAGGTGTTCGAGCGCGACCAGCCCGACCTAGTGATCTGCGACCTGCGCATGCCCCAGATGGGCGGCCTGGAGCTGATTCGCCAGGTGACCGAGCGTGCGCCACAGACGCCGGTGATTGTCGTGTCCGGTGCCGGCGTGATGAACGATGCCGTCGAGGCCCTGCGCCTGGGCGCTGCCGACTACCTGATCAAGCCCCTGGAAGACCTGGCCGTGCTGGAGCACTCGGTGCGCCGCGCGCTGGACCGGGCCCGCCTGCTGGTCGAGAACCAGCGCTACCGCGAAAAGCTCGAAACCGCCAACCGCGAACTCGAAGCCAGCCTGAACCTGCTCCAGGAAGACCAGAATGCCGGTCGCCAGGTGCAGATGAACATGTTGCCGGTCAGCCCGTGGACCATCGACGAATTCAAGTTTGCGCACCAGATCATCCCGTCGCTGTACCTGTCGGGTGATTTTGTCGACTATTTCCGCGTTGATGAGCGCCGGGTGGCGTTCTACCTGGCCGACGTGTCCGGCCACGGCGCTTCTTCAGCGTTTGTCACCGTGTTGTTGAAGTTCATGACCACACGGTTGCTGTTCGAATCCAAACGCAATGGCACCTTGCCGGAGTTCACCCCCTCCGAGGTGCTGGGCCACATCAACCGAGGCCTGATCAGCTGCAAGCTGGGCAAGCACGTGACGATGGTCGGCGGCGTTATTGATGAAGAAACCGGTCTTTTGACCTACAGCATCGGCGGTCACCTGCCGATGCCGGTTTTATACACTCCAGACAGTGTGCGTTACCTGGAAGGGCGTGGTCTGCCGGTGGGCTTGTTCAATGAAGCCACCTACGAAGACCACATCCTGGAACTGCCGCCGACTTTCAGCCTTACGCTGATGTCCGATGGCATCCTGGACCTTCTTCCAGAGCCTACACTCAAAGAGAAAGAAGCCGCCTTGCCCCAAAAGGTCAAGTCGGCGGGCGGCAGCCTGGATGGCCTGCGGCAGGTTTTTGGATTGGCCACGCTAGGGGAGATGCCGGATGATATCGCCCTATTGGTGTTGAGCAGGAATCTTTGATGAGTACCGGAAGAATCCAATTCGCCGAGCAAGACGGGACCTTCGTCCTGAAGTTTGTCGGTGAAGTGCGCCTGACCTTGTGTTCGGCGCTGGATGCGACGATTGAGCGGATCTTCACAGCCTTGAATTTCTCGGCGATCGTGATCGATCTGACCGAAACCCGCAGCATCGATAGCACCACGCTGGGTCTGTTGGCCAAGCTGTCCATTTTGTCTCGGCAGAAG
Organism: Pseudomonas sp. VS40; assembly: GCF_018587885.1. NCBI lineage: Bacteria > Pseudomonadati > Pseudomonadota > Gammaproteobacteria > Pseudomonadales > Pseudomonadaceae > Pseudomonas > Pseudomonas sp. VS40. The sequence continues at coordinate 109,498 of NZ_JAGYWD010000001.1, read as the reverse complement.
GTCGGCCTGTTGCCGACAGTCGTCACCACCCACGAAGACATCACTCGGCTCCTGCAGTCCATGGGCTTTGATCAGGTGTTCAACATCGTTGACCGCCCGATCCCCTGCCCGGAATGCTTGACCGACCTGCCGTCCCAGGACCAGTCCGAGGAAGTCGTGCGGGTCAAGGTGCTGGAAGCGCACAAGATCCTGATGGGCTTGAACGAGTCCAACCGCGAAGCCTTCCACGACCTCGTCAACGCGTTAGAGCGCCACTGATCTGCTCGGCTGCTGGAAAACCGTCCAATGTGGGAGCTGGCTTGCCTGCGATAGCTGTACGTCAGCCACCTATGTATTGCTGACCCGCCGCTATCGCAGGCAAGCCAGCTCCCACAGTTGATCCGAGGTCGGCCTGAGGTACGGGACACAAGCATAAAAAAGGGCGGCACCCGCAAGGGTACCGCCCTTTTTGTCGCCGCCTGCTTTACAGCTTGGCAGTCAACAACGCTTCAAGCTTCTCTTGGTCGCGAGCAAACTGACGAATCCCCTCCGCCAACTTCTCAGTCGCCATCGCATCCTCGTTGGACTCCCAACGGAACTGCGCTTCAGTCAAATGCACACGCGCTTCACCGGCATGGCCTGGCGACAACTTGCGCTCCAGCTTGCCTTCATCGGCCGCCAGCTTCTCCAGCAAGTCGGGGCTGATGGTCAGGCGATCGCAGCCTGCCAGCTCTTCGATCTGGCTCAGGTTGCGGAAGCTCGCACCCATCACCACGGTCTTGTAGCCGTTGGCCTTGTAGTAGTTGTAGATGCGGGTCACCGACTGCACGCCCGGGTCTTCAGCACCGGTGTAGTCGTTGCCATTGGCCTTTTTGTACCAATCGTAGATACGGCCCACGAACGGCGAGATCAGGAACACGCCAGCCTCTGCACACGCCACAGCCTGGGCGAACGAGAACAGCAGGGTCAGGTTGGTCTGGATGCCTTCTTTTTCCAGCTTCTCCGCGGCGCGGATGCCTTCCCAGGTGGAGGCGATCTTGATCAGCACGCGGTCGCGGCCAACGCCGGCTTTGTCGTACAGGTCGATCAGACGGTGCGCACGCTTGAGAATGGCAGCTTCGTCGAATGACAGGCGGGCATCCACCTCGGTGGAAATGCGGCCCGGCACCACTTTGAGGATCTCTTGACCCACCGCCACCGCAAAACGGTCGCTGGCCAAGCCTACGTCACCGTTGCAGTCCTTTACGGCTTCGTCCAGCAGATTGGCATAGCCTGGGATCGAAGCGGCCTTGAGCAGCAGGGAAGGGTTGGTGGTGGCGTCTTGCGGCTTGAGCTTGGCGAGGGTAGAAAAATCGCCGGTATCGGCTACGACAGTGGTGAATTGCTTGAGTTGTTCCAGCTTGGAAGTCATGGGCGTGCTCTGTCCTGTGGGTCTGATGACATTACCCGAGCGCCGACAGGCGCTCAAGGGCGCAAATGCGTTCGATCGTTTGCGAGGGCAATAACGTGAAAACAGCCGTTTGAATCACCGGCCTTGGTGCTAGATAGGAGGCCAAAACGGGCAGCAGGTTCAACCCAATTCGAGCTGCTGTAGGCGCTGGCTTGTCAGCGATGAGCATAGGTACCTACATAGCTCTGGGTACGGCGCCGGATCTGTGGAGAGTAAGCTTTTTCCCGCCGTCGGCCTGACACACACGACCGCTATCTATCTGTTGCCCCGCAATACAAATGTGGGAGCTGGCTTGCCTGCGAAGGCAGCCTGACAGCCGACCGCTATCTATCTGTTGCCCTGCAATCCAAATGTGGTTGCTTCAGAATCGTGTAAATACCTACGCAGCGATGAGCGCAGGCAGCCCACCCAATCATCAACCGCAACTCACCGCCCTTCCAACAACGCCCCAGCTTGGTCCAGCAACGCCAACGGATCACTCGCCTTGTGAATATCAACCGACAACAACTGCCTGAACTTGCGCGCCCCCGGGAAACCGGTGCCCAGCCCGAGGATGTGCCGAGTGATATGGTGCATCGAACCACCGGTCGCCAAATGCTGCGCAATATAAGGCCGCAATTGCACCAACGCCTCCGCCCGACTGATCACCGGCGCGTCACTGCCAAACAGCTGCTGATCCACCTCCGCCAGCAGATACGGATTGTGATAAGCCTCCCGGCCCAGCATCACGCCATCAAACGTCTGCAAATGCACATGGCACTGCTCCAGCGTCTTGATCCCGCCGTTAAGCACTATCTCCAACTCCGGAAAGTCCCGCTTCAACTGCGCTGCCACGTCATAGCGCAGCGGCGGAATGTCGCGATTCTCCTTCGGCGACAACCCCTCCAGAATCGCGATCCGCGCATGCACGGTAAAACTGGTGCAACCCGCGTCCCTGACTGTCCCGACGAAATCACACAGCTCGGCATAACTGTCCCGCCCATTGATCCCGATGCGATGCTTCACCGTCACCGGAATCGACACCGCATCGCGCATTGCCTTCACACACTCCGCCACCAACGCCGGGTGCGCCATCAGGATCGCGCCGATCATATTGTTCTGCACGCGGTCGCTGGGGCAGCCGACGTTCAGGTTCACTTCGTCGTAACCAGCCGCTTCGGCCATACGCGCGCACGCGGCCAGGTCGGCGGGGACACTACCGCCCAATTGCAGTGCAAGCGGGTGCTCGGCTTCGTTGTGGCGCAAGAAGCGGTCGTGGTCGCCGTGCAGGATCGCGCCGGTGGTGACCATCTCGGTGTAGAGCAGGGCGTGCTTGGAGAGCAGACGCAGGAAGTACCGGCAGTGGCGGTCGGTCCAATCCATCATCGGGGCAACGGAGAAGCGGCGGGAGAGTGGGGCGGTGTGTAGGGGCATGGGGGATCTGAGTTAGCGAGGCGAATGGGGCGCAGTTTATCAGGGATGGGTGTTGGGTGCCGGGGGGGTGCGCTGCGTTTCTCACCTCTTCGCCCGTCGTTGCCGAGCACTCCGCCCAGACGCCTTCCCCAAGCGTCAACCTGAACCAACCCTGTCACTCAGCAACATTTCATGATTCCCAACGGCCCTGAGGCCTACGATCACTCTTAATAGGGGCCCCTCGCGCCTCCAGCCCACAGGGAATTGAACAATGATCTCGAATCTCGTCAAAGTCGTGATGATCGCCGGCGCGTTGCTGTTGAGTGCGTGTTCGTCGGGGTCGTCGGGTGTGAGCAGCGACCCTTGTTTCACTGGGGGATGCCAGGCGTTCGGCGACCATAGCCCTGGCAAGGCGGCCAAGATGAGTTATGGCGGCAGTGGGTTGGGCAGCAGTTATGGGGAGTATGGGTCGGGGTTGTTGCATGATGATTGATTAAGCATGGGGCTGCTGCGCAGCCCAAAGCGGGGCAAGCCCGCTCACCACAAAGGGGAGGGGGGTTTAGGCTTTGGCCTGGGCAAGCACAGGTCGATGCCCAAGCTCACGCCATGATGGATTTCGCCAGTGGGGGGTTAACGGGCAGTGACCGTGCCTCTATGGAAGATCTCGCGTCGGGCGCGGCGGCTGATGTTTTCGTGTTTGCTCAGCGCATAGAGTTCATCAAAACGACTGCGATCAATCCCTTCATAGTTGCCCAATGCGTCCATGACCATCTGATCGTAATCCTGCTCGATCACGAACCGGAAAATCTCCCGCCGATAGAAAAAACCAAACTGAAAGGCCAGCACCTCGCTCAAGTGTTCGGTCGGGCTGAGGAAGCAGTTTTCCAGGTCGATGGCTTTGGTGTGCTCGGGGTGCGCCAGGTTGACCATCACATTGTTTGCCCAGAAATCCATGTGCACGACACCCTTGCCGTGCAGGGCATGCAGTAATTTGAATGACACGGTGATCAGGTTGCGGATGTCGCGCTCTTGCTTGAGCCATTCCAGTCCGTTGAGGTAGCCGTCGAGCAGCTCGGTGAAGATGAAGAATTCCTGGATCAGGCCAAACACCGACTTTCTGTAGCCGAAACCATACAGGCTGGCGACAGGAGCGCCGCGTTTGTGTGCGGTGTAGGTGTTGAGAACTTCTTCGACCGGCCAGTCGAACGTGCCGTCGCGCTTGGAGCGGCCGAACGTGACGCGCAGTTTGGGCCGGAGGCTATCGAGTGGTTGGGATTTGGCGAACAGGTCGTTCTCCATCCCTTTCAGCGGGGCGCTGACGCGGTCTGTCAGTTGGTACCGCGTGTCGATCAGGTTCTGAATCGCTTGCTGGGTGCTGTCGTCAGCGCCTTGCGTAGTGAAGACCGTAGCGTTGCGATGGGTGAGTGTTGATGAAAAGTCCAGTAGCACGCTTCTGTCAGGAAAGCTCAAAACACATCCTTGTCATTCACAATTATGACAAATATGTTACATTCTGAGCGCATTGGATCCAACCTGAATCTTCCCTGAACGAAGATTAAATAAGGGTGCGGCTCGGCTTTTTTTACCTTGACTCCGAGTGAGGATTCTGAAGCATTCGATTGTGAGCGAATGGTGTGCGGGTAGGTTTCAGCAAAAAAATACCGTGAAAAATGCCAGGCACGGTGCAATAATGGCCTTGGGCCATTATTTTACTTTCATAAAGTACTCTTGATGAAAACAACATTTTCCGCGAAATTTTTTATTGTTTTTGTTGCTTCCCTGCTGGGCTGTGTTGTTTATATCCTTATTGATGAGTTCCTGTAGCGCCCCGTATGCTCAGTTCGACTGTTTACGCTGTCGAATGAAGAACCTGCCGAGCACAAAGGCACTCCCTAGAATCAGTCCTAAAAAGGCGCCCAGAAAGGCAAACTTTTTAGTGCTTTTAGTAGTGGATATTTTTACAACATCAAGCGTGTTGAATGCTTTTAAAGTATTGCCGGCGGCCAATGCTGGCACGTTAAGCGCTATCGCTTCGGTGTTGGCAGCTTCCATGGCGGATTTCAGCTGGGCAGTCGCCAGCGCTGCCGTCATTGCGGTGGTTGAGGCAACATAAAGGACAGGCTCATTCCCACGCAATTTAGGTGGCATTTCTTTCAAGGTAACGGATTGAGCTGCCATCACACCCATGGCCGAGTAGAAAATATCACTCTGTATGGTGCTGTACAGCTTGGTTTCCGATGACAGCGCACCGGCTTTAGCTGCCGCATCCTTTTCATTGATTTCTTTATATAAGCTGTAGAGGGATGGCTTGGTAATGTAAGTGCTGGCAGTCCATTGTTCTGGCGAAGTTGCGGAAAGGGCCAAAGAAGCAACAGTGCCAACCAGGGTGGTTAGAATAATCGTGATCTTGCTATGCCACAGTACTTGAACAAGTGGTATCAGATCTATTTCATCATCATTGGAACGGGCGTTTGAATTTATTGGACTGCTCACGAAAAGTTCCTTTATTTGCGTTTTTATATTGTAGAGAAAAAAACACAATGCGCCCACGTAAAAGTACGCTTCGTATTAGATGCGAATTGTTCTTGTTTGATGGGGGCGGCGCGTCTCTTTTATAGACTCGCGTCCACCCAGCGCACCTGCTGTAGGGTTATCCCTACGATGCATTCGTTCAAATACCCACCGCTCAATGCCCGCCGTGCATTCTCCGTGCGATGAGATAAACGCCGAGCCCCACCAACGCCGTCACCGCACCGATGTATCCGGTACTCGTCCATCCCAACCCAGCCGTGATCGCCATCCCGCCAAACCAAGGGCCCAGCGCGTTCGCCAAGTTGAACGCGGCATGGTTGGAAGCCGCTGCCAGGCTAGGGGCTTCGTGGGCAATATCCATCAAGCGGATCTGCAACGGCGCTGCCAACGACACCATGGTGCCGACCAGCCCGATGCCAAGCAGCACGCTCCACAACGACCCTGCGGCAAACGGGAAGAACACCAGCACCGCCATCGACCACACCAGGATCAAGCCGACTGCACGGAATTGCATACGGTCAAACAGTTTGCCCCCGGCGATATTGCCGATAATCCCACCGACGCCAAACGCGGCCAGGCCAAACGGAATCCACTGGGGCGACACTTTGGTCACTTCGAGCATGGTCGGTGCCAGGTAGCTGAATACGCAGAACATGCCCGCAAAGCCGATGGCACCAATGGCCAGGGCCATCCACACCTGCGGCTTGGTAAAAGCCCGCAGTTCCTTGCGCGGGTCGCTGCGCTGTTCGTCGTGGCGGTGGGGCACGAACTGCCAGACCAAGGCGATGGTGCACAGGGCAATTACGCTTACCAACGCGAACGCCGAGCGCCAGCCCAGGTGCTGGCCCAGGAAAGTGGCGATGGGGTTGCCGAGTAGCATGGCTAACGTCAGTCCCATCATCACCCGTGCTACGGCGCCGGCGCGTTTATCGTTGGGCACCATGCTGGAGGCGACCACCGCAGCAATACCGAAGTAGGCACCATGGGGCAGGCCGCTGATAAAGCGGAACGCCACCAGCGAGCCGAAGGTCGGCGTGAACGCAGTGGCCAGGTTACCCAGGGCATACAGCCCCATCAGTAACAACAGCATGTGTTTGCGCAGCAGCTTGGCGCCGAGGATCGCCAGCAGTGGCGCGCCGACCATCACGCCCAGGGCGTAGGCGCTGATAGCGTGGCCGACCTGTGGTTCGCTTAAGCCGAGGTTTTGGGCAATGTCGGGCATCAAGCCCATGATGGCGAATTCGCCAGTGCCGATAGCGAAAGCACCCACGGCCATGGCCGCTTCCATTTTGGCGGCACTGCGCGCGGGCAGCACGTGCCCGGGAGTTTGGTGGATAGACATGGATCGCTCTGTTGAGATGGATAACACGAAGGAGAGCCGCCGATGCTACGCACGCAGCGGCGAACCTGTCTAGAACAGCGATTTACGGCAGAGTTCAACGGCGCTTTGAGATCCGTCTTATTCTCCGGCTCGCATGCGCGCCGTACGCTTGCGGTGATGAAACTCAAACATTTCCTGCAACCTCTCGACTCGTCCTTCTCCACGCCCAAAGCGGCCCGCAAGCTGTTGCGCCTGTTCGCCCTGGCGTTGGTGCTGGGTGTGTACGCGGGCGCCTACAGCTATTTGCGCGCCGCGCTCAGCGAGGAGATTTCGTTGCGGCGCAGCTATATGAATGAGGCGGTTTCCGATGCCCAGAGTTTCTTTGTCAGCCGCCAGACGCTGCTGAAAAGCCTGGGCCTGTCGACGGTGCGGCATGTGACGGCGCCCGTGGGCAACCTCAATAACGTGCCCGCCGAAGAGGTGCATATTACCCTGGGCGAGGCGGGCAATATCTGGAGCCTGTGGCTGACCCGGCGCATGCTCGACTATCTGGAGGCCAACCAGGTCAATCTGATTTATGTGGCCCAGCGTGCCGAGCCTGGGGTGGAACGCTTGTATACCGTCGGCCCAGCACCGCAGGCTGTGCCACAGACGGTGTTGCAGCGGCTGATGGCGGTGGATACCGGCAACGAGTCGCTCAGCGATGAGCTGTGGCTCACCGAGCAAAGCCGGCAGGATTCGCCGCTGTATATCTTTACGCGTCTGGACGAGCGCAGCCCTGCCTCGGGTTGGCTTGGCCTGGAAGTGGACGCCCCCGACCTGATCAACGCCCTGCAGCATGAAAAAGCCGGGGACTTCATGTTGCTCGACGGCACGGGCCAACTGATTTTCAGCAGTACGCCCCAGCAACCATCGGCGGCGACGGCGCTGCACCAGTATCACGCCACGGCCTGTTTCGGCTGGGAGGGCAGTCGCTGGTTGCCGGACCGCCTGGCCATCCGCAAACACTTGGGTTTTTCCCAATGGCAGATCGTCTACAGCCTCGAGCTGGGTTCGTTGTTGCCTAGCCTGGCCGTGCCGATGCTGGTGTGCCTGCTGCTGTGCGTGCTGGTGAGCGTGTTGATGGTGCGGCTGGTACGACGTATCGATCAGCGATTGATCATCCCGGCGGCCAATCGCATTGAAGCCCTGGTGGAAAGCGAGGCGTTCAGCAGCGCAGTGATTCGTATCGCGCCTGTTGCCCTGTGCGTACTGCGCCGCAGTGACGGCGAGGTGGTGCTGGAAAACCCCCTGTCGCGCCAATGGCTGGGCAACGCTCGGGAACGCGAGCAATTGTGTCACGACTGGATTCGCCGGGCCTTTCACGCCGCCGAACAAAGCAACACCGAAGAACTGCAAATGGCCGACGGCCGCCACTTGTTCCTGAGTTTCGCACCCACCCGCTACCAGCGTGAAGAAGTGTTGATTTGCGCGTTCAGCGATATCAGCGAGCGCAAGCAGGTGGAGCTGGCCTTACAGCAGGCACGCACCCTGGCGGATGCGGCCAATGAGGCCAAGACCTTGTTCCTGGCCACCATGAGCCATGAAATCCGCACGCCCTTGTACGGTGTGTTGGGCACCCTGGAATTGCTCGCCCGCACCGACCTCAACAGCCAGCAGCGTGGCTACCTGAATGCCATCGAGGGCTCGTCGGCGAATCTGCTGCAATTGATCTGCGATGTGTTGGATGTGTCGAAAATCGAGGCGGGGCAACTGTCCCTCGAACTCAGCGTGTTTTCCCCGCTGGAGTTGGTGCAAGAGGTGATTCAAGGGTATGCGGGAGCGGCCCAGAGCAAGGGTTTGCAGTTGTTTGCCTGCCTCGACCCGCAACTGCCGGACCATGTGCGAGGCGACGTTACGCGTATCCGCCAGATTCTCAATAACCTGCTCAACAACGCGCTGAAGTTCACCGAGAGCGGGCGCATCGTATTGCGCATGCGCCTGGAGAGCCGCGAAGGCGAGCGCGCCCTGTTGCAGTGGCAAGTGGTCGACACCGGCAAGGGGATTGCCGCGCACGACCAGCAGTACCTGTTCGAGCCTTTTTTCCAGGCCAGTGGCAATGCCAATGTGGTCGCGGGCACCGGCCTTGGGCTGTCGATCTGCAAGCGCCTGGTGCACTTGATGAACGGCACGCTGCGCGTGGTCAGCGAGCCAGGGCTGGGCAGCAGTTTTACCTTCACCCTGCCGTTGGAACAGGTTGACGAGTACGCCGATGAGCCGTGGGCGTTGCCGTTGCTGGGCGAGCGGGTCTACGTGGTGTCGCCGGTGCGCGAGTTGGCCGAGAGCATGGGCGGCTGGTTGCGACGCTGGGGCGCACGGGCGCAATTGGGTGTACCACACTCGGCCGAGGCCGATCCCGGCGCGGTGCTGGTTGAGCTCTATCCCGGCCCGGTCGATCCGGGCCAACGGCTGCATTGGGGTGGCCCGCGGGTGATAGTGGGCACCGATGAGCATGGCGTCTACCCAGGGCTCGTGGCCTGCTGGCAGATCGGCTTGAACAACCTGCAGGCCCTCAATCGCGCGGTCAGCCGGGCGCAGGGCATCGAGGAAAACCGTTCGCCCATCCCCTGCGAGGCACCGGCCGAGATCAACCTCAACCTGCGCCTGCTGGTGGCCGAAGACAACCTGATCAACCAGTTGATCCTGCGTGATCAACTCGAAGAACTCGGCTGCACGGTGGTGCTCGCCGGCGACGGCATTGAAGCCCTCTCGCTGTGGGGCGAAACCGCGTTCGACATGATCCTCACCGACGTCAACATGCCGCGCATGAATGGCTACGAACTCACCGAGCAACTGCGCCGCCTGGGATGCTCGCTGCCGATCATCGGCGCTACCGCCAATGCCATGCTCGATGAAGCCGAGCGCTGTCTCAATGCGGGCATGGACCACTGCCTGGTCAAGCCCTTCACCCTGCGCGCGCTCTACCAGTGCCTGCAGCCTTACCAGAGGAGCGTGGTTTGAGTGCCTATCGCGTGCTCATCGTGGAGGACCATCCCTTTCAACATGAGTACCTGATCAACGTGTTCCAGGCCATCGGCGGCTTTGACGTCGACGTGGTGTGGGACGGCGCGAGCGCGTTGCAGCGCCTGGCCCGCCAGCGCTACGACCTGCTGCTCAGCGACTTGATGATGCCGGGGATGGACGGCGTGCAATTGATCCAGCAACTGGCGCACCTTAAAGCCCCACCGGCCCTGGCGCTGATGAGCGTGGCCTCGCGACGCATGCTCGTTGGTGCCGGCCAGGTCGCGGGGAACCTGGGCCTGACCGTCGCCGGGTTGATCTCCAAACCGGTGCGCGAGCCCCAGGTGCGCACCCTGCGCGATTGCCTCGACAAACTCGCCGAACAGGCGCGCGCGCCGTGCTGTCATCGCGGCGTCAACCTGCCACGGGAGAACCTGGTGCGCGCCTTGGCCAACGGAGAGATCCAGGCCTGGTTCCAGCCAAAAAAGTCGTTGCAGGACGGGCGCATCGTCGGCGCCGAAGCCCTGGCGCGTTGGGTCCACCCGGTGGAGGGGCTGTTGATGCCGGGTGAGTTCCTGGGCGAAATCGAACGCCTGGGCCTGGAAACCCAACTGCTGACCTGCATCCTCGCCCAGACCCTGACGGCCCAGGCCCAGTGGGCGCAACTCGGCTACCGGCTGCCGGTATCGATCAACCTGCCTACCCATCTGCTCGACCAGTGCGACCTGGTCGACCGTCTGCTGGCCCAGGTTCAGCACCGGGATGCCGAGCCCCGGCAAATCACCTTCGAATTGATGGAAAGCTCCACCACACAGTTGTCCAGTAACTACTACGCTGGAGCATGCCGCTTGCGCATGATGGGTTTCGGCTTGGCGCAGGACGATTTTGGCAAGGGTTTCAGTTCCTACTTCAACCTGGTCTCCACGCCGTTCAATGAAGTGAAGATCGACCGCTCGCTGGTGCATGGCTGTGCAGAAAATGAAAGCCTGGCCTCCGCCTTGCAAAGCATCGTCGAACTGGGCCGCAAGCTGGGGCTGACCACCATTGCCGAAGGCGCCGAAACCCAGGCGGAACTGGCGGTATTGCGGCGAATTCGCTGCGACCAGGTGCAAGGCTTCCTGATTTCTCAAGGGGTTGCCGCGGATAAATTCAGTGCGTTGCTGATAGAAGATGGCCCTGCGCCAGCACTTATCTGAGCGGCCAGGGTCACACACTCAAGAAGCCCGAAGGAAGGGTCGCCCGGTCAGCCGGGCGTTATTGGCCAATGCCGGGATCATGCATAGGCTCCACGTCCTGATTCAGGCTTCTGCGGTACTGACGATGAAACATGCAAGCCTGCGCCTGGATAAGCTGGCACAGAGTTCCCAGCGCTTGAACACCGCCCTGTTGCTGCTCACCGGGCTCGTCCTGTTGCTGTCCAGCAGTTGCTACTGGGCGGTCTCGCGGTTGCTCGATGCCGAGCAAGAAAAGGTCGAGTTTCACTTCGCCCGCGTGGTTGAGATCATCCACGAGCACGAGGCGTTCCTGCGCAACGTCGCGGTTGGCTACAGCCGCAGCAATGCGCCGCCGCTGCCGTCGGTGCAATCCACCCAGGTGGTGGAGCTGCAGCGCGACGCCGGGCACGTGGTGCTGCAAGCCAAGGGCTTTGCCTTGTCGTTGCCATTTACCTTGTCCCACGCGGTGGGGTTCTCGGCGGATGATACGCGCCGCGCGCTGGCGTTTGGCGTGCAATTGACCGACTACTACGGCGGCTACTGGGCCAGTTCCTTTTATGCCTCGCCGCAGGTGTTCGTGTTTACGCCCAATGACGTCGCCAGCCTGGCCGTACCGGGCATTGGCGGCCTGCGCCAGCATCAACCGTTGTTGCGCGAACACTACCGCGAGGTGGTGAGCCGCCTGCACCAGTTACAACAAAGCCAAAGCCTGTTGCTCACCGACAGCCGCGTACGCTGGATGCGTGCGCCCTTGCAGCTGTATCCACGCAGCCGCAGCGTGGTCGCGATGATCGGCCTCGATGCGCCCGCCGCCGTGCTCCCGGCCAATCAACCCCAGGGCCTGCTGACTTTGGCGGCCGTGGTGGATACCTCCCAGGTCGATGAGTTCGAGCGGGTGCTGCAGCGCTCGGTCTACAACCAGTTCACCCTGATCTCACCCCAGGGCGATGTCTTGCTCGGCAGCCTGGGTGATGAACACATGGCGCCCCTGGGCCTGAGCTTCAACAGCCAGGGGTTGCGCTTCAAGATGCTCAGCGAGGGCGGCGAGCACTGGACTGGCCTGTACGCCATCAGCTATCAGGATTTCCTGCGCTACGCCAAGTGGCCGCTGTTGGGCCTGGGCCTGACGTTTCTGGCGGCCGTGCTGCTGGGCTGGTGGATCAACCATTGGTACAAGACCCGCATTGTCAGCCCGGCCCAACGTGCCCAGGAGCGTCTGTTCGATAGCGAGGCGTTCAACCGCATCATGCTGCACAACGCCCCGGCGGGCCTGTGTGTGGTGCGGCGCAGCGACTGCCAGTTGTTGCTGGAAAACCAACGTGCCTTGCTCCTGGGGGGCACCGCACCGCTGGTGGCCGTGCTCAAGGCCAACGACGGCCCGGACACCCCCGGCGAGATGTGCCTGGCCGTGCAGGGCCGCTACCTGCAAATTGTGGTGGTGGCCGCGCGCTACGAAGGCGAAGACGTGTTTCTGTGCGGCTGCAACGACATCACCCGCCATGTGGACGAAACCTTGCAGTTGAACCAGGCCCGCCAGGAAGCCACGGCCGCCAATGAAGCCAAGACCGTGTTCCTGGCCACCATGAGCCATGAGATCCGCACGCCCCTGTACGGCGTGCTGGGCAACCTGGAACTGATGGCCCTGACCGCCATGAGCGAGCGCCAGCGCCAGTACCTGGAAATTATCCAAGGCTCGTCCACCGTGCTGTTTCAACTGATCAGCAACATACTCGATGTGTCGAAGATCGAGTCCGGGCAAATGGCCGTGGAAGCGGCGCCGTTCAATCCGCGGCAACTGGTGGAGGAGGCCGTGCTGGGCTTTACCGCCACGGCACGCAACAAGGGTTTGCAGATCGATGCGGAAATCGACCCGCAAGTGCCCCACCAACTGCTGGGCGATGCGGGGCGTATCCGCCAGATCCTGCATAACCTACTGGGCAATGCGATCAAGTTCACCGAGTCGGGGCGCGTGCGTTTGCGGCTGACCGTGCAGGCACTGCTCGCCAATGAAGTCGCCCTGCAATGGCAAGTCACCGATACCGGCGTGGGCATTCCGGAAAAGGCCCTGGATCAATTGTTCAAGCCGTTCTACCAAGTGGCGGGCGGCCAGGATGGCAACGGGGCGGGGCTGGGACTGTCGATCTGCTCGCGCTTGAGTGAATTGATGGGCGGCAGCATGCGCGTGGTCAGTGAGCCTGGGTTGGGCAGCAGCTTTTCGCTGTTCATCACCTTGCCAATCGTTGACGGTGCCCCCTTGGTGGCCAGCCCCGAACTGGTGCCGTCGTGCCTGGATGCGCCTTGCCTGAACGTGCGGGTGCTGGTGGCCGAAGACAACCCGGTCAGCCAGGCCGTGCTGCAAGAGCAGCTTGAAGCCCTCGGCGCCCAGGCCACCGTAGCGCGGGACGGCGAGCACGCCTTGCAAATTTGGGGCTCGCAGCCGTTCGACCTGGTGATCACCGATATAAACATGCCGCGCCTCAACGGCTATGACCTGGCCCGCGCACTGCGTGAGCAGGGGGTGCAGGTGCCGATTATTGGCGTGACCGCCAACGCCCTGCGCGAGGAAGGCGAGCGTTGCCTGGCGGTCGGCATGAACGCCTGGGTGGTCAAGCCGCTGAGCATGAGCACGCTGCGTCAGGCCTTGATGGCGCACTGTCGCCGCGCCAGCGCCCTGGCGGTGCCTCCGGCGGAGCGTGACCGCGACGGCTGGATCGAGTTGTCCCCGTCCATGCGCCAATTGATGGGCGATACCTTGCTGGAGGATGTGCAGCACATTGAACAGGGCCTGGCCGCCGGCGATGCCGACCAGGTGCGCCAGCGCCTGCATAGCCTCAACGGTGCGCTGGCCAGTGTGCGTGCCGGGGTGCTCTCCAACGCGTGTCAGACCTGGGAAAACACGCTGTACGAAGGCCCCCTGGATCACTACGCGACCACGCAGATCAGGGCGTTGTGTGCGCGGCTGACGGCGGTGGCGCACTGCTTGCTGGCAGAGTCGAAAGCTCACTACAAGGAAGATAAATAATGCGAGAAATGAACGTCGTCATTGCCGACGACCACCCGATCGTACTGGTGGGCGTGCGCGAGATTGTGCAACGTGATTCACGTTATCGCCTGGTGGGCGAGGCCGTCAGTTCCAGCCAGTTGATCGAATTGTTACGCGCGCACCGGCCGCAAGTGCTGATCACTGATTTCAACATGCCGGGCGACGACACCTACGGCGATGGCTTGAAACTGATCGAGTACATCCTGCGGCACTTCGCCGACACCCAGGTGCTGGTGCTGACCATGATCTCCAACAGCCTGATCCTCACCCGTCTACAGGAACTGGGGGTGGCAGGCGTGATCCAGAAAAACCACCTGCACGGCGAAATCGAAAAAGCCCTGGGCGCCATCAGTGCCCAGCGCAACTACCAGGCGCCTGCGCCTGCGGCAACGTCGGTGTTGGGCAGCGCGTACCAGGTGCAGGAGCGTTTCCAGAGCCTGTCGCCGCGGGAAATGGAAGTGTTGCGTTTATTCGTGACGGGCATGAGCGTCAGTGATATCGCGCGGCAGTTGAGCCGTAGCAACAAGACCGTCAGCGCGCAGAAAATCTCGGCCATGCGCAAGCTGGAAGTCGACAGCGACCAGGCATTGCTGACCTATTGCATCGAGGCCCGGCAGTTCCAGTAGTCAGCGGTAGGTGACCTGCATCAACAGCATCGCGCTGTAGCTGCCCGCTTCGGGCAGTTCACCCAGGGACACGGGCTTGACCCGCAGGGTCAGTTCCAAGGGTTCGTCGATTACCGGCCAGGTGCCGGTTTTACCCAGGCTGAAATCAGCCTTCGCGCCTTTATTCAGCAAACCAAGCTGCAACCCCAGCGCCGGGCGGCTGGTGAGCAGGGTGTGGCTGTCGACGCTTCCCAGCCCGGCAGAGAGCGTAAGGCTGACGTGGCTGTTGGCTTGGCAATCGAACACCAGCGGCACGTCGGTGGCGCCGGCGCTGTCGTCGGCTAACTGGTTGAGGTTGACCTTGCCCAGCTCCACCTGTTGCGTGCTTGGAAAGCGCGCCGTGCAGGGTGGGGTGATCAGCTTGCCGGTGACGTCGATCTGCGCTTGCTCCGCCGGTTGCGCGAGGGCGGTGCCGGCCACGATCAGCAGAATCCAGGTGAGCGCCTTCATAGGTAATTGAGGGTCATGACCATGGACGACGTAAATGCGCCAGGCGCCAGCGTGCCACGCTCGACCAGCTTTGCCTTGAGGCTGATGTCCACGGTGCCGCTGAGGTTGCTGTACGTCTTGGTGGTGCCGGTGAGGTTCGCTGCAGTGTCGTCCGCCCAGAGTAACGACACACCGAGGTTGTCGGCGGTGGTCTTGGCCACGGTGGCGGTGTAGGTGCCGTTGTTGGCGGTGAAGCTGACGTTCAGCGATGAGCCCGCCGGGCACGTCATGCGTACCGGCAACGCTACGGTTTCGGTGGTTGCCACCTGGTCGGTGCGCACATTGCCGAACGCAGCCGTGAGGGTGGTGCCGGTGTTCAGCGCACAGGGTGGGCGGGTGAGGGTGCCGCTGACGGTGATATTCACCGTGTCGGCGGCCTGGGCGGTGGCGCTGAACAACGCCAGGGCGAACAGCGAAGTTTTCATGACGAGGGCCTCAGCGGTAATCGATGGTCAGGGTGTATTGGCTTTGGAATGCACCGGTGGGCGACTGGCCGGCGACCAGTTGCGGTTTGAAACTGAGATTGACGTTGTTGCTGCCAGTCTTGAGTTGCAGGTTGCGCACGCCGCTGAAGTCCACCGGGTTGTAGGAGTCGGTCCAGATCGCCTGCATGTTCAAGCCGGCCAGCGTGGTGCGTGATACCCCGGTTGTGGCGTTGACCACGGCCTGGCTCGGCCTCAGGGTGGCCGTGGCTTGCACGGCGGTCGCACACTTGACCGACACCGTGGTGGATTGCACCTGGCTGCTGAGGTCGGCGTTGCTGATGTTGCCGAAGCGCAGGTTGACGGCACTGGGCGAGCTCAGCGTGCATGCCGGTGTGTAGACGGTGTACACAAAAGGCATATCCAGGAACCATTCGGCCCATGCCAGGTAGTTAAGTGAGGTCACGCCAATACGTACTTGCACGTTGCGCGTGCCGGTTGTTCTGGGCGCGGTGCCCACCAGGTTGTAGCGATAGCGCACCACTGTGTTGAGGGGCAATCGCTGGCACGTACCACCCAGGCAGATTCCACTGAATTTACCAATATCAAGTTGCGGCAGAACGGTCCAGCTGGAGGGGTCTACAAACTGCAGTGCGGCATGGTTGTAGCCCGTCCCGTAGGTAATGCTGGTGTTCACGCCTGCCGCGTAGGGAAAGGCACGGCGAATCGTGCACGTGGCGCTGTACTCGACATTGATCGCTTCACCCGGCTGGAAACGGTAGCCATAGGTCGGGTAGCCCGGCGTTCCGCATTCGACGTTGCCGCCGATCAGTGCCTGCGCCTGAAATGACAGGCAGCAAAGCACGCCGGCCCACAGCGCCAGTGTCACGCGGTTGCGTATATTCACGATCATGGTCACGAATCCTTGGCGCCCGACCCACCGGCCGCGCGCTCACATTGAAGGTTGATCTGCGTAATCCCGCCCTCGGCGGGCCCGTCGTCGTTCAGTTTCAAGTCGCGGCTGCACCACGGTTGCCCGTCCACGCTGATCATCAGTCGCGCCTCTGGCGGCACGCCGGTCAGGAACACGCGACCTTTGTCCGCCACCAGGGTGTTGCCCAGCGAACGCCCGTCTATCGCAAAGAGCTCGGCGCGGGCGGCAAAGGGCGCGGCTTCGCCCTGGGTGTCGCTGATGCGGAACAGAATGCGTTTGCCGCGCCGAGTGTCGAAGTCCGCCAGCACAAAGGCGCCGCGATTGGGCGTGACTTCCTGCACCGGCTCGGCGATGTCGATGTCCGCGGACATCGACTGGGTGTCCAGGGACACGCGGTTCTTACGATAGGGCAGGGCGGACGGCACCACCGTGTAGCCATTGGCGTTGGTGCGCACCCCACGCTTGTTGGTGATCGCCACATCGGCGGCTCCTGGCGTGGCCACGATCACGTTGGTTTCGCCCAGCGGCTGGCTGAACATCAGGTTGCTGCCGTACGCCACCACTGAGCCTTCTACGCCCAGGTCCAATTGGCGGTTGCCGGTGGACTCGTTGTAAGCGCCGCGCACAATCGCACTCGGCGCGTCGTACTGGGCGGCGAACGTGCCGCCCGTCTGGCGTTGGGCGCCGTTGACTTGCTGCGCCACGCCCGCGCTGTAAGCCAGGGTGTCATCGTCAAAAGCGTTACCACTGAGGGTCGCGGTGCGTGACGCCGCGCCGCGCGCGCTCTGGTTCATGCTCGCGGTGACACGTTGGTTGCGCGGGCTGCCCAGGGGCATGCTGACACTCAGGGACAGGCTGCGATCGTTGCTGTCAGCACCTTTGTTCAGGCCCAACCCGAGGGAGTAGGAAACACTCCCGGCGCTCACGCTATAACCCAATTGGATCGAGGTGTCGGCATGGCCCCTGTCCCAATACGCGGTTTTCGACACGTTGGCGTACACCCCGCCGTAGCCGCCCAGTTGCTGGGACACGTTGGCGGTGAAGTTGCTTTTCATATGGCCGCGGCGGTAGGTGTCCAGGGTTTGCCCGGCATTGCGGCTGTTGAGCGCTTCGTTGAACGAGTAGTAGCTGCCAGTGGAATAGCGGTAGCCGATCAGGCTGAAATTGGTGTCGGTGGCCGCCAGGGATTTTGAATAGCGAAACCGGAACGACTGGCCGCTGGCGCTGGTTTTTTCATGGCCCATGGCGTCGCTGCGGGCGTGGGTCACGTCCACTGAAATCGCGCCGAAGCCGGCGAAGTCGTGGGCGAAACCCAGCAGGCCGGCGTTGTATTGGTCGCTGAGCAGGCTGGCGCCGAATAGCGTGGTACTGCCACTCAAACCTCGGCGCAGGGAGGCCTGGAGGAAGGCTGGGGTTTCTTGTGCAAAGGCCGACTGCGCCGGGCGGTACTGGCCGGCGAACAACGAATAGCTTTGCTGCCCCTCGCGCAGCATGTAGGGCACCGACGAGAACGACTGGGTGTAGACCTGGCGCTGGCCGTCCGGGCCTTCCACGGTGACCTCGATGTCACCATTGCTGGCGGTGGGATACAGATCCGTCAAGGCAAACGGCCCCGATGGCACCCATTGCTCATGGATCACGTAGCCACGCTGGCGGATGATCACCCGCGAGCGGCCATTGGCGATGCCGCGCACCACCGGTGCGAATTCACGGGACTGGTCGGGCAGCATGTCCAGGTCCGAGGCGATGCCCACGCCGCGATAGGGAATCGCGTCGAACAGGTCGCCCTCAGTGGTAGCGTCGCCCAGGGTGGCAATCGCCATCATGTTGCCCATGTCCCGTTGGGCATAGGTTTCCATCGACTCCCAGCGCCCGGTGTCGCCCGTGCCTTTCTGCCAGGTCGAGAAATTGCGCAGGCGCCAGGCCCCGGCATTGATGCCACTGCGAAGGCTACCGAACTGGTTCTGGCGACGGCCGCTGTCGGACTCTGTTGTGCTGCCGCTGAAGCTGTAGTTGGTGAACGCCACGTTCTCACCGGTGCTCCACTGCCGACGGCGCACCTCAAACGCAATACTGCCCAGGTACGCCTGGGGAATGTCGATCGACAGCAACTGGCGGTTGAAGTCGTAGTCGTAGACCACCCCGGCCAGGCCTTGGTCGAAGGCCACGCAGGTGGGGTCCGCATCGCTTCGGTTTTGCAGGGCCGTTTCGGCCACGCCCTGGGCGCGCAAAAAATCCGCATCCAGGCACGGGAACAGCCCCGTGGCCGAGCGATCCGCCGTGCCGGTGGCGCGCACGAAGCGCACGTCGCGCTGGTCGACAGCGTGTTGGTTGACTAGCACATCGACCCGGTAGATTCCCGGCAACTGGCCTTCGCTCATGGCGCTGACCTGTTGTTTCACCGCCGCCGAACTCTGCCCACCGCCGATCTCGAGGAACGAGGCATCGAACTCGTAGCCGGCTTGTGCGGGGGCCAGGTGCAAGGCAACGGCAGCCACGAGCGGACAGCCGAAAGCCTTCACGGCGCGACGGCGCGTGAATGGGAATGAACGGTGCATGGGCGTTCCTGATGGGGGCGTGCGCGTGTATCAATGAATGCGGATAAGGGGGGCGGTCACGATGCTGCCGTAGTCGTCGATGTAGCTGAGCGACACGTCATCGCCCGCCTTGGCCTGGATCGGTAGTTCGCGCTGTTCCCCAGGGCGTAGCACATCCGGCGCCTGGGTGATCGGCAGGCCGTTGAGTGTGAGTTCGCTGACCACGACGTGCAGCTTGGAGGCGTTATTGAATTGCAATGCCCCCGCGGTTGACGTCCAGCCCACCTGTGCCACTGCGTCCTTGAGCGAGCCTTTGACGCCTGCGGGGCGGTAGAACAGCTTGATGGTGGTCTTGAGAGCAATCTGCAGCACGTTCTTGCCTTTCTGGTCGTCGCTCATGGCCGGAATCGCCTTGACGTTCATCAGGAACAGGCTTTCGCGGTCCTGGGGTACATCGGCGCCCCCGGTAAAGATGACGCGCAGGATGTTTTCCTTGTTCGCATCGAGTCGGAACAGCGGCGGGGTGACGATAAAGCTGTCGACACTTTCGTCATTGCCCGTGCCAAAGCGGCTGACCCAGGATTGCACCAGGTAGGGCGAGGTGTCTTCGCGATTGCTGACGGTGAGGTTGGCTTCACTGGAAGCCCCGTCGTAGATCAGCCGCGTGGCGCCGACCGTGACGGCGGCATTGGCTGCCGCGCTGTGCCAGAGCGGCAACAGGGCGAGCAAAAAACACAGGTTCAAACGCATGATGAGAGACCTTTGAAAGTCCGTGGGCCGGCGAGCGGCCCACGGTATTGACGAGCAATTACTTGTAGGTAACGTCGAAGCTGGCCAGCGCGTGCACCTGACCGGTGCCGATACCGGACGTGGTCACGGCATCGTCGCCTTCGCCGGTAGTCGTGTCGGCGACGGTACGCACGTAGGCGGCGGTGAAGTCGAAGGTGTTGGACTGCGTACGCAGGTCGTAATCGGCGGTCGCCGTGTTCAGTGGCAGCTTTTTGCCAGTACGCGAGTCGGCGATCTGAATCGCGATGCCGCGCACTTGATTTTCCCCGGTCAGACCGAGCAGGGTCGAATCGGTGGCGTCCTGCTGACCACTGAAGGTAATGGCGGCGTTCTTGCGGGTCGCGGTGCTGCAGTTGTCCAGGCTGATGGAGAACGCTTTGGGCTTGGCGGTGGAACCCACGGTGGGTGCGAAGTCGGCAATACGTACCGCGTCCAGGGTCACGGATTTATTCACGTCGCCGGTGGTGATGGTGCACGCGTTGTCGGTGACCGAACCGGTGAATTCGATCTGCCCGTCCGCAGCCTGTGCAGTGCCAGCCAGCAGCCAGCAAGCGCCGCAGGCAAGGGTGAGTTGGCTCAGTTTGTTCAGCATTGCAATGCCTCTTTTAAAGGATGGAAGGTTGTCTGCTACCCGTTGGGTGAGCCAATCCATAGTGCAATGCTGCGATTTATAGGCCCATGAGACAGATCTTAAAAACTGGCGAACTGATGGCCTTGCGACTGGCGAGTCCATATCCGACGCCGGGCGTGATATTCTGCGCGCCATCTTGGTCTAGTCTCTCTCTGGTACGTACATCCGTATACGTCCCGGCAGTTGGCTGTCGCCCAGGTAGCTGAAGCCAATAATGATAAGAAGTCAGCGCAGAAGGGACATAAAAGTGAGGTCGATACGTCGGCCTTGTGTGCCCACCCTGCGGTCCTTGAGTGAATGTGCGAACCCCGCGGTGCGTTGCCTGGCGCAGCGTGATTGAGGGTTGCCCATGATCAGGGGCGGTAGGGCGGATGGCGTTTTATCATAGGTGCTACTGATGTTTAAAAAAGTAAACACTGCCCTGCTGGGGCTGGCTTTGTCGCTGGGGATCACGTCCGTTCAAGCGGAAGAGGCAAAGAAAGTCGATGTGCTGCTGATCGGCGGCGGCATCATGAGTGCGACCCTGGGTGTATGGCTCAATGAGCTGGAGCCGGGCTGGTCGATGGAAATGGTCGAGCGCCTCGATGGCGTGGCCGAAGAAAGCTCCAACGGCTGGAACAACGCCGGTACCGGTCACTCGGCCCTGGCTGAGCTGAACTACACCCCGGAAGACAAGAACGGCAACGTTGAGATCCCGAAAGCGGTCGAGATCAACGAAGCGTTCCAGATCTCCCGTCAGTTCTGGTCCTGGCAGGTCCAGCAGGGCGTGCTGAAGAACCCGCGTTCGTTCATCAACTCCACGCCGCACATGAGCTTCGTGTGGGGCGATGACAACATCAAGTTCCTGAAAAAACGCTACGAAGCGCTGCAAGCGAGCCCGCTGTTCGCCGGCATGCAGTACTCCGAAGACCCGGCGCAGATCGCCAAGTGGGTTCCGCTGATGATGGAAGGGCGTGACCCGAACCAGAAAATCGCGGCCACCTGGACCCCGATTGGCACCGACGTGAACTTCGGCGAGATCACCCGCCAGTTCGTCGCTCACCTGCAAACCACGCCTAAGTTCGACTTGAAACTGTCGAGCGAAGTGCAGGACATCACCAAGAACGCCGACGGTTCGTGGCGCGTGAGCTACAAAAACCTGAAAGACGGCACCAAGACTGAAACCGACGCCAAGTTCGTGTTCATCGGCGCCGGCGGCGGTGCACTGCACCTGCTGCAAAAGTCGGGCATTCCTGAAGCCAAGGAATACGCTGGCTTCCCGGTTGGCGGCTCGTTCCTCGTGACCGATAACCCAACCATCGCCGAGCAGCACTTGGCCAAGGCCTACGGTAAAGCTTCGGTTGGCGCGCCACCGATGTCGGTTCCGCACCTGGACACCCGTGTGCTGGATGGCAAGCGCGTAATCCTGTTTGGCCCATTCGCCACCTTCTCGACCAAGTTCCTGAAAGAAGGCTCGTACCTGGACCTGCTGACCAGCACCACCACCCACAACATCTGGCCAATGACCAAAGTCGGTATTCGTGAATACCCACTGGTCGAGTACCTCGCCGGCCAACTGATGCTGTCGGATGACGACCGCTTCAAGGCGCTGCAAGAGTACTTCCCGAACGCCAAGCAATCCGACTGGCGCCTGTGGCAAGCCGGTCAGCGCGTGCAGATCATCAAGCGTGACGAAGAGCAGGGCGGCGTCCTGAAGCTCGGTACCGAAGTGGTCAGCTCCGCCGACAACACCATTGCAGGCCTGTTGGGTGCATCGCCAGGCGCATCCACTGCGGCTCCGATCATGCTGACCGTGCTGCAGAAAGTGTTCAAGGACAAGGTGGCGACCCCCGAGTGGCAGTCCAAGCTGCACCAGATCGTACCGAGCTATGGCACCAAGCTGAACGACAGCCCTGAAGCTGTTGCCAAGGAATGGGCCTACACCGCCGGTATCCTGCAACTGACGCCACCACCTGCGATCCCGCAAGTGACAGCGCCAAAGGCTACCGAGGCGGCCAAGCCTGCGGCTGAGCCGAGCAAGCCGGCCTCTGACCTGGCGCTGTAAGCCAAGTACCCAGCCGATGTGAAAAGCCCGCTGAACCAGTGACGGTCAGCGGGCTTTTTTGTGGCTGGTGTTCAAACCCTGAAGTGCCTGATTTGCTCATTCAGGTGCAAGGCTAGCGCGTTGCCGGAATCGCACAACAAGTACAGGTGTTGTGCAGGCAGCGGTGGCAGTTCTGTCATGTGCACAAGCCCTTCGCCCATGCGGCTCTCTTCCATCAGGCCCACCGCAACGCCACTGCGAACACAGGCTTCAACCGCGGATGAGTTGGGGCTTTCCAGCAGCAAGCGGTGGTAAAGCCCGTAATCCTGTAATGCTCGCAACGCGGCTGCGCGATACGGGCAACCCGCGATGGGTACGGTGATGGGCAGCGGCGCATGGGTTGGGCAATTGAAGCCCTCGCTCGCGACCCACAGCGGCTGCACGGGCCCCAAGCGTTCGCCCTGTGCCAGCGGCTGGGCGCTGACGGTGATCGCCAGGTCCAGCTGGTCGGCCATGAACAGGTTCAGCAATTCGCCACTGGTGCGCGCTTCGATTTCCAACTCCAGCAGCGGATTGTCAGCGATCAGTCGAGGCAGAAACTCCTGTATGAACGCCGGCGCATAGGTGTCCGGAACGCCCAGGCGGATCTTGCCCTCCATACGCTGTGGCATCAGCGAGATCAGCAGGCGGTCATGGCTCTTGAGAAACTCGGTGGTTTCACCCAGCAGTTTCTTGCCGTACAGCGTCAACTCCACGCCTTGGTTGCTGCGGCTGAACAGGCGCTGGCCAACCTGATCTTCCAGCTTCTGTATCTGTGTCGTCACGGTGGAGGCGCTGCGATGCACATGCTCGGCCGCTTCGTTGAATCGCCCGAAACGCGCCACCGCGTGGAAGGTGCGCAGCAGGTCGATATTCAGTTGTTTGGCCATGATTCCACTATTTCGAATTGATGGTGCAGCTTATTCAAATATACAGAAGCATGCGCGGCCCTTAGCCTTTCAGTCAACGTGAACTGATGGGCAGGCCTCATGACGCGATCAACCTTAAAGCGGCTGCTGTTGCAGGTGGCATTTGTACTCTCATGGAGCTCTGGCTACATCGGCGCCAAACTGGGTACGCAAGGCGGCGGCGCCTTTAATCTGCTGTTCTGGCGCTTCCTGCTGGTCTCGGTGTGCCTGGGGCTGTTCCTGAATGTCAGGTTGCTGAAGGTTACTTGGGCGCAGGTTCGCCATTACGCCGTCATCGGATTTCTCTCGCAGTTCCTGTACCTGAGCTGCCTCTATGTGGCGATCCAGAATGGTTTGTCTCCCGGCATAGCTGCGATCATCGCGGCGCTGCAGCCCTTGATGACGGCAGCGCTATCGACCGGCAGCGCGACTGAACGCAGTGGTGGCTGGCAGTGGACCGGGCTGATGATTAGCTTCATGGGTGTTTCCATCGTGATCGCCGGGCAGTACGGCAGTGGCGGGAAGGGTGTCGGCCTGGTCATGTACCTGTTGCCACTGGCCGCAGCGCTGGGGCTGACGCTGGCGACCCTTTATGAGCGCCGCACAAAGCAGCGCCAGGACGCAGGCTTGGTGCTGCCGTTGTTCATCCAATCGCTGCTGACCTTGATCGGCTTTACCGGCGCGGTGCTCTACACCGACACGCTGAGTATTCCCCACGATCCTGACGTATTGATCTCAATTGTCTGGCTTACCTTGTTCTCGACCTTCGTCGCCTATTTGAGCCTGTGGATGTTGCTGCGCGTGATGACCGCGACCCAGGTGGCGGCGCTGGTCTACCTCGAACCACCGGTCACCCTGGTATGGGCGGCGTTGATGTTTGGCGATGTGATCCAGGCCTCGACCTACGCCGGCATCGCCGTGGTCGTCGGCGGGCTGCTGTTGATACGCCTGAAGCGACCGACCGTCGCGTGCGCCTCTTGAGGGCTTTGGGTTCAGCAAGCCGACAGACATCACCTGTTAAAAATACCCAAGGCCAAGCAGGAGCGAGGCTGTAACAAGGGGGCATTTTTTAGCCGTGCAGGTTGTGGGCGTCAGCGCCCGAGGGTTTTTTATGTTGCTACGTTATGCGGCATTGGCGGCCATGGTGGTCGCGGCATCCGGGTGTGTGCAAGAACGCGTTGTGCATGAGCGCAGGCCGGTGCAACGTGAATATGTCGAAGTCGTCGCCCCGCAGCCGCCGCCGGTGCAGGTGATCGAAGTCGAGCCGCCGGTGCGCTATGGCTATATTTGGTCACGCGGTTACTGGCGTTGGGAAGGTGGGCGCTATGTCGCGGTGCACGGCCACTGGGAGCCGGTGCGCGAGGGGTACCGCTACGTGCATCCGCATTGGGTGCAGCGTAATGATGGGTACCATTGGCAGGGTGGTGGCTGGGTTCGCTGAGCCCCGGCTAAATCGGCTTCTGGGTGCCCAGGAGCCGAACTTCCCGCAGCAGCGCGGCACCGAGTTGATCGGAGCCCAGCTCCCTGTAACCCACCGCCTTGACCTCGCCATTCTCCTCCGCCTGGATGAGGATCACCGGGGTTTCCTTGCCGGTGGCTTCGTCGATGTGCATGGCGTACTGGGGAATATCCAGCTTGATCGGCGTACCCGCCGCCTGGCCTTTCACATTGATCAGGAAGGCGGCGCAACCGGTCTCAAGATCCGCACTGGTGGCGGAACGGCCGCTGACGAAGCAGGTTTTTGGCAGGTCGGGCCAGGTGATGGCGTCAGCCAGTGCGGTGGTGGAGGCCATGGCAAGGGCTGCGAGTAGAAACGTGCGCACTTCAGTCTTTCTCTCGATCAAGGTAAAAGCGGTTTGTACCAAAGCCCGCCCGCAGTCGCAACGCTGCGGTTCAGGCCAGGCGCTTCATGCCCGTTGTCTTGATCGCGTTGAGGTCGAAGGTCGCTGTGTACGTGCAACCGCGGCATGGGCGCAGCGTTCGACCAGGCAGTCTGCAAAGTCGGCCTTGTTCGCCATAAACTTGCGCAGTGCCTGCCAGATGATCTCACCATGCTCCACGGTCAATTCGCGGGTCCGTAACAAAGTTTCCAGTACCGTCACCACATCGGTCTTACTCGACCCTGTCGCCTGTTTCCAGGCCAAGGGCGGTCCTGACTTGGACAGGAATTGTGATTTGACCTTTCGAGGTCAGTGTGGCGGTCGCCATAGTGAAGATCTGCATCGTTATATTCCTTACCCTGGGGTAAGGAGTGACCGAGGACAATATCCGTTGGTCCATAGGTCGCTCATCTGGCGTGGGTCAGGCGGAACAGGTAAAACACTAGCCCGAACTGTCACCGCCCACAGGGTTTAAAGAGATACGAACCATGACCGACCGCCACCTCATCATTCCCCCTTCCATGCACCCCATCGTCGAGCGCGCCGGCTACGTGCCCGGGGTAAAGGTCGGCAAGACGTTGTACTGCGCAGGCCAGGTCGGGCGGACGGCTGCATTGGCGGTGATCGAGGACCCCGAGGCGCAATTCGTCGCGGCCTGGGAAAATCTGCGGGAGGTTCTGGAGGAGGGCGGCTGCACCTTCGACGACGTGGTGGACATGACCACCTATCACGTCGACATGAGCCAGCACATGGCGGTATTTCGCGAGGTGAAAAACCGCGTGTTCCCACGCGGGCATTGCGCCTGGACCACGATCGGGGTGTCCGAACTGGCGCACCCCGGTCTACTGGTGGAAATCAAATGCGTGGCGGTACAGCGCTAAGTCATTGCACCACGCGATAGCACGGCACATACGCCGCGCCGCCTGGCAATTTCATGCGGTGCTGGGCGACGAAGGCCTGTAGCAGTTCGTCCAGCGGTTTCATGATGGCCGGGTCGCCGTGGATTTCATACGGGCCGTTCTGTTCGATCAGGCGGATGCCCTTGTCCTTGACGTTACCCGCCACGATCCCCGAGAACGCACGGCGCAGGTTGGCGGCGAGTTCGTGAGGCGCCAGCGCGTGGTTCAACTGCAGGCTGGCCATGTTCTCGTGGGTCGGGTCGAACGGGCGCTGGAAGCCCTCGTCGATCTTCAACAGCCAGTTGAAGTGGAACGCGTCGTTGCGTTCGCGGCGGAACTGCTTCACTGCCTTGAGGCCAGCGGTCATCTGGCGGGCTACTTCGGCCGGGTCATCAATGATGATCTGGTAGTGCGCCTGGGCCGCTTCGCCCAATGTGGCGCCGACGAAGGCGTGCAGTTGTTGCAGGTACGGCGCGGCATGTTTCGGCCCGGTGAGAATGACCGGGAACGGCAAGTCGCGGTTGTCCGGGTGCATCAAGATACCCAGCAGGTACAGGAACTCCTCTGCCGTACCGGCACCGCCTGGGAAGATGATGATGCCATGGCCGACGCGGACGAAGGCTTCCAGGCGTTTTTCGATGTCCGGCAAGATCACCAGCTCGTTGACGATCGGGTTCGGCGCTTCGGCGGCAATGATGCCCGGCTCGGTCAGGCCCAGGTAACGCCCGCCGGTGATCCGTTGTTTGGCGTGGGAAATGGTCGCGCCTTTCATCGGACCTTTCATCACGCCAGGGCCGCAGCCGGTGCATACGTCGAGGCTGCGCAGGCCCAGTTCATGGCCGACTTTCTTGGTGTATTTGTATTCTTCGGTGTTGATCGAGTGGCCGCCCCAGCACACCACGATCTTCGGCTCGACACCGGGGCGCAGCGTACGGGCGTTGCGCAGCAGGTGGAACACGTAGTCGGTGATGCCCTGGGAATTGCTCAGGTCGATGCGCTGGCTGTCCAACTCGTTTTCGGTGTAGACGATGTCACGCAAGGCGCTGAACAGCATCTCGCGGGTGCTGGCGATCATTTCGCCATCGACGAAGGCATCGGCGGGGGCGTTCAGCAATTCCAGGCGCACACCGCGGTCCTGCTGGTGGATGCGCACTTCAAAGTCTTTGTAGGCGTCGAGGATGGTCTTGGCGTTGTCGATGTGCGCGCCGGTGTTGAGGATCGCCAGGGCGCATTGGCGGAACAGGGTGTAGATGCTGCCGGAACCGGCTTCGCTCAGTTGCTGGACTTCACGTTGTGACAGGGTTTCGAGGCTGCCCTTGGGGCTGACGGAGGCATTGATGACTTGACGTTGGGGCATTCTGATTCCTTGAAAGCGCAGCCACCGCACCCGTAAGGGGCCGCGATGGCTTGAGAATGATGGGCGCCGATTTCGGTCGCACGAGACAGTTATTTACCTCAGGCGCAAGGCCGAGCGCAAACACCGTCCAGTACCATCATGCCGCAGAACTTACTGAATCAGCTTCCAGTTTTTGTAGAAAACCCGACGCAGGGTAAACGCCATGCCGGCAAACCCAGCGATCACGGCGTTGAGAACCAGGGGTACCGGGGTCGGCCGCACGATATCGATGAACAGGCAGTAACGCTTGGCATCGTTTTTGTTGAAAGACGCATGCATCAAGGTGTCATCGAAAATAAACAACGGGTCGTCGTGCCAGTAGTGCTTGTGCTTGCCCACCTGGATGTAGACGCCCTCGTGATGGGGCGCCGGAGCCATGTTGTAGAGCACGCGGAACATCATGCGCAGCGGGCCGAAGTGGAAGGACGTCGAGCGGTTTTCATTGAACACCGACACGCCAATGGTCTTCACGAACGGCAGTTTTTCGCGCAGTTGCGGAATATCCAGGGTGGTTTCGATGGCTTGGCCGTACCACTGGAAAAACAGCATGCCGCGCTTCTTCTCGGCCATGCGTTCGTCCAGGTAACCGATGATTTCGTCCTTGTGGACCATGGCGTTATCGATCACCTGTTGCAGGTCCTCGCGCCAGGCCGGTGGCAGGTCGGCCATCGTGTAGACGTGACGGTTACGCGAGCTCAACAGGTCGAACAGGGTGTTGAACGGCGCCAGCAGCCAGGTGTTGCGACCGCTGCCGATGAAGTATTTCTTGATGGTGGGCGCGTCATACAGGCCATTACGCAGGAAGTCGTAGACGCCGCACACTACGACTAGGCCGAGAAACACCAGCGTGGTTTCGGGGAACACATCAATGATCAGCAGCACGCCGAGTACCCAGGCGATCGATACCGCTTTTTTACGCAAAGCAGGCTTATTCATGTAACTCAGCTCCAGCAGGACGCCATTCGACAAGTCCGGATCCCTGGCTGCGAGTGGTGGGGTTTTTGAAACATGTTGAAACAACTGCGTCATGATAAGGCGTTCGAGGCTGGATAGGCGTTTTAAATATTGCGAAATTGTGAAGGCTTTACACAGTTTTTAACCCTTGTAGCACTGAGTGGATTGGATTTTGTAAACGGAAGATTTGCGACTATCGTGACGCTTCGGTTTTTTGGACGTCATAGACCGGTACGATTGAAGTTGAATGGCCACCACTGGCCTTCGGCACCTTGGAAGAGGCAGAAATTTTATGATCATCAAACCGCGGGTTCGTGGCTTCATCTGTGTGACCGCTCACCCTGTTGGCTGTGAAGCGAACGTCAAAGAGCAGATCGACTACGTCACTCAGCACGGCGTCATCGAAGGCGGCCCGAAAAAGGTCCTGGTCCTCGGTGCATCCACCGGTTACGGCCTGGCCGCGCGCATCAGTGCTGCCTTTGGCTGCGGCGCCGACACCCTGGGCGTGTTTTTTGAGAAAGAAGGCGAAGAAGGCAAGCTGAGCTCCGCCGGCTGGTACAACAGCGCCGCGTTCGAGAAGTTTGCCGTCGAGAAAGGCCTGTACGCCAAGAGCATCAACGGCGACGCGTTCTCCGACGAGATCAAGCGCCTGACCATCGAAACCATCAAGAAAGACCTGGGCAAGATCGACCTGGTTGTCTACAGCCTGGCCGCGCCTCGCCGTACCGACCCGCAAGGTGTGGTGCACAACTCCACCCTCAAGCCGATCGGCAAGGCCGTGACCCTGCGCGGCATCAACACCGACAAAGGCGTTGTGGTCGACACCACCCTTGAGCCCGCCACCCAGGAAGAAATCGACGGCACCGTGAAAGTCATGGGCGGCGAAGACTGGCAGCTGTGGATCGACGCCCTGCGTGACGCCGACGTCCTGGCCGAAGGCGCCAAGACCACCGCGTTCACCTACCTCGGTGAAAAGCTGACCCAGGACATCTACTGGAACGGCTCCATCGGCGAAGCCAAGAAAGACCTCGACAAGAAAGTCCTGACCCTGCGCGACAACCTCGCGGCACTCAAGGGCGACGCCCGTGTGTCGGTACTCAAGGCCGTGGTCACCCAGGCCAGCTCGGCGATCCCGATCATGCCGCTGTACCTGTCGCTGCTGTTCAAGGTGATGAAAGAGCAGGGCACCCACGAAGGTTGCATCGAGCAAGTCTACGGCCTGTTCAAGGACAGCCTGTACGGCAAAGAGCCTAAGCTCGACGCCGACGGCCGCCTGCGTGCCGACCTGGCCGAGCTGGAACCCAAAGTCCAGGACGCCGTGGCAGCACTGTGGAACCAGGTCACCGACGACAACGTCAACGAGATCAGCGATTTTGCCGGCTACAAGGCGGAATTCCTGCGTTTGTTCGGCTTTGAAGTCGCTGGCGTCGATTACGAAGCGGATGTAAACCCGACCGTCAAGATCAATGGCCTGATCCAGGCCTGAACACGGCCGAACCTGTAGCAACTGGCTTGCTGTGGGAGCCGGGCTTGCCCGCGATGCAGGCACCGAGGTGTAGCTGATACACCTCGGTGATGTCATCGCAGGCAAGCCAGCTCCCACACCCACCCGTTCCGCCAGTTGATCTGTTTGTTATTCAGAGCCCTCCTACGCGTCAACGCGTGACCCCTGCCGACCAGAATCTGCCAGACTTCATCCGCTATCACTCACGCTAACGGAGGATCTGATGACGATTCGTGCAGTAGTTTTTGATTTCGGCGGTGTCCTGTTCGATTGGAACCCGCATCACCTGTATCGCAAGCTGATTGCCGACGACCGTGAGCGGCAATGGTTTCTCGACAACATCTGCACCCAGGCCTGGAACACCGAGCAGGACGCTGGCCGCACCCTGGCAGATGGCACCCGCAGCCTGATCGAGCAACATCCCCATCATGAGCGCCTGATCCAGGCCTATTACGACCGTTGGCACGAAATGTTGCGTGGCCCGTTGCCAGACGGCGTGGCGATCCTCAACGCGTTGCACCAGGCCGACATGCCGCTGTTCGGGCTTACCAACTGGTCTGCCGAGACGTTCCCCTATGCGCGGGCCAATTACCCGTTCCTGCAGTACTTTCGCGACATCCTGGTGTCCGGCGAGCTGAAGCTGATCAAGCCGGATGCGGCGATCTATCACGCCAGCCTCAGCCAGGTACGCGCCCACTTGCCGGATATCCAGCCGGCTGAAGTGGTGTTTATCGACGATGTTGCCGGCAATATCGAAGCGGCGGTTGCCTTGGGTTGGCAGGGGATTCACCACGTATCGGCCGAGCGTACGGCGGCGCGCCTGCGCGAATTAGGCGTGGACTACTAGCGCGCCCACTTCTCCATGGCGAAATCCACAAAGGCGCGCAGCTTGGGCAGGCGATAACGGTCCTGGCCGTAGAGCAGGTGCATCGGGCGGCTGGGCAGTCGATAGGTGGTCAGCAAGGCCACCAGCTTGCCGCTGTCCAGGTCCGGCTGCACCAGGGCATCGGCCAGCATGATGATGCCCATGCCGTTTACAGCCGCCTGGCGCAGACCTTGCGAGCTGTTGATGGTCAATGAGCCAGACACCGGAATTTGCACCTCGCCGGCATCGTCGGTCATGCGCCAGAGCTTTTCGGAGTCGCGCCAGTTGTCACTTGCCGGGTAGGCGAACGCCAGGCAGTTGTGCTGCTGCAGGTCATCGGGGGTTTGCGGTGTGCCGTGTCGCGCCAGGTAGGCCGGTGACGCGCAGAGGGTGAGGGTGTAGTCCTGCAATGGCCTGGCGATCAGGCTGGAGGTTTCCAATTCGCCAAGACGGATCGCCACGTCGAAGCCGCTGTCGACCAAATCCATGCGCTCATTGCTCAGGACCACGTAAAGGTTGATCTGCGGGTAGCGCCGGGAAAACTCGCTCAAGGCCGGTGTCAGGCGTTCGGTGCCGAACACGGGAGGCGCGGTGATACGCAGCGTGCCTTTGGGAATGTCGCTGTGGGCCTGCTCGGCCAGCTGCTCGGAGTCGGCCACCAAGCCCAGTACTTCCAGGCAACGCTGGTAATACTGCCCACCAAATTCCGTAAGGCTTTGTTTGCGCGTGGTGCGCTTGAGCAGGCTGACCCCCAGTCGCTGCTCCAGGGCGCGCAAATGGTTGCCGACCATGGTGGTGGACATCCCACAGGCCTGGGCCGCCGCCGTCATGCTGCCGGTCTCGACCACTTTCACGTACACCGACATTGCCTGGAACAGGTCCATTATCAAGTCCTGGTTTAAAGTCATTGCAGGGATGTGCAGTTTATCCAGCTCAGGTGGCTAACGATACTGCAGTCATCCCTACGATGCACCGGAGCCCGCACCATGACCGCCGCCTGCCTGATGACCACTTACCAACCCCTGGCCCTGAGCTTCACCCGCGGCCTCGGCACGCGCCTGTGGGACCAGCAGGGGCGCGAATACCTGGACGCCGTGGCTGGTGTGGCGGTGACCAATGTCGGCCACTCACACCCCAGGCTGGTGACGGCGATCAGCGAGCAGGCCGGCTTGCTGTTGCATACCTCCAACCTCTACAGCATCGACTGGCAGCAACGGCTGGCCCAGCGTCTCACTCAACTGTCTGGCCTGGACCGCGCCTTTTTCAACAACTCCGGTGCCGAAGCCAACGAAACCGCGCTGAAACTTGCGCGCCTGCATGGCTGGAAAAAAGGCATCGAAGAACCCTTGGTGGTGGTGATGGAAAACGCCTTTCATGGCCGCACGCTCGGCACGATGGCGGCCAGCGATGGGCCGTCGGTGCGCTTGGGCTTCCAGCGCTTGCCGGGGGATTTTCTCAAGGTGGCCTTTGG
Source organism: Pseudomonas sp. VS40 (assembly GCF_018587885.1). Taxonomy (NCBI): domain Bacteria; kingdom Pseudomonadati; phylum Pseudomonadota; class Gammaproteobacteria; order Pseudomonadales; family Pseudomonadaceae; genus Pseudomonas; species Pseudomonas sp. VS40. Next base: position 77,161 of record NZ_JAGYWD010000001.1, on the reverse strand, counting down.
TGATATCGCTGCGATAGAGGCCATCACACACGCATTCGGCGCGCGCATCGCAGCGGTCCTGCTGGAGCCTATCCAGGGTGAAAGCGGTGTGCTGCCGGCCCCGCCGGGCTACCTGCTGGCCCTGCGTGACCACTGCACGCGCCACGGCTGGCTGCTGATGCTGGATGAAATCCAGACCGGCATCGGCCGCACCGGCGCCTGGTTCGCCTTCCAGCATGAAGGCATTGTCCCGGACGTGATGACCCTGGCCAAAGGCCTCGGTAACGGCGTGCCGATCGGCGCCTGCCTGGCCCGGTCCGCCGTGGCCCAATTGTTCACACCGGGCAGCCACGGCAGCACCTTCGGCGGCAATCCCTTGGCGTGTCGGGTGGGGTGCACCGTACTGGACATCATTGAAGAACAAGGCTTGCTGCAGAACGCCGCGCAGCAGGGGGAGCGCTTGCTGGCGCGGTTGCAGGTAGAACTGAGCGAGCACCCGCATGTACTGGCGATTCGCGGGCGGGGGTTGATGATAGGTATTGAGCTGACCCACCCTTACCGGAACCTGGCCCAGCGTTCCGCTCAGGAGCATGGGTTGTTGATCAACGTGACGCGCGGCAAGGTCATACGCCTGTTGCCGCCACTGACCCTGGATGCCAAGGAGGTCGAGATGATCGTGCGAGCCATTACCCGTCTATTGGATTGAAATGACATCCACCCTGTGGGAGCGGGCTTGCCCGCGATAGCGGTGTATCAGTCGAGATATTGGCAAACTGACATGCCGCCATCGCGGGCAAGCCCGCTCCCACAGGGGATCTCCATGGTTGTCAGGGATCGTTTCCGTTCAGCCACTCCTGGTTCATCGTCTCGGTATCCCCCAAATACTCCAACAACCACGCCATGGCCGGTGAAAGCTTGCTCTGCGCCCAGGCCACGCACGACGGGCTGGCCGGAAACGGTCGGCTCAGTCGCAACGCCACCAGCTCACCGCGTTCGATCCACGGCAGCACCTGGTGCGCCGGCGCCATGCCGACGCACAGGCCATCGCGCAGACAATCGATTGCCGAGGACCAATTCGGCACAACCAACCGGCGCTGGTTATCCAGGGTCCAGGTGTCGCGCTTGGGCAGGTTGCGCGAAGTGTCGGTCATGCACAGCGAAGCAAAGGGGCGCAGCTGATCGTCGCTCAGCAACCCGTCGACGCTCGCCAGCGGATGCCGCGCGCTGACCACGCAGAGCCAGTTCAACAAGCCCATGTCGCGAAAGGTAAAGTGACTGGCCACCGGCACCGCGCTGGTGGCGCCGATCACAATGTCAGTGCGCTCATCCGCCAACGCATCCCACACGCCGTTGTACACCTCGTACTCCAGCAACAGCTCAACCTCGGGAAACTGCCGGTAGAAATCCACCACCAACTGCCGGCAGCGCTGGGGTTTGACGATGGAGTCCACCGCCACCTTCAACTGGCCACTCCAGCCATTGGCGACCTGCTGGCACAAGCGCCGTGTGCCGAGCATTTTTTTCATCACGCCACGGGCTTCGTCGATAAACAAGCGGCCCGCAGGTGTCAGCTCGACGTCGCGGTGGCGCCGCACGAACAGCGGCACCGCCAACCATTCTTCAAGCTGGCGCACCGTATAGCTGATGGCCGACGGCACCCGGTGCAGTTCCTGGGCGGCCGCGCTGAAACTGCCATGCCGCGCCACTGCATCGACCACATCCAGGGAATATTCGGACCACATGGCGGTTGCCTTCAAAAATATTGATAAGAGTGTCCAATTATTATCGCTTCACACATGAACTGCCAGCTTCATAATGGGCGCCAGTCAGCAAATAGTTTGATGGCAGGATTAGCAAGGCTTCGATGAAAAATTCTTTTGGTTTCACTGGGTATTTGGCGGGGCTGAGCATGCTCGGTTACCTCGCCATGGACATGTATCTGCCGGCGTTCGGCGCCATGGGCGAGCAATTACAGATCGGTGCGGGCGCGGTAGGCGCCAGCTTGAGTATTTTCCTCGCCGGCTTTGCGGTGGGGCAGCTGTTATGGGGGCCATTGTCCGATCGCCTGGGTCGCAAGCCGATCCTGCTCGCTGGCCTGAGCCTGTTTGTACTGGGCTGTGCGGGGATGTTCTGGGTCGAGACCGCGCCGCAATTGCTGGCGCTGCGCTTCATCCAGGCGATCGGCGTGTGTTCCGCCGCCGTCAGTTGGCAGGCGCTGGTGATCGATCGCTACCCGGCAGATAAGGCTCATCGTGTGTTCGCCAGCATCATGCCGCTGATGTCGTTGTCGCCTGCGTTGGCGCCGCTGTTGGGCGCTATGGTGCTGAATCACTTTGGTTGGCAGGCGATCTTCGGTGTATTGCTGGGCGTCTCATTGCTGTTGCTGCTACCGACGTTGTTTTTGCGCACGGTGGCGAAACATCCGTCAGAAAAGAGCGAGCGTTCGCGCCTCGGTTATGGGCGGTTACTGACGTCTCGCGTGTTTACCGGCAACGTCATGATCTTCGCCGCTTGCTCGGCCAGTTTCTTCGCCTGGCTGACGGCTTCGCCTTTCATCCTGGGCGACATGGGCTACAGCCCAAATGACATTGGCCTGAGTTACCTATTGCCGACATTGGCGTTTTTGGTCGGTGGCTACAGTTGCCGCAGCGCGTTGCAGCACTTCCAGGGCAAGACCTTGTTGCCCTGGTTGCTGCTGGCGTATTGCATCAGCATGGTGGCGTTGTATCTGGTTGCCACGCTGACGGTGCCGACCCTCACCACCTTGCTGATTCCGTTCTGCCTGATGGCGCTGGTCAACGGTGCCAGTTACCCCATCGTCGTGGCGAATGCGCTGATGCCGTTTGCGGAAAATTCCGGCAAGGCGGCGGCATTGCAAAACACCCTGCAACTGGGTCTGTGTTTCCTCAGCAGCCTGCTGGTGTCGTCGATGATCGAGCAACCGCTGCTGATTACCGTAATCGTGATGCTGGCGACCGCGCCACTGGCGGTGTTGGGTTACTGGCTGGCGAGGCCGAAAACCGATAGCTCCGAACTGGCTCGAATCTGAAGTGACAACGCGGTCAAAACTGTGGGAGCTGGCTTGCCTGCGATGCGAGCGGCTCGGTGTACCTGATGCACCGAGTCGCTCGCATCGCAGGCAAGCCAGCCCCCACAGGTTGATTGGGTTTCTTCAGTCAGAAGGTGATTTCCATATTCACCGTCGGCGTCGATGTGCGGCTACCCCGGCCGCCATCTACGCCGAACTTGTTATGCCAATACTCGTAACCCACCCCAAGGTACAGGTTTGGCTTGACGCTTTTGCCCGGTCGCACCGCCACCATCAGCGCGGTGCGCATCAGGGCCTCCGGCGCGGTGTCGCGGCCGTGGTAGTCGTCGCCTTTTTCCCCGACGTAATTGATAAAACCCTGGAATTTCGCCGCATGGTTGGCGATCTCGAACGGGCGCATCCACGTCAGGTTGAGCATGTAGGTGTCGTCGAAGGTGTGGTTCGACTCCTGCGCGCCGGGGATGCCAGTGTGGTTCCTTTCCTTGTAGTACATCAGGCTCAGGTCCAGCACGCCGACGGTGTTGAACTTCAAGGTCGGGCCGACCACCAGGGCGCGCTTCTTGGCTGAGGCGAAGTTGTTGTTGCGGTTGGCATCGAAGCCCAGGGTCAGCGCGTAATCCTTGATCAACCCGGTGCCCAGCGGCACGTCGAACACCCGCGATGCGTACAACTGGTGGCGGTACACCGCGTACACCTCGCTCCCGCCATGATCGGTGCCCTTGCGCGGGTCACGGCTGTCGGACAGGAACACATCAAGGTTGAGAAAATTGCTGCCGTACCGGTAGCCACTGGCGTGGGTGAAGCTGTAAATGCGCTTGCTGAACTCGTCGGGGTTGTTCGGGTTGGTGAATTGCTGGCCGTAGCGAAATCCTACGCTGTTGTTCATCCATTCCACCGCAACGGCCTCCCCACCGCCGAGGAGGGTGAGTGCAACGGTCGCTCCCTGTAATGCCTTTTTCATTGTTCTGGGTCCTTTGGCGTTCTGGCTCATCACGGCCGGATTGTTTTTGTAACGCCGATGGAGGGTATCTTGTTCGATCGATTGTATACAACTCTATGGACATGCAGTCCAAACATTGCATACAGTGGCCGAACAACAAAAACAGAGAACCCCTCACCATGACTATCCCGAAGGCGTCACCGCAGCGGCCCGAAGATGAGAATCTCGGCGTCGCGGCCAACATGGCTTACGGCCTGCAACATGTGCTCACCATGTACGGCGGCATTGTCGCGGTACCGTTGATCGTCGGCCAGGCGGCCGGTTTGTCACCGGCGGATATTGGCCTGTTGATCGCCGCGTCGCTGTTTGCCGGTGGCTTGGCCACGCTGCTGCAGACCCTGGGCCTGCCGTTTTTTGGCTGTCAGTTGCCGCTGGTGCAGGGCGTATCGTTTGCCGGTGTAGCAACCATGGTGGCGATTGTCGGCAGTGATGGCGCCGGTGGTGTGCCAGCGATTCTCGGGGCGGTGATGGCCGCGTCGTTTATCGGGCTGCTGATCACTCCGGTGTTTTCGCGGATCACCAAGTTTTTCCCGCCGCTGGTGACGGGTATTGTGATCACCACCATCGGCCTTACCCTGATGCCCGTTGCGGCGCGCTGGGCCATGGGCGGCAATAGCCGCGCCGCGGATTTCGGCAGCATGTCCAACATCGGCCTGGCGGCGTTGACCCTGGTGCTGGTGTTGCTGCTGAGCAAGATCGGCAGCGCGACGATTTCGCGCCTGTCGATCCTGCTGGCGATGGTGGTCGGCACCGTGATTGCGGTGTTCCTTGGCATGGCCGACTTCTCCGGCGTGGCCCAGGGCCCGATGTTCGGTTTCCCCACACCCTTCCATTTCGGCATGCCGACCTTCCATGTCGCCGCGATCATTTCCATGTGCATCGTGGTGATGGTGACCCTGGTCGAGACCTCGGCGGACATTCTGGCCGTGGGTGAAATCATCGACACCAAGGTCGATTCCAAGCGCCTGGGCAACGGCCTGCGCGCCGACATGTTGTCGAGTATGTTTGCGCCGATCTTCGGTTCGTTCACCCAAAGCGCGTTCGCCCAGAACGTCGGCCTGGTGGCGGTCACCGGGGTCAAGAGCCGCTTTGTAGTAGCCACGGGCGGTTTGTTCCTGGTGATTCTCGGGCTGTTGCCGTTCATGGGGCGCGTGATCGCGGCGGTGCCCACCTCAGTGCTGGGCGGTGCCGGGATTGTGCTGTTCGGCACCGTGGCGGCCAGTGGTATTCGCACCTTGTCCAAGGTCGATTACCGCAACAACATGAACCTGATCATCGTCGCCACTTCCATCGGTTTTGGCATGATCCCGATTGCCGCGCCAAGCTTCTACGATCACTTCCCGAGCTGGTTTGCGACCATCTTCCACTCGGGGATCAGTTCGTCGGCGATCATGGCGATCCTGCTGAACCTGGCGTTCAACCATTTCACCGCCGGCAATTCGGACCAGCAATCGGTGTTTGTGGCGGGGACCGAGCGCAGCCTGTGCTTTCGTGATGTGTCGGAGCTGCGTGATGGGGATTACTTCAAGGGCGGCAAGTTGTTTGATGCCGAAGGGAGGGAGATCCCGCTGGTGGCGGATGTCCCGAGGAAAACAACCAAGCCTGAGACGTCTGAAGTCTAACGCTACCCCTGTAGGAGCCGGCAAGCCGGCTCCTACACTGGGGGTCAGTTGGCCTTGCGTTCCTTGTAATGCACGGAACACACCTCATCCAGAAACTTCACCACGGTGCCCATGCACGCCTGGCGTTCTTCCACGTGGGGCATGTGGCTGGAGTCTTCAAACAGCGCCCAGCGCACATCCGCGATTTCATCCAGGAACGGCTTGACCACCAAGGGCGTGGCCTCGTCGTGCCGGCCGGAGATCACCAGCGTCGGTACATTGATCGCCGACAGTCGCCCGGTGGATTTCCAGTCCTTCAAGCTGCCAATCACATGGAATTCAGTCGGGCCGCTCATGGCGTGGTACACGGTTGGGTCTGAATCGACCTGGGCGAAGGTGCGCGCCACTTCTTCCGGCCACGGGATGACCCGGCACACGTGATGGTCATAGAACACCCGCGACGCGGCGAGGTATTCCGGGTCCTGATAGTTGCCGACGGCTTCGTGCTTGAGCAGGGTTTCATGCACGCCTTCGGGCAACAATTTGCGTAGGCGGTTGGCTTCGCTGACCCAGGTGCGCATGCACGTCGGCGAGTTGGCGGGGATAAAGGCACGCAGGCCCTTGGGTTGCAGGATCGCGTGTTCACTACCGAGCATGCCGCCCCAGGATTGTCCGAGGATCGCGTAGTTATCGCTGATCTCCAGATGGTCCAGCAGGTTGTTGAGTTCTTCGAGGAACAGGCCCACGGTCCAGAAGGACGGGTCTTTGTCGGGCAGGTGGGTGGAGCGGCCGTTGCCCAACTGGTCGTAGTGGATCACGGCATGGCCGCTGGCCGCGACGTCCTTGAACGCGTCGACATAATCATGGGTGCATCCGGGGCCACCGTGGATAACCACCAGGGGTGTGCGGCCGCTGGAGAGGTCACCGGTGACGCGGTACCAGGTTTGGTAGGCGCCAAACGCCGCATACCCTTCGCGGATTTTTTCGATGAATTCCATTTCGTACCCTGCTCTGAAAAAATGATCAGGGACACGATAATGCGTAGGAGAAATTTAAGTAACTAGCAAAACAGCTAGGTTTTGCCCGGCGATCAATCGTCGAGCAGGCGGTAATGGGTGGCGCGCACCACCGCCTGGACGCGGTTCTTGGCCCCCAGCTTGTGCATCGCCGAAGCCAGGTGCAGGGTGACCACGGCCAGTGAGCGGCTCAATTGCGTGGCGATTTCGGCGGCGGTCAGGCCGTCGGCGGCCCATTTGAGGCACTCGCGTTCACGTTTGGTCAGGTGAATATGCGGGTAAGTGCGTAGCTCTTTGCTGAACAGCGGGTAGGCCGCTTCCTGCAAGGCGTGGGAAATCAGACTGAAGTCCGACAAGGTCTGCTGCGCATCCTGCAACACACTGCGGGCCTTGCCGGTACGCAGGCCGGTCAGCGAGGCGAAGCCGCCGCGGGGCAGGTGGATCGGCACGCTGACGCCGCAGGTCAATTGCTGGTCGTGCAAGTAGGACGAAACCGGCGCATGGCAGGGATCGATGATCTTTTGCAGGGGAGTATCGGCCTTGACGTCGTAGGACCATACGAACGGCGACACCGTGCTCAGGGCCAGATGTTGCACCGGGTCGATCTGGTAGAACCCTTCGCTGCACCACAAGGTGTGCCAGTCGGGCGGGGTGTTGCGCAGTTCCAGCACCGAAGGAGTGATCAATGCACCATCCTGGTCAATCGGCACCGGGGTGTAGTCATACACCAGTGCATCGAAGCCCAATTGCTGGGCGAGGACAAAGGTGTTGTCCATCTGCTCGTCCAGGCTCCTGCCCGGCATCAGACGGTGATTTAAGGCAGTCAGCTTGGCCAGCATCCGTTCTGCTCCCGAATTCATTTGAATCTCGACTTGCTGCAAGTAGAATGCCACGCCCCGGCGAAGGACTGCCAGGCCAAACCTATAAGAAATGCTAGGTTATGGACGCGCGGCATCCTCGGTAGTGTTGGCCTGATCAGCGGCCCGCTACCTGCCAGGCCGACACTACACAAGGAATGTATGCATGTGGCGTGAAATTGCCCCCGACCAGCAGTACAACGTGCAAGTCGACGGCCATAACCTCGTGGTCTACAGCTTCGGCGAAGGCGATGAGGTGCTGCTGTGCCTCAACGGCGGGCCGGGCCTGCCGTGTGACTACTTGCGCGACGCCCATGGCTGGCTCAAGGACCATAACCTGCGAGTGGTTGCATTCGACCAGCTTGGCACGGGTGCATCAGCCAGACCCACCGATATTTCCCTGTGGGAAATCCGCCGTTATGTCGAAGAAGTCGAAACCGTGCGCCAGGCCCTGGGCCTGGGCCGCGTGCACTTGCTTGGGCATTCCTGGGGCGGCTGGCTCGGCATCGAATACGCCATTCATTACCCCGACGCCCTGAAAAGCCTGATCCTCGAAAACACCGTGGGCGACATTCCGCACTTGTCCCAGGAGCTGGAACGCCTGCGTGGCGCCCTCGGCAGCGAAACCGTGGCCATGATGCAGCGCCACGAGGCCATGGGCACCCTCGACCACCCGCAATACCAGGCCGCGATCACCTTGCTCAACTACCGCCACGTGTGCCGCCTCGACGAATGGCCCGAGCCGGTCAAGCGGTCCCTGGGCGACTGGAACATGGGCCCCTACGAAACCATGCAGGGCCCCAACGAATTCCTCTACATCGGCAACCTCAAGGACTGGAACCGCATCCCCGAGATGGCCGAGTTCAAGATGCCGATCCTGATTACCACCGGCCAGCACGACGAACTCACGCCGGCCTGTGCCCTGCGCATGAAGCTCGCAGCCCGGCACGCCGAATTGCACGTATTCCCCAACAGCAGCCATATGCCGTTTTATGAAGAGCCCCAGGCATATTTCCCGGTGCTGCTGGACTTCCTCTCGCGTCACCGAGGCTGACGGATGAACCTGGCGCGCTACCGTTTTGTGCTGTCCCGGCCGCTGCAATTGCTGCCGGTGCTGTTTGGCATCAGCCTGATCACCTTTGTGCTGGTGCGATCGATTCCCGGCGATCCGGCGCGCGCGCTGCTGGGCTCGCGCAGCACGCCCGACGCCTTGCTGAAGATCCGCGCTCAGTACGGCCTCGACCAGCCGCTGTGGCTGCAATATTTCTACTTCCTGAAGAACCTGCTCAAGGGCGACCTCGGCCAATCGCTGCTGTACAAGGTCGACGCCCTCAAGCTGATTGTCACCCGCATCGAACCCACGTTGGTCTTGGTGCTGGGCAGCGTGGTGCTGGCGCTGCTGATCGCGGTGCCGCTGGCGACGCTGGCCGCCCGCAACAAGGGCGGCTGGGCGGACAACCTGATCCGCGTGTTCACGACGGTCGGCCTGGGCATGCCGGCGTTCTGGCTGGGCTTGATGCTGATCCTGTTGCTGAGCGTGCAGTGGGGCTTGTTTCCCGTGTCCGGTTACGGCCGCACCTGGCTGGACAAGGCGCATCACATGGTGCTGCCATGCCTGACGATTGCCCTGGCGTTGTCGGCGGTGCTGGTGCGCAACCTGCGGGCGAGCATGTTGATGGAGTTGCAGGCTGACCATGTCACCGCCGCTCGCGCTCGAGGGCTGTCAGAAGCGGCGGTGTTTCGTCGCCATGTGTTGCCCAACTCCCTGGTGCCGGCGGTCAACCTGCTGGCGGTAAACATTGGCTGGCTGATCAGCGGCACCGTGGTGATCGAAAGCCTGTTCGCCATTCCCGGCATCGGCCAGTTGCTGGTGCGCGGCATCTTCACCCGTGACTACATGGTGGTGCAGGGCGTGGCCATGGTGCTGGCGTGCGCGACGGTGGTGGTCAACTTCATCGCCGACGTGGCGACCGTGGCCCTCGACCCACGGGTGAAGATGCAATGAGCAGCCGCCCGTTGATTGCCCCGTGGCGCTTGCGCCTGCGTTTTGGTTTGCGCAATGGCCGGCTGACCGCTGCGTGGGGCCTGTTGATTCTGCTGGTGTGGCTGGCGCTAGCGCTGTTTGCGCCGTGGGTCGCGCCCTATGACCCGATCGCACAGAACACCGATTTCAGTTTGCTCGGCCCCAGCCTTGCACATCCGTTTGGCACGGATAACTACGGCAGGGATATCCTTTCGAGGGTGATTTGGGGCGCGCGCATCGACCTGCAGTTGGCCATCATTGGGGTGATCTTCCCGTTCATGATTGGCACCTTCGTCGGTGCGGTCTCCGGCTACATCGGCGGGCGGTTTGACAGCGTCTGCATGCGCGTGATCGATGTGATCCTGGCCTTCCCGTTCCTGGTGCTGATGCTGGCGATCATGGCCATCCTCGGGCCGGGCCTGAAGAGCTTCTACATCGCCATGGCACTGGTGGGCTGGGTGTCATATGCGCGGCTGATCCGCTCGCAGATCCTGGTGCTCAAGGAAAGCGACTTTGCCCTGGCCGCCAAGAGCCTGGGCTTTGGCCACGGGCGCATTCTGTTCCGGCATCTGCTGCCCAATGCGATGTTTGGTTCGATTGTGTTTTCCATGTCTGACGCCGTGCTGGTCCTGCTCAATGGCGCCGCCGTCAGCTACCTGGGCCTGGGCGTGCAACCGCCAACTGCTGAGTGGGGCACCATGGTCGCCGAGGGGCAAGCCTTTATCACTACAGCCTGGTGGATTTGCACCTTTCCGGGCTTGGCCATCGTGACCCTGGCCATGGGCTTCAGCCTGCTGGCCGATGGTGTGGCGCAAGTGCTAGGGGATCGCTCATGAGCCTGTTGCAAGTGCGCGACCTCAGTGTGATCGCCAACAACACTGGGCGCGATGTGACCCTGGTGGACCGCGTGTCCTTCGACTTGGCCGAAGGCGAGATCCTCGGCCTGGTGGGGGAGAGCGGCTCGGGCAAGACCATGGCCTGTCGCGGCTTGATGCGCCTGCTGCCATCGCCCAGCCTGCGCGTGCAAGGCGGTGCGGTGCGGCTGGCCGGTCAGGAGCTGCTGTCATTGGATGACGCCGGCATGCGTGCCGTGCGCGGCGGCCAGTTGGGCATGATCTTCCAGAACCCCAGCAGCCACCTCGACCCGTTGATGCGCATCGGCGAGCAGATTGCCGAGGGCATCCGCCTGCATCAAGGTGCGTCGAAAAAAGACGCGCGCCTGCAGGCCATCGAGGTACTGCGCCAAGTGGGCATCCCCGATCCCCAGGCGCGGGTCGACAACTACCCCCACGAGTTTTCGGGGGGCATGCGCCAGCGCGCGATGATCGCCGTCGCCCTCGGCTGCAACCCCAAAGTGCTGATCGCCGACGAACCGACCACGGCCCTGGATGTGACGGTGCAGGCGCAGATCCTGCGGTTGCTGCTGGACCTGCGTGATCAGCGCGGGCTGTCGATCATCATGATTACCCACGACCTCGGCGTGGTCGCGCAAACCTGCGATTCCATCGCCGTGATGTACGCCGGGCGCCTGTGCGAGCACGGCAGCAAATACGACCTGCTGGCTCGCCCGCAGCACCCGTACACTGCCGGGCTGATTGACTGCCAGCCTGCCCACAGCAGCGGCCACGCCTTGCTGCGCACCATTCCCGGTCAGCCGCCGTTGCTGGACGCGTTGCCCACTGGCTGCCGGTTCAACCCGCGCTGCCCGCAGGTCGGCACCTTGTGCACCGAGGTGCTGCCGGAAGGCGCGCGAGTCGTCTGTCATTACCCGTTGGGAGCGCAGCCATGAGCCTGTTGCAGATCAAGGACCTTGAGGTGAAGTTTGCCGCGTCCGGCACCGGCCTGTTCGGCTTGAACAAACAGTGGGTGAGGGCGGTGAACGGCGTGTCGCTGAACCTGGCGGCTGGCGAAACCCTTGGGCTGGTAGGTGAGTCCGGCAGCGGCAAAAGCACCCTGGGGCGCGCCATTTTGCACCTCAACCCGATCAGTGCCGGGCAGGTGTTGTTCGATGGCGTCGACATGGCCCATGGCAGCGCCATCGACATTGCTCGCCTGCGGCATGAAACCGCAATGATCTTCCAGGACCCGTACGCCGCGCTGAACCCGCGCCACACCATCGGCGAAACCCTCGCCGAAGTGCTGCGCGTGCAGCGCAAGGTTGCGCCCGCGCAGATTCCCGAACGCGTGAATGAACTGCTCGACCTGGTCGGCCTGCGCTCCGAACTGGCCAGCCGCAAACCCGGGTCCCTCAGCGGCGGCCAATGCCAGCGCATCGGCATTGCCCGGGCGCTGGCGGTCGAGCCGCGCCTGATCATCGCCGATGAGTGCGTGGCGGCGCTGGATGTGTCGATCCAGGGCCAGATCATCAACCTGTTGCTGGAACTGCAACAGCGCATGAACCTGGCGATCCTGTTTATTGCCCATGACCTGGCCATCGTGCGCCGCTTGTGCGACCGCGTGGCGGTGATGTACCTGGGCAAAATCGTCGAAGAAGGCCCGGTGGAGGCGGTCTTCACGGCGCCACGCCACCCGTACACGGCGGCGTTGATCCAGGCGATTCCCGAGATCGATCCCCATCGGCCATTGCCTACCGAACCCTTGCCGGGTGAACCACCGAGCCCGCTGAATTTGCCTACAGGCTGCGCCTTTCACCCGCGCTGCCGGCATGCCCGCTCACTGTGTTCCGTGGTGTTGCCGCCAACGCATTTCCTGCACGAGCATCGGTACAGTTGCGTGCTTGAAGAACCTTTGCTTTAACCCTCTGCCATTCATTAACAAGGAGTTGTGATATGCAATCGCGCCACTTGAAGTTGCTCGCCGCCGCAACATTGACCGCCTGGTCGCTGACCGCCGGTTTCGCCCAGGCCGCTGGTGTCCTGACCATCGGCTGCCGTGAAGACAGCACCACGTTCGACCCGATCAAAAGCGCGCAAAACCGCGATACCTGGGTTTTCGCCAACGTCTACGACACCCTGGTGCGCGTCGACAACCTGGGCACCAAGATGGAACCGGGCCTGGCCGAAAGCTGGGACATTTCCAAGGACGGCCTGACCTACACCTTCAAGCTGCGTGATGCGAAGTTCTCCGACGGTTCGGCGATCACCGCCGACGATGCAGCGTTCAGCCTGCTGCGCATCCGCGACAACAAGGCTTCGCTGTGGGCTGACCCCTTCAACCTGATCAACACGGCCAAGGCATCGGACCCGAAAACCCTGGTGGTCACCTTGAAGACCCCGGCTGTGGCCTTCCTCTCGCAATTGGCGTCGCCGACGGTGTCGATCCTGTCGGAAAAAGCCATGACCAAGATGGGCGAAGACGCCTACTCGGAAAACCCGGTGACCTCCGGCGCCTTTACCGTGGACGAGTGGCGCAAGGGCGACCGCGTCATCCTGAAGAAAAACCCGAACTTCTGGCAGGCCAAGAACGTGAGCCTGGATGGCGTGGAGTGGGTGTCCGTCACCGACGACAACACGCGCATGCGCATGGTGCAGAACAACGAGCTGGACACGGCGATCTTCGTACCGTTCTCGCGGGTTGAAGAGTTGAAGAAAGACAAGAACGTGGTGATCCACGCCGACCCGTCCACCCGTGAAGATCATTTGCTGATCAACCACGACCACGGGCTGCTGGCCAAGCCGGAAGTGCGTCAGGCGCTGGACATGGCCATCGACAAACAATCGCTGGTGAAGACCGCCACTTACGGCCAAGGCACCGTGGCCTATTCCTACATTCCAAAAGGCTCGCTGTACCACTACGCCAACAACCTGCAACGCCCGTATGACCCGACCGCCGCCAAGAAGCTGCTGGAGCAGGCCGGTGCCAAGGACTTGAAGCTCAACTACGTGGTCAACGCCGGCAACGAGGCCGACGAGCAGATTGCGGTCATCATCAAGGATCAACTGGCCAAGGTCGGCGTAACCGCCAACCTGCAAAAGGTCGACCCGACCCAGAGCTGGCAGATGCTGGTGGACGGTGAGTACGATATTTCGGTGATGTACTGGACCAACGACATCCTCGACCCAGACCAGAAGACCACCTTCGTGCTGGGCCACGACACCAACCAGAACTACATGACCCGTTACAAGAACGACAAGGTCAAGGCATTGGTGGCCGCTGCGCGGATCGAAGCAGACCCGGTTAAGCGTGAGCAGATGTACGTGGAACTGCAGAAGCTGGCGAAACAGGATGTGAACTGGATCGACTTGTACTACAGCCCCTACATCAACATCTCACGCAAGAACGTGAGCAACTTCCTGCAAAACCCGCTGGGCCGTTTCACCCTCGAAGAAGTGGTGAAAAACTAAACCACACTGCTGAAAAATGTGGGAGGGGGCTTGCCCCCGATAGCGGTGGGACAGTCATTGTATCTGTTGACTGATCCACTGCAATCGGGGGCAAGCCCCCTCCCACATTTGGTTTTACAATGTGCCGGTTATTGCGCGTCGAACGCCTGGCCGTTGATGCCCGTACTGTCCGGCCCCATCAGGTACAGGTACACCGGCATGATCTCTTCCGGCGCGGGCCGTTCCATCGGGTTTTCCCCTGGGTACGCCTGGGCGCGCATGCTGGTGCGCGTGCCGCCGGGGTTGATGCTGTTGGAGCGTACCGCGGCCACATCCTCAAGCTCATCGGCCAAGGTTTGCATCAAGCCTTCGGTCGCAAACTTCGACACGCCATAAGCCCCCCAATAGGCCCGACCCTTGCGCCCGACACTGCTGGAGGTGAACACCACCGACGCATCCTGGGACAATTTGAGCAGCGGCAACAGCGTGCTGGTCAGCATGAACATCGCGTTGACGTTTACGTGCATGACTCGCATGAAATTCTCGCCGGACAACTGCTCGAGCGGCGTGCGTGGGCCGATGATCGAGGCGTTGTGCAGCAGGCCGTCGAGGTGGCCGAATTCCTTTTCGATCATCGCGGCCAGCTCATCGTATTGATGGGGCAGGGCGGTCTCCAGGTTGAACGGGATCACCACCGGTTGCGGCTGGCCGGCCGCTTCGATTTCGTCATACACCTGGGCCAGGTTGGCTTCGGTCTTGCCCAGCAACAGCACGGTAGCGCCATGGGCGGCGTAGGTCTTCGCCGCCGCCGCGCCGATCCCGCGACCGGCGCCGGTCACCAGGATGATGCGGCCTTTGAGCAGGTCTGGACGTGCGGAGTAATCAAACATAAATAGCCTCGACAAAATTCAGCAGGTTGCAGACACCAAACTTGAAAGCAACGTTGATCCCCTGTGGGAGGGGGCTTGCTCGCGAATGCGGAGTATCAGGCAGCAAATTTGGTCCTGATAGACCGCCTTCGCGAGCAAGCCCGCTCCCACATTTGGATCTTCATTGGTCAGTAGATTCGGTGAATAATCAGCAACTGCACAGTGCGTTATCCAGCACCTTGCGCAGTTCCAGCGGGTGATCCACCACCACATCGGCGCCCCAGTGGCGCGGGTTGTCGTCCGGGTGGATATAGCCGTAGGTGACCGCTGCGGTGCGGGTGCCGGCGTCGCGGCCGGACTCGATATCGCGCAGGTCATCGCCCACGAACAACACGCTGGCCGGGTCCAGGTCGAGCATCTTGCACGCCAGGATCATCGGCTCCGGGTCCGGCTTGCTGTTTTTTACGTGATCAGGGCAAATCAGCAGCGCCGAGCGCTCGGCCAGGCCCAGTTGCTGCATGATCGGTTCGGCAAAGCGCAGTGGCTTGTTGGTGACCACGCCCCAGATGAGGTTGGCCTTCTCGATGTCTTCCAGCAGCTCGGCCATGCCGTCGAACAGTTTGCTATGGACCGCGCAGCCCTTGAGGTAACGCTCGAGGAATTCCAGGCGCAGTGCTTCGAAGCCTGGGGATTCCGGGTCCATCGAGAAGGTCACGGCGACCATCGCCCGCGCGCCGCCGGAGATCTCATCGCGGATATGCTCGGGGTTGATCGGCCCCAGGCCGCGGTCGGCCCGCATGGCCTGGCAGATGGCGATAAAGTCCGGCGCGGTGTCCAGCAGGGTACCGTCCATATCGAAGAGAACCGCTCGCAACTTCACAGGCTCACTCCTCGCGCAGGGTTTGGATCATGTAGTTGACGTCAACGTCGTTGGCCAGCTTGTAGTGCTTGGTCAGCGGGTTGTAGGTCAGGCCGATGATGTCCTTGACGGTCAGCCCGGCCTGGCGGCTCCAGGCACCCAGCTCGGACGGGCGGATGAATTTCTTGAAGTCATGGGTGCCGCGCGGCAGCAGCTTCATGATGTATTCGGCGCCGATGATTGCGAACAGGTAGGCCTTGGGGTTGCGGTTAATGGTGGAGAAGAACACCTGGCCGCCGGGCTTGACCATGCGGAAGCACGCGCGGATCACCGAGGACGGGTCCGGTACGTGTTCCAGCATCTCAAGGCAGGTGACCACGTCAAACTGTTCGGGCATCTCTTCAGCCAGGGCTTCGGCGGTGATCTGGCGGTATTCCACGCTCACGCCGGATTCCAGTTGATGCAGTTGGGCCACGGCCAAGGGCGCTTCGCCCATGTCGATGCCCATCACGGTCGCGCCGCGCTGGGCCATGGCTTCGCTGAGAATGCCGCCACCGCAACCCACGTCCAGCACCTTCTTGCCGGCCAGGTTGACGCGTTCGTCAATCCAGTTGACCCGCAGCGGGTTGATGTCGTGCAGCGGCTTGAATTCGCTCTCGCGGTCCCACCAGCGGTGAGCCAGGGCTTCGAATTTGGCGATCTCGGCGTGGTCGACGTTGCTCATGGTGAATCCTCTAAACCTGATAAATCGTTTGGTCAGTTCTGAACCCTGAGGTTCAAAACCTTCGTTATTCGCTGTGCCCGCTGATGCGTTGGCCCCAGGCGATGGCCGTGGCGGTCAACTCTGGTTCATTCATGCGGGTCAATTGCCGGTCGTCGAGCAATTGCTTGCCGGCGACCCAAAGGTGTTTCACGCAATCGCGTCCGGTGGCATATATAAGCTGTGAGACCGGATCGTAGATCGGTTGTTGCGCCAGCCCCGACAGGTCGAAGGCGACGATATCTGCCGCCTTGCCAACTTCCAGCGAGCCAATCTCGCTTTCCAGGCCCATGGCCCGCGCGCCGTTGAGCGTCGCCATGCGCAGGGCGCGATGGGCGTCCAGCGCGGTGGCAGAGCCGGCGACCGCCTTGGCGAGCATGGCTGCGGTGCGGGTTTCGCCCAGCAGGTCGAGGTCATTGTTACTAGCGGCGCCGTCGGTGCCGATCGCTACATTCACGCCAGCCTGCCACAGACGCTCCACCGGGCAAAAGCCGCTGGCCAATTTCAGGTTCGATTCCGGGCAATGGATCACGCTGGTGTTGCTTTCTACCAGCAAAGCCAGGTCGTCCTCGCTGATTTGGGTCATATGAACGGCCTGGAAGCGCGGCCCCAACAGCCCGAGGCGACCCAGGCGTGCCAGTGGGCGCTCACCGGTCTGCTCGACGGCTTGCTGCACTTCGAAGGCGGTTTCGTGCACGTGCATATGGATCGCGGCGTCCAGCTCTTCGGCGATTACGCGGATTTTTTCCAGGTTGTCATCGCACACCGTATAGGGCGCGTGGGGGCCGAAGGTGATCTTGATGCGTGGGTGGTGCTTGAGGTCGCCGAACAACTCGATGCCCTGGCGCAGGGCCTCGTCGGGCGTGCTGGCGCCCGGAATCGGGAAGTCGAGGATCGGGATCGCGATCTGCGCGCGCATGCCGCTGTTGTGCACGCAGTCGCTGGCGACCTTGGGGTAGAAGTACATGTCGGAGAAGCAGGTGATGCCGCCCTTGATTTGCTCGGCGATGGCCAGGTCGGTGCCGTCGCGCACGAAGGCTTCATCGACCCACTTGGCCTCGGCGGGCCAGATGTGCTTTTCCAGCCAGGTCATCAGTGGCAGGTCGTCAGCCAAGCCGCGAAACAGGCTCATTGCCGCGTGGCCGTGGGCGTTGATCAGGCCGGGGCTGAGCAGCATGCCCGGCAGCTCACGGGTCTCCAGGGCGGGCTGCTTCAAGGCGGCTTCGCGAGGGCCAATAAAGGCAATGCGCCCATCGCGTATGCCCAGGCCATGCTCTTTGAGCACCACGCCAGCGGGTTCGACAGGCACCAGCCATGTAGGCAGCAACAATAAGTCGAGCGGGGCGGCAGTGGCGGTCATCGCAGGCTTCTTCCCAGGCAGCTATAAAAGAAGGGCGAAGTATACCCGAGCGTCCTGGCTGGCGGATCGCTATAATCGGCGGCTTTGTTCATGAGTGCGGAGTAAGGGATGCGCGATCGACTGTTGGCAGCGGAGAAGGTGAAGGCCATCGATTGGCGTGATGGCGCGCTGTACCTGCTCGATCAGCGTGCC
Source organism: Pseudomonas sp. VS40 (assembly GCF_018587885.1). Lineage (NCBI taxonomy): Bacteria > Pseudomonadati > Pseudomonadota > Gammaproteobacteria > Pseudomonadales > Pseudomonadaceae > Pseudomonas > Pseudomonas sp. VS40. The sequence goes on along the minus strand of NZ_JAGYWD010000001.1, from coordinate 59,313 downwards.
TTGCCGTCCCGCGAGAGCTGGGTGGCGTGCGTCACGGTCGAAGACGTCGCGGCGGCCATCCGTTCGATGGTGGTGCGCGGGGCGCCGGCCATTGGTATCAGTGCCGCGTATGGCCTGGTGCTGGCAGCGCGTGAACGGATCGGCGAGGGCGGTGACTGGCAGGCTGCGTGGGAAGAAGACTACGCACTTTTAGCCGATGCCCGACCGACTGCGTCGAACCTGTTCTGGGCGTTGAAGCGCATGCGCGACCGCCTGGACCGCGTCAAAAAGCACGCCGACCCGCTGGCGGTGCTGGAAGCCGAGGCGATTGCGATCCACGAGAGTGATCGCGAAGCCAACCTGACCATGGCCCAGCTGGGCGTCGAGCTGATCCGCAAGCACCAGGGCAATGCCCAGGCCATCCTTACCCATGGTAATGCAGGCGCCCTGGCGACCGGCGGCGTGGGCACGGCGCTCGGGGTGATTCGAGCAGCTTACCTGGAAGGCATGGTCGAGCAGGTCTACGCCAATGAAACCCGGCCCTGGCTGCAGGGTTCGCGGCTGACCGCCTGGGAACTGGCGGGCGAGGGCATCCCGGTGACCGTGAATGCCGATTCGGCGGGTGCGCATATCCTCAAGACCAAAGGCGTGACCTGGGTGATCGTCGGCGCCGATTGCATTGCCGCCAATGGCGATGTGATCAGCAAGATCGGCACCTACCAACTGGCGGTGTGTGCGATGCACCACGGTGTGCGCTTCATGGTGGTGGCGCCGAGCTCGACCCTGGACATGATGATGGCCACTGGCGATGACGTGGCCCTGGAAGAGCGCGATGCCGGGGAACTGTTAAACGTGATGGGGCAGCGTCTTGAGGCCGCTGCGTTTAATCCGGTATTTGATGTGACGCCGGCTGACCTGATTGATGTGATCGTGACGGAGAAAGGCGTGGTCGAGCGGCCGGATACGGCCAAATTGGCCAAGTTGATGTGTCGCAAGCGCTTGCATTGAGGAGCCTGGCGCCCGTGAAATGGCAACCGCAGGCAAGCCAGCTCCCACATTGGATAGTGTTAACAAGTCTAAGTGTGGGAGATGGCTTGCCTGTGATTGGCCATTTAAGTCAATAAAATCCTCGGATCCACGCCCGAAAAATAGCACCACCCCACCTCTGAGCCCCTCTCGTCCCCCTCAAGCCTGTCATCCGTCAACTTACTATGCTCCATGCGCATCAGGGGGATAGGTGCGTGGCGGCGATTGTGATAACATCCGGCGGTTTCCAGGGTTGCCCCGAGGGGTGGCCTATAACGTGCAGATCCGTGTCATAACTCGTTGATTTGTCGTAAGTCGTTGTCAGGCACTTTGCCGGCAGCGGCGAGCTTCGTTCGTCCCATATGGATGTGACGAGGTTTCACCCGAAAAAGGAATCAGGCTTCTCATGGGCGAACTGGCCAAAGAAATCCTCCCGGTCAATATCGAAGACGAGCTGAAACAGTCCTACCTCGACTACGCGATGAGCGTAATTGTCGGTCGGGCACTGCCTGATGCGCGCGATGGCTTGAAGCCCGTGCACCGGCGTGTGCTGTTCGCGATGAGCGAGCTGGGTAACGACTGGAACAAGCCGTACAAGAAATCTGCCCGTGTTGTCGGTGACGTGATCGGTAAGTATCACCCTCACGGCGACACTGCGGTGTACGACACCATCGTTCGGATGGCCCAGCCGTTTTCCCTGCGCTACCTGCTGGTAGACGGCCAGGGCAACTTCGGTTCGGTCGACGGCGACAACGCCGCGGCCATGCGATACACCGAAGTGCGCATGACCAAGCTGGCGCACGAGCTGCTGGCCGACCTGCATAAAGAAACCGTGGACTGGGTGCCGAACTACGACGGCACCGAAATGATCCCGGCCGTCATGCCGACCAAGATCCCCAACCTGCTGGTCAATGGTTCCAGCGGTATCGCCGTGGGCATGGCGACCAACATCCCGCCGCACAACCTCGGTGAAGTCATCGACGGTTGCCTGGCGCTCATCGACAACCCCGAGCTGACCGTCGACGAGCTGATGCAATACATCCCGGGCCCGGACTTCCCGACCGCTGCGATCATCAACGGTCGCGCCGGCATCATCGAAGCCTACCGCACCGGTCGTGGCCGCATTTACATGCGCGCCCGCTCGATCATCGAAGACATTGACAAGGTCGGTGGCCGCCAGCAGATCGTCATCACCGAACTCCCATACCAGTTGAACAAGGCGCGTCTGATCGAGAAGATCGCCGAGCTGGTCAAAGAGAAGAAGCTCGAAGGCATCACCGAGCTGCGCGACGAGTCCGACAAAGACGGTATGCGCGTAGTGATCGAGCTGCGTCGTGGCGAAGTGCCTGAGGTGATCCTCAACAACCTCTACGCCCAGACCCAGCTGCAAAGCGTGTTTGGTATCAACGTGGTTGCACTGATCGACGGCCGCCCGCGCATCCTGAACCTCAAGGATCTGCTGGAAGCCTTCGTGCGTCACCGCCGCGAAGTGGTCACCCGCCGTACCGTGTTCGAACTGCGCAAGGCTCGCGAACGCGGCCACATCCTGGAAGGCCAGGCCGTTGCGCTGTCGAACATCGACCCAGTGATCGCCCTGATCAAAGCCTCGCCAACCCCGTCGGAAGCCAAAGAGGCGCTGATCAGCACCCCTTGGGAATCCAGCGCCGTGGTGGCCATGGTTGAACGTGCCGGCGCCGATTCGTGCCGTCCGGAGACCCTGGACCCGCAATACGGTCTGCGCGAAGGCAAGTACTTCCTGTCGCCGGAACAGGCCCAGGCCATCCTGGAACTGCGCCTGCACCGCCTGACCGGCCTGGAGCACGAGAAGCTGCTGGCCGAGTACCAGGAGATCCTCAACCAGATCGGCGAGTTGATCCGCATCCTCAGCAGCGCCGTGCGCCTGATGGAAGTGATCCGCGAAGAACTGGAAGTGATCCGCGCCGAATACGGCGATGTGCGCCGCACCGAGATTCTCGACGCGCGCCTCGACCTGACCCTGGGTGACATGATCCCGGAAGAAGAGCGTGTGGTGACCATCTCCCACGGTGGCTATGCCAAGACCCAGCCGCTGGCTGCGTACCAGGCCCAGCGTCGTGGTGGTAAAGGTAAATCGGCAACTGGCGTCAAGGATGAGGACTACATCGCTCACCTGCTGGTCGCCAACAGCCACACCACGCTGCTGCTGTTCTCCAGCAAAGGCAAGGTGTACTGGCTCAAGACCTACGAGATCCCGGAAGCCTCCCGTGCCGCCCGTGGTCGTCCGTTGGTCAACCTGCTGCCGCTGGACAGTGATGAATACATCACCACCATGTTGCCGGTCGAGGAATACACCGAAGGTCACTTCATCTTCATGGCCACCGCCAAAGGCACCGTCAAGAAGACCCCGCTGGAATCCTTCAGCCGCCAGCGCAGCGTGGGCCTGATCGCCCTGGAGCTGGACGAAGGCGACGTGTTGATCTCCGCTGCCATCACCGATGGCGAGCGTGAAGTCATGCTGTTCTCCGACGGCGGCAAGGTCACGCGCTTCAAGGAATCCGACGTTCGCGCCATGGGCCGTACCGCCCGCGGTGTGCGCGGCATGCGCCTGCCAGAAGGGCAAAAGCTGATTTCGATGCTGATCCCGGAAGAAGGCAGCCAGATCCTCACCGCTTCCGAGCGTGGTTATGGCAAGCGTACGGCCATCAGCGAGTTCCCGGAGTACAAGCGTGGCGGCCAAGGCGTGATCGCCATGGTCAGCAACGACCGCAACGGCCGTCTGGTCGGCGCGGTCCAGGTGCTCGACGGCGAGGAGATCATGCTGATTTCCGACCAGGGCACCCTGGTGCGTACCCGTGTGGCTGAAGTGTCGAGCCTGGGCCGTAACACCCAGGGCGTGACCCTGATCAAGCTGGCCAAGGACGAAAAACTGGTTGGCCTGGAGCGTGTCCAGGAACCATCGGAAGTCGAAGGCGAAGAGCTGGAAGGTGAGGAGTTTGACGGCGAGGTGATCGCAGCCGGCGATGACAACGTCGACGAGCCAACCCTCGATGCTGCCGCAGACGAAGAAGAACCGCAGGAATAAGCGGACACACAGGGGGCGGATGAAGATTCGCCCCCTTGTTGTTTGTCCCTTATGAAATAACACGTCCTTTGGCTGGACGCGGTCAATGTGGGAGCTGGCTTGCCTGCGATGGCAGCGCCGCGGTATCACTGCGCTACCGAGGTGCCCTTATCGCAGGCAAGCCAGCTCCCACAAGGGTTCGCTCCAGAGAAAGGTTGTTACTGAACATGATTGCAGCCCCACCAGATCAGAGTGAGATTGGATGTGAGCAAGAGAGCCTATAACTTCTGTGCCGGTCCCGCGGCGCTTCCTGAAGCAGTCCTGCAGCGTGCGCAGGGTGAACTCCTCGACTGGCATGGAAAAGGCCTCTCCGTGATGGAAATGAGCCATCGCAGCGATGAGTTCGTGTCCATCGCCACCAAGGCCGAGCAGGATCTGCGCGACTTGCTGGACATCCCATCCAACTACAAAGTGCTGTTCCTGCAGGGCGGCGCCAGCCAGCAGTTCGCCCAGATCCCGCTGAACCTGCTGCCGGAAGACGGCACGGCTGACTATATCGACACCGGTATCTGGGGCCAGAAGGCCATTGAAGAGGCTTCCCGTTACGGTCACGTGAACGTCGCGGGTACCGCCAAGCCTTATGACTACTTCGCCATTCCCGGTCAGAACGAGTGGAAGCTGTCGAAGGACGCTGCCTACGTGCACTACGTGGCCAACGAAACCATCGGCGGCCTGGAATTCGACTGGGTGCCGGAAGTCGGCGACGTGCCGCTGGTGTGCGACATGTCCTCGGACATCCTCTCGCGCCCGATCGACGTGTCCAAGTACGGCATGATCTACGCCGGCGCGCAGAAGAACATCGGCCCGAGCGGCATCCTGGTCAACATCATTCGCGAAGACCTGCTGGGGCGTGCCCGTTCGCTGTGCCCGACCATGCTCAACTACAAGGTCGCGGCCGATAACGGCTCGATGTACAACACCCCGCCGGCGTTCGCCTGGTACCTGTCCGGCCTGGTCTTCGAGTGGCTGAAGGAGCAGGGCGGTGTCGCCGCCATGGGCAAGCTGAACGAAGAGAAGAAGCGCACCCTGTACGACTTCATCGACGCCAGCGGCCTGTACAGCAACCCGATCAACCTGACGGACCGCTCGTGGATGAACGTGCCGTTCCGCCTGGCTGACGACCGTCTGGACAAGCCATTCCTGGCCGGTGCCGACGAGCGCGGCCTGCTGAACCTCAAGGGTCACCGTTCGGTCGGTGGCATGCGCGCCTCCATCTACAACGCTGTCGACATCAACGCCATCAAGGCGCTGGTTGCCTACATGGCAGAGTTCGAAAAGGAACACGGCTAATGTCTGAGCAAGAACTCAAGGCCCTGCGCGTACGCATTGACAGCCTGGACGAGAAAGTCCTGGAGCTGATCAGTGAGCGCGCGCGGTGTGCCCAGGAAGTGGCACGGGTGAAGATGGCGTCCCTGGCTGAAGGCGAAGTGCCGGTGTTCTACCGTCCCGAGCGTGAGGCCCAGGTGCTCAAGCGTGTGATGGAGCGCAACAAGGGCCCGTTGGGCAACGAAGAGATGGCGCGGTTGTTCCGTGAAATCATGTCTTCGTGCCTGGCCCTTGAGCAGCCGCTGAAAGTGGCATACCTCGGCCCCGAAGGCACCTTCACCCAAGCGGCGGCCATGAAGCACTTCGGCCACGCGGTGATCAGCAAGCCGATGGCGGCGATCGACGAAGTGTTCCGTGAAGTGGCAGCCGGTGCGGTGAATTTTGGCGTGGTGCCGGTGGAAAACTCCACCGAAGGCGCGGTCAATCACACGCTGGACAGCTTCCTTGAGCACGACATGGTGATCTGCGGCGAAGTCGAGCTGCGTATTCACCACCACCTGCTGGTGGGCGAGAACACCAAGACTGACAGCATCAGCCGCATCTACTCCCATGCCCAGTCCCTGGCCCAGTGCCGCAAGTGGCTGGACGCTCACTACCCGAATGTCGAGCGCGTCGCGGTCTCAAGCAACGCCGAAGCCGCCAAGCGGGTCAAGGGCGAGTGGAATTCGGCGGCCATCGCCGGTGATATGGCGGCGGGCTTGTACGGCCTGACGCGCCTGGCCGAGAAAATCGAGGACCGCCCGGACAACTCCACGCGCTTCCTGATGATCGGCAGCCAGGAAGTGCCACCGACCGGCGACGACAAGACCTCCATCATCGTTTCCATGAGCAACAAGCCCGGCGCGCTGCATGAGCTGCTGGTGCCGTTCCACGACAACGGGATTGACCTGACGCGCATCGAGACTCGTCCTTCGCGCAGCGGTAAATGGACTTACGTGTTCTTTATCGACTTCATCGGCCACCACCGGGACCCACTGGTCAAGGGCGTGCTCGAGAAAATCAGTCAGGAAGCCGTGGCACTCAAGGTGCTGGGCTCTTACCCGAAAGCGGTTTTGTGAGGCTTTAACATGAGTGGCAACTTCCTCGCCCTGGCTCAGCCGGGCGTGCAACAACTGTCGCCTTACGTCCCGGGCAAGCCTGTGGACGAGCTGGCGCGTGAGTTGAACCTGGATCCGTCCAGGATCGTCAAGCTGGCGAGCAACGAGAACCCACTGGGCCCTAGCCCGAAAGTGTTGGCGGCGATCCGTGAAGAATTGGCCGAGCTGACCCGCTACCCCGATGGCAACGGCTTTGCACTCAAGTCCCTGCTGGCGGAGAAGTGCCGGGTCGAGCTGAACCAGGTAACCCTGGGTAACGGTTCCAACGACATTCTTGAGCTGGTCGGCCGTGCCTACCTGGCGCCAAGCTTGAACGCGGTGTTCAGTGAGCACGCGTTTGCGGTCTATCCGATCGTGACCCAGGCGGTCGGTGCCGATGCGCGCGTCATTCCAGCGAAGGATTGGGGCCACGACCTGCCGGCCATGCTGGCGGCCATCGATGCACAAACCCGCGTGGTGTTTATCGCCAACCCGAACAACCCGACCGGCACTTGGTTCGACGCTCAGGCGCTGAACGACTTCCTGCAAGACGTGCCTGAACACGTGCTGGTGGTGCTGGACGAGGCGTACATCGAGTATGCCGAGGGCAGCGACCTGCCAGACGGCCTCGACTTCCTGGCGGCGTACCCGAACCTGCTGGTCTCGCGCACCTTCTCCAAGGCCTATGGTCTGGCGTCGCTGCGCGTGGGTTACGGCCTGTCCACCGCGGTGGTCGCTGATGTGCTGAACCGCGTGCGCCAGCCGTTCAACGTCAACAGCCTCGCCCTGGCGGCGGCTTGTGCGGCGGTGAAGGATGCCGAGTACCTGGAAGAAGGCCGTCGCATCAACGAAACCGGCATGCTGCAGTTGCAGGAAGGTTTCCGTGAGCTAGGCCTGGGCTGGATTCCGTCCAAGGGCAATTTCATTTGTGTCGACCTCGGCCAAGTGGCTGCTCCGGTATTCCAGGGCCTGCTGCGCGAAGGCGTGATCGTGCGGCCGGTGGCCAACTACGGCATGCCGAACCACCTGCGCATCACCATCGGCCTGCCGGCGGAAAACAGCCGCTTCCTCGAGGCGCTGGCCAAGGTTCTGGCTCGTGGTTGATGTCACTGCATTGCAACCTGCTGTGCCTATGATCGGTCGCCTGGTGGTGGTCGGTCTGGGGTTGATCGGCGGCTCCTTCGCCAAAGGCCTGCGTGAAAGCGGCGTGTGTGGCGAAGTGGTGGGTGTCGACCTGGACCCGCAATCGCGCAAGTTGGCGGTCGAGTTGGGGGTGGTGGATCGTTGCGAGGCGGACCTGGCGCTCGCGTGCCAAGGCGCTGATGTGATCCAGCTGGCGGTGCCGATCCTGGCCATGGAGAAATTGCTGGCGGTGTTGGCGGGCATGGACCTGGGCCAGGCGATCCTCACGGATGTCGGCAGTGCCAAAGGCAACGTCGTGCGCGCGGCGCAACAGGCGTTTGGTGGCATGCCGGCGCGCTTCGTGCCGGGCCATCCGATTGCCGGTTCCGAGCAGAGCGGGGTGGAGGCGTCGAATGCGCAGTTGTTCCGTCGGCATAAGGTCATCCTGACACCGCTGGAGCAAACCGATCCGGCTGCGTTGGCGGTGGTAGATCGCCTGTGGCGCGAGCTGGGGGCGGATGTCGAGCATATGCAGGTCGAGCGTCACGACGAAGTGCTGGCCGCGACGAGCCATCTGCCGCATCTGCTGGCATTTGGCCTGGTGGACTCGCTGGCCAAGCGCAATGAGAACCTCGAGATTTTCCGTTACGCCGCCGGCGGCTTCCGTGACTTTACGCGGATTGCCGGCAGCGACCCGGTGATGTGGCACGACATCTTCCTCGCCAATCGCGAGGCAGTGTTGCGCACCCTGGACACCTTCCGCAGCGACCTCGATGCCTTGCGCGACGCGGTGGATGCCGGCGATGGCCATCAATTATTGGGCGTGTTCACCCGTGCGCGGGTGGCGCGTGAGCATTTCAGCAAGATCCTGGCGCGCCGGGCCTACATGGAAACCGCTGTGAACGCCGATGACCTGACCTTCCTCGCCAACCCGGGCGGCCGCTTGAGCGGAAGCATTCGGGTGCCGGGGGACAAGTCGATCTCCCATCGGTCGATCATGCTGGGTTCGTTGGCTGAGGGTGTGACTGAAGTTGAAGGCTTCCTTGAGGGTGAAGACGCCCTGGCGACCTTGCAGGCTTTTCGCGACATGGGTGTGGTGATCGAAGGCCCGCACCATGGGCGCGTCACCATCCATGGCGTGGGCTTGCAGGGTTTGAAGCCAGCGCCGGGGCCGATTTACCTCGGCAACTCGGGTACCTCCATGCGCCTGCTGTCCGGTTTGCTGGCAGCGCAGCGTTTCGACAGCGTGCTGACGGGCGACGCGTCCCTGTCCAAGCGCCCGATGAACCGCGTGGCCAAGCCACTGCGGGACATGGGCGCGGTGATCGAGACGGGCCCGGAAGGGCGTCCGCCGCTGACCATCCGTGGTGGGCAGTCGTTGAAAGGCCTGACCTACGCCATGCCGATGGCCAGCGCGCAGGTCAAATCCTGCTTGCTGCTGGCGGGGTTGTACGCCGAGGGCAAGACCGCGGTCATCGAGCCTGCACCGACCCGTGACCATACCGAGCGCATGTTGCGCGGCTTTGGTTACCCGGTGGCGGTGGAGGGCGCGACGGCTTCGCTGGAATCGGGCCAGGCGTTGACGGCTACCCATATAGAAGTGCCGGGGGATATTTCTTCTTCGGCGTTTTTCCTGGTAGCGGCTTCGATCGCCGAAGGTTCCGAGCTGTTGCTGGAGCATGTGGGGGTCAATCCGACGCGTACTGGCGTGATCGACATCCTGCGGCTGATGGGCGCGGATATCACCCTGGAAAATCAGCGCGAAGTCGGCGGCGAGCCGGTTGCCGACCTGCGCGTGCGCGCGGCGACGCTAACAGGTATCGAGATTCCCGAGGCCCTGGTGCCGCTGGCAATCGATGAGTTCCCGGTGCTGTTCGTCGCGGCGGCGTGTGCCGAGGGGCGAACCGTGTTGCGTGGAGCTCAGGAGTTGCGCGTGAAGGAGTCCGACCGCATCCAGGTCATGGCCGACGGTCTGCTGGCACTGGGGGTGAAGTGTGAACCGACCCCCGATGGGATTATCATTGACGGTGGCCTGATGGGCGGTGGTGAAGTCCATGCCCATGGCGATCATCGGATTGCCATGGCGTTCAGCGTAGCTTCCCTACGGGCGGCGGCTCCGATTCGTATCCGTGACTGCGCCAATGTTGCTACGTCTTTTCCGAATTTTCTTACACTGTGTGCCCAAGTCGGCATCCGTGTTGCCCAAGAGGCTCAATTGTGAATATCAAAGCACCGGTGATTACCATCGACGGGCCAAGCGGCTCGGGCAAAGGCACGATCGCCGGCATCCTGGCCAAGCGCCTGGGCTGGTGCCTGCTGGATTCCGGCGCGCTGTACCGCTTGCTGGCATTCGCTGCACGCAACCATGGCGTCGACCTGACCAACGAAGAATCCCTCAAGCTGCTGGCGGCGCACCTTGATGTGCAGTTCGTCGGCGCGACGGAAGGTCATCCCCAGCGCATCATCCTCGAAGGGGACGATGTGACGGACGACCTGCGCAACGAACAAGTCGGCTCCTGGGCTTCCCAGGTTGCCGCGCTGCCGGCCGTGCGTGATGCGCTGCTGCAGCGCCAGCGGGCTTTCCAGGAGCCGCCGGGCCTGGTGGCCGATGGCCGTGACATGGGAACCGTGGTGTTTCCCGAGGCACCCTTGAAGATTTTCCTGACCGCCAGCGCCGAGGAGCGGGCTCGCCGCCGCTACTTGCAGTTGAAGGGCAAAGTCGATGGTGTTAGTCTGTCGAGTCTGCTAGATGAGATCCGTGCACGCGATGAGCGTGATACCCAGCGCGCAGTAGCCCCGCTCAAGCCGGCGGCTGATGCCATACAGCTGGATTCCACGGAGTTGTCCATCGAGCAGGTGCTGGAACGCATCTTGAGCGAGATCGCCATTCGCGATATCGCCGGGTGACCAAGAAGGCCGCAGGGGACCAGTCATAGTCCTGTGGTGCTTCTTTTAATTGAAACTGACCCACGCCGTCTGGGGTGTGGAGATGGGCGTATTCTTCGCCCTTATCAACAGGAATTAAAATGAGCGAAAGCTTTGCGGAACTCTTTGAAGAAAGCCTAAAAACCCTGAACCTTCAGGCAGGCTCCATCATCACCGGTGTTATCGTTGATATCGATTACCAAGCTCGCTGGGTAACCGTTCACGCTGGTCTGAAGTCTGAAGCTCTGATCCCGCTGGAACAGTTCTACAACGATGCTGGTGATCTGACAATCAATGTCGGTGACGAAGTTCACGTTGCTCTGGACTCGGTTGAAGACGGTTTCGGTGAAACCAAGCTGTCCCGTGAGAAAGCCAAGCGCGCTGAATGCTGGATTGTTCTCGAAGCAGCCTTCGCAGCTGAAGAAGTGGTCAAGGGCGTTATCAACGGTAAGGTTAAAGGCGGCTTCACTGTCGACGTTAACGGCATCCGTGCGTTCCTGCCAGGTTCTTTGGTCGACGTTCGTCCTGTGCGCGACACCACGCACCTGGAAGGCAAAGAACTCGAATTCAAGGTCATCAAGCTCGACCAGAAGCGCAACAACGTTGTCGTTTCCCGTCGCAGCGTCCTGGAAGCAGAGAACTCCGCCGAGCGTGAAGCTCTGCTGGAATCCCTGCAGGAAGGCCAACAAGTCAAAGGTATCGTCAAAAACCTCACCGACTACGGCGCATTCGTCGACCTGGGTGGCGTGGATGGCCTGCTGCACATTACCGACATGGCTTGGAAGCGTATCAAGCATCCTTCCGAAATCGTCAACGTTGGCGACGAGATCGATGTCAAGGTTCTGAAATACGATCGCGAGCGCAACCGTGTTTCCCTGGGCCTGAAGCAACTGGGTGAAGATCCATGGGTTGCTATCAAAGCCCGTTACCCAGAAAGCACTCGCGTTACCGCGCGTGTTACCAACCTGACCGACTACGGCTGCTTCGCTGAGCTGGAAGAAGGCGTGGAAGGCCTGGTACACGTTTCCGAAATGGACTGGACCAACAAAAACATCCACCCTTCGAAAGTCGTACAAGTCGGCGACGAAGTGGAAGTTATGGTTCTGGACATCGACGAAGAGCGTCGTCGTATCTCCCTGGGCATCAAGCAGTGCAAATCTAACCCATGGGAAGATTTCTCTGGCCAGTTCAACAAGGGCGATAAAATCTCCGGCACCATCAAGTCGATCACCGATTTCGGTATCTTCATTGGTCTGGACGGCGGCATCGACGGCCTGGTTCACCTGTCCGACATCTCCTGGAACGAAGTGGGCGAAGAAGCTGTTCGTCGTTTCAAGAAGGGCGACGAGCTGGACACCGTTATCCTGTCGGTTGACCCAGAGCGCGAGCGTATCTCCCTGGGTATCAAGCAACTGGAAAGCGACCCGTTCTCTGAATACGTTCAAGACAACGACAAAGGCGCAATCGTTAAGGGCACTGTGAAAGAAGTTGACGCTAAAGGCGCCATCATCACTCTGGCCGACGATATCGAAGCGACTCTGAAAGCCTCCGAAATCAGCCGTGACCGCGTTGAAGACGCGCGTAACGTTCTGAAAGAAGGCCAGGAAGTAGAAGCCAAGATCATCAGCGTTGACCGCAAGAGCCGTGTAATCCAGCTCTCCATCAAGTCGAAAGACGATGCTGAAGAGAAAGAAGCCATCCAAAGCTTGAAAGACAAGCCTTCGGATAGCATCGCTGCTGGTCCTACCACTCTGGGCGACCTGTTGCGTGCACAAATGGAAAAACAGAACTAAGTTCTGTCAGACCATAGAAAAAGGGCGACTTCGGTCGCCCTTTTTTGTGCCTGAAATTCGTTGAATCAACACCAAGAACCAAGGCGTATAGCTCAGTGTCAGAACTGACTATAGTCTTAAGAAAAAAAGCGGTTCTTGTGTTGTCGCTTCAATAAGGAATGGAATGAACAGGCTTATCGTAATACTCGCAGTGGTCATGCTCGCAGGCTGCTCCACCACCAGCGCCAAGACCCACGCCAAACGCGGCGTCAGCGGCATCGAGATCGATTGTTCGGGCTTGGGTAACAAATGGGAGAAGTGCGAGAAGCGCGCGGCCCGAGAGTGCAAAATGCAGGGCTACAAGGTCATCACCAAGTCCAGTGACGCCACGGACGAAGAGGGCGACTACCTGTTCGGCTGGAACCCCGCCGGCGCCGTCACCCGTACCATGCTGGTGATCTGTAATTGATGATGGAATACGCCTATAGCAAGTTGCCATCTAACCTGCAGATAAGTTGTCTGGCGGGCTGTTCAAATTCATCAAGTCATGCTAAAACCTTCGAAGCGCTTTTCCTAGCTGCTTGAAAAAGAAGGGAAAAATATGACGAAGTCGGAGTTGATCGAACGAATTGTCACCCATCAAGGGCTGCTTTCATCCAAGGATGTGGAGCTGGCTATCAAGACCATGCTTGAGCAAATGTCCCAGTGCCTTGCGACGGGTGATCGGATTGAGATCCGTGGGTTTGGGAGCTTTTCGCTGCACTATCGCGCGCCGAGGGTGGGGCGGAATCCGAAGACTGGTCAGTCCGTCAGCCTCGACGGCAAATTCGTACCTCACTTCAAGCCGGGGAAGGAGCTTAGGGATCGTGTGAATGAAGATGAGGATGTGGTTTGATTTTCTTTTTTGGGGAAGCTGATCGTGCATGAAATTAAGCGGGTTGCACTGCTAATACTGCTATTGATTGCGGCGTTGGTGATCCTGGTGTTCGTGCTTGAGAATCAACAGTCGTTGGCTTTTTCTTTCTTGGGCTGGGTATCACCTCAAGTTCCCGCATCGGTGTTTGTAGTGGTGGCGCTGATTGTCGGGTTGTCCGTTGGGCCTTTGATCGCGCTCCTATTTAGGCGTGATGGGGCAGTTAACCGGCGCCAATAGTCGGTAGTGAATCTTAATGTGCTCATGGGCGCGTCGCTTTCGGTCTGGCTGATAGGCCTTGTGAGTTCTCGAAAACTATTACGCCCATTATCCATTTAATGACCGTTTTTCTGCACTCCGCGCTGTTTGATTCAGATGAGCCCGTCGGTGTGCGAACCTCAAAAACGAGATTGTGCATCAATCTTTGCCCTTCCTAGATTCCTTTCCAGTCCAATGGTGTCGAGCCTCATGCTTCGTGCTGTTTTGATCAGGTGATGACCTGGTAAGCCGCATTTTGACGTCGCCAGGTTTTGACATTCCTTCAAAAAAGTGTCTCGCGCGAGCAGGGTTTGCTGGCAAATGATGTTTCGTGATCAGCAGCCAGTACCATCGTCAGCGGTGAGCCATGTTCGCCCACGCCTGCATTCTGCTGAGCGTGACATATCTATCTGTGCAACCGTTGCACGCTTCGCCAGCCGTAGAAGGGTCTACAAAAAAGAGGGCTCGCGCGTTGTACCGGCCACTGCTGGTTATCGCGGGGCGCGCCCGCGCGTGAAGTAGATTCGATTCGCTTGTATACTGTGCTGCATAAACGCAGGAATGTCGCATGACCTCATATGAGGGTAGATATTGTCAATTTTTTGGCGGCTGACTGGATGTTTTGCGTTGATCTGCGATGTAATTCGTCAGTTTCCTACAAGACATACTGCGACTCAAATAACAGAGGCTAGGCAGTCAAAAGATCCGCGCCAACTCTAAGGTTCTCTATATCAATACGCCGTAAGTGTTTGGTTTTGCTCAGGCGCCTATTAGATAAGCACAGGCCTCTAATTTGCGTTTAAATTAGCTTGTTTTTTGAGGGCTCCCTCAGCTGATCATAAAGTGCTCCTAAGGGAGTAGAGTGATGCTTGGGAGCAACGTATTTATTCAGGAGAATCCGGTTGCGCGAGAGCATAGGTTGCTCAGCCAACTTCTTACCTTTGGGATGCAAATGTCGATAAAAGTGCTTTCAGTGTTTGGGACTCGTCCGGAGGCCATCAAAATGGCTCCTTTAGCATTAGCCTTGGCAACTGATGACCGTTTTGATGGTCGAGTTTGCGTGACAGCGCAGCACCGTCAAATGCTTGATCAGGTCCTGGAGCTTTTCAACCTGAAGCCTGACTACGACCTTGACATCATGCAGCCCGGGCAGGACCTGTCTGATATTTCTACTGGAATCCTGCTGGGGATGAAGGACGTATTTGCTTCATTCACCCCGGACATTATTTTGGTACACGGTGATACGGCTACGACGTTTGCGACAGCATTGGCTGCCTATTACCATAGAATTCCCGTCGCACACGTAGAGGCCGGTTTAAGAACCGGCGACCTTTACTCGCCGTGGCCTGAGGAAGGGAATCGAAAGCTGACCGGCGCTTTGGCAGAACTTCATTTTGCACCGACCGAGAACGCTGCACTAAACCTGCTCCGTGAGGGTATCGACCAAGCTGCTGTGCATGTAACAGGCAATACCGTTATTGACGCACTGCTCGAAATCGTGGCGAAACTGGAAGGCGATAGTTTGTTAAAAAGCCAACTCGATAAGCAATTTTCGTTTTTGGACAAAAGCAAAAAAACTATTCTGGTCACGGGCCACCGACGCGAAAGCTTTGGTGGAGGCTTCGAAAGAATATGTACTGCACTTGCTGAAACAGCACGTGAGTACCCGGATATCGAAATTGTTTATCCCGTGCACCTGAATCCTAACGTCAGAGAGCCAATAAATCGACTGTTGTCAGGGATCGCAAATATTCACTTGATCGAGCCCTTGGATTACCTGCCTTTTGTTTATTTGATGAACCGGTCGTATCTGATTTTGACTGATTCAGGTGGCATACAGGAAGAGGCGCCTTCTCTCGGTAAGCCTGTATTGGTTATGCGAGATACCACCGAACGCCCTGAGGCGGTTGAAGCAGGCACAGTAAAACTTGTGGGTACGGATGTTTTAACAATTAAAGACAATTTAAGTCGATTGTTAACCAATAGTGCTTTCTATGAGGAAATGGCGTACGCACACAATCCGTATGGCGATGGCCAAGCATGTAACAGAATCGTCGAGATTTTATTTAATAATTTTCACAAAGCCGATTGCTGATAATTGGTCAAGGATATATTTGTGTTTAAAACTATTTCGGTTGTTGGTCTCGGCTATATCGGTCTGCCTACTGCAGCCGTTTTTGCGTCTCGTAAAATTAAAGTAATTGGCGTCGATGTTAATACGGTTGCTGTAGAGACGATTAACCGTGGTGAGATACATATCGTCGAGCCCGACTTGGATATGGTCGTTCATGCTGCAGTCACTGAGGGGTATTTGCGGGCTACCTGTACGCCTGAGCCTGCTGATGCGTTCCTTATTGCAGTGCCCACGCCATTTAAAGCAGACCATGAGCCGGATCTTTCCTACATTGAGTCGGCCTGTAAGGCCATCGCACCTGTATTGAAAGCCGGCGATTTGGTGATTCTAGAGTCAACCTCGCCGGTCGGTGCAACGGAGCAGATGTCTAAATGGCTCGCGGAAATTCGCAATGATCTTACCTTTCCGCAAACCCACGGTGAAGCTTCTGACATCCGTGTAGCTCACTGTCCAGAGCGCGTGTTGCCGGGGCATGTACTACGTGAATTGGTTCAGAATGACCGAGTTATCGGCGGCATGAGTGATAAGTGTTCTAACGCGGCAGTCAGCTTATACAAATTATTTGTAGAAGGTGAGTGCATTGTCACTAATGCGCGTACAGCCGAAATGTGCAAGCTGACAGAAAACAGCTTTCGCGATGTGAATATTGCATTTGCCAATGAATTGTCGATGATTGCTGATAAGTTGAACATCGATGTATGGGAGCTTATCGCGTTAGCTAACCGGCACCCTCGGGTTAACATACTGCAACCAGGTCCCGGGGTGGGGGGGCATTGTATAGCCGTCGACCCATGGTTCATTGTAAGCAGTACGCCAGATCTGGCAAAACTTATTCGCTGTGCCCGCGAGGTAAATGACAGTAAACCTGAGTGGGTTATCAGCAAAGTTCAAATAGCCGTCGCGGAGCATCTACAGGCCAATCCTGATAAGTCTGCGAAAGATGTGACAATCGCATGCTTTGGTTTGGCATTTAAGCCCGACATTGATGACTTACGCGAAAGCCCATCCGTCGGTATCACGCTTGCATTGGCAAAAAAACACCCAGGTCGCGTGCTTGCCGTCGAACCGAATATAGAGAGATTGCCTGAATCGTTGACAAATTCGGTAGAGTTGAAGAGTGCCGATAGCGCGCTCCATGAGGCTGATATCGTCGTACTGCTTGTTGATCATAAAGCGTTTAAGGGAATACCAAAGAGTCGGCTTGAAACGCGCCAGATAATTGATACGCGCGGCATCTTTGGTCGTTAATTTTGTCATTATGAAATGCCTGTACCCATTCGTCATGGGCAGGCATTTTGTATTAATGGGTTTGGTCTGAGTATTGCCGTCGAGTTATGATATTGATACGTAAAAATCTGGCTAACATATTTTCACTTGCGTGCGTGCAGGGTGCGAATGCGTTGCTGCCCATTTTTATCTTTCCCTACGTATTACATCTGATTGGAGCTGAAAAATACAAGGACTTGGTGGTCTCTGAAGCCATTGGGCTCATTGTGCTGGCGATCGTACTTTACAGCTATGAGATTAATGGAGTTACGAGGTCCGTCCATGCATTGAAGCAGGAGGGCGTAGCGCTAGCATCCAAAGTGTTCAGTGAGGTGATGTGTTCGCGCCTTATTATATGGGCCTTCTGTGTCGGCATTGTGTTGATCAGTGGTGTGTTTCTTGCGCATGATGTTTACCTGGCCTTGTTGTGTTGGATGTTGCTTCCACTGGCATACATATTTCAATCCACCTATTTTTTTCAAGCTCTTGAAAATAATGTACCCGTCGCAGTGCTGTCGCTCGTCAGTCGCCTGGCCTGTTGTGGCATTGTATTTACTTATTTGAAGCCTTCCGATCCGACCTATTTTCTTCCACTTATAGTGGGGTGTAGTTATTTGGTCGGTGGGCTGTTTTCAACGCTGTACTTGTTGCTTGTTATAGGGGTTAAATTCACGTCCGTTTCCTGGAACAATATGTGGAATAGCTTGGTTGACGGGAAAGAAATTTTTTCCGGAAATTTTGCGGTTGTACTTTTTCGGGACTCAAACTTGTTGGTCTTGAGTTTTTTCGGGGTGAGCGCAGCATCCGTAGCCAGTTACTCAGTGGTAGAAAAATTTATCAAGGCATTTCAGGCCGTGATACGACCGCTAAACCAGTTTTTCTTTCCTCGTGTCATACACGCCGTATATGGGCGTCCGGAACCAGATAAAATAGCGCTCTATAGAATTCTGCGCCTAACTTATCTGCAGCTCATGATTCTTTTATTGATACTGCTCGCCATTGTTACTGTATGGGTGTTGCTGAACGATAAAGTCGCGTTTCTAAGTCGCTATCCCGATAAGCCACTCATGGCGAATCTATTCTTGCTGATGTCAGTGGGTGTGTTTTTCGGTGTCTCGAATTTCATGCTAGGGACCGCAGGTCTGAACAGTTTGAATGCAAAAAGGTACCTGGCCAAATCTTTGATTGCGACGGGCATACTTACCCTCACACTTTGTGTCGCGTCAACCAAACTTATTGGGGTTTATGGTGCCGCAGCCAGTTTTGTTTTTGGTGAAGTTATGTTGTTTCTTCTGATTCTGCGTAGGTACTTGAAAAGCGGGTGTTAGCGAAAAATTGAAACGGCGGCTCAAAACAATGCATAAAGTGCACTTTGAGACGCTTTGAACATATTACGAATTGGAGGGGGCTCTTTTATGAGTGGTCGGACATACCAAATCTGCAACAACTGCGTAATGGACACATCGGACGAAAATATTACGTTCGACGAAAAAGGGGTCTGCGACCATTGCAACGGCTTCTATCGTGACCTGCTGCCCCACTGGGACACCGGGGAAAAAGGCCGTCAGCAGATCGCGGCGATTTTCGAAAAGATAAAAGCCGATAACAAAGGAAAACCGTTTGATTGCATCATGGGCATGAGTGGCGGGCTAGACAGCTCCTACCTGCTCCATATTGCGGTGAAAGAATTTGGTTTGCGCCCGTTGGTGTTTCACGTCGATGGTGGCTGGAATTCACAGCTGGCGGTTCACAATATTGAAGTGATTGTGGAGAAGCTGGGCCTCGATCTTTATACTGAAGTAATCAACTGGGAAGAAATGAAAGACTTCCAGAGAGCTTTTTTTAAAGCCTCCGTGCCTCATATCGATATTCCTCAAGATCATGCTTTCATTGCAACACTCTATAAATTTGCAAATAAACATGGCATTAAATACATTTTGAATGGCGGTAACTATTCTACCGAGTGCGTACGTAACCCACTGGAGTGGATGTATTACGGCACAGATATGTGGCAGTTGAAAGATATTCATAATCAGTTTGGTGATCGACCTCTTAAAGATTATCCATTGAGCAGTATTTGGTTTCATAAAGTGTACTTGCGTTTTATCAAAGGCGTGAAAGTTGTCAAGCCGCTGAATTATGTCCCGTATATCCGTGAGGATGCTATTAAGACTCTGACTGAGGAGTATGGCTGGAAATCGTATCCAAGAAAGCACGACGAGTCACGCTTCACAAAATTTTATGAAGGGTATTGGCTGCCAAAGAAATTTGGTTATGACACTCGAAAAATTCAGTATTCGAGCTTGATTTTGACAAAGCAAATGACGCGTGATGATGCACTGTCAAAGTTGGCACTACCGGCCCATGATCCCGAAACGATAGACCAGGATTTCGAGTACGTGGCTAACAAGTTGGACATGACTGTAGACGAACTGCAGCGTTTGATGGAATTGCCTAATAAGTCTTACCGTGACTATAAGTCTCAACGGTATCTGTTTGATCTGGGTGCTAAGGTTATGCACTTCCTTGGCATGGAAAGAGCAATTAAGCGATGATAAAGGTTATCAACTATGGTTTGGGTAATATACTCTCTTTTATAAACTTATATAAAAGGTTGAACATCGAGTGTGGTGTTGCGACCTCTTCAAGAGAGCTTGAGGGTGCGACCCGTATTATTCTACCGGGTGTTGGGTCATTTGATCATGCCATGGACAGTTTGAATCAATCAGGCATGCGTCCCGCATTGGATGAGCTTATTCTTGAAAAAAAACTGCCGGTATTAGGTATTTGCGTTGGTATGCAGATGTTGGCGGGCTCTAGCGATGAAGGCCAGCGAGCGGGTTTGGGGTGGGTTCCTGGAAGCGTCAAAAAATTTGATCTTGAGCGTGTGAAGCAGTTACCGCATATGGGCTGGAACGACGTTGACCCTGTCGACGCTGAAGGCTTGTTCAAAGGATTTGGAGACTCATCAAAGTTTTATTTTTTGCACTCTTATTATTATGAGTGTGAGCAGCAGGCCCATGTTTTGGCCACCGCGAATTATGGCGCTGATTTCACGTGCGCAGTAAAAAATAATAATGTTCATGGTGTACAGTTCCACCCAGAAAAAAGCCACCAATATGGCATGAGTCTACTCAAAAATTTTTCGGAGTTGTAAGCCATGCTGCGACCTAGAATTATTCCCTGTTTGTTGATTCACAATAAGGGTCTTGTTAAAACGGTAAAATTCAAAGATCCTAAATATGTGGGTGATCCGTTAAATGCGGTGAAAATATTCAATGAGAAAGAAGTAGACGAGCTTATCGTTTTGGATATCGATGCTTCGGTTGAGGGGCGTGAGCCCGACTATGCGTTGATACAAAAAATGGCAATGGAATGCCGTATGCCTTTTTGCTACGGCGGCGGAATTTCCAATGCTGACCAAGCCAAAAAGATTATCGGTCTTGGTGTGGAAAAAATAGCACTGAGTACCGCCGCGGTGCTCAACCCTTCGCTGGTCAAACAGATTGCGGATGAAATTGGCAGCCAAAGCGTGGTTGTCGTGTTAGATGTTAAAAAGAAGTTGCTGGGTGGACGTTATGAAGTGTGGATCAATAACGGAAGAAAAAATACTGGCAAATGCCCAATAGAGCTCTCAAAGGTATTACAGGATTTGGGCGTTGGAGAAATTGTAGTCAACTCCATCGATGCTGACGGAGCAATGAAAGGCTATAATCTTGACATTGCAGAGAAAATTCACAAAAACATACATGTGCCGCTGACGATTTTGGGGGGGGCTGGTTCGTTGGATGATATTGGGGCGCTCATCAATAAGTTCGGAATTGTAGGTGCTGCTGTGGGTAGTCTGTTCGTGTTTAAAGGCGTTTATAAAGCCGTTCTGATAAATTATCCATCGCCTACGGAAAAAGACAATCTGCTCAAACGATACCTTTCACTATAGGTATGTAATGCTGATGCTGGACCGATTATGCAATGGTTTGAATGGATCCTTTACAGAAGCAGGGCGATATGAGAATTGCGATAATCTGTGTTTGCTACAACGCGTACGATCATCTGTTAGCGTACGCGCGCTCTTTGGAAGCTGCTATTTCAAATGCCGAAGGCGTAGAATTCTCTCTCGTCGTTGTGGACAACTCTACACAATTGACCGGGGCGGATACGCTCAGCCTCATCTCGGATATGAAATTCGATTACCACTACATAAAGTCAGGCAACGTCGGATATTTTCCCGCCTTTAAAAAAGGTGTGGATTTTCTGCCTTCGCTTTCTGAATTTGATTGTGTGGCGGTCTCCAATGTTGATCTAAGCGTCAGTGATGATTTTTTTGAATCGCTAACAGTGTGCTTGGGGGAGCTGCCGGATAACGTCGGTATCGTCGCGCCTGCTATCATTTCACAAGAACGCGTTGCTGACCTGAACCCCAAGACGTTGTATCGCCCCACCCGATTGTCTCTTCAGAAAAACATATTTATTTTCAAGCGCCTCTGGTTATTCCGGCTCTACAGAAAGCTGTCTGATCTGAAGGCTAGAAGACCGTTGATAAAATACCCTGAAGGAATGGAATTTTATTCTCCACACGGCTCATTTATTATATTTACGCGGCACTATTTTCTGAGCGGTGCTTCATATGATTACCCACAATTTCTGTTTGGCGAAGAAGACTTTGTTGCTGAAGAGTGTCGACGATCTGGGCTTAAGGTCAGCTATCAACCCAGCATAAAAATATCGGATTTTGACCACGGTTCTACATCACAAGAAAAGCTCAGTTTTATTGCGAACGAGCACGTTAAGTCAATCAAGTATATCGTTGACACTTATCACTCTTAATGGTTGGTGATTTATGAAGCAGATTTTGCAAGATATGGCCAAAGGCGGTACGACAATCGCTGAAGCCCCAGCACCACAGGTGTCCCGCGGAAGCGTTGTTATTAATACCCGCATCTCCCTGATCTCAGCGGGGACAGAACGTATGTTGGTTGGTTTTGGTAAAGCGTCTTACCTAGAGAAAGCGCGACAGCAACCAGAAAAAGTTAAGATGGTGCTCGAAAAAATCCAAACAGATGGACTGATGACGACCATTGAGGCTGTCCAGTCAAAACTCTCCCAGCCACTTGTTCTGGGGTACTGCAATGTCGGTATTGTCGCCGAGCTTGGAAGTGAAGTTGACGGTTTTAAAATAGGAGATCGCGTCGTTTCCAACGGCGCACATTCCGATATTGTTAAAGTCCCCAAAAACTTGTGCGCGCGCATCCCCGACAATGTTGAGGATGCGCAGGCAGCTTTTGTGGTTGTTGCCAGTATCGGCCTGCAAGGTATTCGATTGGCTGAGCCCACGTTGGGTGAGTCATTTGTTGTCACGGGCGTTGGTCTGATTGGGTTGCTTACGGTCCAACTTCTAATTGCGCACGGCTGCCGGGTTCTGGCGATTGATTTTGATGACTCGAAGTTAGAACTGGCTCGTCAGTTCGGCGCCGTGACATGTAATCCTGGAAAAGGCGAAGATCCCGTTGCCGCGGGTATGGCGTTCAGTCGAGGGCACGGCGTTGACGGTGTAATTATTACCGCGTCGACAAAGGTCAGTGATCCTGTTACGCAGGCTGCGAGGATGTCCCGAAAACGCGGGCGTATCGTGATGGTGGGGGTCACGGGGTTGGAGCTCAACCGTGCTGATTTCTACGAGAAGGAGTTATCTTTTCAGGTCTCTTGTTCATACGGGCCTGGGCGATACGACAGCAACTACGAGGACAGAGGGCAAGATTACCCAATCGGATTCGTTCGCTGGACTGAGCAACGCAACTTCGAAGCCGTCCTGGATATGCTTGCTTCGGGTCAGCTGAATGTAAAACCGTTGATCAGCCATCAGTTCAACTTTGAGGATGCTGAGCTAGCGTACCAGGCGTTGACGGACGATCGATCGGGCTTGGGTATTATTCTTGAGTACACATCAAACGTAGCCGAGAGAGCGATAAAAGAGGTTTCACTGAATCCGGCGGCTACGTTCAACCCGGAAGTACCCGTACTGGCTTTTGTTGGTGCAGGCAACTATGCCTCTCGAGTTTTAATACCCGCGTTCAAGGCGGCCGGCGCACAGCTTCATACAATTGTCACGGCGGGTGGTATTAGCGGAGTTATTCACGGTAAAAAAACCGGGTTTGCCAAGGCATCTACAGACTTGGAGGCAGCGCTTTCGGAGCCTGAAATCAACACCGTCGCGGTCGTGACTCGTCATGATACCCATGCTCGCTTTGTATCGCAGGCGCTTGAAGCAGGCAAGAACGTGTTTGTCGAAAAGCCGTTGGCTATTAGCCAGCTTGAACTTGAACAGGTACAGCAAGCCTATTGGCAGGCGCATGGACGTGGTTCATCACCCCACCTGATGGTGGGGTTCAACCGCCGATTTTCTCCCCAGGTCGCTAAAATGAAAACTCTTTTAGCTTCCGTCAAGGAACCAAAAACGTTTCTTTTGACGATGAACGCCGGAGCGATACCTTCCAATCATTGGACCCAGGATAACGCGGTGGGTGGTGGGCGTATTATTGGCGAGGCGTGCCACTTTGTCGATTTAATGAGGTTTCTGGCAGGCAGTAAAATTGTCTCGGTACAGGCCCGCCGGATGGGTGATAGCCCTGGTATCGAGATTGTCGAAGATCGGGCGTCGATCACGTTGGGATTCGAGGATGGCTCTTTCGGCACTATTATTTACACCGCCAATGGCGCGTCCAGTTTTCCTAAAGAGCGCGTGGAAGTCTTTACGGCTGGCAGAGTCTTACAGCTGGATAATTTTCGCAAGCTCAAGGGGTATGGTTGGCCCGGCTTTGCTAAGCTTAATCTTTGGAAGCAAGATAAAGGCCAGCATCAGTGTGCTCTCAACTTTATTGATTCCATCAAGACTGGCCAACCCGCAATTCCTGTGGACGAGATTTTTGAGGTGGCGCGCGTGACGATCGAAATTGCTGAATTACTGCGTGAACAATGAAATTACTTTTTGTTAAGTTCACGACAGCACTCTCTTTAGGTGTGCCGAACCTCGTTCGAGTGCTTTTTTATCGTCTCGGGCTGAAGCTGAAGTTGAATCCTATTTTCAAATTGGAAGGGGAGGCTCCTCAGGGAGCCTTCTTCTTTCCATCATCTCACCCGTCCAAAAAATTGGTTTCTCCCGGTCACTGGCACGGCAACGGCTTGTTATTTGGCTATATTCCGTATCCGGTGGGTGCACTCCCACCCGATTGGCATAAAAATCCAATTAATGGTGAGGTCATGGAGTACCAAGACCGGCCTTGGTGGGAAATACCTGACTTTGATCCCAAGGTTGGTGATATAAAACTAATATGGGAAGCCTCTCGATTTGATTGGGTGCTTTCGTTCGCGCAGCGCGTTAAAGAGGGGGATGACGTTGCACTTGAAACGCTTAATTCTTGGCTGAACGATTGGTGCGAACATAACCCACCTTATTTCGGTGCAAACTGGAAATGTGGTCAGGAGGCCTCGATCAGGGTCATGCATCTTGCCATGGCCAGTTTAATTATCGGTTCCTCCCACGATGTGTCAGCACCGCTACTTGAGTTGATCCGACTGCACTTATGCCGTATCGCCCCGACCTTGCAATACGCGATAGCGCAGGACAACAACCATGGAACGTCCGAGGCAGCGGCGCTTTACATAGGCGGTAGCCTGTTGGCTAGCCACCACATTGAGGGCGGTGCTGGTTGGCGACGCATGGGCGTCTACTGGTTAGAAAACCGGTCGAAACGGCTAATAGGCAAGGACGGCAGCTTCAGCCAGTACTCTGTTACCTACCATCGTGTGTTGCTTGATACTTTGTGCATGGTTGAGCTTTGGCGACTTAGCCGTGGTGATCAGCAATTTTCGACATTATGGAATTCGCGCGCTGGAGCTGCTACTCATTGGTTGTACACGATGGTTCGCGGCGCAAATGGGGATGCTCCAAATTTGGGTGCCAATGATGGTGCACGCTTACTTCCGTTGTTAGATGATGACTATCGGGATTTTCGGCCAGCCGTACAGATGTCGAGCCGCCTGTTTCTTAACGCTAATGCCTATCCTCCCGGGCCCTGGGACGATCGACTTGAATGGTTTGGCCTGTCGCGGGCAGCGTCTGATTTGGAACTACCTGCCAGTAGGTTAAATGATAGCGGCGGTTTAGCGGTGCTCCACGCAAGTGATGCGATGGTCGTCATGCGTTATCCGCGGTTTCGCTTCAGACCCAGCCAAGCAGACGCAATGCATGTGGATCTATGGAGGGGGAATACGAATCTGCTGCGAGACGCCGGAAGCTACTCTTATAACACAGAGCCTGTTTGGCAAAACTACTTCCCTGGTACCCAGTCTCACAATACCGTTCAATTTGACGGTCGTGACCAAATGCCACGATTGAGCCGTTTTCTTTTTGGTCGCTGGTTAAAGACCCGGGAACGGTCGCACATTCATGCGCAACAAACTGCAGTCAGTTTTTCTGCCTCATATATGGACAGTGAACGTTGCAGCCACAAGCGATCAATCCTCCTGGATAAGGGGGGGCTGAAAGTTTCTGACGAAATCAACGGGTTTAAAGACAAAGCCGTTCTTCGTTGGCGATTGTCTCCGGGGGTGTGGGTGCGAGAGAGCGATTATTCTTTTACGAATGGTAGAGATCGAATTTCGATAGAACCCACGATGTCGGTACGGCGGTGTGAGGTCATCGACGGGTGGGAGTCTCGCTATTATTTGCAAAAACACCTGGTGCCCGTTCTTGAGTTGGAAGTCACGCAGCCCGGGTCTTTAATTACGGAGTATCGCTGGGATTTATGAAAGTCATTTATTTTCACCAACATTTCTCTACGCCTAAAGGCACCGTTGGTATTCGCTCATACGAAATGGCACGGCGCCTGATTTTACGTGGGCATGAAGTAACGATTGTTTGCGGCAGTTATGGCGGCGGAGATACTGGGCTGGAGGGGCCTTTTCTAAGGCGCGTTCGCCGTGGGACCATTGACGGTATCAACATTATTGAACTTGACCTCGCTTATTCCAACAGTGACGGTCTTTTGTCCCGAGCGTTTACTTTTTTAAGGTTTGCTGCGTCCAGTGTTAAGATTGCGCTGACTGAACGTTATGATTTGATTTTTGCAACCACTACGCCTTTGACTGCTGGGATCCCGGGCATATTTGCACGCTGGCTGAGAGGCAAGAAATTTGTGTTTGAGGTGCGTGACCTATGGCCTGAATTACCTAGAGCCATGGGCGTTATACGTAATCCGATTTTGCTGAAAGCGTTGTCCGTGCTTGAGTGGGCGAGTTACCGTTCAGCTCATCGTGTAATAGGTCTATCACCAGGAATCGTTGAAGGTATTGCGCACCGGGGAGTGGACCGCTCAAAAATTGCACTGGTTCCCAACGGTTGCGATTTGGATATTTTTAATGAGTCTACGCAGCCCTGGCGTCCAGCGGGTGTGTCGCCCACGGATTGTGTTGCTTTGTTTGCAGGGACCCATGGCATGGCTAATGGTCTTGATGCCTTGCTTGATAGCGCTGTGGAGCTAAAGCGTCGCGGCCGAACGGATATCAAATTTGTACTGATCGGCCAAGGCAAGCTTAAGCCGGCCCTGCAGAGCCGAGCAGAGAAAGAAGGCCTTACCAATGTGATATTTCATGATCCGGTCAACAAGGCTCGCCTTTCCGGATTGATGGCCTCAACTGATGTAGGCCTGCAATTGCTGGCCAATGTCCCTGCCTTTTATTTTGGCACGTCCCCAAACAAGTTTTTTGATTACATCGCGGCGGGGCTCCCCGTTTTGAATAACTATCCTGGGTGGTTATGCGACATGATCGAAAAAAACGAGTGTGGCTTCGCCGTTCGCCCGGAGGACGCGTCGGGGTTTGCAGATGCCCTTGAGGCGGCGGCTGACGACCGCCAGGCATTAGCAGTGATGGGCCAAAACTCATTACGTTTAGCGCGTGAGGAATTTGATCGTGTACTGCTTTCAAACCGTTTCGCAGACTGGCTGGAAGGTGCTGTTAAATGATCAAGCGCATTTTTGATATAGTCGCGTCGACAATAGGCCTGATTATCCTTTCACCGGTCATTGCCTTTACGGCCTGGCGAATCAGGAAGCGACTGGGTTCGCCTGTCTTGTTTCGCCAGGTGCGACCGGGGCTCGGAGGAAAGCCGTTCGAAATGATCAAGTTTCGGACAATGCGTGACGCGGTGAACCGTGATGGAAGACCTCTACCCGATGCTGAGCGGATGACGCCGTACGGGGCTTTTTTGCGTGCAACTAGCCTGGATGAGTTGCCTGAGCTGATAAATGTCTTGAAAGGTGATATGAGCTTGGTGGGGCCCAGGCCGTTGTTGATGGAGTATCTGCCTCTATATTCGCCAGAGCAGTTTCGACGTCACGAAGTAAAACCAGGTGTTACTGGTTGGGCCCAAATAAATGGTCGGAATGAACTCAGCTGGGACGATAAATTTAAGCTGGACGTCTGGTATGTCAATAATCGCTCTTTCTGGCTCGATATTAAAATAATTTTCCTGACAGTAAAAAAGGTCGTCGTGCGTGACGGCATCAGTGCCGCCGGTGAGGCAACGATGAGCAAATTTACCGGTAACAAGTAACCCTCGTTGTTGATCAATACAGACGAGAGACGACGAATGTGGAAGTGGGCAGGTGTGTGATGGCAGATTGCAAGGAATTAGTAATTGTAGGCTTTAGTGGCTTCGGACGAGAGGTGTACCTGCTTGCAACTCGGCTGGGGATGAAGATTCGTGGGTTTCTCGATGATAACGTCGACAACCACGGAAAGGCCTATGGTAATACGGTGGTTTTATCCAGCGTCGATAGATGGACGGACTATTCTGATTGTGAGTTTGTAGTTGCGATTGGCAACCCTCGCGTCAGGAAGCGAGTTGTAGAGGCAATGGAAGTCAGGGGACGTCCTTCATACGCAACATTGATCGACCCTGCTGCGATTGTGCACGCTGAACATGTCCGGATAGGTAACGGCAGTGTCATCTGCGCGGGCACAATATGCACAGTGGATATCGAAATCGGCGATCATGTGATTGTGAATATTAACTGTACGGTAGGCCACGACACTGTTATCGGTGACTTTTCGACGGTTGCACCCATTGTCGCCATTTCTGGAAATGTGAGTATTGAAGAGCGCGTTGAGGTAGGCACCGGGGCGTCCATTCGCCAAGGCATTTCAATCGGCGCTGGCTCAATGCTGGGGATGGGAAGTGTACTGACGAAATCCATGCCTGCTCAGACTGTGTATTTTGGCAGCCCAGCCAAACTGATCAAAAATATTTCGGAATAAGGAAGTGCAAATGAGTGACCCACTTATTATTTCGACTGTTGGTGTTATTGGCACTGGCACTATGGGCAAGGGAATTGTTCAAATTTTGGCGCAGTGCTCGCACGTCAGTACTGTTATATGGAAAAGCAATTCCGTAGAAAAAGGCCAGCGCGCTTTTCTGGAGCTGGAAACGTTATTCAACCGGCTAGCCTCAAAGAGTCGGATTTCTAAAGAAGACGCCGCTGACTTTATCGGAAAAATATCGGTCGTCACGGATTTTCCAGCACTTTCAGATGCGCAGCTGATTGTTGAGGCAGTCTCAGAGGACATGGATGCTAAGCGCGAGGTTTTTGCGAAGCTGTCTCACGTGGTGGGCATTTCGACGATACTTGCCTCCAATACCTCTTCGTTATCGATAACAGAACTGGCGGGTATAACTAAATATCCACAGAATGTCGTCGGCCTGCATTTTTTCAACCCGGCAGCGCTCATGAGGCTTGCTGAGGTGATCTGTGGTCTTACGACCTCTTCGCAGACGATTTCCACGGCCATGGAATTTGCTAGAAAACTGGGTAAAGACCCTGTACTGGTAAACGAAGCGCCGGGATTTATCGTGAACAGAATGCTCATACCGATGATCAACGAGGCGATAGGCATTTTGGCTGAGGGTGTGGCTGAAGCTGAGGAAATCGATAAGGCCATGCGATTGGGCGCAAATCACCCCATAGGTCCTCTAGCCTTAGCGGATTTGATCGGTAATGATGTGAACCTCTCGATTATGGAGACGCTCCACAACGAGACGGGAGACCCCAAATATCGTGCTCACCCTCTATTGAGGAAAATGGTGCGCGCTAATCACCTGGGTCGGAAAACGGGCCAAGGCTTCTTCAAATATTAATCCGGGATTCGTCTGATGCTCAATTCGCAATTTTCGCCATGGCCATCTTTTACGGTAGAAGAAGCAGACGCCGTTCGCGAGGTCATCCTTTCCAATAAGGTAAACTATTGGACTGGTCAAGAAGGCCGAAAATTCGAGGAAGAATTTGCCCACTGGACTCGCACTCAGCATGCCGTTGCTGTCGCGAATGGCACCGTAGCACTGGACCTTGCACTCAAAGCACTGTCAATCGGGTCAGGGGACGAGGTCATCGTAACTTCGCGTACGTTTCTGGCTTCGGTTTCATGCGTGGTCCTTGCAGGAGCGACTCCTGTATTCGCGGACGTCGATCGAGACTCGCAAAACATTACCGCTTCCTCCATCGCGGCAGTTCTAACCGAGAAGACCAAAGCGATTATTTGTGTGCACCTTGCTGGCTGGCCATGCGAGATGGCGCCGATCATGCAGTTGGCTGAAACGCATGGTATTAAAGTCATTGAGGATTGTGCACAAGCACATGGTGCAACGTACCAAGGCCGTCCAGTTGGCAGTATTGGTCATATCGGCGCGTGGTCTTTTTGCCAGGACAAAATCATGACGACTGGCGGGGAGGGCGGGATGGTGACGACGAACGACCCTGATCTCTGGTCAACCATGTGGGCCTACAAAGACCATGGAAAAAACTGGACTGCCGTCTACGAGCGGCAGCACCCCCCGGGTTTTCGATGGCTCCATGATAGCTTTGGCACCAACTGGAGGATGCTTGAGGTGCAAGCCGTTCTCGGTAGGTTGCAACTCAAGAAGATGGCGCAATGGCATAAAATACGTTCCGAAAATGCCAGTAAAATCTGGAGCTGCGCTAAGGCGCTGAAAGGGCTGCGGGTGCCCAATTTACCGGATGATGTCAGTCATGCGGCGTATAAATGTTATGTATTCGTGCAACCCGAAATGCTCCGGCAGGGCTGGGACCGAGACAGAATTATCGCCAGCTTGGCGGAAAGAGGCGTTCCAAGTTTTTCAGGTTCCTGTTCCGAGGTTTACTTGGAAAAGGCATTTGATGGTACGTCTTTCAAACCTAAGGATCGCTTGCCGATAGCGAAGGAGCTGGGTGAAACCAGTTTGATGTTTTTGGTGCACCCTACATTGAGTGCGGCTGAGATAGATAAGACGTGCGATGCCTTGATTGCTGTAATGCACGAGGCGGCTGAAAACTAAGTTGTCGCGGTAGTTGTTAAGGCTGTTGAGTCGCTCTGCCAGACCCAGAGTGCGCTCACACAGCCCTATTTATTTTTCGCCTCACCGTAGTAATGAGGCAGCTGGTAGGGTGCTGCCCGCGCTAGCCGGTAGTAAAGGCAGTTATCAGCTTCCTGAAGGGGATAGAATCGAAATGGATAAAGTACGTAGCTTCTTATTGAATCTGCCGCGCAGAAAAAAAAGAATATTCCAATTATTGGCGGACGTCGTACTGATCTGGGTAGCGCTGTGGATGGCGTTTGTAGTCCGTCTAGGGTTAGACGAAATTAGCAACCCTTTCTTAATGCACACTTGGTTGTTTTTAAGCGCGCCAGCAGTCGCGATACCTCTATTTATTCGGTTTGGTATGTACCGCGCCGTCATGCGATATTTTGGCAATGATGCTCTGATCGCAATCATTAAAGCGGTGACTCTTTCTTCGTTAATTCTTGGGCTCATAGTTTATTGGTATAGCAATCATCAGAACGTAGTGCCTAGATCGATCGTGTTCAATTATTGGTGGTTGAGCATGGTCATGGTGGGTGGGCTGCGTTTAGCGATGCGCCAATACTTTTTAGGCGACTGGTTTGCAGCTTCACAGCATGTGCCCTTCACCAACCGGGATGATGGTATTCCCAAGGTGGCGATTTACGGCGCTGGAGCGGCAGGTAATCAGCTTGTGGCTGCCTTGCGTATGGGGCGGTTGATGCGGCCGGTGGCGTTTATCGATGATGATTCCAGCATCGCCAATAGCGTGATTGCAGGGTTGCAAGTCTACAAGCCTAAAAATATCCAAACGATGGTTGATGTTACCGGCGCTCAGGAAATTCTGCTTGCGATTCCTTCCTCGACGCGTGCACGTCGGCGTGAGGTACTCGATTATCTGGAAGGTTTCCCCCTTCATGTGCGTAGTGTGCCAGGCTTCATGGACCTGGCCAGCGGTAGAGTGAAGGTTGATGATATCCAAGAGGTTGATGTGGCAGACCTTTTGGGCAGGGATGCCGTTCCGGCGCAAGGCGAACTGCTCGAGCACTGTATCAAGGGTATGGTCGTGCTTGTCACCGGGGCGGGGGGCTCGATCGGTTCGGAACTGTGCCGTCAAATACTTCAATTACGCCCTACAGCGTTACTCCTTTTTGAACATGGCGAGTTCAATTTATATAGTATTTTTTCTGAGTTAGAACATCGGATACAACGCGAATCGCTACCCATTAAGCTGTTGCCGATACTGGGGTCAGTCCGTAATCAGGAAAAGATATTTGACGTGCTGAAAGCATGGAAAGTAGATACCGTTTATCACGCGGCTGCGTATAAGCATGTGCCCATGGTTGAGCATAACATTGCGGAGGGCGTGTTAAATAACATCAACGGAACCCTTTATACCGCCCAAGCCGCTCTTCGCGCAGGTGTTTCTAACTTTGTCTTGATTTCGACAGATAAAGCCGTCCGGCCGACAAATGTCATGGGGAGCACCAAGCGCCTTGCAGAGATGGTGCTTCAGGCGTTGAGTCGCGAAAAAGCGCCCGTGCTATACGAGGCACAAGACGCGGTGTCGACTATCAATAAGACCCGCTTTACGATGGTCAGGTTTGGAAATGTCCTCGGTTCGTCCGGCTCGGTAATTCCACTGTTTCATCGGCAAATCAAGTCAGGCGGTCCTGTAACGGTTACCCATCCCAAAATCACGCGCTACTTCATGACAATTCCAGAGGCGGCTCAGCTGGTTATTCAAGCCGGGTCGATGGGATTGGGGGGGGACGTGTTTGTTTTGGATATGGGTGCGCCGGTAAAGATAATTGAATTAGCCAAAAAAATGATTCATCTGTCTGGAATGAGTGTGCGTTCCGACGCTAACCCCCATGGCGATATTGCAATCGAATTCACTGGGCTGAGGCCCGGTGAGAAGCTGTACGAGGAATTGCTGATTGGTGAAAATGTCATTGCCACAGATCACCCAATGATCATGAGTGCCAATGAGGACTATATTCCCTGGGAACAATTAAAGCTCAAGTTGAGAGAGCTTAACTCTGCTGTGTCGAAGGATGATTACAGCAGTGTGAGGCAACTGCTCAGGGAAACAGTCAGTGGGTACTCGCCAGATGGAGAAATAGTGGATTGGATTTATCAACAGCGGCGATTGGATTCTTGACTTCTAAATAAGGTAGTGTCTATGCATGTTTCGCGTTTTTTACCACGGAAGGGAGGTGTTTATACGTGCCTCATTTTGCTGTGTTTGTTTTTCTTTGTGTGTGGTTTTTTTTATAAAAAAAGTTTAGAAGCGGACAACGTCGAAGCGCCTATTGTCAGTCTCGTTGATCTGCCGGACTTTAATATCGCTACCTCGGTAGATAAGATAACGATTGACTTGGGTAAGGTGTACTTCGCAAAAGTGGCCTTCAATGTCGATGCGGCTAATAGTGGATCTAAAATCCGACTGAAACTCAGAGAAAGCTCCGAGCCAGAGCCCCTTCCCAGTATTGGTGCTGAGCGGATTGGGGTGCGATTTTATGATACTGAAATCACGCTCAAAAAAGGCTCGCAGCCTGTAGCTCTTCCTCCAGAAGATGCGCGATTGATGCCTAGCGATATTGGTTCTGTCATGCCCTTCAGGTATATCGATATCTATGGTTGGAAGGGCAATTTTTCCAAGCAGTCCATTTCGATTCAGTATGCGCGTTCTTCCGCTTTTCAGCAGCAGGGGAAAATTTCGTTTACGGGTGATCCTTCTGCGCTTGAGCTCGATCGAATTATGCGCTTAATGGACCATACGATGATGGCGACTAGTTTTGCAGGTATTTTCGTCGATGGAGACAGGGAGCGCCTGCCTTATGAGGCCGATGCATATATCAACATGCTGGGTTGGTTCGCGCAGGTGGGCGAAGTTAGTGTTCCAAGGCGGACATTTGAGTTTCTGGTGAAAAACCCCACTTGGCCGACTGAGTGGCAGTCTCACATGATCTTGATGGCATGGGCTGACTTCATGCAAACCGGAGATAAGGAGTTTCTTCGTACGCATTATGCTTGGTTGAAACTGTTGACCCTCAAGGACGCCATCTCGGAAACGGGCATGGTGGATATCAGCAAGATAAAACCTGAGCTCAAGAAAGCACTCAAGGTAACGTACCCTATGGGTGACTTGGTTGACTGGCCACCCAGCCAGCGCGACGGCCATGAGATGGTCGCGAATAACACGGTAACTAATGCTTTTGTCTATGAGTCTATGCTTCGGATGGCCGACATCGCACACGCGTTGGATGAGGAGTCTGATCGTCAGTTTTTCACTGAGCAAGCTGAAAAGCTAAAGGCAGCAATTCGTGGAAAGGTTACCTTGAGCAATGGATTGTTTTCTGACGGTATAGGCTCAAGTCATACGTCTGCACACAGTCTATTTGTACCGTTGGATTTCGGGCTTGTAAATGAAGATGAGCGTCAGTTATTTTTAACCGAGATAAAAAAGAAAATCACCGCCTACGGAGGGGGGTTTCCGAGTTCCGTGTTTGCGGCCCAGTATTTATTGGAATCGCTCTTCAAGATGGGCGAGGATGATCTCGCATTGAGCTTGATTTTAAATGAGAGTGACCGTGGCTGGCTTAACATGCTCAATAAATACGATGCCACCATCACCCATGAGGCGTGGGACGTAAAATTCAAAGACAATGAAGATTGGACTCACGCGTGGGGAGCGGCACCCGCCAATATAATACCTAGGTACTTACTGGGGGTGAGACCGACTAAGGCGGGCTGGCAGAATTGGGAACTAGCTCCCTCCCGCGCGCTCCGCTTTTCGGCAGTCGCCACCCTCCCTACGCCAAAGGGGAACATTTTCTTGAATTTTGACTATCCTAAGCGCCTTATCAACGTGACGGTTCCAGTCGGCTCATCTGCGAAGTTCATTCACAATGGGCAATCAGCAGAGCTAGGGTCGGGGCAGCATCAACTGGACTGGAAATAATTATAGTGCGTGGACGCTGCTGATATATAAATCTTAAGGTCCGATGCTAGATATCTAGCATCGGATTTTTTATGTGTGTTCAGCATCAATTGCTCAACCTCATTGATCTTTCCAGCTTCTGCGACCTGAGTACGTTTGGCCAAATACTTCCATTGGAGCGTACGGTGTGAGCCGGATCTACTCATTCATGCGCGCCATTTGTCGGCGCGGCATGCTTGCCGACTCAGTACTCTGGCTAGTCCTGGCATGGCTTTATTTCGTGATGAGCGTACTGAGTGACCGTCAGACGACCCCTCCCATGATGCATCTGGCGACACTGATGAACGTACGCTCGTATTTATTCTGGATGCGTAATCATGCCCGTAGTCGCAATGCCAAGGGCAGTGGAGGCCCCAACAAACCGATTCACCCAAAGCTGCGCAAGGATGCTCGGCCCGGGTGAACAGCATCAATTCCTTTCAGTGAGCCGTTCTAACCGTTCTGGGCACAGATATTTCGCTGAACGGTCAAGCCTTCACGGTGCATCTCTCGCCACAGAGCACGTGCTAGAATGTCTCGGTGGTTTCTTGTGAAAGAATAGTGTTCTTCTTTGACCGGTATGTCGCATCTAGTGGCTTTGCGGATTTTAGACAGAGATAACTGAAATGAAGAGGGAACGCGAGGCGGTGCGAGATCTAAAGTCTTTCTGCAAAGAAGGCCCTGAGACCGTTACATGTATATTTTTTCAATGACAATAGGGTAATTGTAATGCCCCTATTCATACGTCTCACAATATCGGTAAAACAATGAGTCCAGATGACTACATCCTAAAAGCAATATCAATTATGATTAGCCTCATGATACTGCCTTTTGCATATTTGCTTAAGATAAAATGTAAATCCTGGGTGGCGCCGTCGGTGGTATTTACGTTGTTTTGGTTTTTGTTGACCTTTTTACCCTTGGTCGTGATGTTCAGTGTTCCTTCGAACCCGTTCGCAATGGTTTATATATTTGCGTGCTTGTTGGCATTTTCAATACCGTCCCTATTGACGACATGGAAGTCAAAAAATACAAAGAACGAACAGAAATCAATAGCGTCTGCGGATATATATAACGGTTCATTTTTGACGATTTCTTTCTATTCAATGCAGATCGTTGTGGTGCTTTGTATTTTCATCAATTTATCCATCCAGGGGTATTCTCCTTACGATTTTCTAACCGATTTGACTGGAACAGCTTATAGATATTTGAATGATCGCTACAGTGGCAATATTGAGGCGAATTTCTTTTCACGTACAGGAACCTTGCTTAATTATACCGCCAACTGTATTGGCGGTTTGATCATAGCAGGAAAAACAAACCCGAAAAAACTGCTCGTTTTTTTATTCAGTTTCGTTCCGGCCTGCCTTTACATGGTGGTCTACGCAGATAAAGGGACCTTGTTCCAATGTGCTGCATTTTTTTACTCTGGTGTGCTGGTAGCCAGGATAAGTTCCGGCGATTTTTCCCTCACCAACAAGAAAACAAATCGTGTGATTTTTTTCTCTTTAATCTGCTTGCTGCCCATACTCATTCTATCTTTTTTGGCAAGAGGCATTGGTGGAGGAACCACCGAGGAAACCATAGATAAGCTACTGTACTACTTTTCGTCTTATGCTTTTGGGCATTTTTATGCTTTTTCGGATTGGTTTTCCAGTGTTTACTCTGGCTACTCAATTGCTCACTTCGCTGATAGCGGCGAAAATACTTATGGGTTGTACACATTCATGGCTCTCTTTAAAGCGCTAGGCAGTACCGCCTTTATTCCAGAGGGCTACTACGATGAATATTACAACTTCAACAATATTATTCAGTCTAATATATATACAATGTTCCGTGGTACTATTACTGACTTCTCTGCTTTCGGTGCATTGATGTACTTTCTATTGTCAGGTTTGTTTTTCAACGCTGGGTACATCAGCATGCTGAAGAACGCCAGGCCGATATTTTCACCCGCTATTTACATGTGTTTCATCGCCTATACTTACTCATCATTCCTAATAAGTATCATGACATGGAACAGTATTTTTGCTGTTTTTATATTGGTATCCCTGCTCCTTTGGATAAACCGAATTGCGTATGGAAAGCGCCTGGTTTTGCGCTCCACTCAAACCCACTAAATTCTGCCATGTCGGGTTTGATCGAACATTAAGTTCGTCGCCCGACGGGTGGGTTGATAGTTTTCGATTGAGTGCCGGGAGCCAGCGATGGTGGGCCTCTACATGAGTCAGGCGTACCAGGTCCCCAATCCAGCGTGCTCGAAACGAATACTCACGTCTCCAGGGGGGTGAATATTTTCGGTACATGTCCGGAGACCCATTCCATGGTAGCAACGCTCAGCGACGAGGCGACTTACCAATCTAACCGGCTATAGAAAAGCTAGCGTTCCCGAAGGGTTGGCTAGCTAGACGTTACCTATTTTGCTTGGTCACCATTCTTACGATGTAGCTCATGCGGTCTAGAATGGTTGCTGGCTTTGTGAAAATGTCACGCAAGACCTTAAAACCCATGATGATTATGAATTTAGCTAAGTGAAGCCTTACTGCCATTGTCATCTTAGGGAAGTACTTTTCTGTTTCGGGGGCGCGTTTGACATCAATAACCAAATGAACGCGTTCTACATCGCTTTCGTTCTGTGCGGCGTGGAGTCCTGACGTATCAAGCGCCCAAACTTCATTCAGCTTAAGTTGGTAACGAATGTGCTCAATTTCCAAAAAAGCAAGAGGGTTTGTTTTCAGTGGTATATGGAGTCGAGATATTCCAAACAGTAGATTTCCCGATTGGTCTCGATGAGCATGCTGTTCTGAACGCGGTGCCATGTTGTAATAATTCACCATGGCGACGTTTTTCATGCCGATTTTTTCCAGGTGTGATCTCAAGTAGGGTAGTTCTGATAAACGATTGGCTCCACGCAAATCGAAGACCCTGACGCCCGTCCAGGCGTCGGATCCTGAGTACGCAGGCGTAAGCTCCTTAGCACACACGCGCTCAAATTCCTCGAAGAAGGCTGCGGAGTCAGCCGTCTCGTCGATTTTGAACATGCATTTGTACGCTCCCATTTTCCCCTCCCCATCTTCCTAAATTCCTACAGTATGCGCTAATTTTTCAAATGCGGAAATCTCTAGGCACACTTTTTATAGAGCGGGGCTCAATTAGCAGGGCAGTTATACCTAACTAAATTACTCGCGCTTCAACGATATGTATGTGTTTATCGAGTCAATGATGGTGGTAAGCAGGTAAAGAAGTAAATAGGTGAAATGAGGCCAAATATGTTTGCGTGGGTGGGTATGCTCAGATCGGTAGTACTTACACAATGTAACGTTCTCCGTTTTGACGATTTGAATAGATCGTCTAAGTTTCGAGTGCGGCTTCGGAAAGCTGCCTTCGCTTAGTTAATTCATGGAGTGTCACAATGCAAAATATCTATCTAACCTCTCTTATGTTCGCGTTCCTCACTACCCTGTCCTTCACCACCACCGCGGCACCGTCCATCAAACCGGAAGCCACGACTCCCATCACCGCCCAGGTAGTCAAAGCAGAGCAATCCGTCAAGGTCAATCTCAACGCCGCAGACGCCGAGACATTGCGCCGTGATTTATTCGGCATTGGTGCCTCGAAAGCCAAGGCAATTATCGCCTACCGCGAAAGCAATGGCCCGTTCACGGCGGTGGATGAGTTGTTGGAAGTGAAGGGGATTGGCAAGGCGCTGCTGGAGAAGAACCGCGATCGGCTTGTCATCAACTAAGCCAATAAGGGGAGGCCGGTCATTGACCGGCTTTTTCATCCTTTGCAACCTGGTTTTTCAAGCTGTCGCGCACCACGTCCAGGATGCGCATCGCCAGTGACTTGTCCTCGACACTCCGGGCTAGTACCAAGGCTCCTACCAGTGTCGACATCATCACCAAGCCTTGCGCGTCAGACTGTCCATTCCCCAAGGCTGTTTCAATCTGCTTGAGTCGAGCGCCGAGTACTGCATCTGTTGTTGCACTGTGCTGGCCTCTCAGGCCTAGCTCAGAAGACATGGTCGGCAACGGGCAGCCTTCTGCCGGCGAGGTCAGGTGCCACTCCGACAGGTAGCTGTCAATGAAGGCTTCCAGCGGCCGCTCTTGGCTGAACAGCTTCTCGCAATGGGCATCCAGCTCGGTCGCTGCGGCCTGGAGGGCCTTTTCCACCAGTTCGTCCTTGGACCTGAAGTGCGCGTAAAACCCGCCATGCGTCAGGTTCAGCGCTTTCATCAGCGGCTGCAGGCCGGTTGCGCCGATACCGTCGCGGCGAAAGCGTACTGAGGCTTCCTTGATGATGCGTTGGTGCGTCTGGGCTTTGTGGTCGGATGAATAACGCATAGGGACGGCCTCGGTGACAGGCTGACATTTTAACCAACTTGATTTGATTTACACCCATGTCCTGTTCGTTAGCCTTTGGCACGAAAAGTGGTTACCTCTATGTGGAAGATTGTTCAACAATCGTGAGGTAGCCATGACACTCAGTTTGTCTTTAGCCGACCAGATTGCCCTGGAGCTGCGTGCTGACATCATCGGCGGGCGACTGCTACCAGGAATGCCCTTGGTCGAAATGGAACTGGTGAAGGCCTATAACGCATCGCGTAACACTATTCGTGAAGCGTTGCACCGATTGGGGCAGGAAGGCTTGACCCGTTATGTGCGCAATCGAGGGGTGATGGTCCGGCGGTTGGCGCGGGAGGAAGTGCGTGACTTGTTTGTCGTCCGTCGCACCCTGGAGTTGCAGGCCATCGCCCACAGCGGCCCTCTGACAGAAGATCAATCCCGACGCATGCAGAACGCCATCGACGCCACCACCCTGGCCCGTGAGCGAGAAGACTGGCGTGCGGTCGCTACCCACAGCCTGGTGTTTCACCAGCATATTGTCGGGTTGATGCACAGCCCGCTGTTCGATGAGTTTTTTGCCCAGGTGATCGCCCAATTGCGCCTGGTGTTTTGCGCCGCGCCCGATGAGCAGCGCTTCCAGTCGCCGTGGCTAGAGCGTGATCGTGAAATTTACACCTTACTGGCCCAGCAGGATAAAACGGCGGCAGGGGAGGCGATGAGCCTGTACCTGGAGGATTCGGAACATCTGTCCCTGGCCTTGTTTAACCACCCTTGATCGAGGATCTGCACCATGTACAAAGACTACCCGGCCGCTTATCAGGTCAGCAAAGGTTCGGCGTTGCAGGTCGACACGCCGTTTTACGAGCGTATTCGTGATCGAAAACAGCAACGCACATTGATCGAGCAGTTTGAAGTGCCGATCCGTACGGGCAGGGCGTGGAAGGTGCCGGCCGGGCATGTGTTTCGTGTCACCACGCCGGTGGGCCCGCAGGTGGGTGACTTCAACGTGTGGAACGCCAACGACCCCCGCGAGCGTTTGTGGGCGGCGCGTACGCGTCAGCTGCAAGGTGCCCATGTCAGCACCCATGACCGCTTGTGGTCGAACCTGCCATTCCTGCGGCCTTTGGTGACGATCACCGATGACAGCCTGGCCAGTTACGGCATCGATGAGCACGGCGGGCGTCTGCATGATTTGCTGGGTACGCGCTGTGATCCGTATGTGAACCGCATGCTCACTGGCGAGGACTTCCATCACCATTGTCACTCGAACCTGACCCGCGCGGTTTTACCCCACGGTCTGACGGAATTCGACGTGCATGACGTGCTGAATATTTTCCAGTGCACGGGCCTGAATCATGACGACATGTATTTCATGAAAGCCTGCCCGGCGCAGACGGGCGATTACCTGGAATTTTTTGCCGAGATTGATTTGCTGTGCGCGTTGTCGACGTGTCCCGGTGGGGATTTGTCGCTGCCGATGTGGGGGCCTGAGGCGCAGGATCCGCTGACGGTGTGCCGCCCGCTTGGGGTTGAGATCTATAAGCTGGAGGATGAGTTGCTGAACGGCTGGAGCCAGCCGGAACGTGCTGCCTACAAGGGGCAGCACGGTTTGCATATTGCCAAGGCGGCTTGGGAGTAACCCAAGGTTCAGCGATCCTGCGCATCCTTGGCATCCGCCTGGGCGTTGCGCTCGGCCACGCGCTTGCGTTGTTCGTCGGTGAGTTCCACTTTGTTGGCGCTGTCACGCAGCATCATCAGTCCACCGACGATCGACCCGATGGCGACCACTAAAATCAACCATGCATACCACGGCATAAGGCTCTCCTTGAGGCAGATTGCCGTGGGAGAGTTTTCCCACGGTAATAACTGCTTTGAGTGACGGGCTTTCTTACTAGTTCAGTGTAGGCCCGTTCTGCCTCGTAGTAGATCAGAGCCCGGTCAACATCGCATCCGCCGGCGCGTCGGCACGGTCTTGCGCGGTCATCTGGAAGTAGGCGAACCCCACCACCATGAAACCCAGGAAGATCAGCCCGATCAGCGCATTGAACCAGGCCATGGCCACCAGGCACACCACCGCCAGCACCAGCGCAATGCCCGGCACGATTGGGTAACCCGGAGCGCGGAAGGTGCGTTCCAGCAGGGGTTCGGTCTTACGCAGTTTGAACAGGCTAAGCATGCTCATGATGTACATCACGATGGCACCGAATACCGCCATGGTGATCATCGCCGCAGTCAGTGTCATGCCGCCCAGGTTGATCAGGCCGTCGCTGTAGATCGCCGCGATACCCACCACGCCGCCGGCGATGATCGCCCGATGCGGTGTCTGAAAGCGTGACAGCTTGGCAAGGAAAGATGGCAGGTAACCGGCGCGGGCCAGGGCGAAGAACTGGCGCGAGTAGCCGAGGATGATGCCGTGGAAGCTTGCCACCAGGCCAAACAGGCCGATCCATACCAGCATGTGCAACCAGCCGGAGCTGTCGCCGACCACGGTTTTCATGGCTTGTGGCAAGGGGTCGTTGATGTTGGACAGTGTGCGCCAATCGCCCACGCCGCCGGCAAAGAACATCACACCCATGGCCAGGATGACCAGGGTCAGGATGCCGCTGATGTAGGCTTTTGGAATGGTGCGCTTCGGATCTTTCGCTTCTTCGGCGGCCATGGCTGCGCCTTCGATGGCGAGGAAGAACCAGATGGCGAAAGGAATCGCGGCAAACATGCCGGCAATCGCTGGTGCGCCAAAGGTGTCGGAGCCGGCCCAGCCGTTGAGGGCGAAGTTGCTGAAACTGAAGGCGGGTGCAACCACGCCCATGAACACCAGCAACTCAGCGACGGCGAGCACGCACACCACCAGCTCGAAGGTGGCGGCGAGTTTCACGCCGAGGATATTCAGGCCCATGAACACTATATAGGCGCCCACGGCCGCATGTTTCGGGTCCAGTGCGGGGAACTGCACATTCAGATAAGCGCCGATGGCCAAGGCGATGGCGGGTGGCGCGAAGACGAATTCGATCAGTGTCGCGAGGCCGGCGATCAAACCGCCTTTTTCTCCGAAGGCCCGCCGGCTGTAGGCAAACGGCCCGCCGGCGTGAGGAATGGCGGTGGTCAGCTCGGTGAAGCTGAAGATGAAGCAGGTGTACATCGCGGCCACCATCAGGGAGGTCACCAGGAAGCCCAGCGTCCCGGCGACGCCCCAGCCATAGCTCCAGCCGAAGTATTCACCGGAAATGACCAGGCCGACGGCGATACCCCATAAGTGCAGGGTGCCCAAGGTGGGTTTGAGTTGAGTGTTCATTGTGTTGCTCCCTGAACGGTTTGGAATGATTCAAGGTGTTGCAGCGTGCATGCCAGGCTGAGAATCATTGTCGTAAAG
Organism: Pseudomonas sp. VS40; assembly: GCF_018587885.1. Lineage (NCBI taxonomy): Bacteria > Pseudomonadati > Pseudomonadota > Gammaproteobacteria > Pseudomonadales > Pseudomonadaceae > Pseudomonas > Pseudomonas sp. VS40. Next base: position 17,325 of record NZ_JAGYWD010000001.1, on the reverse strand, counting down.
CGGTGCAAGTGTCGCCGCGGGAACGGTTTGGCGTTTGAATTTCCCCTGTGTTGCACCAGATAAGTGCTGTGTTGACTCAGCCGGCGCCTTCGCGGGCAAGCCCGCTCCCACATTGGAGCGTGTATTTCCTGCTGAAACGCGGGCGAGTGTGGGAGCTGGGCGTGCCCGCGATGAGGCCCTTGAAGACCCCACACCTACCCCTGTAAACCCCGCATAAACCCACTCTTTACGCCTTCTTTACGCCCTGCCTACCCCCTCGCTCTCGTTCCTTTACGCCACTCCTGCCGACAATTGCCCTACACGCGGCACTCGCCGCTAAACGGAGAGACTTCCATGAGCGTTCTGGACGGGGTGTCACTGCTATTGGCCGTGGCGCTGTTCATTTATCTGCTGGTTGCGCTGTTACGCGCGGATCGGAACTAGGAGCGGGCTATGCACAGTTATGACTATTGGCTGATCATCGCCTTCTTCGCCGTGGTACTGGTGCCGGCACCGTTCCTGGGGCGGTTCTATTACAAGGTGATGGAGGGGCAGCGCACCTGGCTCACGCCGGTATTGGGCCCGGTGGAACGTGCCTGTTATCGCCTGTCGGGCGTGGATGAGCAGCAGGAACAGAGCTGGCAGAAGTACATGCTGGCCTTGCTCGCGTTCAACCTCGCGGGCTTTTTGATGTTGTTCGCGATCCTGCTGTTCCAGGACTACCTCCCACTGAACCCGCAGAAATTGCCGGGGCAGGAGTGGACCCTGGCCTTCAACACCGCGGTCAGTTTCATGACCAACACCAACTGGCAGTCCTACAGCGGTGAGGCATCCCTGAGTTACCTCAGCCAGATGGCCGGCCTGACGGTGCAGAACTTCGTCAGCGCGGCGACCGGTCTGGCGGTCTTGGTCGCGCTTTGCCGTGGGATCGGTCGCAAATCCACCAAGACGCTGGGCAACTTCTGGGTCGATATGACCCGCGCCACGCTCTACGGCCTGCTGCCGTTGTGCCTGGTGCTGGCGTTGTTCCTAGTGTGGCAGGGCGTGCCGCAGACCTTCGCTCACTACGTTGACGCCGTGACAATGCAAGGCGTGGATCAAGTGATTCCCCTGGGCCCGGCGGCGAGCCAGATTGCGATCAAGCAATTGGGCACCAACGGCGGCGGCTTCTTCGGTGTCAACTCGGCGCACCCGTTTGAAGACCCGACGGCCTGGGCCAACCTGTTTGAGTTGGCGGCCATCATTCTGATTCCGGTGGCGCTGGTGTTCACCTTCGGCCACTACGTCAAAGACCTGCGTCAGAGCCGCGCGATCCTCGGCTGCATGCTGGCGCTGTTCCTGATCGGCGGCGCGACCTCGTTGTGGGCCGAATACCAGCCCAACCCGACCTTGAGCAACCCGGCCGTGGAGCAGACCGCGCCGCTGGAAGGCAAGGAAGCCCGCTTCGGCACCACCGGTACGGTGCTGTGGTCGGTGACGACGACGGCGGCGTCCAACGGTTCGGTCAACGGCATGCAGGACAGCCTCAACCCCCTCAGCGGCATGGTTGCGCTGGTCAACATGATGGTCGGCGAAGTGATCTTCGGCGGCGTCGGCGCCGGCATGTACGGCATGCTGCTCAACGTGTTGATTGCGGTGTTCCTCGCCGGCCTGATGATCGGCCGCACCCCGGAATACCTGGGCAAAAAGCTACAGGCCAAGGAAGTGCAATTGCTGGTCGTGACCCTCTTGGTGATGCCGGTTGGCGTGCTGGTGCTCGGCGCCATTGCCGCGAGCCTGCCCGGCCCGGCCGGTGCCATCAGTAACCCTGGCCCCCACGGTTTCAGCCAGTTGCTCTACGCCTACACCTCGGCCAGTGCCAACAACGGCTCGGCATTTGGCGGTTTCAGCGCCAACACGCCGTTCCACAACCTGATGCTGGGCCTGGGCATGTTGATCGGCCGCTTCGGCTACATCCTTCCGGTACTGGCCCTGGCCGGCAGCCTGGCGATGAAGAAGACCGCCCCGATCGGCCAGAACAGCTTCCCGACCCATGGCCCGCTGTTCGTGACCCTGTTGACCGTGACCATTTTGCTGGTGGGCGGCCTGACTTTCCTGCCAACGCTGGCGTTAGGTCCCATTGCTGAACACTTGAGCATGGGCTTCTAGTAAAGGGATATGAAAATGAATATGCCTGCAAAAAACGCGGCTCCGGCGCACACCCAGGAACCCGCCAAAACCGCCATCTCCGCCCTGTGGCGCCCGGCGCTGGTCCAGGCGTTCGTCAAGCTGGACCCGCGTCAACTGCAACGCTCGCCGGTGATGCTGGTGGTCGAGTTGACCGCCATCCTCACCACCGTGTTGTGCTTCGTGCCCGACACCAGCGTGCCGACCTATGTCGCCGTGCAAATCGCCGTCTGGCTGTGGTTCACCGTCCTGTTCGCCAACTTCGCCGAAGCCTTGGCCGAAGGGCGTGGCAAGGCGCGTGCCGACAGCCTCAAGGCTGGCAGCGAAGGCCTGAGCGCACGTCGCAAGGAAGCCGATGGCAGCTTCAAGGTCGTGCCGGCCACCGGCCTGCGCAAAGGTGATGTGGTGCGCGTTGCCGCCGGGGAAATGATCCCCGGTGACGGCGAAGTCATCGAAGGTATCGCGGCGGTCAACGAAGCCGCGATCACCGGTGAGTCCGCCCCCGTCATCCGTGAATCCGGCGGCGACCGTTCGGCCGTCACCGGCAACACCCGACTGGTATCGGACTGGCTGCTGATCCGCATCACCGCGAACCCGGGCGAGTCGACACTCGACCGCATGATCGCCCTGGTGGAAGGTGCCAAACGCCAGAAAACCCCCAACGAAGTCGCGCTGGATATCCTGCTGATCGGCTTGACCCTGATCTTCCTGTTGGTGGTGGTGACCCTGCAGCCGTTCGCCCACTTCGCCAGTGGCAGCTTGCCCCTGGTGTTCCTGGTCGCACTGCTGGTGACGCTGATTCCTACCACCATTGGCGGTTTGCTCTCGGCCATCGGTATCGCTGGCATGGACCGCCTGGTGCGTCTCAACGTGATCGCCAAGTCCGGCCGTGCCGTGGAAGCGGCGGGGGACGTGCATGTGTTGCTGCTGGACAAGACCGGCACTATCACCTTTGGTAACCGTCGGTGTGCGGCGGTGGTCGCGGCGCCTGGCGTCAGCGGCAGGGAAGTCGCCGAAGGGGCGTTGTTTGCCTCGCTGGCGGATGACACGGCGGAAGGTAAATCCATCGTCGAATACCTGCGCGCCTTGCACCCTCAGGCCGAGCCGACTGCGGACGAGCTGACGGCCGTGCCGTTCAGTGCCGAAACCCGGCTGTCCGGCGTTGATTATCAGGGCCGCGTATTCCGTAAAGGCGCGGTGGATTCGCTGTTGGCGTTCATCGGTCTACAACGTCGCGACCTGCAGCCCGCGCTGTCGCGGGAAATCGACAAGATCGCCCAAAGCGGCGGCACCCCGTTGCTGGTGTGTGCCGATGGCAAGTTGCTCGGCGCGATCCACCTGAAGGACGTGGTCAAGCCCGGCATCCGCGAGCGTTTCGCCGAACTGCGCAAACTGGGCATCCGTACCGTCATGGTCACCGGCGACAACCCGCTGACCGCCGCCGCGATTGCTGCCGAAGCGGGCGTGGACGACGTGCTGGCTGAAGCCACGCCAGAGAAAAAACTCGCCCGCATTCGTCATGAGCAGAACGACGGTCGCCTGGTGGCGATGTGCGGCGACGGCGCCAACGACGCCCCGGCGCTGGCCCAGGCTGACGTCGGCATGGCGATGAACGATGGCACCCAGGCCGCTCGCGAAGCCGCCAACATGGTCGACCTCGACAGCGACCCGACCAAGCTGCTGGACGTGGTGCAGATCGGTAAGGAATTGCTGGTGACGCGCGGCGCGCTGACCACCTTTTCCATTGCCAACGACGTGGCCAAGTACTTCGCGATCCTGCCGGCGCTGTTTGCCTCGATCTACCCGCAACTCGGCGTGCTCAACGTGATGCACCTGCAGAGCCCGCAGAGCGCGATCCTCTCGGCCATCGTGTTCAACGCGCTGATCATCGTGGTGCTGATTCCCCTGGCGCTGCGCGGTGTGCGCGTGCAGGCGGCGAGTGCGGCGGCGTTGCTGCGGCGCAACCTGTTGATCTACGGGTTGGGCGGGATCCTGGTGCCGTTCGTGGGCATCAAGGCGATCGACATGCTGTTGACTGCGCTGCACCTGGTTTGACCCTATTCCTGTGGGCGCCCGGTGGGTGCCCACAGGTTGCAATGACCGAATTGAGGAATCCGATATGTCCAACATAATCCGCCCGGCCCTGAGCCTGCTGGTGCTCATGACCCTGATCACCGGCGTCGCTTACCCGTTGGTAGTCACCGGCGTCGCCCAAGTGGCGTTCCCGAACCAGGCCAATGGCAGCCTGGTGCGCGACGACAGCGGCAAAGTGCGCGGCTCCCGCCTGATCGCCCAGGATTTTACCGGTGACAGCTGGTTCCATCCGCGCCCTTCGGCCGGCGCGTTTGCCACGGTTTCCAGCAGCGCCAGTAACCTGGGCCCAAGCAACCCGGCGCTGGCCACGCGCGTCTTCGAGGATGCGAACAAACAGTGGGTGCCCAGCCAGGGGCCTGTGCCTTTGGCGTCGCTGACTACCTCTGGCAGCGGTCTTGATCCACACTTGCCACCACCGGCGATTGCCTATCAACTGGCGCGAGTGGCGGCGGCGCGGAATGTGCCGGTGTCGACCTTGCAGCGGTTGCTGGATGAGCACATCGAAAGTCCGCTGGTGGGCCCGCCGGTGGTGAATGTGCTGGCGCTGAATATGGCCTTGGAAAAATTGTAAGCAGTGAAACCGCTTCGCGGGCAAGCCCGCTCCCACAGGGGGATGCATTCCAAATGTGGGAGCGGGCTTGCCCGCGAAGGCGGCCTTAAGCGCAACCAATAAACACCTGAAGGAACCCCCGAGCATGAGCGACTCCGGCCGCGCCGACGCCCTCTTAGCCGATCTGCCCCGGGACGGCCGTGGCCGGCTCAAAGTTTTTCTCGGCGCCGCGCCAGGGGTGGGCAAGACCTACGCCATGCTCCAGGCCGCTCACACGCAGTTGCGCCAAGGCGTGCGCCTGATTGCCGGCGTAGTCGAGACCCACGGCCGTGCCGAGACCGAAGCCTTGCTCAGCGGCCTGCCGCAACAGCCTCTGCTGCGCAGCGAATACCGCGGCGTGATGCTCGAAGAAATGGACCTCGACGGCCTGCTCGCCGCCAAGCCCAAGCTGGTACTGGTGGACGAACTGGCCCACAGCAACGCTCCCGGCAGCCGCCACGAAAAGCGCTGGCAAGACATTCAGGAACTGCTCGCCGCGGGCATCAACGTGTTTACCACGGTCAACGTCCAGCACCTGGAAAGCCTCAACGACCAGGTGCGCGGCATCACCGGTGTGCAAGTGCGTGAAACCCTGCCGGACTGGGTGCTGCAGGAGGCTGACGAACTGCTATTGATCGACCTGCCCTCCCGCGAGTTGTTGGAGCGCCTGCGCGACGGCAAGGTCTATGTGCCGGAGCAGGCCCGCGCAGCCATCGATGCGTTTTTCACCCAGACCAACCTCATGGCCCTGCGCGAGTTGGCGATGCAAACCGCCGCCGCCCACGTCGATGATGATTTGGCCCAAGGCTATCGCCAACTCGGCCAGGCTGCGCCAGCGGTGCGCGGTCGATTGTTGGTGGGTGTGGATGGCGACGCGCAAGCCGAGCGCCTGGTGCGTCATGCCAGTCGCGTTGCCCAGCGCCGGCATCTGCCGTGGAGCCTGGTGCATATCGATAACGGTCGAGCGCGGGATGAGCAGTCGCGGCTACGCCTGCAGAATGCCCAGCAACTGGCCGAGCGCCTGGGCGGTGAGGTGGTGCTGTTGCGAGCGGGGGAGGTGGCGAAGACGCTGATCCAGCACGCCGCCGAACGCCGTGCCAGCCTGCTGCTGGTGGGGCAGTCACGGATGCGTTGGCGGCGTCGCTTGTTCGGCGGTGGCCTGGCCGCGCGTTTGCTGCGCAATGCGCGCGGTCTGGAAATCAACGTGCTCGACAGCGATGACATCCCCGCACCGCCACGCTTGCCGGATGTGCGCGGGCTGGTGTGGTTCGACTACGCACTGGCGGTCGTGGCGACGGTGGCGGCGGCGGCAGTGGCCTGGGCGGTGTCCAGCGTCTTGCCGCTGCCGAACATCTCGCTGGTGTTCCTGGCCGCCGTGTTGCTGGTGGCGGTGCGCAGCAGCCTGGGGCCGTCGCTGGTGTGTGCAGCCTTGTCGTTCATGACCTACGACTTCCTGTTTATCCCGCCGAATTTTTCCTTTGCCATCCAGCGCGAGGAAGACGTGCTGACCCTGTTGTTCTTCCTGTTGATGGCAGCGCTGACCGGCAACCTGGCCGCACGTCAGCGCCGGCAGTTGCAGGCATTGCGCGACACGCAGGAGGAAACCAGCGAGCTGCTTGACCTGTCACGCAAACTCACCGCCGCTACCGATCGCCAGGCCGTGATCAGTGCCGCAGCGCATCATTTGCAAGGCTGGAGCGACCTCGATCTGTGCCTGGTCAATCGCGATGGCCAGGGCGGTTGGACGATCGAGACCGGTGGCCCGTTGACCCTCACCGAAGCCGAGCGCGCCGCTGCTGACTGGGCCTGGCAGCATGATCAGCCAGCGGGCATGGGCACCGGCACCTTGCCGTTCGGGCGTTGGTGGTGGTGGCCGTTGTCGGGCGAAGAAGGCCCCTTGGGTTTGCTGGGTGTCAGCCCCAAACCCGGCCTGGAATTGAGCGGCCAACGCCGGCGCTTGCTCACTGCCTTGAGCCAACCACTGGCCCAGGCGCTGGCGCGGGCGCAATTGGCCCAGGAACTGGAGTCCGCGCGGCTGCACGGCGAAACCGAGCAACTGCGCAGTGCCTTGCTGGCTTCGGTGTCCCACGATTTGCGCACACCGCTGACCTCCATGCGCGGCAGCATCGACAGCCTGCTGGCACTCGGTGAGGCCATCCCCCTGGAGGATCGCCGCGAGCTGCTGGAAGGCACCCGCGATGAGGCCGAGCGCCTCGATCGTTATATCCAGAACTTGCTGGACATGACGCGTCTCGGCCACGGCGCGTTGAAACTGGCGCGGGATTGGGTGTCGCCAGGCGACATCGTCGGCAGCGCCCTCGGCCGTCTACGTGCGGTGCTGGCACCGTTGCAGGTGGGTACCGATGTGCCGCCCGAGTTGCCCTTGTTGTATGTGCATGCCGCGTTGATCGAGCAGGCACTGGTCAATGTGCTGGAGAACGCTGCACGATTCTCGCCGGCTCAAGGTCGCTTGCAACTGAGCGCCGGCGTGTCGGACAACCAGCTGTTTTTTGCCGTGGCCGATGAGGGGCCGGGAATTCCCGAGGACGAGCGCGCGAAAATTTTCGACATGTTCTACACCGCTGCACGCGGTGACCGAGGCGGGCAGGGCACGGGCCTGGGCCTGGCGATCTGCCAGGGCATGGTCGGAGCCCACGGTGGGCATATCAGCGTGGCCGACGGTATTGAAGGGCATGGCACCTGTATCACCTTGTTCCTGCCCTTGCCGACACAGCCTGGCCTGGAGCGCGAGGCATGAGCTACCCTGTTTTCTTCACGGATTTTGATTGGACACCATGAGCCAGACCTCGACGATTTTGGTCATTGACGACGAACCCCAGATCCGCAAATTCCTGCGCATCAGCCTGGCCTCCCAAGGTTACAAAGTGATTGAGGCCGGCACCGGCAACGAAGGCCTGGCCCAGGCCGCCCTGAGCAAGCCGGATTTGCTGGTGCTCGACCTTGGCTTGCCGGACATGGACGGCCAGCAAGTACTGCGTGAGTTCCGCGAATGGTCGACGGTGCCGGTGCTGGTGCTGTCGGTACGGGCCAGCGAAGTGCAGAAAGTTGAAGCCCTTGATGGCGGCGCCAATGACTATGTGACCAAACCCTTCGGCATCCAGGAATTTCTTGCCCGGGTACGCGCGTTGTTGCGCCAGGCGCCGGCGGGCGAAGCCCAGGAAGCCGCCCTGCGGTTTGGCCCGCTGACGGTGGACCTGGCCTATCGCCGGGTGCTGCTCGACGGTGCTGAAGTGGCGCTGACCCGCAAGGAGTACGCGGTGCTGGCGCAACTGGCACGGCATCCGGGGCGGGTGATAACCCAGCAGCAACTGCTCAAGGACATCTGGGGCCCGACCCATACCGAAGACAGCCACTACCTGCGTATCGTGGTGGGGCACCTGCGCCAGAAACTGGCGGATGACCCGACCCAGCCGCGGTTTATCGTGACCGAGGCGGGGGTGGGTTATCGGTTGTTGGGCGGATAGATTTTCGGCGCTTGCTCTGGCGTCATCGCAGGCAAGCCAGCTCCCACATCCAGAATGCATTCCCCTGTGGGAGCTGGCTTGCCTGCGATGGCGCCATCGGCGACACCACGCATTTCAGCGCTGCTCACTCTCATACCGATCCAACGTATCACTGGCAATCTCCCGCCCCAGGGCGATCAATTCCGGCGCTTTGTAGAATTCGAAAAAACGGCACACCCGCTTCGGCACGTTGATCAGCACATCCGGCGGATACCCGGCAATCTTGTACTGCGCCAGCGACGTCTGCATCACCTCGAAGCTCTGGTTGATCAGGTCCAGCAGCGACGCCGGGCCGACGTTATCGATGATGAACGACCCGGTCGCCGACTTCGGTGCGCCGGGCTTTTCCGGTGCGGCGGCAGGTTGTTGGGATTCCGGCTCGGCGGACTCCAGCCACGGGTTGATCTCAGCGGCCTGCGCCTCCAAAGCCTCCTGCTCCAGCTTCATCAACTGTTCGGCCTGCTTACGGCGAAATGGCAGGTGCGAACCGAGAGATTTCGCCAGGTTGTTGAAGCGACTCTTGAAGGCGGGCGGGCGTTGGATCATGGGCAACTGGTAGTGCTTCTGGTTGGTGGCGTTGAGGTTGACCGCGATGATCAGGTCGCAATGGCTCGACACCACCGGCACGATGGGCAGCGGGTTGAGCAGGCCGCCGTCCACCAGCATGCGATTGCCTTGCATCACCGGGGTGAAGAGGCTGGGAATCGCCGCCGAGGCGCGCATGGCCTGGTGCAGGCAGCCTTCCTGGAACCAGATTTCCTGCTGGTTAGTGAGGTCGGTGGCGACGGCGGTGTAGGGAATGCGCAGTTCTTCGATATTGATCTCGCCGACGATCTTGCGGATCTGGCCGAAGACCTTCTCACCGCGAATCGCACCCAGGCGAAAACTGACGTCGACCAGGCGCAGCACGTCGAGGTAGTCGAGGCTCTCAATCCAGTTCCGGTATTCATCCAGCTTGCCGGCGGCGTAGATCCCGCCGACCACGGCCCCCATGGAACAACCCGCGATACAGGCGATGTCGTAGCCACGCCGTTCGATTTCCTCGATCACCCCGATATGGGCGTAGCCCCGGGCCCCGCCGGAGCCCAGCACCAAGGCAACACGTTTTTTCATGGACCATGTCCTCCCCAAGGCAGGTGCCCACAATGCACCCATGAGGGGCCGGCTTCAATCTTCGTGGCGGCCTGCAATATTTTTCCTGGGTAGCGGTGCTGCTCGGGTATGCTCTGGTCTCTAGGTACTACCGATTTCAGGCTAAGGACAGGCACTTTTCCATGTAGGCAACGTCTACAGCGTACGACTGTTTTTTCTTTATTTTGAGGTGTCATCGATGAAAGCCTGGATGTGTGTGCCTGTGATCATGTTGGCCCTGGCCGGTTGTGCCGGGAAAACCGCATACCGCGACAGCTGCGGCACCCAATTGGACGCGGCCTGGAAAGAACTGGACCTTGCCAAGGCTGAAGGGTTTGCTGGCACCGTGAGCTACTCCAAGGCCTTGTCGCTGTTGACGGGCGCCAAAACCCAGCAACAATTTGAAGCGTTTGAAGGCTGTTCCAACAAGGCCGAGAAGGCGCGGTTCTATATTCGTGAGTCGCGTGCCGGGCGTTGACCTGTAGGGGCGACCTGGAGTCGCGAGTAGAAATTTTCATCAGACAGTGAGGGCAGGATGTCAGCTTTGGTCGATCAGTTAGTCGCTCAGGTCATTGGCCTGGAAGTAGGGTTACTGAGCTGCCAGGCTCGCCTCGCCGCCGTCACCGACGATGAAGCCCTGCATGACCTGCGCACCACTGTGCGCCGCTTGCGCAGCCTCTTGCGCCCTTTGCGCGGGCTGCCTGGGGTTGAACAGCTTGAGTTGGCTGCCAGCACCATCGGCCAACTGACGACGCCGCTACGCGACCGCGAGGTGCTGGCGGCGTATTTGCACCAGCATGGCCATCACGAAGCCGCCGACCGGCGCCTGCGCCTGCAACCCAATGCCTATCGCCACGTGGCGCAAAGCCCGGAACTCGCGCATCTGCTGTTAATCCTCGATGCCTTTCCGCGTTTCATCCGTGCTTCCGAACACCAGAAACTGCTCAAAGGCCTGCGCCCGCGCATTGAAAAACGCCTGGCCAAACAGTGGCAGAAACTCGATGAGGCCCTGAAGGATCCGGACCACGATCGCCATCGCCTGCGGTTGCTGATCAAGCGCGTACGCTACGCCGCCGAGGCCTACCCCGAATTGGACAAGTTGCCCACCAACGCCATGTCGCGCCTGAAAAAGGCCCAGGGCGCCCTGGGGGATTGGCACGACTGCTGGCAGTGGCTGATCCAGGCTGAGCACCAGCCGGATTTGCAACCGTGTGTCGCGACCTGGCATCGAACCATGGCCAAGGCTGAAGGCCAGGCAGATCGGGTGCTGGACAAACTCAGCGCCGATTGTTTCTAAGCCGGTCCGGCATTTGGCCGGAATAGGCGCTGTACCTGTCGGGCGCGATGGTTAAGATCCATCATCTGTTCCTTTTGATGTGAGACCACCATGCGCTTTAGTGATTTGCTCGACGCCGCCCGCAGCAACCCGCTGGATGTCACCATCCCTGCCGAATGGGCCCAGGGTCGCGCGACCTTTGGTGGTCTGGTGGCTGCTTTGCAATACGAAGCCCTGCGCGCCCAGGTGCCAGCCGATCGTCCGCTACGGTCGCTGGCCATCACCTTCGTCGGCCCTGTAGCGCCAGACGTTCCTGCCAGTTATCAAGTCGAAGTGTTGCGCGAAGGCAAAGCCGTCAGCCAACTGCTTGGCCGCGTGATACAGAACGGTGAAGTGGCGACACTGGTGCAGGCCAGTTTCGGCGCGTCCCGTGAGTCAGAGATCGCTGTCGAGAGCGAAGCGCCCCCGGTGTTCAAACATTGGGATGAGTGCCAGGAACTGCCCTATATCAAGGGCGTTACCCCCGAGTTCATGCGTCATTTGGCGATGCGCTGGAGTGTCGGTGGCTTACCCTTTACTGGCAATAAATCCCGGGACATGGGCGGTTGGGTTCGTTTACGCGGCGATGTCAAAGAAGAACCCCTGACTGAGGCGCATATTCTCGCCCTGGTTGACGCTTGGCCCCCAGCCTTGCTGCCGCACCTGAAAAAGCCGGCTCCCGGCAGTACCCTGACCTGGACCATTGAATTCATCCAGCCCTTGCAGGATCTGACGACCCTCGACTGGTGTCAGTATTACGTCAACATCGAACACGCCCGCGATGGCTACGGCCATGCCGCTGCCGCCCTCTGGAGCCCGACCGGCGAGTTGATCGCCATCAGCCGCCAGACCGTAGTGGTCTTCGCCTGACCTCAATGTCGGTGGCGCTGCCGCCAGGCGCGCCACCAGCCGCCGCTTAGTACAAAGCGCGGAAAAGTCACGAACTGCTCGACCACCAGACGCTGCACCGCATCTTTACGGTCACTGAACGGCTCACTGGCCTCGGCTTCCAGGCTATGGCCATGACGCTGCAACGCCAGGCCAGCCAATATACCGACCACCCCCACGGCAAAACTGGCCAGGTTCAGGCTGAACACCCCGGACACGATCAACAGAAACCCGATGATAAACAGCGGCACGGCAATCAGATGCAACGCCAGGTTGGTCGGGTGCTGATGGTTCTGCGGGTAGTTACGCCATTGCCAGGCGGGGAGATTGGGATGACGTTTGCCCATGATGGTGAATCCTCTGTCCGTTGAAATAGCATGGAGAGAGTTTAGGTGGGGTTGGGGGGAGGGGCGAATTGGGGCTGGCTATGGGGGTCATAGAGCACATTTTTGTACCAAGCCTCGTTTGCGCCCCAATTATGCATTTTATAGTAGATCGGTCACCAAAATAATTGCCGATTTTATTAGTTTTCGTGAGTTGTAATTATAGTTGTTTTGAAGTGGTGGTTGCTTGCGGCGTTCATGTAAACATTCGGTCCACTGAGCTTGATAAACTTTGCGTTGAATTTTATAGAGGCGTTTTCACTGATTGCTTCAAATGTGTGGTAGTTGTCGTCTACATTGATTTTTACAATAAGCTCTTCATGCTTGGGAATGTTTAATATCTTCAGGTGTTCAATGTCGTTGCAAATTATCCCGACTCTACACATATTGTAACCTTGGTTTTTCCATTTTTCTGGCAGATTATCTGGGAACTCGGATATGTCAAAATTCAAGTTGATACAAGATTGATCATTTTCTATCCTTAAAGAAAAAAGAGATATCTTTCCAATTTCAACGGGGTAGGTGAAGATTTTACTGAAAAATGTGCTGTTATCTAGCTCGTTCCAGTTTTTCATTTTAGAATTCCGTATAAAAAGGTTTTCTTATTGAGGTGGTTTTTTAAAATTCTTATTTTTTGTCTTTTGTATAGACGTTTGGACTACAAAGGAATATGGTTTTTGCATTGAGTTCAAGTAAGGAGTTTTTGTTCATGGCTTGGAGTCGAAAGTGATCGCCTTCTTTTTTTATTTTTAGAGAAAAGTCACCTCGATTAGGTATGTTTAGTATTTTTAGATTGCTAATACCATAGCAGTCAATGCCAAGCCTGCAAACGTTGTAACCTTTATTTTTCCATTTTTCCGGTAGCGTATCTGGAAACTCGGGTATATCGAAGCCGATTCCCAGAGCCGGGCGATCATTGTCTATTTGTAGAGAAATTTGAGCGATATTACTTATCTCAACAGGTTTGCTAAAGATTTTTTCAAAAAATATATTTTTATCTACTTCATTCCAGAATTTCATTTTTTCTCCTGAAAAAAGTGTGCTCTAGTGCGAATGGCTTTGCCGTTCGGGGTCGTTTAGAAGGCCATAAAATTGAGGGGCTCCAATGCCATCCGCTCTGCTGTGTTTTGTGCCAAGTAGAGTTTCTTGTGGTTTTAATTACTAGATTTGAAAGGTAAGTATCACTCTCAAAAGACATGCCGGCTATCCAAATTGGATTTTTTTTGGGTTATATAGGTATGCTGCGGTATTGTGGGAAGTATCCGTAGAGCTTGAGGGGTATCGTTAATGTTAATTAAGTTTGCGCTGTCGATAGAGGCGCCTAAAAAATCAAAACACTTTTAGTGAGTGGTTTGATTGTATTTGCAAGTAATTTCATTGATTGTTTCAATATCAGGATAGCTCGTTTTTACGAACCTTTCAGTTGGCTGGAACACGTTTTTTTCGTGCCTTTAAATATATAGTGTGTTCCGTTTTTTTTCTATGAGTCCATGCATCGATATGTGTACTTTTTTGTGTCGTGCTCAATGCCATCGCTTCAAGGTAATTTTTTAAATTTTTTAAAGCCGTGTTTAGGTCTATTTATTTGATTTGGCAGCCTTATGCCACCGAGCTGTTCGGGCACGAACCTGCGCGGCCTAACTTTCTGCTTTTCTGAGAGAGCGTACAGGTGAAGTGAACAACGTGAGTGTCACGCTTTTGAATCCATTACCTGTGGATATATTCGTAGACACCTTCCTGCTGAATTTCTTCCAAATTCATTTCTTTGATTATTTTTTCCAAAAAAGCTAAGTGTTCTGCGTGGCAAATTAACTGGGCAACACCATGTGTTTCTGCATCATAGAATCGGAAAGAAAAAGAGCTCTCATCTGATAGAATCAGTTTGAAGTCGTCAGTTTTTGAAATGTACGTGAGTGTGCTCAGGTTGTGCCATAGGTGTTCAAGGCTACTGTTAGTATTTAGCATAAGTGTTACAGATGTGCGGTAGCCTGCCATGCTATCAGGATCTATTCGAAATGGATCGCGATCTAAATTAGTTATTCGTGAGTAGATGTTTGTATGGGCGTTTTTTCGTAAGATGTCTCCTGGATTTGATTTTTTAGTAAATGTTTTTTGTAGAATGTATTCTTCGCTCTTACTGTAGCAAGGTGATAGATGGGTATGCCACCGTACAATTTTTGGCCATCTTTTTGTAATCGAAGAGCTGAACTCACACCAGGTTTTCCATACCCCCGCATAATCTTGATGTAGCAGCGTTATCGTTATATAGGTCTCATCGTTGCTAGGATTAATTTGGTCCCAGGGATGGATTCCTATTTGTCTGATGAATACTGTTTTCATTTTTATCTCTTAAAGTATGAGTGATTATCTACGTCGTTTTTTAACGGTATTGATTGTTCGTCAATTCTAATCTCGGTGTTGAAGTGCGGACCAAGGTTACCTTTTTCATGACCCAATGAGTGTTCCCTAATTTCAATTTGGCGTTTTTTTAATTCGAATGTATACACTCTCCCCTCCATGTATCGCTCCTGATCAGTAATCTTAACTCTGCTTACTAGCTTTGGATGTTGGGTCTTTGGAATTTCGGCTATTGCTTTTGCTCTCTTGAACGCGCCATTTCTAGATAGTTTGGTATCAAAGCCTCTGGGGAGCTCAACGTCACCCTCACTGACTTTGACGTTTTCCGCCGGATTTTCTGGGCGATTTGTGGGTTTACATCCATCCTCCCCCGGACACCTGCTCAGCCCTAGCGGATCCACCCAACCCGTAGGGTTGGGCACGTACTGGTAGGCGTTAACCCCACCCGCCAACTTAACTGGATCTTGCGTGAGGTAACGACCAACATCCGGATTGTAGTAGCGATGGCGGTTGTAATGCAGTCCGCTCTCTTGATCGAAATACTGGCCCTGGAAGCGCAGCGGGTTGTCGACTTTTCCTATGTCGAGACGGGTGATTTCGCCGTAGGCGCGGTAGTGCGCGGACCAGACGATTTCGCCATCCGGGGCGGTGAGTTCCTGTGGGGTGCCCAGGTGGTCAAGTTGGTAGTGGTAGGGCTTGGTTTCTTTTGGGCCGAAGCCTTCCAATAAGGCCAGCGGGCGGAAGCTGTCCGGTTCGTAGAGGTAGCTGCGGTGGCGGTTCGCGTGGTGCTCGGCGATGAGTTTGTCGCCCTGCCAGAAGAACTCGGTCGTTATGTCATCAACGGTTTTGCTGATGCGGCGGCCAAATGGGTCGTAGCGGTAGCTGGCGGTCTGGCCGTTGGGCGTCTTAACGCCGATCAGCCGATGCTGGCAGTCGTAACGGTATTCGGTGACGAGTTGATGGCCTTTGCCGCGTCGTTCGCGAATGAGGTTGCCGAAGGCGTCGTAGTCGTAGTGGTGGTCGCCCTGGATCATCAGGCGGTTGCCGGCGACGATGTCGGGGCCGGGGCGGTTTTGCATGAGCAGGTTGCCGGCGGGGTCGTGGCCGAAGCGTTCTTGCTCGTCTTGGGTGTGGTCGGCGCGGGTGAGGCGGCTTAGGGGGTCGTAGTGGTAGCGGTGGTCGCCCTTGCGGGTGTCGAGCAGGCGAGTGAGGTTGCCGGATTTGTCGTAGTCATAATGACGGCGGTATAGCGGGCCTTCGGCATCGGCGATGCTCTGGGTGAACAGGCGTCCCTGGTGGCCGTGTTGGTAGTGGCTGAGCAGTTGGCCTTGTTGGCGTTGCTGTTCGCGACCCGCAGTAAAGAGGTGCGAGGTGAGTACTGCGCCGTTCAGTTCGACGGTGGCGAGGTGACCGCCTTTGTCGTGATTGAACGTGAGGCGGTTGTTGTCCGGCAGGCGTAGGTTTCGAAGGTTGCCGCAGGCGTCGTAGCCGTAGCGCAGGGTGCCCCAGCCTTGGTGTTCGGCGGTGAGGCGGTTTTGAGCGTCGTATTCGTAGGCCAGGGCCCAGTGGTCGTCTTCGACGCTTAGGAGATTGCCCTGGCGGTCGTAGGCGTAGTCAACCTTGTTGCCATCAGGCAGGGTTTTTCTTACGAGTCGACCGGCGTAGTCGCGATCGTAGCGGGTAACCAGCTGACTGCCGTCATCACCGTGTTCGGTCTTTTCCTGCAGGTTGCCATTGAGGTCGTAGACGTAAGCCGTGCGCTGCCCGTCAAACCCGCTTTCCTGCTGGATCAGGCCGTTGCTGTGGTACTGGAGTCGGTAGGTTTCGCCAACCTCGTTTTCAATTTCGGTCAGCAATAACCGCACATTGTCGTAACGGTATTTGACCTGGCTGCCATCAGCGTTGATGCGCCGGCTGATTAGGTGCAAGCCGTCGGCGTATTCGTAGCGGGTGACGTGGCCGAGTTCATCCCGTTCGGCGGTGATTTTTCCGTAGGGGTTGTAGCTGTATTCCCTGAACTCGCCGCCTGGCTGCACAACGCGAATCAACCGACCCACGCTGTCCCACTGATACTGGGTCAGCGCGCCATGCTCATCCTCCCGAGCAATTTGTCGCCCAAGATCGTCATAGCGATAACGCTTAATCCCACCATTCGGCAACTGCTCCTCAAGCAACTGCCCACGCTCATTCCACACCAGTCGCTGACAGCTATGATCCGGGTACCAAACCCCAACCAGCTGCCCGTATTTGTTGTAGCTGTAGTCAGTCACATGACCGTCAGGATCGACCTTGCGAACAACATCGCCCTGGTCATTGCGCTCATACTTCCAAACCGCTTCACCCCGCCTTACAACCCGTACGAACCCGTTGTCATGCTCGTAGGTCGTTGGCTCATCGTCCCCCGGAAACAACGCCACCAAGCGCCCAGCTTCGTCGTACTGATACGCCGTGATCGCGCCCAGCGGATCCTGCTCAACCGTCAGCCGCCCGTTGGCATCGTAGGACTTGAAGTGCTCGGCCCCGTCCGGATCCACCCGCTGCACCAGCCGTGCGCGCTGGTCATGCACGTA
The DNA here is from genome assembly GCF_018587885.1 of Pseudomonas sp. VS40. Lineage (NCBI taxonomy): Bacteria > Pseudomonadati > Pseudomonadota > Gammaproteobacteria > Pseudomonadales > Pseudomonadaceae > Pseudomonas > Pseudomonas sp. VS40. The sequence continues at coordinate 328 of NZ_JAGYWD010000001.1, read as the reverse complement.
GACTTCCTGGCTACCATCGGCGTTAAACACCGTGACCTGCCCGTTGTCGTCCCAGGCATACCGCGTGTCCATCTGCGAAAAGCTCGCCCAATGCCGGACACACCGCGCCGCCTTGCCAGCCCGCTCCCACTCCCAGTAGAAACTCGCCCCACCGGCCAAGCCGCGCTCAAGAATGACGTGCTGATCGTCGTACCGATAAATCTCGCTTTCGCCGACAGCGTTAGTCGCTGAAATCAGTCGGCCAAGGTCGTCATAGGCGTAGGAAACAACCGTCTGTTCCGTCACCCAAACATACGGACCCTCGTCCACGATGCGTTGAATTTGGTAG